>NZ_JAGEOK010000071.1 GCF_017573545.1 Actinomadura nitritigenes | reverse complement strand
CGACTCGGACGTCTACGCCAGGATGGTCCGCGCGCGCGGCTCGGCGCTCTATCGGTACTACCGCGTAGAGGCCGCCAACCACGTCGACGGCCTCTACGACACCTACCCCGACAGGCTCCGGCCGCTGGAGCCGAACCCGCCGCAGTGCGCGACGACCCGGTCGTCGTCGCCGGCGCGGCCGGCGAGGATGTCGCGCAGGAAGTCGGCGCGGTACTTGCTCTCCACCGCCGCGACGGCCTGCTGCTTGGTCACCACGAGCGCCGCGACGGTCGCGGCCCGCTCCAGGATGCCGAGGTCGGATCCGCGCAGCGTGCCCGCCGGGCTGAACGCGATGATCCGGCCGTGGTCGAAGCCGCCCGCGACGACCGGGACCACCAGGTGGTCGCCGGTGCCGTGCGCGCCGATGATGCCGCAGCCGCCGCGCCCGCAGGCCGCGTGCCGGCCCGCCTCGAAGCCCCGCATCGCCTGGACGTGCTCGTCGGGGCCCGCGCCGGCGAGCACCCGCTGCTCGCCGTCCAGCACCACGACCGCCACGTCCAGCAGCGTCGCCACCTCGTCGACGACCTCCTGCAGGCCGCCGCCGCACAGCACGATCTGCACCAGCGCCCGGTGCACCTCCTCGGTGCGCGCGAGGACGGCCGCCTGCCGGTTCAGGATGTCGGTGAGGACCTGGTTGAGGATGTCGTCGAAGCCGACGTCGTTGGGGAGCAGGATGAGCGGGAAGCCGCGCCGGTCCGCCTGGGCGATCATCTCGGCGGGCAGCGAGTCCAGGTAGCGGCCGAGCTTGATGGCCAGGGCCGCGAGGCCGCGCTCGTCCAGGTCGGCGACCAGGTTGTCCAGCGACTGCGGGGTGTTGCGGAGGGGGTAGCCGGTGGTCAGCAGCAGCTCGTGGGGCTTGACCCACGACAGGATGTCGGGGACCTCCATCACGTTGAGCCGCTGCACGACCCGGTCGAGTCCGGACCGTCCCGCGATGAGGCGGGCGCCGTTCAGGGTGCTGGCGCCGAGGACCTCGCCGACGGACAGGCCGTAGGTCAGTGTTCCGGTGCTCGCGAGCCGGAGGGCCGGTGGGCCCGGGTCCGCGCTGGTGTAACTCATGCCAGGGGTCACCTCGCCTTTTGGTGCGTACATCGCCGCGTGTGGCGTGATCGCTACCGGTTCCTGATCAACACTGACAACAAAGACGAACGATGACAACCATCCTTGGCAGCTTTCCCCATACGTCCGCGCGGAGGCCCGTTCTACCGTCTCAGCGGAGGCCGGGCCGCCCGCGATCCGGGCGGCAGCCGACGCCGGCCTCGGGAGGATCCGTGACCGCACTCGTCCGCGACCCGATCCCGCTCCCGGCCCGTCCCGGACGGCGGCCGCCCGCCGCCGGCGCGGCGAGCCTGGCGCTGCGGCCGCTGCTCGACCCGCCGCGCCGCGCCGCCCGGGTCATCGCGGTGTTCCCGTCCGCGCTGTACCTGGAGACCCGCGGGGGCCCCGAGCCGCGCGTGCTGGCCGTCGTGACCTGCGACGCGGTCCGGCTGCCGAACGCGGTCGTGATCGCCGCCGAGCGCCGCGACCAGCCGTTCCGGTCCGTCCGGGAGGGCGAGGAGGCGACGGTCGGCGACGGCCGCGTGGAGGCGGGGGCGCTGCGCGTCCGGGTGCGCCGCTGGTGGGACCCGACGCCCGCGCTCGGCCCGATCCAGCCCGCCGCGCTGGCCCGCGGCGTCGCCGTCCTGGAGGACGCGTTCGTCGCCGCCGGGATGGCGGGCGGCGGGCTCGCCGGGCACCCCGACCCGCTGGCGCTCGCCGAGTGCTGCGCCGCGGGCGACCTCGCGGGCGCCGTCGAGGCCGCCGAGCGGATCGTCGGCCTCGGCCCCGGGCTGACGCCGAGCGGCGACGACATCCTGTGCGGGCTGCTGGTGTCGCTGCGGCTGGTCGGCGGCGCCGTCGCCGCCCCTGCCCTCCGAGGGGGGACGGCCCCCCGCGCCCCCCGGGGCGCCTTCGGAGCCGACCCCGACGGCGGCACCGCGGTGTGGCTGGCCGACTGGCTCGGTGCGGCCGTCACCGCGGACGCCGGGACCCGTACGACCGCCCTCGCCGCGACGCTGCTGCACTGCGCGGCGGAGGGCGGCGCGGGCGGTGAGATCGCCGCGGTGCTGCGCTGCGTCGCCGGGCACGAGCCGCCGTCCGCGGCCGTCCGCCGGCTGCTGGCGATCGGCCACACCTCCGGCACGGACCTGGCGTGGGGGGTCCTCGCGGGCTGCCGCGCCACCCTCGCCCTCGCCTCCCCGGGCCACCGCCGTCCGGCGGAGGAGCACACGGCATGAGCGTTCCGGACGGGGGCCCCGGCGCGGGCGCGCCGGGCGGGCGCGGAGCGGCATGAGCGCCGACTGGGTCGAGGTGCGGCGGGGGGCCTACCGCGATTCGGTCACCCTGATGCGGGTGAGCCGCCTGCTGGCGGAGCGGCCTGACGTGGTGTCGGCGATGACGGCGATGGGCACGGAGCCGAACCTGGAACTGCTCGCGCGGATGGGGTTCGCGGTTCCGGCGGACGCCGGACCTGCGGACCTGGTCGTCGCGGTCCGGACGATGGGCGGGGCCCTCGACGGGGCGCGGGAGGCGCTGGACGCCCTGCTGCGGGAGGCCGCGCACGTCCCGGACGGCGGCGGGATGCTGGGCGCGCCGCCCGCCCCGCGGACGACGGCGTCCGCCGCGGCGCGCGGCGAGGCGTCGGTCGCGCTGGTGTCGGTGCCGGGGCCGCACGTGTTCCCGGAGGCGATGGACGCGCTCGACGCCGGCCTCAACGTGATGATCTTCAGTGACAACGTGCCGGTCGCACAGGAGATCGCGCTGAAGGAGGCGGCGGCGCGGCGCGGGCTGATCGTCATGGGGCCGGACTGCGGGACGGCCGTCGTCGGCGGCGCCGGGCTCGGGTTCGCGAACGCGGTGCGGCCGGGGCCGGTCGGCGTCGTGGCGGCGTCCGGGACGGGCGCGCAGCAGGTGATGTGCCTGCTGGACGCGGCGGGCACCGGGGTCCGGCACGTCCTCGGGGTCGGCGGGCGGGACCTGTCGCCGGAGGTCAGCGGCCGGTCGGCGCTGGCGGCGCTGGCCGCGCTGGACGCCGACCCGGGCACCGAGCTGATCGTGCTGGTGTCCAAGCCGCCGGCGCCGCAGGTCGCGGACCTGATCCGGGAGGCGGCGCGGCGGCTGGACACGCCGGTGGTGTTCGCGCTGCCGGCGCCCGGCGAGGACGACCTGACGCGGGCGGTGGAGAAGGCGCTGAGGGCGCTCGGCGCGGCCGTCCCGCGGTGGCCGTGCTGGGCCGCGCCGCGGGCCGCGCGGGTGCCCGCCGGGCGGTCGCTGCGCGGGCTGTTCGCCGGCGGGACGCTCCGCGACGAGGCGGAGGTGATCGCGCGCGACGCGCTCGGCTGGGACCTGGAGGCGCGCGGGCACCGGTTCACCGACTTCGGCGACGACGCCTACACCCGGGGCCGCGCCCATCCGATGATCGACCCGACGCTGCGGCTGGAGGCCCTCGCGCGGGAGGCGGCGGACGCCGCGTGCGGCGTGCTGCTCCTGGACGTGGTGCTCGGCCACGGCGCCGAACCGGACCCGGCCGCGTCGCTGGCGCCGGTCCTCGCCGCCGCGCTGCGCGACCGTCCGGATCTCGCCGCGGTGGTGTCGCTGTGCGGGACGCCCGCCGACCCGCAGGGCCGCGACCGGCAGGCGGAGGCGCTGCGGGAGGCGGGCGCGGAGGTGTTCGCCTCGAACGCGGAGGCGGCGCGGCACGCGGTCGCGCTGCTGGAGGGGGTGCCCGGATGACGGACGCGCGGCCGCCGCTCGGCGGGCTGCTCACGCGGGACCCGCGGGTCGTCGCGGCGGGCGTGGACGTCCTCGCGGACGCGCTGGCCGACCAGGCCGTCCCGGTCGAGCGGGTCGACTGGCGGCCCCCGCCGCCGGGGACGGCCGCGGCGCTGGCGGCGGTGCTCGGCCGCCCCGGGCACGCGGACGCGAACGCCGAGGCGGTGCGGCGGATGACGACCGCGCGCCCGCACCTGGTGGACGTCCGCCCGGCGAGCGACGTGCTCGGCCTGGAGAAGGGAACGTTCCTGCACGCGGGACCGCCGCTGGAGTGGGACCGGGCGTCCGGGCCGATGCGCGGCGCGCTGATCGGCGCGATGATGCTGGAGGGCCTCGCGGAGACGCCGCGCGGCGCCGAGCGGGAGCTGGAGCGCGGCGCCGCCGTCCTGGAGCCGTGCCACCGCCACGGCGCGGTCGGCCCGATGGCGGGCGTGGTCTCCCCGTCGATGTGGATGCTGGTCGTGGAGGACGCCGAGCACGGCGGCACCGCGTGCTGCTCGCTGAACGAGGGCCTCGGGAAGGTGCTGCGGTACGGGGCCTACGGGCCGGAGGTGATCGAGCGGCTCGCCTGGATGGGCGAGGTGCTCGGCCCGGCGCTGCGGGCGGCCGTCCGGCGGCACGGCCCCCTCGACCTGATGGCGGTCATCGCGCAGGCGCTGCAGATGGGCGACGAGCTGCACAACCGGAACCGGGCGGCGACGTCGCTGCTGCTGCGGGAGCTGGCGCCGGACCTCGCCGCCGCCGAGGAGGTGCCGCGCGACCGGGCCGCCGAGGTGCTCCGGTTCGCCGCCGGGAACGACCACTTCTTCCTGAACGCGGGGATGGCGGCGGCGAAGGCGTGCGCGGACGCGGCGCGCGACGTCGCCGGGTCGAGCATGGTCGTCGCGATGTCGCGCAACGGCACCGACTTCGGCATCCAGGTGTCGGGGACCGGCGACCGCTGGTTCACCGGCCCGGCCGGGGTGCCGGACGGGCTGTACCTCGGCGGGTACGGCCCGGACGACGCCAACCCCGACATCGGCGACTCGGCGATCACCGAGACGGCCGGGACGGGCGGGTTCGCGCTGGCGGCCGCGCCGGCGATCGTCCGGTTCGTCGGCGGCGAGGTGCCGGACGCGGTGGCCGCCACGCAGCGGATGTACGAGATCACCCTCGCCGAGCATCCGGTGCTGCAGATCCCGCTGCTGTCGTTCCGCGGCACCCCCGCCGGGATCGACGTGACGCGGGTCGTGCGGACCGGGATCCTGCCCGTCATCGACACCGGGATCGCCGGGCGGGAGGCCGGGACCGGCCAGGTCGGCGCGGGGATCGTCGAACCGCCGTCGAACGTGTTCACCGCGGCCCTGCACGCCCTCGCGGAGATCGCGTAGCGGGTCCGGCAGGGGGTAGCGTCCGGGGCATGACCGAGTCGATCACCGGAGAGCAGTACGCCATCGGCGCCGGGCCCTACCGGGCCGTCATCACCGAGTCGGGCGCGAGCCTGCGCGAGCTGACGCACGACGGGCGGCCGCTGGTGCTGTCGCACGGCGCCGACGAGCCGGCCCCGGCCGCGTTCGGGCACCTGCTGATCCCGTGGCCGAACCGCGTCGACCGCGGCCGCTACGAGTACGGCGGCACCGCCCACCAGCTGGACGTGTCCGAGCCCGACCTGGACTGCGCGATCCACGGGCTCGTCCGGTGGGCGGCGTGGCGGGTCGCCGAGCACACCGCGGACCGGGTCCGGCTGACGCACCGGCTGCTCGCCACCGGCGGGTACCCGTTCCGGCTCGACCTGGAGGTCGAGTACGGCCTGGACGCCGCGGACGGGCTGCGCGTCCGGCTGACGGCCGCCAACACCGGCGCCCGGACGGCGCCGTACGGGCACGGCGCCCACCCCTACCTCACGGTCGGCGTGCCGATCGACGAGTGCACGGTGACGCTGCACGCCGACCGGTACATCCCGGTGAACGAGCGGATGATCCCGGTCGGCGGGGACGCCGACGTCACGGGCACCGACCACGACCTGCGCGACGGGCCGCTGCTCGGCGCCCGGAAGATCGACAACGCGTTCGCGGGGGTGCACCGCGACGGGGACGGGCTGGCCTGGGTGACGCTCAGCGGCAACGGCCGGACCGTCTGGCTGTGGGCCGACGACGCGCACCCCTGGATGGAGATCTACACCGCCGACAACGCCCCGGACCCGCGGGAGGGCCTCGGTGTCGAGCCGATGACCTGCCCGCCCAACGCGTTCGCGTCGGGCGAGGGCCTCGTCGACCTCGAGCCGGGCGAGCGCTTCACCGGCACCTGGGGCATCCAGGAAGTCCGCTGAGTCGCGGCGGGTCGCCGTCAGGGCCGCGGCCGTGACGGCGACCCCCCGCGAGGGAACGCGGGCTCGTCAGGGGCGGGGGGCCGTGGTCACCGCGTCCTCGGCGGCCTTCTCGGCCGGGGCCTTCGGCGCGGGGGCGCTGCCGCGCAGCGGGACCTCCTTGATGAACCACGCGACGACGAACGCGATCGCCGCGAGGACCGTCCCGCCGATGGCGATGCCGTGCACGCCGCTCGTCACGCCCGACTCGAAGGCGTTGCGGACCGTCTCCGGGAGCTTCTTCAGCATCTCCGGGGTGACGTGCTGGCCGCCGGAGGCGAGCTTGTGCGCGACGTCCGGCGGGAGCCTGCGCACCAGCTCGTCCTCGAACCGGTTGTTGTAGATGGAGCCGAGGAGCGCGACGCCCAGCGAGCCGCCGACGGTGCGGAACAGGGTGACCGACCCGCTGGCCGAGCCCATGTCGCGCAGCTCGACGCTGTTCTGGGTGACCAGCATCGTGTTCTGCATGATCAGGCCCATCCCGAGGCCGACGCCCATGGTCAGGAACGAGCTGGTGAGCGTGCTCGTGTCGACCTTCAGCATCAGCAGGAGCAGCATCCCGCCGGTCAGCACCGCGCCGCCGATGATCGGGAAGTGCCGGTAGCGGCCGGTGCGGGTGATGAGCTGGCCGCTGATCAGCATCATCGCGAGCATGCCGAACATGAGCGGGAGCAGCAGCAGGCCGCTCGTGGTGGGGCTCGCGCCCTGGACGGTCTGCATGTAGAGCGGCAGGTAGTTCACCGCGCCGAACATCGCGGCGCCGACCATGAAGCTGAGGATCTGCGCGGCGGTGAAGTTGCGGCTGCGGAACAGCCGCGGCGGCAGGATCGGCTCGGGGACCTTCGTCTCGGCGAACACGAAGACCGCGAGCGCGACGACGCCGACGACGGCGAGCGCGATGATCCGCGCGGAGCCCCACGGGTACTGGGAGCCGCCCCAGCTCGCGACCAGCGTCACGCACACGATCCCGACGGTCAGCAGGGTCGCGCCGACGTAGTCGATGCGGGCCTTGATGCGGGCGGTGTGCAGCCGCATCCCGAACGCGATGACCAGCAGCGCGATCGCGCCGATCGGGACGTTGACGTAGAACGCCCAGCGCCAGCTGAGGTGGTCGGTGAGGAAGCCGCCGAGCAGCGGCCCGCCGACGAACGCGACCGGCATCATCGCGCCGATCAGCCCCTGGAAGCGGCCCCGCTCGCGGGGCGGCACCAGGTCGCCGATGATCGACATGGCGCCGACCATCAGGCCGCCGGCGCCGAGGCCCTGCAGCGCGCGGAAGCCGATCAGCTCGCCCATGTTCTGCGCCAGCCCGGACAGCATGGACCCGACGAGGAAGACCACGATCGAGGTCATGAACATGCCCTTGCGGCCGTACAGGTCGCCGAGCTTGCCCCAGATGGGCGTGGCGGCGGCGGTGGCGAGCGTGTACGCCGTCACCACCCACGACAGGTGCTCCAGCCCGCCGAGGTCGCCGACGATCGTGGGCAGCGCGGTGCCGACGATCAGGTTGTCGAGCATCGCCAGGAACATCCCGAGCATCAGCCCGAAGATGGCGATGTAGATCTGCCGGGTGGTGAGCGCCGGGCGCTCGGCCGTCCCGTGTTCGGTCATGGTCACCTTCCCCTGAGGTCCCGCGACACGGGAACCCACTTACTTGCCGCCCGGCTAGTTATAGTAGCCCTAATCCGGAGGAACCGGTCCGGTCTCCGGCCGGAACGGGCGCCTCCTGACAATCGCCCGGATCTTGGGGGATCATGGCGGGGTGAACCTCAGCGTCTCCTCGTTCGACGACCTGTCCGCACGCGTCGCCGCCGTCCGCGACGAGCACCGCGAGCGCTTCCCGGGCGGCGCCGACGGCCGCCAGCCGGTGCACACGGTCTACGTCCCGGCCGACCGGTTCTCCCGCTCGACGCCCGCCGACTTCGGCGCGGAGGCGCTGCGCCTGCTGAACACCCACACCCCCGGCGCCGGGTCGTTCGGCGCCGCGTTCGGGCTCGACCCGGAACTGGCCGGCCCGGTCCGCGAGCGGGTCGCCGCCAAGCTCGCCCGCGAGCCGATCGAGGACGTGCGGATCGACTTCGAGGACGGCTACGGGGTGCGCTCCGACGACGAGGAGGACGCGCACGTCACCCAGGTCGTCGAGGCCGTCGCCGCCGCCTACCAGGTCAAGGGGCTGCCGCACTACTGGGGCGTGCGGGTCAAGTCGTTCGCCGACGGCGGCCACGACCGCGCGATGCGCACCCTCGACGGGTTCCTCACCGCGCTGCGCGACCGGCTGGGCCGGCTGCCCGGCGGGTTCACCATCACCTTCCCCAAGGTCGTCGCGGCCGACCACGTCGCGCTGTTCGTCGAGTACCTCGACCGGCTGGAGACCGCGCTCGGCCTGCCGTCCGGCATCCTGCGCTTCGAGGTGCAGGTGGAGACCACCGAGGCGATCTTCACCCCGGACGGCCGGATCGCGCTGCCCGGCATCGCGGCCGCCGCCGGCGGCCGGCTCACCGCCGCGCACTTCGGCGTGTTCGACTACACCGCCGCGCTCGGCCTGCCGCCCGAGGAGCAGCGCCTCGACCATCCCGCCTGCGACTTCGCGCGGCACGTCATGCAGGTCGCGTTCGCCGGGACGGGCGTCCGGCTGTCGGACGGCTCGTCCAACGTGATCCCGCGCAACGACGGCCCGGACGAGGTCAACGCGACCTGGCAGGCGCACGCGGCGCAGGTCGGGCACTCCCTGCGGCACGGCTTCTACCAGGGCTGGGACCTGCACCCCGCGCACCTGCCGAGCCGCTACGCCGCCGTGTACGCCTTCCACCTGACCGGCGCGGACGAGGTGATCGGCCGGGTCCGCGCCTGGCACGAGCAGGCCGCGGCGGGCGGGGTGCTGGACGAGCCCGCCACGATCCGCGCGCTCACCGACCGCCTCCGCCGCGCCGTCGACTGCGGCGCCCTCGACGAGAGCGTCCTGCCCGCGTCCTAGGCCCCGCGCCCTCGACCGCCCTCATGGCCGGTGCGGGCCGGTGCGCCAGATGGGGCCGACGGCGTTGAGCACGGCGCCGAGCTGCTCCTCCTCGTAGGCGAAGTGCGCGTCCAGCTCGGCGGCGATCCGGTCGAGTTCCGCGCGCACACGGCCGGGGTCGGCGGAGCCGAGGTCGTCCACCAGGGCCTGGAGCTCCTTGCGGGCGCCGGTCACCTCGACGTGCTCGCGGCGCAGCCGCTCGATGACCGGCGCCAGGCCGGGGAACTGCGCCTCCAGGCGCGGGAACGCGCGGCCCTCCTCGTTGTCGTGGTGCTCGCCGAGCACGTCGCACACCGACACGCAGTGCTCGCGCAGCCGCCTCCGCAGGTCGGGGACGGGGGCGGGACGCCCGTCGAGCACCGCGGCCACGTCCCCGCGCAGGCCGGCGAGCTGCGCGCGCAGGTCGTCGTGGATCCGCACCAGCTCGTCGCCGAGCGCCCACGCCCGCCCGTCCAGGCGGGCGCGGTGCAGGGCGACGACCGGGATGGGGCGGGACGTCTTGCGCTGGTACTCGGCGTAGGCGGGGACGAGATCGCCCTGCCGCGCGTACAGCCGGTCGCGCTCCTCCCCCTCGACCGGGAGGGCGACGCCCTCGAAGGTCTCCGTCCCGACCTCGACCGTGACGCGGGGGTCGGCGCGGACGTTGCGGTACCAGTCCGGGTCGCGGTCGGCGCCGGCGTTTGACGCGAACACCAGCAGCCGGTCGCCGTCCGCCAGGTAACCGAGGGGCGTGGTGCGCCGCCTGCCCGTCCTGGCGCCGGTGGCGGTCAGCAGCAGCAGGTCGGCGCCGGCGAACGGGCCGCCGACCGTCCCGCCGTTCGCCCGGAACTCCTCGATGATCGCGCTGTTCCCGTCGCTCACGAGCCGATCTCCTATCCTGGACGCACGGAACGAGACTTTGCTTTGCAAGCAAAGTCTTTTATAAAGCAAAGCTATTTTGGACGCAGAGGCATGTCAACCGAAGAGAGCGCGGGACCGGGCGTCGACGACGGCATCCGGACGATGCTGCTGCTGATGCCGCGGCTGGTGTCGGCGGCCAAGCGGATCCGGGTGCCGGACGAACTGGCGGCGTTCGACCTGGCGCCGCGCCACCTGTCGCTGCTGGCCTACCTGCTGTTCGACGGCCCGATGGGCGTCAACGAGCTGGCCGCGCGGCTGGAGGTCGCGCCCGCCACGGTCAGCCTCATGGTCGGCGACCTCAGCCGGCAGGGCATCCTGGAGCGCCGCGAGGACCCCGCCGACCGGCGCCGCACCATCGTCAGCGTCGCGGACGCGCACCTGCCCGCCATCAACGGCTGGCTCGGTCAGGGCGCGGGCGCGTGGCGCACCGCGCTGGAACCGCTCACCCCCGCGCAGCGCCGCCTGTTCATCGACACGCTGCTGGCCTACGAGCGCGCCGTCACCGAAGCCCGCTCCCGCTGACGTCGCCGGTGAAGGCCGCGAGGTCTTCGGGGGTGTCGATGTCGTCGGGGGACGCGACGTCGTCGCAGGGGACGCGGGTCACCAGGTCGGGATGGGCGCGCAGGAAGCCGCGCGCGCCCGTGTCCCCGACCGCCGCCTCGGCGGCGGCGGCGAAGTGCTCGGCCCGCAGCAGGACGGGGTTGCGCGGCGCACCGCCGTACGTCGCCACGGCGATCTCGGCCCCCGCGTCGTAGGCCGCGACGAGCAGGGCGACCGCGGCGGCGGTGACCCGCGGCTGGTCGACGAGCGCGACGACCGCGGCGGGGCAGCCGGGCGGCAGCGCGGCGAGCCCGGCGCGCAGCGATGAGCCCATGCCGTCCCGCCAGTCCGGGTTCGGGACCACCACCGCGCCGATCACCTCGACCTGCGCGGCGCCCGCCACCACCAGCACCGGGGCGCAGCCGCCGTCCCGCAGCGTCCGGACGCCCCGGTCGACGAGGCGCTCCCCCTCCAGCTCCACCAGCGCCTTCGGACGGCCGAGGCGGCTTCCCCCGCCCGCGGCCAGCAGCAGGCCGGCCGGGGGCTCCGCGCCGTGCCGGCTCAACTCCTTCGCGGTCATCCGCCGAGGGTAGCCCGCGGATCAGCCGCCCGCGTGGATCCTGCCGCTGGTGTCGGTGAGCGGCCGCCCCGACCCGCCCCAGCGCAGCTGCACCAGCTCCGCCGCGATCGACACCGCGGTCTCCTCCGGCGTCCGCGCGCCGAGGTCCAGGCCGATCGGCGAGCGCAGCCGCCCCAGCTCCGCGTCGGTGACGCCCGCCTCGCGCAGCCGGGCGAGCCGGTCGTCGTGGGTGCGCCGCGACCCCATCGCTCCGACGTACCCGGCGCGCGTCCGCAGCGCCACCTCCAGCAGCGGGACGTCGAACTTCGGGTCGTGGGTGAGGACGGCGATCGCGGTCCGCTCGTCGATCGCGCCGCCGGACTCCTCCAGGTACTTGTGCGGCCACTTCACCACGACCTCGTCGGCGTCCGGGAACCGCTTGGGCGTCGCGAACACCGGCCGCGCGTCGCAGACCGTCACGTGGTAGCCGAGGAACTTGCCGACCCGCGCCACCGCCGCCGCGAAGTCGATCGCGCCGAACACCAGCAGCCGGGGCGGCGGCGCGAACGAATGGACGAACACCGCCAGGTCGTCCAGCCGCCGCTCCCCCTCGCGGCCGTAGTGCCGCTGCCCGGTGAGGCCCTGCGCCAGCATTCCCCGCGCGTCGTCGTCGACCGCCGCGTCCAGCCGCGCCGCGTGCGGCTCCCCCGGCGCGAGCGAGCCCGACGCCCGGTCCCGCCAGACGACGCGGCGCGCGCCGATCCGCCCCGGGCCGGAGACGACCGTCGCGACGGCCACCGGCTCGCGCGCCGCGATCGCCGCGGCGACGTCCGCGAACTCCGGGAACGTCGCGGGGCTCACCGGCTCGACCAGCACGTCCAGGATCCCGCCGCAGGTCAGCCCGACCGCGAACGCGTCGTCGTCGGTCACCCCGTACCGCTGGACGACCGGCTCCCCGCTCTCCATCACCGACCGCGCCAGCTCGTAGACGGCGCCCTCGACGCAGCCGCCCGACACGCTGCCGGCGACCTCGCCGCCCGCCGACACCGCCATCGCGGCGCCCGCCGGGCGCGGCGCACTGCGGAAGGTGTTCACCACCGTCGCCAGCCCGAACGTCTCCCCCGCCGCGTACCAGCCGGCGATGTCATCCAGCACGTCGCGCATGCGCCCGTCCCCTTCCGGTGTCGGCGATCAGCCCCGCCAGCTCCTCCAGGGCGGCGAGGCTGTGGCCGGAGGTGAAGTCGTCGACGTGCGGCAGCGCCGCCGCCATCCCGGCGGTGAGCGGCTCGTACCCGGGCCGCGCCTTGTGCGGGTTCGCCCAGATCACCCGGTGCGCGAGCCGCCGCAGCCGGGCCGTCTGCTCGCCGAGCAGCGCCGCGTCGCCGCGCTCCCAGCCGTCGGAGGCGATCACCACGACCGCGCCGCGCGCCAGGCCGCGCTGCCCGAACCGGTCGAGGAACTCCTTCAGCTCCTCGCCGAGCCGGGTGCCGCCGCTCCAGTCCGGGATCGCGGCGGACGCCGCCGCCATCGCCGCGTCCGCGTCCCGGTGCCGCAGCTCCCGGGTGAGCCGGGTCAGCCGCGTGCCGGCGCTGAACACCTCCACGTCCCGGCCGCCCGAGCGGACCGCGGCGTGCGCGAACCGCAGCAGCGCGTCCGCGTACGGGCTCATCGACCCGCTGACGTCCACCAGCAGCACGACGCGGCGCGGGCGGGTGCGGTGCGCCCGGTGCCGCAGCAGGGACGTCTCGCCGCCGCGGCGCAGCGTCTCCCGGACGGTCCGGGCCGGGTCGAGGCGGCCCGCCGGCGCCGGCGCGAACCGGCGCGACCGGCGCCGCTCGGCGCCCGCGTCCAGCACCGCGATCAGCCGCGCGACCTCGGCGCGCTCGGCGGCGGTGAGCCGCGCCACGTCCCGGTCCCGCAGCACCTCGACGGCGCTGGCGGTCGCCGCCTTCAGTTCGCCGTCGTCCTCGCCGCCGGCGTCGCCGGCCGGCTCGGCGACCGTCGTGCGGCGCACCACCACGGGCGGCGGGCGGCGCGCCGGGCGCGCCGTCGCTCCGGAGAAGTACGCGGCGAAGCAGCGGTCATAGCGGGCGAGGTCGTCGGGGCCGGCGCACAGCGTGAGCCGTCCCGCCCAGTACACCTCGGACGGGTCGAGGACGTCGAGGTGGCCGAGCGCGGCGAGCATCGCCTGGACCCGCTCCGGGTCGGCGGCGCCGCCGGCGGCGCGCAGCGTCCTGGCGAACCCGACCATCGTCTCGGTGACGTCCCGCACCGCCCGCTCACCCCCCGTTCAGCAGGGCGTCGAGCCCGCCGGCGAGCACGCGCTGCTGGTCCTCGCGGTACTTGAGCACGGCGCCGAGCGTCACCGCGGCGGTGCCGGGGTCCAGGTCGCGGACGCCGAGCGCGACCAGCGCCTCGGTCCAGTCCAGGGACTCCGCGACGCCCGGGGGCTTGAGCAGGTCCCGGGTGCGCAGCCGCTGCGCCGCGCCCGCGACCTGCCCGGCCAGCCGCTCGGCCGCGGCGGGCAGCCGCCGCCGGATGATGGCGACCTCGCGGTCGAACGACGGGTGCTCCAGCCAGTGGTACAGGCAGCGCCGCTTCAGCGCGTCGTGCACCTCGCGGGTCCGGTTGGACGTCACGACGACGACCGGCGGGCGCTCGGCCCGGATCGTGCCGAGCTCGGGGACGGTGATGGTGAAGTCGCTGAGCACCTCGAGCAGGAACGCCTCGAACTCGTCGTCGGCGCGGTCCAGCTCGTCGACGAGCAGCACGCTCGGCGCGGTCTCCAGCGCGCGCAGCAGCGGCCGGGCCAGCAGGAACCGCCGGTCGTACAGCTCGCCTTCGAGCCGCGCGACGTCGCCGACCCCGGCGGCCTCGGCGGCCCGCAGGTGCAGGAGCTGGCGCGGGAAGTCCCAGTCGTAGAGCGCCTGCGAGGCGTCGAGGCCCTCGTAGCACTGCAGGCGGATCAGCGGTGCGCCGAGCGCCGTCGCGAGGGTCTTGGCCAGCTCGGTCTTGCCGACCCCGGCCTCGCCCTCCAGGAAGAGCGGGCGGCCCATCCGCAGCGCGAGGAAGCACGCGGTGGCGAGGCCCTCGTCGCACAGGTAGGCGTGCCGGTCCAGCAGGCTCGCGAGGTCCGCGGGCGAGGCGACCTCGTCCGCTGCCGTCGGCGCCGTCTCCGCCATGACTGCCAGGCTACCCAGCGGGGCGTCCGAGTCCCAGACGTCCGCATCCCCCGTTTTCGGCGCATTTCCATGTTAAAGCTGTAGGGAAAGTTGACTTTTAGGCGGCCGATCAGCAGCATCGAGCACATGCGAACCGGTGACACCCCCCACCACCCCCGGCCCGGCCCCGGCGGCGACCTGACCGACGAGGCGACCTACGAGCGCGTGCGCACGGCCCAGGCCGCGTCGTCCGGGCATGCGCTGTCGCGGCGCGGCATGCTGCGGCTGTCCGCCGGCGCGGGCCTCGGCGCCGCCCTCGGAACGGCCGCCGCCTCGCGGCCCGCGTTCGCCGCGACCGCCACCGCGACGGCCACGGCCCCCGCCACCGGGATCGTCAAGCCGCTGCCGCCCGAGCTGTTCATCCCGCAGGGCACCAACGCGGAGATGCGCTGGGAGGCCATGCGCGGCCAGGGCCTTCTCACGCCCGTGGACCGGTTCTTCGTCCGCAACCACGTCGCCACCCCGCGCATCGACGCGCGCACCTGGCGCCTCAAGCTCTGGGGCACCGGCCTGCGCGGCGCCCCGCCCGAGTCGCGCCCCGTCGAGTTCTCCTACGAGGACCTCCTCGGCATGCGCGCCGAGACCATCACCTCGTTCATCGAGTGCACCGGCAACGGGCGCGGCTTCTACGCCTCCCAGCAGGGCCAGGAGGTGTCCGGCACCCCATGGAGGCTCGGCGCGGTCGGCGTCGCCCGCTGGCGGGGCGTGCCGCTTGCGGCCGTCCTCGAACGCGCGGGTGTCACCCCTGAGGCTGTGGACATCCTCCCCCGCGGACTGGACGCTGACTTCGTGGACAAAGGCGAGAACCTCGGCCGGGTGAGGCGCCCCCTGCCCGTCGCCAAGGCGCTCAAGGACGTCCTGCTCGCCTACGAGATGAACGGCGCGCCGCTGCCGCCCGACCACGGCTTCCCCGTCCGGCTGGTCGTCCCGTCCTGGGTGGGCGTCGCCAGCATCAAGTGGGTCGGCGACATCCAGGTCGCCGACGAACCGCTCTTCTCCCCCTGGAACACCCGCTACTACCGGCTCTTCGGCCCCGGGTACCCGCCCGAGGGCAGCGCGCCGCTCACCCGCATGAACGTCAAGTCGGCGTTCGAGCTGCCGTGGGACGCGCCGCTGCCCGCCCGCCCCCAGGTCCTGCACGGACGGTCCTGGTCCGGCACCGGGCGCGTCCGGAAGGTCGAGGTCAGCGCGGACGGCGGACGCACCTGGCGGCACGCCCGCCTGCGCGACCGGCACGCCGACGCGCGCGGCTGGGTCCGCTGGGAGTTCCCGTGGCGGCCGGACGGCCCCGGACGCCACGAGCTGCTCGCCCGCGCGACCGACGACACCGGCGCGTCCCAGCCGTCCACCGCGCCCTACAACACGCTCGGCTACCTGTTCGGCGCCGCCGTCCGCCACCCGGTCACCGTCTCCTGAAGGGACCCTCCATGGCACTGTGGAAGCCAGACCCGACCTTCTACGCCTCGCCGCGCGACGCGGTGTCGGCGCCGCCGGAGAAGCTGGCCTACGTCGCCGCGTTCGACCGCGCGGCCGAGAAGCCGGACGCGATCGCCGTGCTCGACGTCGACCCCGGCTCGGCGTCCTACGGCGACGTCGTCGGCTGGACGGAGCTGCCGTACCTCGGCGACGAGCTGCACCATTTCGGGTGGAACGCGTGCAGCAGCGCCCTGTGCCCGTACGCGCCGCACCCGCACGTGGAGCGCCGCTACCTGATCGTGCCGGGGCTGCGGTCGTCGCGCGTCTACGTCATCGACACGAAGGACAAGCCGACGTCGCCGGAGATCGTGAAGGTGCTGGAGGCGGACGAGCTGGCGAAACGCGCCGGGTACTCGCGGCCCCACACCGTCCACTGCGGACCCGAGGGGCTGTACCTGACCGCGCTCGGCGGCGCCAACGGGGAGGACGGGCCGGGCGGGATCGCGCTGCTCGACCACACCTCGTTCGACGTCCTCGGCCGCTGGGAGGTCGACCGCGGCCCGCAATACTTCGCCTACGACGCCTGGTGGCACATCGCGCACGACGTGCTCATCACCTCCGAGTGGGGCACCCCGTCCATGATCGAGGACGGCGTCGTCGGGGAGCTGCTGCTCGGCCGCAAGTACGGGCACTCGCTGCACTTCTGGGACCTGCGCAAGCGCCGCCACGTCCAGGAGGTCGACCTCGGCGACGAGCACCAGATGGTGCTGGAGCTGCGGCCCGCGCACGACCCGACGAAGCAGTACGGCTTCGCCGGCGTCGTCGTCAGCGTCGAGGACCTGTCGGCGTCGGTGTGGCTGTGGCACCGCGACGGCGACCGGTGGGCCGCGACGAAGGTCATCACCATCCCCGCCGAACCCGCCGAACCCGCCGAACCCGCCGAACCCGCCGAACCCGCCGAACCCGGCCTGCCCCCGGTCATCGCGCCGTTCGGCGCCGTCCCGCCGCTGGTCACCGACATCGACCTGTCGGTGGACGACCAGTGGCTGTACGTGTCGTGCTGGGGCACCGGCGAGCTGAAGCGCTACGACGTCAGCGACCCGTTCCACCCCGTCGAGGCGGGCTCGGTGCGCCTCGGCGGCATCGTCCGCCGCGCCCCGCACCCGGCCGCGCCGGACCTGCCGCTCGCCGGCGGCCCGCAGATGGTCGAGGTCAGCCGCGACGGCAAGCGCGTCTACGTCACCAACTCGCTCTACGGTTCCTGGGACGACCAGTTCTACCCCGACGGCGTCGGCGCCTGGATGGCCAAGCTCGACTCCACCGCCGACGGGTTCGCCCTCGACGAGCGGTTCTTCCCGCACGGCGACGCGTTCCGGGGCCGGCGCCCCCACCAGACGCGGCTGCAGGGCGGCGACGCCTCGTCCGACTCCTACTGCTACCCGTAGCGGTGAAGGACGGTTCGCTCGCCGCGCTCGTCGCGATGGGCGCCTTCCACGGCCTCAACCCGGCGATGGGCTGGCTGTTCGCCGTGGCCCGCGGCCTCCAGGAGCGCAGCAGGGCCCTCGTCCTGCAGTCGCTCCCGGCGATCGCCGCGGGCCACGCCGCGTCCGTCGGGGCCGTCGCGGTCCTCGTCGCGCTGACCCGGTCGGTCGTGGCGACCCAGGCGGTCGCGATCGGCGGCGGGATCGTGCTGGTCGGGTTCGGGATGTGGCGGCTGCTGTCGCGGCGGCACTTCCGCTGGGTCGGCATGCGGATCTCGCTGTGGCAGCTCGCCGCCTGGTCGTTCCTGATGTCGTCGGCGCACGGCGCGGGCCTGATGCTGCTGCCCGTGCTCACCGCGTCCGGGACGGTCCCCACCGGCCACCACCACGGCCTCGCGTCGGCGTCCGGGAACGCCGTGTCCGCCGCGATCTTCGTGACCGGCGTGCACACGCTGGCGATGCTGGCGGTCGCGGGGACCATCGCCGTCGCCGTCTACGAGATCGTGGGGCTGGCGATCCTCCGCCGCGCCTGGTTCAACCTGGACCGCGTGTGGGCCGCCGCCCTCATCACCGCCGGCGCCGTCACGCTCGTGACCGCCCTCTAGATGTACTCGGTCATGAGGTTGGTGACAGGCGGCTGATGGGTGGGTGACCGCCGAGTGCGGTGTGTGGGCGTTGGGTGTTGTAGTACTCCAGCCAGGGTGCCAGGCGGTGGGTGCGTTGGGTGTTGCTG
>NZ_JAGEOK010000070.1 GCF_017573545.1 Actinomadura nitritigenes | reverse complement strand
CCTGGTGAGACGGCGTGGGTTGTGGTGATCAACCCGTCTACCAGGAGCTTCTCTGTATCTGAGGGGACTCCATCAACTCGCGATCACGCTGTGATCAACCAGCCCGCCTGAGGATGAAAAAGGGTCATTGAGCGCGTAGAGAGCCGACGTTCTCGGGTCGTATCGTTCGGGCCAATCCACCTTGTCATACATTGGATACTTTTCCTCTCTGGACGTTTTGGCGAGAACGCTAAATGCGCCAACCGCCGCCTGAGGTGGCTGGACGGATAGGTCCGTTCACCGGGCTGAGTCCGAGCTGCTTCGGGAAGTTGGCCACTGCGGTAGGACGTGAGGCCGCGGGCGGTCCGCGACGGGCCCCCTGTGGACTGTCGTTAGAGGACCGCATCAAGCTGGCTCTCGCCTTCGGTCAGCCGCTGTACCCGCGGGTTACCGCGATCGATTCTCGCGGTCGGCCGCTACCTTGGCGAGCGCCGCGAGAAGATTCTCGTGCGTGCGCCAGAAGACTTCAGGATCCTGCTTGGCCAATTCGATCCAGAGCGGGCCCTGCATCGTCTCTTCGGTCCAGAGGTGGCTCCCCTTCGGGGTGGGCGTGATGATCCAAGCGTGGTAAGCCCTGGATGCCTTCGACGCCTTGGGGTGACCATCCCAGGCGATACGCGTTACAGGCTGGAACTCCCGCACGGATGCGAAGACGTCCTGGCCGGCCAGATTGGTTTCGAATCGGGTTCCGAGGCGCAGCGAGTCATGGCCGTCCAGCAGCTGGACATGTTTGACGCCTGGGTAGAAGGTGGCCCAGACATTGGACTGCTCCCTCGTTCAGAGTTCGCCGGGAACGGCAAACCGGTAGAACACGCCGCCGACCGGCTGGATGCCCATGAGCAGCCAGACCGCGTTTTCGAAGTCGCGGGCTCGTGAGAGGTCTCCGACGCGCACCGGGTCGTAGCCGGCGTCGCGGATGAGCTGCTCGGTGACATCGAGGGCGCCATCGTCTGCGACGTACCAGTTGCTCGGCCGCACTCGCTGCTTGCGCACTTCGCCGTACAGGGCGCCGAAGTTCATGTTGAAGCTCTTGGCCACCGGGGCGTGGGTGAAGGACTTCACCTCCTCGGCGTATGACGAAAAGTCACCATGACGTGCGGGCATGATATTGGTCGCGTCGATCGCGATCTTCCCCTCGAGCCCTGCCACCTTGCTCAGGGCTTCCGAGATCTTCGTGCCGGGCACCGCGACCAGAACGGCGTCCGCGTCCGAGGCGTCTCCGCCGTCACGGCCGAGTTCCTCGACCTCGTGGCCCGCGTCTCGCCACAGGCCGGCCAGCCCGCCGCCGATCATTCCTCTTCCAATCGTGACGATCTTCATTTTCTGCCTTCCCTCAGCTGAGCGTTGACGTTTGACTTATGCCGGTTGAACGTGGACGACGCTTCACGCGCGGCTGACGGCCACCGAGTCCCTGACGGCGTCCAGACCGGAAGCGTGCGAAACAACGGGCTCGTATCCGAGTTCGGCCACGGCCTTGTCCGTCCGCAGGGTGCACTCCTGCCCGAGGAACCATCGGGCGGGCACGGGGACCTCGCGGGCGGCGGTCTCGGCGTCCAGGTCAGGGACGGGGAGAGCGACGCCATAGATCTCGAACTGGGTCTCCAGGAACTCGCGCAGGGTGACGCGGTGCCGGTCGGTGACGAAGTAGGCCTGACCCGGTCGGCCGCGCCGCCATCCGAGCACGAGTCCCTCGACGGCGTTCTCGACGAACGTGACGTCAGTTGTGTGCCGGCCTCCGCCGATCCAGGCGAACTTCCCCGCCTTCGCCGCCGCCACCAGGCCTTCGACGAGGAAGCTGTCGGGACCCCAGACGAACCTCGGGCGAATCGACACCGTGGCGAAGTCCGGGTCGTTCGCATCGAGCACGATCTTCTCGGCCACCGCCTTCACCGCACTGTAAGCGGCTTCCGAGTCGGGCCGCAGGGGCGCGGTCTCGTCGACGTCCACGAGCGGGTCGCCGGCGAGGAGTGCGGCTTCGCTCCCGCAGTGGACGAACCGAGGAACCTGCGCGTAGCGGGCCGCATCGACGGCTGCCCGGGTGCCGTGCACCGTCACGAGCTCGTGACGCTCACGGTCAGCGGTGATGTCCGTCTCGGCGGCGAGGTGGAACACCACATCACTGCCCGCCACCTCGTCGCGCCACGTGGTCGGGTCGGTCAATTCGCCCCGCACAGGCTTGGCGCCCAGCGTCGAGACCTTCGCAGCCGATGCCTCACTTCGAACCAGAACACGAACCGAGTGCCCCTCGTTGAGGAGCCGGCGTACCAGCACCTGGCCGACGAACCCCGAACCGCCCGTGACGAACGCCTGTGCCATGAACCTCTCCTTCGCTCTGTACGAGCCCCCTCGCCTGCCTTGTGCGAGAAGGTGTCGTGGGTTGGAGCAATCAGGAGTCCGGAGGTCTTCCCTCGACCGCATTCATGCTTCGGAGGCTTGCGATAAATTTCTTGGATGGCATCTCTTCGGGCACTGGAGTGCCTCGTCGCGGTCGCGGACTCCGGATCGATCACACAGGCCGCACTGCTGCTGCATTCGTCGCAGCCCGCCGTCTCTCATCAGCTCGCTTCGCTGGAACGGGAGACCCGAACGGTCCTGCTTCGCCGCGAGCCCCGAGGGGTCAAGCTCACTCCCGCAGGACGTGCCGCCGTCGCGGATGCCAGACGAGCGATCGAAGCGGCCGCCTCCGCGGTGAGGTCGGCACGTGCGGCGGGTCAAGCGGCCGGAGGGGTCTTGCGGTTGGCCTGTGCGCAGAGCCTCACGGTGCCGCTGCTCGCCGCGGTCATCCGCCAGTGGCATCGCCGCTACCCAGAGGTCGCGATCACGCTGCGCGAGTCCACCTCGATGGACGAGGCGCTCGGCCTCGTCGACTCCGACGAGGTCGACGTCGCCATGCTGACCGCCCCCTCGGCCGGCCACTTCACGATCACCGCCCTCGCCGAGGAGGAGATCGTCCTGACAGCACCTACCGGCCACGTGCTGGCCGAGCGGCCGGCTGTACGCCTTGAGGACCTTGACGGTGCGCCGCTCATTCACTTCACACCGGACAACGGCCTCAGCGTCTGGCTCGACCAGTCCTTCGCCCGCGCCGGAGTCCACCCGGAGACGGTGATGAGGACATCGGTGACTGCGGTGGCACCGCAACTCGCGGCTGCCGGACTGGGAATCGCCGTGTGCCCCGTGAGTGCGGTCAGCCAGGGCTTTCCCGGAGTGGTGCGATCGTTCTCTCCGCGGTGGGTCAGGCAGTTGGTGGCGGTGACGTCCGCGGAACCGGATCCGCTCGTCGCCCGGTTCATCGGCGACCTGCGCGCCCACGGCCTCCGTGTGCCTCCCGATGTGCGGACTCAGCTCGCACAGGGCGATCCTGCGGCCGAGACACCACGACCCTCCTCCTGAGAACCGCCGCAGAGCAGACGACCAGGTTGCGCATGGTCGTGAACGTCGGGCTGCACCAACCCCCATCGTCGCGGATCTCCCAGCGGATGCGTAAGCGGCGGAACCAGTGCAGCAGGCCGATGGTGCGCTCGACGACGTAGCGGTGGACGCCCAGTCCGGACCCGTGCGGGCTGCCGCGTCGGGCGATGATCGGCTTGATGCTCTTGCCCCAGACCAGGCGCCGGTATTTGTCGTGGTCGTAGCCGCGGTCGGCCGGGAGCCGCCCGGGTCTTCGCAGAGGCCGGCCGACCCGGCCCCGGACCGGTGGCACCGCCTCCAGCAGCGACATCAACTGAGTGACGTCGTTGCGGTTCCCGCCGGTCAACGACGGGGCGAGCGGGGTGCCGCGGCCGTCGGTCAGCAGGTGGTGTTTGGAGCCCGGCCGGCCGCGGTCGACCGGGCTCGGCCCGGTTTTGGGTCACCTTTCAATGCCCGCACGTGGGAGCTGTCGATCACCGCCCTGGACCCAGTCCAGTTGTCCGGCGGCGTGCAGTTCGTCCAGTAGCAGCCGGTGCAGCCGCTCCCACACGCCCGCCCGGTGCCACTCGGCCAGCCGCCGCCAGCACGTCATCCCCGAACTGAACCCCAACTCCTGAGGAAGGAACTCCCACCGGATCCCGGTATGCAGCACGAACAAGATCCCGCAAAACATCCGGCGGTCGTCCAACCGCTCACGGCCGGCATGGCGCTTACGGCACTCCACCTTCGGCAGCAGCGGCTCGATCGCTCCCACAGGCTGTCGGGCACGATCCACGGGAGTTGCTCGCCCTTACGCACTCACCCACACCACACCCGACCATCACTGTATGTCACACTATGCACACATTTTGTTATGACTTCTTAGTGGGTTTAGTCGGTGGCGGCGATGGGAGGGGACGTGGTTTGCTCTGGGACCCGTGATGAGGGAAGGCGGCCGATGAGCGTGCTGGGCGACATAGCCAGGGTGAGTCCCGTCGAGCTCGACAGGCTGCGCTCTGCCCCTGACACCTACGGCTACCTGTCCCGCGAGGTGCCCACGTGCGACCTTGATCGTTACTGGGACTGCCTGCGCTTCGTCATGGACGCCGCAGCGTTCCAGGTCAACCCGATCGGCGGTCGGCCGTACCCCGATGAGCGGTCTGCCTGGGGTCATGGCATGCCGCACACCAATTCGTGTGCGCTCACCGTTGATGAGGTACGTCAGGCAGCGACGCAGCTAGCCGCCACACCGTTCCCAGCACTGGCGGTGCATCTGGCCGCTTCCGACACCGTGGCCTTGTACCCGGACAACTACGACTGGGCATCTCCCACCATCCAAAACAACGCCGCAGACTACTACCGCACGCTCGTGACGTTTTTCCAGGAAGCGGTGGCGGCCGGACAGTGCACCGTCTTCTGGGCTGCCTAACGTTAGCTGCTGCTTCCCCTCGTACGTGGCGCAGTTGCGTTCAGCGGCGCCCTCTTCCTCAGTGACCGGGGCGCGTCGGTGCCGGTGGCCGCATCCGCAGGCGCAGTCCCAGAGGACGTTGCGGATCCCCGCGAGGTGTGTTCGCCGCGAGAGCCGTCGACGACCTCCCTCACCCGAACTGGCCAGGGGAGTGCGCTGGTTGGTTGCAGCGGCCGCTGTGAGCTCCTCAGCGAGCTCCCCGCGACGGTTCGCCGTCATGACGCCACAACGGCAGGCGCTACCTCGGCCGGCCCCACCGCTTGCTCATGCCGCTGTGTGGGTCATCTGCTCTGGCCGCAGAGCCGCACCGCCCCTTAGAGGTCATAACAAAATGTGCATGTAGCGCGACATGTAGTGATGGTCGGGTGTGGTGTTGGTGGGTGCGTAAGGGCGAGCAACCCCCGTGGATCGTGCCTGACAGCCTGTGGGAGCGGATCGAGCCGCTGCTGCCGAAAGTGGAGCGGCGTAAGCGCCATGCCGGGCGTAAGCGGCTGGACGACCGCAAGGTGTTGTGCGGGATCTTGTTCGTCCTGCACACCGGGATCCGGTGGGAGTACCTGCCCCAAGAGCTGGGGTTCGGGTCGGGCATGACGTGCTGGCGGCGGCTGGCCGAATGGCATCAGGCCGGGGTGTGGGAGCGGCTGCACCGGCTGCTACTGGAGGAGCTGCATGCCGCCGGGCAGTTGGACTGGTCCAGGGCGGTGATCGACAGCTCCCACGTGCGGGCATTGAAAGGTGGCCCAAAACCGGGCCGAGCCCGGTTGACCGCGGCCGGCCGGGCTCCAAGCACCACCTGCTGACCGACGGCCGCGGCATCCCGCTCGCTGTGTCGTTGACCGGCGGGAATCGTAACGACGTCACTCAGTTGATGCCGCTGCTGGAGGCGGTGCCACCGGTCCGGGGCCGGGTCGGCCGGCCTCGGCGAAGACCCGGGCGGCTGCTGGCCGACCGCGGCTACGACCACGACAAGTACCGGCGGCTGGTGTGGGCCAAGGGCATCAAGCCGGTCATCGCCCGGCGCGGCGCCCCGCACGGATCCGGGCTGGGCGTCCACCGCTATGTCGTCGAACGGACCATCGGCCTTCTGCACTGGTTCCGTCGCTTACGCATCCGCTGGGAGATCCGCGACGACATCCACGAAGCCTTCATGACCCTCGCCGCCGCCATCATCTGCTGGCGACGCCTCGTCCGCTGATTCTGTTACGACCTCTTAGCCCAGTCCGGGGCATTGCGGGGATCGTGACACGGCTCGCCTGTTGGGGTGGCCGGATGGCCGGGGGCTTCGGGAGTATGTGGAGCGATCTGGTGACAACGTGTTCGCCGCACCGCAGGCATCCGCGTAGCCACCGTCGGCGCCAGGGGCCAGGCCGCCCGCCAGCGCCGCGGTGCCGCCCGCGTACCCGCCCGTTGAGTGCCAACGAGTAGGCGGCGGTGGCGCGGAACACAGCGCGGATTGCCGGCGCCGAGGTTGCCGACCATCGGCCCAGACTTCTTGTTCCGGTGCTGGTCGCCCTCGGAAGCGGCCGTTGTCTTGGTGGCCTCCTGTCGCGGCCGGTGAGCCACTCGGTAGCGCCTGGCGTGGGCTTGGATCTTGTCTGGGGGCGCTGATCGGACAGTTGCCGGGGTGGCGAGGTGAGGGCTGCTGGATTGCTCGCTGGGTTTGGTCGGGGCAGCGGAGTTGCTGATGCAGGGCTGCGGATTCGCGTCGCGGGAACTCGCGGTTGCCCGCTCTGGTCGTCTTGGCTGCCGCTTGCTGCGGGCGATGTGTCCCAGCTTGTGGGGGCCTGGAGGTAGGGCTTCTCGGGCCTGGGCTGGGTGATTGGAGGCCCGGAGCGAGCCGCCGAGCCAACATCGAGCCAACAGGGGAACGAAGCGGGGCACGCCGGGCAGGGGGCAAACCGGGACGTTCTCGCGTTTGCCCTGGTCGGGGCTGGTGGGTCGCGTGGGACTCGAACCCACAACCTACGGATTAAAAGTCCGGAGCTCTGCCAATTGAGCTAGCGACCCGTCTAGCAAGCGTACCGAGAGCGGGGCGGGGTTCGCGACGGGGTTACCGGGCTGGTGTGAGGCGGACGGGGAGGTGCTTGAGCCCGTTCTGGAAGTTGGAGGCGAGGCGGACGGCGGGACCGGTGCGCTCGATGCGCAGGGGGAGCAGCTCGCGGAAGACGGCGCGCATCTGGGTGCGGGCCAGGTGGGCGCCGAGGCAGAAGTGGGGGCCGAAGCCGAAGCTGACGTGGTCGTTGGGGGTGCGGGAGACGTCGAAGCGGTCAGGGTCGGGGAAGACGGTCTCGTCGCGGTTGGCGGACGCGTGGTAGACGACGACCTTCTGGCCGGCCTTGATCTCGCGGCCGGAGAGGCTGAGATCGCGGGTGGCGGTGCGGCGGAAGTCCATGACGGGTGGCCAGTAGCGGAGCATCTCGTCGACGGCGGTGGGGAGGAGGGACGGGTCGGCGCGCAGGCGTGCGAGTTCGGACGGATGGTCGAGGAGGGTGAGGAGGCCGCCGGGGATGCCGTTGCGGAGGGTCTCGTTCCCCGCGACGGCGAACAGGAAGAACATGTTCTCGAACTCGTGGCCGGTGAGGCCGCCCTGGAGCATGCGGGACATGATGTCGTCGGTCGGGTGCTCCTTCTTGACGGCCGCGAGCGCGTGGGCGTAGGCGAACATGTCCGCCAGGGCGGTGTAGGACCGCGGGTTGACGGGACGGCCGTCCGGGTGGGTGAACGAGGCGGGCCGGTACTGCATGGCCTTCTGGGCCATGGGGCTCATGGACGCGGTGTCCGCCGTGGACAGGCCGGCGTACTCGTCGTCCTGGTAGCCGATGACGCGGGACGCCCAGTCGTACAGGAGCCGGCGGTCGCTGTCGGGCACGCCCATGATGTGGGCGAGCGTCCATACGGGGAGGTCGGCGGCGAGTTCGACGAAGTCGGTGTCCTGGCCGAGGGCGGAGGCGACGAGGGCGCGGGCCCGCCGGTCGATGGTCTCCTCCAGGGCGCGGACGGCGCGGGGGGTGAAGGCGGCGGCGACGATGCGGCGCAGGCGGGAGTGGTCGGGCGGGTCCTGGTTGAGCATCATCGCGCGGACGAACGCGAGGTCCTCCGGCGTGTCGGGGTCGCGGATCTGGGTGGCGCCGAGATTGGACGAGAAGAGCTCGGGGGAGCGGAGAACGTGTTTCACGTCGGCGTGCGAGAAGACCGCCCAGTAGCCGGTGCCGGCGGGCCAGGGGCCGACGGCGGGTTCGGGGATCCAGGCGACGGGGGATTCGGCGCGCAGCTTCCTGAACGCGTCGTAGGGGACCCCCGTGGCGTAGGTGGCGGGGTGGAAGATCTCCTCGTGCATGCCCACAGCGTGCATCATGACGGTGTGACGGTGAAGCCTGAAGACGCTGCCGGGATCCTTCGTGACAACTTCGCGCCCTGGGTGCTGGAACTGGGGCTCGTCGTAGAGGAGGTGGGGGAAGGGGCCGCGGTTCTGCGGTTGCCGTGGTCGGATCGGCTGGCGCGTGAGGGCGGCGCCATGTCGGGGCAAGCGCTGATGGCCGCCGCGGACACCGCCGTGGTCATCGCTGTGGCGGGGGCCAAGGGCGGCTTCGTGCCGATGACCACGGTGCAGCTCAACACCGCCTTCATGCGGCCCGTGGTGGGGACGGACGTCCTGGTGACGGTGAAGCTGGGCAAGCTGGGGCGCACGCTGGCGTTCGCCGACATCGTCATGGCGGCGAACGGAGCGACCGTCGCGCAGGCCAGCGCCGTGTACGCGATCATCGGGTGACATGACCCGAATCGAGATGGTGAAGGTGCCGGACGGCGAGTTCCGGTTGCACGTGTGGACGCCCGAGAGCGGCCGGGGGCCCGGGATCCTCCTCATCCAGGAGATCTTCGGTGTGGGCGAGTACATGGAGGCCGTGGCCGGGGACCTGACGGCCATGGGCTACGTGGTGGCCGTCCCGGACATGTTCTGGCGGATCGAGCCGAACTGGACGACGCAGCACAACGAAGAGGCCCTGCCCAAGGGGATGTCCATGGTCTCCCAGTTCGACTGGGAGAAGGGCCAGGACGACGTGGAGGCCGCGCTAGAGGCGCTCAAGGGCCTGCCCGAGGTGAACGGCCGGGTCGGCGTGCTCGGGTTCTGTTTCGGCGGGACGCTGGCGTATCTGCTGGCTGCGCGGGCCGAAGCGGACGCCGTGGTGTCGTTCTACGGCAGCGGTGTCCCGGGGGCGCTGGGCGCGCTGGACGCCGTGCGGTCGCCGTTGCAGCTCCACTTCGGCGGGTCCGACGCCTACATCCCGAGGGAGGACGTCGCGGCGGTGGAGCGGGCCGTCGCGGGACGGGACCGGATGGAGATCCACGTCCAGGAGGACGGCGGCCACGCCTTCCACAACCGGAAGGCACCGATGTTCCACCAGCCGGAGCCCGCGGAGCGGGCGTGGCGGCTCACGGAGGATTTCCTCCGCCGCTACCTGCCCGTCTCGTAGCGCGGCCTATAGGCACCAGCTAGGGAGCGGCTCCGTTTCGGTGAGCCAGGCTGCAGGCGGGCGTCCGATGATGCCGCCGACTATGGCGCACGTGGTGTCGATGTCTCCGCCTGCGGAGGCCGTCGTCCAGAACGCCCGTTCGTAGTCGCCCAGCTGCCGCGCCGCCGCCCAGAGGGTGAACGGCACCGTGTCATGCGCGGCGACCTGGCGGCCGTTGCCCAGGACCGCCGCGGCGGTGGCCGGGGCGCCGATGGTCAGCAGCCGGCGTGCTTCGGCGATGCCTTGGCGGACCGTGCCTTGTGGTGTGTGCGCTAGTACCTCGTCGAGGAAACCGCCCGGTGACGGCTTGCCGGGCGCGATCGCCGCGGCCACCGCTGCGGCGATCGCGCCCGCGATGGCCTCCGGATGGGGGTGTGTCACCTCCGCGGACAAGGCGGCCTGGCGAGCGGCCTCCGCCGGGTCGCCCGCGAACCAGGCGCCTACGGGCGCCACACGCATCGCGGCGCCGTTCCCCCAGGAGCCCATGCCGTCGAAGGGTTCGCGGGCGAGCGTCCGCCAATCGCCGCCTTCCCGGACGAGCCGCAACAGGCGACCAGTGGACGGGCCATAGCCGCGGTCGAAGTCGTGGTGTTCGGCGAAGCTCGCTGCGAGGGCGTCCTGGTCGATCCCGCCGTGCTTGCACAGGACGAGGTGGACGGACGCGGCCATCTCCGTGTCGTCCGTCCACTGCCACGGCCCTTGGGGGAGCGTCTGGCCCTCGAAGGCTGGGCGGTTCTCTGGGACGAAGAACTGGGATCCGAGCGCGTCCCCTACGGAGAGGGCCAGAAGCGAGTCGTACGAGCGTTCCGCGGCGGATGCGGTCATGTCGTGGATGGTTCCAGAGTGAGGCGGGAGAGTTCCTTGCGGGAGGAGATCCCGAGCTTGGGATAGGCCTTGTAGAGGTGGTACTCGACCGTCCGGCGGCTGAGGAACAGCTGCGCGGCGATCTCGCGGCTGCTGATGCCTTCGGCGGCGAGCCGGACGACCTGGAGTTCCTGTGGCGTGAGGCGGTCGAGCAGCACGGGCGCGGTCGGCTCCGATGCAGAGCCGGACTCACCGGTCGCCCGCAACTCGGCGCGCGCGCGGTCCGACCAGGGCTTGGCGCGGAGCCGGTCGAAGACCTCCATGGCGGAGCGAAGAGGCGTGCGGGCGTCGGAGCGGCGGCGCGCACGGCGGAGCCACTCTCCGTACAGGAGTTCCGTTCGGGCCTTCTCGAAGGGGCGCGTCGCCTTCTCGTGCAGGCGGAGGGCCTGTGCGTACGCTTCCTCACTGTCGTCCAGCAACGCTTCGCAGCGCAGTGCGACAGCCGATGCCCACGGCTGCTGGACGGCATCGGCCCAGATGCGGAACCGGTCGAACGGTGCGCGCGCGCGTTCCGGCCGGCCGGCGCGCACAGCCACCTCTACGAGGTCCGCCACGGCGAGCATGGTGTCCGCGCTGTACTGGTGGTGCACGGCCTCGAGATGGCGGAGCGCGTCGTCGTACCGCCCGAGGCCGAGTTCGAGGAGGCCCAGAGCCCCGTCAGACCTCTCCGGCATCTCGTGCAGCCGCGCTTCATCGCCCTCCACCGCCGCCACCCGGGCGAACACCGCGGAGAGCCGCCAGTCGCCGCCGGGCAGGCCGGTGTCGCACGCCAGCGAGATCGCCTCGATCAGCGTGGCCTCCGCGTCCGCGTGCAGACCCGTCGCGACCTGCGCCTGCGCCTGCGTCCGCAACACGCTCGGCAGCGCCCCGATCAGGCCGTTCAGCCGGCAGCGCGCGGCCTCGACGGCGGCCAGCTCCAGCGCCGCCTCGTCGTCGCCGACGATCAGCGCGAGCCGCGCCGCCTCGTCCAGGCCGGCGGCCACGCCCGGCTCCGGGGTGGCCGTGCGCGCCTCCGCGACCAGCCCGGCGAGCAGCGGGACGCCGCGTGCGACGTCGTCGCCCGCCAGATGCGCGAGGCCGCCGACCATCGCGTCCTCGGGCAGCGCCTCGGCGGCGCGCAGCAGCGCCGGCGTCTCTCCGGAGGTCCATGCATAGGCGGCGCCCGTCCGCAGCATCGCGGCCCTGTCGTCCGGCTTCGCATAGGCGGCGTGCTCCACCATCATGCGCGCGGCGGTACGCCGGTTGCCGCGCTCGTACTCGACGACTGCGCGGACGCGGCCGAGGCGTGCGAGTTCCGCGGGGTCGTCGGTGAGCGTGCCCGCCCTGGCGGCGAGGGCCTCGGCCTCCTCCGGCCGACCGGCCTGGAGTGTCATGTTGGCCGCAGCGCGCAACCGCGCGGCCTGCGCGTCCTTGCCGGGGGTGAGGTCCGCCGCCTGCCGGTAGAGACTCGCCGCAGTGCCGTACCCGGTGCGTTTCCGCGCGCGCTCTGCGGCGTTCTGCAGATCGGCTGCGACGTCCTCGTCCGGCCCGAGAGCCGCTGAGGCACGGTGTCGTGCCCGGCAATCGGCGTCCTCAGCGGAGGACGCCAACGCCTGATGCACCCTGATACGGCACGCCGCAACAGCGCCCTGGTAGACGGCGGCTCTGATCAGCGGATGGCGGAAGGCCATGGACCGTCCGCTCACCTCCACCAGCCCGGCGCGTTCGGCCTGCTCCAGGTCTTCTAGGCCGACGCCCAGTTCGCGCGCCGCGTTCAGCAGGCTCGGCATGTACCCGCGTCCTTCGGCCGCCGCTATGAGGAGCATCAGGCGGGTCTTTTCCGGAAGCTCATCGATCCGGCTCTGGAACCGTGCGACGACGCGGTCGGTGACGGGCAGCGGACGGGACCCGTCCGGCACCCGGTCCCTGGCCCTGCCGAACTCGCGCAGCGCCAGCGGATTGCCGTCCGCGTCATGCAGGATCCGATCGCGGACGTTTCGGGTGAGGCCGTGCTCCGCGAGGAACCGCACCGCGTCGTCGCGTCCCAGCCGCGCCAAAGGTAGTTCGGGCAGGCCGGTGCCGGTGAACGCGTCGTCCCGCGCGGCGAACAGCATCACCACCGCCTCGGCCGCGAGCCGCCGGGCCGCGAACAGCAGCGCCTCGGCGGTCGCGCCGTCGAGCCACTGAGCGTCGTCGACGAGGCAGAGCACGGGCCCGTCCTCGGCGAGGTCGGCAAGGAGCGTCAGGACGCCGAGGCCGGTCGTGAACCGGTCCCGGACGGGCGGGACGTCGCCGGACTGCCCTGAACCGCTCAGCGCCGCTTTCAGAGCCTCCGCCTGCGGTCCGGGAAGGCCGTCCAGACGGTCGCGGACGGGCCACACCAGCTGGTTGATCCCGGCGAACGCGATGCCGGACTCCGCCTCGATCCCGGTCACCCGCAGGACGCGCGCCCCGGCGTCACCGTCCACCAGGCCCGCGGCGTGGTCCAACAGGGCCGACTTGCCGATGCCCGCCTCGCCGCGCAGCAGCAGCGCGCCGCTGCGTCCCTCGTCGCGCGCCCCCGCGAGCAGCGAGGAGATCCGCGCCTGTTCGTCGTTCCGCCCGTAAAGCACGGATCCAAAGTACGGGGCGTACTACCGAAACCATACTGATTCGCGGTGCGACGGCCTCCTCGTAGCTTCATCACCAGCGAGAACGCCTTCAGGAGGACGTCGTGAACGAACTGTTCGAGAAGCTGTCGGCCGGGAAGCTGGAGCTGGCCAACCGGGTGGTGATGGCGCCCATGACGCGCAGCAGGGCCGTCCACGACGGGAAGGTGACCGCCCTGCACGCCGAGTACTACGCGCAGCGGGCCGGGGCGGGCCTCATCATCACCGAGGGGACGCAGCCCAGCGTGCGGGGCCAGGGCTACATCTGGACGCCCGGGCTGCACACCGACGAGCAGGTCGAGGCCTGGCGGGCGGTCACCGACGCCGTCCACGCGGAGGGCGGCGTCATCTTTGTCCAGCTCATGCACACGGGACGCGTCGGCCACCCCTCGCTCTACCCGGACGGAGGGCTGCCCGTGGGGCCGTCGCCGATCGCCACGGGCGAGGGGATGTGGTCGCCCGAGGGCATGCTCGACCACCCCGAGCCCCGTGAGATGACGCTGGACGACATCGCCGAGGCGGTGGCGGATTTCGCCGCGGCGGCGCGCAACGCCGTCGCCGCCGGTTTCGACGGTGTGGAACTGCACGGCGCCAACGGCTACCTCATCCAGCAGTTCCTGGCGGACGGCAGCAACAAACGGACCGACGCCTACGGCGGCACCATCGAGAACCGCATCCGCTTCGGTGTGGAGGTGGCGAAGGCCGTCGCGGACGCCATCGGACCGGAACGCGTGGGCTTCCGCGTGTCGCCCGGTGGCATCGCCAACGGCGTCAGTGAGAGCGACACCGACGAGCTGTACGCCGCGCTGGTGGAGGCACTGGCGCCCCTGGGGCTCGCCTACCTGCACGTCATGGAGCTGGGCGACCGGGAGCGCACGCGTCGCATCCGCGCCGCCTGGCCCGGCACGCTCATCCTCAACCCACACCCGACGCCCGAATCCTTCCCGGCGAGCCCGGAGGCCGGTGTGGAGGCGCTGCGGGAGGGCGTCGCGGACGCGGTCGCGTTCGCCGAACTGTGGCTCGCCAACCCGGACCTGCCCGCCCGCATCAAGGCCGGCGGCCCCTACAACGAGGCCGACCGCGCCACCTTCTACGGAGGCGACCACCGCGGCTACACCGACTACCCCGTCCTGTCCTAGACGGACCCGTTCTCCTGGACGGCCCCCTGGACGGGCTACGGGTCCTGGACGGACCTCAGGCCGAGGGCCCCGCACCGGTGTCGACCGGTACGGGGCCCTCGCCTATGCGCGTCTGGGGTTGCGCCCATCCACGCTCTTGCAGCCGCGCTCAGACGTGCGCCTGTGCGACGTGCGCCTGTGCGTCCGTATGCGCTCGGCTCAGTAGCCGGGCCGGACGCCGCCGTGGAACTGGCTCTTGTAGTAGTGGGTCAGCTTGATCTTCTTCACATGGGAGCCCGAGTGCGGCGCGTGAATCATGTAGCCGTGCCCCACGTAGATGCCCACGTGCGTACGGCCGCCGTAGAAGAAGAGCAGGTCGCCCGCCTTGGCGCCCTTCCAGGAGACCTTGTGCTTCACCGCGCGGTAGATCTGCTGGGTCGTGCGCGGGAGCTTGACGCCGGCCTTGCGCCAGGATCCCTGCGCGAGCCCTGAGCAGTCCCACGAGCCCGGCCCGGAACCGCCGTAGCGGTACGGGTCGCCGATCTGCTTGTAGGCGTACTTGACGGCGACGGCCGCGCGCTTGCTCTGCTTGGCGGCGCGGGAGGTGGCCGCCGAGGTCGTGGTGGCCGCGGTCTTCGTGCTCGTCGCCTTGGTGGACGACGCCGCGAGCGTGACGCGCTGCGGGGTGCCGGCGGCGGCTCCGGCGGGGCCCGCCGTGAGGAGCGTCGCTCCGAGCGCCGCGGTCGTGGTGAGCACGAGGCCACCAGCGGTGATTCCAGCCTTCAGGGGGTTTCGGGGGGTATGCAGGATGGCTCCAGATCTCGCGGGTGGTGCCTACCGGGCAGCCGTCATCCCGTGCGTGAACGCTGGGGATTCGGGACGCGTCGCGGTCGTCCGGTACCTGCGGTGCCATGGGAGGGCGCCGCGGCCCGCGAGCCGCTTCCGGCTCCGTGCTTCTCGTCTGCACGGATGAGGCGATCGACACGGGCGGGGCTTCTTCGGCGGTGCCGTGGGGGCGTCCTGGTGGACGATGCCCGGCCGCTCTTCGCCGAGAGGCCGGGAGGCGTGCCGCCGCCGCGCGTCGGTGCGTGTTCTGTTGTCCGAGCGGCCCGTCGTGCCGCATGAACCGGGCAGGAACGTAGCCAGACTCCAGCGGCTCAGGCAAATCTCAGGTAGATCACGAACCTTCCCGGACGGATGCGACGGAAGGGGCGGCCATCGTGCGGCCTGCGCAAATCGAGATCATTTTCGGCAGATTGTGAAGTGGGTCACAACCTGCGGAAACGCGGGGCGATTCACCGTTCTGGACGGGCGTCTCGGGGCGGAGTTATCCACAGAACATCGTTCCGGTTCCGGTCTCGGGGCGGAGGTGTTCGACTGGAGCGGTCGCGGGATTCGAGGGTGTTTTCCGCGTCCCGGAAGGAGACCGACAATGGCCGTAAATGTGTTAGTTGCATCACCTCCCTCCCGTGTGTGGCGGATCAAGGACGCTGCGTTGCCGGATCCGGCCAGGGGCCGGGGATTGACTCCGGCCTCTCCCGGCCCTGTAGTCCGAGAGAGATTCATGTCCGGTGCCCGGAGGGAGTCCCGTGTTCCGCAGGTCCGGCAGAACGCGCCTCGCGCGCGTGCTCCCCGCTCTCGCCCTCGCGGCCGCCGTCACGGTGACCGCCTCGCCCGCCGCCCACGCCCGTACCGGCCCCGCGCCGTCCCCTGCGAAGGCCCCGGCGACCGCCAAGTTCCCCCGCGGGTTCCTCTGGGGCGTCGCCACGTCCGGCTTCCAGGGCGAGGGCTCCTTCCCCGACAGCAACTGGACGCGCTACATCAAGCGGAAGGCGCCCGGGATCAGCGACCCGTACAAGAACTCCGTCGACTTCCTGCACCGCTATCCGGGCGACGTGGAGCTCGCGCGCAAGCTCGGCGTGAACGTGTTCCGCACCTCGATCGAGTGGGCGAGGATCGAGCCGAGGCGGGGCGTCCGCGATCCCAAGGCCATCGCCTATTACGACGACCTCATCCGGCGGATCCGCGCCGCCGGCATGCGGCCCATGATCACGCTGGACCACTGGGTGTACCCCGGATGGGTGGCCGACCAGGGCGCCTGGGACAACCCGAGGACCCGGGCGGACTGGCTGAGCAACGCCCGGTTCATCGTGAACCGCTACAAGCGCCAGGGCGTCATCTGGATCACGTTCAACGAGGCCAGCGCCTACATGTACAAGGAGCTGACCATGCGGCCGATGAACCTCGGGCAGCTCGCCGCGATGCGGTCCGCGCTCACGAAGACGCACCGGGCCGCCTACGACATGATCCACAAGCTCGACCCGGGCGCCCCCGTCTCCACGAACGTCGCCTACGGGACGGCACTGAACGGCATCTTCGACGCCGCGCTGTTCAACGACGTCACGGACAAGCTCGACTTCGTCGGCATCGACTACTACTACGGTGCCAACGCCCGGAACCTCACCGCCGGATATGCGCTGACCGGCGAGTTCTGGAAGATCGACCCCGAGCCGGAGGGGCTGTACTACGTCCTCAAGAGCTACCAGCGGCGGCTGCCGAAGCTGCCGGTGTACGTGGTCGAGAACGGCATGTCCACCGACAACGGCAAGCCCCGGCCCGACGGCTACACCCGCAGCGACCATCTCCGCGACCACATCTACTGGGTGCAGCGGGCGATGGCCGACGGCGTCAAGGTGATGGGCTACAACTACTGGAGCCTCACCGACAACTACGAATGGGGCAGCTACGAGCCGCGCTTCGGCCTCTACACGGTGAACGCGCTGACCGACCCGTCCCTGGCCCGCCGCCCGACCGACGCCGTCGCCACCTACCGCTCGATCATCGCCGACCGCGGCGTCCCGGCCGGATACGTGCCGGTCCGCCGGCCGGGCTGGTGCTCGGTCGAGGACCCGGTCGCCACCTGCTTCGGCACGACCCCTACCCCGCCCGCGGCCTACCGGGCCCCGGCCGGCTGACCACGGACCGGAATCGCCGCCCCTCGATAGTGGAATGATAATCGTTTTCATGACACCCTGATTCCGTCCGAGCAACGGAGGAAGGGAGCACGGCCATGTCCTTGACCGTCGACGACCGGCTGCTGGAGAAGGCGATGCGGGGCGAGGTGGACGACGCCTCGTTCGTCGCCTGCGTCCGCGACTCGCTGCCCTACGCATGGGAGGTCGTCAGCGGCGTCGTCGCCCGGATGCGGGACGGCGGCGCCGGCTTCGCCGACAACCGGACCCCGCCGCCGGACGAACGGGCCCGCGGCCAGTTGCTGCGCGTCCTCGCCAGCGACGCCATGCGCGGCGCCCTGGAGCGCCACTTCGGCGTCCGCCTGGCGTTCCAGAACTGCCACCGCGTCGCCGCGTTCGACCTGGCGGCCGACGGCGCCGCCGCCCGCTACGAACGCTTCGTCTCACCCCGGGCCCAGCTCCTGAACCAGTCCCCGGAACTGGTCGACTGCTGACCCACCGAGTCCCCGCCCCACCGTGAACCCCGGGCCCGCACCGACCACCCCGCGATCACCGGCCCCGCCCACCCGTAGCCGGGTGCCCACTACCCGGGCGCCGCACAGATCCGCCAACCCCCGGTTCGCCGAGGAACGGCGGCCGTCTAGTGCAGTGGCAGGTCATGGCCTGCGTCGGTGAGTCGTGGAGTCGCGCCCGTCCGACGGTTCATCAGGCGTCACAGCCGGGCACGCCCGGCCATCGCACACCCGCTCGTCGCACGTCCGACCGAAGCACGCCTGGTCCGGGCTTGGCCGCTCGGGCCATGGGGCGCGGCAGGTCGGGGCACTGCCGATCGAGGCGCGACTGGTCCGGGATGCGGCTGGTCTTGGGCATGGCCCATCCGGCACGGCCGGTCGGCCTGGCCGTGGGGGGCGTAGGCGGTGGCCGGCCCGGTGGATCGTGAGGCGTGCCCGGCCGCGGACCAAGGAGGGTAGGCGGCCGGGCGCGTCGCACCCTGGATACAGGGCGCATGGCCGGGAAGGCGCGCGGCACGGCCCTGGTCGGTGACGCGCGGGGACCTGTTCGTCGTCCCCTCGTGGGAACCGTTCTCGGCCCGGTCCGAGGCCGGGCCGTCCGACTCCGACTCCGGGGCCCTGGACCTGTTCCGCTTCGGCGACGCGCC
>NZ_JAGEOK010000006.1 GCF_017573545.1 Actinomadura nitritigenes | reverse complement strand
ACGGCGGCGCAGGACGGCGGCGCAGGACGGCGGCGCAGGACGGCGGCGCAGGACGGCGGCGCAGGACGGCGGCGCAGGACGGCGGCGCAGGACGGCGGCGCAGGACGGCGGCGCAGGACGGCGGCGCAGGACGGCGGCGCGGGGCCGGTCAGCCGCCGGCGAGCTCCCGGCCCCGGTTGCGGGCCGCCTCGATCGCCTCCAGGACGGCGGCGCGGACGCCGTGCCGCTCCAGCTCCCTGATGGCCGCGATCGTCGTCCCGCCCGGGGACGTCACGGCCTCGCGCAGCAGCACCGGATGCTCGCCGGAGTCGCGCAGCATCACCGCGGCGCCCACGGCGGACTGGATCACCATCTCCAGCGCGGCGGCGCGCGGCATGCCGAGCAGGATGCCGGCGTCGACCATCGCCTCGACCAGGTAGTAGAAGTACGCGGGGCCGCTGCCGGACAGGGCCGTCGCGCCGTCCTGCAGCGACTCGGGGATGCGCAGCACCTTCCCGACCGGCGACAGCAGCTCCTCGGCGAGCTTGAGGTGCTCCTCGCCCGCGTGCGACCCGGCCGAGATGACGCTCATCGCCTCGTCCACGTGGACGGGCGTGTTCGACATGACGCGGACCACCGGCGTCCCGGCCGGGAGCCGCTCCTCGATGAACGCCGTGGGGATCCCTGCGGCCATCGAGATGACCAGCCGGTCGCCGCCGACGTGCGGGCGGATCTCGTCCAGCAGCGCGCCCATGTCCTGCGGCTTCACCGCGATGACCAGCGTCCCGGCCTTCGCGGCGGCGTCCGCGTTGGACACGGTCTCGATGCCGTAGCGCTCGCGCAGCAGCGACGCGCGCTCCTCGCGGCGCGCGGTCGCCACGAGCTCGGACGGGCGGCGGCCGGCCCGGAGCACCCCGGACAGCAGCGCCTCGCCCATCTTCCCGGCACCCAGAATCGCGATCATCGGCATACCTTGACGTGGGGATCCAGTGACCGCACCAGCCTATCGGGGGCCGCCGCGGTCAGGCGGCGGCGGTCAGGCGCGGTGGACGAGGGAGCGCGCGAACAGCTTGAGGTTGGACGGCCTCTCCGCGAGCCGCCGCATGAAGTACTCGTACCACTCGCTGCCGTAGGCGACGTACACGCGGACCTGCGCGCCCTTCCCCGCGAGGCGGCGCTGCTCCGCCGAACGGATGCCGTAGAGCATCTGGTACTCGAACGTGTCGGCGTCGCGCTCGTTCAGCACCGCCAGCGCGCCGCCGATGTCGATGAGGCGCGCGTCGTGGGTGGCGATCATGGGGTAGCCCTTGCCCGCCATCAGGACCTTCATACAGCGGACGTACGACTTGTCGATCTCTTCCTTGTCGGTGAAGGCCACGGCGTCGGGCGCGGCGTAGGCGCCCTTGCACAGCCGCACGCGGGACCCCTCGTACGCCAGTTCGGCGCAGTGCTCCTCCGCGCGCCGCAGGTACGCCTGGATGACCGCGCCCACGTCCGGGAAGTCGCGGCGCAGCTCGTGGACGATCCGCAGCGTCGCGTCGACCGCGGTGTGCTCTTCCATGTCGAGCGTGACGGTCGTGCTGGCGGAGCGTGCCGCGCCGCAGATGCGCCGCGCGTTCTCCAGGGCGAGCTCCTCGCCCAGGGACAGCCCGATCGCCGACAGCTTCACCGACACCTCGGCGCGCGTCCCCAGCCCGGACTCCCCGAGCCGTTCGAGCAGGGCGACGTAGTGGTCGACGTTGGCCTCGACGCGCCCGCCGTCCTCGGTGTCCTCGCCGAGGGCGTCCAGCGTGACGAGCAGGCCCTCCGCGGTGAGGTCCCCGGTGACGCGCGCCGCGTCCTCGATCGTCTCCCCGGCGACGAACCGCCGGACGACATCGCCGGTGAACGGCGCGGTCTCCAGGATCCGGCGTGCGCCGCCCTTGCGCGACGCGAACAGCAACGCCTGACGAAGCACTGGTGCACAACCCCTTGTCCGGCGGGCCGGCCCGCTCCTTCACCCCGGCCGTCCCCTACCGCCCAGGTTATGCCCGGACGGGTGCCCCGTTCACGACGCCCCGTCCGGGATCCCGCTCAGGACACCGTGCCGAGGCCGTGGCCGCCGCCGTACTTCTGGACGTACTGCTCCATGCCGGCCGTCTTCACCGCTTCGAACAGCGTCCTCGCCTTGGCCGGGTCGAGGAAGACCACGCTCTGCTTGTTGCGCATCCCGGTGCCCTTGTAGGGCGCCGTAAGGAACGTCACGTCGCCGACGCGCAGGTGCCGCAGGCTCAGCGCCAGCGAGCGCAGGTTCCCCGCCGACTCGCTCGAGTCGACGCTGATCGACTTGGTGAACGCCGACAGGAACCGGTCGAGCTTCAGCGGGTTCGTGATCGTGCCGCCGTCGGCGGCCTGCTTGGCGAGCGCCCCGAGGAACGCCTGCTGCCGCTTGATCCGGTCGAAGTCGCCGTTCGGCAGGTTGTAGCGCTGCCGGACGAACAGCAGCGCCTCCTCGCCGTTCAGCTTCTGCCGGCCGGCGCTCCACTGCTTCTTGCGGGCCGGGTCGTACACGCTCTGCTTGATGTCGACGGTGACGCCGCCCAGCGCGTCCGTCATCGACTTGAAGCCCTCGAAGTCGATCGCGCCGTAGTGGTCGATCCGGATGCCGGTGAGGTTCTCCATCGTCTCGATCAGCAGCTTGGGTCCGCCGAACGAGAACGCGGCGTTGATCTTCTGCTTGCCGTACCCGGGGATCTGCACGTAGGAGTCCCGCGGGAAGGAGATGATGTACGCCTTCTTCCGGTCCGCCGGCAGGTGCAGCAGCATGATCGTGTCGGTGCGCTGCTGGCCCGGCTTCCAGAGGTCGCCGCCGCCGTCCCCGGTCGTGCCGACGTCGGCGCGGGTGTCGGAGCCGACCAGCAGCCAGTTCTCGGTGCCCGCGCTGTTCGGGCCGGGCCGCTTGCCGCCCGGCATGACGCCCTGGATCCGGTGGATGTTGCCGTTGTAGGACGACTGGCGCTGCCAGATCAGCCCGCCGATCCCCGCCACGACCAGCACGAGGAACACGCCGATCGCGAGCAGGACGCGCGGCCAGCGCTTCTTGCGCGGGCGCCCGCCGTGGCCGTCGTCGCCGCCGGGCCCGCCGCCCCAGAACGCCGCGCTGTCCGGGTCCTCGCCGCCGGGGCCGCCGGGGCCGCCGTCTCCGGGCCCGGACGGGCCGCCGGGCCCTCCGGGCGCACCATGCCCGCCGTGCCCGCCGCCGGGCTCACCGGGGCCGGGGAGGCCCGGCGCGCGGTGGCCCCCGGTCGCGCCGGGACCGGACGGAACGCCCGGACCTGCCGGGACGCCCGGACCCGCCGGGGCGTCGGGGGCTCCGGACGCGTGGCGTCCCGCGTGCGGCGGCAGGGCCCCATCGGGCCGCTGCGGCAGCGACGGGCCGGGGAGGTCTCGGGGGGTCATGGCGCAGAAGCTACCAGCCCGATCAGTGCGGTTAAGGCGCGTTTCACCCGTCCGTCCTGATCGAGACCGGTCCCGGCCCCCGTGTAAACCTCCGGGCTACGGCGTCCTTCTCCGCAGGGTCGCGGCACCGAGGAGGAGCGCGACGACGGTGAAGGCGGCGATCACGGCGACGTCCGTCGTGAGGGTGCCGGTGAAGCCCGGCTTCGCGCTGATCTCCTGCATGCCCTGCACCGCGTAGGTCAGCGGCAGCACCCGGGAGACCGCCTCCAGCCAGCCCGCCATCTGGTCGCGCGGGATGACCAGCCCGCACAGCAGCGTCTGCGGCAGCACGAACGCCGGCATGAACTGGACGGCCTGGAACTCGGTGCGGGCGAACGCGCTGGCGAACAGGCCGAGGGCCATGCCGAGCAGCGCGTCCAGCACCGCGACGAGGATCAGGGAGCCGAGCGAGCCGGTCAGGTCCAGCCCGAGCCAGGTCAGCGAGATCGCCAGGACGACGCCGACCTGCACCAGCGCGGCGAGCCCGAACGCCAGCGCGTAGCCGAGCAGCAGGTCGAGCTTGCCGAGCGGCATGCTCATGAGGCGTTCGAGGGTGCCGCCGGTGCGCTCGCGGAGCGTGGCGACGCTGGTCACGACGAACATGACGATGAACGGGAACAGCCCGAGCAGCATCGGGCCGAGCCGGTCGAACGTCGCCGGCGCCTGGAACACGTACCGCAGCAGGATCATCAGCAGGCTCGGCACGACGATCAGCAGCGCGACGGTGCGGTGGTCGTGCCTGAGCTGGGCGAGGATGCGGCGGGCGGTGGCGAGGGTGATCGCGGGGTTCACGTGGGGCTCCCGGCGGTGTCGGCGATCAGGCGGAGGAACGCCTCCTCCAGGTCGGGGGCGCCGGTGCGCTCGCGCAGCTCGCCGGGGGCGCCGTCGGCGAGGATGCGCCCCTCGCGCATCAGCAGCAGCCGGTCGGTGCGGGCCGCCTCGTCCATGACGTGGCTGGACACGATCAGCGTGACGCCCCGTCCGGCGAGCGTCCGGAACAGCGCCCACAGCTCCTGCCGCAGGACGGGGTCGAGGCCGACGGTCGGCTCGTCGAGGACGAGCAGTTCGGGCGAGCCGAGGAGGGCGACGGCGAGGTTGGCGCGGCTGTGCTGCCCGCCGGAGAGCGTCGCGACGGGCTGGTCGCGGTGGGCGGCGAGGCCGACCTCCTCGATGACGCGGTCGGTGTCGCCGCGCGGCGCGCCGAGCACGGAGGCGAAGTAGCGGAGGTTCTCGGCGACGGTCAGGTCCCCGTAGACGGCCGGGGTCTGGGTCGCGTAGCCGACGCGGTCGCGCAGGCCGCGCGACCCGGCGTCCTCGCCGAGGACGGTGACGCTGCCGCTCCTGACGACCTGGACGCCGACGAGCGCCCGCATCACGGTGGTCTTGCCGCAGCCGCTCGGGCCGAGCAGCCCGACGACGCGGCCGCGCGGCACGTCGAAGCTCAGTCCGTGCAGGACCTCGTGCCCGCCGCGCACGACCCGCAGGTCCCGTACCCGCACGGCGGGACTGGAACTCATCATGTGATGAATTTATGTCCGCGCGGGGGTGCGGTCAAGAGGCCGGGAAGGTCTGATTCCGTTACCGGTTCCGGGCGAGGAGGGAACGTCAGTCCAGGTAGTGCTGGAGGGTCGGCGCGACCAGCTCGACCAGCTCGTCCTCGCTCGCGGACGCCATGGGCTCGACCCGCAGCACGTGCCGCAGGATCATCACGCCGATCATCTGCCCGACCGCCGCCTGGACGTTCAGCCGCGGCAGGGGCCCGGCCGCCTCGGCGCGGCCGAGCAGCGCCGACGTCACGAACTCGCGCATCATCGCCGCCGCCCGCTCGTTGGTCATCGCCGAGCGCAGCATCGCCAGGATGGGCGCGCGCCGGTCCGCGTCGGCCCAGACCTGCAGGAACGTCCGGACGATCGTCTCGCCGAGCCGCTCGCGGGGCAGCGACAGCAGGTGCGGCAGCACGACCGACGGGTCCACCGGGAACCGCATGGCCTCGACGAACACGCCCTCCTTCGTGCCGAAGAAGTGGTGGACGAGCGCCGGGTCGACGCCGGCGGCGCGGGCGATCGCGCGCAGCGACGTCCCGTCGTAGCCCTTGTCGGCGAACATCTCGCGCGCCTCGGCGAGGATCGCCTCGCGCGTCTCGGTCGGGCCGGGCCGGCGGCCCCGCGCGGACGCGGTCCGCCCGGAGCGCGTCCCGTCCGTCACCGGGCGCCCCGGCGGGTGACCTCCCCGGCCGAGGTGACCTGCCAGGTGTGGTCGGCGGCGGCCAGGTGCAGCCGGGCGAACGCGAGCGCCTCGGCCAGGTCCTCCATGCGCTCGGCGCGGCTGGACGCGCGGCGCGTGTTGACCTCCAGGACGATGTGCCCGCGGAACCCGGTCTCGGCGAGCGTCTCCAGCATCGGCCCGCACGGCTGGTTGCCGCGGCCCGGGACGAGGTGCTCGTCCTTGTTGGTGATCCCGACGCCGTCGGCGAGGTGGATGTGGCGGAGCCGGTCGCCGAGGCCCGCGGCCATGCCGAGGGCGTCGGAACCGGACACGGCGGTGTGCGACAGGTCCAGCGTGACGTGCGGGTAGTCCTGGTCGACGGGGTTCCAGTCGGGCAGGTACATGCCGGCCTCGGCGCCGCGCGCCTTGAGCGGGAACATGTTCTCGACCGCGAACAGCACGTCCGTCTCGTCCTGCATGCGGGCCAGGCCCTCGACGAACTCCTTGGCGTAGTCGCGCTGCCAGCGGAAGGGCGGGTGGACGACCACGACGTCGGCGCCGAGCTCCTCGGCGACCTCCTTGGAGCGGACCAGCTTGCCCCACGGCTCGCGGCCCCAGACCCGCTGGGTGAGCAGCAGGCAGGGCGCGTGGATCGACTTGATCGGGACCTGGTGGTAGTCCGACAGGCGGCGCAGGACGTTGAGGTCCTGCGAGGACGCGTCCGTGGACACCATGACCTCGATGCCGTCGTAGCCGAGCAGCGCGGCGATCTCGAAGGCGCTCGGCACCTTCTCGGGATAGACCGACGCGGTGGACAGCGTGATCGGTGCGTCCGGCACGCGCAGGGCCGGTGTACGGGCGCCGTTGTGCTGCGGGGTCAAGGCTTCCTCGCCAGGAATGATCGCTCGGCTGGGTCCGTGAGAGGCAGTGTTCGTAAAGGAAAGCCTATGCGCCCGCGCCGGTGATGAAACCCTCGCCCCGAGTGATCCGCACTGCTTCCCGCCGGGGGCCGCGCGGGGCGCGGCTACGCTCTGTTCCCGTGGCCGAGATCGCGCCGGGCGCCGTGCCGAGCCCGAACATCTGGAACTCCCCGCAGGTCTACGAGCTGGAGAACCGCGCGGTGGACCCCGACGGCGTGCTGGACGCGGCGATGCGCGCGATCCGGCCGTGGACGGGCGCGACCGTGCTCGACCTCGGCTGCGGCACCGGCTTCCACCTGCCCCATTTCGCCGCGGAGGCGGACCGGGTGATCGGGATCGAGCCGCACGCGGGCCTCGCGGGGGCCGCGGCGCGCCGCGTCCGCGATCTCCCGAACGTCACCGTGCGTGTCGGCGCGGCGCAGGCGCTGCCGCTGCCGGACGCGTCGGTGGACGTCGTGCACGTCCGGTGGGCGTACTTCTTCGGGCCCGGCTGCGAGCCGGGCCTCGCCGAGCTGGACCGGGTCGTCCGGCGCGGCGGGGCGGTCTTCGTCATCGACAACGACGCGACCCGGTCGACGTTCGGCCGCTGGTTCCGGCGCGGGCTGCCGGCGTACGACCCCGAGGCGGTCGAGCGGTTCTGGACGCGGCGCGGCTTCACCCGCGAGCCGCTGATGATCAGGTGGTCGTTCGGGAGCCGGGAGGACCTCGCGGCGGTGCTGCGGATCGAGTTCCCGGCCGATCTCGCGGACGAGTTCCTGCGCGAGCATCCCGGCCTCGAAGTGGACTACGCCGTCAATCTGTGGTGGCGTTGCGCCTGAGGTTACTGACGAGTCCGTCACAGTCGGCGTCCGGCTGTGGCCACTCTTGGACCCCGCGTACAACAATTGGCGCCGTACCCCCACCGGCGCCGCAGGCGCCGCGACGCCGCCCCCCGGCCGGCGTCCGCCCCGAAGGAACGGAGGAACCGGCCATGGGCCGTGCCGCCAGGACGAGCCGCAATGTGATCGCCGCCGCCGCGCTCGCCGGAGCCGGCACCGGGGCCGGACTGGCCCTGCAGCGCCGCGCCGTCCGCCGCCTCCAACTGCGGCCCGACCCCTACGCCGGCGAGCCGTTCGGCTCCCTGCGCGGCCGCCCCGTCCCCGTCCGCGCCGACGACGGCACCCGGCTGTACGCCGAGATCGACGGCGAGGACCGCACCGACCTCGCGGTCGTGTTCTCGCACGGCTGGACCCTCACCCAGGACTCCTGGCACTTCCAGCGCAAGGCGCTGCGCGGCCTCGGCCGGCTCGTCTTCTGGGACCAGCGCGGCCACGGCCGCTCCGACGGCGGCGCCCGCGACGGCTACACCCTCGACCGCCTCGCGAGCGACCTCGCCGCCGTCATCGACGCCACCGTCCCCGCGGACACGCCCGTCGTCCTCGTCGGCCACTCCATGGGCGGCATGACCACCATGCGGTATGCCGACGCCAACGCCGGCCTGGTCGGCGGCAAGATCGCCGCGACCGGGCTGTTGTGCACCTCGTCCGGCGGCCTCGGCGAGGTCACCCTCGGCATGCCGGCCCTCGTCGCGCGCTCCACCCAGCGCGTCCTGCCGCGCGCCCTGCGCGCCCTCGGCGCCGGCTCCGCCGCCATCGAGAAGGTCCGGCACCTCGGCCGCGACGGCTCCATGCTGATCGAGGACCTCATCGCCTTCGGACCCGACGCCAGCCCCGCCGCCGTCGCGTTCTCCGAGCAGATGATGACCGAGACCCGGATGGACGCCCTCCTCGACTTCTTCCACTCGATGGTCACCACCGAGGTGATCAGCGACTGCGCCGCCCTCGGCGCCGCCGACACCCTGGTCATCGGCGCGGAGAACGACATGCTCACCCCGGTCGAGCACAGCCTCACGATCGCCGGCTGCGTGCCCTCCGCCCGCCTCGAGATCGTCCCCACCGCCGGCCACATGGCCATGCTGGAACGCCCCAGCGTCGTCTCCGACCACCTCGGCGACCTCATCGAACGCGCCCGCAAGCAGTGTTGACCCAGGGGGGCGACCCCCTGGAACCCCCGTCACGACGGACGGGCTTGCGGGGCGGAGTGTCGGCGGCGGGGCCTAGAGTCTCGGGGCATGGCGAAGGCTAAGACGGCGAAGGCCGCCTACCGCTGCTCGGAATGCGGCTGGCAGACCTCGAAGTGGGTGGGGCGCTGCGGCGAGTGCCAGACCTGGGGCACGGTCACCGAGGCGGCCTCCGCCACCCCGGCGCGGGTCGTGACCGCCGGGCCCGTCAGCACGCCCGCCAAGCCGATCGGGCAGGTCGACGTCCAGAACGCGCAGACCAGGCCCACCGGGCTGGACGAGCTCGACCGGGTACTCGGCGGCGGCATCGTGCCCGGGGCCGTGCTGCTGCTCGCGGGCGAGCCCGGCATCGGCAAGTCCACGCTGCTGCTGGAGGTCGCGGCGCTTGCGTCCACGCCGCCGGAGACGGCCGTCCCGCGGCAGGCCCCCGCCACCGCAAGGCGCGTCCTGTACGTCACCGGGGAGGAGTCGGCCGAGCAGGTCCGGCTGCGCGCCGACCGCGTCGGCGCCATCACCGACGACCTGTACCTGGCCGCCGAGACCGAGCTGTCCGCCGTCCTCGGCCACGTCGACGCCGTCGAACCCACCCTCCTGGTCGTCGACTCCATCCAGACCATCGGGACGTCCGAGGTCGACGGCGCGCCCGGCGGCGTCACGCAGATCCGCGAGGTCGCCGCCAACCTCATCAGGATCGCCAAGGAGCGCGGCATCACCGTCGTGCTGGTCGGCCACGTCACCAAGGAGGGCGCGATCGCGGGCCCCCGGCTGCTGGAGCACCTCGTCGACGTCGTCCTGTACTTCGAGGGCGACCGGCACTCCCGGCTCCGGATGATCCGCGCCGTGAAGAACCGCTACGGCCCGACCGACGAGCTCGGCTGCTTCGACCTGTCGGAGGTCGGGATCGTCGGGCTGCCCGACCCGAGCGGCCTGTTCCTCACCCGCCGCGAGGAGCCCGTCCCCGGCACCTGCGTCACCGTCACGCTGGAGGGACGCCGGCCGCTCGTCGCGGAGGTGCAGGCGCTCGTCGCCAAGTCGCACCTGCCCGCGCCGCGGCGGGCCACGTCCGGCCTCGACACCTCCCGCGTCGCGATGGTGCTGGCCGTCCTCGCCCAGCGCTGCAAGATCTCCATGCACGAGCAGGACGTGTACGTCTCCACCGTCGGCGGCGTCCGGCTCGCCGAGACCTCCGTCGACCTCGCGCTCGGCCTCGCCGTCGCGGGGTCCACCGTCGAGCAGGCGCTGTCGGGCAGCCTGATCGCGCTCGGCGAGGTCGGCCTCGCGGGCGAGGTCCGGGTCGTGCCCGGCGTGCAACGGCGGCTCGCCGAGGCCGCCCGGCTCGGGTTCAAGCACGCCGTCGTCCCGCGCGGATCCCTCGAACTCGCCGACGGCTCGCCGCTCAAGCGCGCCGACCCGCAGCTCACGAGCTACGAGGGCATGAAGGTGATGGAGGTCGACAGCCTGCAGCAGGCTCTCCAGGTCGCCTTTACCGCGCCATGACGCGGGTAGCGCGAGAGTATTACGGCACGCGTCAGACGGATGCGACCAGGGGAGGAACCGGGTCACCCCCCTCGTCGGTAAACTGACGCCGTCCAGCGACCTCCGGGGGCCAGGTGCCAGAACACGACAAGGCTCATGACGAACGACGCCGCGCCACGCTCGCCGCGGTGGCCCCGGGCACGCAGATACGCGACGGCCTGGAGCGGATCCTGCGCGGGCACACCGGCGGCCTGATCGTGCTCGGCTACGACCAGGCCGTCGAGGACCTGTGCTCGGGCGGCTTCGAACTCGACGTCGAGTTCTCCGCCACGCGGCTGCGCGAGCTGGCCAAGATGGACGGCGCGATCGTGCTGGACAACGATCACCACCGCATCGTCCGGGCCGCCGTCCACCTCGTGCCGGACTCCACCATCCCCACCGAGGAGTCGGGCACCCGGCACCGCACCGCCGAGCGCGTCGCCCGCCAGACGCCCCACCCGGTCATCTCGGTGAGCCAGTCGATGCGGATCATCGCGCTGTACCTGGACGGCATCCGCTACGTCCTGGAGGATTCGGCGGCGATCCTGTCCAAGGCCAACCAGGCGCTCGCCACGCTCGAGCGCTACAAGCTGCGCCTCGACGAGGTGTCCGGCACGCTGTCCGCGCTGGAGATCGAGGACCTCGTCACGGTCCGCGACGTCAGCGCGGTCGTGCAGCGGCTGGAGATGGTGCGCCGCATCGCCGACGAGATCGAGGGCTACGTCGTCGAGCTCGGCACCGACGGCCGGCTACTCTCGCTGCAGCTGGACGAGCTGGTCTCCGGCGTCGACATCGACCGGGAGCTGATCGTCCGCGACTACCCGTCCGACGACACCCGCGCCCGCGGCGTGGACGCGATCCTCTCCGCGCTCGACACGCTGTCGGCCAACGAGCTGCTCGACCTGTCCACGGTCGCGGAGGTGATGGGGTTCGCCGGGCCCGACGCCCTCGACCTGCCGGTCAGCCCGAAGGGGTTCCGGCTGCTGGCGAAGGTGCCGCGGCTGCCCAGCATGGTCGTCGAGCGGCTCGTGGAGCACTTCGGCGGGCTGCAGAAGCTCCTCGCCGCCAGCATCGACGACCTCCAGGCCGTCGGCGGGGTCGGCGAGTCCCGCGCCCGCAGCGTCCGCGAGGGGCTGTCGCGGCTCGCCGAGTCGTCGATCCTCGAACGGTACGTCTGACGTCCGCGAGGGTCAGCGGAGGCGGAAGATCCGCTGGCCCGTCCTCCCGCCCTTGAGCGCCGCGACGTAGGTTCCCGGCCGGGCGGGCGCGCCGCCGCAGCCGCGGTGACGGTCCCAGGTGACGGCGGCCGTGTAGGGGATGCCGCGCCGGAGCGTCCGCTTCCCGCTCCCGTCCTTGCGGCACGCTCCCGATGACCAGATCCGGTCTTTCCCGGACGTGACGACGACGGAGAGCGTTCCCGCGTCGAACGTGCAGGACGCGGTGCTCGTGTTCACGACGGTGACGCCGAACCGCGGGTTCCGCCCCGCCGCGTACGCCTCCGACGCCGCCATGGTGAACACCAGGTCGCGCGCCCTGCACGGCCCGCCGTCCTCCGCGGCCTCCGGTGTGACGGTCGTGGTGACGGTCACCGTCGGCATCGCGGCCGGCGGCGCGGCGGGCACGCCCGAATCGATCGCCCCGGCGTTCCGGACCGGCTCCTTCTCACCGCCACCGCCGCTCCCGCCGCCGCACGCCCAGGCCAGGGCCCCGACCGCACCGGCCATTCCGGCCAGCACGGCCACGCGGCGCCGCCAATACCGGTCCAGCGAAAAATAACGCTCGGTACCCGTATCCATGCGGTCAGTATGCAGTCGGCGAATCGGCACAGGGGGCCGACCCGCCGCGTGCCACAATGGCGGTCCGCCATGAACTCCACCTATACCGATCCGATTCTCGACTGGTACGCCGCGAACGCGCGGGATCTCCCCTGGCGCGCCCCCGACGCCACCCCGTGGGGCGTCCTGATCAGCGAGATCATGCTCCAGCAGACCCCGGTCGTCCGCGTCCTGCCCGTCTGGCGGGCCTGGACGGAGCGATGGCCCACGCCCGCCGCGCTCGCCGCCGAACCGTCCGGCGAGGCCGTCCGCGCCTGGGGCCGGCTCGGCTACCCGCGCCGCGCGCTGCGCCTCCACGAGAGCGCCCGCGCGATCACCGATCGGCACGGCGGCGAGGTCCCCTCGTCGCACGCCGACCTGCTCGCCCTTCCCGGCATCGGCTCCTACACCGCCGCCGCCGTCGCGAGCTTCGCGTTCCGGCAGCGCCACGCCGTCCTCGACACCAACGTCCGCCGCGTCCTGGCCCGGCTCGTCTCCGGCGAGGAGTACCCGCCGAAGGCCCAGACCAAGGCGGAGGTGGCGCTCGCGGAGGGCCTGCTGCCCCTCGACCCGCCGACCGCCGCGCGCTGGGCCGTCGCCGTCATGGAGCTCGGCGCCCTCGTCTGCACGGCCCGGACGCCCCGCTGCGTCGACTGCCCGGTCCTCGCGCAGTGCACCTGGCATCTGAAGGGCCGTCCCGCCTACGACGGCCCGCCCCGCCGGGGACAGACCTACACGGGCACCGACCGCCAGTGCCGGGGCCGCCTCCTCGCCGTCCTCCGCGACGCCGACGGGCCCGTGGAGAAGCCCGCCCTGGACGTCGTCTGGTCCGACGCCCCGCAGCGCGAACGCGCCCTCGACGCCCTCATAGCCGACGGCCTCGTCGACCCCCTCGACGACGGCCGCTACACCCTCCCCACCTGAGCGCCCGCGCCGACGCAGGAGCGGCGCGGGGCGGTCTGGGCGGATATTGGGTGGTCAGGCGGGACGGCGGGGCCGTACCGTTCGGCGGGTGCGCGACCTCTTGAGCCTGCCGAAAGCCCACCTGCACGTCCACCTGGAGAGCGCCGTCCGGTGGGACACGCTCCGCGCCATCGGCGACGCGAACGGGGTCGAGGTGCCCCGCGACGGTGGGACCTTCGGCGGTTTCGCCGCCTTCTTCGCCCAGAACGAGCTGGTGCGCACGTGCCTGCGGCGGCCCGCCGACTTCCGGCGGATCGCCTACGAGTTCTGCGAGGACGAGGCGGCGCAGGGCACCCGCTACGCCGAGGTCTCCTTCACCGCCGCCGCGCACGGCGAGCGGCTCGGCGACCTCGACATGCCGCTCACGGCCGTCCGCGAGGGCCTGGACGCCGGACGCGAGGCGTTCGGCATCGAGGTCGGGCTGCTCCTCGACCACTCGCGCCGCCGCTCCCTGGAGCGCGCCTGGCGCACGCTGGACCTCGCGCGCCGCCATGAGGGCGTCGTCGCCGTCGGCCTGGCGGGCGACGAGTCCTACCCGGGCGACCCGTTCACCGAGGTGTTCGCGGCGGCTCGCGACGCCGGCCTGCACGTCGTCCACCACGCGGGGGAAGGCGAGGGACCGGCCAGCATCCGGCAGGCGCTCGGCCCCGGACGCACCGAGCGCCTCGGCCATGGCATTCGCGTCCTGGACGACCCGGACCTGGTCGCCGAGGTGCGCGAACGGAGGATCCCGCTCGAGGTCTGCCCGTCGTCCAACGTCGCCCTGGGCTTCGCGGCGTCCCTGGCCGACCACCCTCTCCCCCGCCTCCGCGAGGCGGGCCTGGTCGTCACCGTGAACACCGACATCCCCGCTCTGATCGGCACGCCGCTCGCCACCGAGTACGCCCGCGTCCGCGACGCGTTCGGCTACGACGACGCCGCGCTCGCCGACCTGGCGCGCGCCGGCGTGGACGCCTCCTTCGCGCCCGCGTCCACCAAGTCCCGGCTCCACCGCGAGATCGAGACCTGGCTCGCGACCGCCTGACCTTCCGGCGCCCGCCGGGGGTCAGGTGAGCGCCCGCCCCGGGGGGTCACGTGGGTAGCGGGCGGTCGTTGACGATGTGCTTCATCACGAGCGTCGAGTTCAGGCGCTGGACGCCGGGGAGCGCCGAGAGCACGTCGTCCTCCAGCTCCTGGTAGGCGGTCAGGTCGGCGGTGACGATGCGCAGCAGGTAGTCGGGGTCGCCGAACAGCCGCTGCGCCTGCACGACCTCCGGGACCCGTTCGACCGCCGCCTCGAAGCCGAGCAGGGTCTCCCGGTCCTCCTGCCGCATGGTGACGAACACCAGCGCCTGGAACGTCAGCCCCAGGGCGGCGGGGTCCACGACCGCGCGGTATCCGCGGATGGTCCCGTTGTGCTCCAGCTCTCGCAGGCGCCGGTGGCAGGGCGAGACGCTCAGCCCCACCCGCGCCGCCATATCGGTGATCGTCGCCCGGCCGTCCTCCTGGAGCACGGCAATGATCTTCCGGTCGATGGCGTCCATGCAGAAGATCCTTCCACGTTGCCCGCGTGTCCTGGTGAAACTTGGCAGCACATTTCGGCAGATCAAACATATTCTCCCCTCATCAGCCGCCATTTAAGGGGATTCCTGCCATGGCCACCGGCTCCGTCCTCGCCTTCTGGTCGGTCGCGTTCCTGCTCATCGCCGTCCCCGGAGCGGACTGGGCCTTCACGATCAGCGCCGGGCTGCGGGGGCGCTCCGTCCTCCCCGCGGTGGGCGGCCTGGTCACCGGGTACGCCGCCGTCACGATCGTCGTCGCGGCCGGGGTCGGGGCGCTGGTCGCCGGCTCCCCCGGCCTCCTCGCCGGCCTCACGCTCGTCGGCGGGGCCTACCTCGTGTGGCACGGCGTCACGACCCTCATGCGCCCGTCCGCACCCGATCCGCAGGGTGCCCGGTCCGAGGGCACCGAATGGCGGATCTTCCTGCGCGGCATCGGCGTCAGCGGCCTCAATCCCAAGGGTCTGCTGATCTTCGTCGCGCTGCTGCCGCAGTTCACGGACCCGGACGGCCGCTGGCCGATCGCCGGCCAGATCGGCGTCCTCGGCACGACCTACATGGCGACCTGCGCGCTGTTCTATCTCGCCCTCGGCACCCTCGCCCGGGGCGCGCTGCGGGGCCGCCCCGCCGCCGCCCGCTCGATCGGCCGGCTGTCCGGCGCCGCCATGGCGGGCCTCGGCGCCTGGCTGCTCGTCGACCGCCTCCTCCTCTAACAAACGAGCCTGTCTGTTAGAGTGGCGGTCGCCGAGCAGAGGAGGGGCTATGAGCTCCGCACACTGGCCCGACGGCGTCGATGAGATCATCGGCGGTGACCAGGCCGTCATGCTCGCCTCGGTCACGCCGGCCCGCGGCGTGGTGCTCACCCCGGTGACGAACTTCGGGGCGCGGGACCGCGACGCCGGCACCGTCACCGTGAACAGCTCGGTCGGGGGCTGGAAGAAGCTGGAGCGGATCAGGCGCGATCCCCGCGTGGCCCTGGCCTTCCACACCCGGCTGCACGGCTACAGCGACCGTCCCGAGTACGTGCTGGTCCAGGGCACCGCGACGCTCTCGGGCCCGCGCGACGACTATCCCGCGTCCCTCGGCGCGGACTGGGAGCGTTTCGACGGACCGCGCGTCACCGGCCCCATCTGGGGGCCCTGGCTGCGCCCCTACTACACCCGCGTGGTCATCGACATCGCGGTCGAGCGGCTGATGGTGTGGCCGGACCTCTCCTGCAAGGGGAGCCCGGAGATTGTCGGTCCCCCGCCGCCGGGCCCGCCGCCGCCGCAGAAGGCGCCGGGCCTCGGCACCGGTCCGCGCCTCGACCACGTCAAGGCCGCACACCGGCTGGAGAGCCTCCCCGACGCCCTGCTCGGATGGGCCGGCGCCGACGGCTTCCCCATGGTGATCCCCGTCGGCTTCAGCGGTCAGGACGCCGACGGGATCCTGCTCCACGTCCCGCTCGGAGTCCTTCCCGACGGCGGCCGCCGCGCCGGCCTGACCGCCCACTCCTTCAGCAAGTTCGTGCAGGGGCAGCATCAGCGCGTCCACACGGGCTGGCTGGACAGCGGCCCGCAGGTCCGCTACGCCCCGCACACCGAACTCGCCTACCGGACGCCGCCGTCCAAGCTCCTCTACCGGCTCGGGATAGGGGTGGCGATGCGCGTCGCCCTGCGCCGCGCCCGCAATGCAGGCCACGACAGCGCGGGCCACAACAGCGCGGGCCACGACAGCGTGCGGTGACCCACCGGCCCTGAGCGGCGGTTCAGCGGACGACGGAGTGCAGGTGCCCGGCTCGGATCTCGCGGAGGAACGGGTCGACATCGTCCGCCCACTCGGCGGGCGTGCGGACGACCGGGTGGACGGGGAGCCCGAGCCGGGCGGCCGCCTCCTGGGCCGCGTCGAAGGCCGTCTCGCGGCCGAGGTCGCCGACCAGCAGCACTTCGACGTCACCGGGCTGTTCGCCCGGCAGACCGGCGTAGCGGGCCGCCCAGGGGCCGAACAGGTGCGCCTCGCGGACGGCCGGGAGCCGGCCGAACTCCTCCGCGACCACGGCGGCGGGACCGAACGTCAGCATGACCAGGCGGGCGAGCGGCTCGTACAGCGGGCTGCCCTCGTCGCGGGACACCAGCCTCCCGGCGAGCGTGCGGCGCAGGGCGAGGACGCCGGCCCGCGACAGCCGCTCCACCTCCCGCATCACCGAGCCGAGATCGGTGCGGAGCATCACCGCGAGGTCGAGCATCGACGCCTCGCGCCGGGGCCCGAGCAGGAGCCGGCCGAGCAGTTCCCCCTGCAACCGGGACCTGAAGATCGGCAACTGCGGCGGGGCCGGCGCGCGCAGGTCGCGCTGGAACGCCGCGCCCGGCGGGCGGCCGCGAGGCCGCCCGTACTCCGCCGCCGAACCCACCGCATTCGATCGCATGTTCGAATACTAGGAGCCGCCTCCGACAACCCGGGGCGACGACCCCGGGCTCACAGTTCGGTGGGGATCTCGGGTTCCCGGAGGAACAGGCAGAACGGGTGGCCGACCGGGTCGAGGAAGACGCGGACGTCGTCGTCCGGCTGGAAGGCGGCGAGGACGGCGCCCGCCTCCTCGGCGTGCCGGGACGCCGCCTCCAGGTCGTCCACCTCGATGTCCAGATGGGTCTGGATCTGCTGCGCGCCCTCGACGGCCGGCCAGGTGGGCGAGGCGTGGATCGGCTCCCTCTGGAACGACAGCCCCGTCCCCCCGCCCGGAGGGCGCATCTTCACCCAGTCCGGCTCGTTCTGCACCACCGTCCAGCCGAGGAGGCGGCGGTAGAACGCGGCCAGCGCGTGCGGGTCGGGGGCGTCGAGGACCGGGGCGGAGAGGGCCATGCGCGGCGGACGGCTCACGTGGGCTCCAGCGGCGTCGGAGGGGTCGGTCGGCCCGATCATCCCCGCGGACGCCCCGGACATGCGGAAGGGCCCGCACCGAACGCGCCGGTGCGGGCCCTTCCGAGGGCTGAGGTGATCAGTCCTTGTTGAAGTTGACCGCGCCCTCGATGGGCGGGGCGTCGGGGACCGTGGCGGACGGCTTCGGCACGCCCCGGAAGGTGAACTTGGCGTTCTCCGCCGTGTCCTTGTCCTCCGGGTTGAAGCCCTCGGTGCCGACGATCACGATCTGGCCCGCCTTGAGCTCGTTGTACAGGATCTTCTCGGACAGGTTGTCCTCGATCTCCCGCTGGATCGTCCGGCGCAGCGGCCGGGCGCCGAGGACCGGGTCGTAGCCCCGGATGGCCAGCAGGTCCTTGGCCTCCTGGCGCAGCTCGATGCCCATGTCGCGGTCCTTCAGCCGCTCGTCCACCCGGGCGATCATCAGGTCGACGATCTGGATGATCTCCTTCGGGGTGAGCTGGTGGAAGACCACCGTGTCGTCGACGCGGTTGAGGAACTCGGGACGGAAGTGCTGCTTGAGCTCCTCCGACACCTTGGCCTTCATCCGGTCGTACGAGCCCTGCTCGTCGTTCTGCCGGGCGAAGCCCATGGAGACGCCCTTGGAGATGTCCTTGGACCCCAAGTTCGTCGTCATGATGATGACGGTGTTCTTGAAGTCCACGACGCGGCCCTGCGCGTCGGTGAGGCGGCCGTCCTCCAGGATCTGCAGCAGCGAGTTGAAGATGTCCTGGTGGGCCTTCTCGATCTCGTCGAACAGGACGACCGAGAACGGCTTGCGGCGCACCTTCTCCGTCAGCTGGCCGCCCTCCTCGTACCCGACGTAGCCGGGCGGGGAGCCGAACAGCCGCGAGACCGTGTGCTTCTCCATGAACTCGGACATGTCGAGCTGGATCAGCGCGTCCTCGTCGCCGAACAGGAACTCCGCGAGGGTCTTGGACAGCTCGGTCTTACCGACGCCGGACGGGCCGGCGAAGATGAACGAGCCGCCGGGACGCTTCGGGTCCTTCAGGCCGGCGCGGGTGCGGCGGATCGACTGCGAGAGCGCCTTGATGGCGTCCTCCTGGCCGATGACGCGCTTGTGGAGCTCGTCCTCCATGCGCAGCAGCCGGGTGGACTCCTCCTCGGTCAGCTTGAAGACCGGGATGCCGGTGGCGGTGGCGAGGACCTCGGCGATCAGCTCGTCGGTGACCTCGGCGACGACGTCCATGTCGCCGGCCTTCCACTCCTTCTCCCGCTGCGCCTTCTGGCCGAGCAGCTGCTTCTCGGAGTCGCGCAGCGCGGCGGCCTTCTCGAAGTCCTGCGCGTCGATCGCGGACTCCTTCTCGCGCCGCACGTCGGCGATCTTCTCGTCGTACTCGCGCAGGTCCGGCGGCGCGGTCATCCGGCGGATGCGCATCCGCGAACCGGCCTCGTCGATGAGGTCGATCGCCTTGTCCGGCAGGAACCGGTCGCTGATGTAGCGGTCGGCGAGCTGCGCGGCCGCGACCAGCGCGCTGTCGGTGATCGACACGCGGTGGTGCGCCTCGTAGCGGTCCCGCAGGCCCTTGAGGATCTCGATCGTGTGCGACAGCGACGGCTCGGCGACCTGGATCGGCTGGAAGCGGCGCTCCAGCGCGGCGTCCTTCTCCAGGTGCTTGCGGTACTCGTCGAGCGTGGTGGCACCGATGGTCTGCAGCTCGCCGCGGGCCAGCATCGGCTTGAGGATGCTGGCGGCGTCGATCGCGCCCTCGGCGGCGCCCGCGCCGACGAGCGTGTGCAGCTCGTCGATGAACAGGATGATGTCGCCGCGGGTGCGGATCTCCTTGAGCACCTTCTTCAGGCGCTCTTCGAAGTCACCGCGGTACCGGGAGCCGGCGACCAGCGCGCCGAGGTCGAGGGTGTAGAGCTGCTTGTCCTTCAGCGTCTCCGGGACCTCGCCCTTGACGATCTTCTGCGCCAGGCCCTCGACGACGGCGGTCTTGCCGACGCCGGGCTCGCCCACGAGGACCGGGTTGTTCTTGGTGCGGCGGGACAGCACCTGCATGACCCGCTCGATCTCCTTGTCCCGGCCGATGACCGGGTCCAGCTTGCCCTCGCGCGCGGCCTGCGTCAGGTTGCGGCCGAACTGGTCGAGCACAAGGGAGGTGGACGGCGCGGACTCCGAGGGGCCGCCGGAGGCGGCCGGCTCCTTGCCCTGGTAGCCGTGCAGCAACTGGATGACCTGCTGGCGCACCCGGTTGAGGTCGGCGCCGAGCTTGACCAGCACCTGGGCGGCGACGCCCTCGCCCTCCCGGATCAGGCCGAGCAGGATGTGCTCGGTGCCGATGTAGTTGTGGCCGAGCTGCAGCGCTTCGCGCAGTGACAGCTCAAGGACCTTCTTGGCGCGCGGAGTGAACGGGATGTGGCCCGACGGCGCCTGCTGGCCCTGGCCGATGATCTCCTCGACCTGCTGGCGAACCGCCTCCAGGCTGATCCCCAGACTCTCCAAGGCCTTGGCAGCGACGCCCTCACCCTCGTGGATCAGACCCAGGAGGATGTGCTCGGTGCCGATGTAGTTGTGGTTGAGCATCCTGGCCTCTTCTTGGGCCAGCACGACAACCCGCCGCGCGCGGTCGGTGAACCTCTCGAACATCTCGTCGCTCCTCACAGAGCGGTTGGGCAGAGTCCGGAACGTCCGGAACTGTCCTTCCGCATGCTAGCCCGCCCCGAGGAGGCCGCCCGGTGCACTCCCACCAGGAGACGTTCCCCAGCTAAGCGCTGTTCAGTCTCATCCAACTACCGCATCGGTGCGTCATGTTCCCGCTACGCCCCAAGCGAACGGGGGCTTTCCGCAGGTCGTTCGGGGTCACGTCCGAGGATCGCCGAATGGGGGCGAGGTTCCGGTGTACCTCGCCCGGGCGGACGGGAAACCGGGCGGACGCTACGCCACAAGCGAACGGCCCGTCTCGTGGAGGGAGACGGGCCGCCTGCGCGGGGATGGCGGGTCAGTTCGCCGCCTCGTACTGCTCGATCACGGTGGCCGGGATCCTGCCGCGCTCGTTGACCTTGATGCCATTGTTCTTGGCCCAGGCGCGGATCTCGGCACTGCGCTCGCGGCTGGACGCGCCGCGCGGGCGGCGCCGCTTGTTGACCGTGCCGGCCTTGCGGGACTTCTCCACGAACGGCAGCAGAGAATCCCGCAGCTTCTTAGCGTTGGCGCCGCTGAGGTCGATCTCGTAGGAGGCGCCGTCGATCGAGAACGCTACGGTCTCGTCCGCCTCGCCACCGTCGAGGTCGTCGACGAGAAGCACCTGAACCTTCTGTGCCATGGGGACAGACCTTTCGGCTGGAGCAAACTATGCATTCGGTTGACAAAGATATACCGGGAAGTCTGCGGATGACAATTCAAGTCGAGGATGAACATCCCTTGGCGGCCGGTAACGGCTTGACCACCGGTGCGCGGAGGGCGGCGCGGGCCGGGCGGATGGTGCGCCCTTCAATTACCGGGGCGGACCGGGGGCGCGGATTTCAGGGTGACCGGCGTCACGGCGCACGGCGCTGACCTGGGTCGTCGAAGACGCATTGGACCAGGTATCAGGGTGCCGAGGCATTCCGTCGGGGGGACCTCGACTGGAAAAGGTTCCACCGGGACCTTAACAGGGTGGGCACACCCGTACCGCTTGCCGACGTTTAGCCCTGCCGTAACGGCACTAACCGGAGCAGGCGCCCGGAATACGCGCCAGACCGGCTCGAGGCCCGCCCGACCGGGACCGCAGCCCCGCCACCGGCGGATGTGGAGGGATTACGGGACGCGAAGCCGGGGCGAAAATCTGTTGCCTTCCGGCGCTCGGGAACTGGCGGCGGGACGGCGGAGCGTAACCCCGTCGATACCAGTCCATCCCGAAATCGGGGGATAAGCGGCTGAATCAGCCTGGGTGCCCCGCTCGGTGCGAGACGGCGTCCCATCCCGACTAAGTGCGGCGGGCCCAATGAACGCCGACTCCGGGCGCGCCGGGAAGCACATCCAAACCGGAGGGGCCTTCCGGGACGAGACACATCCTCCGGGAATCCCGCCCGTAACCTGAACGTGCCCGGAACGAGCTGGCATTGGCCCGGCGAAGTCCGGTGTCCGAAACGGCGCGAGGATCTCCCCAAAGTCCTGCGGCCCGTCCGGCCCGGGCAAAGCCGCGCGGCGCCCTGTGCGGGCGCTCAACGTGATCAGCGCGCGGCGCGGCCGGGCGCGCCCGTGACGGCGGCCGCGAACTCCGAGAGTGCCGCAAACGCCGGTGAATCAGGGCCTGCGGCGTTTTACGACCAGAGTGCCGGCGAGCCTGTCATGGACGGCCCGGCGGTGGGTCCCCTCGTATATGAACCCGGCGTTCGCCACCCAGAACAGGCTCGCCAGAAGACCGAGAATGTGGACGGGCCGCAGGGCGATCGGCACGGAGTACACCGCGGCCCGCAGCACGGCCCGCAGGACGCTCGGACGGCCGTACCCGCCCTCGGGCTCGCCGCCGCGGGTCTCAGGGGCTGCGGCCCGTTCCGCGTCCCTGAGGCCGCCCTCAGGGACGGACGGATCCGGGACGACCTGGATCCCCGCGAAGCGCTTGCCGAGGGTCTGGCCCCACAGGGCGAGTTGCACGGCCTCGTACAGCAGCATGCAGCCCGCCACGGCGGGCGGGGCGACGACGTCCAGCTCGTGGCCGGACACGAACTCCTTCACGACCATGATGACGGGCAGGCCGACCACGAGGGTGTCGACGATGCGCGCCAGCAGGCGCTGCCCGGGTTCGGCGAGCGCCGACTCCTCCCCGGCGGCGCCCTCCGCGGGCTCCCCGGTCTCCTCGGCCTCTGCCGCGGCTCCCTCGGCGGGACCGTCGGCGAGGTCATCGGCGGGCTCGTCGGCCGCGTCATCGGCGGGGTGGCCGTACAGCGGAGGCTCATACAGCGGAGGCTCGTACAGCGGAGGTTCGCCGTCCGGGAGGGCGTTCCCGGTCCCGGACGGCTCGTCCGACCCCTGCGCGGGCGTTCGCGGAGTCGCCATCGCGGCCCTACTCCGCGTACTCGGCGTACTCGCCGTACCCCGCGCGCTCGTCGATGACGAGGGTGCCGGCGAAGCGGTCGTGGAGGGCCTGGTGGAGGGGCTGGTCCCAGATGGCCCACAGGTACGCCATGAGCGCACCCGCCCAGACCAGCAGCATCCCGTAGGCGAAGTACTGCCACACCATCACGGCGAGCACGAGGAAGAAGAAGACGCCGATCTGGTAGCCCACGTGGGTGATGGCGGCCCGCCATACGGCCTGGGTCGTCGTCAGCTGGTTCCCGGCCGGGCGGGCCTGGACGACGCCGATGCCCATGAAGCGCTTGCCGAACGTCCGGCCCCACATGGACAGTTGTACGGCCTCGTAGATGAACGGCAGTACGGACAGGACGGCGAACAGCGTGAAGATGATGGGCCAGTTCCAGATGCCGCCGTCGTCCTCCGTCTTGCTCCCGGGCTTGCCCAGCCCGAACGCGCCGACCGTGACGGGGAGGACGAGCGCGAAGCCGAAGGCCGCCACGAGCGTGTTGTCGATGAGGCGGGCCCCTGCGCGCCGCAGGATCGGCGCCAGCGGCATGTCGCCGCCCGAGGAACCGCCGTACTGGTCGTAGGACCCCTCATAGGACTCGTGCGAGGGCTGCCCCCACTGGTCCTGCTGCGGTTCTTGCCACTGCTGTTGCGACGGCTGCTGTTGCCATTGCTGCTGTTGTGGCTGTTGTGGCTGCCACTGCTGTGCGGGCGGCTGGGCCTGGCCTTGCCGCTCGGGCTGCTGCCATTGCGGGGGACCCTGGTAGGGGGGCGGCGGGCCGTACGAGCCCGGCCCCTGCGGCGGCCCGTAGGGCCGGCCGCGGTTGGGGGAATCGCTCATGTGGGGTCAGTCCTCCAGGCGAAGCAACATCCGTGTGTTGCCCAACGTATTGGGCTTGACCCTGTCGAGGTCCAAGAACTCTGCCACGCCTTCGTCGTAGGAGCGGAGGAGTTCCTCGTACACCTCGGGCGCCACCGGAGTACCGAGAATCTGCTGAAAACCGTGACGTGCGAAGAACTCCACTTCGAAGGTAAGACAGAAGACCCGCCGGACGCCGAGTTCCCGCGCGGTCTGCAGGAGCCTCGCGACGATGCGGTGCCCGAGCCCGCGGCCCCCGTAACCCTTGTCGACCGCGACCGAGCGGACCTCCGCCAGGTCCTCCCACATCACGTGCAGCGCGCCGCAGGCCACGATGGGCCCCGACTCCCCCGGCCCGGCGCCCTGGACGTCCTCGGCGACCCAGAACTCCTGGACGTCCTCATAGAGCTTCACCGTCGATTTCTTGAGCAGGCGACGCCCCGATCCGGCGTACAGATCGACCAGCCTGCGGATCCCCTGAACGTCGGCGGTGCGCGCACGCCTGATCACGACTTCCACAAACAGGCGAGATTACCGAACTCGCCGCGCCTTCCCCGCCACCGGCGTTCACCCGACGCCGGTCCGGGGTCGGTTCCGGGCCGGTCCGGGGCCGATTCCGGGCTGGTCCGGCGCTGCTCCGGGGCTGGTCCGGCGCTGCTCCGCCGGCGGCGCGGCAGGCCGGGCCGGCGCCGTCCGCAACCGCCGCTTACCCCCCGTACCGTCCGCCACGACCTGCGAATTCGCAGGTTCTGGTTGGCATCCAATGGCGGTTCCGTTAGTGTCCCGCTCTGACGTCGGCCTTCCGCGAGGCGGAGGCCGTACCGCCGAGTCCACGGGCCGCAACCAGCGCCCCGAGGAGCCGGGGACCCACTTTCGGAGCGTTCGGGGGAGCACCCTGAGCCGATGCCGTCTGGGGTGAATCCGCAGGCGCGCGGAGGATGCGCGCGCCCAGCGGACGGGCTGCTCCGGCCCGAACCCGTCAGCTAACTCGGTAGGCGGACGAGGAGAGGAGTTTCTGTGCGGACGGCTCGTTTCCGTGTCCGGGCGCTCACGATCGCCGGTGCGCTCGTCGCCCTTTCCATCACGCCCCACGTGGTGGTCCCGCATTCGCTCTCGACGGCGCACGCCGACCCCGACCCGTCGGCCAAGGAGCTCAAGGACCAGGCGTTCAAGCTGGCGGACCAGCTCGAGAAGCTCACCGAGCAGTACAACGGCCTCAAGGTGAAGCTGCAGCAGTCACAGCAGGCGGCCAAGGTCGCCGCCGGCAACGCCGAGCGCCAGCAGAAGTCGCTGGAGGGCCTGCGCGAGAAGGTCGGCAGCCTGGCGGCGACGAGCTACATGCAGGGCGGCACCGACCCCACGGTCTCGTTCATCTCCGCCCAGGACCCGCAGGTCGTCCTCGACCGCGCCGCCACCCTCAACTACTTCGCCACCCAGGACAGCACGCAGGTCCTCGGCCTCATGCAGGCGATGCAGTCCGCCCAGCGCGCGCGCAAGTCCGCCGAGGAGCGCGCCCAGCAGGTCACGCAGCTGAAGGCGGAGCTCACCGCGCAGAAGAAGAAGGTCACCTCCGCCTACGAGAAGGTCCGCGGCAAGGCCGTCAAGAAGGACCCGTCCCTGCTGGCGAAGCTGCCCGTCATCGGCGAGGGCAAGGCCGCGCAGGCGCTGCGGTACGCGATGAGCAAGCTCGGCAGCCCGTACGTGTGGGGCGCCTCGGGGCCGAGCACGTTCGACTGCTCGGGGCTGACGATGTGGGCCTACAAGCAGGTCGGCATCAACCTGCCGCACTACACCGGCAGCCAGTGGAACGCCGGGACCCACGTCTCGGAGAGCCAGATGCAGCCGGGCGACCTGATCTTCTTCTACTCCGACCTGCACCACATGGGGATGTACGTGGGCGGCGGCAAGATGATCCACGCGCCGCACACCGGCGACGTCGTCCGCATCGCGTCCCTGGCCGGCCGGCCGATCGCCGGCGTGGTCCGCGTCGCCTAGCCGTTCGGCTTCCCCGCGGCTTCCCGTGGTCTCCGGAGGCTTCCTGCGGCTTTCGTCGGCGCGCTCGCCGTTTGCCCGGGGCGCGCGGAACCGGCGCCGCAGGAACGCGCCGGCAACAGGATCGATGGCCGCGGAGCGCGCGGCAGTAGGCAGGCGCCGGCGCACAGACACCAGGCAGCCGGCACCGGATAGACGGCCCGGACGGGCCGCACCAGACGGACGGGGCAGGGCGACGTGAACTACGTCCGCGGCGGCGCTGCGCTCTTGCAGGGACCTACCTGCCGGGCGTGGGGCGCCGCCGCTGCGGGGTCGGACGAGTTCGGATCGCTGGACGTGCTTCCGGTCGGGCTGGTTTCCGGGTGATGACGCCCGCCGTCCCCTGACGGGCGTCGTCGGGTCGAGCTAGATGAGCTGCCTTCTGGCCGCCCACACCACGGCCTCGATAGGGGTGTTGACCTCCAGCCGGTCGCAGATGTTCCGCAACCTGCGGCGCAAGGTCCGTGCGCTCAGTTCCAGCTTGCGTGCCGCCACATCAGCGGTGACACCGCTGGCGATCTGGGCGAGCAACCTGATCTCCTCGTCGCTCAGCCCGAAATCGAGTGTGGCTGTTTCCACTCCGTCCTCCCTCGTCCGTGGTTGATGACCGCGGGGATGCAGCCGTCCGCTGCACAGGCACGGGTTGGGCCTCGAACTGCATGCGTTGGGTTGCCGGGTCCGGAGCCTTCCGGACTTAGATCATCGGGTTGGGTTCCTTTTCCGTCTCGCGAGCTTGGCCGGAGGTGGCCGATGGGCCGATTGCGGGGTCGTGCGGGGGAACTCCGGGTGACGATTCACTCGTTGGCCACGTGTCAGGGTCGGGTCTGGGTCGTCGGCTCCGAACCCGCTCCTTCCTCGTTGGACTCACCGGATCTCGCCGCGGACGAAGATCGTGAATCGTTTCAAGCTACGCTTCGGCTCGGAACGCTAGGCGGCCGGATCCGGCCCGTCAAGCGCTGATTACATGCTGTCTGTGCCCGATTGGTCGCAATGAGTGACCGGGTTTTCGGGGATTGACATGGGAAAGCCCAGCTACCTGGGAAAACACCACCGGGGCGGACGAGGAGCGACGTGCCACAGACCAGTATTCGCGAGGTCGCGCGGCGTGCCGGGGTCTCAGTTGGGACCGTTTCGAATGTCCTAAACCGGCCAGATCTCGTGGCCGAAGCTACCCGTGACCGTGTGCGCGCCGCGATCGAGGAGCTCGGATTCGTCCGCAACGAGTCCGCGCGACGGCTCCGGACGGGCCCCGACCGCACCGCCGGCGAGTTCGGCGACGAGCCGCGCCGCGCGTTCGGCGTCGTCGTCGAGGACCTCACCAACCCGTACGCGGCCGACGTCGTGCGCGGCGCCGAGGAGGCGCTGAACGCGTCGGGCCACGACGCCCTCTGGCTGTCCAGCGACCACTCCGCCGCGAAGGAGGCGCGCTCGCTGGAACTGCTGGAGGAGCAGCACGCCGCGGGCGCCCTGATCGTCCCGGTCGGGCTGGGCAAGTCGCGCATCCGGCGGCTGCGCGCCGCCGGGCTGAGCGTCGTGCTGATGGACCGGGACGTCAGCGACGCGTGCGCGGTCCACGTCGACCACGTCGCCGGCGGGGAGCTGGCCGCCGCGCACCTGCTCGGCATCGGCCGCGAGCGGATCGTCTTCGTCACGGGCGCCCCGGAACCGCAGCCCTGCGTCGAGCGCCGCGACGGCGCCGCCCGCACGCTCGTCGAGGCGGGCCGCGGGAAACCGCCCGTGCTCGTCCAGGGCGCGCTGAGCCCCACCGAGGGCCGGCTGGCGGCACGGCTCCTCCTGGAGATGTCGCCGCGGCCGGACGGCGTGTTCTGCGCCAACGACCTGCTGGCCATCGGCCTGATCAACGAGCTGACCCGGCTCGGCGCGCACGTCCCGGACGACATCGCGGTGGTCGGCTACGACGACATCGAGCTGGCCGCCAGCGCCGCCGTGCCGCTGACCACGGTCAAGCAGCCGCGGCGGGCACTCGGCTGGGAGGCCGCGGAGCTCGCCATGGCGGAGAACCGGGAGGGCCGGTCGCATCAGCACCGCCAGGTCGTCCTCCGCCCCGAACTGGTGGTCCGCGAGTCCGCCTGACCCCGCGCCGCCGATCTCCGTCACTCGCTCCCCACCGCTATTGACATGCCGTCTCAGATCCGCGTGACTTGGCCTATGGAGGACACCAGGGAACAGGCCGCGCAGGACGTGGAGGCGGCGGCGATCCTCGGGTTCGACCCGTCGGACCCCGCCTTCCGCGCCGACCCCTACGCGCACTACCGGGGGCTCGCGGCGGGCGGGAGCCTGCAGCGGACGGCGGTCGGCCTGTGGGTCAGCACCTCCTACGAGCTGTGCGAGGCGGCGTTGCGTGACCCGCGGTTCGGGCACCGGCCCGAGAACGGCGGCCTGTGGCGGGACGCGCCGCAGCGGAACCGGTCGTTCCTCACGATGGACCCTCCGGACCATACGCGGCTGCGCCGGCTCGTCAGCAAGGCGTTCACGCCGCGGCTGGTCGAACGGCTGCGGCCGCGCGTCGAGGAACTGGTGGACGAGCTGCTCGACGCGGCGTCCGGCGAGGTCGACCTGATCGCCGCGCTGGCGTACCCGCTGCCCGTCATCGTGATCAGCGAGATGCTGGGCGTGCCGCCGCGCGACCGCGACCTGTTCAAGGGCTGGTCGGACGCCCTGGCCCGCGGTCTCGACCCCGACTTCCTGCTGCCCGAGGCGGAGATCGCGCTGCGCGACGAGGCGCGCGCGGAGTTCGCCGCCTACTTCCGCGAGCTGGCCGCCGAGCGCCGCGCGGACCCGCGCGACGACCTGCTGAGCGCGCTGGTGGGCGTCTCGGACGGCGGCGACGTCCTGTCGGAGGAGGAGCTGCTCGCGACGTGCGTGCTGCTGCTCGTGGCGGGTCACGAGACGACGGTCAACCTGGTGGGGAACGGGGCGCTGGCGCTGCTTCGGCATCCGGAGCAGCTCGCGCTGTTCCGGGAGCGTCCGGGGAACGTCGCGGCGGCCGTGGAGGAGCTCCTCCGCTACGACCCGCCCGTCCAGCTGACGCTGCGGGCCGCGCTGGAGGACGTCGAGCTGGGCGGCACCCCGATCGAGCGGGGGCGGCTCGTCCTGCTGCTGACGGGCGCCGCGAACCGCGACCCGTCGGTGTTCACCGACCCGGACCGCCTCGACCTGCTGCGCTACTCCGAGGGACGGGACGCGCCGCGCCACCTGTCGTTCGGGCACGGGATCCACTTCTGCCTCGGCGCGCCGCTGGCCCGCCTTGAAGGGCAGATCGCGCTGAAGAAGCTGTTCGAGCGCGACGTGGCCCTCGCCGCCGGCGACGGCGACCTCGCGTACCGCGACAACCTCGTCCTGCGGGGGTTGCGCGACCTGCCGGTCCGGATCGGGTGACCGGCAGGCCGCTCCCCGCGTGCTACTCCGGCTTGACCAGCGGGAACAGGATCGTGTCGCGGATGCCCTTGCCGGTGAACGCCATGATCATCCGGTCGATGCCGGCGCCCATCCCGCCGGTCGGCGGCATCGCGTACTCCAGCGCGCGCAGGAAGTCCTCGTCCAGCTGCATCGCCTCGGGGTCGCCGCCCGCCGCCAGCAGCGACTGCTCGGTGAGCCGGCGCCGCTGCTCGACCGGGTCGACCAGCTCGGAGTAGGCGGTGCCGAGCTCGGTGCCGAACCCGATGAGGTCCCACTTCTCGGTCAGCAGCGGCTCGCGCCGGTGCTGGCGGGTCAACGGCGAGGTCTCCACCGGGTAGTCCATGACGAACGTCGGCTGGACGAGGGTGTGCTCGATCAGCTCCTCGAAGATCTCCTGGACGAGCTTGCCCTGACCCCACTTGGGGTCCCAGGTGATGCCGCGGGCGTCGGCGAGCTTGCGGACGGTCTCGATCGGCGTGTGCGGGGTGATCTCCTCGCCGAGCGCCTCCGACACCGACCCGTACAGGGTGATCCGCGGCCATTCGGGCAGGCCGAGGTCGATCTCGACGCCGTCGTGGACGACCACGGACGTGCCGAGGGCGGCGACGACCGCCTTCTGGTACATCCGCTGGGTCAGGTCGGCCATGTCGTTGTAGTCGAGGTACGTCCCGTACGCCTCGATCATGGTGAACTCGGGGTTGTGGGTCGAGTCGGCGCCCTCGTTCCGGAAGTTCCGGTTGATCTCGAAGACCTTCTCGATGCCGCCGACGACGAGCCGCTTCAGGTACAGCTCGATCGCGATCCGCAGGTACAGGTCCATGTCGTAGGCGTTGATGTGCGTCTTGAACGGACGCGCCGCCGCCCCGCCGTGGATCGGCTGCAGCATCGGGGTCTCGACCTCGAGGTACCCCTCCTCGTGCCAGAAGTCGCGGACGGCGCGCACGGTGGCGCTGCGGATCCGCGCCATCTTCCGGGCCTCGTCGTTGACGATCAGGTCGACGTAGCGCTGCCGCACCCGGGCCTCGGGGTCGGTGAGGCCGGCGTGCTTCTCCGGCAGCGGCCGCAGGCACTTGGAGGTGATCGCGAAGCGGTCCGCCATGACGGACAGCTCGCCGCGCTTGGAGGTGATCACCTCGCCCTCGACGCCGACGTGGTCGCCGAGGTCCACCTCGCGCTTCCAGAAGTCGAGCCGCTCCTGCCCGACCTTCGCGAGCGACAGCATGATCTGGATGTCGCCGGAGCCGTCCCGGATCGTCGCGAAGCACAGCTTGCCGGTGTTGCGGACCAGCATGACGCGACCGGTGACGCCGACCTTCTCGCCCGTCTCGGTGCCCGGCTCCAGGTCCGGGTGTTTCTCCCGGATCTCGGCGATCGTCGCCGTGCGCGGGAAGGTCACCGGGTAGGGGTCGACGCCGGCCTCGCGCAGGCGGTCGAGCTTCTCCCGGCGGACGCGCATCTGCTCCGGAAGGTCATCGAGGGTCTCGTCACTCACGGCTCAAGGCTATCCAGCCCAGCGGACGCCCCGCGAACGAGTTCGGGATGATCGCCCGGCCCGGCCGAGACGAGGGGACCGAGGTCGCGGGCCAGGGCGGCGGCGATCGCGCGGAACGCGGCGACGCGCGGGTCCGGGTCGTCGCGGCGGGTCGCGAGGACACTGCTGTCCCACGGCGCGTCCAGGATCGGGACGTACCGGACGCCCGGCCATGCGTAGTAGCGGGCGAACGACCGCAGGGCCGACCCGACGGTGCGTCCTGCGGCGATGCTGAGCATCACGTCCTGCGGGTGGCGGGCGACGTCCGGGCCCCGCCGTCCGCGCTCGCCGTTCACCGCCGGGGTGAAGTACAGGTAGTCGGTGAACACGCTCGGCGTGATGTCGGGCACGGCGACGATCGGCAGGTCGAGGACGTCGGCGAGGTGCAGCGCGCCGGCCTCCGCGGCGGGGCCTTCGGCGGGGACCCCGACGATCCGCGGCTCGGTGGTCAGCACGTCGCTGACGATCCGGTCGTCGTCGGGCGCCGGGCGCACGAACGCGACGTCCACCTTCCGCTCGACCAGCGCGGAGACGTGCTCGGTGAAGTCCAGCGGCATGATCGTCAGCCGGATGCCCGGCCGGGCCTGCCGGAACGCGCGGACGATCGCGGGCGTGAGCTCGGCGGAGCCGTGCCCCATCACGCCGACGCGGAAGGCCCCGCCGTCCTCGCCGCGCAGGTCGGCGACCGCGCCGGCGGCGGCGTCCACGGCCGCGAGGGCGGCCCGGGCGTGCGGGACGAACCGCCGCCCCGCCTCGGTGAGCCGCAGCGGGGAGCGTTCCAGCAGCCGGACGCCGAGGTCCCGTTCGAGCCGCTGGACGTGCGCGGTGACCGCGGGCGGCGACAGGAACAGCCGGGCCGCGGCCCGCGCGAACTGCCCTTCCTCGACGACCGCGAGGAAGGAGGCCAGCTCACGCAGTTCCATGCTCGTCACGGTAACCGGCGGCGGGCCGTTCACGAATCGCGAAGCGGCGGAGGCGGACGGCCCGGGACGTTCTAGACAGGGATCATGACCAGCGATCCGTCCCTTCCGTCCGGTACCGCCCGCTGGCTCCCGGTCGCTTCGATCATGTTCGGGGTCGGCTGGGGCGCCAACCAGTTCGCGTCGCTGCTCGGGCTCTACACCGACCGGCTGCATCTCGGCGACGGCGGCGCGCAGGCCATGTTCGGCGTGTACGCGCTCGGTCTCGTGCCGGGCCTCGTCCTCGGCGGGCCGGCGTCCGACCGGTACGGCAGGCGCCGGATCGCGCTGCCGTTCGCGTGCCTGTCCGCCCTGGTCACGCTGGTGCTGATGGCGGGGGTCGCGGCGCCGCCGCTGCTGTACGCGGGCCGCCTGCTCGCGGGGGTCGTGACCGGGGCCGTCCTCGCCGCGGGCACGGCGTGGGTGAAGGAGCTGACGCCCGTCTCCGGGACCCGGATGACGGCGCTCGCCGTCTCGGCGGGCTTCGGCGCGGGTCCGCTGGTGTCCGCGCTGGTCGCCCAGTGGGCGCCGCATCCGCTGGTCACCGCGTACCTTCCGCACCTGCTGATCATGCTGCTGACGGTGCCGCCCGCGTTCCGCGTGCCGGAGACCCACGTCCCGCGCGCACACATGGTCACCTCAGAGGAGAGCCCTGACGGCGGGCCCGCCACGTCCGGACGGGAACGGTCCGGGTTGTCGGGCGTTCGCAATCCCGCCTTCCGCCGGACGATCGCGCCGGTCGCCATCTGGACGTTCGCCGCGCCGGTCAGCGCCTTCGCGCTGCTGCCCGCGATCGTCCCCGTCCACCACCTGCCGATCGCCTACGCGGGCGCCATCACCGCGCTCACCCTCGCGTCCGGCATGGCGGCGCAGCCCGTCGCCCGGCGGCTGGAGGGGCGGCACCCGCGGCTCGTCGCCCACGCCGGCCTCGGCACGATCATCGGCGGGCTGCTGCTCGCCGCGCTGACCGTCGCCACCGGCCTGCCCGAGCTCAACGCGGTGGCGGCGGTCGCGCTCGGCGCCGGGTACGGGTTCGTGCTGACCTACGGCCTCGGCGAGGTCGCCCGGATCGCCTCGCCCCGCGAACTCGCGGGGCTCACCGCCGTCGCCTACGCCCTGGTGTACGCGGGGATGTTCGCGCCGCTGCTGCTGACCGTCCTGGCCAAGGCGGTCCCGCTCGGCGCGCTCCTCACCGCCATGGCGGCGCTGGCGGCCGCGTGCCTCGCCTACGTCTCCCGGCAGACGCGCGTCCCCGGCCGGGCGCCCGCCGCGCGGGGCCCGGTCCGCGACGTCCCGGAGGTCAGGGAGTGTTCCGCTGGTAGATGAGCCGCAGCCCGATCAGCGTGAGCCACGGCTCGAACACGTCGATGCTGCGGGACTCCTCCAGCACCAGCGGCGCGAGGCCGCCGGTCGCGATCACGGTCACCTCGTCGGGCTCGTCGACCAGCTCCTCCGACATCCGCTCGACGATCCCGTCCACCTGCCCGGCGAACCCGAAGATGATCCCGGACTGCAGCGCCTCCACCGTGTTCTTCGCGATCACGCTGCGCGGCCGGACCAGCTCGATCTTGTGCAGCTGCGCGCCGCGCGACGACAGCGCGTCGATCGAGATCTCGATGCCGGGGGCGATGGCGCCGCCGACGTACTCGCCCTTCGCCGAGACGGCGTCGAACGTCGTCGCGGTGCCGAAGTCGACCACGATCGCGGGGCCGCCGTGCGTGTGCACGGCGGCCAGCGCGTTCACGATGCGGTCGGCCCCGACCTCCTTGGGGTTGTCCATCCGGACGGGGACGCCGGTCTTGACGCCGGGCTCCACGATCACCGCCGGCACGTCGCCGTAGTAGCGGCGGCACATCTCCCGCATCTCGTGCAGGACGGACGGGACCGTGGAGCACAGCGCGATGCCGCTGATGTCGGTCTCGGCCAGCAGCGGGCTCTGCTGGACCAGGCCCTGCAGGACCACCGCGATCTCGTCGGCGGTGCGCCGCGGATCGGTGTTGATCCTCCAGTGCTCGATGACCTCCTCGCCCTCGAACAGCCCGAGGACGGTGTGGGTGTTACCGACGTCGATGGTGAGCAGCATCCGGTCCCCGCTGGTCAGGAGAAGTCAAGGCCGATGTCGAACACGCGCGCCGAGTGCGTCAGCGCACCGACGGCAAGGTAGTCCACCCCGGTCACGGCGACGTCTCGGGCCCGCTCCAGGGTAAGCCCACCGCTCGCCTCCAGCTCCGCCCGGCCCGCGACGATCCGCACCGCCTCGGCCATCTCCGCGTCGGTCATGTTGTCGAGCAGGATGCTCTTCGCGCCCACCGCGAGCGCCTCTTCGACCTGCTCGAGGGTGTCGCACTCGACCTGGACGTGCAGCGACGGGTACACCGCGCGGATCGCCTCGTAGGCCTTGGTGACGCTCCCGGCCGCCGCGACGTGGTTGTCCTTGATCAGCGCGGAGTCGTGCAGGCCCATCCGGTGGTTGACGCCGCCGCCGCAGGCCACGGCGTACTTCTGGAGCGCGCGCAGGCCCGGCAGCGTCTTGCGGGTGTCGCGGACCCTGGCCTTGGTGCCCTCCATCGCGTCCGTCCAGCGGCGCGCGGCGGTCGCGATCCCGGACAGGTGCGTGAGCAGGTTCAGCGCCGTCCGCTCCGCGCGCAGCACGGCCCGGGTGGGGCCCTCGACCGAGATCAGCACCTGTCCGGGGACGACCCGGTCGCCGTCCGCGGCCTTCGCCTCGTACGCGACGTCCAGCAGCTCGAACACGACCGCGGCCACGGGGATCCCGGCGACGACGCCCGCCTCCCGGGCCCGGAAGTCCCCGGTCGAGGTCGCGTCCGGTGCGAAGATCGGCTCGCTGGTCACATCGACGGGGCCGTCCTCCTCCAGGGCCGTCCGGACGAGGTTTTCCACAGCCTGTGGATCGAGCCCGGCGTCCTTGAGCTTCTGCGAGAGTTCGGGTGTCACTGGTCGTCCCCTTCCAGAGGTTCGTATGCCGTCGTCAGGACGTTCCCCGCCAGCCGCGTGACCAGATGCCCGCGCCAGCCCGCGTCGGACCGTTCCGGGAAGTCCTGCCGCCAGTGGCTGCCGCGCGTCTCCTTGCGCAGCCGGGCGGCGGCGACGATGGCGGACGCCACGGTGTGCAGGTTCGTGGCCTCCCACGCCTCCACCCCGGGCTCCGCGGCGCCGTGCGGGAGCGCGGCCAGCTCCCGCGCCGCCGTGTCGAGCCCTTCGGCGCCCCGCAGCACCCCGGCGTGCGAGGTCATGATCCGCTGGATCTCGTTCCGCGCCGCCGGGTCGACCAGCCCTCCGACCCGAGCCACGCCCGGCGCCCCCGCCCCATCGCGCCCGGCCGGCACCGCCGCGCCGGGCGAGGTCACCGTGTCGGGCGAGGTGGCCGGGGCGGATGGCTCGACGGGGCCGGCGAAGTCGGCGGCGGCCAGGTCGTCGGTGAGGGCGATGGCGATGCGGGCGGCGAAGACCAGCCCTTCGAGAAGGGAGTTGGACGCCAGCCGGTTCGCGCCGTGCACGCCCGTGCAGGCGACCTCGCCGCACGCGTACAGACCGGGCACGGACGTGCGCCCGTACAGGTCCGTGCGGACGCCGCCGCTGGAGTAGTGGGCGGCGGGGGCGATCGGGATCGGCTCGGTCACGGGGTCGATGCCGTGGTGCCGGCACACGGCCAGGATGGTCGGGAACCGCTTCTCCCACATCGCCGCGCCGAAGTGCCGGCCGTCCAGCAGCATGCAGGGCTCGCCGGTCTCCCGCATCCGGTTCGTGATCCCCTTCGCGACGACGTCGCGCGGGGCGAGTTCGGCCAGCTCGTGGCGGCCGACCATGAACCGCTCGCCCGAGTGGTCGATCAGGTGGGCGCCCTCCCCGCGGACGGCCTCGGAGATCAGCGGCTGCTGCCCGCGCGCGCCCTCGCCGAGCCAGAGCGGGGTCGGGTGGAACTGGACGAACTCCAGGTCGGTGACGGCGGCGCCGGCGCGCAGCGCGAGCGCGACGCCGTCGCCGGTCGACACCTCGGGGTTGGTGGTGGCCGAGAACACCTGGCCGAGGCCGCCGGTGGCGAGCACGACGGCGCGGGCGCGGACCGCGCCGACGCCGTTCGGCTGGCCCTCGCCCATCACGTGCAGGGTGATCCCGGCGGCGCGCCCGGCGGCGTCCTTCAGCAGGTCGAGGACCAGGGCGTTCTCGATGACCTCGACGCCGGAGTCCTTCAGCGCGGCGAGCAGCGCGCGGCTGACCTCCGCGCCGGTGGCGTCGCCGCCGGCGTGCGCGATGCGGTTGCGGTGGTGGCCGCCCTCGCGGGTCAGCGCGATCTCGCCGTCGGCGGAGCGGTCGAACGCGGCGCCGAGCTCGATGAGCCCGCGGAGGGCGTCCGGTCCGTCGGTGACGAGCACGCGGACGGCGGCCTCGTCGCAGAGGCCGACCCCGGCGGTGAGGGTGTCGGCGAGGTGGTCCTCGGGGTCGTCGTCGGGGGCGAGCGCGGAGGCGATGCCGCCCTGCGCCCAGCGGGTGGATCCGGCGTCGAGCAGCGCCTTGGTGACGAGCAGGACGCGCCCGTGCGGGCGGCAGCGCAGCGCCGCGACGAGGCCGGCGACTCCGGAGCCGATGACGACGACGTCGGCGTCGACCGTCCAGCCGGGGGCGGGGGCGTCGAGAACGGAAGGGATCATGAGCCCTCCTCGGGGTTCGGTTCTCGTCATTGTGACATTATCCCCGCCGAGCTCGGATGCTCGCCCCCCCGCTTTCGGGGTGGAACCCCAGATGGCAGGGCGGCCGCGCACCCCCGCCCGGGGATGCGCGGCCGCCCTGACCCGCTGCTGCCGCGTGCTCAGCGCGCCACGAGGTCGCCCCGCACGCCGTCGCCGCCGGGGACCGGCTCGGCGGGGTCCGAGCCCAGGGAGACGATGGTGTTCGAGCGGTCGACGTGCACCACGCGCGGCTCGAACTCGCGCGCCTCGGCGTCGGTCATCTGCGCGTACGCGATGATGATCACCAGGTCGCCCGGCTGCACCAGGCGGGCCGCCGCCCCGTTGATCCCGATCACGCCGGAGCCCCGCTCGCCCGCGATCAGGTAGGTCTCCAGGCGGGCGCCGTTGTCGATGTCCACGATGTGCACCTGCTCGCCGGGCAGCAGGTCCGCGGCGTCCATCAGGTCCTGGTCGAGGGTGAGCGAGCCCACGTAGTGCAGGTCCGCCTGGGTGACGGTGGCGCGGTGGATCTTCGACTTGAACATCGTCCGGAACATCAGCGCTCCTTCGGGGTGACGAGCTGGAGGGGCAGGTTGTCGATCAGGTGGGTGGTGCCGACGCGGCCCGCGACGGCGAGCACGGCCGGACCGGTGTAACCGGTCGTGACCTGCAGGAACGTGGACGGGTCGACGAGCACGAGGTAGTCGAGTTCGAGCGGCGGGTCGGCGGCGGCCGCCTTGTCCAGCACCGTGGCCGCCGCGGCGACCACCGCGTCCGGGCCCTCGTCCGCCGCGTCCACGCCCGCGTACAGCGCCCTGGACAGGGCGAGCGCGGTGCGCCGGTCGTCCTCGGACAGGTACCGGTTCCGGCTCGAGAGGGCCAGCCCGTCCTGCTCGCGGACGGTCGGGGCGCCGACGATCTCGACCGGCACGTTCAGGTCCGCGACCATCCGGCGGATCATCGCGAGCTGCTGCGCGTCCTTCTGCCCGAAGACGGCCACATCCGGACGCACCAGGTTCAACAACTTCAGGACGACCGTGAGCATTCCGTCGAAGTGGCCGGGGCGCGCGGCGCCCTCCACCCGCTCGCCCATCGGGCCGGACTTGACCGTGACCTCGGGCTCGCCCGGGTACATGACCTCGCGGGACGGCGCGAACACGATGTCCGCGCCCTCCGCCGCGCACGCCTCCAGGTCGGCCTCGAACGTCCGGGGATAGCGGTCGAAGTCCTCGTTCGGGCCGAACTGCAGCGGGTTGACGAAGATGCTGACCGCCACCGCGTCCGCGCGGCGCCGCGCCTCGCGGATCAGCGACCGGTGCCCCTCGTGCAGCGCCCCCATGGTGGGGACGAGCGCCAGCGCGCCCTCCGTGCCGGCGCGGGCGGCGGCCAGTTCCTCGCGCGTCGCGGCGATGACGGGCGTCACGACGCGTCCTCCGGCTCGCTCACTGATCCTCCCTGGTCGGTCCTGCTCGGTGCTGCTCAGTGCTCGTCGGTGCTCGTCGGTGGTCCGGCGGTCGTTTGCCGCCGACGGTCCGGCGCCCGGCGTCCGGCGCGTGCTCGGCATGCGGTGGCGGCCGGCCGTCAGTCGGCCAGCGCTTCGAGGAGGCGCTCGGCGGCCTCGGGTCTGAGGAGTCCCGCGGCGAGCGCGCGGTCGGCGGTCAGGCGGGCCAGCGCGATGTAGGCGCGGCGGCTCTCCGCGGACGCCCTCCCGAGCTCGGCGACGTGGTCGGCGACCGTCCCGGCGTCGCCGCGCGCGACGGGGCCGGTGAGACCGTCGATGCCGAGCCGCAGCGCGTTGTCGAGGGCGGCGCCGAGCAGCGGGCCGAGCATCCGCCCGGGCTCGCCGACACCCGCGGTGCGCAGCAGGTCCATCGCCTCGACGACCAGCGTGACCAGGTGGTTCGCACCGCCGGCGAGCGCCGCGTGGTACAGCGGGCGGCGCTCCTCGGTGATCCACACCGGCTCGCCGCCCATCTCGACGACGAGGGCCTCGGCGACCGGGCGCAGCGGTTCGGGCGCGGTGACGCCGAACGAGATGCCGGTGAGCCGGTTGACGTCGTCGGGCCGCCCGGTGAACGTCATGACCGGGTGCAGCGCGAGCGGCAGCGCCCCGGCGCGGGTCAGCGGGTCGAGGACGGCGGACCCGTATCGCCCGCTGGTGTGCATGACGAGCTTGCCGGTGACGTCGACGCCCGCCGCGACCAGGCCGGCGGCGAGTTCCGGCAGCGCGTCGTCGGGGACGGTCAGCAGCACCAGGTCGGCGGCGGCCACGGCGTCCTGTGGGGTGGCGACGGCGGCGCCGGGCAGCCGCTCCGCCACCCTTTCGCGGGACCGGTCGGAGACCGCGGCGGCGGCGACCACGCGGTGGCCGGCGCGGGCGAGCGCCGCGCCGAGCGCCGTGCCGACGCGTCCCGCGCCGACGACGCCGACGGCGAGCCGGGCGGGCCGGTCCTCGGGCCGCGTCTCCCCGGCCCCCGGCCCGTCTCCGGGCGCGGCGGAGTCAGGCGTGAATGGGTCCATCTGTTCGTTCCAGTCCTCAGCTAGGTACCGGACGTGCGCGCCCAGCGTACCCGCGGGCGCCGGGCGCGCGTTCCGGTGGGTCTTCCGGTGCTCCGGTGACGCCTTGACGGTACGGGCGCCACGAACACCATCACACATCGGTGATGATCCGGCTACCCGGCGTAACGCCCGCGTCGGCCTGCCGGTCACACTTCGCGGGTCACGGATCGTGAACCCTTGCGGCGGTCCGGAACCGGGGCGTACCCATGACGGTGACGACGTCGTCACGCAAGGTGAATGGCAATCGATGACCAGGGCGCTCCGCCCCCGACGAGATGGAGCAGACGTTGATCAGGACAGCCCTCAAGACCGGAGCGGTCGTCGCGACCCTCGCGGGGACCGCCTTCGCCGCCGCTCCGGCCAACGCCGACACCTACAACCACAACACCGCCGTGGGCAACACGACGAACGTCATGATCGTCGGCGGTTACGGCGTGACCTGCGGTTCGGTCTCCGTCGGCAGCCAGTCCGGCACGGGCTGCAACGGCAACCACGTGTACAACGGGCACAACCACAGCGGCGCCGCCGGCTGGATCGGGCACCGCTGGTGACGAGGTGACGCCGCCGCGGGGCCGCCCGGCGGCCCGGGACCGGACCCTTCCCGGCCGCCCCTAGGGAGGTTCCCGCGGGCCCTTCGCCCCGCCGCAACGCCGTCCCCGCGGCGCGGCGGAGGGAGTGTCCGTCACGCGACACGCCCGGATTCGGTGACTCTCCGAATCCGGGCGTTCGTCACATTCCGTGCTCGATCTTCCGGCGCCCGCCGGCACGGCCGGTCGCCCCGTAACGCCGGTCGCCCCGTACGGCCGGTCACCTCTTACGGCCGGTCAGCGGTACGGCTAGTCATGGGCGAGGGACTCGACGATCGACGCCTTGGCCGCGCGGCGCGCCGGCATCACCGCGGCGAGCACGCCCGCCGCGCCCGCCAGCAGCACGAACCCGGCCACCTGGAGGTAGGGCAGCGAGAAGATCGCCCCGTCCTCCATCGCGTTGGTCGCCGCCCAGCCGAACGCCACCCCGAGCACGACCCCGGTGACCGCGCCGATCACGGCCATGACCAGGGCCTCCACCGACAGCATCCGGCGCAGCTGCCGGCGGGTGAGGCCGAGGGCGCGCAGCAGCGCCGACTCGCGGGTCCGTTCCACCACCGACAGCGTCAGCGTGTTGGCGATCCCGAACAGCGCGATGACGATCGCCAGCCCGAGCAGCCCGGCGAAGATCATCAGCATCATGTCGATGGAGTCGCTCACGCTCTTCTCGAACTCGGCGGACGAGTACACCTTCGCGGCCGGGTAGGGGCGCGCCGCCACCTCGACGGCCTTGCGCGCGGCGGCGGCCGGCACCCCGTCCCGGTCCTTGATGTAGATCGCCGAGTCGTCGGGCGCGGTGAAGTAGCGGGAGAAGTCCGTCTCGGGGACGACCAGCGCCCCGAGCGTGGTCGCCGGCGTGCTGAACACCGCGACGATCCGCACCGGGACGGTGCCGTGCGCCGCCCGGACCCGGACGGTCTGCCCGACCCTCATCCCGTGCCGCTTCGCGACCTGCTTCTCCACGATCCCGGTCCCGGGCTTCAGCCCGGCCGAGGTCAGCGCGGACGCCGACCCGTGCACGAGCTTCGGCTTCAGCACCGTCCCGAGCGCCGACCCGGTCAGGCTCGCGACGGCCGTCTTCTTGCCGTCGACCTCGGTGTCCTTGGCCAGCAGCTCGAAAACGCGGGCGAACTCCGGACGCTTCCGGAGCGCCTCGGTGAGGCCCTGCGGCGCCCGGCCGCCGCCGTCGCCCGTCCGGGCCTGCACCTGGAACTCTGCCGGGTACTGCTCGGCCAGCTTCTCCGCCGACGTCGCCTTGCCGCTGGCCGCGACGACGGCGAACAGGCTCATCAGCCCGATGCCGACGGTCAGCGCGATCGTCGTGGTGGCCGTGCGGCGCGGGGACCGGCGCGCGTTCGCCACCGCGAGCCGCCCCGGCACCCCGCCGAGCCGCGCCGGGACGGCCCCGGCGAGGCGTCCGAGCGGGCGCACCAGGGCGGGCATCGCGGTCACCACGGCGAGGAAGAACACCGCCCCCGCGAGCGCGACCGTGTACATCGCCGTCGGGCCCTTCTCCATGGTCACCGAGCCCATGACGCCGATCCCGAGCCCGGCCGCGCCGAGCAGCACGGCCAGCGCCGTCCGGATCGGGCCGAGCCGGAACCGGCCGCCGCCCGGTTCCGCCTCCGAGCGCAGCGCCGCGACGGGCGCGACCCGCGTCGCCGCCCGCGCCGGCAGCAGCGCGGACAGCACGGTCACCACCACGCCCACCGCGAGGCCGATCACGATCGTCCGGGCGGACAGGGCGAGCCCGTCCATCCGCACCCTGTCGTTCATCCGGCTCATGAGGGTGACCGCTCCGGCGCCGAGCCCGGCCCCGACCAGGATGCCGAGCACCGACCCGACCAGCCCGACGGCGAACGCCTCGGTGACGACGCCGCCGAACACCTGCCGCCGGGTCGCGCCGACGCAGCGCAGCAGCGCCATCTCCCGCATCCGCTGCGCGATCAGGATGGAGAACGTGTTGTAGATGACCAGCGCCGACACCAGCATCGCGACCAGCCCGAAGATCAGCAGGCCGGCCTGGATGATCTCGGTCTTGGCGCCCGCCGCGTCCGCGAGCCGCTTCCCCAGCTCCTTGCCGGTGTAGACCTCGTACCTGCCGCCGGCCGCCGCCTTCACGGCCGGCTTGGTCCCGCCCAGGACGTCGATCTCCGTGTACTTCTTCACGCCCGTCATCGCGAGCGCGGTCGCGGCGTCGAAGCCGACGCCGCCCCGGGCGGACGCCTCCTCGTCGATGCCGAAGTCGACCAGGCCGACGACGGTGAAGCGGTGCGGGCGGTTCGCGTGGTCCAGGACCGTCACCGCGTCGCCGACCTTGTAGCCGGACCGGTCCGCGAGGTCCTTGCCCAGCACCGCCTCGGACGCGCCCGACGGCGTCCTGCCCTTGGTGACGTCGTAGCGCAGCAGCTTCCCGGACGGCACCGAGATCCCGACGGTCGGCAGGTCGCCGACGGTCCTGCCGTCCTTGCCGACCAGCGCCGCGTCCCCGCGCACCGTGCCCTGCGCCTGCGTCACGCCGGGCACCGCCTTGACCCGGTCCAGGACGTCCAGCGGGATGCCGGGCTCGTCCTTCGGGCCGGTGACCGTCCTCGCCTCGGGCTGCACCGCGACGTCGACCTTGTCGGCCGACCTCGCGAACGTCCGCGCGACGCCCTGGTTCATCGTGTCGGTCAGCACGAACGTGCCGGAGATGAAGCCCACGCCGAGGGTGATGGCCACCGCCGTCAGCAGCAGGCGCAGCTTGTGGGCCCGCAGGCCCGCCAGCGTCGTCCTCAGCATCGGGTCAGGCCCCCAGGCTCTTCAGCCGGTCCAGCACCGCTTCCGGCGTCGGCCCCAGCAGCTCGGACGTGATCTCGCCGTCGCGCAGGAACACCACCCGGTCGGCGTAGGACGCCGCCACCGGGTCGTGGGTGACCATCACGACGGTCTGGCCCATCTCGCGGACCGAGGCGCGCAGGAAGCCGAGCACCTCGGCGCCCGCGCGCGAGTCCAGGTTGCCGGTCGGCTCGTCCGCGAAGATCACCTCGGGGCGGGCGACGAGCGCACGCGCGCACGCGACGCGCTGCTGCTGGCCGCCGGACAGCTCGCTCGGCCGGTGCCCGAGCCGGTCCCGCAGCCGCACCACGTCCACGACCTGGTCGAACCAGGCCCGGTCCGGCTTGCGGCCGGCCAGTTCCAGCGGCAGCAGGATGTTCTGCTCCGCGGTGAGCGTCGGCAGCAGGTTGAACGCCTGGAACACGAACCCGACGCGGTCGCGGCGCAGCATCGTCAACTGCCGGTCGCCCATCCCGGTGATCTCCGCGTCGCCCAGCACGATCCGCCCGGCGGTGACCGTGTCCAGCCCGGCCAGGCAGTGCATCAGCGTGGACTTCCCTGACCCGGACGGGCCCATGATCGCGGTGAACGCGCCGCGCGCGAACCCGACGCTGACATCGTGCAGCGCCCGCACGGCGGCGTCGCCCGACCCGTACACCTTGGACACCCCGGTGGCGGCGACCGCCGGCGGTGCCGCGGCATGGGGCGCTCCCCCGGACGGGCTGGTGAACGTGCTGGTCACGGCGACTCCTTCGTGGACGGATACGACCGTGATCAACGCTAGGAATCCGCGGTGCCGCTGCCATCGGCCGAGCGGCTCCGCTCCGTGTCAGCCTTCCGGCTGCTCCGGCGCGCGGCGTACGACCTGAGGCGTACACACCCGTCCGCCCTTCCGCCGACCCGCCGCAGGCGCCCGCCGCTCCCTCGCCGCCGCCTCGCCGCCGCCGATCCGTCGGCCCGCCCGCTTTGACCAGCGCATCCGGTAACCGGGGCGTCCCCGGAGCACGGCGCGACCGCGGACGCGAAGGCGCCGGAGGCCCCCGTGGGACCTCCGGCGCCTCGATGCCGGGCCGATGCGCGCCCGGCGCGGCCGATCAGCCGTTGTCGACGGACGCGCCGCCCTTGCAGCCCGCGCCCGCGATGCCGACGACGGCGACGGCGTTGCCGCACACGTTGATCGGGATCGAGATCGGAGCGTTGATCTGGTTGCCACCCAGGATGGAGAAGGCCCCACTGGTGTGGTTGCCGTTGAACTGGCCACCGTGGTGATGACCGTGGCCATGGCCGTGGTCCCAGCCCCCGGCGTACGCGGGGGCCGCGGCCAGAACCGAACCGGCGACCGCAAAACCGAGGATGCCGGTGGCGGCGAGCTTCTTGAACACGAGAGTCCTCCCGTACCGGGCCGAGGGCCCGAAGCGAATATTTCCGAAGCCGCCCTCAGAGGGCGTCGCGTACCGTAGTTACCCAGCTACTCTCCGGTAAACCAATAGAGCGGCCCAGCATGACGGCAAATAGTCGCCAACGAGTGATCGTGCTGTTACAAAGCGTAACCGTTTTGCCCGCATTCGCCGGACGTGTCGCGGAAGTGAGCACGGCCACCCGCGCGCCGTCGGCGGCTCCGGGTCACCGAGATGTGCCTCAGGCGCGGTTTCGCCGACGCTTCCATGGGCCGAACCGGCCCGCGATGCCGGTTTCACCACTCGGTGACCGGCCCCGGCGACGGCAGGGAGCGCCGGTCACCGGGAACGCGCCGGAGGTCCCGTGGGACCTCCGGCGCTTCGGTGCCGGGCCGTTGCGCGCCCGGCGCGGCCGATCAGCCGTTGTCGACGGACGCGCCGCCCTTGCAGTGGGCGGCCGCGATGCCGACGACGGCGCCGACGGCGTTGCCGCAGACGTCGATCGGGACCGAGATCGGGATGTTGACCTGGTTGCCGCCCAGGATGGAGAAGGCCCCATTGGTGTGGTTGCCGTTGAACTGGCCACCGTGGTGATGGCCGTGGCCGTGGCCATGACCGTGGTCGTGGTCCCAGCCGCCGGCGTACGCGGGCGCCGCGCCCAGGGCCGATCCGGCCACCGCGAACCCGAGGATGCCGGTGGCGACGAGCTTCTTGAACACGAGAGTCCTCCCGTACCGGGCCGACGGCCCGAAGCGAATGATTCCGAAGCCGCCCTCAGGGGGCGTCGCGTACGGTAGCTACCCCGCTACGTTCAGGTGCGGTCCTGCTGCGGCCCAGCAGGACGGCAATTGATCACCACAAGATGATCATGACTTACCAAGCGTCGCCGCTTTGACCGCTTTTCACCAGGCCTGTCTCGTAGGCGAAGACCACCGCCTGCACCCGGTCCCGGAGCCCGAGCTTCATCAGGATCCGGCCCATGTGCGTCTTCACCGTCGCCTCCGAGACGAACAGCCGGCCCGCGATCTCCGCGTTCGACATCCCGCGCGCCACCAGCCGCAGCACCTCGCCCTCCCGCTCGGTCAGGCTCTCCAGCGCGCCGCTCGCCTTCGCCTCGGTGTCGGGCAGGTGCAGCGCGAACCGGTCGAGCAGCCGCTTGGTGGTGCTCGGCGCCACCACCGCGTCCCCCGAGTGCACCGCCTTGATCGCCTCGATCAGCTGCGCCGGGCCGGCGTCCTTCAGCAGGAATCCGCCCGCGCCGGCCTTGATCGCCGCGAACGCGTACTCGTCCAGGTCGAACGTGGTCAGGATGATCACCTTCGGCGCGCCGTCCACGTCACCGCCGTCCCCGCCGCGACCGGACCCGGCCCACTCGCCCGACACCACCCGCCGCGTCGCCTCGATGCCATCCATCCGCGGCATCCGGACGTCCATCAGCACCACGTCGGCCGCCGTCGTCCGCAGCAGGTCCAGGGCCTGCTGCCCGTCCCCCGCCTCGCCCACCACCACGATGTCGGGCTGGGCGTCCAGCACCATCGTGAACCCGGCCCGCACCAGCTCCTGGTCGTCCACCAGCACGACCCGGATCGGCCCGGCGTCCAGTTCGTCGTCCAGCTCCATCACGTCGCTCCTCACAGCGGACTCGGTCCCGCGGCACGCCTGCCGCCCGCCCTCCACGTCCTACGCTCCCACCCGAACGCCGCCTTCCCCGCATCGCTCCACACGGTGCCGGTCAGGCTCCAGTCCAGCGCTCACGCCCCGCGCCACGGCTCACGCGGGCACGCCACCACTCACGCCGCCTCCCCCGTCGGGATCCGCGCGACCACCTCGAAGCCGCCGCCGGGACACGGCTGGGCGTGGACGCTCCCGCCGTACACCGCCGCGCGCTCCCGCATCCCCGCGAGCCCGTGGCCCCGCCCGTCGTCGACCGCCGCCGCGCCGCGCCCGTCGTCGTGCACCCGCACCTCGACCGCGTCCCCCGCGTACCGCAGCCGGACCGTCGCGGCGACGCGCGGACCGCCGTGCTTGAGGGTGTTGGTCAGTGCCTCCTGCACGATCCGGAACACCGTCAACTGCCGGCCCTCCGACATGTCCGGCGGCGAACCGGCGACCTCGTACGACACCGGCAGGCCCGACGAGCGCACCTGCTCGACCAGGTCGTCCAGCTGCGCGACGCCCGGTTGCGGCGCGTACGCCCCCGCGTCGTCGCTCTCCCGCAGCACCCCGAGCAGCCGCCGCATCTCCGCCAGCGCGTTGCGGCCCGTCTGCGAGATCGTCTCCAGCGCCTGCCGGGCCCGGCCCACGTCCGTGTCGATCGCGAACGACGCGCCGTCGGCCTGCACCACGATCACGCTGACGTTGTGCGCCACCACGTCGTGCAGCTCCCGCGCGATCCGGGCCCGTTCCGCCGCCATCGCCATCTTCACCTCGGCGTCACGCTCCTGCTCGAGCCGTGCCGCCCGCTCCTCCAGCGAGCTCAGGTACGCCCGGCGCGTCCGGATGTGCAGCCCGAGGATCCACACGCCCGCCACCAGCACCGACAGCATCAGCAGCGTCGACCGCTGGTCGCCGCGCCCGGACGCGTACCGCAGCGCCGCCATCACCGCACCCAGCTCGGCGATCAGCGCCGCCGCCAGCCCCCAGCGGAACGCGAAGTCCGCCGCGACGGTGTACAGGCCCATCAGGACGGCGATGTTCGCCGGGATCGGGACGATCCCGGCGACGCATTGGACGCAGCAGATCAGCGCCAGCACGGCGAAGACCGTCCGCGGGAACGTCCGCCGCATCACCAGCGGCGCGACGAGCCCGACCGTCAACGCCAGGTACTCGAGCCTCGGCACGGCCTGCGTGTCGCCCAGCCACGCGGGGAGGGAGAGCAGCACGACCGGGGTCGCGAAAAAGGCGTCGACCAGGGGTTTCCTGCCGCGCAGCCAGTCCCAGAACCTCCCGACCATGCGCACAGCGTATGTAGCGCCAGGTCGGACCGGGATCAGCCGCAGGTCGGACCGCCGTCCGCCGCAAGGATGGTCCGGGCGGGACCGTGCGGCGGCCGCCGCACGGTAACGTCACGGTCGTGGCGGCGTTGGTTACCGAGTGGCTGACATGGCGCACCGCGATGGAGCGGGCACTGTACGGGGAGGGCGGCTTCTACCGTCGGGGCGAGCGCCCCGCCGAGCATTTCCGCACCTCGGTGCACGCCTCACCGCGCTTCGCCGCCGCGATCGCCCGCCTCCTGGTCGACGTCGACACCGCCCTCGGCCACCCCGACCGGCTCGACCTGGTCGACATCGGCGCCGGCTCGGGCCGCCTGCTCGGCAACATCCTGGCCGGTCTCCCGTCCGGCATCACCTCCCGCCTCGCGCCCACCGCCGTGGAGATAGCACCACGCCCCTCCGACATCCCGGCGTCCGTCACCTGGCGCGCCGACCTCCCCGACCGCATCACCGGCCTCGCCGTGGCCAACGAGTGGCTCGACAACATCCCCCTCGACGTGGTCGAGCGCACCCCCGACGGCGTCCGCACCGTGCTGGTCGACCCGTCCAGCGGCGGCGAGCGCCCCGGCGGCGAGCCGTCCGCCGAGGACCGCGACTGGCTGGACCGCTGGTGGCCCCTCCGCGAGCCCGGGGACCGCGCCGAGATCGGCCATCCCCGCTGCAACGCGTGGGCCTCGGTGATCGGACGCCTCGACCGGGGCCTCGCGATCGCGGTCGACTACTCGCACGCCCGCGACTCGCGGCCCCCGTACGGCACCCTCACCGGCTACCGCGACGGCGCCACGGTCCCGGCCGTCCCGGACGGCTCGTGCGACGTGACGGCGCACGTGGCCCTGGACGCCTGCACCACCGCCGGCGAGCGGGCCGGCGCCACGTCCACGCTCCTCACCACCCAGCGCGCCGCCCTCCTCGCCCTCGGGTTGTCGGGCGCCCGGCCGCCCTTGGCGATGGCCCACACCGACCCGCGCGGGTACGTCGCCGCCCTGTGCCGCGCCGGCGAGGACGCGGAACTCCTCGACCCGTCCGGCCTGGGCGGTTTCGGGTGGCTCGCGCAGACCGTCGGCATCCCGCTGCCGCCGTCCCTGGCCGCGCCGCCGACCAACTGACCTGCGATCTCCCCTCCACCGGGCCGACCGATGTTCGACCACCCGCACGGTGGACGAGAGCGAATCCACTCCTACGAGTCCCTGAAGGCCGTCCAGGGCCGAGGGCGGTTCAGCACTCGACGTGCAGGGCCTGGAGGCCGCGCAGGACGAACCCGGGCTTCCACTCCGGCTCGGAGACCGCGCGGAGACCCGGGGCCAGCCGGAGCAGCGCCGACAGCGACTCGGCCAGCTCGATCCGGGCCAGTGGCGCGCCCAGGCAGTAGTGGATGCCGAGGCCGAACGTGATGTGCGGGTTCGGGTCCCGGGCGAGGTCGAGCCGGTCGGGGTCGGCGAAGACGGCCGGATCCCGGTTGGCGGAGGAGAACTGGAGCGCCACCTCGGCCCCGCGCGGGATGTCCACGCCCGCCACGGTGATGTCCTCCAGCACCCACCGCTCGAACATCGGCGCCGGAGTGTCGTACCGCAGCAGTTCCTCGACGGCCGTGGGGACGAGCGACCCGTCCCCGCGCAGCCGCTCCAGCTCGCCGGGGTTGCGGAACAGCGCCCACCAGCCGTTGCCGGTCGCGTTGACCGTGGCCTCGTGGCCCGCGTTGAGCAGCAGGACGCAGGTGCCGATCAGCTCGTCCTCGGTCAGCCGGTCCCCCTCGTCCACGACCTGGGCGAGCGCGCTGATCAGGTCGTCGCGCGGCTCCCGGCGCCGCGACCGGGCCAGGTCCCGCAGGTAGTCGGAGAACTCCACCGCGGCCCGGACGGCCGTCCGCTGCACCTCCTCCGGCGGGTTCAGCTCGTACATGCCGCAGATGTCGGCGGACCAGGGACGCAGCAGCGGCCGGTCCGCCACGGGCACGCCGAGCATCTCCGCGATCACGTTGACCGGCAGCGGCTCCGCGACCTCGGCGAGCAGGTCACCGCCGCCCTTGACGGCGAGCGTCCCGGCCAGTTCCCCGGCCAGCCTCCGGATCGTCGGCCGCAGCCCTTCGACCATCCGCGCGGTGAACGCCTTGGACACCAGCCGCCGCAGCCGCGTGTGGGTGGGCGGCTCGACGTCGAGCATCCCGGCCCGGATGAGGTCCCAGAACGGCTTGAGGAAATCCGGCTCCGACTCCTGCCCGAACTCCTCGTGCCCGGCCACATGCAGGTAGGAGCGACCGAGCCGCCGGTCGCGCAGCAGCGCGTCGACGTCCGCGTACCGGCTGATCACCCACTGCCCGGTCGGCTCGTGGAAGAACACCGGCCGTTCCTCCCGCAGCCGCGCGAACACCGGATACGGATCCGCCACGAATCCCGACGCCCACGGCTCATACCCCAAATCGCTCATCCACCGACAATACGACCAGCGCCCCCACCCCCAAGCGACCGCAAGCAGACCACGACGAGCCCAAGCGCCGACAAGCCCACCGCGAGCCAAGATCGGCCACGACGAACACAGCCGCGCCACAACAAACCCAGCAGGCGGCAAGCCCCGCAGGCCACAGAAAGCCCACGCGAGCCCAGGACGCGGGCGACCCGCCCACGCGCGAACCACGACGAGCCAGGGTCGGCCACGCGAACGCACGCCAGCCACGAAGAGCCCAAGCGCGCTGGCGAGCCCCCGGCGCGCCAAGCTGAACCCCCAGGCTGACCGCGATGAACGCAGGCGGGGCCGCAGCGGGCGCACACGGCCACGAAGAGCCCAAGCGGGCAGCAAACCCTCGGCGCGCCACGACGAGCCCAGGCGCGCCGCGACGAACGCATGCGGCCACGACGAACGCAGGCGGGGCCACAGCCGGCGCACGCGTGGCCTCGGGGAGCCCAAGCGGGTAGCAAGCCACCCGGCGCGCCACCCCGAGCCACGGCCGGCCACGGCAGACCCACGCGAACCACGGCGAGCAAGCCCACGCGGCCCAAAGTTGGCCACGGCGAACGCGAACGGATCACTGCGAGCCCAAGCGCGCGGCGCGGCGCGGCGCGCTACGCCGCGCGCACGCGGGTCGCGACGCAGGCGGGGCCACAGCTGGCGTACGTGGATCGGGGCGGGTGCACGTGGGCCGCGGGGAGCGCAAACAGACCTAGCGAGCGCAGGTGGGTCAGGGCGAGCGCAGGTGGGCGAGGCTCTCCGGGGTCAGGCGGCGGGCCAGCACGTCGAGGGCGTTCGTCACCTCGGCGAGGTGCTCGCTGCCTCCGAGGGCCGCGGTGAGGGCGGCGTCGATGGTGGTGGCGTGCACCTCGGCCACGCGCTCGGACACCTCGTCGGCCTTGCGGACCAGGGAGCGGCGGCGGTCGTCCGGGTCGGGGGCGGTCACCACCGACCCCGTCTTCCTGAGCCGCGCGACCGCCGTGGAGACCTGACTCTGCGGCAGCCCGGTCCGCTCGGCGATCTCCCCGATGGCACTGTCCGGATGGCCGACGATGTCGCTCAGCACGATCAGGACCGCCCGGGTCCCGCCCGCCGGACCGCCGCGCGGTGCGGGCATGGCCTCCTCGCCGATCTTCATCAGCGTCCGCCCCAGCAGGAACAGCTCGACTCCGTTCACGCCCCCAACTTACATCTGGACAGATATATCTATTTCGATGTATCTATAGAGATGTGTTCGCCGACCGCCGGTGAACCCGACCGATGCGGAGGACGACGGATGAACGCGACCAAGAGGGCGATGCTGCAGGTGCCCGGCGCCGAGGTGTACTACGAAGTCCGCGGGGACGGCCCGCTGATGGTCATCGGGCAGAGCGGCGAGGGGGACGCGCGCCGGACCGCCGACCTGGTCGACCGGCTCGCCGAGCACTACACGATGGTCACCTACGACCGCCGGGGCCTCTCCCGGACGCGGGTGGACGACCCCTCGGTCCCGGTCACGCCCGCCACGCACGCCGAGGACGTCCACCATCTGCTCTCCGCGCTGACCGACGAGCCCGCCCTCATGCTCGGTTGCAGCCTCGGCGCCCTGTACGGCCTGCACCTGGCCGCCGCTCACCCCGGCCGGCTCGCCGCCCTCATCGCCCACGACCCCGCGACCCCCGGCCTACTGCGGGACAGCGACCGGGCCGGCATCGAACGCCGGCTCGGCGAGATCGAGGCCGCCTACCGGGCGGACGGCTGGCGCGCCGCCGTGCCGCTGGCCGCCGCGCTCACCGGCCTCGACCCCGCCCGGATCGAGACCGAGGCCGGGGTCATCACGGCTCCGATGACCGAGGAGCGCGCCGCCAACTTCGGCTACTACCTGGCCAACGACATTCCGCAGTGCCGCGTGGACAGGCTGGGCGCCGCGGAGGTCCGCGCCGCCGCCGCGCACACCCGGATCATCCCCGCCGCCGGTAAGGACTCCAAGAACGCCTGGAACCACCAGTGCGCCGTGGAACTGGCAGCGTTGCTCGGGCGCCCGGTCGAGGAGTTCCCGGGCGGCCACAACGGCAACACCTCGTTCCCCACCGGCTTCGCCGCACGCGTCCACGAACTGTTCACGCTGACCTCCTGATCCGCCGACCGGCTCCGCCCTCCAGGCGCAGGGTCGCCCGTCCCCGTTGCTTCAAGGAGGACGACCGCCACCCATGCTCGACGGCGCCGAACGGACAGGAAAGGCGAACGTGATTCTGTGGATAACCGGTCAGCGCGCGGCCCAGTGGGCCGGGTCTCCCGCGGTGCTGCGGGCGGCCTGGGCGCGGCGCGCCTCCGACTCGACGATCGCCCGGGCCTCGCCGACCTCCCGGTCGGAGGCCGCCACCTGCACCGGTCCCGGCGGCGCGTCCACGTGGACGGTGGCCAGCCCGAAAACGCGCTGTACCGGGTTCACGGTAAGGCGGACGCTCTGCGCGCGCGCATGCGCGATCACGTCCGTACGGCGGCACGGCCAGCCGTGCCGGGCCACGAACACCACGTCGTCGGCCCCGGCCCCGTCCGCCCGGTCGATCGCGATCGCCTTCGACGAGGCGGGGACGAGCGGCACCGCGTCCACGTGCGTGCCGGGGAAGACCTGCGTGACGAGATGCATGGCGACGTGCCTCGGCGCGATCGGCAGCAGCGTCGAGGACAGCGCCTCCCGCTCCCCCGCGTAGCCGGCGACGGTCACCTCGACGCGGGCCCACCCGATCTTCCGCCAGATGGCGGGCTCGACGATGCTGACGGCTTGGATGCGGCCCGGCGGGAGCGTCTGCATCCGCGTCTCGAGCAGCCCGTACCGCAGCCGTATCCCGTCCGGTGACATCGCGACCGTGAAGTTGGCGTACATCACCAGCGGCGCGATGACGGCGCGGATGAGCCCCAGCACGAGGGGCAGCGTGACCGCCAGGATGCCGCCCTCGGCGTACACCACGAGGAAGACCAGGGTCGCGAAGAAGAGGATTCCCGTACCGAGCACGGGCAGGCGGAGGATCAGCGAGGCGAGGAGGTTCCCGAAGGGGACGCGCCACATGTGCCGTTCCGGCGCCTCCGGCGTGGTCCCGGGAAGGCCCGCCGCGCGCGCGAGGAGTTCGGCGCGCAACTGCTGGGCGGACTGGCGTCCGAGGTAGCGCAGCGCGATCTCGCTCTGCTCGCCGCCCGCGAGCTCCACCCGGACCTCCGCCAGGGAGAACACGCGCGTCACGAGCGGGCGGACGACGTCGATGGCCTGGATGCGGGAGAGCGGGATGCGGCGCTTGCCCTTGCGGATCAGGCCCGTCTCCACCACGAGGTCGTCACCGTCGATGCGGAAGCGCAGGGCGAGCCACGTCCACAGGCCGGAAACGGCAGCGATCACCATCATGGGGAAGGACACGGCGAAGAAGCGGGTCAGCACCGCGGGAGTCAGTTCCAGCGTGACGCCGCCGCTCGTCTGGGTCAGCAGCAGCGGGAAGCCGAGCAGGACGAAGTAGACGACGAGGAACACGAAGGCGCGCAGTGGTGCCGTCGCCCAGTGCAGCCGGTGCGTGCCCTCGGAGAACCGGACCGGCGGCGGAGGCGGCCGATATCCGGGCGGGGGTCCGTACGCTTGGGGCGGCCCGTAAGGCGGCCTGGGCTGACCGTACGGACCAGGAGGCGGCCCATACGGAGGACGGGGCGGCCCGTAAGGACCCGGCCGCTGCGGCCCATAAGGACCGGACGGCCCGTACGGGCGGCCATGACCGCCGGGAGGCGGGCCATAGGGGCCGTTCATAGGCCCATGCTCCGTGCCTCGCCCTTCTGGGCGAGACGATCGCGCAGATGTGCGGCTTCCATGGCGGGCAGGCCGGGAATGGCCGCGTCCGTCGCCGCGGCCGCGGTGTGCATGCGCACCGTGGCGATCCCCATCCACCGCTCAAGCAGGCCCGCGGTCACGTCCACGAACTGCATGCGGCCATACGGGACGACGATGAGCCGCTTGACGAACACGCCGTGGGTCACCACGAGGTCGTCCGCACGCTCGACGTAGCCGAAGGACCGGCGGTCGAGCTCCGCCATGACCCACGTGACGACGGTGACCAGCGCTACTGCGGCAAGCCACATGACGGCGGCCACCGCGCCCCCGTTGCGCCACACCAGGACCGCGCCCACGGCCCCGATGGGGACCGCCCACAGCACGGCGGTGAGCAGCCTGTGCGGTGCGTGCCGCGCGGAGATGGTCGACCACTGGAGGCCCCCGCCAGGGGCGAACGCCTCGTCGGCCCTGTACGTCGGAGGCACCGCGGCGGGCGCGCCCGGGTGCTGCGGCTGCTGCGGGCCGCCGCCGGGCGGCACCTGCCCGCCCGCGCCTGGCACGAAGTCGGGCCGGCCATGCGGCGGGCCCGCGGGGTCCTGCGGATTGCCGCCCTGTCCCGGCCCGGACGGCGCGGCAGGGTGCGCCGCGTCCTGGTATCCAGGTTGCGCGGCGGGCTCGTACGGCGGTTCGCCGTGGCTCGGGTTCATTGCCCCCTAGTCAACCGGATAACGGCCGCCGCCCGCCATGGGACCATGAAGCGGTGATCGGAGCGGCGGAGACGCGACCATGACCACCGAGCGGATCGTCGGGATCGGTGCGGGCGCCAAGGAGCTCGCCACCGAGGACATGACGTTGAACATCGGCCCCCAGCACCCGTCCACGCACGGGGTGCTGCGGCTGCGGCTGACCCTGGACGGGGAGCGCATCTCGGGGGCCGAGCCCATCATCGGCTACATGCACCGGGGCGCCGAGAAGCTGTTCGAGGTGCGGGACTTCCGGCAGATCATCGTGCTGGCCAACCGGCACGACTGGCTCTCGGCGTTCTCCAACGAGCTCGGCGTGGTGCTCGCGGTCGAGCGGATGCTCGGCATGGAGGTACCGGTCCGCGCGGTGTGGACGAGGACGCTGCTGGCCGAGCTCAACCGCGTCCTCAACCACCTCATGTTCCTGGGCTCGTACCCGCTGGAGGTCGGCGCGATCACACCGATCTTCTACGCTTTCCGTGAGCGCGAGACATTGCAGCGGGTGATGGAGGAGGTGTCCGGCGGCCGCATGCACTACATGTTCAACCGCGTCGGGGGGCTGAAGGAGGAACTCCCCGCCGGTTGGACGGCGCGCGCGCGGACCGCCGTTTCCGAGGTGCGCTCAAGGATGGGTGACATCGCGGACCTCATCATGGGCAACGAGATCTTCCGCGCGCGCACACGCGGCGTCGGGGTCCTCACGCAGGAGCAGATCCTGCAGTACGGCGTGTCGGGCCCCATCGCGCGGGCGTCCGGTCTCGATTTCGACCTGCGCCGGGACGAGCCGTACCTCGCCTACGGGGAGCTCGACGTGCCCGTGGTCACCCGGCAGGAGGGCGACTGCCTCGCCCGCTTCGAGTGCCTGCTGGACCAGGTGTACGCGTCACTGGACCTCGCCGACGCGTGCCTGGACCGGCTCGCCGAACTGCCGCCGGGGCCCGTCAACCAGCGGCTTCCGAAGGTCCTCAAGGTCCCCGAGGGGCACACCTACGCCTGGACCGAGAACCCGCTGGGCATCAACGGCTACTACCTGGTGTCGCGTGGCGAGAAGACGCCGTGGCGGATGAAGCTGCGGTCCGCGTCGTTCAACAACATCCAGGTGCTGGCCGAACTGCTGCCCGGCAACCTGGTCGCCGACATGATCGCGATCCTCGGCTCGATGTTCTTCGTCGTCGGCGACATCGACAAGTAGCGGCCGACAAGTAGCGGCGCCCCCGCCGGGGACGGCTGCGGCGGCTCACGCCCTGAAGGCGTTCCTGTCTCGTTCCTCCTCGTCGGGGCCCTTGGGCACACGGCACGCGTACTCCAGGAAGAACGCCGCGCCCACCAGCACCACTGCCGCCAGGAACGTGCCCACGCTGACGAAGAAGTCGTGGCGCGGAGTCGACTTGTCCAGCGAGTCCGCCAGGCTGCCGGCGAACCCGCCGAAGACGCCGGCGATGATCGCGGCCGTGTGCGCGCTGGCCTTGCCCAGGGCCGCCATGCGCGCGACCACGAGGGGCTCCACCGGTTTGGTGTTCGGCTTTCGGCGGATCCGGCGCAGCAGGTTGTAGCCGGTGAAGGCCTCGCCGAGCGCCAGCAGCAGCAGCGTCGGCACCGCCGTCCACGGCAGCGGCGGCAGCGACACGTACGCGGAACGCAGCACCGCCCAGGTGATCAGCCCGACGACGATCACCAGGGCGACGAGGAACAGCGGGCGGGAGGGTCTCATGCAGGCTGCTGCAGGGTCAGGTCGTCCCGGCGGCGAACGGCCGACGGGCCCCCTTCCGCCTGCTTCGCCTCGGCCAGGTCGCCGACGCGGCCGTGCCCCGGCAGGAGCACGTCCGGCTCGATGTCGGCCCACGGCACGAGCACGAACGCCCGCTCGTGCGCGCGCGGGTGCGGGAGGGTCAGGTCGGGGTTGTCGGACGAGATGTCACCGAACACCACGATGTCGATGTCGAGCGTGCGCGGCCCCCAGCGGACCTCGCGGACGCGGCGCAGGGAGTTCTCGATGTTGAGCACCCGTTCGAGAAGGTTCTCCGGCGCCAGCCTGGTGTCGGCCACCACGACGATGTTCAGGTAGTCGCCCTGTTCGGGCAAAGTCTCCCCGGGCGGAGCGAACGGGGCCGTCTCGTAGACCGGGGAGCAGGCAACGAACTCCAGGCCGGGGGCGTCGAACAGCGCGTCGACCGCCTCCTGGAGGTTGTCCAGGCGATCGCCGAGGTTGCTGCCGAGCGAGAACACGACGCGGTGCGCGACCAGCATGTGGCCGCCGGTCGCGGTGCGGTCGGGCATGCGGTCTGACGCTGTCATGGGCGACTCCTCCTGATCTTCACGGCGACGTCCGTGAAGGGATGCGGCACCGGGGCGCTCGGCTTGTGGACGGTGACCTCAGCCTCCACCACCGCCGGGTCCTCCAGACATATCTTCGCGAGCCGGTCGGCCAGCGTTTCGATCAGGTCGACGGGTTCGCCCTCGACGGCCGCGACCAGCCGGCCGGCCAGCGTGCCGTAGTCGACGGTACGCGACAGGTCGTCGGTCTCCGCCGCGGGGCGGGTGTCGAGGCCGAGCGACACGTCGACCACGAACTCCTGCCCGAGTTCACGCTCCGCGGGCAGGACGCCGTGCCGCCCTCGGGCCCGCAGGCCGCGCAGTTCTATGCGGTCCGGTTCCATGCGGTCCAGGCTCATTCTTCCTCTGCATCCGCGGGGTTGAGGACGGGCGAGCCGTGGTGCAGCAGGAGCCTCCACTGCCCGTCGACGCGGACGAACAGCTTCGTGGCCACGATGCTTCCTCCCGCGAGGAAGCCGGCCTCGGTGTCCTCGTCCGCGGTGAGGACGTTCTCCTTGCAGGTGACCACCGCGTGATCGCCGTAGACGTCCGTCTCGACGTCGGTCAGCACGAACTGGATGTAGGTGGTGTTGGCCATGATGAGCGCCCACGAGCGGAGGACCTCCTCGCGCCCGCGCAGCATGGTCCAGCCGGGATGCACGCAGGAGACGCCCGCCGCGTAGGGGCCCTCCGCCCACACGTCGGACATGCGGTCGAAGTCCCCCGCTTCGAAGGCGGCGTAGAACTCGGCGTGGACCTCTTCCAGGTCGGCGCGGTTCACTGCACGGCTCATCGCTGGTCGCCTCCGGGGTGCATGGGACGGGCGGCCTCGATCGCGGCCGCCACGCGTACGGCGTCCACGTTCGGACGTACCCGGTGCACGCGGACGCACCACGCACCGGCGGTCGCGGCGAGGGCCGTGACGGCGACGGTGGCGTCGTCGCACTCCGCGAACGGGCGGCGCGTCCCGTCCGGCTCGGCCAGCAGGGTCGTGAAGAAACTCTTGCGGGAGGCGCCCACGAGAAGGGGGTAGCCGGTGCCGATGAACTCGTCCAGGTGGGCCAGCAGGGCCCAGTTGTGACCGGCGGTCGGGCTCTTGGCGAATCCCAGCCCGGGGTCGAGGACGACCATCGACGGGTCGACGCCCTCCCGCAGGACCGCATCGACGCGGTGCAGCAGTTCCTCGCGCACCTCACGGACCACGTCGGCGTAGACGGACCGGGTCTGCATGTCGTGGCTGTGGCCGCGCCAATGCATCACCACGTAGGGCACGTTGGCCGCGGCCACCACACGGGGCATGTCCGGATCGGCCAGGCCGCCGCTCACGTCGTTCACGAGACGGGCACCCACGGCGACGGCGGCCTCCGCCACCTCCGCGCGCATGGTGTCGACGCTGACCGGGACGTTCTCCTCCGTGAGCGCCCTGATGACGGGCACCACGCGGCGGAGTTCCTCGTCCAGCGACACCCGCTGCGCTCCAGGGCGCGTGGACTCGCCGCCCACGTCGACGATGTCGGCGCCCTCGGCGACGAGGTCCAGGCCGTGCTTGACGGCCTTCTCCGGGTCGAACCAGTTCCCCCCGTCGGAGAACGAGTCCGGGGTGACGTTGACCACGCCCATGACGAGGCATCGGCCCGGCTGGGGCAGCCCCGGAACGGCGGCACTGGTCATGCACCAACCCTATGCCTTGCCCGCACCCCTTGAGATCGTGCCCCGGGCCGCTCTAGCCCCGTCGTAGACCTGCTCTAGGCGGCTCGGCGCGGATCCGTCCTGCTCGCCGAAGCCGTCCGTCGGCCGCTCGACCGGCGGCCGCGTCTCGGAGGGGCGCTCACGTCCCGCCCGTCCGCCGCCGCCCACCCATCACATGCCGAACGGGCCTCAGCGCGACGCTGAGGCCCGTTCGGACGTTCCGGGGAATCGAGATGCGGGCGAGGGTCAGGGGCGGCCCAGGATCAGGCTCATCGCCTCGCTGCGGGTCTCCGCATGATCGCGGAAGTCCCCGCGCACCGCCGAGGTCACCGTCTTGGCGCCCGGCTTGCGCACCCCCCGCATGGTCATGCACAGGTGCTCGGCCTCGATCACGACGATCGCGCCGCGCGGCTCCAGCACCCGCATCAGCGCGTCCGCCACCTGGCTCGTCAGCCGCTCCTGCACCTGCGGGCGACGCGCGTACACGTCGACCAGCCGGGCCAGCTTCGACAGGCCGGTGATCTGCCCCTTCTTGTTGGGCGTGTACCCGACGTGAGCCACCCCGTGAAACGGCACCAGGTGGTGCTCGCACACGCTGTACACCTCGATGTCCTTCACCAGGACCATTTCCTCATGGTCGGCGTCGAACACCGTCGTCAGCGCGTCCTCGGGCCGCTGGCGCAGGCCGGCGAACTGCTCGGCGTACGCACGGGCGACCCGCGCCGGGGTGTCGCGGAGCCCGTCGCGTTCGGGGTCCTCCCCGATCGCAAACAGGATCTCGCGCACCGCCTTCTCGATCCGCGCGTGGTCGAACCCCGGAGGGTCCTCCTGCACGGGCGCTTCGTCGTAGGGGATGGCCAAGGCGGTCAGCTTTCGCCCGGGGCCGGGTCGGCGGACTCGGAGGTGACGCCGCCGCCCTGGCCGTTGTTCTTGGTCAGGTCGGTCACGTCCTGCGGGCCCAGCAGAGCCAGTTCCTTGGGCGTGAGCACCGGCGGGCGGTCCGACGGGAGGCGCTTGCCGTAGCCGGTGTAGGAGTTCTGGTGCGGCCGCTTCTGGATCGGAGCGAAGATCCGCAGCACCTGCTCCTTGGAGAGGGTCTCCTTCTCCATGAGGTTGACCACCAGGTCGTCCAGGACGTCCCGGTACTCCATGAGGATCTCCCACGCGGTGTCGTGGGCGGCCTCGATGTAGCGGCGCACCTCGTCGTCGATCGCCGACGCGATGTCCTCGGAGTAGTCCCGCTCGTGGCCCATGTCGCGGCCGAGGAAGACCTCACCCTGCCCGGTGCCGAACTTGCGGGCGCCGAGGCGCTCGCTCATGCCGTACTCGGTCACCATGTTGCGGGCGATGGAGCTGGCCTTCTCGATGTCGTTGGCCGCGCCCGTGGTCGGCTCGTGGAAGACCAGTTCCTCCGCGGTCCGCCCGCCCAGCAGCATGGCCAGCTGGTCGGTCATCTCCGAGCGCGTGGTGAGGAACTTGTCCTCCATCGGCAGGGTCATGGTGTACCCCAGCGCGCGCCCGCGCGGGAGGATCGTCACCTTGTGCACGGGGTCGGAGTTCGGCAGCGCGTGCGCCACCAGCGCGTGCCCGCCCTCGTGGTAGGCGATGATCTTCTTTTCCTTCTCCGACATCACCCGGGTCTTGCGCTCCGGCCCGGCCATGACGCGGTCGATGGACTCCTCGAGGGTGTCCATGTCGATCAGCTTGCGGTCGAAGCGCGCGGTCAGCAGCGCCGCCTCGTTGATCACGTTCGCGAGGTCCGCGCCGGTGAACCCGGGGGTGCGGCGCGCGATGACGTCCAGGTCGACGTCCGGGGCGAACGGCTTGCCGCGGCCGTGCACCCGCAGGATGCCCTTGCGGCCCTCCAGGTCGGGACGGTCCACGGTGACCTGCCGGTCGAACCGACCGGGACGCAGCAGCGCCGGGTCAAGGATGTCGGGGCGGTTGGTCGCCGCGATCAGGATCACGCCGCCCTTGACGTCGAAGCCGTCCATCTCCACGAGCAGCTGGTTCAGCGTCTGCTCGCGCTCGTCGTGGCCGCCGCCGAGGCCCGCGCCGCGGTGCCGGCCGACGGCGTCGATCTCGTCGATGAAGATGATCGAGGGGGCGTTGGTCTTGGCCTGCTCGAACAGGTCGCGCACCCGGGAGGCGCCGACACCGACGAACATCTCGACGAAGTCGGAACCGGAGATCGAGTAGAACGGCACGCCCGCCTCGCCGGCCACCGCGCGCGCGAGGAGCGTCTTACCGGTGCCGGGCGGGCCGTACAGCAGCACGCCCTTGGGGATCTTCGCGCCGATCGACTGGAACTTCGCCGGGTTCTGCAGGAAGTCCTTGATCTCTTCCAGCTCCTCCAGGGCCTCGTCGGCCCCGGCCACGTCGGCGAAGGTGGTCTTCGGGGTGTCCTTGGTGATGAGCTTCGCCTTGGACTTGCCGAAGTTCATCACCCGCGAGCCGCCGCCCTGCATCTGGTTCATGATGAACAGGAAGATCAGCACGATGACCACGATGGGCAGCAGGCTGAACAGCAGGTTCAGGAAGAAGCTCTGCTTGGGGACATCAACGTTGTAGCCGCCGGGCAGCTTGCCCGCGTCGGCCTGCTTCTGCAACTGGTTCTGCAACTGCAGGCCCTGGCCGTCGACCCACGAGGCCTGCTGCTGCTTGCCGTTCTTGAGCGTGACCTCGATCCGCTGGTCCTTGTCCACGATCTTCGCGGACTTCACCTGTCCAGCATCGATCTCCTGGACCACCCTGGAGGTGTCGGTCTTCTCGAACGAACGGCCGGGGTTGACGCCCCACATCACCAGGGCGACCAAAAGGCCGAACAGCAGGATCCACAGCAGCGGCCCGCGAAAATAGCGCTTCACGTCCATTTATCCGGTTACCCCTACGGGGCCCGTCCCTCCTGACCAACGTCTGTGTGCGATCCTCGCCCGTCCCGGGGGGCGGACGCCACTGCGACCAACAAGGCCCGTCGCCCGGGGCTCCGGACCCACCGAGGCGGTCTCCCTCACATGGCTCCCTGACCCGAGGGCCCGGGATAGTGACGGTACACCGCAGGGCACAGGAGACGCAGCCAGCGGCGATCTCCTGATCCTCTTCATATACCCGTCAACGACCTTTGCAACGATCCGTCACGGCCCCTTGTTCCCTGGGGGCTCCCACGGAACGACCGTAGGTGGCGCACGGACGGGTTCAGGAGCCTCCTCCGCCGTACACGTGGGGCGCCAGAGTCCCCACGAAGGGCAGGTTCCGGTACTTCTCCGCGTAGTCGAGCCCGTACCCGATGACGAACTCGTTGGGGATGTCGAACCCGATGTACCTGACGTCGAGGTCGGTCTTCACCGCCTCGGGCTTGCGCAGCAGCGCGCAGATCTCCAGGGACGCCGGGCCGCGCGAGCGCAGGTTGCTGACGAGCCACGACAGCGTCAGGCCCGAGTCGACGATGTCCTCCACGATGAGCACGTGGCGGTCGATGATGTCGGTGTCCAGGTCCTTGAGGATGCGGACCACGCCCGACGACTTGGTGCCCGACCCGTAGGACGAGACGGCCATCCAGTCCATCGAGGCCGGCGTGTGCAGCGCGCGCGCCAGGTCCGCCATGATCATGACGGCGCCCTTCAGGACGCCGACGAGGAGCAGGTCCCTGCCCTCGTAGTCGGCGTCGATCTGCGCGGCGAGCTCGCGCACCTTCGCCTGAAGGTCGGCCTCGGGGATCAGCACCTTCGCCAGGTCGTTGCCCAGGTCCTTCTCGTCCACAACCCCACCCTCATCGTTGTGACTCTTCGCCCGCCGCACGGAGCGGACGCCTTGCGCGACGGGCACACCGTGTGACGAGTCGCACACGACATGGCGTCAAACCGGGCCGAACAGCAGCCTCCCATACCGCCGGAACGCTCGGAGACCCCCGGGCAGGTCGACCTGCCGCTGGCCGTGCCAGGCCGTGACCAGCCGATCCACTGCATCGACATGGACGGCCGCGAGCGTACCCGGTGGGCTGCCCGCTTTCACCGCGGCCATCCGCAAGACGCGGGTTCGGACGGCTCTGTGCAGTTCTTCGAGACCGTCCACACGGATCGCGACGGTGTGGCCTTCTGCGGAGTGTTCGAACGCGTCGTCGAGGAGTTCGTCGTAAGCGCGCGCGGCGAGACCGTCCAGAGCGTCGGCATCATCGCGCAGCATCCGGGCCGTTCGCGCCAGCGCCTCGGCCACGCCCGGCCCGATCGTCTCCTCCAGCACCGGCAGAGCCCGGTGCCTTACGCGCACGCGCGTGTAGGCAGGGTCGTCGTTGTGAGGGTCGTCCCAGGGCTCCAGCCCCATCGCCAGGCAGGCCCTACGCATAGTCGCCCGGTCGAGTTCCAGCAGGGGGCGGAGATAAAGAACATGGCCCCGAGCGGTCGGACGCTTGAGGGCCGGGGGCATCCCCGCCAGGGAGCGCGCTCCCGAACCACGCGCCAGCCCCAGCAGCACGGTCTCCGCCTGATCGTCGCGGGTATGGCCCAGAAGGACCGCCGCCACGCCCAGCCGATCAGCGGCGCGGTCCAACGCCGCGTAGCGGGCGTTGCGGGCAGCGTTCTCCATGCCGCCCTCACCGTCCACGGTGACCGCCACCGACCCGGCAGGGTCCAACCCAAGGTCGGCGAGCGTACGGACGACCGCGTCCGCGCGCGCGCCCGATCCGTCCTGCAGGCCGTGGTCGATCGTGATGCCGCCCGCTTGGAGCCCCGCCCTGGGCGCCTCGAAGGCAAGGGCTCCCGCGAGCGCCAAGGAATCGGCGCCGCCACTGCACGCCACGAGCGTCATCGCTCCGGCGGGCAGATCGGCCAGGACGCGCCGCACCGCCAGCCGCACCGCCGCCACCGCCGGATCAGGCCCCATGGGAAACGTCTACCACCGGACGGTGCGGCATGGCGGAAGCGGTCTCCGCTCTCCTCGCGGTGGCTAGGCGCGCATGTCCTGGAATGGCGTCACGCCTCGCTGGCCTCCGGCGGGGCCACGTCGATGGCGCGCGGGCCGATGACCCGGCTCATCCACTGGGCCGGCTCCTTGATCTCGTCGTGCGAGGGGAGGGTCTCCGGGGACTGCCAGATCTGGTTGAACCCGGTCATGCCCGCCTCCGCGACGACCCGCCGGACGAACCGCGAGCCCTCCGCGTACTGCTTCATCTTGAGGTCGATGCCGAGCAGGCGGCGGATCGTCTTGTCCAGCTTGGATCCGCCGTCGCGGCGTCCCTGGAACCGGGAGCGGATCTGCTCCACCGAGGGCACGACCTCGGGACCGACCGCGTCCATGACGTAGTCGCCGTGCCCCTCGACCAGGGTCATCACCGCGGTGAGCCGGTCCAGGATCTTGCGCTGCTCGGGGGTCTGGATCGCGTCGATGAGGTTCGCGTCCCCGCCGCGCATCGCATCGGCGACGGCCTCCGCGGCGTCCCGGATGCGGTCCAGCATCACACCGGGGTCCAGGTCGGACGCCAGCAGGAACTGGGTCATCTGGTCCTGCACGTACTCGCGCAGCCACGGGACGCCGGTGAATTGGGCGCGGTGCGTCTCCTCGTGCAGGCACACCCATAGCCGGAAGTCGCGCGTGTGGACGCCGAGCTCCTGCTCCACATGGACGATGTTGGGCGCCACCAGGGTGAGGCGTCCGGTCGGAGCCTGCCCGGACGGGTCCGGCGGCAAGAACAGCTCGTACTGGCCCAGCACACGGCTGGCCATGTAGGCGAGGATCGCGCCCACCTGCATTCCGGTCACGCGCGAACCGACCGCCTGCACGACCACATTGCCGGCGCCGCCCAGCGGGCCGGGGCCGCGGCGCTCGGACATCTGCTCCATGAGCGGTTCCAGCACCACCCGGAAGCCGTCCACGTTGGCGCGGATCCATCCGGGCCTGTCCACGACCGTCGCCGGCGCCGGATCGAGCTCGGAGGCCATGCCGGTGAAGTCCCGCACGTGCCCGTGCGCGTCCCTCGACAGCTCGCGCAGCTCCGCCACGACCGCACGGGCCTCCTCGTGGCTGACCTGCGGTCCTGGACGTACCAGACGGGTCCCCGCCTGCACCGCGACGTTCCAGTCGATCATTGAGGCGCTCATGTGCTCCACCGTACTTTTCGGACACGGCGCCTGGGCGCCCCTGCACGATCGTTCAACGAACAACCGTTCTGGTTATCTCCCGTACGGCCCCGCCCACACTCCGGCGGGCGCCCGCAGGTGCGGACGATCAGCGGCCGCAGGCCGCCGTGCCTCAGCAGCCGCAGGTGGCGACGGCGGCCGCGAGCTGGTCGAGCTTGCCCGGGTCCACCGGCCCCTTCCCGTCCCCCGCCATGAACGCGAACGTCAGCAGCCGCCCGTCGGCGTCGTAGGTGAGCCCGGCCAGGGTGCTGACCCCGGCCAGCGTTCCCGTCTTCGCGCGCACGACGCCCGCAGCGGCCTGGCTGGTGGCGATCGTGTAACGCGGCGGCCTCAAGGTGCCCGAGAACCCCGCTATGGGCAGGCCGGTGATGACCGAACGCAGCTGCGGGTGCGCGGGGTTCGCCGCAAGGGCGATGATGCGGGCGAGCGCGAGCGGCGTGATGCGGTTCCGCGGCGACAGGCCGCTGCCGTCGTTGACCGACACCCCCTGCGTGACACCGAGCTTCGCAAGCGTCTGCCGCACCGCCTGCGCCCCGTCCACGAACGTGGCCGGACGCCCGAGCTTCATGGCCACCTGCCGGGCCACCGCCTCGGCCACGTCGTTGTCGCTCTCGGTCAGCAGATGCTCGATCAGCGCGGACAGCGGCGGGGACTGGACCGCGCCCAGGCGCGCCGCCCCCTTCTGCGCGACGGTCCTGCGCCCCGCCTTTGCCGCCACCCCGTTTCTGGCCAGGAGGCTCGCGAAGATGCTCGCGGCCGCTGCCGGCGGGTCCGAGACCCGCGCGCGCTTGGTCGGATCCGCTGGGGAGACACGTCCCTCGTCCACGGTCAGGGCGGTGACCGGCGCCAACTCGCCTTCAGGCAGATAGTTCGGCTTCCACCCGGCCGCTGTCCGCGGCCCCTGGTACGCCGAGGCGTCGTAGTCCACGCGCACCCGCGTCACACCGGACGCCTTGAGCGCGGTGGCGGTCTGCTTCGCGAGATCCAGCAGCGATGCGTACGGCGGGTGGCCCTCGTCCGCGCGCGCGGGAAGGGCCGTCAAGGTAGGGTCCCCGCCTCCCACGAGGACGATCCCGCCACCGGTACCGCGCACGACCTGAGTGGTGATCCGGTGGGAGGGACCGACAGTGGCCAGTGCGGCGACGGTCGTCGCCAGCTTGGTCGTGGAGGCGGGCGTGGCGGGCTGGTCCGCGCGCTGCGCGAACAGCGCACGGCCGGTCTCCGCGTCCACGACCACGGCGTTGATCTTCGCCTTCGGACCGCCGATGAGCGCCGCCAGCCGGCCCGACAGGGCTTGGGGGTTCGGCGCGCGCCCCCCGGCGGGATCGGCGACGGGGATCCGGGCCGACGACCGCACCAGATCGCGCGCCGCCACGCCCGGCGGCTGCGGGGACAGGTGCCGGGCCGGTGTGAGTTTCACCACTGCCAGCCCCGCGCCGACGATGAAAACGTTAAGGAGGGACAGCGACAGTACGGCAAGGGCACGACCGCGTGCAGGCACGTGACCGCCCCTCTCCCACTCAGCACTCACCAACGTGCGACATCCTTATATAAGGGAACTCACCCCTGTGGGGGTCGGCCTCGCCCGCACAGACCCCCGAAAGACTATTCACTGCGACCGCGCAGGGAGCGGAGGACATCTTGGATTTCGACGTCACCATTGAGATCCCGAAGGGCCAGCGGAACAAGTACGAGGTGGACCACGAGACCGGCCGCATCCGGCTCGACCGCATGCTGTTCACCTCGACGCAGTACCCCGCCGACTACGGGTTCATCGAGAACACGCTGGGCGAGGACGGCGACCCTCTGGACGCGCTGGTGCTGCTCCAGGAGCCGACGTTCCCAGGGTGCCTCATCCGCTGCCGCGCGGTGGGGATGTTCCGGATGACGGACGAGGCCGGTGGTGACGACAAGGTCCTGTGCGTCCCCGCGACGGACCCGCGCATGGAGCACCTGCGCGACATCCACCACGTCCCCGAGTTCGACCGGCTCGAGATCCAGCACTTCTTCGAGGTCTACAAGGACCTGGAGCCCGGCAAGTCCGTCGAGGGCGCCAGCTGGGTGGGGCGCGTCGAGGCGGAGGCCGAGATCGAGCGGTCCCGCAAGCGCGAGGCCGACAGGGGCGGTCACTGACCCGCGCCCGGGCACTCCCGGTCCCCTACGCGGGCCGGATCCGGAAGGCGCGCCACGGCGTAGATCCGCTCCCCGCCGTACGCGCGTCAGGATTCGCGTAGAACCCTTCCGTACGGGAGACCGTACGGAAGGGTTCTCGCTTCCGCACGGAGAGCGTCCGCGACGGCGCGGGCCATGCGCGCTCACCTGCCCGTGCCATGCGACGCCACGTTCAGCCCGCAGGACGCGTGGCTCCGATCAGATCGCTCCGGTGGATGCTGGAGATGCGCACGCGCGCGCCCGTGTAGGGCGCCTCCACCATTCGCCCGCCGCCGATGTAGACGCCCACGTGGTGGATGGTGCCGGGGTTCGAGGTGTCGGTGGCGAAGAACACCAGATCGCCCGGGCGGAGCCTGCCGACGGGGACGTGCGGTCCCGACGTCCACTGGGTGCCCGTCCAGTGGTCGAGCCGGACGCCCGCCTTGCTCCACGCGTACATGGCCAGGCCCGAGCAGTCGAAGCCGAGAGTGCCGGCGCCCTGGTCGACTCCCAGGCTGGGGCCTTCGTACGTGCCTCCGCCCCAGGAGTAGGGGGTGCCGAGCCATTCGAGCGCCGCTCGCGCCACGGTCACACCGCGTCGGACGACGTTCGCCGTTTCCAGGCCGGCCCGCGCCTTGCGGGCCGCGCGTGCTTCGAGCGCCCGTTCCCGTTCGCGCGCGAGCCGCTCCGCGCGCGCTTGGGCCGCACCGAGCCGCTTCTCCAGCCCGCGCTTGCGGTCGGCGATCCGCCGGATGGACGCCTGCTGTGCCGCGACCGCCGCCTGAGCCCGCCCCTTCGCGTCTTCCGCGCTCCTGGTCGCGGCCGTCTGCTCTTGAAGCGCGGTCTGGGCCTGCCTGCGGAACACGTCGGCGACGGTCTTGGCCGCCTCGACCCGGCGGACCATCGCGGTCCGCTGCTCGGCCAGGACGTCCACCATCCCCGCCCGGTCCATGAAGCCCTGCGGGCCGCCCCTCCCGGAGATTGCGGAGGAGACGCGGTCGTAGCCGGTGTTGTCCTGGTACACGCGCGCGGCGAACGACGCCAGCTGGTCCTGGGCCTCGCCCACCCTGCGGGCCGCCTCGGTCAGCCGCTGCTGTGTGTCGCGGTAGGCCTGCTGGGACCGTTCCAGTTTGAGCCGCTCCCCGTTGTAACGTTCCACCGCCGTCTCGGCCGCCGCGTTCAGCCCGTCCAGCTCACCGTCCGCCTGCGCGAGTTCGGCCTTCGTCCGGCCGATGGCCGCGGCACGGTCCCTCACCAGCTGCCGGCTCTTCTCGACGTCGCGCGCGCTCGGAACGGGCTTGCCCGCGACACGGGGCGCGGTACGGGCCGACACCGGCGGGACCAGCCAGCTCATGCCGACCGCCATCCCGGCGGAGAACACCATCAGGCGGAGGGTCGTGTTCCTGGCGGAGGTCGCCGTTCCGCGACGGCGAGGCTCTACTGCGCTCGGTCCCATGAACACGTCCTCCCCCTGGCGTGTTTTACTTAGCGCAAATGATCACCTACGAAGCGTAGTTGAGACGGGCAACAATCGGAACGTCCGTCACGCGGGCGTCGCGCTTCCGTTCGAGGGGGACGGCGGACCGGACGCCGAGGAAGAGGCGGGCGGGTCCGACGACGGCGGATCCGGTTCCCCGCCCGAGGGCGCCGGATCGGACGGCGGAGGCGGGTCCGAGCGCGGCGGTGCAGACGACGGCGGGTCCGGTTCGGACGACGTCGGCGGATCACCCGGCCGGTTCGTCTCGGTCGGAGTGGACGGAGCGCCCGTGCCGGGCCCCGTCGGTGGAGGAGTGGGAGTCGAGCCGCCACCTGGCGTGCCCGGGGTATCGGCACGCCAGGTGACGCACACCTGGATTCCACCCGGCTGGAACGAGATGCCGCCCTCTCCCCGCGCGCGCGATCGGCGGGACACGTACACGGAGACGGTGACGGTCTGGCCGGCCCCCAATCGCCCGGAGGATCTACTCAATCGGAGCGCGCCCCAGGTCCTGGCGCTCCACGCCACCGGCCCTCCCGTCGCCTGCAGTTCCACTGAGCCACCTGAGCCTGCGGCAAGGTCCAGGTACAGCGGGGACACCGCAAGGGCGCCCGACGGGTTCGTCGGGGAGGGAAGGGCGCCTCCCTGCGCCGGTGAAGGAGGTGACGGGTACAGGGCGGTGGGCGGTGCGGAGGAGCCTAACGAGCCCAACGGAAAGGTGGCCGACACCGGCGCGACGTCGACGACGCCACTGCGGCCTCCCCTCGGTGCACGGCCGTCAGGCATCGGACTGTGGGCGAGACCGGTCACCGCACTGGGCATGGGTCCCCCAAGACCGCCCGCCCGGCCGGTGTCCTCCGCCTGGCCGAACAACCCGCGCACGGCGGCGATCCCACCGCTGAAGAGGACCGCCACCATCACGAGCACGGCAAGGGCATGTGCAGCCTGTGCGGCCAGCCCCTCGGGCGGTAATACACCGCGCTCCCCCTTCGGCCGCCTTCGTGGGAAGAGCCGCTTTCTGGGGCGAGGCACCCGGACCTGGCCCGCGGACGGCCCCGGCTGCACAGGGAACCCGGCCGAGGTGAACTCGGTGACGCGTGTGGCCACGAACAACCGGTAGCCGACGAGTTCGGAATCCATGAAGCAGCTCAGCACCCGGAGCCGCAGTTCCTCGGGCGGGTCCGCGTCCGGGAGCAGCCCGTACACCTTGGCCGCCGATACGCTGCGCGGCCGGAACGGGCCGCAGGCGGAGCATTCCTGGGCATGCACCAGGAGCCGCTCGCCCAGTTCCGCGGTGAGGTCACCGTGCCGTTGCCGCAGCAGCCGGGCACGTTCCGCGCAACCGTACGGGCCCTGCTTCACGAGGATCTCCGCCGTCAGCGCCGCTTCGAGTTCGGCGTGCGCGCGCTCCAGGGCCGCCTCGGCTTCCTTGACCGGCACGTCGAGGATGGCCGCCAGATCCGGAACGGACATCTGGTGCCGGACCCGTAGCTCGAGGACTTCCCTGGAGACGGCCCGGAGCGACGCCACGGCCTCCCAGGCGGTGATCCTCTGGTCGACGTCCTCCTGGTCGTGGCTGGCGACCGGCAGGTCGGGCGCCCGCTTGCGCACCGGCGACCGCCGGGCGCACTCCAGCCGCGCGATGGCGTACAGCCACGGCCCGAACCGGTCCGGATCGCGCAGCTTGCCGATGTGCGCCTCGGCGACGACGAACGTGTCGCGCAGCGCGACCTGTGCGGCGTCCCGCTCCCGCAACTGGAACCAGCAGTAGGCGTAGAGCCGATCGGCGTAGGCCGCGTACATGGCGGCCGGGGCGCCGGTGTCGCGCTCGCGCAGCGCCTCGACCAGGAGATGGTCGTTCATGCCAGAAAAGGTAAAGCCTCCCGAAGGTCTTTACTGGCAATTTCACAAGATCGAACTGAGTGGCACCGCTCAATTCTTCCGCATTTTCGGATGCTTTTCCCGAGTGTTGCATTTGACGGTTTTAGCGGGGATTCGCCCGTTCTCCCGCCTTCCATCCGGCCGCCGACCGGAGTCGCACCCGCCATCGGGCCTGCGGGTTTGACACTGTCATCATGACAGTGTCATCATCGAGCCATGGACGTCACCTGGACCATCGGAGAGTTGGCGGAGCACGCTGTCGCGGTGCTCGCCGCCGGCGAGTCCGCGCAGGTCAACGGCCGGGTGCGCGACCTGCCCAACGAGCGGCTGATCCGCTGGTACACCACCATCGGGCTGGTCGACCCGCCCGCGGGCCGACGCGGCCGCACCGCGCTCTACGGCCCGCGGCACCTCCTCCAGCTGGTCGCGGTCAAGCGGCGCCAGGCGGCGGGCCGCACGATCGCCGAGATCCAACTCGAACTCGCCGCGGCGACCGACGCCGCCCTCGAACGCATAGCCGCCCTTCCGCCCGGCGCCATGGAATCCGCGGCTGAAGTGCTGCCCCCGGCCACCGGATCGCCTTCGACGAGTTCGGTGTCCGACGCGGAAACGGCTGATTCGGTGCGGCGGCCGGCCAGGCCGCACCCCGAAGCCGCCCCGCTTGACGACACCGCGACCCCGCGCGCGGCGTCCGCGGAAACCGGACCGCCCGCCGGCGGCGCGCAGCAGGCCGATGAAGCGCCGCGATCGGCCAGTGCGCAGCAGGTGGACGGTGCGCAGACGGCCGATGGCGAAGCGCAGACCAGGGGTCGCTTTTGGGATGCCCGTCCCGACATGTCCTTCGGCCGCGCCACCGTGGCGTCGGACTATCCCCGTCCGGTTCCGCCCGTCGTGCAAGGCGTCCGCCTCGCACCCGACCTCACCCTCCTGCTGGAGGCCGGCTCGCTCAGCGCCGACGACCTCCACGCCATCGAGACCGCCGCGCGGCCGCTGCTCGACGAGCTGGCCGCGCGGGGGCTCATCGCCTCCCCCGCAGACTCCGCTCGCCCGCCCGCCGATCCTCCCCGGAGGCCGCAATGACCGTCCGCATACTCCCCCTGCCCGAGACCGACGCGCCCGCGGAACCCGGCGGCGGGCTCGGCGCCCTGGCCACCGACCGGGGCAACCTCCCGCTCGACACCGTCGACGTGCACGCGGCGATCATCGGTCTCGCCGCCGGAGTCGAGGTCCTCCAGGGCTTCCGCAACCCGTTCGACGTGCCTCTGGAAGCGACCTACATCTTCCCCCTGCCCGACCGCGCCGCCGTGACCGCGCTGCGCATGGAGGCGGACGACCGGGTCATCGAGGGGACGTTGAAGGAACGCGGCCAGGCCCGCCAGGACTACAGCGCCGCCATAGCGGCAGGGCAGCGCGCCGCCCTCGCCGAGGAGGACCGCCCGGACGTGTTCACCATGCAGGTGGGCAACATCCTGCCGGGCGAGCGGGTGACGATCCGGCTGTCGCTCACCCAGCCGCTGCCGCACGAATCGTCCTCCACGGCGACGTTCCGCTTCCCGCTCGTCGTCGCCCCTCGCTACATCCCGGGAACGCCGCTGGACGACGAGGCCGCGGGCGGCGGAGTGGCCGAGGACACCGAGGCGGTGCCGGACGCGTCCCGGATCAGCCCGCCCGTCCTGCTGCCGGGGTTCCCCAACCCGGTCCGGCTCGCGATCAGCGCCGACATCGACCCGTCCGGTCTGCCGCTCACCGAGATCCGCTCGGCCCTGCACGTGGTGACCGAGGAGAGCGGCGGCGACCGCACCACGGTCCGGCTCCGTCCCGGCGAGCGCCTCGACCGCGACTTCGTCCTGCGGCTGGGTTTCGCGCCGCGGGAGAGCGCGGCACTGTCGCTGGTCCCGGACGAGAGCGGCGACGAGGGCACCTTCAGCCTGACGGTCCTCCCCTCGGGCGACGCCCGGCCGCGCCCCCGCGACGTGGTGCTCGTCCTCGACCGCTCGGGCAGCATGCACGGCTGGAAGATGGTCGCCGCCCGGCGCGCCGCCGCGCGGATCGTCGACACGCTCCGCGACGAGGACCGGTTCGCCGTCCTGTCCTTCGACACCGTCGTCGAGCGCCCGCGCGACCTCGGCTCCGGCCTGGCCGCCGGCACGGACCGCAACCGGTTCCGCGCTGTCGAGCACCTGGCCGCGCTGGACGCCCGCGGCGGCACCGAGATGCTCACCCCGCTCAACGAGGCCTGCGCTCTGGTCGCCGGCTCCGAACGCGACCGGGTGCTGGTCCTCATCACCGACGGGCAGGTCGGCAACGAGGACCAGATCCTCGCGCACCTGGCGCCGCGTCTGGAGGGCGTGCGCGTCCACACCGTCGGCATCGACCGCGCCGTGAACGCGGGCTTCCTGAACCGGCTGGCCTCGATCGGGCAGGGCCGGTGCGAGCTGGTCGAGTCCGAGGACCGCCTCGACGAGGCCATGGACGAGATCCACCACCGCATCGGCGCGCCCCTCGCCACCGGCCTCTCCCTGCGGGCCGAGGGCCTGGAGATCGTCTCCGATTCGGTGGCGCCCGCCCGCCTGGGCGCCCTCTTCCCGGGAGTGCCGCTCGTGATCGCGGGGCGCTTCCGCGGAGCGACCGCCGGATCGATCACCGTTCAGGGCACCGCGGCCGACGGCACCGCCTGGCGGCAGCGGGCGCCCGGCACCGTCGCCCGGAACCCCGCCGCCACGGCGATCTGGGCGCGCGCCCACCTCCGCGACCTCGAGGACCGCTACACCGTCGGCGGACCCCCGGACCTCGAACACCGCATCGTCGAGACCTCCCTGCGGTTCGGAGTCCTGTGCCGCTTCACCGCCTTCGTCGCCGTCGACAGCCGGGTCGTGACCGATTCGGCCGCGCCGCACCAGGTCGTCCAGCCGGTCGAGGTGCCGGACGGCTGGGCCGCGCCCGCCGCCCCGGGGCCTGACGGGCTGTACGCGACGTTCGAGGGCGCCGCACCCGCCCCCGCGGTGTCGTACGGATCGCCGAGCCCGCTGATGGCGCCTCCTCCCGCACAGCCTGCGGGTGGTCCTCCGCCGTCCACCTTCGCGCCGCCGGCTCCCGGCGGACCTCCGCGTCCGAGCGCCGCGCCTCCGCCGGCCGCTCCGGCCGCGCCCGGCAGCGCCCCCCGGAGCAGGCGCCCCGCCGGCGGCGGTGCCCCCGCTCCCGGTGGACCGCCCACCCCACCGGCCACTCCCAAGCGCCCGGTCGTCTTCGACGATCACGACGACATCGATGTGCCCGACTTCCTCCGGGACTCCACGCCCCCCGCGACCCCGGCGCGCGGCACCGGCACGCCCTCCGGCCACGGCACACCCGAGCAGCCCTCGACGCCCGACCTCGATGCCTTCAAGCAGGAACTGGCGCGCCTGCTGGAGTCGCTGCGCGGGGCACCGTCGGACACCGGCCACCGCATCGGCCGCCTGCAGCATGAGGTGCTTCCGGCGCTGACGTCGGTCGTCGAACGCATGCACGCGCATTTCGCGCCCGACGCCGAGCCCCTCCGCATGCTGGAGACGCTCCGCCAGGCTCTGCTCCGCATCAGCACGAGCAGCCCGAAGCACGAGGTCGACGACCTCTGGACCCGCACACTGCAGGCCCTCGGCGAGTTCACCGGCGAGCCCGTCCATCCACCGACCCGCCGTCCCTTCTGGAAGCGAGGCCAGTGATAGCGCCTGCCCACGACGGAGGGGCGGCCTCCCGGCAGGGAGGCCGCCCCTGGGCCCGGCGGACGGCCGGGGACACGCAGGTCAGGCGTGCTTCGCGCGCGTGACGCGGAGCAGCGGGATCAGGTTCAGCGCCAGGCCGACCACCGCGACGCCGCTGACCAGGTTGACGCCCGGGTGGAACTCGGCGAAGCCGCCGCCTCCCCCGGCCGTGCCGCCCGCGACCAGCGCGGTCACCACGGCGAGGACCAGGGCCGCGCCGACCTGGCCGGACGTCTGCACCAGGCCGGAGGCGAGGCCCTGCTCGGAGTCGTCGATGCCGTCGGTCGCCTGCGCCATGATCGAGCTGAAGCCGAACGCGAAGCCGCCGCCCAGCAGGAGCATCGTCGGCAGGATGGTGAACGCGTAGTGCGGGGTGTTCCCGGCGGTGGCCAGGAACCACACGTACCCGAGGCTCAGCGACGTCATGGAGCTGATGATCAGCCGCGGCGTCCCGTAGCGGTCGATCAGCCGGCCGACGAACGGGGAGCCGAACGCCACGATGAGCCCGGCGGGCAGCAGCGCCATGGCCATCCTGAGCGGCGACCAGTGCAGGACGTCCTGCAGGTACAGGGTCATCATGAACTGGAAGCTCAGGTACGAGCCGAAGAGCGCGACGATGCTGAGGTTGGCGCGGACGATGGTGCCGATCCGCAGGATGCCGAGCCGGATCAGCGGGTGCCGCACCTTGTTCTCGGTGACGACGAAGCCGATCAGCAGGGCGGCGGCGAGCGCCACGGAGCCGAGCGTGACCGGGTCGAGCCAGCCGCGGTCCGGCGCCGAGACGACGGTGTAGACGGCGAGGAGCATGCCACCGGTCAGCGTGACGGCGCCGACGAGGTCGTGACCGCCGTCCGCGGCGGGCTTGTCCCGCGGGATCAGGGCGATGCCCGCGGCCAGCGCGACCAGGGCGAGGGGAACAGGGGTCAGGAACGTCCAGCGCCAGCCGAAGCTGGTGAGCAGCCCGCCGAGGATCAACCCGGAGGAGTAGCCGCTCGCGCCGAAGACCGAGAACACCGACAGCGCCCGGTTGCGCGCGGGTCCCTCGTGGAAGGTGGTGGTCAGGATGGACAGGGCGGTCGGCGCGGTGAACGCGGCGGCCAGGCCCTTGACGAAGCGGGTGACGATGAGCAGCGTCCCGTCGCTCACCAGGCCGCCCACCAGCGAGGCGGCGGCGAACACGGCGAGCGCGATGAGGAAGACCCGGCGGCGGCCGAGAAGGTCGGCCGTGCGTCCGCCGAGCAGCAGCAGGCTGCCGTAGCCGAGCACGTAGCCGTTGACGATCCATTGCAGCGACGTGGTGGACAGGCCGAGCTCGGTCCCGATCGAGGGAAGCGCGACGCCGACCATCGAGACGTCGAGTCCGTCGAGGAACAGCACGGCGCACAGCACCGCGAGGACCCCCCACAGCCGGGGAGTCCAGGCCTGTTCGGCAGGCGCGCTCGCGGCGGCCGGCCCGCGGACGGCAGAGGCGGGTGAGGTGTCGGTGAGAGTCACGTCGGAGGACGATACATGCACATGCATTCAATGTCCAAGCATAAATTTCGTACGAACTTAATGCGTGTGCATCTGATGCACGCGCATGCTAAGATGCGCGGCATGGAGTCGGAGACGGCCCTGGTGGGCCGGTGGCGCTCGCTGGCGACGTGCTACAACACGGTCGCCTGCGATCTCGATCGCTCGCTGCAGGAGGCGCACGGCCTGAGCATGAGCGAGTTCGAGACCCTCGACAGGCTCGTCGAGGTCGACTGTGAGAAGCGCCGCATGCAGGAGATCGCCGCGGCGATGTATCTCAGCCAGAGCGCGCTGTCACGGACGGTCGCCCGGCTGGAGAAGCACGGCCTGGTCGAGCGCGTGATGTGCGAGTCGGACCGCCGCGGCGTGTTCGTCGCCGTGACCGAGGCCGGCCGCGAGCGGCACGCCGAGGCTCACAAGACCCACATCGAGGTCCTCGCCAGGCACCTGCCCGCCCCCGTGTCCTGACGCGTCCGGCGAGCGGAGGCCGAAAGCCCCCGGCCGCCTCACCCGGACGGCCTGACCAGAGCCCGCCTCACCCGGACGGCCTGACCAGACCCAGCTCGTAGGCGATGATGACGAGCTGGACGCGGTCGCGCGCACCGAGCTTGGCGAGCAGCCGCGCGACGTGCGCCTTGGCCGTCGCCACGCTGATGACCAGCTCCGCCGCGATCTCCTGGTTGGACAGGCCGCGCCCGACCAGGATCAGGACCTCGCGCTCGCGCTCGGTGACGCCCTCGGCGGAACGCGGCGGCCTCGGCGCCGGTTCCGGACGCGCCGCGAACTCCTCGATCAGCTTCTTGGTGACGCTCGGCGCGATCAGGGCCTCCCCGTTCGCGACGACGCGGATGGCCGCCAGGATCTCCTCCAGCGCCATGTCCTTGACGAGGAACCCGCTGGCGCCCGCCCTGAGCGAGCCGTAGACGTACTCGTCGTCGTCGAACGTGGTCAGCATCAGGACGTGCGCCGTCTTGATCCGCCGGGTCGCCTCGATGCCGTCCATGTCGGGCATCCGGATGTCCATCACGACGATGTCGGGGCGGGTCTCCTCCACCAGTGCGACCGCCTCGGCGCCCGTCCCGGCCTCGCCGACGATCTCCATGTCGGGGGTGTCGGCCATGAGGACGCGCAGGCCGGTGCGGATCAACGGCTGGTCGTCCGCCAGCACGATGCGGATCGTCATGCCACCGCCGCCGGCAGGGGGAGGCTCGCCGCCACCCGGAACCCGCCACGGGGACGCGGCCCGGCGGTGAAGTCGCCGCGCAGCAGCGCGACGCGCTCCCGCATCCCGACGATCCCGTAGCCGGCACCGACCACGCCGCCGCTGCCGTCGTCGTCGATCTCGACGGTCAGCTCCTCGTCCCGATAGTCGATCGTCACCCGGCAGCGGTCGGTGCCCGCATGGCGGACGACGTTCGTGACCGCCTCCTGGACGATCCGGTAGGCGGAGAGGTCGACGTCCGGCGGGAGCGGCCGCGGCTCTCCCACCCTCCGGACCTCGACCTCGACGCCCGCGTCCATCGTCGCAGCGGCCAGGCGGTCGAGATCGGCCAGGCCGGGGGCGGGACCGAGCGGAGCGGCGCCCGGGTCGTCCCGGCGGAGGGCGGTGAGCATCCTGCGCAGTCCGGACAGGGTGTCGCGGCTGGTCACCTCGATCGCGTCGAGCGCGTTGCGCGCCTCCGCCGGCTGCGTGTCGATCACCCGCCCGCCCACGCCGGCCTGGATCGCGATGATGCCGATGCTGTGCGCGACCATGTCGTGCAGCTCGCGGGCGATCCGGAGCCGTTCGGCCGCGACGGCCTGCGCCGTGGCCTGCTCGCGAAGCATCCCCGTGTGCGCGCGCCGCGCCCGTACGGAGTTCCCCGTCATCCAGGTCACGGCCATCGCCAGGACGACGGTGATGTGAAGCACCCTGTCCGCGGACAGCCAGGCGAGGACGGACAGGACCTGCAGCAAACAGGTGACGACGGCGACGGGGGCTGAGAGCCTTCGCTCACGTGTCGCCGCGATGTACCCCACCGCGAGATCGGTGAGCACCAACTCCAGGCCGGCGATCACCCCGTTCCGCGTCTGCATGAGGGCGATGATCCACGCGAGGAGCAGGAGCCCATGGGCCACCAGCGGGCGGCGCCTCAGCAAGGCCATGACCAGTGCCGTGAGACCGACCGACAGAAGCACGTCCGCCTGGTCGGGGAACACCGGCGGGGACACCGTCAGGTACAGGACGCCGGGATAGAGGACGGCCCCGCTCCAGGCCAGGGGCGCGCCGGCGACTCGGCGCGCTCGACGCCACGGCAGGGCTGACATGCGCTGATCGTAACCTTCGCCCGCCACCCCGCACATTGGCCCGCAGGCGTAATCCTCCAGGCTGTGGACAACCGCGATAAGTGTGTTCGGCGGCCCGATGCCCGGCCGCCGCGCCGTCGGCACCGTTGTCTCCATGAAACGCTGGGCGCTGTTCATACTGGCCTTCGAGACCCTCGGAATCGCGCTCTTCTCGGCGATGTACGACTCGCTCGATTTCCGCATCTATTGGCTGGGAGGACACGTCGTCACGGACGGCTCCCGCCTCTACCAGGAGCGCATCGCCGGCCTCTGGTTCACCAACACCCCCTTCATGGCGGCGTCGTTCGCACCTCTCGCCGCATTGCCGCTCACCCTCGCCCGGATGCTGTGGCAATCGGCCGCGTTCGGGGCCCTCATCTGGGCCTGCGCCTCGACCGCGAAACTGGCCGGCCGCCGCCCGCCCCTCGTCGCGGTCGTGACCGCCGGCCTTCTTCTGGAACCCGTCTGGCACTCCTTCTTCCTCGGCCAGGTCAACCTCTTCCTCTTGGCCCTCGTCCTCGCCGACATGCACCGAGCGTCCCTCGGCCGTCCGGCCGGGATCGGCATCGGCATCGCCACCGCGATCAAGCTGACACCGGCCGTCTTCATCGTCCTGCTCCTGCTCGCGAGAAGGACCAAGGACGCCGTCACTGCCCTTGCCGCCTTCGCCGTCTGCACCTTGCTCGCCTGCGCGATCGCGCCGGACGCGTCCCGCATCTACTGGCTGCACACCTTCTTCGACACGTCCCGCGTCGGCGTCACGTACATCAGCAACCAGTCCCCCTATGGAACGTTGGCCCGCATACTCCATGGCACAGACGAGATAGGCAGCTGGTATACCGCCATCCCGCTGACCATCGGCGTTTTCGGCCTCGCGATCGCCGCACTTTGGGCGAGGCGCGGCGACTGGCTGAGCGCTACCGCGGTCACGGGCACGACCGGCCTGCTCGTCTCCCCCATTTCTTGGGCGCATCACTGGGTGTGGATCGTCCCGGTCCTGGCCGTCCTATTGCGCGACGAACGCCGGAAGACCGCATTGGCCGGCTGCGTCATCTTCGTGCTGTCCCCCTTGTGGTGGACACCCCATAACGGAGACCCGCGCGAATACGGCCTCCATCTCTTGACACCGGTAGCCAACTGCTACCTCATTGCCGGCCTGTACTTCCTCATCCACATGACCGTCCGCCTACGAACTGATCCACGTTCAGGACTCACCCTCCAGAACCTCGTCGACGAGGCGCCGGATATTCCGATAATCCACAATTCAACGCACAGGGAAGACCATGCCCTTCACGGCGGCGTTGTCACTACTCCTCCGACTGCTGGTGAACAGAGCGAACGACTGTGACACCCCCAGGCCGAAGCCGCCGCCCCGCCGAGTTGGCGGATGGCGGACAGGGGAACTCCTCGCCGGACGTCCGATCATCCTCACCCGCCTGCGGCGTGCGCCAGGAGACACAGGACTCCTGCAGTGCCGCGCTGCGGAGCCGGTCCCGAGGGTGTCCCGAGGTCACCGCCTTACCGGTAGGCGCTGAAACCCTGACCATAGGTGATCTTGAGGTGAAATGAGAGGTATGTGATACTTCTTCCCAAGATCACTTACTTGTGGTGATTTCGCTCGCGCTCTGCCTGGGGGGACGTTGAGGCGACCAGTGCACCCTCGTCCGGACGAACCGATCACAACCCGGAGCCGTCCGCCGGCGATCGATTCGGTCCCGCGCCCCTGATGCCGTCACCGGCCATCCGCCCCGTGTGCCACGCCTGACCCGATCTCCTTGCTTCTCGGAGGGATGCGACGTGTCGACAGTCACCCGACCAACTGCCCGGGACGGAGCCGCAGAGACCAGGCAGCCCATCCGTGTCTCGCTGCGCAAGGTGATGAGGGACCTGCACCGCGGCGGTCCCCTGCACATGCTGCAACAGGTCGGCCATGACGCCGACGGCGCGATCGCCCGGCTGGATCTGGGCCCGTTCCGCCCCTTCCTGGTGTCGCATCCTGACCACCTGAAGCACATCCTGCGCGACCGGAGCGACAACTACCCGCGCGGGGCGGCGATGTGGGACGCCCTGGGGCGGCTCGCGGGCAAGGGGATCGGCGGCGAGGGCGCCCAGTGGCACGCCTCACGGGAGATCCTGAAGCCCGCCTTCTCCGCACGCCACTTGAGCTCCGCCAGCGAGCAGATGATCGACTCGATCCTCGGCGCCGTCCAGGATCTGGGACGCCGCGCCGCGACCGGCCGCCCAGTGGACGCGGGGAGGGAGATGACGCGCATCGTGCAGCGGGTCATCGATCCGCTCTTCTTCGGACGCCTGGTTCCGGCCGAGGAGGGGGACCGGCTGGGAGACGCGATCGCCACGGCGATGGGGAGCCTGCTGTGGCGGATGGCGATGCCCTTCATGCCGCACTCGATCCCCGTCCCGGGCGACCGGGCCTTCAAAGCGGCGACGAGAACGGTGAACGAGATCCTGCGACCCGTGGTCCACCAGGCGCGCGCCGGCGGCGCCGGTGGTGACGGCAACGACGTGGTCACCCGGCTGCTGAACGGCGTCGGCGCCGACGGCGCACCGTTGACCGACGAGCAGGTCTGCGACGACATCGTCGCCCTTTTCGTCGCCGGGAGCGAGTCTTCGGCCATCGCCCTGTCGTGGGTGTGGGTGGCACTGGCGCAGCACCCGCACGTGGCCGAGGAGGTCGTGCGGGAGGTCGACGCCGTGGTGGGGCGGGACCGTCCGCGCTATGAGCACATCCGCAAGCTCAACTACACGCAGATGGTGCTGAAGGAGGTCCTGAGGATCTACTCGGTCGGCTGGGCGGTGCCCCGTGTGGCCTTGGAGGACGACGTCATCGACGGCGTCGCCGTCCCCGCCGGAGCCACGTTGGCGATCAGCCCTTACCTGACCCACCGGCTGGACAGCGTCTGGCCGGACCCGCACCGGTTCGACCCCACCCGGTTCACTCCCGAGCGCAACCGCAGCCGGCACCCTCTCGCCTACGTGCCCTTCGGGTCCGGCGTCCACCAATGCCTCGGGGAGGCCTTCTTCGGACAGGAGGCCGCCCTGATCGTCGCGGCGATCCTCGGCCACTACCGTGTCGAGCTGGCCGCGCCGGTGGGACCCAAGCTGTCGCTGACCCTCCAGCCCCGCGAACCGGTCGAGCTGATCCTCACGCCACGCCGGTGACGACGCCCAACGGCATCCCGTCCCGCAACCCGTACCGCCGGTCGGAAGGACGTACGTGAGCGAAGAACCCTCCGTGGGATCAGCGGCCGTGTCGGAAGCCTTGGTGGGAGACGCGACCGCCCGAGAGGCCGCGGAAGTGGAGGACGACCTCCGCCGGTTCGCGCTGCTCTTCCCGGGGGTGTTGCGGATCCCGCCGATCGAGCCGGTTCCTGCGCGGCTGGCCCAGGCGATCGCTTTCGGTGCCCCCGGCTACACCGCGGACCAGCTGCGCGCGGCGGCCCGGACCTCGCTGTGGATCTTCGCCGTGGACTTCCAGGTCGACCATCTGGCGACCTCGCGAGCCGAGATCGCCGACATCGTCGAGCGCTGCGAGCGAGTCGCCGGCGGGGGGTCCGCGGCCGAGGGCGACTCCCTCTGTGAGGCGCTCGCATGCCTGCGAGAGGACCTGTCCGCCTCTCCGGCGTTCGACGAACTGGAGCCGGTGTGGCGGGAGGAACTGCGCCGGATGCTTCATGCGATGGCGCTCGAGTGGGAATGGAAGGACCATCTCCGCCGGGCGGACCGGCCCCCCGGGGCGGACCAGGGCGGCGGGGAACGGCGGCCGCCCGCCCGACCGGTGCCGGAGACTCTGGACGACTACCTGGCCATCGCCGACAACTTCGGCTCGGCCTGGGTGAACGTGGTCCATTGGATCGCCGTCGACGACCCCGTCATCTTGACGAATCTGTCCGAACTCCGCGAGGCGAGCCGCACCGTCCAATCGATCCTGCGGCTGTTGAACGACCTCGCCACCAGTGACCGCGAGAACGAGTGGGACGACCTCAACGCCCTGAGGCTCGGCGCCGACGAGGCGACCGTCCGGCTCCGCATGGACGACCTCGTACGATGCCTCGCCGGCCGGCTGGAGCCGCTCCGTGCGACCTGCCCCCGAGGGGCGGCCTACCTTGAACACCAGCTGAAATTCAGCCAGCAGTTCTATGGATCCCAGTCCGACTACTGGGGTGATCTTCCTGACATCGGATAGGCCTCCGCCATCTCCACCGAGACGATCGGCAGGGTCGCCATATAGCACAACCGGCTGACGCCTCGAGAGGCCGCCCCTGCGCGCGATGGGGCAAGAAGCCGAGAGGCCGATTCGCCTCGCTTAGGTGCTCCGAAGTCATTAGGGTGCCTCTGTGTAATCGGCGGCCCGACGAGACGGCACCGGCCTCCCCACGATCGGGAGGCCACGGGGTCACCCCCCGCTCGGGCGGCCTACCCCGTGCTCACCGGTCTTATGAGGAACTTCATGCGTCCGCGTATTTGGCCTTTCCGAAGGCAGGGTCGTGACCGCCAGATCCGGCTGAAATCGCGGATCGCCCTGATGCTGTTCCTCCTCGTCGCGCTCTGGGTCTTCAGCTTCTGGGCCACCTCGACCGAGGGCTACAACCTGCTCCAGACCAGCAAGATCGACAACACCGCGGGCCGTCCGACCAAGACGCTGATCACGACCCTGCAGGGCGAGCGGCGCGCCTCCCTCGTCTACCTGGGCGGACGGAAGCACGGGCTCAGCGCCGCCGACCTGCGGCAGCAGCGTGCCCACACCGACCAGGTCATCGCGGAGTGGCGGCGCACCGCGAAGGATGCGCCCGGCAGCAAGATCCGCCGTGCCGTCGCGGCGACCAGCGCCCAGCTCAGCAACCTGCCCTCCCTGCGCGCGGCGATCAGCAGCGGAACCATCACCCGCGACGCCGCGGCCAAGGGGTTCAACACCGCGATCGACGCCGGCTTCCAGATCGTCAGCGTCAACGCCGAACTGGACGACCCGGACATCTCGGCCGACGGTCGGGCCCTCATCGCGCTGACCCGCGCCCGCGAGATGCTGTCGCGCGAGGACGCCTTCCTGGCGGGTGTGCTGGCGGACGGTCGCTTCGGGACAGGTGAGTACGTCAAGTTCGCGCAGACGGTCGCGCTTCGGACACAGGCCGAGCAGGACGCCGCCGCGCAGCTTCCCGACGCCGACCGACGCCGCCTGCAGGAACTGCAGAAGGGCACCGCCTACTCGGTCCTCCAGCGACTCGAGCAGCAGGCGCAGCAGCCTCGGCACCAGGGGCGGGCGGCCGTCACGCCCGTGCAGTGGCAGGCGGCCACGCAACCGGTTCTGACGGCCATGGACCGGACGGTCGACATCGGCGGCAACGAGGTCGTCGACAAGGGCACCGCGCTCGGTTACCAGGTCCTGGCCAAGTGGGCGGGCGTGGCCCTGCTGGGCGGCGCGGCCCTCATCGCCGCCATCGTCACGGGTTTCATCGCGACGCGGAAGCTGGACAGAGGACTCAAGCGCCTGCTCGCGGCGGTCCAGGAGGGCGAGGCGGAGCTGCCCGGCCAGCTGCGGCTGATCGGCGAGGGCAAGCACGCCGACGTGCGCCCCATCGAGTTCGGCGCCGACGAGATCGGCCAGATCGGGCAGACCTTCAACCGCACGGTGCGGCAGCTGGTGGCGGCCACCAGGGCGGAGGCCGCCACGCGAGCCGCCAGCCGCCGCATCATCCGCGACCTGGGCGACCGCACCTACTCCCTCATGACCCAGCTTCTCGATCTCATCACCGAGATGGAGAAGCGCCGCGACATCAACGACGAAGAGCTCCAACGGCTGTTCAGACTGGACGCCATCGTCGTCCGAGCGCTCAAGAACGCCCGGAACATCGGCTACATCGGAGAGAAGCGCGCCCTGCGCTCCGGGGGCACGAGGCCGGTCTCGCTCTATGAGCTGCTGCGCGATGCCATCGGGCAGACGCACGCCTACGAGCGCGTGCGGTTGGGCACCTACCAGGACTACGGACTCGTCGGATACGCCTTCGAGGACGTCGTCACGATCATCGCCGAGCTCATCGACAACGCGCTCATGTTCTCCGACAAGGTCGTGGAGGTCGAGACCACTCAGGTCGCGCACGGTGTGGCGGTCGTCGTGCAGGACCGCGGGTACGGATTCTCCGAAGAAGAGATCGCCCGGCACAACGCGTTCTTCGCCGAAGCGCCCGAGGTGTGGGACTCGGCGCTCAGCCCCGAGGGCAAGGTGAGGATCGGCTTCTACATCGTCGCGCAGCGGGCCCGCGCGCACGGAGTCAAGGTGACGGTCCAGAGCAATGCGTACCGCGGCGCGGACGCCGTGGTGCTGCTGCCGAACAGCCTGATCACCGATCCGCCGCCCAGGCCCGTCGCCAAGACCGGCACGGCGGCCACCCCGGTCGCGGTCGCCACCGCCGGCGGAAGCTCGGCCCCCGGCGCAGCGGTCGGAGTGCTCGAGGCTCCGCCCGAGCGCGCCCTGAAGGCGGTCCACAGCTCCGACAACGGCATTGCGCCCGACGAGGAGAACGAGGCCGACGCGGGCGCCGACGACGTCGACGAGGCCCGCGCACCTGTCGCCGAGTCGCCCGTCGAAGTGACCACCCCGGGCGGACTACCGGTCCGCAATCCCGGCACGAGTCTCGCTCCTGAACTCCAGGAGGAGTCACCGGCCGCGGTCGATGAGCCCGACCCGCTCGAGGGCCGGAGTCCTGAGCAGGTCCGCACGGTGATCTCGGCGTTCCAGCGCGGCACGGAGAGAGGGCGGAGCGAGGCGGCGAAGCGTCCTTCCGCAGACGGCGGCGCCGACGAGTGAGGGCTCGCAGCCGAACAGCCGGCAGCGGTGCGAACGGGAGACGACGGCCGGACGCCTAGCTTCGAAGTTCGCCCCGGCGGCCCGGCGGCCCGGCGCTCTAGCGCTCCGGCAGCGTCGGGTGCGGAGGTGTCGGCGTGATGTCGATCATGGTGTTGGTGATCGCCCATCTTTCGTGGTCCCGCCAGGCGCCATCGATGTACAGGAGCTCGGGCGAGCAGCCCTCATGACGGAAGCCGACTCGTCGGACCAGCTTGAGAGAGGCGTGGTTGCCGGGCTGGATCTGCGCTTCGAGCCGGTGAAGCCGCAATTGCTCGAAGGCGTAGCGCACCACCAGCGTGAGCCCTTCGGTCATGTAGCCCTTGCCGGCAGTGGGAGCAAAGGCGGCGTAGGCGATGGACCCTGACTGGAACCGTCCCCGAATGATGCTGTTGATGTTGACCACGCCGGCGATGGCCCCACTGCCGCGCGCGCAGATCAGCACGGACTCTTCGTCTGGCTGCGCGTACCGCGCGAGGTAAGCCTGGTACTGCTCTGGCGTGGACGGCAGGGACACCCATGGGTGATGCAGATCCGCGCTGGCGTGCACCAAGGCGAGGAACTCGTCTTGGTCACGGCTGGCGAGGTGGCGAAGAGTCACCCGGCGGCAGGTGCTCGATTCGTTCGCTTCAAAGACCTCGATCCCCGCATCGTCCACGGAGGGGACGATACCGGCAGATGGGGGATGCACGCCGTCGCCAAGCCGTCATCGCCGAGGGCCCCCGAACCACCGTCTACCGATCGCCCGGTTCAAAGCCCGGCAAGCCACAGAACTCCGACGGACATCACCGGTCGTACGCGCGGGACAACAGTGGACGGAGGGTCTCGTTCAACCGGGCCGTGGTGTCGACGGTCAGGCCCAGTTGTGCGCTACGAAGCTCTCCCGAGTACGTGGAGATCAGGTCTAGGTCCCTGAGCTGGCGGCGTAGTTCGTCGGCGAGGACTTCGTTCGGGTCACCGGTGAAGCCGTCGTCCTCGTTGAGGAGTTCGTCCACGGCTTCGACGGCACGCCCGCTGACAATGACCGCGAAGTCAACGCAGCCGTGCATGTAGGCCTCCGCCGCGTACAGCACGGCGGCCGCCGCAGGCTCGTCTGCGTCCCCGGGGCCGTTCTGCCCATCGTTGTGGCAGAACTCGCTCAGATAGTAGGTGCCGAGCGCCTGCTTGATCGCCTGGAAAGCGGTCTGGTCGCCGAGGGCTCCGTCCCACACCGCGTTCAGCTGCGGCCGCAGTCCAAGGGTGAACTCAGACTGGTCTTCGGCCGGCAGCGCTTCGTGGGCCTGCAACAGCCGCTCGGCGACCCCGGCGGCAAAGACGGTGCGTTCTTCGACAGAGACCACGGACAGCTTCGCGGCTACAGCAGCGTCCAGCTCTTGCCACACGTAGGCCCTCGAATCGGTACGGCGACGGCTTCGGACCGGCATCGTCCGCCAGACCTTGCGGACGATGCCGCGTACGGAGCCGGATGAGTCGATCAGTCCACCGTCCCAGACAGTCATGGACCAAGCAACGCGTGAGCTCGCACAGTGTGCCCGTCCAGTGGGCGACATCTAGCCGCGGGTCATGAACGAAGCGGTATGGACGCTGCTGTTAGCAGGCCCGTTAGCGAAAGGCCCCTTCCGAGTGATCGGAAGGGGCCTTCGAGATGGAGCCGCCTATCGGAATCGAACCGATGACCTATTCATTACGAGTGAATCGCTCTGCCGACTGAGCTAAGGCGGCGCGCCGTGCGAACACGGCTGGATGCAGTCTACCGGGTCCGCGGGGGTGGATGTGCACTGGTTAATCCGCGGCACGGCCCCGGTCAGCGGCAGAGCTTCCCGTTCTTCGGCGGCTCCGTGGTGAGCAGGTAGGTGTCGGTGGCCTTGGTGATGCAGGCGTTGCCCTGCAGGTAGGCGGTGTGCCCGTCGCCGTCCAGGGAGAGGAGGACGCCGGAGTCGAGCTGCTTGGCGAGGCTCTGCGCCCACTTGTACGGGGTGGCGGGGTCGCGGAGGGTGCCGATGACGACGATGGGCGGGGCGCCCTTGGCATGCACGGCCTGGGGTTGCTGCTTCGGCTGGACGGGCCAGTAAATGCAGGGAAGCCCGCCCCAGACGACGAAGGGGCCGAAGTGGGGGGCGGCCTTCTTGGCCTGGTCGGCGGCCTGGCCATACGCGGCGAGCGTCGGCGGGTTGGGCTTGTCGATGCAGTTGACGGCCATGTTGGCGTCCGTCTGGTTGCTGTAGGTGCCGTTCGGCTTGCGCTCGACCATCTGGTCGGCGAGCGCCAGGAGGAGCGTCCCGTTCCCCTGCTGCATGGCCTGGCTCAGGGCCTGGCGCAGGAGGGGCCAGTAGTCCTTGAGGTACAAGGCGGTGGCGATGCCCATGACGGCGAGGGACTCGGTGACCTTCCGCGAGTCGCGCGTGTTGGCCAGCGGGGTCTTGTCGGTCTTGGCCATGAAGGCGGTGAGGTTCTTCTCGGCCTCGCTCGTGGACGTCCCCAGGGGGCAGCCGGCCGACTTCACGCAGTCCTCGGCGAACGCGCGGAAGGCCGTCTCGAACCCCTTGGACTGCTCCACCAGGGTGCCGATCGCGGACTCCTTGGGGTCTACGGCGCCGTCCAGTACGAGGGCACGGACGTTCTTCGGGAACTCCTCCGCGTAGATGGCGCCGAGGTAGGTGCCGTAGGACGCGCCGTAGTAGGTGAACTTGGAGTCGCCTACGGCGGCGCGGAGGATGTCCATGTCGTGGGCGGCGTCCTTCGTGCCCACGTAGGGGAGCTCGGCGGACGCCTTGCCCTTGCAGTTGTTCGCGAACTGCTTGCTCAGCCCCGCGAAGGCGTCGGTCTCCTGCTTGTCGTCCGGCGAGGAGTCGGCGGCGAAGAAGCCGTCGAGCTGCGGCCCGGTGTTGCAGCGGACGGGGTCGCTGGCGCCCACGCCGCGCGGGTCGAAGCCGACGATGTCGAAGCGCTTGCGCAGGTCGGCCCCGAAGCTCGAGGCGGCCTGGCGGACGAAGTCCACACCGGAACCGCCCGGACCGCCCGGGTTGGTGAACAGCGAGCCGATCCGGGCGGACTTGTCCTGGGCGGGGAGCCGGATCATGGAGATGCCGACCTTCTCGCCGGACGGCTTCGCGTAGTCCAGCGGGACCTGCGCGGTGGCGCACTGGAACCCGCCGCCGCAGCTCTTCCAGTCCAGCTTCTGGCCGTAGAAGGCGCCGAGCCCGGACGGCGCGGTGCCCGGCGATGTCGCGGCCGTCGCCTCGCGGCCCCCGCCGCCGTCGCCGCCGCTGCACCCGGTCGCCGCCGCCAGCGTCGCCGCCATGGCCACGCCGATGTATCTCGCTGCCCGCACCTGGACCCCGTCTCGTCGTAGCGGCACGTACCCCGGCGCCTACGCTACGTCGGACTGCTGGTCGAGGGCCACTTCCCTCGGTGATCGTGTTCGATGCCGTCGAGCAGCCATTTGAGCCCTAGGTCGAAATCCTCCTGGTTGTAGAGCCCGGTGTCGAGGACCGACCTGAGGTGCGGGAACTGCCCGCTCTCCAGGAGTTCGGCGATGTACGCCTGCTCCAGCACGCTCTGCCGCGCCTCGCCCAAGGCCGTCGTCCCCATCTCGCGAAGCCGCTGTTCACGCAGGACGAAACCGAGCATGTAGTGGTCGACGGTCGTGACGATGGCCAGCATCTCCTCGGGGTCGTCGGTGAGCCTGGCCGCGGCGGCCATCGACTGCTCCGCGTGCCGCAGCCCGTTCGGCCCGACCCGCGGCGACCGGCCGGCCAGCTCGAACATCCAGGGATGCCGGAGGCCGGCGGCGCGCTCCTTCCGCGTGATCGCGATCATCGCCTCGCGCCAGTCGTCCGGCAGCCCGTCCTCGACCAGGACCTCCACGGCGACCACGTCGTACATCAGGTCGAGGAGGTCCTCCTTCGCCTCGATGTGCGTGTAGAGGCTCATGGCGCGCACGCCGAGCTCGCTCGCGACCCGGCGGATGGAGACCGCCTCCAGCCCCTCGGCGTCGGCGATCTCGACGGCCTTGTCGACGATCGCCTCACGCGTCAGCTTCGGACGCCGGCCACCGCGCGGACGTGCCCAGATGTCGTTGGGACGGGTCCGTTCGCGACGCTCGGCCCGCTCTCCGCGCTCGCCCCTCGCGGCCCGTTCTGCGCGCTCGGGCGGCTCACTGCTCTCTGCCACGCCAGCGATCCTAACCGCTACGGCGTATCGATACGGTGTACAGAGCAATCGAGACGGTGTACGGTGTGACCGATACGGCGTACGGAAACGAGAGGACCGATCGTGATCGCGACCCAGAAGGCACCCCCGCCCGAGGCGGAGACGGGCATCGATCCACATCTGCGCAACCTGGCGATCGTCGTCGTGCTCGGCGTGGTCATGACGGTGCTCGACAGCACGATCGTCAACGTCGCGATCACCGCGCTCGGCAAGGACTTCGACACCTCGCTGTCGACCATCCAGTGGGTCGTGACGGGCTACACCCTGGCGCTGTCCATGGCGATCCCGATGACCGGCTGGTCGGTGCGGCGGTTCGGGGCCCGGACCATGTGGCTGGTCTCGCTCGGCCTGTTCATCGGCGGCTCACTGCTGTGCGGGCTGGCCTGGTCGGTGCCGTCGCTCATCGTGTTCCGGGTCCTGCAGGGCCTGGGCGGCGGCATGCTGATGCCCGTCGGCCAGACGATGCTCGTCCGGGAGGCCGGGCCGAGCCGGATGGGACGGGTGATGAGCATCGTCTCCGTGCCCGCGATGCTCGCCCCGGTGCTCGGCCCGCTGCTCGGCGGCGCGATCGTCGACCACCTGAGCTGGCGCTGGATGTTCTACGTCAACATCCCCCTCTGCGCCGCGGCGCTGCTGGCGGCCGTCCGGATGCTGCCGCGCGACACCGAGCGCGACGCGGACGCGCGGCTCGACGTGCTCGGCATCCTCCTCCTGTCGCCCGGGCTCGCCGCCCTCGTGTACGGGCTGTCCGAGGCCGGGAACGGCAGCAGCCTCACCGGCGCCCGCTTCCTCACCAGCGTCATCGCCGGCGCCGCCCTGGTGATCGCCTTCGCCCTGCACGCGCTCCGCAAGCGCGAAGGAGCGCTCATCGAACTCCGCCTCCTGCGCACCCGTGCCTTCACCACCGCCACCGGCGGGTTCTTCCTCTACAGCGCGTCCGTGTTCGGGCTGATGATCCTCATCCCGCTGTTCGCCCGGATCGTCCGGGGCGAGTCCGCGCTGGACTCGGGATGGCTGCTCGCCCCGATGGGCGCCGGCGCGATGATCACCATGTCGGTGGCCGGACGGCTGGTCGACCGGTTCGGCGGCCACTGGATCGCCGCGGGCGGCGCTGCGATCGTCCTGATCGGCACGCTCGGCCTGACCACGCTCGATCCCACGACGGGGCGGGCTTTCATCATGGGCGCGATGTTCGTCGTCGGGCTCGGGCACGGCATGATCGCCCCGTCCCTGATGGCGGCGAGCTACCAGGGACTCCCCCGCGAGGCCGTGGGCGCGGCGACCACGGGCGCCAACATCCTGATTCGGGTCGGCAGCTCGTTCGGCACCGCGGTGATGGCCGTCGTCCTCCAGATCGCCATCCGTCACGAGGTCCCCGGCGCCAGCGGCAACCTCGCCGAGGCCGCGTCCCAGCACACCGCCGACACCCCGACGCTGCTCACCAACGCCTTCACCGAGACCTTCTGGTGGACGGCGGCGATCCTCATGGCCGCGCTCCTGCCCATCCTGGCCGTCCCTGGAAAGGCGAAGGCAGCGGAGTCATGATGCCCTCGGCTCTGCCGCACGCGCCCTTCCGAGCGGCGGCATGCGGCGCCATGCCCGCGCTGGACGACGCCGACCGTGCCGGCGCCGGAACGTGCTCCCACGTCGGACGGGGCGGTGGGGCCCGCGGAGGTGGACGGGCCCCACCGGCGCGCATCGCTACGGGGGATCGCGTGCGCGCGTCTGAACCGGCAGCCCCTCCTACACGGACCCGCCCGCACCACCCTCCACGGACGGATGGGCTGCGTTGGTGGCACGAGCCGGGGTTCGCTGCCGGTCAGGAAGCGGGGGCGGCGGAGTTCTGGCCTCCGTTCGGGGAGTTGCCGGGCCGGCCGCCCCAACCGCCTCGGCCGCCCTGCGGGGCCAGGGAGGCGCAAGCCTGCATGGCCTTCTGCTGCGCCGCCGAGCGCGTCGGACGGTCAGTGGGACGGCCCGACGGACGACCCGACGGTGCACCACTGGGGCGACCCGACGGCGGCGCACCACCGGGTCCACCGGACGGGGCGCCGCTCGGACGGCCCGACGGCGCGCCGCTCGGGCGGTTGCCGCGGTCCGGCATCGTGACGCCCTGCTTCTCCATGCAGGCACGGAACGCCGACATCTGGTCCGCGCCGGCGGACTTGCCGGAACTCGCGTTCGCCTTGCCGCCGTCGCCGCCTCCGCAGGCCGCGGTGAGCAGCAGGGCTCCGGTGACGGCGAGACCGCCGAGCAACCGGCCCGCGCTGGCCTTGTTCATCTCATCGTCTCCTCATCGGTGGTCAACGGCCGGTGCCCTGGTTGACGGTCGTCGCGGTCACCGAGCCGTCCTTGCCGGTGGTGCCGCGCACGATGACCGTGGCGCCCGAACCGAGGTCGCGGAGCTTGCCGTCCTTGGTGACGCTGATCCTGGTGCTGCCGCTCGTCTTGACCTTCACGGTCTTGCCGTCCGAAGTCCGCAGGTAGAGGGTGTCGCCGACGACCTTGGTGACGGTGCCGACCGTCATGCCGCCGCCCGCTCCGGCGCCGCCGCCGAAACCACCGCCGAAGCCGCCGGGGCCGCCGGCCCCGTCGCGGCCGCCCTGCTCAGCGCCCGTGCCGCCGCCGCCCGCCTGGCCCGGGAAGCCACCGCCGTAGCCGCCGAAGCCACGCCCGCCCGTCCGGCCGTAACCACCTGCCGCAGCCGGACCTCCGCCCGGCGAGCCGGAATCGTCGGACGTCCATTTCTGCGCTTGGACACCGCCGAGGAAACCGGCGACGAGGAGCAGCCCGGCGCCCAGGTAGAGGGTCGGCCCCGGCAGGGAACGCTTCGCCGGCTTCCCGGCCAGCTCCGCGTCGAGGTCACCGTCGAACGGGGAACTCGCCAGCAGTTCGGAGTCGCCCATCGGCCTTTCGAGCACCTGCTCCGGCTCTCGGCCCGCCTCTCGATCCAGCAGCGGCGCCGCGCCGTCTCCCGGGGGCAATTCCCCGGCATGGTCTGGGGGTGCGGCGTGGCCCGGCGTCCCGGCCTGGGCTGGGGGTGCGGCGTGGCCTGGGGGTGCGGCTTGGTTTGGTGTCGCGGCTTGGGCTTGGGCTGGGGCTTCGGGGTGGGGTGTGGGGTGCCAGGGGGCCGGGGCTTGTGCGGGGCCCGTGCTCGCCCAGGGGCGGACGTGGTCCTCCGAGCCGGGGATGCCCTCGGCGTCGCGGTCTTGTTCGTCATGCCTTGAAACGCTCATCCGCGCCTCCTCTCCGTCGAAGCCCGATGACATCGGCTGCCCTCGCCGCCCGGCGTCCGGGACGCGGGCGGGCGGCGTGCTTCCGGGCGGTGCGAGGCCGCTCGGGTCCGCGCGTCCCGCCACCGAGCGGTCGCCCGGCTCGGCTCGCGAGCCCGGTGCGTCCGGGGCGCGGTCGGGCGGCGGGGCGGCGTGGCCGGGGCGGGCGGGTCTGCGGCGTCTGCGGGTCATGGGCGGTTCCTTGGTCGGTCACTCATGGCGGAGCGCCTCGATCGGGCGGAGCTTCGCGGCGCGGTTGGCCGGGTAGCTGCCGAAGAACAGGCCGATGGCGACCGAGACGGCCAGGGCGAGCACGATCGACGACGGCACCAGGACGGGTTTGACGCCGACGATCGTGAAGAGGCTGCCGGCGACGCCCGCGACGACGCCGAGGACGCCGCCGATGAGGGACAGGACGGTGGCCTCGGCGATGAACTGGCCGAGGATGGCGCCGCGGGGCGCGCCGATGGCCTTGCGGATGCCGATCTCGCGGGTCCGTTCGGTGACGGTGACCAGCATGATGTTGGTGATGCCGATGCCGCCGACGAGGAGGCTGATCGCGGCGACGGCGCCGAGCAGGACGGTGAAGGTCTTGTTCGACTCGGAGACCGCGGACTGGACGCTGGCCTGGCTGGAGACGGTGAAGTCGGCGGTGCCGGACGAGGCGATGTCGTGCCGCTGCCCGAGGATCTGGGTGATCTCGGCCTGCGCGGAGTCGACGGCGTCGCTGTCCTTGGCCTGGACGATGATCTGGCTCAGGGCGCCGTAGCCGGTGAGGGTCTCCTGGACGGCGGGCAGCGGCGCGATCGCGATGCTGTCGGGGTCGGAGAAGCTGGACGAGGACGAACCGGTCGCCTTGAGGACGCCGACGACGGTGAAGCGGATGCCGCCGACGTCGATCTTCCTGCCGAGGGGGCTGACGCGTCCGAACAGGTCGGAGGCGGTGGTGCTGCCGAGGACGACGGTCTTGTTCGCGGCAGTGACGTCGGCGGTGGTGAACGCGGTGCCGGACGCGACGGTCTTGTTCGCGGCGGCGAAGTAGGTGGGGGTGGTGCCGACGAACTGGTTGATGGTGGCGCTGGTGCCCTCGTAGCCGGCGGTGACGGACTGGCTGGTCACGACCGGGGAAGCGCTCTTGACGGACGGGGCGTCGGCCGCGTTGACGAGGGCGGCGGCGTCCTGGGTGGTGAGGTCGTGGGCCTGGGTCCGGGGGCCGGAACTCTCACCGGAACCGGCGCCGGAGCCGCCGAACCCGCCGAAGCCGCCTCCGCCGGCGTTCCCGCCCGGGCCGCCGCCGAAGCCGCCGCGTCCGCCGCCGCCACCGGTCGTCGACTTCGTGACGGTGAGGGAGTCGGCGCCGAGCCGCTGGATGCTCTTCTTGATCTGCTCGGACGAGCCGTTGCCGACGGCGACGAGGAGGATCACGGCGCCGACGCCGATGAGGATGCCGAGGGTGGTCAGGGAGCTGCGCAGCTTGTTGGCGGACAGCCCGCGCAGCGCGAACCGCAGGATCTCGAGGGGGCTCACCGGGCGCCCTCCGGGTTCCACGACGCGCCCTCCGCGGTCCAGGACGCGGCGGGCGCGGTCCAGGACGCGGCGGGCGGCGGGCCGGTGACGGGGGCGCGGCGGACGTCGTCGACCACGCGCCCGTCGACGAGCCGGACGACGCGTTTGGCGTGCGCGGCGACGTCGTCCTCGTGGGTGATGACGACGATGGTGCGGCGGGCGAGGCTCAGCCGGTCGAAGACGGCGAGGACGTCGGCGGTGGAGCCGCTGTCGAGGGCGCCGGTGGGTTCGTCGGCGAGCAGGAGGGTGGGGGCGGTGACGAGGGCGCGGGCGACGGCGACGCGCTGCTGCTGGCCGCCGGACAGCTCGTTGGGCTCGTGCCGGGTGCGGTCGGCGAGGCCGACCTCGCGGAGTGCGGCGAGGGCGCGGCGGCGGCGCTCGGGGCCCTTGACGCCGCCGTAGGCGAGCGGGAGTTCCACGTTGGCCTGCGCGGTCATCCGGGGGATGAGGTTGAAGGACTGGAAGATGAAGCCGATGCGGCGGTTGCGGAGGATGGCGAGGCGGCGCTCGTCGAGGGCGCCGACGTCGATGCCGTCGAGGAGGTAGCGGCCGGCGGTCGGGACGTCCAGGCAGCCGATGATGTTCATCAGGGTGGACTTGCCGGACCCCGACGCGCCCATGATCGCGACGTAGTCGCCGGGTTCGACGGTGAGGGTGACGCCGCGCAGCGCGTGCACGGCGGTGTCGCCCTCCCCGTAGACCTTGCTGACGTCGCGGATGCTGAGGACGGGCTCGGGGGCGTCCTGCCGGGCGGCGGGGATCACCTGCGGCCCCCGCCGCCGCCGGGTGCGCCGCCGCCGAGGCCGCCGGCGGGCCCGGCGCCGCCTCCGGGGAAGCCGCCGCGCTGGGTGGTGCCGCTCGTCCCGGTGCCGGTGGAGGTGACGACGACCTGGTCGCCCTCGTTGAGGCCGGAGGTGATCTCGGTGCCCTGGTCGCCCTTCACGCCGGTCTCGACGGTGACGGTGCTCTGCTTGCCGTTGCGGACGACGGTGACGGTGCTCTGCCCGCCGGCGGTCCTGACGGCGGCGGTCGGCACGTAGAGGACATCCTCGGCGGAGGCGGTGGTGATCTCGACAGTGGCGGTCTGGCCGAGCCGGACGCCGGACGGGACCTTGGTGAGCGAGATCGTCGCGGGGAACTTCACCACGTTGTCGGTGGTGGTCGGGGACAGCCCGATCGAGGTGATCTTGCCGGTGGCGGTCGTGCCGGTGAGGGCGTCGAAGGTGATGGACGCGGTCTGGCCGACCTTGAGCTTGGTGGTGTCGGCCTCGGTGAAGTCGCCCTCGAGCTGGAGGTGCTTGGTGTCGACGAGTTCGATGAACCCGGACCCGGACGAGGACGACGAACCCGACGACGACGAGGACGACGAACCCGACCCGCCGCCGCCCGACGTCCCCGCGCCGGACGACGCGGAACCGGAGGAGCCGGATCCCGACGAGGACGACCCGGACCCGCCGGAGCTGCCGCCGACGGTTCCGTTGACGGCGGTGACGGTGCCGGCGAACGGCGCCTTGAGGACGGTGCCCTGGTAAGCGCGCAGCGCGGAGTTGTAGGCGTTCTTCACCTGCAGGTAGCCGGCGTAGCCCTTGGCGGACGTGGTGTCGCCGCCCTCGGCGGCCTCCAGGTTGGCCTTGGCCTCGTCGATGTTCTCGAGCGCCTCGGTCTGGTCGAGCCGGGCGAGGACCGCGCCGGCGACGACCTTCTGGCCCGCCTTGACGTAGATCTTGGCGACCGTGCCGGACGTGGCGAACGACAGGTCGCGGCTGCGTGCGCTCTCCACCGAGCCGGACGCCGACACCGACGCCGACACCGTGCCGCGCTCCACCCGCGTGACCCGGGTGGCCGCCGCGGCGCCGTCACCTCCGTCGCCGAGGGTGAGGTATGCGGTGCCGGCCCCGGCCACCAGCAGCACGCCGAGGGCGCCGTTGATGAGCGTGGTCCGGCGTTGGAACGGCCAATTCATGCGAGAAGGCTCTTGGCCGCGGATGGGGCTCTCGTGAGGTGAATATGAGAATTGGATGAGAGAGCCGGGACCGGTGTGACGGGACGGGCTCATGCGGGCAGGTACAAGGGTCGCCCTCCCGCGTCGCGGCGCCGGATGGGCGGCGGTCGCCTGCCGTCGAAATGGCGGCGCCGGATGGGCGGCGACCGCATGCGGTCGAAATAGGGGCGTCGCAGGGGCGGTTGGCCCAGTCATGAGTGCAGCGAAGGAGCGGACCCGCGTCCGCATCGAGCAGGGCGGCAAGCGCATCCGGGCGTACCTCGGCGGCAACCTGGTGGCCGACACCATCGCGCCGGTTCTCGTATGGGAGATCCCCTACTACCCCACCTACTACATTCCGGCGGCGGACGTGCGGGCCGAGCTCGTCGAGGACGGTTCGGGCGACCGCTCGCCGAGCCGCGGCGACGCCACGGCGTACACGGTGAAGGTGGACGGTGCCGAGGCCCCGGGCGCGGCGGTCCGCTACCTGGAGTCGCCGGTCGAGGAGCTGCGCGGGCTCGTCCGGCTGGACTGGGGCGCCATGGACGCCTGGTTCGAGGAGGACGAGGAGGTGTTCGTCCATCCTCGCAACCCGTACACGCGGGTGGACGTGCTGGCGAGTTCCCGGCGCGTGCGCGTGGAGGTGGACGGTGTGACGGTGGCGGAGTCGTCCAGCCCCAGGTTGCTGTTCGAGACGGGTCTTCCGGTGCGGTACTACCTGCCGAAGACGCACGTCCGGATGGATCTGCTGGAGCACACGGACACCGCCACCCACTGCCCTTACAAGGGGACGGCGGAGTACTGGTCGGTGCGGGCGAACGGCAAGGTCCACGAGGATCTCGCCTGGTCGTACCCCACGCCGCTGGAGGAGTCCCGCAAGGTGGCCGGGCTGGTCTGCTTCTACAGCGAGAAGGTCGACATCTACGTGGACGGGGTGCTGCAGGAGCGGCCGAAGTCGCGTTTCTGAGCGGGGGCGGTCCCGGACGGTCTCGTCACCCGGCTGAGAAGGGTTAGCGGCCAGGCCACATCCGGGCGCGGAAGTTGTCAGCGGGCATTACACCATCGGATGGAACATCATGCGATGGTGTGATGCCTGTCGCTTTCTCTCGGCGGGACTTGCGACCCTACGGCTACGTAACCGTAGGTTACTAAGGCGTAAGTTAAGCCGACGGGGAGGCACCCTTGACCCCTGCACTCTCAGCACGGCCGGAACGGTCCGCGGCCGGGTCGCGGACCGCGGCCGGACGCCGGCCCGGAGCGGCCGGACGCCGGTCGGCACCGGGCGGCCGGCTCGCCGCCGCCGCGCGCCTGCTGACGACGCCGCTCCTGCCGGAGGACTACCTCGGCCTGCTCAACCCGCTGTGGTCCACCGCCGAACCGCGCGGACGCGTCGAGGCGGTGCGGCACGAGGCGCCCGGCGCCGCCACCCTGCTGATCAGGCCCGGGACGGCCTGGCGCGGGCACCGCCCCGGCCAGTGGGTGAAGATCGGCGTGGACATCGGCGGCGTCCGGCACTGGCGGACGTTCTCGCTGTCGTCCCCGCCCCGGCCGGACGGCCGCATCACGATCACGGTCAAGGCGGGCCGGGACGGCTTCGTGTCCGCGCACCTCGTGCACCGGATCCGTCCGGGCGCGATCGTCCGGCTCGGCGAGGCGGACGGCGACTTCACGCTCCCGTCGCCGGTGCCGCCCCGGCTGCTGTTCGTCACTGCGGGCAGCGGGATCACGCCGGTCATGGCGATGCTCCGGCACCTCGCCGCCGCCGGGAACGCGCCCGACGTCGTCCTCGTCCACTCCGACCGGCACGCCGGCGACGTCATCTTCGGCGGCGAGCTGCGGACGATGCCGGGGATACGGCTGCACGAGCGGCACACGTCCGCCGACGGCCGCCTCGCCCCGTCCGGCATCGCCGGCCTCTGCCCCGACTGGCCGGAACGGGACACCTGGGCCTGCGGCCCCTCCGGGATGCTCGACGACCTCGCGGAGCACTGGCGCGCCGCCGGGGTCGAGGACCGGCTGCGCGTCGAGCGGTTCCGGCTCGCGCCGGCCGCCGGCACCGGCGGCGAGGGCGGGCGCGTCCGGTTCACCGAGAGCGGCGTCGAGACCGACGCCGACGGGAGCACCCCTCTCCTCGACGCCGGCGAGCGCGCCGGCGCGCTGCTGCCGAGCGGCTGCCGGATGGGCATCTGCTACAGCTGCGTCGGCCGCCTCCGCTCCGGGCGGGTCCGCGACCTGCGCACCGGCGAGGTGCACGGCGAGGAGGGCCAGATCGTCCAGACCTGCGTCTCGGCCGCCGCCGGCCCCGTCGACATCGAACTCTGAAAGGGACCGCCGATGCCCGCAACGACCGACCACCTCACCCCCGCCGACTACGCCGCGATCGCCCGCGAGCTCGACGCCCTCCGCGACGAGGTCACCGCCGACCTCGGCGAGCGCGACGCGGACTACATCCGCCGGGTGATCCGCTGGCAGCGAGGGCTGGAGATCGGCGGCCGCGCGCTGCTGATGGCGTCCGCGCTGCCGCCCGCCTGGCTCGCCGGGACCGCGACGCTCGCCGTCGCGAAGATCCTCGAGAACATGGAGATCGGGCACAACGTCATGCACGGCCAGTGGGACTGGATGCGCGACCCGAAGATCCACTCCACGACCTGGGAGTGGGACAACGTCTCCCCCGCCGAGCAGTGGAAGCACTCGCACAACTTCGTCCACCACACCTTCACCAACGTCCTCGGCAAGGACAACGACGTCGGCTACGGCATCCTGCGCGTCGCGCCCGAGCAGCCGTGGCACTGGGGCAACATCCCGCAGCCGGTCTACAACCTGCTGCTGGCGATGTTCTTCGAGTACGGCGTCGCGCTGCACGACCTGGAGCTCGAGAAGATCCGCGCGGGCACCCACGACGAGGAGCTCACGAAGGAGAAGCTGCGCGCGATCGGGCGCAAGATCCGCCGCCAGTGGGGCAAGGACTACCTGGCGTTCCCGCTGCTCACCGGCCCGCAGTTCGCGTCCACCCTGGCCGCGAACTTCACCGCCAACGTGCTCCGCAACGTCTGGGCCCACATGATCATCTTCTGCGGGCACTTCCCCGGCGACGTCGACGTGTTCGAGGAGGACTACCCGCTCGACGCGGAGACCAGGGGCGAGTGGTACGTGCGGCAGCTGCTCGGCTCCGCCAACATCACCGGCGGTCCGCTGTTCCACCTGATGACCGGCAACCTCAGCCATCAGGTCGAGCACCACCTGTTCCCGGACATTCCGAGCAACCGCTACGCCGAGATCGCCCCGCGCGTCCGCGACCTGTGCGCGCGCTACGGCCTGCCGTACCACACCGGCTCGCTGACGAAGCAGGTCGCGAGCACCTGGAAGAAGATCTTCCGCTACGCCCTCCCGGGCGGGGCCCCGAAGCGGAAGCCCGCTCCGAAGCCCCCCGCCCGCGAACCCGTCGCCGCCTGAACCCCTACCCGGTCGCCCTAGCCGAGGGCCTGGGCGACCGGCAGGAAGAGCCGGGACGGGTCGTTGGCGATCGGTTCGCCGTACTCCATGACCGTGGTCGAGAAGAACGGGCTCAGCCCCCGCCTCTCCGCCCACGCCACCAGTTCCGGGTGCCGGTGGTCGATGTCGAGACGCACCGGCCCCGGCGGGACGATCTCGTCCACGAGTGACAGGGCGGTCCCCTCGTCGCGGGCCACGACGGGACCGACGAGGGCCCGCCCGTCGTTCCACCACACGCCGCCGAAACCCGCGATGCCGGACCCGTCGCGGACGACGTTGAAGGTCGCGCAGAACGACGGCAGCCCGTCCACGACCTGCGTCCGGTCCGCGCCGAACACCTCGGCGTCGAGCGCGCGGACGGCGGGCATGTCCGCGGGCGTCGCGGGCACGGACACCCCCTGCCGCGACGGCCCGTCGACCTCGCCCGTGTAGGTGGTGCAGGTCCCCACCGAACGGAAGCCCAGATGCTCGTACAGGGGGCGGCCCATCGCGGTGGCGGTCAGGCAGAGGCTCGCCGTCCCCGCCTCGTCCATCGCGTGGCGCATGATCCGGGCGCCGAGGCCGCGCCGCTCGTAGCGCTTGGCGACCAGCACCATGCTGATGGCCGCGACGTCCTTGCCGTACGGCGTCGACACCACCGTGGCGGCGAGGCCGCCGTTCCCGTCGTCGATGCCGTAGACGTCGCCGACGGAGAAGAGGAAGCGCCACTTGCGGTCCTCCTTCCCCCACTCGCGGTCCGCGGCGAGCCGCTGGCACGCGGGAAGGTCGTCGATCGAGAGCCGCCGCACGGGTGAATCCATGGGACGCGACGCTAGGACGTCACCGGGCCCGGTCTCAACTGGATTGCGCGGCCCCTCACGCCACGCATTACCCCTCACGTCATCGACCCGATGACCGTCCGCGGGAGATCGTCGTGGTGCACGCACCGAGACGGACGAACCGGGGAGATCCCTTGTCAACCACCGCGACACCGCGAGCGGGCAGGCGGCCGCAGGACGGCGCGCCCGCGCACGCCGCGCCGGGCGCCGGACTGCTGGTCCTGCTCATCGGCATCTTCATCACCACGCTCGACTTCTTCATCGTCAACGTCGCGATCCCCGACATCCAGGGCGACCTGCACGCGGGCACCGCCGCCACGCAGTGGGTCGTCGCCGGGTTCGGGCTCGCGCTCGGCGGCGGGCTGATCACCGGCGGGCGGCTCGGCGACATGGTCGGACGCCGCAGGATGTACGCCGCCGGGCTCACCGCGTTCACCGTCGCGTCCCTCGCCTGCGGCCTCGCCCCGACGCCCGGCGCGCTGATCGCGTCCCGGGTGGCGCAGGGCGTCGCGGCGGCGATGCTGATGCCGCAGGTCCTCGGCATCATCAACGGCGCGTTCGAGGGCGCGGCACGGGTCCGCGCGTTCACCGCCTACGGCCTCACGATGGGCTTCGGTGGCGTGTTCGGGCAGCTCATCGGCGGCGCGCTGATCCAGGCGGACGTCCTCGGCAGCGGCTGGCGGAGCATCTTCCTGATCAACGTCCCGATCGGCGCCGCCACCGTCGCGCTCGTCCGCCGCACCGTCCCGGCCACCCCCGCCGCCCGCGGCACCCGGCTCGATCTCGCCGGGACCGCGCTGGTCACGCTCGGCCTCGTCGCGCTCGTCCTGCCGCTGATCGAGGGGCGCCGGCTCGGCTGGCCCGAATGGACCTGGTTCTCGTTCGCCGGGTCGGCCGTCCTGCTCGCCGCGTTCGCGCTGTGGCAGCGGCGCAGCGGCGCCCCGCTGATCGCCCCGACGCTGTTCCGGGAGCGCGCCTTCACCGTCGGCGTCGGCATCGCCCTCGCCTACCAGCTCGCGATGGCGTCGTTCTTCCTCTACCTGGCCCTCTACCTGCAGCAGGGACGCGGCCTCAGCGCCCTCCAGTCGGGCCTGCTGTTCACCGCCCTCGGTGCCGGCTACTTCGCCGCCTCGACCCGCGCCGGAGCGATCGCGGCCCGGATCGGCCGGCAGGTCCTCGCGCTCGGCGCCGCCGTCCAGGCGGCCGGCTGCCTGCTGCTGATCGACGGCATCGCGCAGGACGGCGGCGTCGCGTGGCTGATCCCCGGCCTCGCCCTCGCCGGCGCGGGCATGGGCCTCGTCCTCGCCCCGATGTCGGCGATCGTCCTGGCCGGTGTCGGCGAGCGGCACGCGGCGTCGGCCGCGGGTGTCCTGTCGACGTTCCAGCAGGTCGGCGGCGCGGTCGGGGTCGCGGTCGTCGGGATCGTGTTCTACGACGTCCTCGGCGCCCACCCGCTCCCGGCGGACGTCGCCGACGCGTTCGAGGCGGGCCTGCTGCCGATCATCGGCTTCTGCACCGCCACCGCGGCCCTCGCCCAACTCCTCCCGAAGCCGCCCCGCCCATGACCCACCCGAACCGTCCGCCCCGGCGCCACCCGCCGGGGCGGCCGCATGCCGGGGCGGCCGCATGCCGGAGGGCACGGGGTCATAGTGAGGCGACGACGATGATGACGATGATCCCGGCCATGAAGAGGACCTGGTTGATGAGGATGCGGCCGGCGAGTCCGCGAGGCGCCTTCGGGCCGTCCGCCAGGTCGAAGATGAGCAGGGGCCGTCCGAGGGTGCACACGATCAGCCAGGTCAGCGTGATCGCCGGGACCATCGCGGCCTTCTCTCCCGAGAGGCCCATCTTGCCGTGGGCCACGGCCAGCCATCCCAAGGCGACGGCGACCCAGATCAGGCCGTACACGAGGGAGGCCCCGTAGCCCAGCCACTTTCCCTCGCGCAACGCCAGTAGTTCTATGAGACCGAGCTCGGAGAACATCACCCAGAGCGCCACGACCTGCTCCCCTAGTGCGTCAGGCCCGGCAGGGGCCTCGATCGGTGCGGAGGCGTCAGTCGACGGGGTCGTCGCCTGAGTTGTAGTGGGCGTCGTGTTGCTGGCGGGGGGAGCAGACGGAGGCGGACGGGCAGGAGCAGCGGCGGGAGCCGACCTTCACCGTGATCCGGTCACCGGGCACGTTGTAGCCGATGACCTGGCCGTCCCCCTCGGGGGTCGAGACCTTCGCGCCGAGGCGCGGCGCCTTCTCCTTGAACTCGGTGTAGAGCGGGTGCTCGTACTTCAGGCAGCACATGAGGCGGCCGCAGGCGCCGGCGATGCGGAGGGGGTTGACGGGGAGGTCCTGCTCCTTCGCCATGCGGACGGAGACGGGCTCGAAGTCCTTGAGGAAGGTGGCGCAGCACAGGTCGCGGCCGCAGGGGCCGATGCCGCCCTGGAGGCGGGCCTCGTCGCGGGGGCCGACCTGGCGGAGCTCGACGCGGGCCTTGATGTTGCGGGCGAGGTCGCGGACCAGGGCGCGGAAGTCGACCCGGTGCGGGGCCGTGAAGTAGATCTTGAAGACGTTGTCGGTGTCGAGGTAGTCGACGCCGATGACCTTCATGGGCAGCTCGTGGCGGCGGATGAGGCGCTTGGCGATCGAGCGGCCCTCGGCGCGGCGGCGGCGGTTCGTCTCGTCGCGGGCGAGGTGCTCGTCGGTGGCGGGGCCCGCGCATTCGGGCAGGCCGCCGATGTCGTCGGACACCCACTGCGGCGCCCACACGCACTCGGCGACCTCAGGGCCCCCGTCGGTCGGGACGAGGACCTTGTCGCCGACCTTCGGGGTGTGCGGGCCCGGGTCGAGGTAGTAGAGCCGTCCGTAACGGGTGAAGCTGACGGCCATCACCATGCCCACGGTTCGCTCCGTTCGCCCGGTTTCGTGCGTCCACTGTACGGCGGAGCCGGGCGGAGATCACCAGGCCGCGTCGGCGAGATCCGCTCCGGGGAGCGCGCCGGCGCCCTCGGCGTAGAGGCGGCCGTCGCCGCCGGTGATCAGGAGCCTGCCCTTGTCGCCGGTGTCGAGGCCGGTGATCAGGCCGTCCAGCCGCTGCTTCCAGACGACCCGGCTCGGCTTTCCGGTGGCCGTCGAGTACGCCTGGACGGACGCGACGGAGCGCTGGGCGACGCCCGCGGCGACGGTCTTCCCGTCGCGGCTGAGGACCGCGCTGGTCGTGCCCTTGGGCAGGGCGGCGACGGGCTTGCTGGCCTTGAGGTCGCCCGCGGCGCCCCGGGTGTCGAGCGTGCGGAACTCGTGGCGGACCTCGGTGTACCCGCCGCCCGCGCGCCGGACGGGGTTCCACACGAACGCGAGCGTGTCGCCGGCCCAGGAGAGGCTGCTGACGCGGGCGGGGTAGCCCGTCGTCCACGTCTTGCGGGCGCCGGTGCGGGCGGAGACGACGTCGACGCGAGCGCGGGCGCCCTTGTAGGTGACGTAGGCGATGCGGTCGCCGTCGGCGGACACGGCCAGGTCCGACCATGGCGCGGAGGCGCCGGGGATCGTCGCGGCGGGGATGTCGGTGAGGGACTCGGGGCGCCCGTCGGCGGCGAGCTTGAGCCGGTGGAACGTGACCTTCCCGGCGCCGGAGGACGCGACGACGTAGGAGTCGCCGTCGCCCGCGACATGGTGGAAGCGGCGCCCGTCGGGGGCGGCGACGGGCAGGCCGAGGGCGGCGCCGGTGCGGGCGTCGCGGACGGTCAGCGCGGTGCCCGCGCGGGTGACGCCGACGACGGCGTGCGGGGCGGCCGGCGTGGTGTCGGCGGCGGCGGCCTCCGCGTCGTGCTTCTTGTTCGCCTCGCGCTGGTGCCGGTGGACCAGGTCGACGCTGCCGCCGGCGAACAGCGCCGCGGCCGCGGCGACGCTGACCGGCAGGGCGGTCCGCCATACCTCCCGGAACCGGATCCCGGTCCTGCTCTCGTCGTTCCCGCCGTCCATGGGGTCGGTCCGCACCGCCTCTCCGCTGCTCGGCATTTCATATACCGCGCGGCATCGGCCCGGACGGGCGGAGTTACCACTTCGAGTCCGAGCCCGGTGCCGCGAGGCGCAACGACCCTAGTGGATCGCCGGGCCGGACCGTAATGTCAGCCCAGGGCCGAACGGGCCGCCTCCACCAGGGACGCGCGGTACGAGCCGCCGAACAGCGCCACGTGGACGAGCAGCGGGTGCAGCTGGTGCAGCGGGACGCGGTCGCGCCAGCCGGGCGCGAGCGGCGCCGCCTCGTCGTAGGCGGCGAGGATCCGGTCCAGGTGCGGCGTCCCGAACAGCGCCATCATCGCCAGGTCCGTCTCGCGGTGCCCGCCGTGGGCCGCCGGGTCGATGAGCATCGCCCGGCCGTCCGTCCACTGCACGTTCCCCGACCACAGGTCGCCGTGGACGCGGCTCGGCGGCTCCGGCGGCCCGGCGAGGTCCTCGACGCGGGCCATGACCCGTTCGACGAGCCGGACGTCGTCCGGGGACAGGTGCCGCTCGGCGCGGCGCAGGAACGGCTCGAGGCGGCGCTCGGCGTACCAGCGGGGCCAGCCGCGGCCGTCGAGGGTGTTGTCCAGGGGCAGGTCGGCGATGAACCCGCCCCAGGGCGCGCCGTAGGCGTCCGGACGGGCGCCGGTGTGCAGGGCGGCCAGCTCGCGTCCGAACCGTTCGGCGGCCTCCCGGGTGGGCGAGGCGGACGGCAGCCACGGCAGGACGAGCACGCGGTCGTCCGCCGCGAGGACGGCCGGGACGGGCGCGTCCGGCCCCGCCTCGCCCAGCCAGCGCAGCCCGGCCGCCTCCGCCGCGAACACGCCCGCCTGGTCGGGCGCGGCCTTCACGAACACCTCGCGGCCGTCGGCCAGGGACGCACGGTGCAGCGTCCACGCGTGGCTGGAGCCGAGGCCGCTGACCGCCCCGACCGGGCTGCCCAGCAGCCGCCCGACGCGCTCCCGCAGATCGGCCGGGCCCGGCATGTCAGGCGGCCTTCAGCCCGGCCCGGATCTCCTCGAGCAGGCCCGGGATCGCCGCCTCCACCTGCTCCAGCACCAGGTCGAAGTCCGCGCGGCCGCCGTAGTACGGGTCGGGGACGTCCAGGTCGGCGCCCGCCTCCGGGTCGAACTCGCGCAGCAGCCGGATCCGCGCCCGCGCCTCGTCGTCCGGCGCCATCGACCGCAGCGCCCGCCGGTGCCCCTCGTCCAGCGCGAGGATCAGGTCGTAGCGGTCGAACCAGCCGTCCTCGAACTGGCGGGCGATGTGCGCCGACCGGTACCCGGCCCGGTGCAGCGCCGCGATCGTCCGCTCGTCGGCGCCGTCGCCCACATGCCAGCCGCCGGTGCCGGAGCTGTCGACCTCGACGTCCAGGCCCTCGGCCTCGACGTGGTGGCGCAGGATCGCCTCCGCCATCGGCGAGCGGCAGATGTTCCCCGTGCAGACGAAAGTGACTCGGTACGGCATGGCCCCATCATGCCCCAGGTCACCGCACGCTCACGGCGGCGGCGGGCGGGAACGGGCGCGGCCCCCGGCCGGGAGGGTCCCGGGGGCCGCGTGTTGGAAGAGGGCCTACCGCTGGACGGCGTGGAGCGCGTCCACGATGCCGTTCCCGAAGAACCCGTTCTGCTCCTTGGACCCTTCACAGGTCTGCGTGGAGGTGTGCTTGACCCACTTTCCGCCGGACTGCGTGTACCAGACGTACTCGACGGTGCTCGGGCTCGGGCACGCCTTGGGCGTGGCGCTGCCGCGCAGCTTCCACTCCACGAAGTCCGGGTCGAGGGTGAGGCCGCCCTGGCGGTCGCGGTGCCCGTACTTGCTGATGATGAGCGCGGCGACGCCCACCGCGTGCGGCGACGCCATCGACGTGCCCTGCAGCGACTGGTAGTAGGCGCACGTCTTGCCCTTGCAGCTGCGGATCACGTACGACACCTTCGGCGTGCCGTCGGCGTTCAGCTCGCCGCGCTCCTTGGCGAGGCGCTCGGGGTAGGCGGCCCAGATGCCGCCGCGGTCGTCCGGCCGCTGGGCGGCGTTGTCGACCTTGTCGCCGCCGGGCGCGGCCACCGCGACGTACCCGTTGCCGAAGCTGCTGTAGTACGACTTGCGGGTGCTCGGCCCGGTCGCCGAGATCGCGATGACGTGCTTCCCCTCGGACGGCATCGACTGGCAGCTCGCCGGGATCGTCCGCTCGTACGGCTTCTCGCCGGGGTAGGACGGGAAGTCCGGGCTCGTGTCGTCGATGTTGGTCTTGGTGTAGTCGACGAAGTCGTTGCCCGCCGCGGAGATCAGCGTGACGCCGTGCCGGTGCGCGAAGTCGAGCGCCCGCTGCGTCGCCTGGATGATGGTGCGCTGCTCGAGCTGGTCCTCCGGCTTGTCCGCCGGGTTGTCGGCGCAGTTCCACAGCCACGGGTCGATGTAATAGGACATGTTGACGACGTCGATGCCGTGCTTCGCCGCGTAGGTGAGCCCGTCGACGGTCGGCTGCAGGTAGAACTGCCCCGAGTCCTGCCCGACGCGCAGGTTCACCAGCGTCACGTTCGGCGCGACGCCCGCCGTTCCGAGGCCGTTCCGCGGGGAGGCGATCTCGGACGCGACGTGTGTTCCGTGGTCGTTGTCGTCCCAGTCGACGGGGTCGACGCAGGACTTGAACTCGCACGGGCCGTCCAGGACGTTGCCGTCGGCGTCGGTGGGGATGTCGTGCGTGAAGTTCCGGCTGAGCCTGCGGTCGAAGTTCGGCTTGATGTCGGGGTGGTTCCCGTCGACGCCGGTGTCGAGGATGCCGACGAGGACCTTCTTGGAGCCGGGCTCGGCCTTGTACGACCCGTTCGCCGTCGCGTGGATCTGCTTCATGTCCCACTGCAGGTCGGCGAGCGGTTCGGTGTCCTTGGACGGCTTGCCCTTCACCGCCACCGGGCCCTGGGAGCCGACGGTCTTCTCGACCTTCGCGGCGGCCTTCTTCTCCTTCGGGGCCTCGCCGATGACCCGGTTGTGCGCGGCGCCGTCGAGGGCGCCCTGCCGCATCACCGCCTGGACGAACCCCGGATTCGCGGACCGGACGGTGGCGACGCCCACATCGGTGTTCTCCTTGACGATCGAACCGCCGGCCGCCTTCACCGCGTCATGGGCCCTGCCGAGGGAGACGCCGTCCTTGTAGAGGACGACGTACTCCGACGCCTCGCCTTTCGCCCGCGGCCCGACCGGTGCCGCGGACGCTGGAATCGCGAGCGCCGCCGTGGTGACGACGGCGCACGCGGCGGAAATCAAGGCTCGCCGCAAAGCAGACCTCCTGGCCATGGGGGGAGCTCGCCCTCGTTCGGCGTGCTATGGCCAGCAGACGGTACGGGTGCGTCTGTTGAGAGAGGCGTACAGATCTGTAACAAAAGGGGACGAGTTATGTTAATCCAAGACGAGTTGTCGAATAACGGTGCTCATCCGGCGCACGGCCGGACCGCGCGGGAACGCGACCGGGACGCGCGGCGATGCGGCGGGGGCGCTCAGCCGGTGCGCAGCGCGAGCGTGAGCGCCTCGAACGCCAGCTGCGGGTTGACGTTGGCCGCGACCCGCTCGCGGCACTCCATGATCGCGTCCAGGCGGCGCAGGGTGTCCTCCGGGCGGCCCGCGGCCGCAGCCGTCCGCAGCTCCGGGCCCAGCTCGATGTTGACCAGGTCGCTGCCCGCGCCGAGCTGGAGCGCCAGCACGTCCCGGTAGTAGGAGGCCAGGTCGAGCAGCGTCCGGTCCAGGGCGTCGCGCATCACCCGCGTCGCCCGCGACTTCTGCCGCCCTTCGAGCTCCTTCAGGGCGCCCGCCGTCCCGCGCGGCATCCGCCCCTTCTCGCTCTCCCCCAGCGCCTTGCGCAGCGCCGACGTCTCGGTCTCGTTCAGCTCGACCGTCTGCGCGTCCCGCTCGGCCTCCGCCGCCTTCACCAGGATCTCCGCCGCCGCGACGGCCGGGCTCACCCCGGTCAGCCGGCGCGGGACCGCCACCACCCCGTCGCGGACACGGCGCATCCGCGGGTCGGTCGCGAGCAGCCGCGCCCGGCTGATGTGCCCCTGCGCGGCCCGCGCGACGATCTCCGCGGTCTCCCGGTCGACGCCGTCGCGCTGGACGAGCATGTCCGCGACCGCCGCGATCGGCGGCGTCTGCAGCGTCACCTGCCGGCACCGCGACCTGATCGTCACGAGCAGGTCCTCCGCCGACGGGGTGCACAGCAGCCACACCGTCCGCGGCGGCGGCTCCTCGATCGCCTTCAGCAGCGCGTTCGCCGCGCCCTCGGTGGCCCGGTCGGCGTCCTCGAACAGCACGATCTGCCGGCCGCCGCCGCTCGGCGACGACGACGCCCGCAGCACCAGCGCGCGAGCGTCCTTGATCCCGAACGACAGCCCCTGCGGGCGGACCACCTCGACGTCCGCGTGCGTCCCCTGCAGGACCTGGTGGCAGGACGCGCAGTGCCCGCACCCGCGCGGCGTCTCGGTGCACTGCAGCGCCGCCGCGAACGCCCGCGCGGCGGTCACCCGCCCGGACCCGGGCGGCCCGGTGAACAGCCAGGCGTGCGCCATCCCGCCGCCGGTCCCCGCGGCCGCCGACGACAGCTGCTCGACGACCGGCGCCTGCCCCACCAGGTCATCCCACACGCTCATGTGAACAAGGCTAAGGGCTGCGCGCCCTCCGCCGGGACGCGTCCGCCCATGGTGGAGGCGGCGCCGCGCGCCCGGACGCGCCGCTAGACGTCCGTGATCGCCGGGAAGGTGCTCGTCGCGTCCTCGGTACCGGCCGGGATCGGGTCCGGCAGGATCTCGCGGATGCGGTACTGGATCTCCCGGCTCAACTCGGCCTGCGGGCGGCTCGCGTCCAGCACGAGGTACCGGTCGGGATCGGCCTCGGCGAGCGCGCGGAACCCGGCCTGGACGCGCTCGTGGAACTCCTGCGGCTCGGACTCGATGCGGTCGGCGGGGGCCGACAGCCGGCGCAGCCCGTCCGCCGGCGGGACCTCCAGCAGGACGGTCAGGTCGGGCAGCAGGCCGCCGGTCGCCCACGCGTTGACGCGGGCGATGTCGTCGACCGGCTGCCGCCGTCCGTGGCCCTGGTAGGCCAGCGACGAGTCCAGGTAGCGGTCGCTCACCACGATCGCGCCGCGCTCCAGCGCGGGCCGGACCACGTTCGCGACGTGGTCGGCGCGGTCCGCCGCGTACAGCAGGGTCTCGGCCCGGTCGGACAGCCCGGTGGTGTCCCGGTCCAGCAGCATCGCGCGCAGCCGCATGCCGATCTTGGTGGCGCCCGGCTCGTGCGTGGTGACCACGTCGTAGCCGTGGTCGCGCAGCCAGATCGCGGCGAGCCGCGCCTGGGTGGTCTTGCCGGCGCCCTCGCCGCCCTCGAACGCGATGAACACGCCGTGCTCGCGGCGGACCGGCTCCGGCTCGGCGACCTGCGACGGCGGGACGTACACCTCGCCGCGCAGCGCGGCCCGCAGGTCCGCGACGAGCGGGATGCCGCGCCGGTCGTCCAGCCTCCGGTAGGCGACGGCCCCGGCGACCAGGGCGAGGACGGCGGCGATCAGCAGCGCGGACATCGAGCCGTCGAGATCGTAGCCGTCGCCGACGTCGATCCGGTGCGAGCCGAGCGCGCCCGCGACCGCGGGGACGGCCGCGACCGAGACCAGCACGACGACGAGCGCGATCGACCGCCGGAACGCGCGCGGGCGGTCGCCGCCCGGCGCCTCCCCGTCCGGCGCGCCGAGCCCGCGGACGGCCGCGGACGCGGTGGACCAGGCGGCCCCGGCGGCGACGCCGAGGAACGCGGTCACGAACGCCACGACGACGAGGTTCCGCACGAGCGCGGCCACGATCAGCAGCAGCGCAGCGGCGATCACCGCGAGGCCGAGGAGCCGGCGGCGGCTGAACGGGCCGAGGACGCGCGGGCCGAGGAACAGGCCGGACGCCAGCCCGGCGGCGAGCCCGGCGAGGACGGCGCCGTAGCCCGCGTCCCCGCCGCCCAGCTCGCCCGCGTGCACCCGGGCGACGGCGGCGATCGCGCTCGCGGCGAGCACCGCGCCGCCGATCGCCAGGCCGAGGCCGCGGCCGGCGCGGTCGAGCCCGGCGCCCTGGAAGAGCAGCTTCAGCGGCGCCGGAACCGTGATCGGCTCCGTCGCCGGGACGTCCCTGACCAGGGCCGTCAGCGCGGCCGAGACGGCGAACACCACCGCGGTCGCGTACAGCGGGAGGTCGGCGCGGTGCGACGCTCCGAGCGCGGCGTTCGCGATCAGGGCGAGCAGCGCGAACGCCAGCGCGGCGAAGGGCGCGGGACCGAACGCGGCCCGCGCCGCCGAGCGGCGGGCGCCGGCGCGCAGGTCGTCCTCGGGGGCGCCGCGCGCCACCACGGCCCCGCCCGCGGAGGCGCTCACGGTCGCGTCCGAGACCAGCGCCGGAAGCCCGGCGGTCGCCGCCGGCGTCCACAGCAGCGACAGGCAGCCGACCAGGAACGCGGCGGCCAGCGTCCACGGCAGCGCGTCCACCAGCGGCACCGTCAGGACGACCACGAACCGCAGCCCGTCCGCGATCAGCAGCGCCAGGCGCCGGTCGATCCGGTCGGCGAGCGCCCCCACGAGCGGCGCGAGCAGCACCGCCGGGAGCACCAGCAGCGCCAGCACGCCGCCGACCGCCCGCAGCCGTGCCCCGGTGTCGTCCTCCGGCAGCACCGCCATCGCCGACAGCGCCGGGACCGTGAGCCATTGGCCCAGGCCGGACGCCGAGAGCGCGAGCCGTAGCCGCCGGAACGTCCCCGCCGCGGCGGAGAGCGACGTGGCACCTGGCTGCGGCGCGGCGGGGTGCGGCCGAGTGGCGTCCGTTCTGGTCATGTCGGTCAGGGTATCGGCGCGAATGTCGTTATGAGCCGGACTTTGCAGAGGTGCGGCGGCGGGTCGTCGTCTTCTTCTTTCCGCCGCCGGCGGCCACCTTCTCACGCCGTTCCGCGAGCAGTTCCGCGGCGCGCTGGATCGTGATGGACTCGACCTCGTCGCCCTTGCGCAGGCTGGCGTTCGTCTCGCCGTCGGTGACGTACGGGCCGAACCGGCCCTCCTTCACCACCACCGGCTTGTCGCTCGCCGGGTCCTTGCCGAGCTCGCGCAGCGGCGCCGCCGCGGCGGCCCGCCTGCCCCGCTGCTTCGGCTGCGCCAGCAGCTCCTTCGCCTGCTCCAGCGTGACGGTGAAGAGCTCCTCCTCCGACCCGAGCGAGCGGCTGTCGGTGCCCTTCTTGATGTACGGACCGAACCGGCCGTTCTGCGCCGTCACCGGCTCGCCGTCCAGCTCGCCCAGCGTCCGGGGCAGCGACAGCAGCTTCAGCGCGTCGTCCAGCGTGATCGTGTCCAGCGACATCGACTTGAACAGCGAGCCCGTGCGCGGCTTCGGGGCGTCGGCCTTCTTCGTCCGCTTCTTCTTATCGCCCTCGGCGGGCGGCGCGGCCTCGGGCAGGATCTCGGTGACGTACGGGCCGAACCGACCCGACTTCGCCACGATCATGTGCCCCGTCTCGGGGTCGACGCCCAGCTCCCGGTCGCCGCTCGGCTGCGCGAGCAGCTCCTCGGCCTTCTCCGCCGTCAGCTCGTCCGGCGCGATGTCGTCGGGGATGTTGACCCGCTCGCCGTCCCGGTCCAGGTACGAGCCGTACCGGCCGACCCGGACCACGATGTCGGAGCCCTTCACCGGGAACGAGCTGATCCCCTTGGCGTCGATGTCCCCGATGTCCTCGGTGAGCTCCTTCAGCCCCTCTTCGCCGTTGTCGCCGAAGTAGAACCGGGTCAGCCACCGGACGCGCTCGGCCTCACCGCGGGCGATCTCGTCGAGACCGTCCTCCATGTGCGCGGTGAAGTCGTAGTCGACCAGGTTGCCGAAGTGCTGCTCCAGCAGGTTCACCACGGCGAACGCCAGGAACGACGGGACGAGCGCCGTGCCCTTCTTGAACACGTAGCCGCGGTCCAGGATCGTCCCGATGATCGAGGCGTAGGTGGACGGGCGGCCGATCTCCCGCTCCTCCAGCTCCTTGACCAGGCTCGCCTCGGTGTAGCGGGCCGGCGGCCGGGTCGAGTGGCCCTCGGCGTCCACCGCGTTCGCGCCCAGCCGGTCGCCCTGCTCCAGGTTCGGCAGCCGCCGCTCCTGGTCGTCGCGGTCGGTGGACGGGTCGTCCGCGCTCTCCACGTACGCCTTGAGGAAGCCGTGGAAGGTGATCGTCTTACCGGTCGCGCCGAACTCCGCCAGCTCGTTCCGCGTGGACGTGCCGGTCACCCGGATCGAGACCGAGCGGCCCGCCGCGTCCTTCATCTGCGACGCGATCGTCCGCTTCCAGATCAGCTCGTAGAGCCGGAACTGGTCGCCGGACAGGCCCGTCTCGGCGGGCGTCCGGAAGCTCTCGCCCGCGGGGCGGATCGCCTCGTGCGCCTCCTGCGCGTTCTTCACCTTCGACTGGTAGACGCGCGGCTTGTCCGGCACGTACTCGCCGCCGAACAGGGTCGCCGCCTGCCGCCGCGCCGCCGTGATCGCCGTCTCCGACAGCGTGATCGAGTCGGTTCGCATGTAGGTGATGAAGCCGTTCTCGTACAGCTTCTGCGCCACCGACATCGTGTACTTCGCGGAGAAGCCCAGCTTGCGGCTGGCCTCCTGCTGCAGGGTGGTCGTCCGGAACGGCGGGTACGGCTTGCGCGTGTAGGGCTTGGACTCGACCGACTTGACCTCGTACGGCCTGCCGCGCAGCCGGTCGGCCAGCCCGCGCGCCGACGGCTCGTCCAGGTGCAGCGCGTCCTTCGTCTTCAGCGTGCCGTCGGACGCGAAGTCGCGGCCCTGCGCGACCCGCTTGCCGTCAACGGAGACGAGCCCGGCCTTGAACGCCTTGGGCTCCTCCTCCTTGCCGGTGTCGAACTCGGCGAGGATGCCCCAGTAGTGCGCCGGGACGAACGCGATGCGCTCGCGCTCGCGCTCCACCACCAGCCGCGTCGCCACCGACTGCACCCGGCCCGCCGACAGCTTCGGCATGACCTTCTTCCACAGGACGGGGCTGACCTCGTACCCGTACAGCCGGTCCAGGATGCGGCGCGTCTCCTGCGCGTCCACCAGCCGCATGTTCAGCTGCCGCGGGTTCGCGGCGGCGCGCTGGATCGCGTCCTTGGTGATCTCGTTGAAGACCATCCGGTGCACCGGCACCTTCGGCTTCAGGACGTCCTGGAGGTGCCAGGCGATCGCCTCGCCCTCCCGGTCCTCGTCCGTGGCGAGGAAGAGCTCGTCGGCCTCGGCGAGCAGCTTCTTGAGCTTGGCGACCTGCGCCTTCTTGTCGGTGTTGACCACGTAGAGGGGATCGAAGTTGTGCTCGACGTTCACACCGAGCTTCGCCCACGGCTCGCCCTTGTACTTGGCCGGCACCTCCGAGGCGCTCCCGGGCAGGTCCCGGATGTGGCCGATACTGGACTCCACGATGTAGCCACGGCCCAGGTACCCCGCGATCGTCTTCGCCTTCGCGGGCGACTCGACGATCACCAGGCGCGTGCCGGCGCCGTTCGCCTGGCCACTCTTCGCAGTGCCGTTCTTGGCTGGCACAGTCGCTCCAACCTCGCTGTCTGGTCTTCTAGCTCACACTCTTCTTACACAGGCTTCCTACAACGTCGCATGATGGCGGGTTCATGCCCGGATGCCCCACTGCCGCCCCTTCGCCTCCGCTCCGCCCGCGGCGGGCGCAACTCTCATCCGCCGCTCGCCTCCGGACAGGATGACATGCCGCCACCCCCCGTGCGGACCGGGCCACCGCCGTACGATGCACAACACCCGGTCCACCAAGTAATAATGGTCGCAATGGTGCAGTACACCTACCTCGTCCTGTCACTGCCGGCCGGCACCACGCGTGACACCGCCCGGCAGATCCTGACCGAGCACGCCGAACACGGCGGCTGGGAGATCGATCGGTTGCGCCTCTACCCGGACGGCCGCCGCCGTATTCAACTGCGCCGCAAGGTCATCCGGGCCGTCCGCACGTTCTGACCGCCCCACCGGGCGTTCCGGCCGTTCCGGCCGATCGCGGAGGTTCGCTCCGTTTCCGCCGTTCCCGGTGCTCAGGGGTCGTTCGCGGCGGGTCCGCCGAGTCTCGGACGGAGCGTAGCACTACGTACGAATGCTATGACGTCCCGTAATCATAGTCGCCGGACCGCGTGCTCGGACCGGCGTCCGGGAATGGCTTCGCCCGCCCCGGACCGCGCCTCCGGGACGGGCGAAGCGTTCGTGGACGGGCCTGCCGGACGGGAGTGGATCACCACCCGGCAGGCCCTGCTGGACCGGCCCTCACCCGCCGGGCGTGATCGGCGGGCGCGGACCGGGCCCGGTCGGCGGCCGGCGGGAGCCGGCCGGCCGCGGACCCGGATCGGTCAGCCGCGCGCGGGGCGCAGGCGGCGGGTCAGCGCGACCGCGCCGGCGAACGCCGCGGCGATCGTCGCCATGCCGAGCACCCAGAGCGACCCGTCCTCGGCGGCGGGCGCGATCGGCGTGCGCTCGGCGACGGTCCGGACGGGGCCGAGGTCGGTCACGCTCCGGGGCGCCTGGAGGGTCCCGGCGGGCAGCGCGGCCTTCCCCGCCGCGGGCAGGTCGACGGCGCCGGTCTTCGGCAGGTCGACGGCGCCGGTCTTCGGCAGCTTGACCCCGTTCGTCCCCGGCAGGCCGGTGTGCGGCAGCGGGTCGCCGGAGCGGGACGTGCGGGCGTTCGGGGCCAACGGGACGACCGGGGCCGACGGCAGCGCCTTCCCGGCGTTCCCGGTCAGCGCGCCCGGGTTCACCGGCAGCGTCGCGACCGTCAGGCCGTTGCCGCCGGTGCCGGCCGTCCGCTTCCCGGCCGCGGGAACCCGCGGCAGCCCGTTGACCTTGGGCGTGATCTTCGGCGTCATGGCACCGCCGAGCAGGGCGTTCACCGTCGGCAGCGAGCCCTGGACGGGCAGGCTCCCCATGCCGGGCAGCTGCGAGGCGGCGACCGGGCCCAGGGACGGGGCGCCGGTCCGCTGCTCGGCAATGGTCCGCTGCCCACCGGCGCCCGGCAGCAGGTTCGTCGCGGACAGGACGTCCGACACCGGGACGCTCTTGGTCGCGGGGACGCCGTTCACCTGCGCGACCGCCCCGGACAGGGCCTGACCGGCGTCCGGCAGCCCGGTCACGGGCAGGGCGGCGGTCACGGGCAGGCCGGTCGGCCCGCCGTCGCGGTGGTTCGCCGTGGCGGGCAGCTTCGGCAGGACGGGCAGGCCCGGGTTCACCGGCAGCGGAGCCGGGTTCTGGCCCGCGGACCGGGCGTAGGGGTGGTACCCGCCGAAACCGGGGCTGTCCTGGCAGTGCGCGAGGGACCGGCCGACCACGGCGCCGACGTTCCCGCACGCGTCCACGGGGGCCTTCGCCGGAGCGTGCGCCTGGTTCCCGCCGCCGGCGCTACCGTTCCCCGACGTCCGCCCGCCGGGCCCGTGCGGGCCCTCGACCAGCGTCTGCCCGTTGCAGTGCGCGGCGGCCTCGCCGACGACCGCGGCGGCGTTGCCGCAGACGTCGGCGGGTGCGCTGATCGGCGCGTTGCCCTGGTTGCCGCCGCCGACGCTGCCGGTTCCGGAGGTCTGCTGGCCGCCGCCGGAGCTGCTGCGCACGTGCGCACCGCCCTCGCAGTACGCGCCCGCCTGGCCGACCAGCGCCGCGGCGTTGCCGCAGACGCTCGCGGGGACGCTGATCGGCGCGTTCGCCTGGTTGCCGCCGAGCACGCTGGACACCCCGTCGGTCCTCTGCCCGCCGGACCCGTGACCGCCGTTGCGCACCGACGCGCCGCCCTCGCATTCGGCCAGGGCACCGCCGATCGCGTTGCCGCACACGTCCACCGGGGCGCTGACCGGGGCGTTCGCCTGGTTCCCGCCGATCACACCGTGCAGCCCGTTCGTCTGCTGGCCCGCGCCGGTGTGCCCGCCGTTCTTGACGATCGCGCCGCCCTCGCAGCCGGCCATGGACCGGCCGACGATCGCGACCGCGTTGCCGCAGACGTTCACCGGCGCGCTGATCGGCGCGTTCACCTGGTTGCCGGCGATGACGCCGAGCGCGCCGTCGGTGGTCTGGCCGCTGCGGCCGTGGCCCGCGCCGCCGCCGTTGTGCACGGTCGCGCCGCCCTTGCAGCCCGCCTCCGCCTTGCCGATGATCGCCACGGCGTTGCCGCAGACGTCCACGGGCGCGGAGATCGGCGCGTTGACCTGGTTCCCGCCGAGCACGCTGTGCTCGCCGGACGTCTTCTGGCCGCCGGACCCGCCGCCGTTGACCACCGACGAGCCGCCCTTGCAGCCCGCCTCCGCCTTGCCGATCAGCGCGACCGCGTTGCCGCAGGCGTTCACCGGCAGCGAGACCGGCGCGTGCACCTGGTTGCCGCCGCCGACGCTGCCCTTGCCGGAGGTGTGCCGGCCGCCTCCGCCGCCGCCGTTCAGCACGGACGCGCCGCCCTTGGACGCGCCGTGCCCGCTGCCGACGATCCCGGCGCCGTTCCCGCTGACCTCGACCGGCGCCGAGATCGGCAGGTCGACCTGGTTGCCGCCGAGGACGCTTCCGTCGCCGCTGGTGGCGTCGGCGAAGGCGTTGGCGGGAACGACGCTGACACCGAGGGCGACGAAACTCGCGGTGAGCGCCGCCGTGCGCGCGGTGCTTTTTGCCCACGTTCGCATGATGCTCCGTTCGGGGGATGTGAATGGAATGCCGAGACACCGGTTCGGTCTCGTGGAAAGGACACGCCTGACGGCACGCTCCGACCGGGCCCGAGCCGCACGGGCCCACGCCGGGAGCGTTCTGATCAGGGATTAGTCAGGCGCAAAAGAGGGCTCGTCCGCAGCGGTGCGGACGGCCGGGGGAACCGCGCCGAAACGGCGCGGAACGCAGGCTCGCGGCGGAACCGGAGCCCAGGGGAAAATGGTCGGCAGGCCGGCGGCGGCACCGATCGGAACACCGCCGCAGGTCGCCGAATGCGTGCCGGACTGGCCCGGCGCCTGGAAGGGCGCGGGGTGCCGCTCGATGGCACGGTGATGCCGGACATGGGACGCCTGGCGCGTCCCGGAGATCTCCTGTGACCGGTCCGGCGACCGGTGCGCCGCCGCAGCGCCGCCAGCCAGGCGGCGAGATGCGCCGTGCGCCTTCTCCGGGCCGGCGTGCCGGTCCGCCGGCGCCGCGGCCTTCACCGCTCGCGCCGGCCGTCCGGGCTTCGCCGGCGTCGTGAGGCCGACCGGCGCCAGGGCGCGCACGGGCGCCCGGTGCTTCACGGCCCCGGCCACCGACGGGAGCGGCGTCCGGGGGGCCTTCAGCACGCCGGCCAGCATGGGAGCGCCGTCCGCGACGGCCTGGTCCGGCGTGTCCGGGACCGCCGCGACGGGCGCGCCCGGGACCGCCCTGGCGGGCGGCGCCGGAAGCTCGGCGGCGCGGGCGGTGGCCTGCTGCGCCATGCCGCCGAGGAGCCAGCCCGCGATCAGCAGGCCGGCGAGGACGAGCAGCCGCCGGACGATCCGCCCGGTGACGGCGCGGCGCAGCAGGACGGGGACCGCCCCTGCCCGCGCCGCGACACCTGCCACCGTGAGACCTCCGTTGCGACCGCCGCCCATCCCTCATGGGACGGGCGGGTCCCTACGAACGGTGACGATAGCACCACACATCGCATTGGCAACGGGAATTTCAAGACCGGTCGAGGAATTGGTCGAGAACCCGGACGCCGAAGCGCAGGCCGTCCACCGGAACGCGCTCGTCGATGCCATGGAACATTCCGGAAAAGTCCAACTCTGGGGGCAATTTCAGCGGCGCGAAACCGAAACACCGCATCCCCAGCCGCGCGAACGACTTGGCGTCCGTCCCGCCGCTCAGGCAGTACGGCACCGGCAGGGCCCCCGGGTCCTCCGAGGTCAGCGCCGCCTCCATCGCCGCGACCAGCGCCCCCTCGTACTCGGTCTCCACCGCGTGGTCGTGATGCACGAAATCGCGCTCGACGCCCGGCCCGAGAAGTTCGTCCACCGTCGCGAAGAAATCGTCCTCGAACCCCGGCAGGAAACGCCCGTCCACCTGAGCCGTCGCGCTCTGCGGAATCACATTCGTCTTGTACCCCGCGTCCAGCCGGGTCGGATTCAGCGTGTGCCGCAGCGTCGCCCCGATCATCCGGGCCAGCGGGCCGATCTTCTCCAGCGCCTCCTCCGGGCGCTCCGGATCGAACTCGACCCCGTACGCCATGCACGCCCGCTCCAGGAACGCCCGCACCGTCTTCGTGAGCCGCACCGGGAACTCGTGCTCGCCGAGCCGCGCCACGGCCGCCGCCAGCGCCGTCACGGCGTTGTCCGGATGCACCATCGACCCGTGCCCGGCCGTCCCCCGGGCGGTCAGGTTCATCCACGCGATGCCCTTCTCCGCCGTCTCGATCAGGTACATCCGCTTGTCGCCCGGCACGGTCAGGCTGAACCCGCCGACCTCACCGACGGCCTCGGTGCACCCCTCGAACAGGTCCGGGTGCTCCTCGACGAGCCACTGCGCGCCCCACTTCCCGCCGGCCTCCTCGTCCGCCAGGAAGGCCAGCACCACGTCCCTCGGCGGCCTGCGCCCCTCCCGGAGCCGCTGCCGCGCGACCGCGAGGATCATCGCGTCCATGTCCTTCATGTCCACGGCCCCGCGGCCCCAGACGCAGCCGTCCGCGATCTCCCCGCCGAACGGGTCCCGCGTCCAGTCCTCCCTCCGCGCCGGCACCACGTCGAGGTGCCCGTGCAGCAGGAGGGCGTCGCGCTCCGGATCCTCCCCCTCGATCCGCGCGACGACACTCGCCCTGCCCGGGTGCGACTCGAGGATTTTCGCCTCCAGCCCCACCTCCGCGAGCTTCTCCGCGACGTACTCCGCCGCGACCCGCTCGCCGGGCCCCGAATGGTCCCCCGGATTGCTGGTGTCGATCCGGATCAGCTCCTGGCAGAGTCCGACGACCTCGTCCTCAGCGGTCGGCTGGTGGGTCACAGTGATCACCTTCGCGCTAGCCGTCCTCGTACCCCACCATCGTGCCCGCTCGATCGACTTCGCCGCGACTCGGCTCCTTTGGTATGGTGAAGCCCGCCGCAGCACGCTGCGGCCTGCGACCGGTCCGGGTGGCGGAATAGGCAGACGCGCTAGCTTGAGGTGCTAGTGCCCTTCACGGGGCATGGGGGTTCAAGTCCCCCCTCGGACACCAGCACATGGTGAAGCGCCAGGTCTCTGACCTGGCGCTTTTGCTTGTTCGTGACATGGGGCTGGATCCGGTGAGCGATGAAGGCGCAGGTCAGCGCCATGGGGGTTCAGGTCCCCGGGTTCGCTCGATTGCGATGCCACCGAACCGCTCCGCCACCGCAATGCCACTCCAGGCAGGTGGAGACAAGGCGCGCCGGCATGGCGGGCGCAATGACCATGGCGCCTCCCCCTGATGTGAGCCTTTCCGAGCCAGACACAGCAGCAGAGCCTCGGCACCGCCTCGCGTCAGTCAGCGAAGCTCTGCTGGGCGGCGCGGACGGTGGCGGCGGAGACACCGATCACCGCTCGGTCCAGCGTCGACCGCATGCGCAGAGCCGCCGGTATCCGAATCAGCACGAGTGAGCGACATTGGAGGCGGTGGCGGCGGAGTCGACCTCGCCGGCCAGGGCCGGGAGAGCGAGCCGCAGGGAGATGGCCCCGCCGTCGGCGCCGCAGGCAGAGCAACGGCGCAGGCCGCCCGGCCCGGTCCCGGTCGATGCGGCCGGGACCGGCCGAGGCGGCGTCAGGATGCCGCGATTCCCTCCATTCCGATGCCGTTGGCGAATCGCGGCAGGCCGGTGGCCGTGGTGACCAGCCTCAGGGATCCGTCGCCATTCACGGCGTAGCCCTGCACGTTGCCCGCGGTCGCGTTCTGCACGTAGAGGAATCGACCGCTCGCGGTCATGTCGATCGTTCCGCCGCCAGGGATGGTCGCGGCCGTCCCGTTGAGCAGGACGGGCTTTCCGTTTTTGACCCGGTAGGAGCTGACCGTGGAGCTGGCGGTGTTGGCGACGTAATAGAAGTTCCCCACGCGCTGGATCCAGCACGAGGCCTGCTGCCCGTTCGGCACCGGCGCGCCGATCTGGCGGAGCGAGCCGCCGCGGTCAAGTCGGTGGCGGGTCAGGGTGTTGGTCACGGCCCCGACGAGGAGCAGCGTGCGCCGCGTGTCGAAGGTGAACGCAAACGGCCCGTTGGAGTCCGCAGTGCTGACCGGCCTTCTCGCCAGTCGGCCGCCATGGCCGACCCGGAAGGCCAGGACGGTGTCGTTGGTCTTGGTGGTGACCAGCACGAACCGGCCGTGCGGGTCGACTCCCACCTGGGCCGGGGACCGCAGGAAGTTCGGCCGCTCGGGATTTCCGAGGTCCAGCGAGCGGTGGGCTCCTGCGATCCGGTGCAGCCGGTCGTGTCCGAGGCGGAATCCCTGTACGGCACCGTCGCCGCCGGCGTTGAGCACGTAGACCAGGCCGTGGTGTACCGCGATGCCGACCGGCAGCAGACCGCCCGATCGGATCACCTGGAGCCGCTCGAGTTCGGTCCCGCGGACGCGGAAGAGGGTGATGGTGTTGCTGCCTGCGTTCACGGCGAACAGCAGCCTGCCGTCGTAGACGAGCGAGCCTTGGGACGCCAAGGCATCGGTAGGCGCGCCGGCAACGGCACCGCCGTTCCCGCCGGTCTTGAACTCCCCGGCCGCCTTGAGCCTCCCGTTGTCGGCCCGCTTGAACACCCGGATCGTGTTGCCACCGGCGGACTTGGGCTTGTTCGTCTGGACGAAGACCGCGCGCGCGTGGTCGATGTCCCAGTGATGGCTTCTCCCGTCCGCAGTGGCCTGTCCAGTGGCGGCCAGCATCGTGGCAGCCGCGAAGACCAGCGCAATTACCCTTTTTTGCCGCATAAAGCTCCTTTACTCCGTCAGATCTGGTGCGATCAAGATCGCGGTACCACGGCAGCCTCACCCCAAACATCCTCCCGCCCGCTCAAGGGAGACCCGATCGGACAAAACGTTATGACAAGGTAAATATGTATATATATGGCACTTAAATTGCGTGATCCACTTTCGCAGGTCAAGGGATTGTGTGCGTCGACGGCCTGATGGTGGCGCCGTTCGGAGCGGGCACGTGCCAGGCGCGAGGGAATCCGATTCGCTGCGAGGCGTCGGAGTGGGACATTGACCCTTTTTCATCCTGCGGTGGCGGGCCGCCGGTCACAGCATCATGGTGATGCGGTGGCTGGGGCCCTGACGCAGAGAGACCCCTGGTAGACGGGTTGATCAACACAATCTCGTCGCCTGAACCAGAGGTCTCTGCGTGCTGATCTATCGTGCCGCTCTGGATTTGTCGCGTTCAACGCTGAACGACGTCGCCGGGCTGGTCCGCCGCCGGCGCAAAGTCATCGGGTCGAGGTGGCGGCTGCTCAACCCCGGGCAGCAGGCGCTGCCGGTCCTGGCCTATCTGCGCAAGGACGAGACGTTCACCGAGATCAGCGCGGGGTTCTTTCACCTCGGGTCGCGTCCACGGTTTCGCGCACTGCTGCTTGATCGCGTCGCTCCTTGTACGCGGCACATGCCGCCTACAAGGAGCACCCACCACGAGGGGCTGATGAGGTTCGCTAAGCCCGCACCGTGACGCGGTAGATGTCGCCGATGGGGGTGGCGGCGGGCATGTGAAATTGGTCGTGACCGCCCCTCGGACACAAATCATCTGCACATGTGGAAGCCGGGGCCACCCTGGCTTCCACAAGTTTTTCTCGGGGTAGTACGTCATCGTGAGCCCGAGCTTGCTGTAGAGATCCACCTGGTCGGTGGGCACGGCACGGAGCTCGCCTTCCACCCGCTGTCGTTCCTGTTCGGTCTCGTTGATCCACTTGGCGACGTGGACGGCGTCGGCACCGGCGTTCAGCGCCGCCCGGTACTGGGTGAGACGCTGGTCACAGGCGGCGAGCTGTTTGCGGAGCCGGGTCTCGGCCGGGTTCTCCGTGGCGGAGGCCTGCTCGGTCATCGCCGCGATGGTGGCCTGGATCCGGGCGGGTGAGAACGCGGTCGCAAGCCAGGCGTCGATGTCCTCGATGATCTCTGCTTCGCGCAGGTAGACGACCTTGGGGTGGACGATCTTGTTGGCGAGCGCGTCCTCGGCCGGGAACCGGCACCGGTAGTACGCCTGGTCGTTGTTCCAGTTGCCCTGCATCCTTCGTTCGCAGTATCCGCAGTACAGGCGCCCCCGGAATGCGTACGGGCGCCGGGTGCGATGCGGCTTGTGGGTAGCAGGGCCCAGCGCAGCTTGGTGGTGTGGCCGAGGGCGACGTCGTCGACGTCGACGTCGAGCAGGACCTCGTCTTTGCGCGCTTGTTCCACACCTGGCGGCCGGTGTAGCGCGGGTTGGTGATGATGACCCGCACCGCTGACTTCGACCAGGCGACCTGAACGCGATGCGAGTTGCGGTCCGGGTCGGCGGCCGAGGGGCTGGGAACGCCTTCGCGGGTGAGTTCCTCGGCGATGTCGAACAGCCCGCGCCCGGCGATGAACTGCGCGAAGATCCACTTCACCACCAGCGAGTACGCCGGATGAGGGACCAGCCGCCGCAGGCGCTTGCCCTCCGCCGCCTTGGCCGGGTTGGGGTGCGGACCGGCATCCACCAGCTCATACCCGTAAGGCGGGCGCCCGCCCAGGTAGCGGCCCTCGGTCGCGGTGATGGCGGCCATGGCCGACCGGACGCGGATCGGACCGCCGACCTCCGGCACCGCGGCACCCGGAAGTGGCTCCCGAGAGTTCGAGTCCGAGTGGGACCGCGCCACCTTTCCACCCGGCCTTCTCGTGGGCCAGGCCGTCACCCGCGGCGATCTCGCCGCGTGCGGAGAAGGTCCGCCCGCCGCGGGAGTACTGCGGCGAGCTCACGACGACCTTGCCCTTGACGCGCGAGGTGGCTGTCAATGACGCCCTGGTTCCGTCCGGGGGCGACGGAACCGGCTTCGGCAGGGGATTCAACGACTTCGGCATCGCCGTCATCGCAGCGGGTCTGGTGATGGCCTCCATTTTGGGACGATCGCCCTGCAGCGGCAGGTCGTCTTCGTCTGGCTCGTCTTGGGCGCCCTGCTTGTCTACGCGCTGGGGCGGTGGCGTGACGGACTCGCGCAGACGGCCTGGCTTCAGGGGACGGTGCTCAACGTCGAGGATCGAGTCGGGCTGCGGCAGTGCGACCTGGCGGCGCCCGCGGCGGTCCGGCTCAATTCGACCGTGGGCATGCAGGGCGACCCGAGCTTCTCCGTCCTCGTCCTGTACGACGCGCTGACGGGTGACCGTTTCCGCTGCGTGCTTGAAGGCCGCCGACGGCCGTCCCCTCGGGCCGGCGACGTCCATGCGCTCGCCGGGGCGGTGGACGCGGGACGTCCGGGGAGACGGCCACGCGGTTCCGGGAGATCGCCTGGTATTCGCACGAGCGCTCCTCGTCCGAGCGGCTCGACCGGGGCCACCGCGTAACCCACCGTGGCCGCTCGTCACGCTCGGCGAGTTGATGATCTTCGCGGGGAAACCGCGGCACGCGCCGTCCCCGCGCAGGTCAGAAGCTATGGACGGCTTCATCGAAAAGACATTCGGCGGCCATGCGGGCGACGCGGGCGGTGGATTGAATCCGGCCGCCCCCTTCTCGGGGGGCGAATGGAGGAACGATGAAACACGTTACGAGGCGGGTCGTCGCGGCCGGGTTCTCGGCCGGCGCCGTGCTGGCGCTGGGCGCGGTGTCCGCGACCGCCGCGGGACCGGGCGTCCGGTGGGGTTCGGTGCCCGCGGTCCCGAAGACGGCGGGCGTCTCGGCGCCGAACGGGCTCGCCGACGGGCTCGCCGAGCACCCCGTCGCCCAGGGCTCGATGCGGATCGAGAACCCGGACGGCGACGTGCAGTACTACGGCTACCACGCGGACGGCCCGATGCTGCCGCAGCCGGGAGCCGTGCAGTCGCCGGGCCACAACGTGGAGGCGACCAAGAGCGAGCCGGACAAGAACACCTACCTGCGGCTGCGCGGCCTCCACGGCGCCGACGCGGGCTACAACTACGGCAACCGTTTCCTGTTCCAGGGGCACGAGCACGGCACGCCCGGCTACATCACCCGCGTCAACCTGGACGCCGACGCGGCGCACCGCGTCACGCTGCTGGCCACCAAGACCGTGGACGGGCGTCCGCTGCCCGCCTTCGACGGCTCGACCTGGGACCCGTTCGCCAAGAAGTTGCTGTTCACCTCCGAGGAGGGCGCGGACGGCGGGGTCTGGCAGGGCGGCACCGACATCGGCGCCAAGGTCCAGGACATCTCCAACGTCCTCGGCCGGGGCGGGTACGAGGGGATCCAGACCGACTCCGCCGGGAACCTGTGGATCGTCGAGGACGCGGGCGGCGCCACCCCGTCGGGGACCGGCGCCAAGCTGCCGAACAGCTTCGTCTACCGGTTCGTGCCGAGGGACAAGGCCGACCTCTCCAAGGGCGACACGCTGCAGGCCCTTCAGGTGGTCTCCCGGCGGACGGGGCAGCCGATCACCTTCACCGGGATCGACGCGGCGCACCCCACCGGCGGCGTCTTCACCGACGACACCAAGGACATGCACACCTACGGGACGGTCTTCGACACCCGCTGGGTGACCGTCCACCAGGGTGACGCCTCGTCCGCCCCGTTCGACGCGAACGCGGCGGCCAAGGCGGCGAAGGCCACGCCGTTCAAGCGCCCGGAGAACGGCGTCTTCCGGCCGGGAGCCGGCTTCCGGGAGTTCTTCTTCACCGAGACCGGCGACACCAACGCCGACAGCAAGGCCAACGGCGCGTACGGCGGTTGGGGCGGGGTGTTCAGGCTGACCCAGGACGCCCCCTCCGGCGACAAGGGCAAGCTGACCATCCTCTTCAACGGCGACAAGGCCCACACCGGTCTGGACAACATCTCGTTCATCGACCGGAACCACGTGGCCGTCACGGAGGACGCGGGCGACGCGCTGCACACGCAGCGCGGCCTGCTGGACTCGGCGTACCTGCTCGACGTCAACACCGACTACGGCAAGGGCGCGCAGCCCGCGCGCTTCCTGGCCGAGGGCCGCGACCCGTCCGCGACCGTCGACTCCGCGTGGTCGGCGGCCGGCAACGGGTTCCAGAACGACGGCGACAACGAGATCACCGGGATCCACACCTCGGACGGCGACCCCACGGTGGCCGGCCTGCTCGGCGTGAAGCCGCCGACGCCGTTCCGCGGCGGCTGGCGGATCTTCTGGACGCAGCAGCACGGCGACAACACCACCTGGGAGATCACCGAGGGCTGACCTCACCCGATTCCCCGGCCCGGCACGGGACCGCCATCGCGCGGTCCCGTGCCGACCTCTCGTTGACCTGCGGCGCGGTGTTGCGACCGCTCATAACAACAACACGCCGCAAGTGAATCGGTGCTCAGGCGGGGCGGTATCCGAGAGATCGGGCACCGCCCCGTTCACGTGCGAGATCGTTGATCATTGGCATGTGCATCGCTGGACGGCCGGGTAGACGCGCAGATCAGAGGCATGGGGGTTCGACTCCCTGGGGTTCACGCCGCTCATGACGAGAACGCGAGGCGGAGTTCGGGAACGCCGCCGCCGGCAGGTGGTCGCGGGGACCTACCCGCTGCGGCGGTCACCTCGTCCCGCGGTCACCTGGCGGCGATGGGCGTCCTCGTCCCCGAGGCGCTCACCGCCGCCGACCGGCTGGAGCAGGCCGGCGTCGGCACCGACGTGGTGTGCGTGACCAGTCCCGGCTTGCTGTTCCAGGCCATCCGCTCCCGCCAGGGCGGGGACGGCAGGCCCGTCTGGATCCTGGACCAGGTGATTACAGGGTGACTCAGCCCAGCAGGCCGCCGGTCACCGACTCCCGCGCACGGCGCCGGCCGGTGAAGGTCCACTTTGCGGGCAACCGGTTCACACGCGGTCACGAGTGGCGCGCGACCGCCTGTTCGGCGGTCAGGGCGGCGCCTTCCCTGAAGGCGTCGGCGAATGCGGCATCGTTCAGCGTGGCCATTGCGCGTTCGGTGATCCGGTCGACGTCGAAGCGTTCCTCGGACGGCAGCGGCGTGTTCACGCTGCGGCGTGCCGTGTCGGCCGCGCCGAGCAGGACGGCGGCGTCCCGGGCCCGTCCGGCATCGCCCGCCAGGGACACCGCACCCGCCAGACCTTCCAGGGAGAGGGCTTGGGCGCGGGGATCACCGATGGCCTTGGCGATCTCCCAACCTTCGCGATGGCGCGCACCGGCCAGGGCGGCATCGCCGCGGAGTTCGGCGGTGAAGCCGAGTTCCGAGCACCGCAGGTGGGCACCTGCCTGCGAGGAGATGTCTCCGTAGGTGTCGTTGACGTACAGCACCCACGACTCGGCCGCGTCCAGGTCTCCGGAACGGCGAGCGCCGAGTGCCAGGCCCATCAGAGCGTGCACCTCACCGTAGACGTATCCGTGTTCCCTTGCGCTCGTGCGGGCCGTCTCGTGCAACTCACCGGCCCGTTCCCAGTCTCGGGCGAGCAGCGCGAGGCGGCCGAGTCCGGAAAGGTGATCGCACATCGCCGCGGCCAGACCGAGTTCCGAGGCGATGCGCAGCCCTGCCTGGCGGTGGTCAGTGGCCGCCGCGTAGTCGGCCCTGATCTCGGCGAGGGCGGCGAGCGGCGTCAGGGCCTGCAGCTCACCCCAGCGGTCGCCCAGCTCGCGGAAGGCGCCCAGGGCGCGAAGGGCAGCCCGGCCAAGCGTCTCGAGATCGCCCGTCACCAGGGCGACCATCGCCTGGAGCGCGTCGACGGCCGCGACTCCCCATCGATCGCCGGCCGCAGTGCACAGCACCCGGGCCTGCCCGGCGAACTCGCTCGCGTTCGCGGGATCGCCACCATGGAACAGCGCGTACGCATACAGCCAGACGGCCCGACCGCGGCGGCGCGGGTCGGCGATCTCGGTGGGCCGGGGCGGCGGTCCGTCGGGGCGACCACCGGTGAGCAAGGTGAACGCGTCGTCCAGCAGCCGTGGTTCGGGGGCGGACGGGATGGCCGCGCGGATGCCCGACAGGGCCCGGCGAGCCTCGTTCAGCCGGCCTCGCCGCAGCCACCATCCGGCGAGCACGGTGGCCAGCCGCACGGCCTCGTCCATCGCCTCCAGCCGGATCGCCTCGTCCAGCGCCGCCCGCAGGTTCGTCGATTCCGCGTCCAGATGGTCGAGCCGGTACCCGCGTGTCCCTCCACCGGACTCGGTCTCTTCGGCCAGCCGCAGGTAGTACTCCAAGTGCCGGGTGCGCAGGACTTCGGACTCATGCGCCTCGGCCAGCTGTTCCAGCGCGTAGGCGGCGACGGACTCCAGAAGCCGCAAGCGCCTGCCCGCCGGCCCGTCCACCACGTTCACCAGCGAGCGGTCGACCAGCCGCACCACCAGGTCCGGGACCTCGTCCTCGGACAGCCCGCCGTCCGCGCACACTGCAACGGCGGCGCCCAGCGAGCAGCCGTCCCGATGGACGGCCAGGCGACGCAGTACGGCCCGCTCACGGTCGCCGAGCAGCTCCCAGCTCCAGTCGATCACGGCGCGGAGGGTCCGCTGGCGGGCGGGCACGCCCCGGCGCGTCGAGGCCAGCAGGCGGAAGCGGTCGATCAGCCGCCCGGCCAGCGCCGCCACCCCGAGCGCGTGGACGCGGGCCGCCGCCAGTTCGAGTGCGAGCGGGAGGCCGTCGAGGCGGCGGCAGATCTCCGCGACGGGCTCCCGGGTGGTGCCGTCCAGCGTGAAGCCTGGGCACGCTGCGGCGGCACGAGCCGTGAACAGCTCCATGGCGTCGGGCAGATCGAGACAGTCCACGGGGCGGAGGTGCTCGCCCTCAAGGGCCAGGTTCTCCCGGCTGGTGGCCAGGACGCGCACCCCCGGGGCCGCGCGCAGGAGGTCCGCGACGAGGTCCGCGGCCGGTTCGACGACGTGCTCGCAGTTGTCCAGGACGAGAAGCAGGTGCCGGTCACGCAGGAACCCCGCCAGCCGCTGATCGGGAGGCTGCGGGCCGGTGCCCGGCAGGCCGGACGGCGCGCTGTCGCGTATGCCGAGCGTGGTCACGATCACCTGCGCCAGGTCGGTCACGCCTCCGCGATGCGCCGCCAGTTCGACCAGCCACACCCCGTCCGGGAGGGTCGCGGCGAGCCGGTCGGCGGCGGCCACGGCCAGGCGTGTCTTCCCGACCCCGCCGGGCCCGGTCAGGGTGACCAACCGGGTGGTGCGTACGAGGCGTTCCACCTCGTCCAGGAGCCGGTCGCGGCCGATCAGCGAGGTGAGCGGAGCGGGCAGGTTCCCGCCGGGAGCGGTGGGAGCGGGTGGAGGAGCGGGGCTGGAGGGCGGGGCGGGGGCGCGGGCCGTCAGGGAAAGGTCCTGCCGCAGGATCGCCTCGTGCAGGGCGGCCGTCTCCGGTCCCGGGTCGACACCCAAGTCCTCCGCAAGGCGTTCGCGCAACTCGGTGTACGAGACGAGCGCCTCACTCTGCCGTCCGGCACGGTACAGAGCGGTCATCTGGACACCGCGCAGCCGCTCGCGCAGGGGATGCAGCGCGACCAGCTCGGTCAGTTCCTCGGCCACCCGCGCGTGGTCACCGGTCTCCAGCCGGGCCTCCGCCAGGTCCTCCAGCAGATTCAGGTACTCATCGTCCAGGCGCCGGGCTGCGACCCGCGCGAACTCCTCGTCCGCGAAGTCCGTGTACGCGGAGCCGCGCCACAGCCCCCGCGCCTCGGCCAGCAGGGCGGCCCGGTCCTGCGGATCACCGGCCCGCCGGGCACGCGCCACGAGGGAGCGGTGGACGTCGGCGTCGATCTCGTCGCCGTCGGCAAGGCCCAGCCGGTAGCCGGGCGGCTGGTACACCACCCGCTCGCGGCCGATGGCGCGGCGCAGCTGGGACACCTTGGCCTGCAGCGCGTTGGCGGCGTTCCCGGGCGGCGATCCGCCCCAGAGCTCGTCGATGAGCCGGTCGGTGGAGACCGGTCGCCCCTCCCGGATGAGCAGAGCCGCGAGCAGCGCCCGCACCTTGGCCTCGCGGACCCGTACCGGCTCCCCTCCCTCGTCCCACACCATGAGCGGGCCCAACACCCCGAAACGCACGTCGCCCAGCCTAAGGCGATGCCCGTCAGCGGACCATCAGTGGACCCGAAGCGGGCCGGCGCATGCTCTCCCCGTCGGCGAAAACGGATCAGAACGAGCCCGCTGGAAGGGAACGTCATGCGCAAGAACGAGCTCTACGACTACAGCCCGATCACCGAACGCCCGCAGATCACCTGGCCGGGCGGCGCCCGGGTGGCGTTCTACGTGGGGCTCAACGTCGAGCACTTCTGGCTCGGTAAGCCGTCCACGAGCATCAACGAGGGGACCGCGGGTCTCACGCCCGACCCGCTCAACCACGGCTGGCGCGACTACGGACCGCGGGTGGGGATCTGGCGGATGATCGAGGTGTTCGACCGCCACGGGATCCGCCCGAGCGCGCTGCTCAACTCCGACGTGGCCGTGGAGTATCCGCAGATCATCGAGGCCGGCAAGGCCCGCGACTGGGCGTGGGTGGCGCACGGCAAGACCAACTCGCTCCTGCAGGCGGAGGTCGAGAACGAGGAGCGCCGGTACCTGACCGAGGTCGTCGAGACCATCGAGAAGGCCACCGGCGGACGGCCGCGCGGCTGGATGGGACCGGCCCTGAGCGAGACCTTCCAGACCCCTGCTCTGCTTGCCGAGCTCGGCCTCGACTACGTGCTCGACTGGACCGCGGACGACCAGCCGTACCCGCTGAACCAGGCCGGCGTGATCAGCGTTCCCTACACCCTGGAACTCAACGACCTGGGCCTGTTCACCGCCCACTCCATCAGCGGCCCCGACTTCGTGCAGATCGTCAAGGACCAGCTCGACCAGCTGTACGCCGACTCCGCGAACAGCGGCCGGGTGATGTCCCTGGCCCTGCATCCCTTCGTGACCGGGCAGGCGTTCCGCACGAAGTACCTCGACCAGGCGCTGGAGTACGTCGTCGACCACCCCGGTGTGTGGAACACCACCAGCGACGACATAGCAGCGCATTTCATGGCCACGACCGGCGGCGCGTAGGCCGGATGCGCGCCTGGTCCACGAAGCAGACGGCCGGGGCATCGGCACGCCGCACCGGATCCTCTGCTTCGGGCAAAAGGATCAGGCCGAGGCCGGTGAGCGTGGCGCCGCACCGGCCCCGGTGGAACGACCGCCCTCCGACCTGTGCCTCCAGCGCCTGGATCTGTTCGGTCAGAGCCGGTTGGGTCACGGTCGACGCCGGCGCCGCCCGGCCGAAGGCACGATGCTCGACGACCGACGGAAATGGGTGGTCGGCCGCCCAGTCCGGTGCTCGGCCGCCCGGAACCGGCCGGCGCGGTAGAGGTGCGCCTGGTGGGTCCGCCCCGGGAACGCGCTTCCTCGGCCGAGCCGGGAGCAGTCCCGACCGCCCCTCGACGTCACTCGTGGTGAGCGGCGGGCGACTCACGGCGCAGGCCGTTCATGATCGCGCGGAGGGCTTCGGCTGCGGCGCGGCGGGCCTCGACCGGGTCGGGCGCGGCGCCGGCGGCCATGGCCGCTTCACACAGGGCGCTGAAGAGCAGGCGCGTCAGCATCGGACCGGGCTCCACCGTCAACTCGCCGGCGGCCGCCAGGTCGTCCATGAGCGCCTGGACCGCGGGCAGCCCTAGTTGCTCGTCCAGTTCGCGGCAACGCTCGGCGCCCAGGGCGGCGGGGGCCTGCCGGAGCAGCGCACGGTGCGCGGAGTCGGTGACGGTCCCGTCGAGGTAGGCGTCCAGGGCTGCGGTGAGGCGGGGCCAGGGCTCGTCATGCCGCAGGGCCGCGGCGGTGACCGCGTCGACGAGGCGCCGCTGGCGGTCGCGGAACACGGCCTCGAACAGATGGGCCTTGTCGGTGAAGTGGTAATAGACCGTCCCCTTGCCGACGCGGGCGGCACCGGCGACATCGTCGATGGTGGTCGCGGTGAACCCCTGCTCGGCGAAGAGCGCCGCGGCCGCGTCGAGCACCGCGGTCCGGGTGAGTTCCCTGTATTCGGCCCTTCGGCCCTTGACGGACATGCCGACCAGGATATAGTCACCGACTATGAGTCAGTTTTTGACTACGAGTCGGGATGTGCTGGAGACGTCACGGGGCCCGTTGCGCTACTGGCGGACGGGGACCGGGACCGGACCCGCCGTGCTCTTCCTGCAGGGCTTCCTGGCCGGGCCGGACGTCTGGTCGCCCGTGGTCGCCGACCTCGCCGCACGGCACCGGTGCATCACCGTCGACTGGCCGTTCGGCGCGCACCGTGTGCCCATGCGGGCCGACGCCGACCTGTCCCCGCCCGGCCTGGCCGAGCTGGTCGTCGAGGTCTTGGACCTGCTGGGCGAGAGCTGCGCTGTGCTCGCCGGCAACGACAGCGGCGGCGTCATCGCGCAGCTGGTCACGGCCGCGCACCCCGACCGCGTCGCCGCGCTGGCGCTGGTGGCCTGCGACGCCTTGGAGGTCTTCCCGCCCAGGATGTACCGGTGGCTGTTCCGGCTGGCCGCGGTCCCCGGGATGGTGCGGGCGATGGCCGCCGCGATGAACATCCCGGCCATCGCCCGGTCGCGGCTCGGCTTCGGCGCCGTCATGGAGCACCGCCGCGGTTCCGTGTCGCACTGGACCGCACCGCTCGCCGCCGACCCCGGCGTCCGCCGCGACATCACCAAGCTGATGACGGGATCGTCCAACGCGCAGACCCTCGCCGCCGCCCGCACCTTCGGCCGCTACGACCGGCCGGTCCTGGTCGTCTCGGCCGAGCACGACCGGCTGTTCCCCCTGTCGCTCGGCCGACGGCTGGCCGCGGCCTTTCCCCGCGGGCACTTCGAAGTGATCGGCGGATCGGGGACCTTCGTGCCGCACGACCAGCCCGCGCGGCTCGCCGAACTCCTCGGCGGTTTCCTGGCCGGGCAGGGCGTCCGATGACCCCCGGCGAGCTCCCCGCCGTGTTCGCCGCCGGCTGGGCGCTGCCCAAACCCGACGCATTCCTCGACCACTTCCGCCCGGTCATCGCGCCGGACGCGACCTTCGTCCAGCCCATGTTCCCCGACGCCCACGGCATCGCCGCCATCGAGGACATGTTCCGCCGACTGTTCGGCCTGTTCCCCGACGCGGCACTCACGGTCGTCGGCAGCGCCGTCCAGGAGGACACCGTCTACATCGAGTCCACCTGCAACGTGACGCTCGGCCACAAGCCGGCCGCATTCGCCGTCTGCGACCGGTTCACCGTCGCCGACGGCGCCATCCGGACGCGCAGGTCCTTCTCCGACCCGCTGCCCCTCCTGCTCACCGCACTACGCCGCCCCTCATCCTGGCCTCGTCTCATCCGCAGCCGCACCTCCTAGGGGGCGCAGGGCACCGGAGATCGACGTCACCGCGCTGGGCGCCATGATCGAGGCGATCGGCGACGCGGTGGCGGCCCGCGAGTTCGATCCGCTGCGCGCCGAACGCGATCAGCTGTCCTGGTGCTCGGCTTTACGATGACTGGCCGCCGCTCGGAGGTCACTGCGCGCACGCCCGCACCACCCCTGTGGAGCTGGCCCGCACCTGTAGGTGACATTGGTCGTGCTCGCCCCGCGCGGACAAATCGTGACGAGGTGGGACAGGCTGCGGTCTGTCCCACTTTTGATTTGGGGTGAGATGGGCCGCATACCCCTCCCCCGCACCGCCTCTCCTCAGGGTCTGCCCGGCCTGCGCGGGCCATGGGCGTCGGTTCCGAGGTGCCGAGGTGTGTCTCCTACTCGGTCTCGCGCGATGCGGTCGCGCAGGCTCGGTGGCTTCATGGCGAACGGGCCATGCTCCGGAGGGGCAACAGGGAGGCGTTCCGAACCGACCACACCTTGCCCGGAAGGCCTCCTGGGAAATCGCATGTCCGGGTCCGGGCCCAACGCGGAGGGCACGGCCCTGTCACCGGATGTGCGCCCGGACGGCCGAGTGGGCCTGGTCCGCTCGTGACGGGGGAGGAACCAGATGGCCGCGAGATTCAACAGCAGACCGCCCGTCAGGCTTGCCAGGGCGCGGCTCGAGGTTCCCATCCGTCCCCGGCTGCAGTTCACCGCACTCATGGCGCTCCCGTTGTCCGCCGTCCAGCCCGCGATGCTCGCCGGACTGGTGCTCCTGCCCCTCATCGCAGGCATCGGCCTGGGTGAACGGCTCGGCCGCCGTGAAGCGGTCTGCATGGCGCTCGCCGCTGCGGCCACCGTCCTTTACGCCCGCGCCGCCGGTAGCGCGCACTCCTTCGACCGGGCGCCGGAAGCGCTGCTGCTGTTGGCCGCGATCTTCCCCTCGCTCGCCTTTCCCGCCGTCCTGTTCCTGGTCAGCGACCTGAGGCGCAAGGGCGCGCACGAACGGCCGCTCAGCGGCATCACCTACGGGATCAGCGCCGGGATGCTGATCGGCGCGGGCGAGGTCGCGCTCACGGGCATGGCGACGGTCAAGGCCCCACTCGACGACATCGCCGCCTCCCCCGACCCCTACCTGTTCATCGCTGCGACCGCGCTGGCCGCAGGGCAGATACAGATCGCGTTTCAGCGCTGCCGCCTGGTCATTCGTCGGATTCCTCGTCATCATGACGGCCAACCCGCAAATGCTGCTCGTCTCGACGGCACTGTACCCGAATCCCACTCCGATGACGGTGAAGCCGATCGCCCAGGTCGGGCTCGAGAGCATCGCGGCGGCGAGCGCGAAGGGCCGCGCGCCGTGCAGCGGCGGCATCCGGCTCGTGGCGGTCTTCAGGAACGCCATGCCGACGAAACAGGCGCCGGTCGACAGGAACGCGACGATCGTCGCCCAATGTCCCAGTTCCATGCTGCGCTTCTCCTCGCCATCGAGGTTCCGGGAGCGGGCATCGGGCCAGGGAACCGGCGACGGAGTCCAGGCCCGTGATCACGCCGCGGAGGCCGGGTCGCGGCGGGACGCGGCGCGATCGCGCGATGCTCGAGGATCGAATCCGGACGATCACCTCGCCTGCCCTCCCGGACACCTAACCTACAGTGGTGTCGGTTATTGGAGGACGGTAGCACCGACGATCGGCCACGTGAAGACGGAAGTAGGGCGACACAGATCCTGAGAACACGGGAATGGGAGGTCAGGTCAGCATTACGGCACCACGGCGAAGGCGTCGGAGAGCTTCGCTCGCCGAGGCGTCGCGGTACGCCGCGATGAGCGAGAGCGCCGCCGTAACCGACATCTCTGTCAGTCGACGACCTCGGCGCCCTGCCGGGCCGGAGCCGGCGTCCACCGCGATCACGTGGCTGCGGGCGCTCGCCTCGGAGAGGGAAACGGCGTGCGCCGCGTCGCGGGCGTTCCGCCGCCTGAAAATCATGGCGCTCCGGGTCAGGTCGGCCATTACGATTGCGGACGTTTGTCCGCGGCGGGTAAGCGCCGTCCACGACCGGTCTTGGAAAGGCGCCCTCGATGATGCGGGTCCCGGAGCAACGGCCTGAGCACCCCGAGCTGCTTGAACGGGGGCATCCCTTCCGGCAGTGGAAGACATGGCGGATTCCCGGCACCGAGCTGACGCTCACCGGCTACTCCCGCGCGAACGACAAGACCTTCTTCCACATCCCCGAGCTGCGGTGCAGCCTCGACGCAGGGCTTTGTGAAGGGCGGCAGGTGGACACGGTCTTCCTGACCCACACCCACCACGATCACTCCAAGGACCTCGATTTCCTGGCGTCCAAGGCGTCCGGCGCGGACATCTACCTGCCCGCTGAGGCGGTGTCCAACGTGGAGTCCTACCTGCGTGCGTCCGCCGAACTGAACCATGGGCCGGGATTCGACCCGGCGTTGGCGAAGGGCCACCGCCTGCACGGCGTGCGGCAAGGCGATGAGTTCCTCTTCGGGCGCCGCGGGCACCACGTGCGGGTCGTGGAGTGCGAACACAAGGTGCCCTGTGTGGGATACGCGTTCTCGGAGCGGCGCAAGGCGCTGCTGCCGAAGTTCGAAGAGCTGCGGCGGTCCCTGGTGGAAGAGGGGCGGGGCGGGGAATTCGGCCAGATCATGGCCCGGCGGCGCAGGGACGGCGTCGAGGTCGACGGTGCGGTCGACCGGCCGCTGTTCGCGTTCCTCGGTGACACGCACGTGAACGTGTTCGAGCGAAATCCGTGGCTCTTCGATTATCCGGTCGTCATCACCGAGTGCACCTTCCTGGACGACGCCGAGTCGGACCGCGCGAACCGGGTCGGGCACACGGTGTGGAGCCGGCTCAGGCCGGTGATCGAGGCTCATCCGCGGACCCTGTTCGTCCTGACGCATTTCAGCCTGCGCTACTCGGACCGGGAGATCCTCGCGTTCTTCGAGGAGACGGAAGGCGGGCGGCCGGGCAACGTCCTGCTGTGGGTGCACCCGGAAAGCCACCTGCCGGAGCAGCACCAGCACAGCGGGCTCTGAGGGGTCAGTCCGCCATCCGCCAGGTCTTGCGCGGTTTGTTGTGCATCCGTCCCGGGATGCCGGGACGCTGCTGCCACGGGTGCGGGCCGCCGGGCGGGCGGTACCCGACGCCCAGCGCGTCCAGGCGGGCGTAATGCGCCCCGTTCATCCGGCGCTCGAAGTCCTCGAAGTCGCGCTGGTCCGGGCCCGGTAACCGTGACCAGGCCACTTCGGCGAACGCGACGAGGCGGGGGAACGCCTGGTAGTCCACCCGGCCGCGGTCCTCGGCGACCTCGGTCCACAGGTTCGCCTGTGCACCGATGATGTTGTCCGCGTGGGGCGTACCGGCCAGCCGGGGCGGTACGGGTTCGAACCGGTAGACGTCCTCGAGCGTGTGGACCCATCCGAACGGCACGGGCTCTTCCGGGCCGTGGGCCTGGGCGTGGTCGAGGTAGACCTCCTGCTGCGGGCACATCACCACACTGTGGCCGGCCTCCGCTGCGGCGATCCCGCCCGAGTACCACCGCCAGCACATGACGGCGGCGCCGTCCGCCAGGCCGCCCTCCAGGATCTCGTCCCAGCCGATGAGGCGCCGGCCCCGCGTGGCGAGCCAGCGGGCGAAGTGGCGGATCATCCACGATTGGAGATCCTCTTCGTTCTCGAGCCCGAGTTCCCGGATGCGGGCCTGGGCCGTGGGCGACTCGCGCCACTGGTCCTTGAGGCATTCGTCCCCGCCGATGTGGACGAACCGGCCGGGAAAGATCGCCAGCACTTCGTCCAGGACGTCCTCGTAGAAGCGCACCACGGCGTCGGTGGGGGCCAGCACGTTGCGGTTGATGCCCCAGTCGGTCCACACCTCCAGCGCGGCGGTGCCGGCGACGTCGGTGTTCCCCAGTTCGGGGTAGGCGGCGATGGCGGCCTGGGAATGGCCTGGAAGGTCGATCTCGGGCACGACGGTGACGTGCCGCTCCGCCGCGTACGCGACGATCTCGCGCAGATCGTCCTGGGTGTAGAAGCCGCCGTGCGGCCGTTCGTCCCAGAGCGCCGGCTCCCCCCAGCCAAGGCGGGTGCGCCGCCGCCAGGCGCCGGTCTCGGTCAGCCGGGGGTGGCGGCGGATCTCGACCCGCCATCCCTGGTCGTCGGTGAGATGCAGGTGCAGCACGTTCAGCTTGTGCGCGGCCAGCAGGTCGACGTAGCGCAGCACATCGTCCTTGGGCAGGAAGTGCCGCGCGACGTCGAGCATGAAGCCCCGCCAGGCGAAACGCGGCCGGTCCTCGACGGTCACGTACGGCACGCTGACCGGCCCCCGCGCGCTTGGTGCGCGGCGGAAGGCCTCCGGCCCCAGCATCTGCCGCAAGGTCTGACGCCCCCAGAAGACGCCCGCCTCATCACCGCCCACGATCTCGGCACCGTCGGCCGACACGGTGAGCCGGTACGCCTCCGGTCCCAGCGACGGGTCGAGATCGGTACGCACATCCCCGCTGAATGGACCGGCCCCGCCGGTCCGTTCGACCCGGTCCGGGGCTGGTATCAGGTTCAGCTCAGACGCCACGCACCCAGTTTCCCCATAGAAGTCATCTGTTCACCAGGGCGGCCGGGCGGCTGCGCGCAGGTCGCCGAGCGGACCGAGATCTCCGGCTCGATCGCGCAGCGGTTCAGCGGATACGGCGATTCCGGGTATCGCGGCAGTGCTATTTCTTCGCGGGATCGGAGCCGGGGTGCTTGATGATCCGGTCACCGGCGCGCAGCGAGTCCCAGAGCGGGCCCTTGACGCGGATCTTCTTGGTCTTGCCGTCGGTGAAGGCGACCTCGAGATAGTGGTAGAGATTCGACCCGTCCGGCGCGTTGCGGGATTTGGCGGTGACGACGCCTTCCCACGCCTCGTTCTTGCGCATTCGCCGTGACCTGAACATATGCCCGCCCTCGGTGACGCCGTTCCTTGATTCCTGTGACCAGGTTAGGGACGCGCGAAGGCCCGGGCATCAGCCCCGTGTCGGGTCTTGCGGATGCGACTTTAGGCGGAGAGGCCGTGCGGCCCCTACCGAAGTCGCAGGCCGTCAACGGAGCGGTTCGCCGCTGGTGCGCAGGTAGACGATGTCGAGGTCGCGGAGCCGGTCCGGGTCTCCGTCGATGACGATGCGCGTGATCTTCCCGTCGGCGACGGTGAACGAGAAGAGGGCCATGGGCCGGCCGCGGCGGGTCCAGACCGCCGCGGGGACGCCGTCGACGAGGGCGAGCCGGGCCCCTCGCGCCCGTCCGGCGAAGAACGCCGCCACCTCGTGGGCGCCGCGGATCTCGCTGACCACGGCGTCCGGGTCGAGCAACTCCAGCAGGGCTGTGAAATCGCCGCTCCGGGAGGCGGCCAGGAACGCCTCGACGATCTCCTTCTTGCCGGACCGGGCGGCGTCGGACGCCTGGGCCGCCCCCTGCACCCGCCGCCGGGCCCGGCTGGCGAGCTGCCGGGCCGCCACCGGGGAGCGGTCGATGATGGGGCCGATCTCGCCGAACGGCACGGCGAACACGTCGTGCAGGACGAACGCGAGCCGCTCGGCGGGCGCCAGCGTGTCCAGCACCACCGTCAGGGCGACGCCGACCGAGTCGGCCAGCAGCGCCTCGTCCTCGGGACGGTCGTGAACGGCCGGCCGGACGCCCGGCTGCGGCGCGGCCGGCTCGGGCGGCAGCGCCCCGGCCGACTCCTCGCGCCGCGCCCGGCGCGCCTCGAGCATGTTCAGGCAGACGCGGGCGACGATCGTGGTGAGCCACCCGGCCGGGTTCTCCACCTGGCCGGTGTCGGCGCGGCCGACCCGCAGCCACGCCTCCTGAACGGCGTCCTCGGCCTCGCCGGACGAGCCGAGCATCCGGTACGCCACCGCGCGCAGCCGGTCCTGATGCTCGGTGAACTGCTCGCTCAGCCACTCCTGCTGGACCATTCGTCACGTTCCTCCGTCGGGGCCTGTCATACCGATTGACCGGCGAGACCGCGCCGATGTGACGTCCGGACGTCCGACCGGCCGGTCCGCGGCGGTCGCCGCAAGCGCGAACACAAGGGAGAACAGGCATGAAGGCGCACGTCAGCTCGATCCTCCTCGGCGTCCGGGACATGGACGGGGCCAAGCGGTTCTACACCGAGGGACTCGGCTGGAAGATCAAGAACGACTACGGGATCTCGGTGTTCTTCGAGTCGGACGGGGCCTCGCCCGTCGGCTTCTACGGCCGGGAGGGCCTGGCCGAGCAGGTGGGCACGAGCCCGGAGGGCAGCGGCTTCAGCGGGCTGGTCCTCACCTACGTCGTCCGCAGCGAGGCGCGGGTCGACGAGGTCATGTCGGAGGCCGAGAAGGCCGGCGCCACCGTCCTCAAGCCCGCCGGCGCCCTGCCGTGGGGCGGGTACGGCGGGACCTTCGCGGACCCGGACGGCTACGTCTGGAGCCTCGCCTACAGCGCCCAGGGCAAGGACCAGCCGTACGCGGAGTAACGACCGGCAAGGGCTCCGGCGGGCGCGCACGGCGCGCGCGCTCGCCGGAGCCGTCGAGGGCCGACCACCGGCGGCGGTGGGTGGATTCGGGGGTGTTGGGGTGAGGTGGGTCAGTAGCATGGGCGGCCATGTGGAGGCGGGTGGTCGCGGTGGCGGCGGTTCCATGGCTGGTGGCGGGATGCGGCGCGGCGAGTTCGGCGGTGCACGGGTACCACCGGTACAGCGACCCCAGTGTGGCGATGGAGCCGACCATCCGTGCGGGGCAGACCTTCGACGCGCGTCCGGTGGACCACGGCGGCTACAAGCCGAAGCGCGGTGACGTCGTCGTCTTCTCCATGCCGTCCTGGCTCGGGGGGCGCGACACGGCCCAGGTCAAGCGGGTCGTGGCGATCCCGGGCGACCGGATCGCGTGCTGCTCGCCGGATGGCCGGGTCGTGCTCAACGGCGCCGCGCTGGCCGAGCCGTACCTCGCGGCGGGCACCCGCGAGTCGCCTTTCGGGGCGGTCTCCGTGCCGGCGGGGCGGCTCTGGCTCATGGGCGACAACCGGGAGTCCTCGGCGGACTCGCGGTACCACCTCGGCGACGGCGGGTACGGCACCGTTCCGGCGGCGGCCGTCGTCGGCGTGGCCGTTCTCAAGTAGGGCCCGAGGTTTCGCGCAGGCGTGAATCAATGGCGGTCGCCCTCGGCCGGACGTGATCATCCCGGCATGGACTCGAACATGATCGATGCGGCGGGCACCTGGCGGCTCGGCGACCTGGTGGTGAACCGGCTCGGGTTCGGTGCGATGCGGCTGCCGCAGACCGGTACGGCGCTCGTCCCGGACGCCGTGCCGCGCGACCGCGGGCAGGCGGTCGCGGTGCTGCGGCGGGCGGTCGAGCTCGGCGTGGACCACATCGACACCGCCGCCTTCTACTTCTCGGCGCTGCGGTCGGCGAACGAGCTGATCAACAGCGCGCTGTCGCCCTACCCGGACGGCCTCGTGATCGCCACCAAGGTCGGGCCGGCGCGGGACGCGTCCGGGCGGTGGGCGCCGCACGCGATGACGGCGGACGCGCTGCGCGGCCAGGTCGAGGAGAACCTCCGCCAGCTCGGCCGCGACCACCTGGACCTGGTCAACCTGCGCGTGAACGACGACCACGACAGGTTCGCCGAGCGGTTCGGCGCGCTCGCCGAGCTGCGCCGGGCCGGGCTGATCCGGCATCTCGGGCTGTCGAACGTCCGGCCGCACCACCTGGCGGAGGCGCAGGCCATCGCACCGGTCGTCTGCGTCCAGAACCCGTACGGCGTCGGTGCCTTCCCCGAGCAGGAGGAGATGCTGCGCCTCTGCGGCGAGCAGGGCATCGCGTTCGTCCCGTTCTATTCGCTGGCGGGCACCCGCCGCCTGGCGGGTCTGTCCGGCGACGACGACCCGGCGACCAACGCCGTCGCGCGCGCACACGGGGCGTCCCCCGCGCAGATCCGCCTGGCTTGGACGCTGCACCAGGGCCCGCACGTCCTGGCGATCCCCGGCACCGGCGACGTCGGCCACCTGGAGCAGAACATCGCCGCCGGCGCCATCCGCCTGACCCCCGACGACCTCACCGCCCTGGCGCCCAGCCCGAGCCCCCGTTGAGTCGCGGCGTCAGGCGGCTATGACGGCGGTGGTGGTCCGGCCGCCGTCGACGTCCAGGGTGATGCCGTGGACGAAGGCGGACTCCTCGGCGGCGAGGTAGACGGCGGCGTGGGCGATGGCCCGCGGGTCGCCCAGGGTGCCGGCGGGGGTGCCGTTCATCATGACCTCGCCCGGGCTCGGCTCGCCGGGCGAGGGCTCCAGGATGACGCCCGGGGAGATCGCGTTCACGCGGACGCCCCGGGGGCCGAACTCGGCGGCCGAGGCGCGGGTGAGGGTCTCCATCGCGCCCTTGGTGGAGCTGTAGAGCGCGCCGACGGGGACGCCCAGGCGCGCGATCCACGAGCCGAGGTTGATGATCGCGCCGCCGCCGGCCTCGGCCATGGCGGGGGCGATCACCGCGGTCAGGAAGAACGGGGCCTTCACGTTGACCGCGTAGACCCGGTCGAAGGTCTGCTCGTCGGTGTCCGCCGTGGCGTCGCCGGGGTAGATGCCGGCGTTGTTGACCAGGACGTCGATGCCGCCGCCGAGCACGGCCACGGCGTCGCGGGCCAGGGCGCGCGACGCCTCGGCGGTGCCGTCCAGGTCCGCCTGGACGAAGTCGGCCCGGCCGCCGCGTGCGCGGATGCCCTCCACGACGTCCTTGCCGCGGTCGGCGCTGCGGCCGGACACGACGACGTGCGCGCCCTCGGCGGCGAACGCCTCGGCGATGGCCCGGCCGATGTTGCTCGTCGAGCCGGTCACCAGTGCTCGCCTGCCCTGCAAACGTCCGTTCATCATGTGCCCCCTCAACAGGTCGTTCGGTGTCGCGGCCGTTCCGCGGCACAGCCACTGTGCAAGGGAAAAAATGGACCCGCAAGTCCAAAAAGTCAGCGGGGGTCCGCCAGCCGCCGCAGGTCGCCGATCGCCTGGTCGAGGGCGGCGCGGAGGTGGGACGACCGGCCGGTGGACTGCAGGATCGCGACGCCGCCCTGGATGCCCGCCAGCAGCGCCGCCGCGCGCTGGCCGGCGTCGACGCCGGCGGGCAGGTGGCCCGCGGCCTGCAGGGCGCGGATGCCGGCGGCGAGGCTCGCCTGCCACTGGTCCATGAGCTCCACCACGATGGCGCGTGCTCCGGGGGTGGCGCGGCCGACCTGCAGGAACAGCGAGCCGAGGGGGCACTGGTCGCCCTGCTCCTCGTAGCGGCGGACGACGACGTCGCGCCACCGGCTCCACGCGTCCCAGGAGTCCAGCCGTCCGAGGTAGGGCTGCTGGTCTTCGAGGACCTGGTCGGCTTCGTGCTGGGCGATCGCGAGCAGCAGCTCGTCCTTGCCCGCGGGGAAGTAGTGGAACAGCTGGCTCTTGCTGGCGCGGGTGCGCGCCATGATGTCTTCGAGGGTGGCGAACGCCACGCCCCTCTCGCGCACCACCTGGGCCGCGCCCTCGACGATCCGGTCCCGGGTGGCCCGCCCCTTCGCCGTCAGCTTCGCCGCCATGCACGCCTCCCTGGAGTGGACCGGAAAGTCCAATCTAACGCGGAAGGCCGGGCGGGGACGGGCCCCGTCCGGCCTTCGTGCCCAGGTCAGCCGGTGTGGCGGGTCTGGTCGGGGACGTTGAGGCCGTTGACGCGCACGTCGGGCTTACCGGACGTGGCGGCGTAGCGGGCGGTGATCGTCTGCTGCTCGCCCGGCCAGAGCGTGACGTCGTTGTCGCTCCAGCGGATCGGCAGCACCTGCTTCCCCCCGGCGAACAGGTCGGCCCGCGTGAACAGGGCCGGGGTGCCGCCGTGGCCGACGTTGCGGACGGTCACGCTCGTCACCATCTCGCCGCCCTCGCGGCGGGTGGTGGCCTGGACCCTGACGTCGGCGGGCTTGAGGGCGCGCAGCCCGGTCAGGTCGGCGTAGCCGTCCTTCTGGAAGACCGCGAACCCGTTGGACGGGGTGTACTGGCCGGGCGCGTGCGTCTTCGGCCAGTCGACCTGGTCGGCCTTGGTGGACAGCCAGTACACGTTGCGGCTGACGACCTCGGAGCCGCGGGTGAGGGTGAGCTTCTCGAAGTAGGTCTTGGAGATCCCGGCGGGGACCTTCGGGCGCAGGACGGTCCGGACGTCCTGGCTGCCCAGCGCTCCGACGGGGGCGCTCGCGGTGGCGCGGACCCTGCCGTCGAGGTCGATGATCTGCGCGGTGGCGCGCAGGCCGTCCTGGCGGGCGCCGGTGAGGTTGGCGACCTTGATGGAGCCGTCGTCGTAGGAGTACATGACGTGGACGGGCTCGTTGGCCTTCTTCGCGCCGAAGTAGACGCCCGGCTGGTCGAAGTCGGAGCCGTACATGCTCCACTGGAGCGACGGCCACGCCTTGTTCAGCATCCAGTAGATGATCCCGGTGCTGGGGTTCGCCTTGTCGGTGGAGTTGCCGATGTACGACTCGAACTGCGCGCGGGTGACCTCGTACTCACCGAGCTGGACGGTCTTCTGGTACGAGCCGGCGTCCTTCCAGGGGCCGTACCGGTGCCACAGCGGGGTGTTGTAGACGCCCATCCGGGACAGGCGCGTGTAGTCGGAGTAGAAGAACGTGTGGTACATGTCCTGGCCGGCGGTCTGGCCCTGCGCGGTCGCCGGGTCCCAGATCTTCTTCTGCTCGGCGGCGCTGAGGAAGCGGTTGAGCGAGTCCTGCGTCGGGATGGTGTTCCCGGTGCTGACCTCGGTGTCGAACCCCCAGGCGCTGCCGGTCATGCTGAGCGTCGGGTCGTCGGTGTTGACGGTCTCGCGCCGGTTGTTCCACAGGGCGTTCGGCGGGAAGTAGTTGTAGCCGCCCTCCTTGGTGCCGGCGGGCCCGAGCTTGGGCGACGACTTGTACTCGGCCGCGGCGACCTGCGGGAGCCGGAAGTCGGCCCGCTCGAACGCCTTCAGGAAGAGGGCCTCCTTCTCCGCGTCGGGCGCGTCGTCGCTGCCCTGGAAGAAGGTGAAGACGCTCGGGTGGTCGCGGAGCCGCTCCGCCATCGTGCCGGCCTGGTTGGACGCGTTGGCCTTGACGTCGTCCGACCAGGTGGACGACTTGCCCTCCCACAGCGCGCAGCACTGCCAGCCCGGCATGGCGAGGACGCCCGCGCGGTCGAGCTGGGCGAACATGTCGTCGGGCGGGAAGTTGCCCTCGAACCGGACCGCGTTCAGGCCCATGTTCCGGATGTAGGAGATCTGGTCGGAGACGTTGGACGGGGAGTAGCGCAGGAAGAGGTCCGGCGACCATCCGCCGCCCCGGATGACCAGCGGCTTGCCGTTGACGATGAACTGCCGGTAGCCGTCCTTGCCGTGGGTCTTGCCGGGGACGGGCTTGGTGAGCCGCGACGTCACCGTCCGGATGCCGAAGTCCTCGGCGGCGGTGCTGGAGACGGTTCCGCCCACGGACGCGTCCAGCGCGAGGTGGTACATCGGCTGGTCGCCCATCTGGTACGGCCACCACACCGCCGGGTGCTCCAGGTGCAGGCCGGGGCAGTCCGCCTTGGTGATCGCGACGGTGCGGGTCGCGTGCGCGGGCACCGTCACGGTGGCCTTGCAGGCGATGCGGGTGGAGCCGTGCGACACCGTCCCGGACACGGTCACCCGCTGCGGCGTCCCGGTGTTGTTGCGCACGTCGGCCTTCACGGTCAGGTCGGCAGTGGACAGGTCGGAGGCGTTGTCCTGCAGGACGTGCGCGTTGCGGACCGAGACCGGGCCCTCCTGGACGATCTGCGGCGCGTACTGCAGACCGGTGTTCTGGTCGGGCGCCATGGGGTTCCAGTCGACCTGGTTCTGGGTCAGGTACCGCATGGGCGTGTCGAACTTGGTGATGTCCTCGTCGTTGCGGGAGACGTCGAGCGCGATGGCGTTCGCGCCGTCCCGGACGTACGGCGTGATGTCGTACTCCAGGCGCGCGTACGAGCCCTGGAGCTGCGCGCCTCCGGCGATCTTCTTCCCGTTGATCCAAAGGTCGGCCTTCCCGGAGACGCCGTTCATCACCAGGAACGTGCGGCCGCCCTTGCGGGGGTGGACGGTGAGCTGCTCGCGGTACCACCAGTTCGCGTCGAACTGCTCGGCCGGGACCTTCTTCATGGTGTCGTTGTCGAAGATGTTCGGGTAGCGGCCGTTCTCCAGCAGGCCCGCCATCAGCGTCTCGGGCCGGGACAGCGGCAGCCAGCCCTTCGCCCGGTAGTCCGGTTTGGAGATCTCGGCACCGGTGTCGCGGGTGTCGGCGGACGACCGGATCGCCCAGCCGGAGGTCAGCTCCGTCGTCCCGGACGCCCGGATCCGCTGCGCGGCGGGCCGGTGCCCGGTGAAGGCGTGCGCCGGCATCGCGGGGGCCAGCGTCCCGGCGAGGGCGAGGGCGGCGCACAGCGCCGTGGTTCGAGTCCTGGACCCGCTCATGTGTCCGTCACTCCTTCGTGCGGCGGGAGCCGGGCGCTTCCCGGCGGCCGATGCGTTCATGCTCGGTCCGGGGGCACCCGCCGGGCCGTAGGGCCAGGACGCCAATGGGGGTAGTGCTAGGCCCACTTCGCGGTGAGGGCGGTGGCGTCCAGGAGACGCCTGGTCTCGGGGTGGGTCGCGTCGTCGAGGGCGTGCGCGGGCAGGTCATCGACGATCCGTCCGGCGTGCAGGACGACGACCCGGTCGGCGACGCGGCGGGCGACGCGCAGGTCATGGGTGACCAGCGCGATCGTGATGCCGTGGTCGCGGCGCAGGCGGCCCAGCAGCCGCAGGACGCGCTCCTCGGTGAGGACGTCCAGGCCGCTGGTGGGCTCGTCGGCGAGCAGCACGTCCGGCCGCTGCGCGAGCGCCCGCGCGATCGCGACGCGCTGGCACTCGCCGCCCGACAGGGTGGCGGGGCGCCGCGCCGCCATGGCGGGGTCGAGGCCGACGTAGCGCAGCAACTCGTCGTCGTAGGGACCGGCCTGCGCGATGGCCTGCCGGACGGTGTGCCGGGGGTCGAAGGAGGCGAGCGGGTCCTGGAAGACCAGGCCGGTCCGGCGGCGGACGGCGCGCCGCTCGCGGTCGCGCAGCGCCCAGACGTCGCGGCCGCCGCGCAGGACGGTGCCGGCGTCGGGACGGTCGAGCGCGGCGAGGGCGCCGACGAGCGTCGACTTGCCGGAGCCGCTGCGCCCGACGATCGCGACGGACTCGCCGGGACGGACGGCCAGGCCGGCGCCGTCCAGCGCGACGGTCGTGCGGCGCCGGGACCGCAGGACGCGCCGCAGGCCCCGGACGGACACGGCTTCGCCGTCGCCCGCCGCCGGTGGAACGCCGGGTGGAGGGGGCGCGGCCGTGGCGGCGGCGACCAGGTCCCGCGCGAGGTCGCTTCGCGGGTCGCCGAGGATCCGCGCGGCGGGCCCGTGCTCGACGATGCGGCCGTCGCGCATGACGGCGATGTCGTCGGCCCAGCGCGCGGCGGCGGTCAGGTCGTGGGTGATGAGGAGGACGGCGCGGTCGCGGGCCTGCGCGCGGACGAGGTCGAGCACGGCCGCCCGGGTGACCGGGTCGAGCGCGGTGGTGACCTCGTCGGCGATGAGGACGGGCGGTTCGTGCACGGTGGCGAGGGCGAGCGCGACCCGCTGCGCCTGCCCGCCGGACAGCTCGAAGGGGTGCGCGGCGGCGAGCGCCGGATCGAGGCCGAAACGGGCCGGCGCGGCGGCGGGGTCTCCCGTGCCGTGGGCCTTGACGGTCTCGGTGAGGTGCCGCCGGACGGTGACGGTCGGGTTGAGCGAGGCGAGCGCGTCCTGGAAGGCGTACCCGACGTCCCGCCCGCGGACGGGAGGACGGCCGTTGACCAGGACGGTCCCGCCGTGCGGGTGCAGGCCCGCGACGGCGCGGGCGGTGAGGGTCTTGCCGCTGCCGCTCGGCCCGACGAGCGCGAGGACGCGCCCGGCCGGGACGGCGAGGTCGATGCCGTGCACGACGCGGCGTCCGGGGACGTCCACGGTGAGCCCGGACACGGTGAGCCCGGTGCCGGCGAGGCCGCCGGTCGTCACCACGTCCTGCCTTCGCCGGAGGGACCGGCGACCGCGCCGGCGACGACGTTGACCGCGATGAGGGTGGCGACGACGGCCGCCGCCGGGATCGCGACGGTGTACCACTCGCCGGTGAGCAGGTGCGACTGCGCCTCGGTGAGCAGGGTGCCCCAGCTCGGCCGGTTCGGCGGGACGCCGAGGCCGAGGAAGCCGAGCGTGGACTCGGTCAGCACGGCGTGACCGACCTCGAACGCGGCGACGGACGCGACGGGCGGCAGCGCGCCGGGCAGCAGGTGCCGCCACATCACCTGCCACCGGGACAGGCCGAGCGCGTAGGCGGCGCGGACGTACAGGCGCTCGCGGCGGCCGCGCAGCTCGGCGCGGACGATCAGCGCGACCGGCATCCAGCTCGTCAGCGCGATCGCCGCGACCACGAGGCCGAGGGACGGGCCCGCCACGGCGGCGAGCGCGAGCACGATGACCGGCAGCGGCAGGGCGAGCAGCACGTCGGCGGTGCGGGCGATGAGGCCGTCGAGCCGGCGCGGCGCGATCGCGGCGAGCCCGCCGAGGAGCAGCCCGAGCCCGACCGCGGTCGCGGCGGCGGTGAGCCCGACCAGCAGGGACGTGCGGGCGCCGTGGAGCATCCGGGTCCACAGGTCGCGGCCGAGCAGGTCGGTGCCGAGCGGATGCCCGGGCGAGCCGGGCTTCAGCGACGTCGCGGACGTGTCGGTGGCGACCGGGTCGAGCGGGGTGAGCAGCGGCGCGAGGGCGGCGAGCAGCGCCAGCGCGGCGAGCACGGCGACGGCGGCGAGCAGCGCGGGGCGCCGGGGCCGCACCCGGACGGCGAGCAGCCCGCGCACGCGGGTGGCGGCGGGGACGCGGGCCGGGGCGGGGGCGTCAGGCGGCATCGGCGCGTCCCGTCCGGGCTCGGGGGTCCAGCGCCGCGACGAACAGCTCGGCGGCCAGGTTCGCGGCGAGCACGATGAGGCCGGTGACCAGCACGATGGCGATGAGCAGCGGGTAGTCCTGGGCGCGGGCGGCGGTGACGGCCTCGCGGCCCATGCCGGGCCAGGAGAAGATGACCTCGGTGGCGTAGACGCCCCCGGCCAGCGTGCCGGCGCCGACGCCGAGCCGGGCGGTGAACGGCACCAGCCCCGGCCGCATGAGGTGCCGGGCGACGACGGTCCGCCGGGGCAGGCCCCGGACGCGGGCGTTCTGCACGTGCGGCGCGTCCCGGAGCCGTCCGACGCCGCTCTCCACCAGCCGCACGTACACCCCGAAGTGGTGACCGAACGCGAGCGCGCAGGCCGGCAGCACCAGGTGGGCGAGCAGCCCGTACGCGGTGACCGGCTCCCCCGGGCGGCTGACCCCGCCGGACGGCATCAGGTGCGTCGCCCCCGCGAACGCGTACAGCAGCAGCAGCGCGACGACGAACCCCGGCATGCCGCCCATCACGAACAGGAGGAGGTCGATGCCGTGCCGGAGCCAGGCCCGGCGGGTGAGCGCGGCGACGAGGCCGACCGCGAGGGCGGCGGCGAAGCTCAGCAGCACGGCGGCGCCGGTGAGGAGCAGCGTCCACGGGACGGTGTCGCCCAGCGTCTCGGTGACCGGCCGTCCCGACATGTACGAGGTGCCGAGGTCACCGCGCAGGGCGTGCGACGCCCACCGCCAGTACCGGACGGGCGGCGGGTCGTCGAGACCCATCTCCGCGCGCAGTTCGGCGACCGCCGCCGGGGACGGCGGGCGCCCGCCCGACCGCGACTCCAGCACCGACGCGGCCGGGTCGCCGGGCGCGGCGTCCAGGAGCCCGAAGCACACCGCCGACAGGGCGGCGACGACCAGCGCGGCCGTCGCGACCCGGCGGACCGCACGGAGCGCCATCTAGTTGTAGCGCCAGGTCTCGGCGTTCCAGAAGAACCCGTAGCCGTGGTGGCCCAGCGTGCGCGGGGCGGGCCCGGCCAGGTTCTTCGGGACGGCGTTGATCGTCTTGAGGTAGGAGATCCACACGAACGGCGGGTCGTCCTGCAGCGCCTGCTGGAACGCGGTGTAGGCGGCCTTCCTCCCGGCGGGGTCGAGGGTCGAGCGGCCGTCCTCCAGTGCCTTGTCCGCGGTGGGGTTGCTGTAGGAGCCGTAGTTGGAGCCGCCCTTGGCGAGCGCCTGCGACGAGGCGAACGGCCCGTAGACCGAGGAGTCCGGGTCGTAGGGGGTGCCCCAGCCGACCACCATGCCCTGCAGGTCGCCCCAGTGCTTGCGCACCCAGTCGCGCGGGCGCGGGCGCGGGTCGACGTCGAACCCCTGCTGCCTGAGCTGCGTGGCGGACACGTTCAGGATCGCGACGCGCAGCGAGTCCTCGGCGAAGGTGGTCAGCTCGAACTTCACGGTCCTGCCGTTCTTCGCCCACAGCCCTTGGGCGTTCCTGGCGTACCCGGCGTCCTTCATCAAGGACGCCGCCCTGGCGGGATCGAACGCGAACCCGGGCGCGGCGGCGTACGGGCTCGTGTCCAGCGGCCCCTTCGCCGGGGTGCCGTAGCCGAGGACGACGCTCCTGGTGATGGCGTCGCGGTCGACGGCGTGGTTCATCGCCTGCCGCACCCGGCGGTCGGCGAACACCGGGTCCCTCATGTTGAACATGAGCGCCCGGTAGTCGGCGGTCGGGTACACCTCCAGCCGGTGCCCGCCGGCCCTGCCCGCCTGCTGCGGCGCGAGGTTCGCGGCGTCCACCTCGCCGTTGCGCAGCTGGATCAGCCGCGCCGAGTCGTCCGGGACGTACTTGACGACGACCTTCTTCAGCCCCGGCCTGCCCTCGTAGTAGCCGTCGAACGCGGTCAGCTCCGCGTACTGGCCGGGCTTGTAGGTGGTGAGGGTGAACGGGCCGGTGCCGACGGGGCGCCGCCCGAACCCGGGGTCGGTGAGCTTCTTCCCCTGGAGCAGGTGCTTCGGCAGCATGCCCATCGACACCGCGTCCAGCATCGGCGCGAACGGCTCGTCGAGGACGAGCCGCACCGTGGCCGCGTCGGGCGTCTCGATCGATCTCACCCTCGAGAAGTCGCGCGACAGCGGCGAGCCGGCCCCCGCGTCGCGGACGCTCTCGATGGTGAACTTCACGTCCCCGGAGGTGAACGGCCTGCCGTCCTGCCAGGTGACGCCCGGCCGCAGCGCGAACGTGTACGTCCTGCCGTCGGGCGCGACCGTCCACGACCGCGCCAGCGCCGGGACGACCCTGTTGTCCTTGTCGTGCCTGGTCAGCCCGCGGAACACGAGTTCGGTCACCGGGTCGGTGTGCTCGTCCTGCAGCCCGGGGTTGAACGTCTCCGGCTCGTCCCCGACCGCGTAGGTGAGCGCCCCGTCCTTCCCGCCGGACGCGGGCCCGCCGCCCTGCCCGCACGCGGACGCGACCGAGGCCGCCAGGACGGCGGCCATCCCTGCCATCAGAGGACGTTTCACCATGCGGCGCATTATTGCAAACTCTTCGCAGTAGCGAGTTCTTCGCATCTGACCGGACGGCACGGCACGGAGCGTCCACGGGGCACCGTGCGGGCGAGGCCGCGTCCGGCCGTGCGGGCCGAACTGAGCCCGGCCGTGCGAGGGGCCGCGTCCGGCCGTCCCGGGGATCGGTCGCGCCGGCCAGGCCCCGGAGCGGCGCAGCGGATCCGTTTTCCTGGCGCGGTCCATCCTTCTTTCCGTCGGCCCGCCGACGCCGCGAAAGGTGAACGGAGCGATCGGAATAGGGAGCGACCTGCGGCCCGCATGTCCCGATCTAGACCGACAATCCGGATAAATTAGGGCAATAGAATTGCATTCGGCCACATCGGAGCCCGCCGGCCGCGGGAAGACGATCTGTTCGCGGCATGCGGGAGTGCGCCGAAGAGCCCCGAGGTGGTGCGCTAAAGAGCCCGCCTAGCTGCGCTTTCGCCGATCGCGCGGCCGAATGCGGACAGCAACTCGATCATAACTGCGCTGTCGAGATCAAAGTACGCAAGGGCCTCCGGTCAACCCCCATGGCGTTCCTCTTGCGGTCAGTTACCGCCTCCCACGTCACACGAGCCACACCGGTCACGACCCTTAATGCGACGGAAGAATGTTCACAACCAATCCGGTAGGTTTGATTTGTTATTCGAGCCTCTGGATTTCTCGGCGGGTCCGTGGTTAACGTGTTCCCGTTCGCCGAGAAGTTCCGGCCGGCACCGGGAGAGGCGAACCCGATCAAGGCGGCATTCGATCTTTGCGCGCGTAGGGCGGCACTCTAAACGCGCAATGAGAGCGGAGATCCTCATGGTGGATTTCAATTTCAGTGTCTTCTCGGCTGCCCCCGAGGCGGCGGACGAGGACACGGCTCTCACCGATCTCCTCGCGGCGGCGATCGGTCGGGCGCCCGCCCCGGAGCGGTGGCGCACCGGCCGGGCCGGCATGTGGTGCACCGTCGCCCCCGACGGGGCGCCCCACCGCCCGCAGGGGTGGAAACTGCACGTCACGGCCACCCCGGCGGCGGCGCCCGAGATCCTCCGGCGATGCCTGGAGGTCCTCCTCCAGGCCGGCTCGGCGTTCAAGTTCGCCGCCACGACCGACTACGTCGCGGCCCTCAACGCGCGCAACACACCGCGCGGCCATTCGGGCAAGTTCGTCACGGTCTATCCCGAAAGTGATGACGAGGCCGTCCGGCTCGCCGCCGCGCTGCACGAGGCGACGGCCGGCCTGCCGGGCCCGCGCATCCTTTCCGACCGGCCCTACGCGACGGACAGCCTCGTCCATTACCGCTACGGCGCCTTCACCGAGGACCGGCGTCTCACCAATGACGGATTCTACGCCTGGATGATCATCGACCCGGACGGGAATCCGGTCGAGGATCGGCGCATCGGCCGCTACACACCTCCCCCTTGGGTGACCTGTCCCTTTCCCGACAACGGCATGCGGGTCACCCGCCCGGAAGGCGGTTCCCGAAAGGACATCGTGATCGGCGGGCGCTTCGCGGTCGAGAACGCGATCCGCCACACCAACAAGGGTGGAGTTTACCGCGCCGTGGACGTCCGCAGTGGTGACGCGATGGTGCTCAAGGAAGCACGTCCGCATGTCGCCGCCGATATGGAGGGACGCGACACCCGGGACCGGCTGCGCGCCGAGGCCCGCGCGCTCGAACGGCTTCAGGGCCGGAGACTCGCGCCCCGCTCGGCCGGATTGTTCCCCCAGAACGGGCACCTCTTCCTCGCGCAGGAGATGATTCCGGGAACGCCGCTGCGGGAATGGACGGCCGATTCCATCCGCGACGCCGGCTGGGGCCCGCACCTCGCTCCGGCGCTCGGCATGGCGCGCCGGCTGGCCGACCTGATGATCGAGGCGCACGCCGCCGGGCTCGTCCTGCGCGACTTCAACCCCAACAACGTCATGGTGCGCCCGGACGGCACGCCGGTGCTGATCGACCTCGAACTGGCCGCGGTGGACGGCGGCGACGAGGACGTGCCGCTGCGCGCGGGCACCCCCGCCTTCAGCGCGCCGGAGCAGTTCGGCGGCGCGCCGCCCCACGCGACGGCGGACTACTACAGCCTCGGCGCGACGCTGTGCTACGTCCTCACCGGCGGGCCGCCCCACTTCATGGAGGAGCACCCGCGCCCCCGGCCGCTGACGCGGCGGCTCACCGAATGGCTGGCGGCCCGCACCCAGGGCCTGGACCTGCCCGAGTCCCTGCGGGCGGTGCTCGTGGAGCTGATGGCGGACGACCCCGGGCGCCGCTGCACGCCGGCGCGGGCCCGCTCCGTCCTGGCCTCGTGCGCGCCGTCCCCCGTCCCGCCCCAGGCCCGGCGGGCCGGGACGGCCCGCCGGCACGCCGCCGGCGAGGACGCCGACCCCGGCGAGGACGCGCCCGAGTGGCTGCGGGAGGCGTGCGAGCAGACCGTCAAGGGCATCACCGGGCAGCTGCTCGCCGCCATGGAACCGGAGTCGCCGCAGGCGCTGTGGCCGATGTCCTGCGCGCACGGCGCGCCGGACCCGTGCAGCCTCCAGCACGGCGCCGCCGGATGCACCGGCGCGCTGGTGCGGTACATGCGGCACACCGGCGATCCGCGCCTCCCGGACGCGTCCGCCACGGCGTCGCGCTGGATGCTGGACCGCCTGCGGGACGGCACCCGGCGGCCGTCCGGCCTGTACTTCGGGACGGCCGGCGCCGCGTGGGCGCTGCTCGACGCGGGCCTGGCGCTCGGCGACGAGGGGCTGGCCGAGGAGGCCGTCGCGGTGGCGGAGGCGCTCCCCGCCGCCGCTCCCGGGCCCGACGTCACCCACGGCACCGCGGGCATCGGCCTGACCGCCCTGCACCTGTGGGCCCGGACCGGCCGGCCGCTGTTCGCCGAGCGCGCCCTGGCCGCCGCCGACGCGCTGGCCGCCTCGGTCGAGGAGGGCCCGGACGGGCTCGTCTGGCGGACGCCCGCCCACGTGGAGTCGAAGCTGGCGGGCAAGTCGTACTACGGGTTCGCGCACGGCATCGCGGGCGTCGGGTACTTCCTGCTCGCCTGCGCGGAGGCGACCGGGCGCGCCGAGCACCGCGAGCTGGCGGTCCGGGTCGGGGACGGCCTGCTGGACGCGGCGGTCGTCACGCCGCGCTCGGCGATGTGGGGCGCCGGGACCGGCGACCCGCCCACCGCGCCGTACTGGTGCCACGGCGCGTCCGGGATCGGGACGTTCCTCGTCCGGCTCGGCGCCGCCACCGGCGAGGAGCGGTTCCTGCGGGCGGCCGACCTGTCCGCCCGCGCGGTGACCGAGCAGTCCTGGCGCTCGGTGCTCGGGCAGTGCCACGGCCTGGCGGGCAACGGCGACTTCCTGCTCGACATGGCCGACCTCACCGGCGACGCCCGGCACCGGGCCGCCGCCTGGCGGCTCGCCCGGATCATCATCGCCGACGGCGCGCACCGCGACGGGGGGATCGTCCTGCCCGACGAGCGCGGCGACGTCTCGACGAGCTGGGGTGAGGGGCTGAGCGGGGTGCTGGCCTTCCTGGTCCGGCTGCGGTACGGCGCGGAACGGCTCTGGATGGCCGACGCCGCGCCCGCGCCGGGCGCGGCCGGGGACGCGGTGGCCGGCGCGGCCGTGCGGGGGTCCGCCCCGTGAACGGGACCGCGCACGGCACCGCCGACCCGGCCGTGCCCGCCCTTCCGGGGATCCCGACCCGGTTCGGCCTCGCCTTCTCCGCCGGCGGCCGGTGGGCCGCCTGCCTGAGCGCCGTCGACGACGACGTGACGCTGGAGCGGTGGAACCTCGCCCGCGCCGTGCCGTCCCGGCGGGTGTTCGGCGGCGGGACCGTCGCCTCCGGTCCCGGCCGCCGGGAGCCCGTCGACCGGCACAGCCGCCCGCTGCCGCTGGACGACGGCCGCCTCCTCGTCGTCCGCCCCGAGGTCGACGCCCAGGGGACGCCCGCCGGCCACGGAACGGTGGTCGCGGCGCAGGCCGGGCACGGCGGCACGACCGTCGGGCGGTCGTGGTGGATCCCGTCGATGCTCGCCGGGTACGCGCTGGCGAGCCCGGGCGCCCCGCAGACCGTCGTCCTCGTGACCGTGGAGGACGAGCACCGGTCGCGGATCTGGGAGCTGTCGCTCGCCACCGGCCGGCTCGAACCGGTCATGGCGGTGCCCGGCACGCTGTCGGGCGGCGTCTGGCTCGACGACGGGCGCACGCTGGCCCTCGATCAGGCGTCGGCGGACCACCGCGCCGACGGGATAGCCGTCGACCTGCGCGAACGCTCCTGGCGGCGGGTCTGGTCGGTGGCGGCCACGACGGCGGACCGGATCGTCGCCCGCGACCGCCGCTCGGGGACGCTCGCGGTGACCACCGGCCTTCCCGGCGCCGAGTGGACCGGCGCCCTGCGGATCGGGCTGTGGTCGCCCGGCGGCGGGCGCGTCCGGTTCCCCGCCGCGCTCAACCGTGCCGGTGGCGGCATGGTCCCGCTGACCTTCGACGACACCGGCGCGCACCTGCTGCTGAGCGAGGTGTCGGGCGCCGTGTCCCGGCTGCTGGTGCACGACCGGGCGGACGACCGGGTCACGCCGGTGGCCGTCCCGCCCGGGACGGCGGGGCCGCCCGCCTCGTGGACGGGCGACCGCATCCACCTGCGGTTCTCGGCGCCGCACCTGCCGCCGACGCTGGCGACGGCGCACCGTCCGCCGCTCGCGGGCTGGGCGCCGGTGCGGCGGGCGCCCGACGTCGCGGCGGACTGGCGGAACGCCGACCTGGTCGAGCTGGCGGGCCCGGCGGGACCGATCGAGGCGATCGTGTACGGCGGTCCCCGCTGGCGCGAGCGGCGCCACCTGGTGCTGGCGCTGCACGGCGGGCCGCTGGCGGCGTGGCGGTTCGAGTTCGACCCGCTGTTCCAGCACCTCGCCGCCGCCGGCATCGCGGTGGTGGCGCCCAACCAGCGCGGCAGCACCGGCTACGGCGCGCGGCACCTGCGCGCGGTGATCGGCGACTGGGGCGGCCCCGACCTGGAGGACGTCCTCCACCTGGCGCGCGGCATCGCCCTCCCCCGGCGGGACGCGGGGCTGCCGGAGCCGGTCGTGCTCGGCGGCAGCTACGGCGCGTTCCTCGCGCTGCTGGCCGCCTGCCACGGCCCGGACCTGTGGTCGGGCTGCGCGGCGCTCGCGCCGTTCACCTCCGCCGACGGCCTGTACCACGACGCGCCCGCCCCCGTCCGGGACCGGGTCGCGCGGCTCGCCCGGCCCGGCGGCGGCACGGAGCCCGCCGGAACAGAGCACGGCGGCACGGAGCAAGGCGGCGGAGCGCTCGGCGCGGGACGCGACGTCCTGCGCGCGTGCGCCGCGCTCACGGCGCCGCTGCTGCTGGCGCACGGGACCCGCGACGAGGTCATCCCCGTCGCGCACTCCCGGGCGCTGCGGCGGCGCCTCCTCGAACTCGGCAGGACCGAAGGGGCCGGCCTCGACTACATCGAGGTCGACGACGGGCACACCGCCGTCGTCCAGGCATGGTCCCCGGTCCTCCGGACGGCGGTGGTCCGCTTCTGCCTCGCGGCGGAGCGGGTCTCGGCGACGACCAGCGAAGGGAGGTGAACCGAATGGAGAACATCTTCGAGGGCGACCTCGTGGCGGAGCTTCAGGAGCTGCCCGAGACCGACCCGATCGAGATCGAGGGCGTCCAGCTCAGCGGCACGTGCGCGTGCACCGGCCTGCTGACCCTGCTGAACACCGTGTGCATCGGCGTCTCCTGCGCCTGATGCCCGGCACCTACCGCGGACCGGGGCGCCCGAGGTGATCCCCGTCCGCTGACACCGGTCACGGGCCGGCCGGAAGGCCGGTCCGTGACCGGACCCACTTTCCACTGTAACCCGACGGCCGCCGAACGCGAACGGAGCCGACGAGCGTGCCCGATCCCGAGCCAGAGCCCGCCACGGGCGACGGTCCGCCGCTCCTCGCCGGAGCGCCCGCCGCGCCCGCCGCGCTGCGCCGGGACGGGAGGCGGCTGCTGCGCGCGGCGGCGCGCCGCTTCCGCGGGCCGCTCGGCCTGCTGGCGGCCGCCACGGCCGTCCGCGTCGCGGCGATGCTCGCGACCCCGGTCATGCTCGGCCGGGCGATCGACGCGGTCCGCTCCGGCCGGGGCCTCGGCGCCGCCGTCGCCGGCCTCGCCGCCGTCCTCCTCACCGCCGCGCTCGCCGACGCCGCCGAGGAGCTGGCCGGCACCTACTGCGGCAGCCGCATCACCGCGTGGCTCCGGCACCGCCTCGTCGGGCGGGTCCTGGAACTCGGCGTGCCCGGACGGCGCCGCTTCCCCGCCGGGGACGTGCTGTCCCGCCTCACCGAGAGCGCGGGCGGCCCGGCGGCGTTCCCGACGCTGCTGCTGTCCGGCGCGGCGGTGCTGGCGACCACGGCCGGCGCGGTCGTCGCCCTCGGCCTCATCGACTGGACCCTCGCGCTGGTCTTCGCCCTCGGGACGCCCCCGGCCGTCCTCGCGCTGCGGATGTTCGCCGCCAAGGCGGGCGCGCCGTTCGCCGACTACCAGCGCCACCAGGCGGAGATCGGCACGCGGCTGCTCGACGCCCGGCAGGGCGCCCGCACCATCCGGGCCTCCGGCACCACCGCCCGCGAGGTCCGGCGGATCCTGCGGCCGCTGCCGCTGCTCGGCGCGGCCGGGCGCCTGACCTGGGACGCGCAGGGGCAGGTGGGCTGGCGGCTCTCGCTGCTCGCGCCGCTGCTGCAGATCACGGTGGTCGGCGCCGCCGGGGTCCGCCTCGCGACCGGCGACGTCACGGCGGGCGAGCTCGTGGCCGCCGCGTCGTACACGTCCATGGCGGTCGGCGCGGCGGCGCTCTTCGACACCTTCGTCGCGCTGCTGAACTGCGAGGTCGCCGCCGGGCGCGTCGCGGAGATCCTCGACGCCGGCCCGGCCGTCCGGCCGCCGGCGCGGCCCGTCCCGCTGCCGGACGGCCCCGGCGCGCTGCGGCTGCGCGGGGTCACCGTCCGGGCCGGCGGCCGGACGGTGCTCGACCGCCTCGACCTCGCGGTGCCGCCGCGGACCGCCGTCGCGGTCGTCGGGACGTCCGGGGCGGGCAAGAGCGTGCTGGTGGCGACGATCGCGCGGCTCGCCGACCCGGACGAGGGCCGCGTCGAGCTCGACGGCGTGGACGTCGCGGACGTCGCGCTCCCCGAGCTGCGGCGCGCCGTCGCGTACGCCTTCGAGCGTCCCGCGCTCCTCGGCGCGACCGTCCACGACATGATCGCGTACGCGCGACCCGGCGCCACCCGCGCCGAGGTGCGCCGGGCCGCGCGGACCGCGGCGGCCGACGGGTTCGTCCGGGCGCTGCCCGCCGGGTACGACACCCCGCTCGCCGAGGCGCCGATGTCCGGCGGGGAGCTCCAGCGGCTCGGGCTGGCCCGCGCGGCGCTGGCGGACGCGCGGCTGCTCGTCCTCGACGACGCCACGAGCAGCCTCGACACCGCGACGGAGATGCGGGTGACGCGGGCGCTGCGGGAGGTCCTCGCGGGACGCACCAGCCTGGTGGTGGCGCGCCGTCCCGCGACGGCGGCCCGCGCGGACCTCGTCGCCTGGCTCGACGCGGGCCGGATCCGGGCGCTCGCGCCCCACGGCGAGCTGTGGGCCGACCCGCGGTACCGGGCCGTGTTCGCCGCCGGGCCCGGCGAGCCGCCCGGCGCCCCGGCGCCGTTCGCCGCCGCACCGGGGCCCGCCCGGTGACGGCCGCGCCCGCCGCCCGGCTGCTCCACCGCCACCTGCGCGGGCAGTGGCCCGCGATGCGGCGCCTGGCCCTGTGGTCGGCGGTCGAGAGCCTGCCCGCGTTCGCGTCCGGCCTGCTGCTCGCCCGCGCCATCGATGACGGCTTCCTCGCCCGGCGCCCGCTCACCGGGCTCGGCTGGCTGGCCGCCCTCGCCGTCCTCCAGGCGGTCGGCGCGCTCGGCACGCGGCGGATCTACCCCTGGCTCGCCGCCACCGTCGAGCCCCTCCGCGACTCCCTCGTCGGCGCGGTCGTCACCGGCGCGCTGCGCCGCACGATCGACCGGGTTACCGGCCCCGCGTCCGCGTCCGGGGGCGCCGGTGCCGGGATCTCGCAGGTCACCGAGCAGGCGGAGGCCGTCCGGGCGCTGCTGGGGACGGCGCTGCGCAACGTCCGGCAGATGCTCGCGGCCGGCATCGCCGCGCTGCTCGGGCTGACCCTGCTCGCGCCGCTGCCCGCCCTCACCGCCGCCGTGTCCGTGACGCTCGCGCTGGCGCTGTTCGGTGCGCTGCTCGGCGTCCAGGTCCGCCGCTACCGCACCGTCGTGCGGGACGCCGAGCGCATCGGCGAGGCGGCGACCGAGATCGTCCAGGGCGCCCGGGACGTGGTGGCGTGCGCGGCCGAGCCGCGCGCCGCGCGGACCGTCGGGGAGGCGGTCGACGCGCAGGCCGGGGCGCTGCGGGCGTTCGCCCGGTCGCGGCTCGTCCGGCTGCCCGTGCTGGCGCTCGGGGTGCACCTGCCGCTGCTGGCGCTGCTCGCCCTGTCGCCGCGGCTCGTCGAGGAGCACCGGCTCACCACCGGCCAGGTGGCGGGCGGGGTGAGCTACCTGGTCACCGGGCTCCAGCCGGCGATGGTGCTGCTGGTCGACGCCGGCGGGACGCTGCTGCTCAGCCTGGCCGTGGTGCTCGGCAGGCTCGCCGAGGTCTGCGCGGAACCGCTTCGTGCGCCCCGGGTCGCGGCGCCGGTCACCGCCACGTCCTACGACCTGGAGGCCGAGCACGTGACGTTCGCGTACTCGGCCGAGGCCGCGCCGGTCCTCGCCGACCTGTCCCTGCACGTCCCGGAGGGCACGCACCTCGCCGTGGTCGGGCCGAGCGGGACGGGCAAGTCGACGCTCGCCGACGTCCTCGCCGGCCTCGTCCGGCCCCAGCGGGGCGGCGTCACGCTCGGCAAGGTGCCGCTGCCCGACCTGGACGAGGCGCAGCTCCGGTCGGCCGTCGTGCTCATCCCGCAGGAGAGCTACGTGTTCGCCGGGACGCTGCGGGAGAACCTCACGTACCTGCGCCCGGACGCCGCCACCGCCGACATCGACGAGGCCGTGGACGCCATCGACCTGGCCGGCACGGTGGAGCGGCTCGGCGGCTACGACGCCGCCGTCCCGCCCGGCGGCGGTTCGCTGTCGCAGGGGGAACGCCAGCTCGTCACCCTCGCCCGCGCGTACCTGTCCGCGGCGCCGGTGACGATCCTCGACGAGGCGACCTGCCACCTGCACCCCGCCGCCGAGGCCCGCGCCGAGCGGGCGCTGGCCGCGCGCGGCGGCACGCTGATCGTCATCGCGCACCGCATCAGCTCCGCCCAGCGGGCCCAGCGCGTCCTGCTGCTGGACGGCTCGGCCCCGCAGCTCGGCACGCACGAGACCCTGCTCGCCCTCAGCCCCCTCTACGCCGAACTGGTGGGCCACTGGCGGACCTGACGGCGCGGGGCGCCGTCATCGGCGAGCCTGGCGCGGGACGGTCACCCGGGACGCCGCGCGGTCCCAGGCCGCGGCGAGCAGCTCATAGGAGCGGACGCGGTCGGCGTGGTCGTGGGTGATCGTCGTGATGAGCAGCTCGTCGGCGCCGGTGACGCGCTGGAGGGTCGCGAGGCCGTCCACGACCGTGCCGGGCGCCCCGGCGAACTGGGTGTCGACGCGGTCCGCGACCAGGTCGAGGTCCTCCGGCCGCCACTCGTGCGCGGCCGCCTGCGCCGGGGTGGGGAACGGGATCGCGGCGAGCCGCGACCGGATGCTGTGCACCCACAGCGCGTACGGCGACGCCAGCTCCCGGGCCTGCTCGTCGGTCGGCGCCACCACCGCGTCGGCGGACACGATGACGTACGGCTCGTCCAGCACGTCCGACGGCCGGAACGCGGACCGGTACGCCTCGACGGCCTCCAGCACGTTGGACGGGCTGACGTGGTAGTTCGCCGCGAACGGCAGCCCGCGCTCGCCCGCGACGCGGGCGCTCTCGCCGCCGCTGCTGCCGAGGATCCACAGGGCGAGGCCGGCGCCCTCGCCGGGGGTGGCGTGGGCCTCCTGGCCGTCCCGGGCGTAGGTGCCGGCGAGGAGCGCGGCGATGTCGTCGACGACGCCGGCGAAGCCGGGGGACTCGGCGCCCGGCTGCTGGAGCAGCGCGCCGTGCAGCCCGAACGCGGCGGACGCGGCGAGCCGGGTGAAGTCGAACGGCGCGGGGATGAGCAGCCCGTCCACCACCTCGGCCTCGCGGGCGGGCGCGGGGGGCGGTGCGGGCCGGGCGGCGGCCTCGGCGCGGCGCTGCCCCGAGCGGCCGAGCCCGAGGTCGACGCGGCCGGGGTGCAGCGCGTCGATCGTGCCGAACTGCTCGACGATGGACAGCGGCGTCCAGTGCCCGGTCTGCACCGCGCCGGAGCCGACGCGGATCCGGGACGTGGCCGCCGCGACCGCCTCGATGAGGACCTGCGGCGCGGCGCTGGCGACGCCCGGCGCGAGGTGGTGCTCGGCGAGCCAGTAGCGGCGGTAGCCGGCGGCCTCGGTACGGCGCGCCAGGTCGAGGGTGTTGCGGAGCGCGTCGCGCGCGGTGCCGCCGGCGGGGACGGGCGCGAGGTCGAGGACGGAGAGGGGGGTCACGGGCGGCTCCCTGCGGCGGTCGGGGCGGTCGGGGTCGGAGCGGGCAGAGTCGCGGCGGGCGGGGCGGGGACGGGCGGGAACGGCCGGCTCGGGATCTCCCTGCGCAGGACGGGCGCGACGTCGCTCTGGAACAGCTCCAGCGACGCGCGGTGCAGGTCCTCGGGGAGCCCGTCGGGGTCGGCCTGGACGTGCATGACCTCGTGCCCGAGCCGGTCGTGGTAGCGGTGGACCTTGTCGATGACCTGCTGGGGGCTGCCGATGAGCGCGGAGCCGCGCTCGACGGCGTCCTCGACGGAGTCGAAGACGGGCGTGACGCCGGTGCGGCGGAACAGCGCCTGCCGCGCCTCGAACACCGGCCGGTACACCTCGACGGCGTCCTGGGACCTCGGGGCTACGTACAGCCCGGCCGTCCCGGCTCCGACCAGGGCGTCGGCGGGGTCGTGGCCGTGGTGCGCCCACCGCTCCCGGTAGTGCGCGACCAGCTCGGCGTACGGCTCGACGGGGTTGGTGACGTTCGCGGAGAACAGCGGGTCGCCGTGGCGGGCGGCCAGCTCGACCGACTCCTTGCTGGTGGCGCTGCCGTGCCAGACGCGGACGGGGCGCTGGAGCGGCCGGGGCAGCACCTCGGCGTGGTCCAGCGGCGGGCGGTGCCGGCCCCACCAGGTGACGGCGTCCTCCCGCCACAGCCGGCGGAACAGCTCGTAGCCCTCGCGGTTGCGGTCCCACTGGTCCTCGGCGGTGACGTCGAACAGCGCGGCCTGCGCGGTGCCGTTGCCCTTGCCGATGATCAGTTCGAGGCGCCCGCCGGACAGGTGGTCCAGCGTGGCGTAGTCCTCGTAGGCGCGGACGGGGTCGAGGAGGCTGAGCGTGGTGACGGCCGTGAACAGCCGGATCGCCGAGGTCCGGGCGGCGATGTGGCCGAGCACGACGGGCGGCGACGAGGACAGGAACGGCCGCTCGTGCCGTTCGCCGACGCCGAAGCCGTCGAAGCCGAGCCGCTCGGCGAGGACGGCGTGCTCGACGACGTCGCGGAGCCGTTCGGTGACGGGCTTCAGCGCGCCCGTGCGGGGGTCGGGCGCGTGCACGATGAGGGTGATCGCGAGGAACTTCATGCGGTCGCGTACCGGTTGGCGGGACGGGACAGGCCGAGGTGGCCGCGCAGCGTCGCGGCGTCGTAGGCGGTCCGGAACGCGCCGCGCCCTTGCAGGACCGGGACGAGTCCCCGAGTGATCCCCTCCAGGTCGAGCGGGAGGACGGCGGGCCGCAGCCGGAAACCGTCGAGGCCCGCGTCGCGCCAGTCGAGCAGCAGGTCGGCCAGTTCGCCGGGGGTGCCGGCGAAGATCTCGGCATCGGAGGCGAGGGCGGCGCCGTCCAGCCCGTCCAGGCGGGCCTTGCGGGCGGACGCCGCGCCGGGCGCCTCGTCGAGGAACACGACCAGGTCGGCGAAGACCTTGAGGGGCTCGCCGGCCCGGCCGACCGTCCGTTCCGCCTCGCGGACCTGGGCGACGATGGTGACGGCGTCGGGCCGCGAGTGCGGCGTGACGTAGACGACGTCGGCGCCGCGCGCGGCGAACTCGTAGGGGCCGACGTCGTGCGCGAGGGAGGTGACGAGCGGCTGGCCCTGCGGCGGGCGCGGGGTGATGGAGGGGCCGCGGACGCTGAAGTGGGCGCCCTCGAAGTCGATGTAGTGCAACTTGTCGCGGTCCAGGAAGCGGCCGGTCGCGGCGTCGCGGATCTCCGCGCCGTCCTCCCAGCTGTCCCACAGGCGCCGCACCACCTCGACGAAGTCGGCGGCCTCCCCGAACAGCTCGGCGCTGAACGCCGCCCCGTCCGGGGTCGCGAACCAGGGCAGGTCGAACTCGGGGAACGCGCGGCGGCCGAAGTGGTCGGCGTCGGAGAGCCGCGCGCCCGCGACCTGCGGCCGCCAGCCCGCGCGCCCCCGGCTCGCGTAGTCCAGCGACGCGATGCCGATGGACACGTGGAACGGCTCGGTGTGCGTGGTGATCGTCGTCGGGACGAGCCCGATCCGCGACGTGGCGGGCGCGAGGCTCGCCGCCACCAGCACCGCGTCGAGCCGGCCCCTGACCTGGTCGGTCCGGTCGTCGGGCGCGGTCGGGCCGGCCGACTGGAGGCCGAGGGAGTCTTCGATGGTGACGAAGTCGAGCAGCCCGCGCTCGGCCTCGGCGGCCAGGTCCGCCCAGTAGCGGGCGGTGAACAGCGCGCCGGGGCGCGCGGCGGGGTCGCGCCAGGCCGCCGGATGCCAGCCCGCGTCGGTGAGCGCGGCGGACAGGTGCAGGCCGGTCATGACGCCTCCCTTCCGGTTCGGGTCGAGTGGACGCGCGGGGCCCGGAGACCGAGGTGGTCGCGCAGCGTGGGCCCGGTGTAGTCGGTGCGGAACACGCCCTTCTCCTGCAGCAGGGGGACGACGTGGTCCACCAGGTCGTCGAGGCCGCCCGGGGTCAGGTGCGGGACGAACACGAAGCCGTCGGCGGCGCCGGTCTGCACGAACTCGTCGATCCGGTCGGCGACCGTGCGGGCCGTGCCGACGAACGTCTGCCGCGCGGTGGCCTCGATGACCAGCTCGCGGATGCTGAGGCCGCGCTCGGCGGCCAGCTCCCGCCACCGGCGGACGGTCTCGCCGCGGTCGCCGCGGAACTGCGCGCGGCCCTTCGAGACGCCCTGGCCGAGGTCGGGTTCGATGTCGGGGAGCGGGCCGTCGGGGTCGTAGGCCGACAGGTCCCGCCCCCAGTAGCCCTCCAGGAACGCGATGGCGTTCTGCGGGGAGACCTGCGCGCGGCGGATCTCGGCGGCGCGTTCGGCCGCGTCCTCCTCGGTGTCGCCGAGCACGTAGGTGACCGCCGGCATGATCTTCAGGTCGTCGGGGTGGCGCCCGTACCGGGGGAGGCGGCTCTTGACGTCCTTGTAGAAGGCCCGGCCGTCCTCCAGGGTGCCGTGCCGGCTGAAGATGACGTCGGCGTCGGCGGCGGCGAACTCGCGGCCCTCGAACGAGTCGCCCGCCTGGATGATCACCGGGTGGCCCTGCGGCGGGCGCGGCACGTTGAACCGGCCGGCGATGTCGAACTGCGGGCCGCGGTGCGCGAACGCGCCGGCGCCGGGGCGGGCGAACTCCCCCGCCGCCGGGTCGGCGACCAGGTCGCCGTCCGCCCAGGAGTCCCACAGCTCGCGGACGGTGTGCAGGAACTCGGCGGCGCGGGTGTAGCGGTCGGCCTCGGCGAGGAAGCCGCCGCGCCGGAAGTTCTCGCCGGTGAACGCGTCCCAGCTCGTCACGACGTTCCAGGCGGCGCGGCCGCCGCTGAGGTGGTCGACGGTGGCGAGCCGGCGCGCCACCTCGTAGGGCTCGTTGAAGGTGGAGTTGACGGTGGCGGCGAGGCCGAGCCGGGTGGTGACGGCCGACAGCGCCGACAGGACGGTCAGCGACTCGGGCCGCCCCGCCACGTCCAGGTCGTGGATGCGCCCCTTCATCTCGCGCAGCCGCAGGCCCTCGGCGAGGAAGAAGAAGTCGAACCTGCCGCGTTCGGCGGTCTCGGCGAGGTGGACGAACGACCCGAAGTCGATCTGGCTGGCCGACCGGGGGTCGGTCCAGACGGTGGTGTTGTTGACGCCCGGGAAGTGGGCCGCCAGGTGGATCTGCTTGACCGGCATCAGCGGGCTCCCGCGGTCGTGTGCGCGAGCGCCGCGGACACCTGCGGGGCGACGAGGTCCGCCCACGCGCCGAGCACCTCGGCGGCGTCCGGCACCTGCGCCTCCAGGAACGCCAGGCCGGGGGTCGGGACGGTCGCGCCCAGCTCGACCAGGAGCGGCCGCAGGTGCACCTCCACGGCGAGCGAGTGCTTCGGGTCGCCCATCACCAGCAGCGGAAGCGCGACCGTCGACGCCAGCGCGCCGCCGGGCAGCCGGTCGAGGAACACCTTCAGCAGGCCGGTGTAGGCGGCCTTGTAGGTCGGGCTCGCGACGACCAGGACGTCCGCTCGGGCGACCCGGTCGAGCGCGTCCTTCACCTCGGGCGGCGGCGCCGCGTCGAGCAGCCCGGACGCGAGGGCCGAGAGGTCGACGACGTCCGGTTCCCCGGCGTGCCCGACGCGTCCGGCGACCGCCTCGGCGGCCTGGAGCGCGATCTGCAGCGTCCGGGACTTCGGACGCGGGTTCCCCACCAGGACCAGGACGCTCACGACCGCGCCCCCTGCCCCGCGCCGCGCTCGTAGGGGATCTTCTCGCCCACCTCCACCGCGACGGGCAGCCGGTTCTCGGCGGGCGGCAGCGGGCAGGTCGCGAACTCGGTGTACGCGCACGGCAGGTTGTGCGCCCGGTTGAAGTCGAGCGTCACGGTCCCGTCGGCGGCGGGCGCCGCGACGGACAGCGCGCGGTTCGCGGCGTAGGTGGTGACGCCGGACGTCGCGTCGGTGAACAGGACGAGCAGCTCGCCGGGCCCCTTGCCGTTGAACGCGGTGAGCGCGAGCGACCGCCCGTCCAGCTCGAACTCGATCCTGCCCGGCGCGTCGTAGACGTGCTGGAGCCCCTCGACGGCGGCGCCGACGGTGGTCGGGCGCGGCGCGTCGAACGGGACGTAGCGGCCGGTCACCGCCCATCGCGGGTCGGGCGGGAAGGCGGGGGTGCCGCGGAACGCGGTGCGCAGCGGATGGTCCGGGTGCCGGGGCCGGACGAGGTCGTTCCCGCCACGCTTGGCCACCTCGATCGCCGCGTCCCCCCAGAACGCGGTGACGCCGCCGCGCTCGGGCAGCACGCCGAACCGGTGCTCGCCGCGCACGGTCTCGCCGTCCACGAGCAGCTCCTCGCCGTCGCCGAGGACGACGGTCACCCCTTCGGGGCCGGTGCTCCAGGCGCCCGGCGCGCCGGGGAGGCGGCGCGGCTCCGCGTCCAGGAAGTGCAGCCCGGTGATCGCGAGGAAGCCGTGCGGGTCGGCGAGCAGCGCCTCCTGCGCGGCGTGCCAGCCGCGCCACTCCTCGGCGAACGCCTCCGCGGCGCCGGTGGTCGTCGTGGTCTGTACGGTCATGTCCGCTCCTCCAACAGCCGTGCGCCTGCGGCGCCGATGCGCCCGTCCCCGCCGGGTATGGCGGCGAGCAGTTCGCGGGTGTACTCGTGGGCCGGGTCGCCGAAGACGGCGCCGGTCGATCCGGTCTCGACGACCCGTCCGGCCTGCATGACCGCGACCCGGTGCGCGATCTGCCGGACGACCGCGAGGTCGTGGGAGATGAACAGGTACGCCAGGCCCGTGCCGTCCTGCAGCTCGGCGAGCAGGTCGAGCACCTGCGCCTGGACCGACACGTCCAGCGCCGAGACGGGCTCGTCGCACACCACGAGGTCGGGTTCGAGGGCCAGCGCGCGGGCGATCGCGACCCGCTGCCGCTGCCCGCCCGACAGCTCGGCGGGGCGGCGCTCCAGCGTCGCGGCCGGCAGCGCGACCCGGTCGAGCAGCTCGCGGGCGCGGGCCGTGCGGGAGGCCCGGTCCCCGACGCGGAACGCCCGCAGCGGCTCGGTGATCACATCGCCGATCGAGAACCGCGGGTCGAGCGAGGCGTACGGGTTCTGGTAGACGAGCTGGGCACGGCGCCGCAGCCGCCGCAGCCGCGCCCCGCCCGCGGCGGTGACGTCCTCGCCGTCGAACACGATCCGGCCGGACGTCGGCGGGACGAGCCGCAGGATCAGCCGGGCCGTCGTCGACTTGCCCGAGCCCGACTCGCCGACCAGCGCGAGCGTCCGGCCCCGGTGCAGGGTGAGGCCGACGTCGTCGACGGCGCGGACGGTCCGGCCGCGCGGCAGCGGGAAGTCCTTGACGAGGTGCTCCGCGGTGACGAGTACCTCGTCGGGCTCACCCGGCTCCTCGAGTGCGGCGGGCCGGGGGCGCGCGCGGACGGCGGTGAGGCTCGGCGCGCTGCGCAGCAGCCGGCGCGTGTAGGCGTCCTGCGGGTCCTCGATGATCCGCCGCGCCGGGCCCGACTCGACGACGCGGCCCTGCGACATGACGGCGATCCGCGCGGCCCGGTCCGCGGCCACGCCGAGGTCGTGGGTGACGAGCAGCACGGCGGTGCCGAGCTCCTCGGTGAGGTGCTGGAGGTGGTCGAGGATGCGGCGCTGGACGGTGACGTCGAGGGCGCTGGTCGGCTCGTCCGCGACGATCAGCTGCGGACCGGCGGCGATCGCGACGGCGATCAGCGCGCGCTGCCGCATGCCGCCGGACAGCTCGTGCGGGTACTGCCGCGCCCGCACCGCCGGCTCCGGCATCCCGGCGCGCTCCAGCGCCTCGACCGCCGCCGCCGGCGCCGTGCGGCGGGTGGCGAGCCCGTGCAGCCGCAGCACCTCCGCGACCTGCTCGCCGATCCGCTTCACCGGGTTCAGCGCGACGCCCGGGTCCTGCGGGACGAGCCCGATCCGGGCGCCGCGGACGGTGCGCAGCTCCCGCTCGGACAGCGCCGCCAGGTCGCGTCCCGCGAACCGGACGGCCCCCGCGTCGAGGGAGGCGTTCGGCGCGAGCAGCCGCAGCACCGCGTGCGCGGTGGTGCTCTTCCCCGAGCCCGACTCCCCCACGAGCGCGACGATCTCCCCCGGCCGGACGTCCAGGTCGGCGCCGCGCACGGCCTCCACCCGGCCCGCCCTGGTCAGGTACGAGACGGACAGGCCCGCCACCTCCAGGAGCGCGGCGTCCTGCGCGGCGGTCACCGCCGCCCCCACTCGCCGTCGAGCGCCCGCGCGATCCGGTTCGTGGCGAGCACGGTCGCGGCGATCGTCAGGCCCGGCAGCGCCGTCATCCACCAGGCGTTCGCGAGGTAGTTGCGGCCGTCGGAGATCAGCGTCCCCCACTCCGGCGCGGGCGGCGCCGCGCCGTAGCCGAGGAAGCTCAGCGACGACACCGCGAGCACCGCCGTGCCGAAGTCGAGCGTCGCGAGCACCAGCACCGGCCCGATCGCGTTCGGCAGGACGTGCCGGCCGAGGACCGCGTACCAGCGCGTCCCGCAGGACCGGGCCGCCTCCACGAACACGGCCTGCCGGACCCGCAGCACCTCCGACCGCATCACCCGCGCGAACGTCGCGACGCCGGCGGCGCCGACGGCGACCGCGACCTTCACCGTCCCGTAGCCGAGCGCGGTGACCAGCGCGAGCGACAGGAACAGCGCGGGGATCGACAGCAGCACGTCGGCGCACCGCATCAGCGCGTCGTCGATCCAGCGGCCCACGAACCCGGCGATCAGGCCGAGCAGCCCGCCCGCGGCGAACGACACCGCGACCGCGATGAGCGTCGCCTTGAGCGACAGCGCCGCGCCGTGCACGACCCGCGCGTACAGGTCGCGGCCCAGCTCGTCGGTGCCGAACCAGTGCGCCGCGCCGGGCGCCCGGAACGCCTGCGCCGGCACGCCGGTCAGCGGGTCCCGCGAGGTGAGCAGGCCGGGCCAGAACGACGCCAGCACCACCGCCGCGAGCATGAGGACGGACAGGACGAGCCCCGGCCGGCGCAGGAGGAACCGGACGGTGCGGGCGGTCCCGGCGCGGCGGCGCGGCGGCGGCTCGGGCACGCCGGGCCGCTCCGGGACGTCGAGGACGCCGAGGGCGTCGAGGGTGCTGCTCATGCGGGGCTCCAGCGCCGGCCGCCCGCGGCGGAGATCCGCGGGTCCAGCAGCGGGTAGGCGAGGTCGACGATCAGGTTGACCAGGACGAAGACCAGCGACCCGAACACCACGACGCCCTGCACGAGCGGGATGTCCTGGGCGGTGACCGCGCCGGCGGTGACCCGGCCGAGGCCGTTGCGGGAGAACACCGTCTCGATCACCACGGAGTTGGCCATGAGCTGCCCGGCGAGGACGCCGACGACCGTCAGCGCGGGCAGCGACGCGTTGCGCAGCGCGTGCCGCAGGTGGATCCGGGGCCGTCCGGCGCCCTTGGCGCGGGCGGTCTGGACGTACGGCTCGTCGAGCGTGCCGAGCAGGCTCTTGGCGAGTACCTGCGCCACGACGGCGCCGGTGGGGATCGCCAGGGTGACGGCGGGCAGGATCAGCCCGCGCGGCCCGCCGTTCCCGAACGCCGGGAGCAGCCGCGCCCGGAACGAGAAGATCTCGACGAGCATCAGCCCGGCCCAGAACGTCGGGACCGACACCCCGAGCGGCGGCAGCGAGAGCAGCAGCTGCCGCAGCCATCGCCGCGAGGTGTAGGTGGCCGCGAGCGCGAGCCCGCCGCCGAACAGCACGGCGAGCGCGAGGGCCGCGGCCACTAGCTGGAGGGTGGACGGCAGCGCGTCGCCGATGACGGACGTCACCGGCCGCCCGCTGGACACCGAGTCGCCGAAGTCGCCGCGCAGCGCGCGGCCGAGGTGGTGGACGTACTGCACGGGGACCGGCTCGTCGAAGCCGTACTCGGCCCTCAGCCGCGCGATCCGCGCGGGGTCGACGCCCGCCTGGTCGGCGCCCGCCCCGGCCATCGCCGAGACGGGGTCGCCGGGCAGCAGGTCGAGGACGAGGAACGACACCGTGTAGGCCGCCCACAGCACACCGGCCGCCTGGGCGAGGCGCACGGCCGCGTAGCGTCGCATCTCTAGCCGATCCAGGTGTCGTGGAGCTGGATGCGGCTCGACGCGTCGAACAGCAGGCCGTGGACCTTCTTCGCGACGCCCAGCTCGGTCTGCAGCTCCACGACGGGGACGGTGTAGGCGTGCTGGACGATCTGCCGCTGCGCCTGCGCCACGAGGTCGAGGCGCTTGGCCTGGTCGGGTTCGGCGGCCTGGCCGTCGAGGAGGGCGTCCAGGCCGGTGCCCGGGAGCCTGTAGAAATTGGCGAGCCTGGTCGAGAACGAGCTGCGGAGGATGTCCGGGTCGGCGCGGGTGATGTTGCCGAACAGCAGGTCGAAGTTGCCGGACGTCTGGATCTGCGCGAGCTGCGCGATGGGCTGCTCCTTGAGCGCGAGCTGCACGCCGATCGTCTTGAGCTGCTGCTGGAGCAGTTCCAGTGCCGGCTTGTTGGTGGCCGCGACGGGGGCCCAGGTGGCGGTCACGCTCAGCTTCTTGCCGCCCTTCTGCAGGACGCCGTCGCTGCCGGGCGTCCAGCCGTCGGACTGCAGCAGCGACTTCGCTCGCGCGGGGTCGTGCGCCAGTGCGGCCCCGACGTCGACGTAGCCGGGCGTGGTGTGGGCGAGGACGCTGGTGGCGGGGTGCGTCCCGGCGGGGAAGACGGTCTGGGCGATCTGCTGCCGGTCGACGCCCAGCGCGATCGCCTGCCGGACCTTCTCGTCGTTCAGCGGTGACCGGGTGTTGTTGGGGGTGAGCCCGAAGACGACGCCGGGATTGGCACGTGCCATCAGCCGCACGCCGGACGCCTTGAGCGCCGACTCGTCGGCCCGTCCGACGCTGCCGATGGCGTCGACCTGCCCGGACTGGAGCCCGCCGGTCCGCACGCCCGACTCGGGAAGGATCGTGAACACGGCGCGGTCGAGGTAGGCGGCGCCCGGCTTCTTCCACAGCGACGAGCCCCACGCGTAGCCCTTGCGGGCGGCCAGCGTGATCGACTGGCTCGGCACGTACTTCTGGAGCGTGAACGGCCCGGACCCGACGATGCCCTCCGCGCACCGCTGCTGCGGCGTCCTGCGGACGCTGGCCTCGGCCTCGATGCCGAGCGAGTGCGTGGCGGTGGCCTGGAGGAACTGCGCGTTCGGCTGCTTGAACCGGACCGTGAAGGTGAGGTCGTCGACGACGTCGGTGCCCTGGTAGCCGCTCAGGTAGCCCTCCGCCAGCAGCCCGAGCGGGCCGAGCTTCGGGACGGCGTCGAAGTTGGCCTTGACGACCCTGGAGGTCAGCGGGGTCCCGTCGCTGAAGGTGACGCCGGGCCGCAGGTGGAAGGTGAACGTCCGGGCGTCGTCGCCGATGGTCCAGCTCTGCGCGAGCCAGGGCACGATCTTGCCGGTGGACGGGTCCTGGTCGGTGAGCGAGTCGACGAGCTGGCGCACCGAGTAGATGGTGTCGTTGCTGGCGACCTGCTGCGGGTCGGCGCAGCCCGCGTCCGATCCGACGGCGAAGGTCAGGGTGCCGCCGGTGCGGGGCGTCCCGGTGCCGCCGCCGGAGGCGCCACCGCCCGATCCGCACGCGGTCAGCGCCGCCAGTCCGGCCGCCAGCACGGCGGCGCTCCTCAGCGGGCGCGGCGTCGCTCTCACGTGGATCTCTCCCATCACGGTCTCCTGATCACGGCCAACGTAAGCGGGCGATCATGTATCCGTCAATACCGACCAACAAAGTAGGAAATACTCAGCCGAGCCGGCGGAAGGCGCTGGCGTGGAACACCAGCGGCGGGACGTCCGGGGCGGCGTCCAGGTCGTGGACGCGGAACACGACGATGTCGTGGTCGCCGGAGCGGACCCGCTGCTCGATCGTGCACTCGTACCAGGCGGACGCGCCCTCCACGAGCACGCCGCCGCCCGGCGTGGACCGCCACGCGACCCCGGCGAACCGGTCGCCGGTGCGGGCGCCGAGCCGCCGGCCGACGTCCTCCTGGTGCGCGCCGAGCACGCTGATCCCGATGCGGGGCAGCTCGCGCAGCAGCGGCCAGGTCGTGGACGTGTGCGCGACGCACACCGACACCAGGGGCGGGTCGAGGGACACGGGGACGAACGAGCTGGCGGCGATGCCGGCGGGCCGCCCGCCCGCCAGGCCCGCGACGACCGCGACCCCGGTGGGATAGGCGCCGTAGACGCGGCGGAGGTTGAGGTCGAGCGCCGTCATCGCGCCGCTCGCCCGGAGGACGGTGGCGCGGGAGTCGGCCAGGGGGACGTCGGGGTCACGGTGGGGCCTTCCTTTCGGGAGGGAACTCGCCGGTCAGGAACTCCCGGCCGACCTCGGCCTGCCGGTGGGCGACCGGGTCGTGCAGGGTCTTGGCGTAGCGCCAGAACCGGGCCAGGCCCGGAGCCGTCCGGGCGGAGTCCGGTCCGGCCAGCTCGAACACGCGGGAGGCGACCGCCAGCGAGGCCTGGGCGGCGGCGATCTTCGCGGTCGCGACGAGGACCGCCGTCTCGCGGTACCGCACGTCCGGCGGCGCCGCGCCCTCGGCGCCTTCCGCGCTCTGCGGCCCGGCGGCGGCGCCGTGCAGGGCCGGGGCCAGGTCGTCGGCGGCCCGGTCCGCCAGCGCGCGGGCCGCGCGCACCTGTGCCAGCAGGCCGCCGTAGGCGCCGGCGAGGTAGGCGTCGCCGCCGGTCCGCCGCGCCTGCCCGAACGGCCAGGGCCGCGAACGGGCGACGGCGTGCGCGCGGGCGGCGCCGAGGGCCCCTTCGGCGATGCCGAGGTAGAGCTGCGCGAACACCATCTGGACGGCGGGGGCCATCAGCGCGGTGGAGGCCGGGCCGGGCCGTCCGATGACGTCGTGCTCGCTCACGGCGGCGCCCGAGAAAAGGACCGTTCCGCTGGACGCGCCGCCGGCGCCGCCCTCGGCGCGCGCGACGCCCCGCGCGGCCGGATCGACCAGGACCACCAGCGGTTCGCCGGTGCCGGCGCGGGTCGCGCCGACGGCGAGGCGGTCGGCGAGGGCGGCGCCGGAGGTGATCGCCGTCGTGCCGTCCAGGGTGAAGCCGCCGTGCGGGCGCGGCGCCAGCGTCGGCGAGGTGTCGCGCGGGTCGGTGGCGCCGCCCCACAGCCGGCGGCCGGCGGCGGCGACCGGCCAGACCCGCGCGCGGTCCTCTTCGGTGCCGTGGAGGGCGGGCGTCCAGGACAGCAGGTAGTGGTGGCCGAGGAGCAGCCCGAGGTCGCCGTTGGCGGCGGCGACCTCGCGCACGACCTGGAACGCGGTGCGCCAGGTGGCGCCCCCGCCGCCGTGGCGGGCGGGGATCGGCAGCGCGAACAGCCCGGCCCGCCGCAGCGCCTCCGCGCCGCGCGACTGCGGGCGCCCGGCGTGGCGGCCGTCCGGGTCGTCCACGTCCGGGCCGGACGCGGTGGTCCGCGCCAGGGCGAGCCAGCCCGCGTGGTCGCGCGGGGGGACCCGCTGCGCGGGCTCGTCGCACATGGTGGTCACGGTCGTCTCCCAAGGGCCGGGAGCGTCCCGGCGGACGCGGGGAGTGTAAGCACCCATCCGGCGAAAAATCAACTAAAACAGTAGGAAATACATGTTATGGGCGGGAGGCGCCCTGCCCCGGCCAGCTCCGGCGGTCCTCCGGCGGCAGCAGGAGCACCTCCATCGCCCGCGCGCAGGACTGCGCGTGGGCGAGGAACCACGGGACGCGCGCGTCCGTGACGACCTCGGGCGTCGAGCGCAGCGCGAGCGCGTACCGGGCGTGGCCGGACCGGTCCAGCAGCGGGACGGCGAGGGTGCGCACGCCCTCGGCGGACTCTCCGTCGTTCATCGCGTGCCCTGCGGCGCGGACCCGCTCCACCTCCGCGCGCAGCTCGCCGACGTCCGCGATGGTCCGGCCGGTGAGCGGGCGCAGCGGCGCCAGCTCCGCGAGGTCGTCGGCGCCGGGGCGCGGCCAGGCGAGCAGCACCTTGCCGAGGGCGGTGGAGTGCAGCGGGCGGCGCAGCCCGCCGCCGTCCTCGGTGCGCCGCACCGTGCCGCCGGCCAGCAGCACCGCGTGGTCGCCGCTGCGGATCGCGAGGTCGGCGGTCGTGCCGGTGACGCGGGCCAGGTGGTCCAGCTCGGGCGCGACCCGGTGCAGGCCCTGCCGGTGGAACGACAGCAGGCCCAGCTCGGTCACCGCCGGGCCGAGGAGGTAGCGGGCGGACGCGTCGCGGGCGAGGAACTCCGCGCCCGCGAGGGTCTGCGCGAGCCGGTGCGCGGTCGAGGTGCTGAGGCCGAGGCGCCGGGCGATGCCGGACGCGGTCAGCGGCGGGGCGCCGTCGCGGAAGCAGAGCAGGACGTCCAGCGCGCGCCGCACGGCCTGCCCGCCGGGGGGAGGGTGTGCCATGGTTCCCACCATATGGGATCTATATTGAGTTGGTAGGTATTGTCGGTAATACTCCCGGCATGGCCGACACCCGTCCCGCGGACCTCTGGTTCACCCGCTGTCCCGTCCCCACCGCCACCGGCATCGCCGCAGACCAGGGCTGGCTCGCGGCGGAGTTCGCCGCCGACGGCATCGCCGTCCGCTCCCTCCAGGACGCGGGCGCCGGACCCGACCGCGGCGAGCACTTCCGCCACCGGCTTCCCACGCTCGTCCGCGAGGGCGGCAACGTCCCCGCGCTGTGGGCCCGGTCCACCGGCGCGCCGACCCGCCTGGTCGGCCTCACCTGGTTCGAGGAGCGGCAGGTCGTGCTCGCCCGGCCGGGCGCCGGCCTGCACGGCCCGCACGACCTGAAGGGCCGCCGGCTCGCCGTCCCGCGCCGCGCCATCGAGATCGACTTCTGGCGGGCGATGGCGCTGCGCGGCTTCGACGGCGCGCTGCGCCAGGCCGGGCTCACCCTCGCCGACGCCGAGCTCGTCGAGCTCGACGGCGACGCCCTCCCCGGCCAGTGGGAGGCCGAGCTCGCCGCGCTGCGCGACGGCCGCGTCGACGCCGTCTACACCAAGGGCTCGGTGGCCGTGGAGACCGCCGCCCGCTACGGCGCGGAGGTCGCGATCGACCTCGACGCCCTGCCGGACCGCCGGTGGCGGGTCAACAACGGGACGCCCCGCCCCATCACCGTCGACCAGCGGCTCCTCGACGAGCACCCGGACCTCGTCGTCCGGTTCCTCGCCGTGCTGCTCGGCGCCGCCGACTGGGCCCGCGCCCACCCCGGCGACCTCGCCCGCATCCTCGCGGACGAGACCGGGTCGGGCGCGGAGGGCGTCGCCCGCGCCTACGGCGACGGCTTCCACCGCGAGCTGCACGCCGCGCTCGACGCCGACCGCCTCGACCTGCTGGCCGGCCAGGAGGAGTTCCTGCGCCGGCACGGCTTCCACGACGCCCCGGTGGACGTGTCCGCCTGGGCCGACCCCGCACCCCTCGCCGCCGCGCGCGACCTCGTCCCGCGGCTCGCCTTCGTCGCACAGGAGCATCCATGAAGCGCTTCCCCGCCCTCCCGGCCCTGGCCGCCGGCGCCCTCGCGGTCCTGCTGGCCGCCGCGGGCTGCGGCGGCTCGGACGACGCCGGCGCGTCCGGCGGCGGGACGGTCACCATCCGCGTCCCGGACCCGGGCAACTCCGGGGTGCTCGCCGCCGGGAAGAAGGACGGCAGCCTGGCCAAGGCGCTGTCGGCCGTGCACGCCAAGGTCGCGTGGACGGGCAGCGCCGGGCCGTTCGCGCCCGCCGCGCAGGAGCTGAACGCCGGCGAGCTGGACTTCGCGCAGGGCTCGATCACCTCCGCGATCGCCGCGCTCGCGCAGAAGCCCGGCTTCAAGCTGTTCGCGCGGATCGCCCCCGACAGGACCGGCGAGGGGATCCTGGTGCGCAAGGACTCCCCGATCCGCACGCCCCGCGATCTGATCGGCAGGTCGGTCGCGGTCAACAAGGGCGGCACCGCCGAGTACCTGCTGCTCAAGGCGCTCACCGCGGCCGGGATCAAGCCGGACCAGGTGAAGCGCGTCTACCTCAACCCCGCGCAGACCGCCCCGGTGTTCAACTCCGGGAAGGTCGACGCGTGGGCGGTGTGGGCGACGTACTCGCTCCCCGAGATGGCCTCGACCGGCGCGCGCTTCCTGGTGAACGGCGGGCAGATCGGGTCGCAGAACTACTCGGTGTGGGCCGTCCGGACGAGGCTCGCCGACGCGCACCCCGAGGTCGTCAAGGCGTTCTACCAGTACCTGCACGACCGCGGGCAGGACCAGATCAAGAACCCCGGCGCCTACGTCAACGTGTTCACCAAGGCCGGCCCGCAGGCCGTCGGCGGCGACGCCGAGCGGCTCACCGTGCAGAACCTCGCGCAGGGCGCGACCGCCGAGCCGATCGGCGCCGCCGACCTCGACGGCTTCGCGAGCGTCGCGCGGTTCTTCGCCGACCAGAAGATCACCCCGACGGCGGTGGACGTCAAGCCGTACGTGGTGGCGCTGCCCGGGAGCGGGACGTGACCGCCGCCTCCGCTCACGCCGCGCCCGCTCGAGCCGCCTCCGGGGAGGCCGGCGGCAGGGAGGCCGGCGGCGCGCACGCCGGGCTCGTCGTCCCGCGCCCGCGCGTCCCGAGGCCGCGGCGGCGCGGCGTGACCGTCGCCCTGCGCACCCTCGGCCCGCTCGCGCTGCTCGGCGGCTGGTGGCTGGCGTCCGCGACCGGCGTGCTCAGCCCCGACGTGCTCGCCTCGCCCGCGACGGTCGCGGACGCCGCCCGCGAGCTGTGGGCGGACGGCCAGCTCACCGGCGCGCTGCGGGTCTCGCTGACCCGCGCCGTCCTCGGCCTGGCGTGCGGCCTCGCCGCCGGGCTGCTGCTCGGCGTCGTCACCGGCTTCTCCCGCCTCGGCGAGGAGCTGCTGGACTCGCCGCTGCAGCTGCTGCGCGCGCTGCCGTTCCTGTCGCTCGTCCCGCTGTTCATGGTGTGGTTCGGGATCGGCGAGTCCGCGCGGGTCATCCTCATCGCCGTCGCCACCACGTTCCCGATGTACGTCTCGACCGCCGGCGGCGTCCGGAACGTGGACCGGCGGCTGCTGGAGGCGATGCGCGCCTTCGGCCTCGGCGGGTGGCGGCTCGTCCGCGAGGTGGTGCTGCCCGGCGCGCTGCCCTCGCTGCTCGCCGGGTTCCGGCTGTCGATGACGCTCAGCGTGATCGCGCTGATCGCCGCCGAGGAGATCAACTCCACGTCGGGGATCGGCTACCTGATGACGCAGGCGCAGAGCTTCTCGCGCACCGACATCCTGTCGGTCTGCGTGCTGGTGTACGGGCTGCTCGGGCTGGCCGCCGACCTGCTGGCGCGCGGCGCCGAGCGGCTGCTGATGCCGTGGCGGGCGAAGGAGGCGGCGCGATGAGCGGCGGCACGACCGGCACCCGCACGACCGGCACCGGCACGGCGGGCACCGCCGTGCACCTGCGGGGCCTGCGCCGGGTCTTCGGGGCCCGCGCCGTCCTGGACGGGGTCGACCTCGACATCGCACGCGGCGAGTTCCTCGCGCTCCTCGGCGCCAGCGGCACCGGCAAGACGACGCTGCTGCGCATCCTCGGCGCCCTCGACCGCCCGGACGGCGGCACTGTGCTGGTCCCGGAGGCCCGCACGATCGTGTTCCAGGAGCCGCGGCTGGTGCCGTCCAAGCGCGTCCTCGGCAACGTCGTCGTCGGGCTGCCGCGCGGCGCCGCCGTGCAGGAGCGGGGGCGGCGGGCGCTCGCGGAGGTCGGCCTGGGCGACCACTCCCGGGCCTGGCCGCACACGCTGTCCGGCGGCGAGGCGCAGCGCGTCGCGCTGGCGCGGGCGCTGGTCCGCGAGCCGGAACTGCTGCTGCTGGACGAGCCGTTCGCCGCGCTCGACGCGCTGACCCGGCTGCGGATGCAGGACCTCGTCGGGGACCTGGTCCGCACGCACCGCCCGGCGGTGCTGCTGGTCACGCACGACGTGGACGAGGCGATCCGGCTGGCCGACCGGGTCGCGGTGCTGCGGGACGGCCGGCTCGTCACCGACGAGCGGGTGACGGCGCGGCGCCCCCGCGACGCCGCCGACCCGGAGTTCACCGCGCTGCGCCGCCGCCTGCTGGCCGACCTCGGCGTCCGGCTCGGCGACCCCGTCCCCGAGCCCGAGCGCGAGCCCGCGCCCGAGCGCGGGCCCGACAAGGAGAAGGCCGGACGGCCCTCGGAAGGAGCGATACGTTGACCCGCTTGCATGTCGTGGCGCCGACCCGCGCGCCCGGACGGGCGGTGCTGCCGGACTTCGTCACCGACGTGCGCCCGCGCGCCGTCGAGCCCGAGCATCGCGCGGTGGGCCGCGCCGCCGAGCTGGGCGGGCTGGACGGGGTGCTCGTCCCGTTCGACCCCGCCGGCCACGATCCGCTGGTCCTCGCGGCGGCCGTGCTGCGCGACACCCGGCACGTCCAGGTGGCGGCCGAATTCCACCCGGCGATCGCGACGCCCGTCTACGCGGCGAAGCTGTCGGCGTCGTTGCAGCGCTACACCGGCGGGCGGCTCGCGTGGCGACTTGCCGTCGACCTCGCCCCGGACGTGGCGCGCGCGCACGGCGACTTCCTGGACGGCCCGGCCCGCTACGCCCGCGCCTACGAGTTCCTCACGATCGCGAAGGGCGTGTGGGGCGAGGGCCCGTACACCTTCGAGGGCGAGCACTTCCAGGTGCTGGACGGCGGCCTCCCCGGCTCCCGCGTCCCGCGCCCGTTCCCGCGCGTGTACCTGTCCGGGACGTCGCCGGAGGCCCTCGCGCTGTCCGCGCGGCACGCCGACGCGCACCTCATCGGCCCGGACGACGATCCCGGCCTCGTCCCCGACGGCGTCGACGCGGCGCTGCGGCTGCGCGCCGGCGGACACGACGAGACGGCGCTCGCCGACGAGATCCTGCGCCGCGCCGGCGAGGGGATCGCCGAGTTCTTCGTGGAGCCGGCGGCGACGCCCGACCGTGACGCGGCGCCCGCCACCACGTACTGGCTGGCGCAGCGCGTCCTGCCCCTGCTGCGGAAGGAGACCGAAGGTGTCGGTTGACATCTACTGGCGCATCGCGATGGAGGGCGACGCGCCCGCGCTGCGCCTCGGCGACATCACCCGCGGCGGCTTCGGCCCGTACCTGCCGGGCAGCCTCGGCCCCGGCCTGCGCGGCGGCGCCCCGGACGGCCACGGCCCGCTCGACTACATGGCGGAGGTGGCGCGGGCGACCGAGCGGTCCGGGTTCGTCGGCGGGCTGATGCCGTCGTTCCCCGAGACCGACGACCCGTGGGCGGCGGCCGCCGCGCTCGCCGGGGAGACCGCGGCCTACCGGTTCATGATCGCGTTCCAGCCGGGGTTCCTGCATCCCGTCCAGGCCGCCCGGATGTCGGCGTCGCTGCAGGCCGCGACGGGCGGGCGCGTCGTCTACAACATCATCTCCGGGGGCGGCGGGCCGCAGCAGCTGTGGTGGGGGGACAAGGTCGCGCACGACGACCGGTACGCCCGCACGTCGGAGTTCCTCGACGTGCTGAAGGGCGTGTGGGACGGCCCGTTCGACCACGAGGGCCGCTTCTACCGGGTCGAGGGCGCGGCGCTGCCGCCGGAGCTGCGCGGGCAGCCGTTCCCCGAGATCTTCTTCTCCGGCTCCTCGCCCGCCGCGATCGCCGCCGCCGGCCGCCACGCCGACTACTACCTGTCCTGGCTGGAACCGTTCGACGCGCTCGCCGCGAAGTTCGACCTCGTCCGCGAGCACAGCGACACGCCCCCGAAGTTCGCGGTCCGCGTCGACGTCCTCGCGCGCGAGACCGAGGAGGAGGCGTGGGAGGAGCTGCGCCGGGGCTGGGCGCGGCTCGGCGAGGCGCCGCGGACCCCGGACGCGTCCGAGTCCGTGGGCTGGCAGCGGGGCCGCGCGTTCACCGCCGACGCGGGCTCGGACCTCCGCGACCTCGAAGTGCAGCCCAACGTGTGGGGCGGCTTCAACCGGCTCCGGCCGGGCCCGCTGTTCGGGCTCGTCGGCGACTACCACCAGGTCGCCGGGCGGCTCGACGAGCTCATCGACCTCGGTGTGGACGCCTTCATCCTCGCGGGCGTCCCGCACCTGGAGGAGGCCCAGCGTGTGGGCCGCCACGTCCTCCCCCTCCTGAAAGGAAAGATCGCATGACCCTGCGCGTCGGCTACTTCCCGCAGAACAACTCGCTGTGGGTGCTGCGGCACCGCGGCATCCTCGAACGCACCGTCCCGGACGTGGAGTGGGTGGACCTGCGGTCGCTGCCCGCCGGCGACCGTCCCGCGCCCACCGAGGGCCTCCCGTCCGGGCACGGCGACCACCTGTTCGACGGCGGCTACGACTTCATCGGCACCGGCTCCACCCCGCCCGTCACCGCGCAGGCGAAGGGGCACGACGTCGTCTACGTCGCGATCTCCGGGCCGCGCGTGGAGAACGGCCGGATCGTCGTCCCGGACGACTCGCCGGTCGCGGGCCCCGCCGACCTCAAGGGCCGGCGCGTCGCGCTCGGGCACGGCTCCTGGCAGACGACCCTGCTGCTGCTCGCACTGGAGAAGGCGGGCCTGACCTGGAGCGACATCGAGCCCGTGGACGCCTACGGCAACGCGGCCGAGCTGTTCCTGAACGGCGACGTCGACGCCTGGGTCGGCTCCTACCCGTACCTCACCGACGTCGAGAGGCAGCGTCCCGTCCGGACCGTCATCGAGACGCCCGGCCTGTTCAGCCACCGCTCGCTGTGGTTCACCAGCCGGGCGTTCGCGACGGAGCGGCGCGACGAACTGGCCGCGATCGTCACCGCGCTGAAGGAGTCGGACGCCTGGATCGAGGCGAACCCGCGCGCGGCCGCGGAGCTGTTCGCCGCCGACGACGGCGGTGACGCGGGCGCCTGGGAGCATGCGCTGCGGACCCGCCCCTGGGGCCTGAACCCGGTGGACGAGGGCTTCGTCGCGGAGCAGCAGCACGCCGCCGACCTCTTCCACGCCAACGGCCTGATCCCGCGCCCGGTGGCCGTCGCCGACGCGGTCCTGCCGGAGGTCAACGCTCTGGTCTCCGCACCCGCGTCCTGATCGCACGGGTGTCGCCCTTCCCAACGGAGGTACAGAGTTGTAGCGTTTGCTGTTTTGAATCGTTCGCTCTTTGTTAAGGTAATCTGCGGGTCATGTGCGCATCGCAGACCCCGACCACCGCCGAGGAGCTGCGCGGTGCCGGCCTGCGGGTGACCGCCGCCCGCGTCGCGCTGCTGGAGACCGTCCGCGAGGGCGACCACCTCGACGTCGAAGGGATCGCCGCCGGGGTCCGCGACCGCGTCGGCCACATCTCCCTGCAGGCCGTCTACGAGGCCGTCCACGCCCTCACCAAGGCCGGGCTGGTGCGCCGCATCGAGCCCGCCGGGAGCCCCGCCCGCTTCGAGGGACGCGTCGGCGACAACCACCACCACCTGGTGTGCCGCAACTGCGGCGCCGTCAAGGACGTCGACTGCGCCGTGGGCCACCCGCCCTGCCTGGACCCGGTCGACGACGCCGGCTACCTCATCGACGAGGCCGACGTCACGTTCTGGGGCCTGTGCCCGCGGTGCCGCGAGCAGGCGGGCTGACCGGGGCGCCTCCGACCGAGCATGCGACGGCCGGGCCCGGTCCGCGAGGACCGGGCCCGGCCGCCGTCGTGTCAGGCCCGCTTCAGGTCGTACCGGTCGAGGTTCATCACCTTGTCCCACGCCGCGACGAAGTCCTGGACGAACTTCTCCTTCGCGTCGTCGGAGGCGTAGACCTCGGCGACCGCGCGGAGCTCGGCGTTCGCGCCGAACACCAGGTCGGCCCGGCTGCCGGTCCACTTCAGCTCGCCCGAGGCGTCGCGGCCCTCGTAGGTCTCCGACTCCTCGTTCGTCGCCTTCCACACCGTGCCCATGTCGAGCAGGTTCACGAAGAAGTCGTTCGTGAGCCGCCCGGGCCGGTCGGTGAGGACGCCCAGGTCGGACTGCCCGTGGTTCACGCCGAGGACCCGGAGGCCGCCGAGCAGCACCGTCATCTCCGGGGTGCTCAGGGTGAGCAGGTTCGCCCGGTCGATGAGGAGGAACTCGCCCGGCAGGGCGTTGCCCTTCGCGAGGTAGTTGCGGAACCCGTCGTGCGTGGGCTCCATGACCTCGAACGACTCGACGTCGGTCTGCTCCTGCGACGCGTCGGTGCGTCCCGGCGTGAAGGGCACCTCGATGTCGTGGCCGGCGTCCTTGGCCGCCTTCTCCACGGCGGCGCAGCCGCCGAGCACGATCAGGTCGGCCAGGGAGATCTTCTTGCCGCCGGTCTGCTCGGCGTTGAACGCCTCCTGGACCTGCTCCAGCGTGCGCAGCACGGTCGCGAGCTCGGCCGGGTTGTTGACCTCCCAGCTGCGCTGCGGCTCCAGCCGGATGCGCGCGCCGTTGGCGCCGCCGCGCTTGTCGGTACCGCGGAACGAGGCGGCCGACGCCCACGCGGTGGCGGCCAGCTGGGACACCGACAGGCCGGAGTCGAGCAGCCGGGCCTTGAGCGCGGCGACGTCCTGCGCGTCGACGAGCTCGTGGTCGACCGCCGGGACCGGGTCCTGCCAGACCAGCGTCTCGCTCGGCACCTCGGGGCCGAGGTAGCGCTGGACGGGCCCCATGTCGCGGTGGGTCAGCTTGAACCAGGCGCGCGCGAACGCGTCCGCGAACTCGTCGGGGTTGTCCTTGAAGCGGCGCGAGATCGGCTCGTAGATCGGGTCGAAGCGCAGCGACAGGTCCGTCGTCAGCATCCCGGGCGCGCGGTTGAGGGTGCCGTCCTCGGGGTCGGGCACCGTGTTCGCCCCGGCGCCGTTCTTCGGCCGCCACTGGTTCGCCCCGGACGGGCTCTTCTCCAGCTCCCACTCGTACCCGAAGAGGATCTCGAAGAAGCTGTTGTCCCACTTGGTCGGGGTGTTGGTCCAGGTGACCTCGAGGCCGCTGGTCATGGAGTCGCGGCCCTTGCCGGTGCCGTGGCTGTTCTTCCAGCCGAGGCCCTGGTCCTCCAGCGGGGCGCCCTCGGGCTCGGGGCCGATGGCGTCGGCCGGGGCCGCGCCGTGCGTCTTGCCGAACGTGTGGCCGCCCGCGATCAGCGCGACGGTCTCCTCGTCGTTCATCGCCATGCGGGCGAACGTCTCGCGGATGTCGCGCGCCGCGGCGAGCGGGTCCGGGTTGCCGTTCGGGCCCTCCGGGTTGACGTAGATGAGGCCCATCTGCACCGCGGCCAGGGGCTTCTCGAGCTCCCGCTCACCGCTGTAGCGCTCGTCGTCCAGCCACGCGGTCTCGGGACCCCAGAAGACGTCCTCCTCCGCCTCCCAGGCGTCCTCGCGGCCGCCGGCGAAGCCGAAGGTCTTCAGGCCCATCGTCTCCAGCGCGACGTTGCCGGCGAGGACCATCAGGTCGGCCCACGAGATCTTGCGGCCGTACTTCTTCTTGACCGGCCAGAGGACGCGGCGGGCCTTGTCGAGGCTCGCGTTGTCCGGCCAGCTGTTGAGGGGCGCGAAGCGCTGCTGGCCTGCGCCGGCGCCGCCGCGGCCGTCGCTGACGCGGTAGGTGCCCGCGCTGTGCCACGCCATGCGGATCATCAGCGGCCCGTAGTTGCCGAAGTCGGCGGGCCACCAGTCCTGCGAGTCCGTGAGCACGTTCGCGATGTCCTGCTTCACGGCGGCGAGGTCGAGGCTGCTGAACGCCTCCGCGTAGTCGAAGTCCTCCCCCAGCGGGTTCGTCACCGGCGGGTTCTTGGCGAGGAGCTTCAGGTTGAGCCGGTCGGGCCACCAGCCGCGGTTGCCGCCGCCCTGGGTCGGGTGCGGGGCGCGCTGGTGCGCGACAGGGCACTGGCCCGCGGCGGCTTCGTTGTTCTCGGACATGGGTTCCCTCCAGGGCTACGCGAGGTTGGCGGATGAGGAACGGTGGGCGGTGGAGCAGTCGGGGCACAGGCCCCAGTAGGTGACCTCGGCCTCGTCGATCGAGAAGCCGCTGCCGTCGGGCGCGGTCATGCAGGGCGCTTCGCCCGTGGCGCAGTCGGCGTCGGCGATGGTCCCGCAGGACCGGCACACGATGTGGTGGTGGTTGTCGCCGACGCGCGCCTCGTACCGCGCGACGGAGCCGGCCGGCTGGATCCGCCGGACCAGGCCCGCCTCCGTCAGCGCGCGCAGCGAGTCGTAGACCGCCTGGTGGGAGACCTTCGGGACGTCCCCGCGCACGGCGCTGATGATCGATTCGGTGTCGGCGTGCGGATGCGCGTGCACCGCCTCCAGCACCGCGACCCGCGGACGGGTCACGCGGAGGGCGGCCCCGCGCAGCATCTGCCGGATCTCCACGGTCGTGGCCACGTCCGACAGGCTGCCGCGTTTTCTTGAATGAGTCAAGTGTTTGTAGGAACCCAGTTCTTGACCAGGTCAGGTCCAGGATGCGGATCGGCCCCGCACGGCTAGGCTGCGCCCCCGTGGAGAACGCCGCAGAGAATTCTTTGGACGCCCCCGCGGACGCCCCCGTGGAAGACGATGCGCAGGTGGCGGTGCGCGCGGCGCGGGCGGGCGCCTCCGTCGTCCGGGAGATGTACGGCACGTCCCTGGCCCGCTTCGGCAAGCCCGGCGGCGACTTCGCCACGTCCGCCGACCTCGCGGCGGAGCAGGCGATCATGGACGTCCTCCGCGCCGCCCGCCCGGACGACGCCGTGACGGGCGAGGAGAGCGGCCGCACCGGCCCGGACGGCGCGGGCCGCCGCTGGCTGGTCGACCCGCTCTGCGGGACGCTGAACTACGCCGTCCGGAGCATGCTGGTCGCGGTGAACGTCGCCCTCCGCGCGGGCTCCGGGACGATCGCGGCGGCGTCCGCCGACCCGTTCAGCGACGAGGTCTTCTGGACGGACGGCACGCGCGCCCGCGTCCGCGCCGGCGGCACCGACGCGCCGCTGGCCCCCTCGTCCGCCTCGAACCTCGTGGACGTCAACCTCGACCCGCCGTTCCCCAACGCCCCGGCGTTCCGCGCCGCCGGCCTCCTCGCCGACGCGGGCTTCGCCGCCCGGTTCCGTCCCCGCGTGGTGTCGACGACCCTGGCCGTGGCGTGGGTGGCGGCCGGGCGCCGCGCCGCCTACGTGACCGACGGCCACCTCCGCGACAGCGTGCACTTCGCCGCCGGCATCGCGCTCTGCCAGGCCGCCGGCTGCGTCGTGACCGGCCTCGACGGCGGCCCGCCGCACACCGGCCCCGGCGGCCTCATCGCCGCCGCGGACCCCGCGACCCACTCGGCCCTCCTGAAAATGATCAACAGGTAGGGGCCCGGCCGACGCGCCCGCGGGCCGCTGACCTACACCGGCCAGCGATCGGCTCCGCCGCCCACCGCCTTGATCTTGGGTTGGCGGCGAAGATGCTGCCATGGCAGGCCGGATACTCAAATGGCTCGGCGGTGTGGTCGCCCTGGCGAGCGTGTGCGCGCTGGCCGCGTACTTCGCCGCCGTCGGCCTCGACAAGGCGGACAAGACGGCCAGCGTGCTCGGCGCGTTCATCGCGCTGGCGAGCCTGGCGATGTCCGCGTACGGCGCATTCCTCGACAGGCCCCGTTCCGGCGGCGGGACGGGCGGCGGGCAGAGCGTCACCGATTCGACCGTCGGCGGCAGGCTCACCGTGGTCAGGAACGTACAGGGGAGCCTCCGGATCGGCGGAGGCAGCGCGCCGCCTCCCGGCCCCGCGCCCGCGCCCCCGCCCGGCCCGGCCTCACCACCGCCTCCGGGCGGCCAGTCGGTCAGCCGCTCGCAGATCTCCGGTGACGCCACTCTGGTCGACGGCGTCGGCGGGGACGCCCAGGTGGACACGTGACGGCCGGAACCACCCCGCCCGGGGACGGCGCCGCGTCCCCGGACCCGCCGGAGCCCGCCGACCAGAACGTCTCCGGCAACAAGGGGAAAGACTTCTACGTGGTCAGCGGCGTCGGCAGGGACGTGACGATCTATCCGCCGGCCGACCGCGGGCCGGGCGCGCCGGGCAGCAGATCATCGAGGCCCTCCCCGCTTCTCGTCGGCGGCGCCTTCTTCGCGGCGCTGATCGTGGTGGTCGCCGCGGCCCTCTACGTGCGCGACCACTGGAGGCCGGGCTCGGGCGGCGCCGACCCGGGCAGGACCGCGGGGGCCGGCGCGACCGGCGCTCCCGGCACCGCGGCGACCTCGCCGCAGGCGGTCACGAAGCCGCTGGTCAAGCCCGTCTCCGACATGAACCCGCTGAAGCTCGGGACGCAGGACCTGGTGGAGCTCTACGGCCGGAACCAGGACTGGCTCATCCCGCACCCCGCGAAGGTCGTCGGAAGGCCACCGGACACCGGCGAGAGACCTGCCATGGGCTTCTACCGGTTCGTCCAGCAGCGCAACGGGATCGCGGTCAACCATCTCTTCTTCAACACCACCATCCAGAACGTGACCAAGGGCGCCGTCTACCTGCGAAGCATGCGGGTGACCGACCTTCACTACGGACCGCCGCTCAAGGGAACGCGGCTCTGGTCCGGCGGCGGAGCGGACCCGCTGTCCCCCAAGGCCGTTCTCCTCGACCTGGACTCCCCCGGCCCGAGACCGCTGCTCTTCGCCAAGGTCAACGAACAGTGGATCGGCCCCGCGGACAGGCCGGCGCCCGACGCGAGGCAGGCGAGGAACTTCGGCTTCACGCTGCCGGCCTCCGGGACCGAGTCCTTCGACATCGTCGCCCTGGAGACCCGGCACCGCAGCTGCGAGTTCACGCTGACGATCGAGGCCGTCCTCAACGGGGAGAGCCAGCAGATCAAGATCGACGACCACGGGAGGCCGTTCCGCGTGACCGGCGACCCGGACAACGTCTACTGGATGTTCGACAGCCCGGACCCGGCGAGGACCTGGAGAAGGCCGGCCCAGGCCGACGACGGTTCGGACGCGCGGTTCGCGTCGGCGACCGACCCGCTCACCGAAACCGACTCCTGACGCTCCCGGGCGATCCCCGCGGCGGGCCAGGGGCTCGCGCGGGCCGGGGTCCGGCTCGCCGCCCGCCGGCCCGGGTCACTCCGGGCTGGTGACGCGGGCGAGGACCAGGCCGGCGACGATGAGGGCGAGCGCTGTCATGCGCCCGGCCGTCAGCGGGTCCCTGTGGACGACGACGCCCAGCGCGATCGCGCCGACCGCCCCGATGCCGGTGAAGATCGCGTACGCGGTGCCGACCGGCAGGGTCCGCATCGCCTGGGCCAGCAGCCAGACCGCGGCCACCATGAGGACCAGGCAGACCAGGGTCGGCAGCGGCCGGGTGAAGCTCTGCGTCGGCTTGATGCTCTGCGCCCAGGCGATCTCGACCAGCCCCGCCAGCCCGAGGACGAGCCAGTTCATCGGTACTCCCCGCCGAGGTCGCGGGCGGTGCGCAGCGCGGCGGCGTACAGCTCGTCGTGCTCCGCGCGCCGGTGGGCGAGGGCCGGGTCGACGCGGGAGTTGGCCAGGTCCGCGGCGACGAACACGGCGTCCTCGACGGCGAAGTGGCCTGTGAAGAAGTCGCGGAGGAAGCGCTCCTGGTGGTCGAAGCGGGCCTTGGGGGCGCCGGGCCCGTAGGCGCCGCCGCGCGCGGTGGCGACCACGAAGCGCCGTCCGGCGAGCGACATCCGCGGGAAGGTCACCTGGTCGAGCCACGCCTTCAGCGACGACGGGACCGAGTAGTTGTACATCGGCGTCGCGATCAGCACGACGTCCGCGGCCACCAGCTCGGACAGCAGCGGCTCGACGACCGCCCACGCCTCGGCCTGCTCCGGCGTGCGGACGGCCTCCTTGTAGCGGTCGATGTCGGTGATGCCGTGCGCGAGGACGTGGTCGCACAGCTCCGTCCACGCCTCGCCGATGTGCGGGACGGGGTCGGCCGCCAGGTCCCGGTGGACGTACGTCCCCTCGGGGTGGGCGGCCCGCCACGCCCCGGCGAAGGCGTCTCCGATCTCGCGGCTGATCGAACGGCGCCGGGCGCTGGCGTCCAGGTGCAGCAACGTGGCCATGAGCGACTCCCTCTCTAACTGGACATGGTGTCCGCTTGAAGTGGGCCCGACGGTAGCAACGATGTGGACACTTTGTCCACATCGCTACTAGAGTCGCCGTCATGGAGCCCCGTACCGACCTGCTCAGCGGACGTCCCGCGGGCCCGCCGCGCGAGCGCGCGGACGCGGCCCGCAACCGCGCCAAGGTGCTCGCCGCCGCCGCCGAGCTGTTCGTCTCCCGCGACCCGCGCGCCGTGACCATGGACGACGTCGCCAAGGCCGCGGGCGTCGGGCGGGGCACGCTCTACCGCCGCTACCCCGACACCGTCTCGATCGCGCGGGCGCTCCTCGACGAGCACGAGCGCGCGCTCCAGGAGCGCCTGCTGCGCGGCGATCCCCCGCTCGGCCCCGGCGCGCCCCCCGGCGACCGCCTGGCCGCCTTCTACGCCGCCATGGTCGAGCTACTGGAGGACCACATCGCGCTCGTCCTCGGAGCCGAGCAGGGCGCGGCGCGCTTCGCCGCCGGCGCCTACGGCTTCTGGCGCGCCCATGTCCGGATGCTGCTGACCGAGGCGGGAACCCCGGACCCGGCCGCCCTCACCGACGCCCTGCTCGCCCCACTGGCCCCCGACGTCTACGCCGAGCAACGCCGCCAGGGCCTGACCCCGCCCCAGATCACCGAGTCCCTGACCCACCTGGCCCACGCCGTCACCAGCACCACGCCCTCTCGCTGAGCTGCGGCGCGTCGCCGGTCCTGTCCGTGTGAAGGGTTGCGGCACGGGCGGCGGAGTAGGGGTGACCGATCGCCCCAGCGAAGGACGAGGTGACGATGAGCCACACCCCCGCCGCCGCGGACCCGCTCCGCGACGACGCCGTGGGGATCGAGGCATCGTGGCATGAGCCTGAGCAGTTCGCTGAGATCTTCCACCGCCACTTCCCCGACGTCCACCGGTACGTCGCGGGACGGCTCGGCCCCGACGCCGCCGACGACATCGCCGCGGAGACGTTCCTGACGGCCTACCGGCGGCGCGACAGGTACGACCCGGCGCGCGGCGCCCTGCGGCCGTGGCTGTTCGGCATCGCCACCAACCTGGTGGCGATGCACCGGCGCGGCGAGGCCCGCTACTTGCGGACGCTCGCCAGAACGCCCGCCGCCGGTCCCCAGACGGGGCATGAAGAGCAGGTCGTGGCCCAGGTCAGCGCCGGTCTCGTGCGAGGCAGCCTCGCCGAGGCGCTCCGCGGCCTGTCGCCGGGGGACCGCGACGTGCTGCTGCTGGTCGCCCTCGGCGACTGCACCTATCCCGAGGTCGCCGAGGCGCTCGGCCTCAAGCCCGGAACGGTGGCCTCCCGGCTGAACCGGGCCCGCCGCAAGCTCCGTGACGCCCTGGGCGGGGTGGACCCCACGCTCATCACCGAGGAGTCAGACCGATGAACGAGATCGACCTGGTGCGCGAAGCCCTCGGGCGGCCGCGTCCCACCGAGCAGGAGACCGCCGCGGCGTTCGCCCGTGTGCAGCGGGACATCGCTAGCGGGGCCGCCGCTCGGCGCTCGCGCGGCCTCACCGCCGTTTCGAGACGCCTGTGGGTCGGCGGCTTCGGCCTCACCGCCGTCGCCGCGGCGGCGGCCGTCGCGGTGCCCGTCCTGGGGGCGTCGCCGGAGACCGGCCCGCACCGCTCGACCGCACCGCCCCCGGCCGCTCGGACGGTGCTGCTCGTAGCGGCGCAGAGCGCCGAACGGCAGGACGACACGATGCGCAGGTACTGGCACGATACGAGCACCTCGCGCCTCTACTACCGGCTGCACGCGCCGACCGGCGACTACACCGTCGTCTGGGCGCGGCGCTTCGAAGGCTGGACGCCGAGCAACCCTACCGGGCGCGACTGCGGCCGCCGGCAGGATCTCGGCACCCGCCCGGCCGGGCCCGCCGACCAGGCGGTCTGGCGCCGCGCGGGCTCCCCCGCCGCCTTCTCGATCCCCATGGACCGCAAGGGGTTCGCGCCGATGACACGCAAGCTGGCGGCGGGCCCGCCCACCACCGCCTGCCGGGCCCTCCCGCCCGACGGGGCGATCTTCTCGCTCGGCGGCAACGTCACCATGAAGGACCTGCGCACGCTGCCCGCCGACCCGAACCGCCTCAAGCGGATGCTCGTCGAGCGGTTCGGCAGGTCCGGCACCGACACCGAGCCGCTGACCAGGAACAAGACCGGCGACTCCTGGATGTTCTCGGTCGCCCGCGACATCATCCTCACCATGCCGGTGACCCCCCGGGTCCGCGCGGCGGCCTTCCGGATGATCGCCGACCTGCCGACCGTCCGGACGATCGGCTCGGTGCGGGACGCGGAGGGGCGCCAGGGCACGGCGGTCGCGATCGACGAGCACACCTCCGACGGGGACCTGGAGCACCGCCTGATCATCGACCAGGCGTCCGGGACCGCCCTGGCCTACGAGCAGCTCGTCCTCAAGCCGGCGGGCAGGAACGCGGGACGCGCACCGGGCTCGCTGATCAACTCGGTGGCGAACCTGACGTCCGGCTGGACCGACACCGCCCCGCGCTGACCGGGGTCCCAGGCGCCGACCGTCGGCCGGAGCGGATTCACGGAGACAGGCGGGCCCAGATCCACTTGCCGCCGTTCGGATCCTGGGTCGCGCCGCAGCGGGTCGAGAGGGCCTGCACGATGTGCAGGCCCCAGCCGCCGTTGTCGTCGAACGCCTCCGCGGAGAGGTCGAGGTCGTCGAGGGTGAGCCTCCGGAGCGGCTTCGGACGCGGGACGCCGACGCCGGAGTCCCAGACGGCGATGATGATCCCCTGCGCGTCCCGGCTGAGCTGGAAGCGGATCTCCTTGTGCGGCGTCTCGCGGGCCGCATTCGTGACGAGTTCCGAGACGACCAGCAACGCGTCATCAAGAATGTGGGAATATCCCCATTTGCACATCCACGCGTCCGCAAGCGTACGCGCCAGCCCCACCGTCGCCGGCGTCGCCAGCATGGGAATGACCAGATCCCCCGCCGTCGTCATCACCATCGTCCCGCCCTCACCCGAGTTTTCGATTCTTGTGGCAAGGGTCATGGCCTTGACTTAGAGTTTCACTGTAGTCACGCATAGTGAAAACAGGAGAAGCGATGCCCATCGTCCGCGACCCCCTCGACCCCAGGATCTCGATGTGGCACTTCCTGGCCTTCTCCATGCGGTTCTTCCGCGAGAAGATGGGGCTCTCCCTGACCCAGTGCGGCGAGATCATGGGCCTCGCTCGCTCGTCTGTTTCCAACCTGGAGTCAGGCAGGCGACGGCCCCAGGACGACCAAATGCGCAAGCTGGACATGGCCTACGGAACCGGCGTCCTGTTCCAGGTCCTGCTCTGGTTCGCGCGAATGGCTCACGACCCGGACTGGGGACGCCAGATCGACCGCTACGAGCAGGAGGCCGTCTCCATCAAGACCTACCACGGACAGGTCGTCCCACTCGCCCTCCAAACCGACGACTACACCTGGGCGTGCGTCAAGGCGAGCAAGTTCAAGGATCTCGAAGCGGTCATGGCATTCCGGACATCCAAGAAGCAGGCCTACTGGGAGAAGGGTGACTCGCTACTCACCTGGACGATCATCGACGAAGCGGTACTCGCACGCCCGTTCGGAGGCACAGAGGTCATGGGGAAGCAGTTGGAGCACCTGCTGCAACTGGCCGAGCGGCCATACGTGAGCGTCAGGGTCGTCCCGTTCTCGTCAGGCGAGCACATGGGGGTCGACGGCTCGATGCAGATCATCGGCTTGGAGGACCGGGACGTCGCATACTCCGGCGCGTTGAACGGCGGGCGCTTGATCGAATCGCCTGGCGAGGTGCGCGAGCTTTCGATTACGTTCGATCGTATCGGCGTCAAGGCTGCCTCAGAGGAAGCCTCCCGCGAGATCATCCGGCAGTACTTGGAGAGGTACACATGATCGTCCAGTGGCGCAAGAGTTCGTACACCGGTGGCGTGAACGACAACCAGTGCGTTGAGCTGGGACGCCTCTCGTCCGGCATAGGGGTTCGGGACTCGAAGAACCCCGACGGCGGACACCTCACTCTCACGTCCGCACAGTTCACAGATGTCATCAACCAGATCAAGCAGCACACGGAGCGCTGAGACCGTGCAGTGGCGCAAGAGTTCTTTCAGCGGCGGAGCCGATGACGAGCACTGCGTTGAGCTGGGACGGCTGGCGCCTGGGGTCGGTCTCGGGGTGCGGGACTCGAAGGACCCGGACGCTGGGCACCTCACCCTCACGGCCGCGCAGTTCGCCGCCCTCCTGACGCGGATCAAGCGCACCACGTCCCTCTGACCGGCCCCCACGACGCAGCTCCCCGGACGGCCTGGCGGCCCGGCCGCTGGGCCTTCCGCATCACGGAGCCACCGACCGCACGCGCCCGCGCGGGCTCCGGCAGTAACGCAAGGCAGCGTCATCAACCACAGCGAGCGTGTGAACTCGCCTAACCGGGGACCGTATCGTCGGGGAATGCTTGATCTCGACGGGGTCGTCAGGGGCCTGATGCGAGATGTCGGGACCGCACTTCGCCCGATGGGCTGGCGCGGTTCTGGCGGTCTCTGGCGGCTCGTCACCGCCGAGGGCGTCGCCGTGGTCCAGAAACAGGGGTCGCAGGGCTCGAGTTGGGACGCCAGGCTGTTCTACCTCAATACGTCCGTGGTGCCGAGGGCGTGGTGGGAGTGGAATCACGGGGCTGACCGCCCGATCGAAAAGGCGAGGGACGTTCACGGGATCCGGCTCCTCGAAGGGAGGGCCAGGAGTGCGGACGATGCCCACCGGTGGCGGGTGACGGACGGTACGGACGTTGACCGGCTGCGTACCGATCTCCTCGCCGCCGTGACGCACGCGGCGGGCCGTGCTGCGGAGTTGCTGGAGCCGGGCCGCTATGTCGACGAGTTGTCGGCGTTGCCTGACAAGCAGGTGGGGGATTGGCATGCCCTGGTGGTGTTGCTCGCCGACCGTGGCACGACGCCGGAATTGCGTGCCGCGTGTGTCGGGCTGCGTCGCGCCTGCGCAGGCCGGCCTCGCGCCGCCGGATTCATCGATGACCTCATCGAGCGGGCGTTGAACCGCCCGTCACCCTGACGGGCGGCCCCGTCACCGGGACCGCTGACGACGTGTCGACCTTCACCGGCGCGCTGGTCCCCGTCGGCCTTCACCTTCAGGGGCGACCGGTAGGATGCCGCCGCTTTCGTCACTTCCGCGCTACTCCCGGCCGGGACGGCGAACGATGCATTGGGAGGCCGGTCATTCAGATCTCCAACCTGGCACGCCGCCGCTGGATTCTCGCGGTGCTCGTCCCGGTCATCGTCGGGGCGGCCGTCGTCGCCGGTTTCGCCCTCCGCGGCTCCTCCAGTGGCGCATCGGTCGAATTCGTCCTGGGGGCCGGTACCGGCGACAGCGGCAGCGGACCGCAGCGAAAAGTGCCCGGGGAACTGCAGAGCATGACCACGGACGAGCACGGGAACGTCGCCCTGTTCACGTTGGATTCCCAAGGCTACGAACTGTGGACGGCCGATCCCGGCGGAGCCGTCGAGCGGGTGCGCGTCCCCGCTCTGGACCGATTCGGCACCGGGGCGTCGGACCAGGCGGTTCAGGCGGCCGCCGCACCCGACGGCAGTCTCTATCTGGCGCTCGACGCGGCGGGTCTGTGGAAGGTCACCAGGGACGGGCGGGCGACCAGGATCGTGGCGACGGCGCGCGAGCACCCCCTCACGGATCGGACGCCGGCGGAGCGGCTCCCCCCTCTGTCGGTGAACGGGGTGGCGGTCGCCGACGACGGGACCGTGTTCTTCAGCGATCGGCAGAACCAGCGCAATTCGCTTCTCGTCCACCGCCTGATCTCGGGCCGGGCGACCGTGATCGCGGGCACTCCCCTCCGTGCCGCGCAAGAACCCCCCAAAAAGGATCCGAATCTCCTGGATCCCAAGACCGGCGCCCCCGCCGAAGAGACCTACATCCCCGAGGACGGCAACGCGCCGCTGGCGTGGAACGGCGGAGACCTGTACGTGCACACCGGTCGCGGGATCCTGAGAATCGCCACCGCGACGGAACGGGTCTATCCCGTCGTCGGGTCCCGCGACACGGGCGCCCTCAAGCGTCCGGAAGCACCGTTCAAGCCGTTCGGCAAGGCGATCAACGGATATGTCGACGCCCCGCGCGCCGGAGACGCGGAACACGCATCGAGCATCGCCGTGGAACGGGCCACCGGCGACCTCTACTACGGCGCCGGCGATCCCCTGCCCGGCAGCGGCACGACCGGGATCTCCGCGAAGTTCCGGTGGAGCGGCGACCTCACGAAGTCCCAGCTCGACTTCCGCGGCTCGCTGCGCAACGCTCAGCAGACCGTCTACCAGGTCGGGCGGAACGGCGACCTGTCCGCCGTCACCGCCGGAGCCGAAGCGCTCTCGACCGGGAACGGATACCTGTACCTCGCCGTCGACACCTGCCCGTCCACCGAGGCCAAGTGCGGCATCGCGAACGACCGGTCAGCGGTCATACGGCTACGCCTCCCTACGGGCAAGTGACGACCCCCACCGCCCGCGCCGCAATGGCCCCGCGCGGTCAGGTGCGGGGTGGGCGCGGGCCCCAGAACGGCCACGCCCATTCCGTGGGGTCGCCTAGGGAGGCGTCCGTCATGTCCAGGCCGACACCGGTCAGCTCGGCGACGAGGAGCTCGGTCAGCGGCCCGAACTCCACGATCTCGCTGTAGCCCAGGTTCACCACGGGCCAGCGGTCCGGGTCCGGGCCGGCTGTGTCCCAGCACAGGACGTCGCGGCCCTCGGTACTGCCGCAGTAGAGCAGGCCGCCGGGCTCCGGATACGCCGTGTAGCGGCGCTCGGGGCTCGCGGGATTGCGGTCGTTCTCCGCCCACTTCCGGTAGATGTGGCCGTACTCCGCGAGGTGCGACGCGAGGCCGTCCGGGGCCTGGACGAAAATGCCGTTCACGGCGAACCGCCCGTCGGCGCCGTACGCCTCGTAAAGGCGCTTGTAGTCGGCGGGCAGCCCCGGGACGCCCAATTCGGCCTCGATGGCCTCCCAGTCATAGGCGGCGGCCGGACGGCCCGGCCCGATGATGGTCCGCAGCTGGGCCAGCGGATCCCGGGCGCCGTCCCGGACGGGCTCGGCCGGGGCCGCGACCGGATGCCCGGCGCGGGTCAGGGTGCGCTCGCGCGGGACGGGCGGCAGCGCCAGCACCGGCAGGTCGAGCCGGCCGTCCAGCCATTCGTCGAGGAACTCGGTGGTGGTGAGGTTGAGCTGCTGCTGCCCGTGGCCGTCCAGCGCCACCAGCCACCGGGCGGGATCGTCGCCGAACGGCAGCCACCAGCACGTCTCCCCGCCGGTGAACACTCCCCAGAGCCTCGCCTCCGGGTGCGGCGGCTCATGCTCGCGCTGCTCGGCCTCCATGCCGAAACCGCCGTCGCCGCCCGGGACGAGGAGCCGGAGCACGCCCGCGAGGGTGCCCGGTCCGGTCCGGGAGATCAGCGCGACGTAGTCGTCCGGGTAGGGACCGCTCGGAATGTGCGGCGCCCGGCCGGGGCCGCCGCCGTCCGGGACGCTCCGGAAGGTCGCCGCCAGCCTCTCGCCCGCCCGCCGGAGACCGTCCGCGGCGGAAACATGATCGTCCACCCGCCGGACCCTACCGCCATCACGTGGCCGCCGGCGCGGCGGGCCTTTTCTCGCGGCGTTCCCTCGCCTCCGTGGAAACACCGGTTTCCGCATCCGCAATTCCACCGGCCGGAAAGGGCTGGCCGGATACGGACTAGATCCTTTACCTCGACCTCGGTCGGCCATTCATGGCCCGTGATAGATGTTCATTCGGCGGGACAACGGGGGCGAGCGCAAGGTGCTCGCGGCGCGCGAAATGGCGCGCGAAAAGATCAAGGAGCCGGGAATGCCATTGTTCGGCAGACGCAAGGCCGCGCGGACCGGCACCGCCGCGCCGCCGGAACCGGGCCCGCAGTGCCTCCGCCTGGACTCCGGGCGCCGCTTCCGCAGCGGGCTCGCGCTCGACGACGCCCTGCGCTCCCTCACCGCGACGGTGGAGTCCTACGGCGAGCGGCCCTACGAGCACACGCCGCTGGTCTTCCAGCCCGGGTTCGTCTGGCTGGGGCCGGACGAACCCCCGGCCCGCGTCGTGGGCTTCCACGACACCGAGGACGACTTCGTGTTCGGCGCGTTCTGGAAGACGCCGGCGGGCACCGAGTCGGGACTGTTCCCGCTCGGCGCCGGCCCCGACCGGCTCAACCGGATGCCGCTCGCCGGGATGTGGAAACGGCGGGACCCGTCCCTGGCGTCCATAGGAACGCTTCCGCCCGGCCTCGTCGGCCTGACGGCCCCGCGCCTCTCCCCCACCTACCTCGAGGACATCGTCCGCACGGCCGGATTCCAGCCTTCCGAGGAGAACCTCGCCGTCCTCCACGAGCATGTGCGGTCGTTGTTCCTCATCAGGGCGTCGCAATTCATCGGCATGCAGCAGCGGGCCGCCGCCGAGCGATTCGTCAGCACGCACGAGGACGCGCCCGCCCAGCAGATCCTCGACGGCCTCGCCTCGGCGCTGCCCGTGGTGACGCCGTTCATCCAGGCCCTTCCCGAACGGGTGCACGGCCTCCTTCTCGATTCCGTGGACGAGACGCGGAACCCCTGGCGCCGGATGCACCGCTGAAGCGCCCCTCGCCGGTTCGTTCCCCCGGCGGGTGCGGTGAGGGGGTGGGCGGGCCGTTACCGTGTTCCGCATGGTCGGAACGGGATTTGTGACAGACGGAGCGGTCGGCGACGGCATCGCCACGGTCGCGGACGACGGCACGGTGCTCGACACGTGGTTCCCCGAGCCGCGGCTCGCCGGGGAGGCCGGCAAGGGGACGCGGCGGCTGGACGCAGGCGAGGCGCGCGCGGCCTTCGGTGAGGACGTCCGGGTCGGGCGGGACGAGGCGCGGCGGGTCGAGACCGTCGCGGTGCGGACGGAGATCGGCGGCCTCGCCGACCCGCCGGTGGACGCGCACGACGTGTACCTGCGGCTGCACCTGCTGTCGGCGCGGCTCGTCCGGCCCCACCGGGTCAACCTGGAGGGGATCTTCGGCCTGCTCGCGACGGTGGTGTGGACGAGCGCCGGGCCGTGCGCGGTGGACGGCTTCGAGCGGGTCCGGACGGCGCTGCGGGCGCGGGGCCCGGTCACGGTGGACGGGGTCGACAAGTTCCCGCGGATGACCGACTACGTCGTGCCGTCCGGGGTGCGGATCGCCGACGCGTCGCGGGTCCGGCTCGGCGCGCACCTGGCGGCCGGCACCACGGTGATGCACGAGGGGTTCGTGAACTTCAACGCCGGGACGCTCGGCACGTCCATGATCGAGGGCCGGGTGTCCGCGGGCGTGGTGGTCGGCGCGGACTCCGACGTGGGCGGCGGGGCGTCGATCATGGGGACGCTGTCGGGCGGCGGCACGCAGGTCATCTCGGTCGGCGAGCGCTGCCTGCTGGGCGCCAACTCCGGCATCGGGATCTCGCTGGGCGACGACTGCGTCGTGGAGGCGGGCCTGTACGTGACGGCGGGCACCAAGGTGGCCCTGCCGGACGGCACCGCGGTCAAGGCCGCGGAGCTGTCCGGGCGCTCGGGGCTGCTGCTGCGCCGCAACTCCGCCACGGGCGCCGTGGAGGCGCTGCCCCGGAACGGCGCGAAGATCGCGCTGAACACCGACCTCCACACCAACAACTGAGGATCGCGTGCGGGCTCCCCCCTCTGGAGCCCGCACGCGACTCGCGGCCTGCGGTTCAGGCGCGGCGGACGGCGCTCGGCATGGGGGCGGCGGGGACGTCCTGCATTTGCGGCACGGAGATCCGGCGCAGGTACCGGTTGAGCGCGGGGTGGACGGCGCCGCCGGGCGGGGCGACGAGGTGCAGGGTGCCCCTGGCGGCGGAGACGGTGAACCGCGTCTTGGTCAGCAGGGCGGTGCCGAGCTGGTCGATCGCGTCGATCCCGGTGAGGTCGAGCACCAGGTTCAGGGGGCGCCCGGCCAGCACGGTCGTGGTGAGGATCTTCGCCTCGGCGGTCACCACGGTCTCGGCGACGAGCTGGCCCGTCATCGCCAGGACGGCCGCGCCGTCGCGGGTGCCGGTCTCGAAGGCGAGGGCGGGGCGGCCCCGGGGCCCGGGTGCCCCGCATGCGGGCGCACCGGCGCGGTGATCCGGTGTGACCTGCGAGGTGGCGGACTGCACGAGCATGGCGAAGCACCCTCCTCACGAGACGACGGCGTCAATGACTGATCCTGCTTGCCGCAAAGATGTTACAGGAAAAATTATTCGGTAAAAGCCTGTCGTATCATCGAGGTGGCCGACACCTCCCGCTCCGGCGGGGCGGGGCACCGCTGGAGCTCCGCCCGCGCTCGTCACCGCCGGGGGGAAGCACCGGACAGCGAGGTCTCCGATGGAGAGCACCAAGGCACGGCAGGACCGGAAGCCGTGGACGTTCCTGACCAACCACGCCCGGGTCCTGATCTGCATCGCCCGGGACCCCGAGCTGCGCGTCCGGGACGTGGCGCAGCAGATCGGGATCACCGAGCGGGCGGCGCAGCTGATCATCACGGACCTGGAGGAGGCGGGGTACCTGGTCCGGACCCGGGTCGGCCGCCGCAACACCTACACGATCAACGGCGACCGGCCCTTCCGTCACCCGGCCGAGGCCGACCACGACGTCCAGGACCTCATCGAGGTGTTCCTCGGCGAGGGCTCCTTCGCCTGACCGCCCCGGCGAGCGGGGCCATCCGCTCGCTGTTCCAGCGCTCGGGCGCCTCCAGGCTGGAGACGTGGAAGCCGCGGAACACCAGGTGCAGGACGTCGGCGGCGAACGCGGCGTCGGCGGCGCCCGCGTCCCGCGCGGCGTCGACGAGCCCGTCGAGGTTGCGGCGCGCGTCGTCCCGGATGAGCTGGAGCGCCTCCGACCTCCGGCCGCTGCGGCCGAGGATCTCCAGGAACAGCCGGCGGAGCACCTCGTCGTTGCCGGTGGTCGAGCACGCCCAGCGGGCCAGGACCGCCAGCCGCCCGGGGGCGGGGGTGCCTTCGAGGGCCTGGTCCAGGTCGGCGTCCCAGTCCCGCATGGCGTGCTCTATCGCGTTGCGCAGCAGCGCCTCCCGAGTGGGCAGGTAGTTGGTGACGAGGGTCGTCGAGCCGCCGATCCGCTTGGCGACGGCCCGGATGGACACGCCGTCGAGACCGTCCGCCGCCACGATGTCCAGGGTGGCGTCGGCGATGGTCGCGAGGCGCTGGTCGCTGCTGCTGTTCGAGGACCTGCGCCCCGGCCTGCCCGGCATGCTGGAGATGGCCGACGAGCCCCTCCGCGTCCACAAGCAGGTACGCGTTCGAGTACGCCGCCGCGCTGTGGGGCGAGGAGCCCGGCCTCACCGCCTACCTCGGTGGCTGGGCCCGCCGCGCGACGCCGATCACCCGTCTCCAGGAGATGCTCGGCACCGGCATGCTCCTGCTGACCCCGGTCTCCGCCGAGCCGCCCTTCGAGCAGGACGCCGACGTCCTCGACCCGGCGCAGGCGGTCGAGGACCGCGCGCCCCGCATCGCCCCGTCCGCCTTCTCCTGATCCGTCCCACTCCGGGCGACAACGTGCCCTCTTGCGGGGATCCGGCCGCCGACCGCGCGGCGGCCTGCGATGATGCGGGCCATGAGCAGGAAGAGCACGGCCGGGCCGGACCTCGACGACATCTCCTGGCAGATCATCGAGCAGCTGCAGGAGGACGGCCGGCGCTCCTACGGGGCGATCGCCAAGGTGGTCGGCCTGTCGGAGGCGGCCGTCCGGCAGCGGGTGCAGCGGCTGACCGAGTCTGGCGTGGTGCAGATCGTCGCCGTCACCGACCCGCTGCTGGTCGGCGCGCACCGGCAGGCGATGGTCGGGGTGCGGGTCTCCGGCCCCCTCGAACCGGTCGCGTCCGCGCTGTCGGACATGCCGGAGATGATCTACGTGGTGCTGTGCGCGGGCGGCTTCGACATCCTCTGCGAGATCGTCTGCGACGACGACGCGCACCTCGCGGAGGTGCTGGCGTCCCGCATCCGCTCGATCCCCGGCGTCGCGGGCACCGAGACGTTCGTGTACCTCCAGCTCCGCAAGGAGAGCTACCGATGGGGCACGCGCCGGCCACTGAATCAGTAGCCACACCCGGTCACTGCAACTCGATTAGTGAAATCTATGCCGCAAGCCGCTAAATTAGTGGCATGTCGCAGGCCATCGCCGCTGATCCCGCACGCGCGCTCGTGCACGCCGAACCCGTCCCCTTCTGGCTCGACGACCCCGCGCGCCCCGCGGCCCTCCCCGCCCTCGCCGGCGAGGAGCGCGCCGACCTCGCCGTGGTCGGCGGCGGCTACTGCGGCCTCTGGACCGCGCTGCTCGCCAAGGAGCGCGACCCCGGCCGCGACGTCGTCCTCGTCGAGGCCCGCGAGGCCGGCTGGGCCGCGTCCGGGCGCAACGGCGGGTTCTGCTCGTCCAGCCTCACCCACGGCTTCGGCAACGGGCTCGCCCGCTGGCCCGGCGAGGTGGCCGAACTCGAACGGCTCGGCATGCGCAACCTCGACGAGATCGAGGACGCGCTGCGCCGGTACGGCATCGACTGCGACTGGGAGCGCACCGGCGAGCTCAACGTCGCCACCCGCCCCCACCAGGTCCGCGAGCTGCGCGAGGAGGCCGAGGCCATGCGCCGCCACGGCCTGTCCCCCGAGTTCCTCGACACCGAGCGGGTCAGGGCCGAGGTCGCCTCCCCCACCTACCTCGCGGGCCTCCTCGACCGCGACGGCACCGCCCTCCTCAACCCGGCCCGGCTCGCCTGGGGGCTGCGCGACGCGTGCCTCCGGCTCGGCGTCCGCATCTACGAGCGCACCCCCGCCACCTCCCTCACCGCGCGGGGCCCGAACCTGGTCGTCACCACCGCCTACGGCCGCGTCGTCGCCCGCCGCGTCGCCCTCGCCACCAACGCGTTCCCCTCGCTCGTCCACCGGGTCCGCCCGTACGTCGTCCCCGTCTACGACTACGCGATGGTCACCGAACCGCTGACGGACGCCCAGCTCGCCGCCATCGGCTGGCGGAACCGGCACGGCATGGCCGACTCGGGCAGCCGGTTCCACTACTACCGGCTGACCGCCGACAACCGGATCCTGTGGGGCGGCTACGACGCCGTGTACCACTACGGCTCCCGGATGTCGGCGGACCTCGACCAGCGCCCGGACACCTTCCGGGTCCTCGCCGGCAACTTCTTCCGGACGTTCCCGCAGCTCGAAGACGTCCGGTTCACCCACACGTGGGGCGGCGTCATCGACACCTGCACCCGGTTCTCCGCCTTCTACGGCACCGCCGCGCAGGGCCGCGCCGCCTACGCGCTCGGCTTCACCGGCCTCGGCGTCGGCGCGACCCGCTTCGCCGCCCAGGTGATCCTCGACCGCCTCGACGGCCTCGACACCGCTCGCACCCGGCTCGCGATGGTGCGCAGCAGGCCCGTCCCGTTCCCGCCCGAACCCCTGCGCTGGCTCGGCATCGAGCTGACCCGCCGCTCCATGGCCCGCGCCGACCGCAACGGCGGCCGCCGCAACCTGTGGCTCCGCACCCTGGACACCCTCGGCCTCGGCTTCGACAGCTGACCCCGCCCGCCGGCGCCGTCGGCGCGGCGGGTCAGTTGTCGGGGAGCCAGTTGCCGTGGAAGCCGGGCGGGACGCGGACGGGGAGGTGGACGACGGCGATCGGAGGGCCGGTGAAGTCCTGCGCGGAGATGATGACGAGGTCGGTGGCGCCGCGGCCGGTGTCGTGGGCCAGGGCCATCAGGTAGCCGTCGTCCTCGGCGGCGTCCGGCGCGGACGGCACGAAGACGGCCTCGCCGACCGCCGAGCCGGCGGGGAAACGGCGGACGTCGGTGCGTCCGGTCCGGTAGTCGCGCTTGAGGAGGCCGTCGCCGACGAGCTCGCCGGGGGACGACTCCGAGGCGACGGTGTAGCCGTAGCGGTGCGGCCGGGACGTCAGCCGCTCGTCGACGCGGGGGAACTCCTGGGAGCGGTCGTCGAGGGTCCGCTGCGCGACGGTTCCGGCGGCCGGGTCGATCGTCCAGCGGTCCAGGACCGGCGGCGGGTTGCCCTCCAGGCGGCCGTCCCGCATGAAGCTGGGGAACTTCGCCAGGTCGAGCACGATCCGGTCGCCGTCGTCGTAGGCGTTCATGGTGTGGAAGACCCAGCACGGCTCGATGTCGATCCACCGCACGTCGGACGCGTCGCCGGTGCGGGGCAGCAGGCCGATCCTCGCGGGGTGCTCGTCGTTCCAGGCGTAAGGGAGGGAGGCTCCGGCGGCGGCCAGCGGCATCGAGAACGTGACGGGCAGGTCGTAGACGATGACGTACTTCTCCGTGAGGGCCAGGTCGTGCACCATCGGGCCGTCGGAGACGGGGATGTCCACCGAGCGGGTGACGAGCCCGGCGGCGCTCAGCACCGTGTACTGGAAGTGCTCCCAGCCGAAGTAGTAGGCGATCGCGTGGAGCTCGCCGGTGGCGGGGTCCTTCTTGGTGTGCGCGGTGTAGCCGCCCTTGAGGGTGCCGCCGAAGTCGCAGGGGCCGACGGTGGTGAGGTCGTGGCCGAGCTCGTACGGCCGGAACCCGCCCTCGATCAGCGCGAACGTGCGGCCCGCGTGGCCGATGACGTTGGTGTTCGGGGCGAAGTCGAAGTCGTCGAAGACCGGTCCCTCCGGCCACGGCTCGCCGAGCCCGGCGGCCACCCGCCGCGACCGCACCCACCGGTTGCGGTACCACTCGGCGCGGCCGTCGCGCAGCCGCACGCCGTGGACCATGCCGTCGCCGAGGAACCAGTGGTAGGACTCGGGGTCCTCCAGCCCGAGCGGGTTCGGGCCGATCCGCAGGTAGCGTCCGTCGAGCCCGGCGGGGACGCGGCCGGTGACGGGCACGTCGTGGGCGGTGGTCTCCTCGGTGACGGGGGCGTAGGGGCCTTCCAGGAACGGGCTGGGCATCAGGGGCCTCGCTTCTCGGGGGCGGAAGGGGTGCGGAACAGGCCGGCTCCCATGGCGAGGAGGGTGGCCTCGAAGACCTCGCCGGCGTCGGCGGGGAGGTGGCCGGCGAGTTCGAGGCTGACCACGCCGTGGATGGCGGCCCAGAGCGACGCGGCGACATGGCGCGGCTCGCCGCCGGACGGCAGCCCGGCGGCGGCGCAGGCCGCCACGGCGTCCTGCAGGATCGTGAAGGTCTCCGCGGCCTGCACCAGGGCCTCGTCGCTCGGCCGGAACCCCGGGACGGGCTCGCCGAACATCAGCCGGTAGTAGTTGCGTTCGGCCAGGGCGTTGTCCCGGTAGGCGCGTCCCAGGTCGACGAGGTGCTCCAGCGGGTCGGACCGCTCGGGCACCGCGGCGAGCCGCCGCCGGAACCGCTCGAACGCCTCCACGTACAGGGCCTCGATCAGCCCCGCCTTGCTCTCGAACATCCGGTACAGGACGGTCGTGGAGCAGCCGACCTCGGCGGCGATCCGGCGCAGCGCGAGCGCGCCCGGCCCTTCGTCGGCCAGCAGGCGGCTGGCGGCGTCCAGCAGCGACGTGCGGATCGCCTCGTCCCCCCGCCGCTGGGCCGCCTCGTACGCGCTCGCCGCCATACCGCCCCTCGATAACAACGTTTCTGATCGGTAACGCTGTTATCGCACGCCCGGGAAGGCCCGTCAACCCCCCGGCGCCCGCACCGCCGGCCGGTGCGGTTGAGTAGTCGTACTCATGCGGGGCGGTGGCGAGTTGCCGAGACTGGGCGACATGAGCGGCTCGCAGGAAATGCCGACATCGTCCGGTGGTGGAGCCGGCCCGCGTGGGATCAGGCCGTTCTCGTCACGCGGATCGCCGCGAGCGTCGGAGTGGCGGTCGCCCTGGTGCTCGTGGCGTTCGGCCGGGGCGGGCGCGGCTGGGTGACCGCCGTCACGCAGGGCGTCCTGGCCGTCGAGGACGGCTGCAAGTGATCGGCCGCGGCGCACCGGACGGCCGAGGCCGCAGTACCCCCGGCACGAAAGGCAGGCCGCCGAAGTCCAGGTCACGGCTAGTCTCCTGGCATGACAACGCGGGATCTGGAGGCGATCGTCGATGACCTGCTCGTTCTTCCTTTTCCGCAGGAAGATGAGCGGGCGGGTGATCGGCATAGCGGGCCGGGCTACCACGTGCGTGTCCTCCGGGCCAGCCAGGACTTTTGGGATGACGGCTTGGATGTCGTTGCGGCGGCCGATGAGGAGATGGACGTCGTTTTCCAGGCGCTCGCGACGGTGTTCACAGCGCGCTGGGGCGAGGCGGAGACAATCGATTTGTGGCCGTACCTGCAACGAGCACTCGCCCAGCAACCGGTCATCGATCTGGTCGATCAGCAGACGCCTGTCGAGGAAGACCCGGTTCCGGAGCCGATCAATCAGTTGTGCATGCTCAGCGGCAGGATGCTCCTCTGGCGACGGCCGGAGGCCGGCCGATGGGTCGCCCTTACCGTCGGGCAGCAGGATCGGGAGCTCCCGATCGAGTTGCTGGCGGCGGTCGGTGAGGCGTCGATCCCATAGCGCAAGGATCGGAGGCGTTGCCTGCGTTCGCCAAGGCCGGTCCTTGATCCGTGCGGGTCAGCTGCAGTTGCCCCAGTAGTCCCGGCTGCCCTCGGCCAGGTAGGTGGCCGTCGGGTCCCAGATGGTGCCCCAGTACTGCACGCATTTGCCGCGGCCATACCACTGCACGGCCGCGTAATAGCGGTACAGGTCGGCGTCGGAATGGTTCTTCCAGGTTCCGTCATCGACCAGGAGATTGGCCGTGGTCCCGGTCGAGGTGCCCACGTAGGCGGACTTGATGGTGGCGACGCAGTTGTATCCGGTGGCGCTGTTGTACAGCAGGTAGACGTCGCCCCACACGCTTCCGCCGTCCGTCTTGGCCTGGCGGTGGCCGTCGGAGGAGTAGCTCCAGCTGCCGCCGAATTCGTTGTGGCAGGCCTCGGCTCCGGTGTAGGGGTTCGTGCTCGCGTGCGCCGGTGGGGCAATGGTCGCGGCCGCGATCGCGGCGGCTCCCATCATGCCGAGTCGGCGGGCCCATTTGCGTACGGTCATGCGCTGAATCCTCACGTTGGGGGACCGGTGAAGTTAATATTATTAACTTACGGTCGGCCAGAATAGCCCTTCAGTGCGGTGCGTGCAACGCCGCCGGCTGCCTCGACGCGCGCGGCGGCTACGGCGCCGGCGTCGCGAGGACCCGAGACCGGGGACGGGTGCGAGTGATCCGGTCGTTCTGATCAACGGGCGGCGCCCGGACGGGCTGACGGCCGTCCGGGCGCCGCGGGGGCGTCAGCCCTCGATGCGGTGTTGGGTCCAGAAGGACGTGAGGTCGGTGGTGGTGGCCGCCTGGGCGGCCTTCTTGAACTCGGCGGTGGTGGAGACGCCGTACCAGTGGCTCGCGGCGTAGGTCTTGAGGAGGTTCGCCATGGCGGAGTCACCGATCACGCGCTGCAGGTCGTGCAGGGCGCACTTGCCGTAGTCGTAGACGACGGTGGAGTAGCGGGACGAGTGCGCGTCCCAGTACGCCATCGAGTTGGTGATCTTCTCGTCGGACGACGCCCACGACACGCCGTCCCAGCAGCCCGCGCCGCTGATCCCGCGGTACAGGTCGGTGGCGTAGTCGGCGAACGCCTCGTCCAGCCACGGGTGGTCGTACTCGTCGTCGCCGACGATCCCGTACCACCACTGGTGCGCCAGCTCGTGCGGCAGCGCCACCGTGCTGACCAGGTCGAGGACGAAGCCGGGGTACTCCATGCCGCCGAACCAGAAGTCGTTGTCGAGGATCGCGTCGACCTCGCCGTACGGGTAGGCGCCGAACCGGCCGGAGTGGGCGTCGATCGCGCTGGTGGCGAGCGACAGCATCTGCTGGGCGCTGGACTGGCTGATGCCGCTCACCCAGTACATGTTCACCTTGACGCCGTTCGGCGAGGTGGCGGAGAGCTTGGAGAACGGGCCGGCGCCCCAGGCGAACTCGCGGACGTGCGCCGCGGTCGCGGTGGTGACCGTCCGGCCGGACGAACCGGGGGTGTCGACGGACGTGCCCGTCGCGGGGACGGACAGCGAGCTGGGGTGGTCCAGCGTCACCTTGTAGTCGCTCGCCAGGCCGTAGAACGACTCGCCGTTGTTGGTGTACGGGTCGAGGTGCCAGCCGTCGCCGTCGTGGACGGCGAGGACGGGCAGCGCGTTGCCGAGGAAGTTGTACGCCCCGTCGCGCCCGAACCGGTCGGCGCCGGACGGCACCGCGATGGCGAGGTCGAACGCGACGGTCGCGCTCTGCCCCTGCGCCAGCGGGCCCGGCAGCGTCACCTTCATCGCGGTGCAGCCGACCGTGAGGGCGGACGCGGTGCCGCCGGTGACGTTGGTGACGGTGATGGGGGTGCTGGACGGGCAGCTGCCGTGGGCGTTGTCCCACAGCCGCAGGTAGACCTCCGACAGCGGCGCCGAGTCGGTGTTGGTGAACGCGACCGACTCGTGGCCCTGCCAGTTGGCGCCGGACGAGTCGCTGGTGAGGTCGACCGTGTAGGACTGCGAGTCGGGGGTGCGGGTGCCGTCGCCCGCCGGCGGGGGCGTCGTGCCGCCGCCGGAGACGTCGAGGGCGACGTCGTCGAGGACGAAGCTGGTCTGGGCGCCGGAGTCCTCCGTCCCGGAGAAGGAGAGCGTGACGGTCTTGCCCGCGTAGGCGGACGCGTCGATGCTCTTCTTCACGTAGCCGGAGTTCGCGTCGAGGTTGGAGTAGGACGCGACGGTGTCGCCGCCCATCTTCACGGTGAGCTTGTCGTAGGCGGTGCCGGGCGACTCGTCGGTGTCGACATGCAGGTAGAACGACAGGGTCGCCGTGCAGCCCGCGGGCAGCGTCACCGACTGGGACGCGGTGTCGGTGTGGGACGAGCCGTAGCCGTCCAGCCAGGCGAAGTGGGTGCCGGAGTGGGCGCTCTCACCGCTGCCGTTCGCCGAGACGACGCCGGACGTGGTCGTCCACGGTGAGGTGCCGCTCTCGAACCCGCCGTTGGAGACGACCTGGGCGGCGGAGCAGTCGGTGATGGTGGTACCGGGCGAGGTGGTCCGCGCGAGCGGGGCCGCGTGCGCGGGGGCGATCGCGGCGGCCAGGCCGGCCGCCGCGGTCGCCACGGCGGTGGCGGCGGCCAGCAGTCTGCTGTTCATGGATGCTCCTTGCTCATGGCTGTCGCCGGCCCCCCAGCGGTGGGGGCCGGCGACAGAGCGGGGTGAGGGAGGGGGCGTCAGCCGGCGTTCAGGGCCACGTCGTCGAGGACGAAGCTGGTCTGGAGGTAGGCGTCCTCCGTGCCGGAGAAGGAGAGCGTGACGGTCTTGCCCGCGTAGGCGGACAGGTCGATGCTCTTCTGCGCGTAGCCCGAGTTGGCGTCGAGGTTGGAGTAGGACGCGACGGTCGTGCCGTTGGCCTTGACGGTGAGCGTGTCGTAGGCGGTGCCGGGCGACTCGTCGGTGTCGATGTGCAGGTAGTAGGTCAGGGTGGCCTTGCAGTTCGCCGGGATCGTCACCGACTGCGTGGCGGAGTCCGTGTGGGACGAGCCGTAGCCGTCGAGCCAGGCGAAGTGGGTGCCGGAGTGGGCGCTCTCACCGCTGCCGTTCGCCGAGACGACGCCGGACGTGGTGGTCCACGGCGAGGTGCCGCTCTCGAACCCGCCGTTGGACACCTTGTCGCCGGGCGAGGAGCACGAGCCGCCACCGGACGGGTTCACCGTCCAGTTGAAGGTGGCCGTGCCGGTCTGGCCCGAGGTGTTCTTGGCGGTGACCGTGACGGTGCTGGTGCCCGCGGTGGTCGGGGTGCCGGAGACCACGCCGGTGCTCGCGTTGATCGACAGCCCGGCCGGGAGCCCGGTCGCGCTGTAGGTCAGCGCCTGCCCGTTGGGGTCACTGGCCTTGATCTGCACGTTGACGGCCTGGCCGACGGTGCTGGTCTGGTCGCCGGGGCTGGTGACCGTGGGGCCGCCGCCCTGCCCGGGGCAGGTGCCCGGGACAGGGTCGCTGCCGGTGACGCTGACCGCCGCCCACGCGGCGTTGATGGTGTTGTACTCGGTGCAGTGCGTGCCGTACAGGTCGGCCGCGGCCTTCAGCGAGTCGGTGCGGGCCTGCGCGTAGTTCTCGTTGCTGTTGGCGTAGGACGCCAGGGCCTTGTACCAGATCTTGGCGGCCTTGTCGTTGCCGATGCCCGTGACCGTGGAGTTGTTGCAGGTCGGGCTGTTGCCGTAGCCGTGGTCGCCGCTGCCGACGGCCGCGAGGAAGAACCAGTGGGTCAGCGGGCCGAGCGAGTAGTGCGGGTCCAGGTTGCCGTTGTTGCTGTCGTAGCAGTTGGGCGAGTTGCCGTCGAGCGACGGGTTGTACATCCAGCGCAGCGGCTGGTTGTCGCCGTTGATGTTGATCAGCTCGCCCATGGTGTAGTCGGGCGTGTCGACCGGGTTGTTGGCGTAGAACTCCACCATCGTCCCGAAGATGTCGCTGGTGCCCTCGTTCATCCCACCGGTCTCGCCGTTCTCCTCCCAGCCGGTGAGGGCGCCGCTGACGCCGTGGCTCATCTCGTGGCCGGCGACGTCGATCTCGACCAGCGGCCGGGCGTTGTTCTCGCCGTCGCCGTAGGTCATCTGGGTGCCGTCCCAGAACGCGTTGACGTAGGCGTTGCCGTAGTGGGTGCGGGACGGGACGCCGCGGCCGTCGCCGAAGATGCCGCTGCGGCCCTGGACGTTCTTGTAGTAGTCGTAGGTCATCGCGGCGCCGTAGTGGGCGTCGACGCCGGCGGAGGCGGGGTCGCTGTTGGAGCCGGTCCCGAACGTGCCGGTGGAGTTGCTGAAGATGGTGCCGGTCCCGGACGTGGCGTGGTTGAGGTTGGTGGTGTACCCGTTGCCGTGCGACGGGTCCTTCATCTGCCACGTGCTGCCGGACTGCGTCAGGTCGAGGTTGACCGTCCCGACGTAGATGCCGTGGCCGGAGCCGGTGGTCAGCGCGGTCCGCGGAGCGGCGGGAGCGGCGGGAGCGGCGGCGCGGACGCCGCTGGGAGCGATGGTGTCGATCTCGTCGCTGCTCTGGACGACCCGGCCCTTGCGGGCGTCGACCATGACGTGGAGCCTGCTCGGCGTCTGGTCGGCCTTGACGCCGGACACGACGGTCTCCCAGACCAGCGTGGCCGACCGGCCGTCCATCCTGATCGCGAGCTTGGGCGCGGAGACCGCCGAGACGGTGCCCTTGAGCTGCTTGCGGGCGAGCGCGGCGGCGTTCCGGGAGCTGATGGCGGGGGTGGTGCCGATGGCACCGGACGTGGCGGACGCGGTCTCCAGCGTCCGGTAGGAGCCGTTGGGCTTGAGGTGGACGATGAGGTCGCCGCCGTAGACGGGGAGCCCCTTGTAGGTCCGGTCGAAGCGGACGTCGGCGGCGCCGTCGCGGCTGACGGCGACGGTCCGGACCTTGAACGCCTGGCCGCTCGCGCGGTGGGCGCGCGCGCCGTGGGCGTCGAGGGCCTTCCGGGCGTTCTTGACGGCCTTGTCGCGCGTGGACGGCGCGGGGTTCAGCGTGAAGTCGGCCTTGGAGAAGGCGTCCGGGCCGGCGGGCTGGGTCTTGGCCTTGGGGGTGGGCCGCGGGGTCGCCGCGGCCTGCGGTGCGACCGCGACGCCGGTGAGGGCGATCAGCGCGGCCGCCGACGAGGCGATGGCGATTGTCCGTTGGGACATGGGGGTGGTCGTCCTTTCACCACTGAAGCGGGTATCCCGTGGTGACGGGGGTGGACGTCCGGAGGCCGCGACATCCGCTCCCTTCTGCGCGATTTGGTCCAAGTCGGGCATCACGGACAAGCGCGAGTCTGTGGACACGTGAGCGTTTGCAGAAGCCTCACGGCGAAGGCGTAGGGATATCCCTATGCCTGCGGGCGCGACCCGCGGCCGAGCCGCAAGAAGTCAGCGAAACCGCAGGTCAGCGGCCGGACACCGCCACCCGCGCGACGTCCACCCGGGAGCGGACGCCCAGCTTGCGGAACGTCCGGGTGAGGGCCGCCTCGACGGTCTTCACGCTGAGGAAGAGCCGGGACGCGATCTCCCGGTTGGTCGCGCCCTCGGCGACCAGGACGGCGACCTCGCGCTCGATGTCGGTCAGGACGTCCAGCGGGTGGGCGCCTGCGGCCCGGCGGGCGGCCTCGCCGGGCCCATGCCCGTGACCGCCGCGCTCCGGCCCGCCGTCACCGGGACGTCCGCGTCCGGGGCCGCCGTGCCGGTGCCTGCCGTGCTCGATGTCCCGCAGCTCGTCCTGGACGCGCTCCAGCCAGGGCCGCGCCTGCGCACGGGCGAAGACGGTCCGGGCGCGCAGCAGGTCGGCGCGCCCCGCCTCCGCGTCCCCCGTGTGCGCGCGGAACGAGCCCAGCTCCAGCCAGGCACGCCCCTCCTCCAGCCGGTACGGGAGCGCCTGCGACAGCTCGACCGCGCGGACGAGCCCGTCCAGCGCGGCGTCGCGGTCGCCCTCCGCCGCGCGGACCAGCGCGGACGAGCGCTCCAGCACCGCCAGGACGCTGCGCCGCCCCAGCCGCGTGGCCTGCGCCCTCGCCTCGGACAGCACGTCCGCCGCGTCCCTCGTGCGGCCGACGGCGACGAGGGCGTCGGCGAGGTCGGCGTGCCAGCGGCGGACCGCCGGGTCCCCGAGCCCCTGCGACGTCTCCATCAGCCGGACCCGCTCCAGGATCCGCACCGCCGCGGCGGCGTCGCCGAGCCGCAGCCGCACCTGGGCCTCGGCGTGCAGCGCGCGCGGCAGGAACAGCAGGTCGCCGTCGCTCTCGCTGTGCTGGAGCGCCTGCTCCGCCGCGGTCAGCGCCCGTTCGAGGTCGCCGCCCGCCGCCTCCGCGAGCGCCAGCGCGTACCAGGACGGCCCCTGGCTCAACCCGGAGTCCTCCGCCAGACCCAGGCTCTGCCGGGCGAGGCTCAGCGCCTGCCGGCAGCGACCCCGGTGGATCTCCACCTGGCTCATGCAGAACTGGCTCAGGCACAGGCTCTCGACGACGCCGCGCTGGCGGACGCCGTAGATCAGCGCGCGCAGCTCGTTGCGGGCCTCCTGCAGCCGGTCGTGCAGCAGGTGGTGCCGGTGCTTGAGGTAGATGGGCCCGTTGTGGTGCCACATGACCTGCGGCTCCTGCGGGTCGGCGAGCGCCCGGCGCAGCGTCTGCTCGCCCTCCGGGCGGCCCAGGAAGAACTCGATGTTCGCCTGCTTGGTGAGCGCGAGCAGCTCCGTCGCCCGGTCCCCCGCGACGGCGGCCAGCTCGGCGGAGCGGCGCGCGTGCTGGAGCGCGGCCTCCGCCGAGCCCAGCACCATCCAGGCCCGCCAGCTCAGCCGGTAGTGCAGCGGCGCGAGCAGCTCCGGCTCGCCCCGCGCGTCCTCCATCGCGCGCGGGAAGACCTCCTCCACCTCGGCGAGCGCCTGGCCGGAGGAGTCCATCACGACCATCCAGGCGCGCACCCGGTCGCGCGGCAGCGCGGACGCCTCCAGCACCAGGTGCGCCAGCCGCCGCGCCAGCGGGTAGTCGCCCGCGGCGACGGCGTCCTCGGCCGCGCGCAGCCGCCGGCCGACCTCGGCGTCCCGCTCGGACTCGGGGGTGTGGTCGGCGGCCAGCTCGCCGAGGTGCGCCGCCGTCGACAGGCCGCCGCGGCGGCGCGCCACGGCGGCGGCGTCCTCCAGCGTCCCGGCGATCCGCCGGTCCCGGCCCGACGTCAGCTTCGCCATGTGCAGGGCCCGCTCCACCGGATCGCGGACGGCCTGCGCCAGCGACGCGTGCACCGCCTTCCGGTCGACGGCCTCCGCCTCGGCGTAGATGACGGCCGACAGCAGCGGATGGGTGAACCGGATCTGGCCGTCGCCGTCCACGTCCACGATGCCCTGCCGCTCGGCCTCCGCGAGGTCCGCGCCGCCGGCCCGGCGCAGCAGCTCGACCGACGGGCGGCTCGCCGCGCTCGCCATCAGCAGCGTCTCGCGGGTGGCCCGGGGCAGCGCGCCCACCCGCTTCTGGATCAGCACCGACAGGCTCTGCGGGATCGGCAGGGCGCCGCCCGGCGGGCCGCCGTCCTCCAGCGCGCCGCTCTCCACCGCGCTGCGCGCCAGCTCCACGGCGAAGAACGGGTTCCCGCCGCTCACCCGGTGGATGCGGACCACCTGCGACCGTGGCCAGTACCGGCCGAACCGGTCCGCCAGCAGCGCCGCCAGCTCCGCCGCCGACATCGGCGGCACCTTCACCGTCAGCACCGGCTTCGGGCACAGCCCGGCCGCGTCCCGCCACTGCCCGCCGGACCGCCGCGGGTCGCCGAACGACGCCCGGACGGAGGCGACCATCCGCAGCGGCGGCGCGAGCCGCCCGGCCCGCCGGGCGACGAACGCGAGCAGCTCGCCGGTCGGCTGGTCCAGCCACTGCGCGTCGTCGACGAGGACGAGCCCGGGCCGGTCGGCGCAGAGCATCCGCAGCGTGTGGAGCACGCCGAGCCGCAGGCACAGCAGGTCGCGCTCGCCGATCGGGACGTCGTGCAGCAGCAGCGCGGACCGCAGGGCGCGCCGCTCCGGCTCGGGGAGCCGGTCGACGACCTCGTCGGCGCCCTGCGCGACCAGGTCGATGAGGCCGAGGAACGGCAGGTGCCGCTCGGTCTCGGCGGGGCAGCACGCGAACACCCGGTGCCCGGCCGCCGCGTACTCGTCGGCGAGGGTCGACACGAGGGTGGACTTGCCGATCCCGGTGGGGCCGACGAGCAGCGCGCCGCCGCCCCCGGCCAGGTGGGCGCGCACGTCGTCCAGCACGCTCTCCCGGCTCGGCGCCGGAGCGCCGCGGACGCGCTGGAGCCGTTCCCCGTCTGTTGCCGGAGGACGCGCAGGTGGGACGATGCCCGTCGCGTCTCCGCCGGCCGGCCGGATCGCATGCCTCATCGCGTGGCCTCCGCACCGCCTGGGTCGGCGTGTGAACCCGTCGCGGACGGTAACCCGCCCCGCAACGGCAGTCAAGATCCGAGTGGCGGTCCGGTCCGGACGCCCCCGGCGGCGCCGGCGAGCGGCCCGCCCCGCGTCCATGACGTCACGTCAGTACGTCCATATGTAAGAACAAAGTCTTGACGGGCCCTCCCGCTGCGGATACAAATGTGCCCCAAGCCACACAGATGACGAGAAGGTGAACAGAAGGTGAACACCTTCTGAACTTCACATGACGCGTCATCCCCTCGACCGGGCCATTGGAGGCACACCATGCGGGTCGGACTGTTGGGCGCGGGACGGATCGGGGCGTGGCACGCCCGGTTCCTGAGCGGTCATCCGGCGGTCGGGGAGCTGGTGATCGGCGACGCCGACGCGCGCCGGGCCGAGGCCCTCGCCGGTCCGCTCGGCGCCCGCGCCGCCGACCCCGCCGCGGTGCTCGCCGCCCGCCCGGACGCGGTGCTCATCGCGACGCCCACCTCCACCCACGCCGACCTGCTGGTCCGGGCCTGCGAGGCCGGGGTGCCGGCGTTCTGCGAGAAGCCCGTCGCCCCCGACCTGCGCACCACGCTGGAGGTGCGCGACCGCGTCGCCAAGACCGGGGTGCCGGTGCACATCGGCTTCCAGCGCCGCTTCGACGCCGGGTACGCCGCCGCCCGCCAGGCGGTGCTGGACGGCCGGCTCGGCGACCTGCACCGCGTGCACCTCGTCACCGCCGACCCGGCGCCGCCGCCCGCCGAGTACGTCCGCACGTCCGGCGGGATCTTCCGGGACTGTCACATCCACGACTTCGACATCCTGCGCTGGGTCACCGGCCGCGAGGTCGAGTCGGTGACGGCGGTGGGCGCCAACCGCGGCGACGGCTACTTCGCGGACGCGCGGGACGTCGACACCAGCGCGGCCGTCCTGGTGCTGGACGACGGGACGATCGCGACGATGCAGGGCTCCCGCTACAACGGCGCGGGCTACGACGTCCGGATGGAGCTGTCCGGCACCGCCGGGACGTGGGTGGTCGGGCTGGACGAGCGGGCCGCGCTGCGGTCGGCCGAGCCGGGCGTCGACTGGCCGTCCGGGGACGCGTGGACCAACTTCTGGGACCGGTTCGAGCCCGCCTACGCGAGCGAAATTGGAACGTTCCTAGACATGGCGCGGGGCCACGCCGACAGCCCGTGCACCGTGGACGAGGCCCTGGAGGCGCTGCTCATCGCCGAGGCCGCCACGGTGTCGCTGCACGAGGAACGCCGCGTCGGCCTCGCGGAGCTGCGATGATCTGGGCCATCGCGTTCGGCGCCGTCGCCCTCGCCTTCGTCTGGGTGACCGGCGTCAACGACGGCGCCGCGCTGCTCGGGCTGAGCGGCCGCTACCCCCGCTCGCCCGCGCCGCTGCTGATGCTGCTCGTCCTGGTGCCGCTGGTCCTCGTCCCGCAGCTCGTCGGCACCGCCGTCGCGCGGACCTTCACCGAGCGCCTCGCCGACCTCGGCGACCCCCGCGGCGCGGTCGCGTTCCTGCTCGGCGTAACGGTCGCGCTCGGCGTCGTCGGGCTCCTGTCCCGCAAGGGCCTGCCGACCAGCCTGACCCTCGCGATCCTCGGCGGCATCGGCGGCGCCTGCCTCGGCATGGGCCTGCGCGTGTCGTGGACGGGCCTCGCCACCGTCCTGCTCATCGGGGCGGCGGCGCCGCTCGTCGGGACCGCCGTCGGCTACGGCCTCGGGCTCGCGTCGCGGCGCGTCCCGTCGTTCGCCGGCATGCCGCGGGCCGTCCGCACCGCCCACGTCCTCGCCTACGGCGCGCAGTGCGCCGCCTACGCCGCCAACGACGGGCAGAAGATGCTCGCCGTCGTCAGCGTCGCCCGCCAGGTCGTGGCGACCCGGCGGCTCGGCGCCGTCGGGCCCGTCCAGCCCGCCCCGCTGATGCTGCTGCTGATCGCCGTCGTGTTCTGCGCAGGCGCGCTCAGCGCCGTGCACCGCGTCGGGGAGCGGCTCGGCCGCGGCCTCGTCCTCGCCCGCCCGCTGCACGTGGTGTCCACCGAGGCGGCGGCAGCGGCGTCGGTCACGGCGAGCTCGCTCGCCGGCGCGCCGGTCAGCATGACCCAGTCGGTGACCGCCGGGGTCGTCGGCGTCGCCGCCAGCGAGGGCGCGTCCCGCGTGCGCTGGCAGAACGTCCTCGGCATCGGCGCGGCCTGGCTGTTCACGCTGCCGCTGGCGTTCGCCGCCGGCGCCGCCGGCGGCCTCGCCGCGAGGGCGCTGTGAGCGCCGCGGTGCGGCCCGCGCGCCGCTTCCGGCTCGTCTGGGACGACCTGCGCGGCCGGTCGGGGAACCGGGTGATCGACCAGGTCGGCCGGCAGATCCGCGCCGTCCGCGAGGGCGCCGAGCTGGCCCGCGCCATGGCCGCCGGGCGCGTCGCGCCCGCCGACGCCCGCGCCCGGATGGCCGAGATCGAGCACGCCGGCGACGCCGAGCGCGCCGCGCTCGCCGCGATGCTGCGCGGCGTGCTCGCCACGCCCATCGACCGGGAGGACCTCTACCGGCTGTCCCGGTCCGTCGACGACGTCCTGGACAACCTCCGCGACTTCGTCCGGGAGGCGGACCTGTTCGGCCCGCCGGACCTCGACTTCACCCTCGCACCGCTGGACGCCGTCCTCGACGGGCTGACCGCCCTCGACGGCGCCGTCCGGAAGGTCCTCGCCGAGCCCGCCGCCGTCACCCTCGCGGCGCTGGGCGCGCGCAAGGCCCGCAACCGGGTCCGGGAGACCCGGCAGGCCGAGCTGGCCCGCCTGTTCGCCGGACCGCTCGGCATCGACGTCCTGCGCGGCCGGGAGCTGCTCGCCCGGCTCGACGCGGTCGGCCGCCGCCTCGGTGAGGCGGCGGACGCCCTGTCCGACGCGATGTTGAAACGCAGTCACTGATGTCGACGGAGTCGATCGGGGGGCGTGGGGGGTCGTCCCCCCGCCCGATCGGCGCCGACCCCGCTGTCACCCGCAGGAGAGCCGCAGGGCGGGGGCCCGCGGATGCATACCGAGGAGAGAACCACATGATCCGCACCATTCCCACCGGGCGCCGCGCCCGGGCCGGTGCCGCGGCGGCCGCCGCCGTCGCCACCGCCCTGCTCGGCGCCTGCGCGCCCTCGACCAGCGGCCAGGCCGGCGAGGAGGGCACGCCGCTGCCGTCGGTGACCGTGCAGGACGCCGCGTCGTTCAACCTGGACGACCTCGTCGCCGCCGCCAAGAAGGAGGGCAGCGTGCTCGCCTACGACGGCAGCGGCGACGTCAAGGACATGGCGGAGGCGTTCACGAAGAAGTACGGCATCAAGGCCGAGGGCGTGAAGTCCAAGGCCGCCGACACCGCCGAGAAGATGACCCGCGAGGCGCAGGCGAAGAACGTCACGATCGACGTGAACCTGTTCGAGGACGGGCCGATGCTCGTCGGCCAGCTCCTCCCGCAGAAGATCGTCCAGACGTGGATCCCGCCGGACCTGGCGCCGCACATCAGCGAGGCCGACCGCAACCCGCTGATGATGATCTCCAAGGCGTACGTGTTCGTCTACAACACCAAGCTCAGCCCGCAGGGCTGCCCGGTGAAGAACATCTGGGACCTCACCGACCCGAAGTGGAAGGGGAAGGTGATGCTGCAGGACCCGCTGGGCAAGGAGGTCTTCACCCAGTGGTTCACGCAGATGACCAAGCAGGGCGGCGACAAGCTCACCGCCGCCTACGCGCAGCTCGGAAAGGGCCGGCTCAAGCTGACCGAGGACGACCCCGCGCACGAGTGGGTGAAGCGGTTCGCGCAGAACTCGCCGGTGCTCACCACCGAGGACGAGGACGTCGCCGCCGGGGTCGCCGCCCCGAACCAGACCGAGCAGCGCATCGGCCTGTTCTCCATCGCGAAGTTCCGCGACGTGGAGGAGAAGGGCTACCAGATGAAGGTCTGCGAGGGCCTGAACCCGTGGGCCGGCTTCGCCTACCCGAAGTTCGCCACCATCGCCACCGGCTCCAAGCACCCGAACGCCGCCAAGCTGTTCGTGCACTTCGCCATGGAGAAGGAGGGCTTCGACCTGGAGGCCCACGCCGGCGGGGTGTCCGGTAACGACGCGGTCGGCGTCAGCAAGAACAACCCGCCCGGGCTGACCGACTGGAACGGCCAGCTCTACCGGTTCTCGTCGAGCCAGCTGATCGCCGACTTCCGCGCCCGCCAGGACATCAAGGACTTCTGGCGTCTCAACCACCACTGAGCCGCGCCCGAGCGGAGCGAAGGCTCGGCTCGGCGGCTCCTGCCGGGGGTCTGGGGTCGTCCCCCAGCCCGGCACTGATCCCCCCCTCGTCCGGCCGGCCGCGAGCGGCGGCCCGCCGGCCCCTCACCCCGGAGGAACCTTCCATGGCGGTCGCCGCCTCCGCACCGCCGGCGTCACGTGGCCGGCGCGTGCTGTACCGGGCCCGCGTGCTGCTGCGCGATCCCACCGTCCTGCTCGGCATGGTGATGACCCTCGTCCTGCTGTACCTGGTCATCGCGCCGCTGGTGTCGGTGATCTCCGACGCGGGCCGCGTCCAGTACGGGGACGAGGCCCGCTCGGGCCAGGCCCCCGGCTCCTGGACGAGCTACTACCTGTGGCGGGTGTTCCGCTCGCCCGTCAGCAAGCTGCTGTTCTGGGAACCGCTGTGGCACACGCTGTTCGTCGCCGTCGGCGTCATCGTGTTCGCGCTGGTCGTCGGCGGTTCCATGGCGTGGCTGGTGACGCGCACGAACGTGCCGGGCCGCAAGTTCCTGGCCGCCGCGCTCGTCGTGCCGTACATGCTGCCGTCCTGGACGTTCGCGCTCGCGTGGCTGACGCTGTTCAAGAACGGGCGGTCCGGCGGGCAGGTCGGCTACCTGCAGGGCGCCGGCATCGACACCCCCGGCTGGCTCGCCTACGGGCCGCTGCCGATCATCGTGACGCTGGGCCTGCACTACTACCCGTTCGTGCTGCTGCTGTTCGGGAACGCGCTGCGCCGCATCGACTCGCAGCTGGAGGACTCGGCGCGGATCCTCGGCGCGGGAGGCCGGACGGTCCTGCGCCGCGTCACGCTGCCGCTGATGATGCCGGCGCTGTCGTCGGCGGTGCTGCTCGTCCTCGGCCGCGTCCTCGGCACGTTCGGCACCCCGTACATCCTCGGGCTGCCCGGCGACTACAACGTGCTGTCGACGAGCCTCTACCACGCGATCCGGGACCGCAGCACCGGCGTGGCGTCGACCCTCGCGGGCGTCATCGTCCTGGTCGGCGTGCTCGTCGTGCTCGTCGACACCCGGCTCGTCCGCGAGCAGCGCCGGTTCGTCACCGTCGGCGGCAAGGGCGCGATGGACCGCCGCAGCGACCTGCGCGCCTGGCGCTGGCCGGCCTTCTCCCTCGGCATGGCGGTCTTCGCCGCGAGCGTCGTCGTCCCGGTGCTGACGCTGCTGCTGTCCACGGTCACCAAGACCCCCGGCGTGTTCAGCGCGGACAACTTCACGCTCAAGTACTGGTTCGGCAGCGACATCCCCGGCGCGGTCGGGTTCCCGCACGGGGTGCTGCGCGGCACCGAGCTGTGGGAGGCGGCCTGGAACAGCCTCCGCATCGTCGGGCTGGCGTCCCTGGTCTGCGGCCTGCTCGGGCTGCTCATCGGGTACGTGGTGGTGCGCGGCGACGGCAGCCGGGTCGCCACGTTCCTGCGGCAGGTGTCGTTCCTGCCCTACCTCGTGCCCGGCATCGCGTTCGCCGCCGCCTGCCTGTCGCTGTTCGCGGTGCGGCGCGGCCCCGTCCCCGCCCTGTACGGGACGATCACGCTGCTCGTCGTCGTGCTGGTCATCACGCACCTGCCGTACTCGTCCCGGTCGGGGATCGCGGCGATGATGCAGCTCGGCCGGGAACCGGAGGAGGCCGCGCAGATCAGCGGCGCGCGGTGGCCGACCCGGATGCTGCGGATCATCATCCCGATCCAGCGCGGCGCCCTCGTCACCGGCGTGGTGCTGCCGTTCATCTCCGGCCTGAAGGAGCTCAGCATCGTGATCATGCTGACCACCTCGGGCACCCAGCTGCTGACCACGCTGTCGATCGGGCTCGTCGACTACGGCTACACCCAGCTCGCCAACGGCGTCGTGCTCGTCATCGCGCTGGTCTCGTTCACCATGACCTACCTGGCCCAGCGGCTCACCAAGAGCAGCCTGGCCTCGGGCATCGGAGGTTGATCAATGCCGACCATCACGCTCAGCGGAGTGGTCAAGAACTACGTCAGCGGGCATGCGGCGGTGAAGGACCTCGACCTCACCATCCCCGACGGCTCGTTCACCTGCCTGCTCGGGCCGTCCGGCTGCGGGAAGACGACCACGCTCCGCATGATCGCCGGGCTGGAGCAGCCGACCCGCGGTGAGATCACCGTGGGGGACCGGGTGCTCGACTCGGTGGAGCGCGGCGTCTACGTCCCGCCGGAGAAGCGCGACATGGGGCTGGTCTTCCAGAACTACGCGCTCTGGCCGCACCTCACGGTGCGCGGGAACACCGAGTTCGGGCTGCGGATGCGCAAGGTCCCGGCGGAGCGGCGCAGGGCCCGCGCGAAGGAGGCGCTGGAGAAGGTCCGCGTCGCCGACTGCATGGACCGCTACCCGTCGCAGCTGTCCGGCGGGCAGCAGCAGCGCGTCGCGCTCGCCCGGATGCTCGCCGTCGACCCCGACGTCCTGCTGCTGGACGAGCCGCTGTCGAACCTGGACGCGCGGCTCCGGCTGGAGATGCGCACCGAGCTGAAGCGCATCCACGACGAGACCGGCGCGACCGTCGTGTTCGTCACCCATGACCAGATGGAGGCCATGACGATGGCCACCCACATCGCCGTCATGTGCGACGGCGAGCTGCAGCAGGTCGCGCCGCCGATGGAGATGTACGAGCGGCCCGCGAACCGGTTCGTCGCCGAGTTCGTCGGCAGCCCGCCGATGAACATGGTGCCCGCCGAGCAGGCGGGGCTCGCCTCGTCGCTCCAGCGGTTCGCCGAGAAGCGCGGCGGCTTCGGCCCGGCCGGCTGCTTCGGCGTCCGCCCCGAGGCGCTGCGGCTCGCCCCGGCGGGCGGCGCGGTGCCGGACACCGCCTGGTCGGAGGACGCCGTCGTCGAGACCGTCCTGCCGACCGGCCCGAGCTGGACGGTCGGGCTGCGCGCGCACGACACCCGGATGTTCGCGATCACGCACGAGGACCCGGGCGCGGGCCCCGGCGACGCGCTGCGCTGCTGGGCGCGCCCGGAGCACCTGCACCTGTTCGGCGAGGACGGCGTCCGGACGGCCGCCTGGGACGAGGCCGTCACCCCGGTCCGCGAGGGCGCCAAGTGAGCGACGCGAACTCCGTGAACGCCGGCCCCGCGACCACCCCGGCCACCGCGGCGGAGAGGGTGCACCGGCTCTCCGGGCGGGCGATGCGCAGGCCGCGGGCGCTGCTGCTGGACTTCGGCGGCGTGCTGGTCGAGACGTCCCGCAGGCCCGGCTGGTCGGCGGCGCTCGCCAAGGAGGTGCACGCGCTGCTGTCCCGCGCCGGCTGCCACGACCTCGACGCCGCCGCCGTCGAGACCGACATCAAGGCGGGCGCCGCCGCCGACAAGTGCTGGAAGGACGCGATGTCGCGGCCCTACGCGCCGCCGGAGATGACGCACACCGGCTTCTGGGGCGACTACGTCGCCGCGGACTGGCCGGCGGCCGCGCGGCAGCTCGTCGTCGCGCACGCGACCCCGCTGTGCAAGCGGATGGGCGAGCTGCGGCAGGACCGCCGCACCCGCCCCGGCATCCCCGAGCTGCTGGACGGCGCCGCCGCGCTCGGCGTCCCCTGCGGGATCGTCAGCAACGCGCTGTCGGGGGCCGTGCACCGCGACTACACCGGGGCGACGGGCCTCGCCGGGAAGCTGGCCATCGAGGTGTACAGCGACGAGGCCGGCGTCCGGAAGCCCAACCCGGAGATGATCTGGATCGCCACGCGCGCGCTCGGCGTCGAGCCCGAGGACGCCTGGTACGTCGGCGACAACTTCGACCGGGACGTGGTGTGCGGGCACCGCGCCGGCGTCGGCGGCAACGTGCTGATGGTCGCCAAAGGCACCTACGACGTCCCGTACGAGGTCCGCTACCGGCCCGACGCCGTCGTCGACGACGGCCACGGGCTGCTGGACCTGCTCACCACCGCTGCCCAAGGAGACGCATGAACAGCAAGGGCATCGACGTGCCCGAGTCGAAGGAGCTGGCGCGGATCGCCGAGATCGCGGCGCGCGCGACCGGCGACCGGCTGCGCGGCGCGTTCCGCTCGCGTCCGGAGGTCGCGGTCAAGCGCGACTTCCACGACCCGGTCACCGAGCACGACCGGGCCGCCGAGGAGACGATCCGCGAAGTGCTCGCCGAGCACACGCCCGGCAGCGTCGTCGTCGGCGAGGAGGGCGGCACGCGCGGCGACGGCGGAGGCGGCGCCGGGGACGTCCGCTGGTACGTCGACCCGATCGACGGGACCGCGAACTTCGCCGCCGGCCTGCCGTTCTTCTGCACCTCGATCGCGGCGGTCGCGGGCGGCGAGGTCGTCGCGGGCGTCGTGTACGACCCGGTCCGCGACGACATGTTCGCGGCGTCGCTCGGCGGCGCGGCCTGCAACGGCGAGCCGATCCGCTCCGCCGGCGCCGCGCAGGACCGGACCGGCGTGATCGTCACCGGCTACCCCAACGCCCGCGAGCTGAAGCGGGCGGGCGACGCGGCGCTGCGCGACTACGCGCGGCTCGTCGAGTCGTTCGCCACCGTCCGGCGCCCGGGCAGCGCGGCGCTGTGCCTCGCGCACGTCGCGGCGGGCTGGTCGGACGCGGCGTACGGCACGTCCGTCAACGCGTGGGACGTGTCGGCCGGGCTGCTGCTGATCCGGCAGGCGGGCGGGACGTACCTGCCGCTCGGCGGGGAGCCGGGCGGGGACGACTGGGACGCGCCCGGCTACGTCGCGTGCGTCGGCGGGTTCGACCTCGCCCGGTCCGTGCTGTCGGAGATCGCCGGCCTCGCCCCGGCGGGCCGCCGGTGAGCGCCACCGGCGTGCGGACCGCCGAGTGGATCGTCACGGACCTGGACGGCACGCTCGTCGGCCGCGACCTGCGGATCGTCGAGGCGAACCTGGCGGCGCTGCGCCGCTTCACCGGCGCGGGCGGCAGCGTGGTCGTCGCGACGGGGCGCAGCGAGGAGTCCGCGCTGCCGTACTACCGGGAGCTGGGCCTCACGACCCCGGCGATCCTCTACAACGGCGCCCGGGTCGTCGACCTGAGCACGGGCGCGGTCCTGTACCGGCGGTGCCTGAGCGCGGCCGCGTGGGCGCGGCTGACCCTGCTGTTCGACGAGATGCCGGACGGGGTGCGGCCGGTGGCGTTCAGCGGCGGCCGCGCCCACGTCCGGGCCCCTGAGACGGCGCTGCCCGCCGCGCTGGCCGAGTACGCGCGGCGCGACCGCATCGCCCTCGCGCGGGTCGGCTCGTGGAGCGAGCTGCCCTTCGACGAGATCATCAAGGTGATGCTGATCTGCGACCGGCCCGGCCTGGTCGGCGCGGCGGAGACGGCCCTCGGCGGGTTCGCCGCCGACCCCGGGACCGGCGTCACCCTCGTCCGGTCGGAGGCGACGTACCTGGAGGTGCTGCCGGCGGGCGCGACCAAGGGCACCGCGCTGCGCGAGCTGGCGGCACTGCGCGGCGTGCCGATGGACCGGATCGCGGCCATCGGCGACAACCCCAACGACCTGGACATGATCCAGGCCGCCGGGCTCGGCGCGGCCGTGGGCGACGGCGATCCCGGCGTCCGCGCCGCCGCGGACGTCGTGGTCGCCGACTGCGCGGCGGGCGCCGTCGCCGACCTGGTCGCGCGGGTCATGGCGTGATCCTGACCGTCGTCGGCTGCGCGGGCACCGTCCCGGGGCCGGACGCCGCGTGCTCCTGCTACCTGCTGGAGCACGCGGGGTTCCGGCTGCTGCTGGACCTCGGCACCGGAGCGCTCGGCCCGTTGCAGCGCTACGCCGACCCGTGCGCCATCGACGCCGTCGTGATCAGCCATCCGCACCGCGACCACTACGCGGACCTCATCCCCCTCGCCTACCTGCGGGACCGGCGCGGCGCGGCGAAGCGGCTGCCCGTGACCGCGCCCGCCGGGACGGCGGCGCACGTCGTGAACCCGGCGGCGCCGCCCGCGTACGCGGGGGCGCTCGACTGGCGCACCCCGCCCGCCGGGCCGCACCCGTTCGGGCCGCTCACCGTCGTGACGGCGCCGGTCGTCCACTCGGTGCCGGGCGTGGCGGTGCGGGTCTCGGCGGGCGGCGCGTCAGCGGGCGGGGGCTCGGAGGGCGGCGTCTCTGCGGGCGGTGCGAGCCTCACCTACTCCGGCGACTCCGGCGAGTGCGACGCGCTGCTCGACCTCGCGCGGGGCACGGACGTGCTGCTGTGCGAGGCGGCGGCGTCGGTGCGGACGCCCGGCGCCGCCGAGACGCACCTGACGCCCGCCCAGGCGGCCGGGCTGGCGAGGGAGGCGGGCGCGGGACATCTCGTCCTCACGCACCTGCGGCCGTGGGCCGACCCGCTCGCCGCGCTGCGCGACGCCCGGCAGGTCTACGCCGGGCCGATCTCGCTCGCCGTGCCGGGGCTGCGCGTCATGGTGTGAGGCGCCCTGGTGTGAGCGGCCTGGTTCATGGCGTGAGCGGCCTGGTCGTGGTGCGTTCGGTCAGGACGGGAGGGACGGTGACGCGCCGTCCCTCCCCCGCCGCGCCGCCGCCACCGCCGCCGCCGCCGGCACCGCCGATCCGGTCGAGCAGCGCGGCCATGGCCAGCCGTCCCAGCTCGGCGGGCGGGGCCGCGACCGTGGTCACGCCGGCGGCGGCCGCGCCCGGGGCGTCGCCGTGCACGATCAGCGACACCTCCCCCGGCACGTCGAGCCCGGCACGGTAGAGGCCGGTCAGCGCGGCCGTCCCGGTGACATCGCCGAGCGCGAGGACGGCCGTCGGCGCCCCGGGCGAGCGCCACCGGAGATCCTCGACGGCGGTGAGCCCGGCCTCGTCCACGGCCGCCTCGAACGCCTTCTCCAGGCGCGAGCGGCCGACGCTCATGCAGGCGATGCGGCGGTGCCCGAGGTCCGCCAGACGCGTCACGGCCAGCCGCACGGCCGCCGCGTCGTCCGCGGTCACGCAGTCGACGCCGGCCGACCGCAGCGAGCGCCCCACCACCGCGACGGGGCACCCGGCGGCGGCCCGCTCGATCTCCGCCGCCGCGATCCTCGGGCCCGCGAGCAGCAGCCCGTCCAGCCGCAGGTCGAACAGCTCGCCGAGGGCGGCCCGCTCGCGCGCCGGACGCCCGCCGCCGCTCGCCAGCAGCAACCGGACGCCCCGCCGCCCCGCCTCCTCCGCCAGCCCGTCGTGGACGGAGGCGAACAGCGGGTCGTGCAGGTCGGCCGCCAGCACCCCGGCCATCCCGGTGCGCCCGGCGGCCAGGCCGCGCGCCATCACGTTCGGCCGGTAGCCCAGCTCGTCCGCCGCCTTCAGCACGGCCTCGCGGCGCTCCTTGCCGACCTTGGGCGAGCCGCGCATCACCAGCGACACCAGCGCCCGGGACACCCCGGCACGCGCAGCGACGTCTTCCAAGGTCGGATGGGACATCGACGCTCCTTCGCTCACGCTGCCCCCGATCCAACCAGCCGCCCGCCCCGCGCGTCGCCTCGCGGCGGGCCGTCGTCATGAAGGCGCTCATGACGGCGGCCCGCCGCGAGGATGGTGGAGCGGATCAGTCGCGGGGGTCCCAGGCGCCGGGGGTGACGTCCAGGTCGAGCGGGTCGACGACGTCTTTCCAGTCGACGAACTTGAAGTCGGTGTTCGTGCGGACCTCGCCGTCCGGACCCGTCTCGTCGGGGGCGTTGAAGCCGTCGTGGACGACCAGCAGGCCGTTCTTGAAGCCGCCGACGCGGGCGCTGGTCACCATCGCGCCGTCGCACTCCTCGGAGCCGTCCGCGTTCGTCCCGGGCGCGACGCGGAAGTGGCCGAGGTACTCGTTGGAGCCCTCCCGGTCGTAGACGACGAAGGTGTTGTCGCCCTGGCTGGACGCGAGCAGGTAGCCCTCGCCGTCGTCCTTGCGGTAGATGGTGAGGCCCTCGGCGTCAGGCGTGATGTGCTGGCCGCCGGCGCCCGGGTCGGGGCCGGTGACCTCGCACTCGTCGGTCTCGGCGTTGTAGGCCGCCGGGACGCCGAAGTCCTTGACCCTGTCGATGAGCTTCGGGGTGCCGCCGTCGAGCGGGATGCGCCAGATGCCGACGTCCTCCTGCGCGGCGTACAGCACGCCGTGCTCCTCGTCGGCGACCATGCCCTCGACCTGCGGGCCGCGGCCCGGGTCCTCGCACGGCGACCAGGTGCCGCCGCCCGGCAGCGCGAACGAGGACGGCAGGTCGACGTCCCGGACGTGCCGGTAGGTGATCTTGCCGGCGGTCGTCGCCGCCAGCCGGACGATCCCGACGCGCGGGGTGTGGCGGCGGCTCAGCGCGGCGTACGAGGCCCCGTCCCCGCCCTTCCACGACGCGATCCCGTACGCGGTCGCCTGGTCGTTGACCTGGTCGAGCGACGAGGAGAACACGAACGGGGCGGCGGCGTCGGTGACGTCGGTGAGCGGCGCGCCGTGCCGCAGCGCGGCGCGCGGGTCGATGGCGTAGGTGCGGACGATGTCGCGGCCCCGGTCGGACACCACGGCGAGGTCGACCTTCCGGTCGCCGAGCCGGAACCCGTAGATCAGGTCGACGTTGTTGAAGCGGCCCGGCTCGTCGCCCTCGCGCGGCGGCGCGGGCGCGGCGATCCGCTGGATCTCGTGTCCGGACGCGTCGTAGACGGCGAGCCCGGCCTGTTTGAGGGTGGCGATGACGAGGTCGCCGTCGTGGTCGCTCGGGTGGTTCCAGATCGCGGGGTCGTCGGCGTTGGCGTTGCCGCCGGCGTCGTCGTCGAACACCGCCGGGGTCTCCAGGCGGGCGTGGACCTGGGCGAGCTCGTCGTCGTCGGCGGACGCCGGGGCGGCCGACAGCGCGGCGGCGGCCAGCGCGGCGGTCACCGCGGCGGCGGCGAGGCGGGGCCGGCTGCGGAACGGTGCGAAGGGCATCGGGTTCCTCCTGATGCGCTCGTGGGGGGAATGCCCTGCACCGTAAGCGTTAGAGCGCTCTAATTCAATAGAGCGCTCTAATTGATCACAGAGGTCCTGCGCTCCCGCGCAGGCGCCGCCGGGCGCCGCCGGTCAGCGCCGGTCAGCGCCGGTCGGCGCCGGTCGGCGCCGGTCGGCGCCGGTCAGCGCCGGTCAGCGCCGGTCAGCGTTCGACGAGCGTGAGCGCGTAGGAGTAGCGGCTCGCCCGGTACACGTGGCGGCCGAACTCGATCGCGGTGCCCTTGTCGTCGTAGGCGGTCCGGGTCATGGTGAGCATCGGGACGCCGCGCCGCTCGTCCAGCAGCCGCGCCTCCTCCGCCGTGGCGCGGCGCGCGCCGATGGACTGGTTGGCGATCCGCAGGTTGACGCCGCTCGCGCGCAGCAGCTCGTAGAGACCGTGCCGGGCGAGGTCGTCGGCGGTGACGGCGAGCAGGCCCTCGGGCAGGTAGTTGGTGAGCAGCGCGAGCGGCTCGCCGCCGGTGCGCCGGGTGCGGCGCATCCGGAGCACGGGGTCGCCCGCCGCGAGGCCCAGCTCCTTGGCGACCCGGTCGTCGGCGGGTACCGTGCCGAACTCCAGCACGTCGGTGTGCGGCTCCCGGCCGGCCGCCGCCAGGTCGTCGTGCAGGCTCGTCAGCTCGACCGGGCGGCGGATCTCCGACAGGACGACCTGCGTGCCGACGCCGCGCTTGCGCACCAGCAGCCCGCGGTCCACCAGGTGCTGGATCGCCTGCCGGACGGTCGGCCGGGACAGCCCGCAGCGCTCGGCGATCTCCAGCTCGTTCTCCAGCCGGGTGCCGGGCGACAGCTCGCCGGACTGGATGGCGGCCTCGAGCTGCCGGGCCAGCTGGTAGTAGAGCGGCACGGGGCTGCCACGGTCCACGATCACGCGCGGTCGGTACACCCCGGCTCCCTCCGGCCCGGCTCCCGGCCGGGCTTCCGGCCGGGGCTTCCGTACCGGATGATACTCCGCGCTTGGCCGAACCTCCTTACCTCATAATGTCATGACAAAGCCTTGACATGGCTCGGCCGGTTTCAGCAGACTCGGCGTGGCCGGCCGCGGCGCCGGCGTCGCCTTTCACCGGGATGGAGTGCCGATGATCAAAGACCGCGTCGCGGGAGCGCCGATCTCCTGGGGGGTGTGCGAGGTGCCCGGGTGGGGGCACCAGATGGCGCCGGACCGGGTGCTGGCGGAGATGGGCGCCCTCGGCCTCGCCGCCACCGAGTTCGGCCCGGACGGCTTCCTGCCCGCCGGCGCCGCCGAGCGCGCGGACCTGCTGGCCGCGCACGGGCTCCGCCCGCTCGGCGGGTTCGCCCCGGTCGTGCTGCACGACCCGGACCGCGACCCGCTCCCCGAGATCCGGCGGACCCTGGCCGCGTTCGGTGTGGAACGTTCCAAGGCGACCGGGGCGCCCGGGGCGCCCGGCGCGGACGCTCCCGCCGCCGGCGCCGCGGAAGGCGGCCTGACGCTCGTGCTCGCCGCCGTGCACGGGCTCGACGGGTACGACGAGCGGCCCGCGCTCGACGCGGCGGGCTGGGCGGCGCTGCTGGCCAACCTCGACCGGATCGCCGCGCTCGCCGCCGAGTCCGGCGTCCGCGCCGTCCTGCACCCCCACGTGGGCACGATGGTCGAGCGCTCCGACGAGGTCCGGCGCGTCCTCGACGGCTCCGGCATCCCGCTCTGCCTGGACACCGGGCACCTGCTGATCGGCGGCGTCGACCCGGGCGAGTTGGCCGCCCGCGTCCCCGGGCGGATCGCGCACGTCCACCTCAAGGACGTCGACGCCGGGCTCGCCCGCGACGTCCAGGCCGGCCGGATCGCCTACACCGACGCCGTCCGCGCGAACATCTACCGGCCCCTCGGCGGCGGCGACATCGACATCGCCGGCATCGTCCGCTCCCTCGAAGGCGCCGGGTACGGCGGCTGGTACGTCCTCGAGCAGGACACCATCCTCGACCGCGAGCCGGACGACGGCGCCGGGCCGATCGGGGACGTGCGCGCGTGCCTGGACTTCCTCGCCGGGATCGCGGCATGACCGCTGAGCCCGCGTCCCTGGACGTCATCACGATGGGCCGCGTCGGGGTCGACCTGTACCCGCTGGAGTCGGGCGTCGGGCTCGACGAGGTCGAGCGCTTCGGCCGGTTCCTCGGCGGCAGCGCCACCAACGTCGCGGTCGCCGCGGCCCGGTACGGGCGCCGCGCCGCCGTGATCACCCGGACCGGCGCCGACCCGTTCGGCCGGTTCGTCCGCCGCGCGCTCGCCGAGTACGGGGTGGACGCCCGGTTCGTCGCGGACGTCCCCGGCCTGCCGACGCCCGTCACGTTCTGCGAGCTGTTCCCGCCGGACGACTTCCCGCTGTACTTCTACCGCTTCCCCAAGGCCCCCGACCTGGAGGTCCGCGCCGACGAGCTGGACCTCGCCGCGATCGGGTCGGCCGGGGTGCTGTGGGCGACGGTGACCGGGCTGTGCGCCGAGCCGTCCCGGACCGCGACGCTCGCCGCGCTCGGCGCCCGGCCGCGCGCCGCCCTCACCGTCCTCGACCTGGACTACCGGCCGATGTTCTGGGAGTCCGCGGCCGAGGCGTCCCGCTGGGCCGCCGAGGCCCTCGAGCACGCGACGGTCGCCGTCGGGAACCTCGCCGAGTGCGAGGTCGCCGTCGGCGAGACCGACCCGGTGCGGGCCGCCCGCGCGCTGCTCGACCGGGGCGTCCGGCTCGCCGTCGTCAAGCGGGGGCCCGACGGCGTGCTGGCGGTCGGCGCGGACGGCGAGGTCGTGGAGGCGCCGCCGGTGCCGGTCGAGGTCGTCAACGGCCTCGGCGCGGGCGACGCGTTCGGCGGCGCGCTCTGCCACGGCCTGCTGTCCGGCTGGGACCTGGCGCGGACCGTCGCGTTCGCCAACGCCGCCGGCGCGGTCGTCGCGTCGCGGCTCGCGTGCGCCGCCGCCATGCCGGAGTACGCCGAGGTGGCGGCGCTGCTGGACGGGGTGCCGGCATGAGCGTGGAGACACGCGCCGAGTCCCCGGCGCGCTCGCGGATCGCGGCGCTGACCGAGACCCGCGTGCGGCGGCCCGAGGCCATCGCCGAGGCGGCGGCCCGCCGGCCGCGGCGGACCGCCCCGGCCGGCGCCACCGGACGGCTGATGATCGTCGCCGCCGACCATCCGGCGCGCGGCGCGCTCGCCGCCGGCGGCGACCCTTTCGCGATGGCCGACCGCGGCGAGCTGCTCGACCGGCTCTGCACCGCGCTGGAACGCCCCGGCGTGGACGGCGTGCTCGCCGCCCCCGACATCGTCGAGGACCTGCTGCTCCTCGGCGTGCTCGACGGCAAGATCGTGCTCGGCTCGATGAACCGCGGCGGCCTGGCCGGCGCGTCCTTCGAGATCGACGACCGGTTCACCGCCTACAGCGCGGACGCGATCGCCGCGTCCCGGCTGGACGGCGGCAAGATGCTGCTGCGGGTGGACGACGACGACCCCGCCACCGCCGACACCCTGGAGGGCTGCGCGCAGGCGGTGTCCGCGCTCGCCGGGCACGGGCTGATGGCGATGGTCGAGCCGTTCGTCTCCCGCCGCGTCGACGGCCGCGTCCGCAACGTGCTGACGCCGGAGGCGATGATCCGGGCCGTCTCGATCGCGTCCGCGCTCGGCACCACGTCGGCGCGGACCTGGCTGAAGGTCCCGGTCGTCCCGGACATGGAACGGGTGATGGCCGCGTCGACGCTGCCCGCGCTGCTGCTCGGCGGCGAGGTCGCCGACGACCCGCGCGCCGCGCTGGACGGGTGGCGGCGGGCGCTGCGGCTCCCGACGGTGCGCGGGCTGATCGTCGGCCGGTCGCTGCTGTACCCGAAGGACGGCGACGTCGCGGGCGCGGTGGACGCCGCCGTGGACGCCCTGTGAGCGGCGGAGTGAACGGTGAGCGGTGAGCGAACGGTGAGCGGCGGAGTGAACGGTGAGGTGGGCGCTGTGAAGGAGAAGACGATGAGGTTGACGGTCGGGCAGGCGCTGGTGCGCTTCCTGGCGGCGCAGTGGTCGGAGCGCGACGGGCGGGAGCAGCGGTTCTTCCCGGGGTGCTTCGGGATCTTCGGGCACGGGAACGTCGCGGGGATCGGGCAGGCGCTGCTGGAGTACGGCGAGGAGATGCCGTACTACATGGCCCGCAACGAGCAGGCGATGGTGCACACCGCGTCGGGCTTCGCGCGGATGAGCGACCGGTTGTCGGCGCTGGCGTGCACGACCTCGATCGGGCCGGGCGCCACCAACATGGTCACGGGTGCGGCGCTGGCGACGATCAACCGGCTGCCGGTGCTGCTGCTGCCGGGGGACGTCTTCGCGACCCGTCCGGCCAACCCCGTCCTTCAAGAGTTGGAGGACGGGCGGTCCCATGACGTGTCGGTCAACGACTGCTTCAAGCCGGTGTCGAAGTACTGGGACCGCATCAACCGCCCCGAGCAGCTCCCCAGCGCCCTGATGGCGGCGATGCGCGTCCTCACCGACCCTGCGGAAACCGGTGCCGTCACCTTGGCGCTGCCCCAGGACGTCCAAGCGGAGGCGTACGACTGGCCGGAGGAGCTGTTCGCCCGGCGCGTCTGGCGCATCCCGCGGCCGCTGCCGGAGGCCCGCGACCTCGACGACGCGTGCGCGCTCCTCCAAGCGGCGGAGCGCCCGCTCATCGTGGCGGGCGGCGGCGTCATCTACTCCGGCGCCACCGACGCGCTCCACGCGTTCGCCGAACGCACCGGCATCCCCGTCGCGGAGACGCAGGCGGGCAAGGGCTCGCTGTCCTGGGACCACCCGTCCGCCGTCGGCGCGATCGGGGCCACCGGCTCCACCGCGGCCAACGCGCTCGCCCGCGACGCCGACGTGGTCGTCGGCATCGGCACCCGCTACAGCGACTTCACCACCGCGTCGCACAGCCTCTTCCAGAACCCCGGCGTCCGGTTCGTCAACATCAACGTCGCCCGCGCCGACGCGTTCAAGCTCGGCGGCGCCACCATCGTCGCCGACGCGCGCGAGGCCATCACCGCGCTGGACGCCGCCCTCGCCGGATGGACGGCTCCGGACGCCCACCGGGAGAACGCGCGGGACCTGACGGCCCGGTGGAACGCCGTCGTCGACGGCGCCTACGCGCTCGACCACGGCGACCCGCCCGCCCAGTCGCGGATCATCGGCATCGTCAACGAGGAGTCCGGCCCCCGCGACGTGGTCGTCTGCGCGGCCGGCTCCATGCCCGGCGACCTCCACCGGCTCTGGCGCACCCGCGACCCCAAGGGCTACCACGTCGAGTACGGCTACTCCTGCATGGGCTACGAGATCGCCGGCGGCCTCGGCGTGAAGATGGCCGACCCCTCGCGCGAGGTGTTCGTCATGGTCGGCGACGGCTCGTACCTGATGATGGCGCAGGAGCTCACCACCGCCGTCGCCGAGGGGATCAAGCTCGTCGTCGTCCTCGTCCAGAACCACGGCTACGCCTCCATCGGCAACCTGTCCGAGACCGTCGGCGCCGACCGGTTCGGCACCCGGCACCGCGTCCGCACCGGCACCGGGCTCGACGGCGCGCCCATCCCCGTCGACCTCGCCGCCAACGCCGCCAGCCTCGGCGCCGACGTCCTCCGCGCGACCGGCGCCGACGAGTTCCGCGCCGCGCTCCGCAAGGCCGCCGCCTCCCCCCGCACCACCGTCGTCCACGTCGAGACCGACCCGCTCGCCCCCGCCCCCGGCAGCGACGCCTGGTGGGACGTCCCCGTCGCCGAGACCTCCCGGCGCGGCGCGACGCGGGACGCCCGCGCCCGCTACGACGACGCCAAGAAGGCCCAGCGCCGCTACCTGTGAAAGGAAATCATGAGCCTGATTCAGCACCGGATCGGCGGTGTCGAGGTCGGCGGAGGCAGGACCGCCCCCGTGCACGATCCCGCGACCGGAAAGCAGGCCGGTGAGGTCGTCCTCGGCCGCGCCGCCGAGGTGGACGCCGCCGTCGGCGCCGCCGCCCGCGCCTTCGAGACCTGGCAGGACGTCTCGCAGGCCCGCCGCGCCCGCATCATGTTCGCCTTCCGCGACCTCCTCGAACGGCACGAGGACGAGATCGCCCGGCTCGTCACCGCCGAGCACGGCAAGGTCCTCGACGACGCCCGCGGCGAGATCGTCCGCGGCCGCGAGGTCGTCGAGTTCGCCTGCGGCATCCCGCAGGCCCTCAAGGGCGAGTACTCCGACCAGGTGTCCTCCGGCATCGACGCCTACTCCTTCCGGCAGCCGCTCGGCGTGTGCGCGGGCATCGTCCCGTTCAACTTCCCCGTCATGGTGCCGCTCTGGATGCACCCCATCGCGATCGCCACCGGGAACACCTTCGTCCTCAAGCCGAGCGAGCGCGTCCCGTCCGCGTCCGCCCTCATCGCCGACCTGTACGCCGAGGCCGGCCTCCCCGACGGCGTGTTCAACGTGCTGAACGGCGACCGCGAGACCGCCGACGCCCTCATCCGGCACCCCGGCGTCGCCGCCGTGTCGTTCGTCGGGTCCACGCCCGTCGCGCGGCACGTCCACGAGACCGCCACCGCCGCCGGCAAGCGCGTCCAGGCCCTCGGCGGCGCCAAGAACCACGCCGTCGTCCTCCCCGACGCCGACCTCGACCACGCCGCCGACCAGATCACCTCCGCCGCCTACGGCTCCGCCGGGCAGCGCTGCATGGCGATCTCCGTCGTCGTCGCCGTCGGCGAGGCCGCCGACCCCCTCGTCGCGCGGCTCGCCGACCGCGCCCGCGCCGTCAAGGTCGGCCCCGGCACCGACCCCGGCAGCGACATGGGCCCCCTGATCAGCGAGGACGCCCTGCGCCGCGTCACCGGCCACGTCGACGCCGCGCAGGCCGCCGGCGCCACCGTCGTCGTCGACGGCCGCGGACGCCCCGGCCCCGGCTACTTCCTCGGGCCCTGCCTGCTCGACGGCGTCGGCACCGACCTGCCCGCCTACACCGAGGAGATCTTCGGGCCGGTCCTGATCGTCCTGCGCGCCGGCGGCCTCGACGAGGCCATCGCGCTCGTCAACGCCAACCCGCACGGCAACGGCACCGCGATCTTCACCTCGTCCGGCGAGGCGGCCCGCCGCTACCAGCGCGCCGTCCACGTCGGCATGGTCGGCGTCAACGTGCCCATCCCGGTGCCGATGGCGTTCTACTCCTTCGGCGGCTGGAAGGCGTCCCTGTTCGGCGACACCCACATCCACGGCCCCGAAGGCGTCCGGTTCTACACCCGCGCCAAGGCCGTCACGTCCCGGTGGCCCGAACCGCAGACCGCGTCCGCCGCCGGCGAGATGGCCTTCCCGACCGCGACCTGACCCGCCGCGCCACCGCGCCGCCCCGGCACCTGTCCCGGCGGGTGCCAGGGCGGCCACGGGGCGGCCACCGGCGCGACCATCGGCGCGGTCATCGGCGAGGCCAGCGGGGCGGCCACCGGGCGGCCACCGGCGCGGCCACCGGCGCGGCCACCGGCGCGGCCACCGGCGCGGCCAGCGGGGCGGCCAGCGGGGACCGTCAAGCAAGGTCGACAAGCAAGGTCGACAAGCGGGGCCGTCGACCGGAACGGAGGACCAGGTAGTGACAGGCCAAGGACTCGTCCAGATCGGCGAACTCGTACTGGCCCTCGTGCTCTCCGCATGCATCGGCCTCGAAAGGGGCGTGCGCAACAAGAGCGCCGGCCTCCGCACGCACACCCTCGTCGGCGTCGGCGCCGCCCTGTTCATGCTGGTCAGCAAGTACGGCTTCCAGCACGCCCCCGGACCCGTCGCGTTCGACCCGTCCCGCGTCGCCGCCCAGATCGTCTCCGGTATCGGCTTCATCGGCGGCGGCCTCATCTTCGTCCGCCGCGACGCCGTACGCGGCCTCACCACCGCCGCCGTCGTCTGGGTGACCGCCGCCGTCGGGATGGCCGCGGGCGGCGGGCTCTGGCTCCTCGCGATCGCCGGGACCGCCGGGCACTTCCTCGTCGTCTACGGGCTGAGCCCGCTCACCCGCCGGCTGCCGCTCGACCGGTTCCGGCCCGCCGACCGGACCCGGATGCGGCTGGTCTACCGCGACGGACGCGGGGCGCTCCGCCGGGTCCTCGTCGAATGCACCCAGCGGGGCTTCGCCGTCATCGAGGCGGACGTGGAACGCGAGCACCTGCCGGACGACACCGACCTCGGCCGCGACGAACGCCGCGGGCGGGAGGAGACCGCGCACCGCCGTGGCCACTGGAACGCGGTCGTCACCCTCGTCCTCGAAGGCCCCGGCTCGATACCGGACCTCACCGCCGTCCTGAGCGAACTCCCCGACGTCGCCGCCGTCACCACAGGCGCCGACCGCGACGACGAGTAGCCCGCCGGCATCGGGGGCGATATCGCTAGCCGTTTCATCTCCAAATGACCACCGAATGAACGACCAGTCCCGTCGCTTACCGGGTGGCTATTCAAATGAATGGCAACAGGGGGTTCGGATGGCGAGGCGTGCGGATGGCCAGGGTGTTCGGATGACGGAGTGGCGGATGGTGGGGTGTCGGACGGGGGGTCGGACGGGGGGTCGGACGGGGGGGTGTTCTTGCGATATGGGGAATGGGTGTTCGGGTGGTGGGGTGGCGCTGGCGTACGGGGCCGCCCCTCCAAAGTCAAGGGCGCCTTCGGCGTCGCTTCGCGATGGACTTCGTCCACCCTTGACTTTGGAGCCTCTGCGGCCCCTGAGGCAGCGTTAGGGGCAGGCTCCGCCTGCCCCGCCCCGGGTCGCGCCACCCCACCACCCCCTTCCGTCAGGGGCGAACCCGTTCTCGGCAGTTCGCTCCCGGCCGTCGCCAGGCCCGTCGGTGTGAGTCGCCCGTGATCCGGTGTTGGCGATGGCTCTGGCATTGCGGCCTGTAGGGGTGGCGCACTGCGTTCGCCGGGGCGGTCTCGGCCATTGCATCCGCATCGCACTGCCGTGTTGGCATGGCGATGTCATATAGGGAGGCTGGCTCGCCCCTGATGGGGGTGGGTGCGAATGGCCTGGGGCAGGGTGTGGCCGGGTGCCGTGTTGCTGGGGCGGGGTGGTGATGCAGCCCCAGTCCAGGGTGGTGTGGGGTGGGTCGGTGCCTGGGCGGTGCAGTGGCCGGGTGGGTTGGGGTGGTCTCTGCTGAGGGGTGTCTGGTGGGGCGCGCACCGGTGTGAGGGGGCGCCGTCGTCTGTGGTGTGGGCATGCCGGGGCCGCCCGTCACCGGGGGTGGATGCGGGCGGTAGACCGGCGCAGGGCATGACCGGGTGCGGTGTGGCGGGGTGGTGCGGTTATGCGGCCCAGTCGAGGGCGGGGTTGTCGGGTGGGCCGATGCTGCCCGGTGGTCCGGTCCCGGTCGCGGGTCCTCTGGCGTCGGCTGGTGGGAGCAGCCGGTAGACGTATCGCCCGTCGTGATCCTTGCCGATCTGGATCTGGTCGGGGTTGGTGTGTTTGAAGCGGTTGTGCCACCCACAGGTCAGAGCGAGCTGATCGATGTCGGTCGGCGACCGCCCGAGCGCCCAACCGTGGACATGGTCGACCTCGCACAGCGTCCCGGGCACTTCACATCCCCGCACCGCACACGAGGAGTAGAGCGTCTCCAGCACCTGCCGCTGTGCTGCCGAAGCGAACCGCTCCCGATAGCCCAGGTACAGCGGGGTGTTCCCGCGCCCGAGCAGCAGGGGCGATACCCCGGCGGCCAGGGCGATGCGGCGGGCTTGGGCGGCGGGGATGGGGGTGCCGTCGGTGAGGCGGGCCGGGGCGTTGCCTCCGGTGAGGGTGTCCAGGTCGCAGATCACGGTGACCTTGGAAGCCTTGTGCCCGCCCGACAGGACACTGGACAGTGCCGCTGCGGTGCGTTCGGGAAGGTCGCGGCGGTCGTCGAGTCCGGCCGGCTTGGCCAGCGGTGCCAGGGTGCCGTCCCAGATCGCGGCGTCCTCGGGGTTCAGCCACCCTTTAACGTACCGGCCGCCGTCCAGAGATCGGGTAGTGGTGAGCCACGACTTGTCGTAACCGCGCCGAGAATCCTCATCGGGGGCGTCTTCGGTGTCGTCGCGTTCGGCGATGAGGTCACGGATGCGGCGCCCGAACGCGGCGACCTTCCCGGCCGAAAAGCCCTGGTCGACGAAGCCGAGCAGGGTCGCCTCGGCCTCGGCGCAGTCGTGGTCGTCCAGACGGGAGACCGAGTCGGCGACGGTGACGGCGTAACCGTAAGACAGCTCCCCGGCTGCGAGCTGCTCGGCCACCTGCGGGAGGCGACGCCGCTGCCGGGCAAGGGTGAGGCGCTCCTTGGCGCGGTTGTCGCGCATGCCGAGCCGGGATCGCAGCCATGCTTGGGTGGAGGGGTATCCCCACCGGGCCTGTTCTTTGGTGGCGTCGACTCGGCCGATGAATGCGGCGAGGGCGCTTTCCTGCTTATCGGAGGCGGCCACGAGGGTTTCGGTGAGTTCCAGGCATGCGGCAGCTGATTCGGGGGCTTCCCTTGAGGCGAGTTCAGTGGCGATGGTTGAGAGCGCGTTCACCAGTTCCATGGTGGACGCGGCCTCAAGCTCGACCGTCACTGATTGCATACGTAAATAGTACCCTGTGTGACCGACATTCGGGGCCGTTCACGGCACATTCCTTCCGGTATCTTTTTGGCGGGAAAGGCAAGCGTGCCCTTGCAGTCTTTGTTCTATGGAGCACCCCGAGGCTGGTCCCTGACGGAAGGGGGTGGTGGGGTGGCGCGACCCGGGGCGGGGCAGGCGGAGCCTGCCCCTAACGCTGCCTCAGGGGCCGCAGAGGCTCCAAAGTCAAGGGTGGACGAAGTCCATCGCGAAGCGACGCCGAAGGCGCCCTTGACTTTGGAGGGGCGGCCCCGTACGCCAGCGCCACCCCACCACCCGAACACCCTTCTTGGTTGTCGCGAGAACGTCGATGGGGTCATGAATTATGGCATCGGAGAACTTTCGAATTCGCCCTCCTTGAAGGGCGCTCACCGCGTGATCTGCGTGCTGCAAAGATGCTCATCGCCGGGCATGAACGGGAACTGATCACGTACATGATCAAGAACGAGCGCAGCCGCCCGGACAGCGCCACCGCCGACGCGATCGAGTCCTGGCCGCCCGGACGTAGCGCGGCCGCGGCCTCCCTGGACCGGTGATCCACCCTCCCCGGACCGGTGGCCTACCCTCCTCGGCGAAGTCCAGGCGCCCCGAAGAGTCGCATCGAATGCGTCGTACGCCATCTCGACGAGGCCGCTCGCACCCGGCTGATGCCGACCGTCCGGCGAGGCGCTCTGGTCGTCGATGCGGTTGTACAGCCCTCATGACCGAGCGCGAGACGTTCTCCCGCCGACGCCGGACGCCGGACGCTGGGACGCCGGGCGCTCGGCTCGGTCACGGGGACGGTGCGTTCGGGCTCGCCGGGACGCCTGGCCGGGGGTCGCCGGGGGCCAGCGGGGGCGGCGGCGCGTCTCGGGGGTCAGGGACGGGTTGCCGGTGAGGTGCTTGATGCCTGGATTCGCCGTGTCGGCGATCGTGGTGAGGCGCTCGCGAAGCGGTTGCTCGCAGGGTTCGGCCCTGATCCGTCCGGTGTCAGCGGGGAGGGCGGAGCGGTTCCGTGGCCGAGGTCCGAGGTGCTGCCCAGCTGGCGAGGACTTTCAGGCGGTCCTCCGACGGGGTGCCCGGCTCGGCGGCGTAGACCGTCAGGTCGTGTACGGCCCGCTGAGCCAGGGGCAGGTTCAGGGAGCGGAACGTCAACTCGAGGCGGCCGACCTCGGGATGGTCCAGCCGCTTGACGCCCTCGTGGTGGATTCGGACGTCGTGACTGGCCCACATGGTGCGGAACTCGGGGCTGAGCGTGGACAGTTCACCGACGAGCTCACGCAGGGCCCGGTCGTGAGGTTCGCGTCCGGCTTCGGCGCGGAGCACGGCGACCGTGGCCTTCGCGCCTTCCTCCCAGTCGACGAAGAAACGGGAAGAGCCAGGGTCGAGGAAGAAGTAGCGGGGGAAGTTGGCGAACCCCCGCTCAGCGGTGGTGTCGCTGTCGAACATCGGTGAATAGAGGGCCCTGCACAGCGCGTTGCTCGCGACGAGGTCCAAGCGGCCGTTGCGCACGAAGGCGGGGGCCATGGTCATGGAGTCGACCATCCACTGGACGGAGGACGGGATCTCGACGTCGTTGCGGCGGCGGCGCCCCGCCCGGCCGGCGGGGCGGGCCGCTCTCGCCAGATCGAGCAGGTAGGTGCGCTCGTCCTCGTCGAGGAGCAACGCCCGGGCGACCGCTTCGAGCACCTCCTCGGACACGCCGCCGATGTGGCCCCTCTCCAGCCGCGTGTACCACTCGGTGCTCACGCCGGCGAGGGCCGCGACCTCCTCGCGCCGCAGTCCCGGGACCCGGCGCCGCCGGCTCGTGGGCAGCCCGACCCGCTCCGGGGCGAGCCTGGCGCGCCGGCTCGTGAGGAAGCCGCGGATGTCGGAGCGGTTGTCGGTGCGACTGCCGGCGCGGCTCTCGGGCGGAGGCTCCATTCGTCCACCGTACCTACGGACCGGCCGATAGGGAGGTTGCGTTTATGCCCCCCATAAACGCGACCTTCCTCGCCCGTGCCGGCGCCGGTTTCGTGGGATCGGCGGCCCGAACGGCTTCCTTCGTCGCCGTCCGCCACTTACACCCGAGGAGCATGACATGTCCGGCAAGACTGTACTGATCACCGGTGCGACCAGCGGTATCGGCGCCCACACCGCGCGGCTGCTGCTCGGCCGCGGCCACCGAGTGGCCGTCACCGGCCGCGACGAGAGCAGGCTGAAGGCGTTCCTCGACGAGGCCGGCCACCCCGACCGGCTGCTGGGCCTCGTCGCGGACGCGGCGGACTGGGAGGCCACCGAGTCGGTCGTGACCCGCACCGTGGAGCACTTCGGCGCGCTGGACGCGGCCGTGGCGAACGCCGGATTCATGACCGGTGACTCCATCGGGGCCGGTGACCCGGCGTCGTGGGCGCCGATGGTCCTCACCAACGTTCTCGGCCCCGCCCTCCTGGCCCACGCGGCCCTGCCCCACCTTGAGGCCACCGGCGGACGGCTGGTGCTCGTCGGCAGCGTCGCCGGGCTGAAGAACGCCCCCGCCAACCTGTACTCGGCGACCAAGTGGGCCGTCACCGGGCTGGCCGAGAACCTGCGCCTGCACGCCACGACCCGCGGCATCGGTGTCGCCCTCGTCAACCCCGGCATGATCGACACGCCCTTCTGGCAAGGCGCCGGCGCTCCCCCCTTCGCGCTGCCTCCCCAGCCCATCGCCGAGGCCATCTGCTTCGCCCTCGACCAGCCGGCGGGCGTCGACCTCAACACCCTCACCATCCGGCCCATCGGTCAGCCCGTCTGACCTGGGAACGCCCGGTCGCACGGGGAGGCGGCGCGGCGGCGGGCGGGCGGCGGGTCAGGTGGGCTCGTCGATGGCGGGCATCGGCGGGCCGCCGGGGTTCCAGGTGTCCAGGAAGGATGCCTGGAGGCCCTGGTCGACGAGTTCGACGTGCGCGCCGATCGAGTCGACGCGGTGGTAGGCGAACGCGCGGCCGTAGGGGCAGCCGGAGAACGTCTCGGCGAAGCCGCCGGCGGTGAGCGCGGCCGTCCCCGCCGCGAGGTCGGACGTCCAGAACCCGAGGTGGTGGAAGCCCGGCCGGGACGTGTCGCCCCACGGCCCGCCCGGCGCGGCCTCGATGAGCTCGACGAACGGGGCTCCACCGGCGGAGAAGACGATCCGGTAGTCCCATTCCCCGATCCGCCCGTCGGCGGGGTCGCGCCAGGCCAGGCCCGTGGTGGCGGTGAGGTCGCGCATCGCCGCGGCGAGGTCGGGGACGGCGAAGCAGACGTGGTAGAAGCCGGTCACCGGGGGCGGCGGCGGTTCTCGGGGTTCAGCGCCGGGTTGCCGGTGAGGTGCTTGATGCCCGCGATGTCGGTGCCGGGCGGGACGACCTCGTCGATCGCGTCCAGGACGGCCGGGTCGAGCCGGATGTCGGCGGCGGCGAGCAGGTCGTCCAGCTGCGCCATCGTCTTCGGGCCGATGATGGCCGAGGTGATCGCCGGGTGCTCGCCGACGAAGGCCAGCGCCATGTGGGTCAGCGGCAGGCCCGCCTCGTCGGCGATCTCGGTGAGGCGCTCGACGGCGTCGAAGCGGACGGGCGCGCTCGGGTCGGTGTCGACCGTGCGGCCCTTCCAGTTCGAGTCGTCGGAGGGCGCGAAGCGGGAGCCGGCGGGCGCCGTCTCGTCGCGCCGGTACTTGCCGGTCAGCCAGCCGCCGGCGAGCGGGCTCCACGGGATGACGCCCATGCCGTGCCGCTGCGCGGTGGGCAGCATGGCGTCCTCGATCGAGCGGGCGAAGATCGAGTACTGGGGCTGCTCGCAGACGAACCGGGCGCCGCCGCGGCGCGCCGCCGCCCACTGCGCCTCGACGATCTGGTCCGCCGGGAAGGACGACGAGCCGATGTAGCGGACCTTGCCCTGGCGGACGAGGTCGGTGAGGGCGTCGAGGGTCTCCTCCAGATCGGTGTCCCAGTCGGGGCGGTGCATCTGGTAGAGGTCGATGTGGTCGGTGCCGAGGCGGCGGAGGCTGGCCTCGACCGCGCGGACGATGTAGCGGCGGGACCCGCCGCGGGCGTTGCGCTCGTCTCCGAGCGGGAAGAAGAACTTGCTGGCGAGGACGACGTCGTCGCGGCGGCCCTTGAGGGCGCGGCCGACGATCTCCTCGCTCTCCCCGGCGGAGTACATGTCGGCGGTGTCGACGAAGTTGATCCCGGCGTCGAGCGCGCGGTGGATGATGCGCTCGGACTCGTCGTGGTCGGGGTTGCCGACCGCGCCGAACATCATGGCCCCGAGGCACTGGGTGCTGACCTCCACGCCGGTGCGGCCGAGCTTCCGGTACTGCAATGCGGGCTCCTTCTCGTGGTGGACGGGCAGAACGCTAGGAGATGGAGCGCGCTCCAGGTCAAGCCGTGGCCCCGTCTGGCGCGAGCGCGGTCCCGGGTCCGCCGACGCGCAGCGGAACCGCACCGTGTCGTGCATGACTCCGGAAAGTTTTCCGGTCTCCGACCGGGACGCTGTCACTCGTATATCGGACTAATACGTCGATATCGCGTCGATGGCGCTGCCCGTCACGGCGAATTTCCGCGCGCTTCGCCGCCCGTCCCGCTCGCCTCGCGGCAAGGGTTCCGCTGCCCGGACCTTCCCAGGTCGAGTGCGCTCTTTGCGTAACCATGGAAATGCCGCAGGCGCCTTTCCGGCGGTGTTTGCGGGCGAATGCCGCCGGGCAGGTCGAATTGGTCGATGATCTCTGGGGGGAGTGGCCATGACCACCGTCGGCGAGGGGGCGTGACGCCCGCATGAACGCGGTCCCGGAACTGGCGCTGGAACTGCTCGGCATCGAGCCCGAGCCCTTCGCGGCGGCGCCCACGCTGAACCTGCGCATCGCGCTGCGCCGCCCGGACGGCGGGCCGGTCCAGTGCGTCCTGCTCACCACCACCGTGACGATCGCGGCGGCGCGGCGCCGCTACGAGGACGCCGAGCGCGACCGGCTGGTCCGCCTGATCGGCGCGTCCGCGCTGTCGGACGAGCCGCCCGGCGGGCTGCTGTGGGCGCGGATCGGCCTGACCGTCCCGACGTTCCGCGGCGAGACCGAGGTGACGGTCGCGCTGCCCTGCGGGCACGACATGCAGGTCACCGCCGACCAGTACCTGCGCGCCCTGGGCGGCGGCCACGTCCCCCTCGACCTCGCCTTCGACGGGACGGTCTTCTACCCGGGCGAGGACGGCGTGCTGCGCACCGCGCAGATCCCGTGCCGGCACCAGGCGACCGGGGAGCTGTCCGTCGCCGTCTGGCGGAGCCTCGTGGACCGCTACTACGGCGCCGTGCGGTGGCTGCGCCTCGACGAGGACCGCTTCGACCGCCTCGCCGCCTACCGGGCCCGCCGCGCGCACACCTCCTTCGACGACACCGTCGACGAGCTGCTCCACGCCGCGGAGTCCCTCCACGGCGGCGCCGAGCCGGACGACACCGAGCGCCTGCGGGACGCCGCGCGGCTGGAGTCGCTGGACGACACCGGCGCGGCCCTGCGCGACACCGCGCTGAGCGCGGAGATGGCCGCGCGGCCGGAGGAGAGCGGCCCATGGACGCCGTGAGGGCGATCGCCGACACGGTTCTCTACGAGGGGCATCTCCTGTGGCCGTACCGTGCTTCGGCGGCGCGGACCGGGAAGCGCTGGACGATCGGCGGGGTCCTTCCCAAGGACGAGGCGGAACGGTCCGGCGGCCGCTGGACGGTCTCCGCGGAGTTCCTGCTGGAGGACGGCCCCGAGACGACCGTGGAGTTCACGCTGCGGTTCCTGCACGCGGTGCACCGGCAGATGATGGACGGCGACGCCCCGGTCCACGAGCTGAAGGTGGGAGCCGGGACGTACCGGACGCGGCGGGAGGCCCGCGAACGCGAGATCACCAGCGGGCGGCTGCGGCTGGAACGGCTGCTGCGCTCGCCCGTCCGCGTGCCCGTCGCCATCGCCGCGGGCCTCGACGAGAAGCGGATCGAGGGCACGGCGCGGATCATCCGCACGTGGGACCGGGTGACCGGGACCGTGGTGCTGTCCGCGGAGCGGGCCGCGCCCGGCGCCGTCCGGATCCGCGCCGTGATCGTCAACACCGGCCCCGCCGAGGACCGGGACGAGGCGGACCGCACCGGGATGCTGTGCGCGCACCTCGTCTCGGACGCCTCCGGCGGGGCGTTCGTCTCCTCCGCCGCCCCGCCCGCGCACCTCGCCGACGCGGCCGCGGCCTGCCACAGCGACGGCCTCTGGCCCGTCCTGGCGGGCCCGCGGGGCGGGCACGGCACGGTGCTGGCCGCGCCGATCGTCCTCTACGACTGGCCCCAGGTGGCCCCGCAGACTCCGGCCGACCTGTTCGGCGGCGCCGGTCTCGACCGGCTGCTGGCCGAGCTCGCCGCCGGCGACCCGCGCGGCGGAGGCCGCGCCACCACCGGAACAGGAAGGAGTGAGCGATGAGGAAGCAGAACATGGGCATGCGCAAGGGCGGCATGCGGGCCATGGCGGGCCGCATGATGGTCGGGATGCTGGTGGCCGCGATGGCCGCCGTCCTGATCAAGATGATGCCGGCGCTGATGCGCCGTGCCCGGTCCGAGCAGGAGTGACCGGGACGAGGAGCATGCGGGTCCCGTGAGCCCGGCGATGCGGGTGCGATGCCCGCCCCCGCGACTGCGTGAAGGCGCGCCCGAACGATCGGGCGCGCCTTTCGGCTTCGGGGGCGTCAGCGGTCGCGGAGGGCCTTCTCGATGGCGGAGAGCTGGTCGGCCAGGTGGAGGAGGGCGCCGACGGACGGGTCGTCGTCGTTCCCCGCGAGGGTGCGGGCGCGGACGTAGGCGGCCTTCACCTCCGTCCAGCGGGCCCGCTGCTCCGGGGTGAGGGCGTTCCGGAGCTCGGCCAGTTTCAGCAGGTTGGACTCGGTGTCGGAGGTGAGCGTCTGCGCCTCGGCCCGGTAGTGGTCGTCGATGAGCGTCTCGAGTTCCTCGGCGTTCATCACGGGGAGGACCCGCTCGGCGAGCTTGTTCATGTCGCGGTAGGAGCCCTGGAGCCGGAACGGCGGCTCGGTGCGGGACGCGTCGTCCTGCGCCGCCGAGGCGATGTAGGCGCGGTTCACCGTCAGCACGACCTCCTGGACGCGCCGGAGCTTCGCCATGACCGACAGGATCTGGTCGAGCTCGGCCTGCGAGTACGGGTGCGCGAGTCGGTCCGGGCGGACGCTCCGGTCGCCGGACGCCAGCCGGACGAGCAGCTCGACGTCGGCGCGGTCTCGGCCGGCCAGCGGCGCGAGCACCGGGTTGGAGGTCAGCGCGTTCTCGATGTAGCTGAGCGCGAACAGCTCGTCCTTGCCGGCGAGGACGTCGCCGAGGTTCCAGACGTCGGCGCGGTTGGCGAGCATGTCGGGGATCCGGAACCGCTGCCCGGACTCGGTGTACGGGTTGCCGGCCATGCAGACGGCGAAGCGCTTGCCGCGCAGGTCGTGGCTGCGGGACGCGCCCTCGATGCGGCGCTGCGCGTCGCAGAGCGGGATGAACTTCTGCAGGAACTCCGGCGAGGTGTGCTGGACGTCGTCGAGGTAGAGCAGGACGTTGTCGCCCATCTCCAGCGCGAAGTCGATCTTCTCGACCTCGCGGGCGGCGGTGGCGTTCGGCGCCTTCGCCGGGTCGAGGGACGTGACGTCGTGGCCGAGTGCCGGGCCGTCCACCTTGACGAGGGCGAGGCCGAGCCGGTCCGCGACGTACTCCATCAGCGTCGTCTTGCCGTAGCCGGGCGGCGAGATCAGCAGGAGCAGCCCCATCTGGTCGGTGCGCTTGCCGTCCCCGGCGGCGCCGATCTGCTTGGCGAGGTTGTCGCCGATGAGGGGCAGGTACACCTCGTCGACGAGCCGGTTGCGGACGAACGCGCTCATCGTGCGGGGCTTGAGGGCGGCGATCCCGAGCCGCCGCGACTCGACGGCGACCAGCTCGTTGCGCCGCTTCTGGTAGGCGCGGAACGCGGGGACGCGCTCGGTACGGAACCGCTGTGTGCGCGCGAGGAGTTCGTCCAGGCGAAGCGGCAGGGCGCGGCCCGTGATGCGCGGGTGGGCGCCGAGCAGGCCCTCGACGGTGGCGGTCAGCGCGGCGGGGGAGTCGTAGCGGGCGGACGCGCACAGCACGGTCGCGACGGCCTCGGGCAGGTCGGCCGGGTCGGCGTCCGGGGTGCCGGCGAGGTGGGAGCCGAGCCACGCCCCGGCGAGCTGGTGCCGGGCGGCGAGGTCGCCGCCGAGCGCCCGCAGGTCCTCCTCCAGGGCGGGCAGGTGCGGGCCGAACGACTTCAGCAGGTCGCGGGTGCCGGTGCCGATGACGAACCCGTCCGGCGCCGTGGCCAGCTCCTCGATCAGGTACTCGGCGGCCGGCGGGCCGTCCGGCGCGGGCAGGCCGGTGCGCGCCGAGAACGCCTCGACGGCCGCGGTCAGCTCGCCCGCCAGGTCGTCCAGCGCGGGCGCGCGCCCGAACGACCGGCGGGCCCGGACGAGGGACCGGGCGCGGGTCGCCCAGGCCGCGCGGGCCGCGTCGTCGGGGCCGTGCGTCCAGAACAGCTGGGCCGCCGCGCGGGCGGACGACGGGTAGCGCAGCAGGCCCGCGTCCGCGTGCAGGCGCAGCAGCATCTCCAGGATGCGGGCGGCGTCGTGGTCGTGGACGCCGCGCTCGTAGCCCTCGTCGTACCGGTCGGCCGCCGCCTCCCGCACCACCCGGAGCAGGTCGGCGTCCCGCAGCTCGTCCGCGGACCGGGCGGCCAGGATCGACGCCGCCAGGTACTCGGCCCGGTACGTCTCCGGTGTCTCCGAGACGAGGGTCTGGTCCCACAGGCCGCGGGTCGCGGCGAACGCCTCGTCGCGGACGGGTGCCCGGTAGCCGGTCCCGGTGACGGTGAACGCGATCCCGCCGTCGTGCGGGACGAGCGTCAGCTCGATCGGGCGGGTGTTCACCGCGAACCGGTGCCGGCCGAGGCGGATCGTGGTGCCGTCCTCGCCGTACAGGTCGAGCCGGTCGCGCAGCGCCCGCGCCGCCTCCTGCCGGGCCGCCTTCACTCGCCCTTCCAGCTCCTCGGCGCGCACGTCGTCGCCGAGTTCCCGCAGCTCGTCCGCGATCGCGCGGATCCGGGCCACCATCGCGTCCGCCGCGAAGTAGGCGTTCACCTCGTCGGGCGAGGCGAGGGACGCGGCGCGGCGCCGCACCCCGGTGAGGATCCGGTCGGCGGACCCGGTGAGCCGGCCGGCGCGGCGCGCCCGCTCGTCCAGCAGCGTCTGCTTGCGCGACGAGAACGCCTCGTACAGCTCGGTGCGCTTGGTCTCCAGCCCGGCGGCGAACTCCTCCAGCTCGGCGAAGCGCGCCTGCAGCGTCTCCAGCCGGAGCAGCAGCCGGCCGAGCTGCTCGTCGCAGCGCTCGGGGGTGGACGCGCCGGCCAGCGCGCCCGCGACCGCCTGGTCCAGCAGCGCCAGCTCGGCGGCGAACGCCGCGCGCCCCTCGTGCTCCAGCAGCTCGCGGCGCCGGTTGCCGAGGACGGCGCGGGCCCGGTTGAGCCCGCCGAGCACCTCGCCGACGCGCTCCAGGATCGCCGTGCGGGCCGTCGCGTCGGTGATGTCGAGGTCCCCGACGACCTCGGTGACGACCTCCAGGCCCTCGTTCTGCGCGTCGAGGAGCTCGGCGAGCGGCGCCGCGGCGGCCGCCGTAGCGATCGCCCCGGCCGCCTCGGCGATGCGCTCCACCTCGGCGTGGTAGCCGGTGAACGCGTCCTCGCCCTGCAGGAACCGGACGGAGCGCTCGCCCAGGCCGCGCAGCTCCGCCTCGACCGTGCCCGACAGCTCGTCGATGCGGGCGGTGTCGGCGTACCGCAGGTCGCGGAGCGTCTCCAGGCGGCCGAGCGCCCGCCGCATCTTGGCGAGCCGGGACACCCAGCCGTCGGCGGTCGCGGGCTCCTCGGCGTTCGCCCGCCGGACCAGCGCGGCGACGTCCTCGCCCGCCTCGGCCACGGCCGCCGCCGCCTGCTCGGTCAGCGCGCGGACCTTCTCGTACTCGTCCAGCACCTGCCCGGCCGCCGCCCGGACGTCCGCGAGCGGCGCCGCGAGGTCGCCCAGCTCCTCGTCCGCCAGCCAGTGGAACAGGTCGGACGTCCTCGTGCAGGCCGCGATCAGCGCCTCGAACACCCGCGCGGACGGCGACATCTCGTCCACCATCCGGGTGATCGACAGGCACTCGGAGATCCCCCGGACCAGGTCCGCGTTCCCGACCCGCTCCAGCGGCCCGGTCCCGACCGGCTGCGCGGCGGCGTGCTCCTCCGACACGAACGGCGTCGCCCACACCTGCATCGGATGCGCCCGGACCGGCTCCGCCGGCTCCGCCCGCAGCACCACCAGCGTGCCGTCCTCGAACAGCGAGTACCCGTGGCACGTGATCGGCGCCGCCACCCGCTTGCGGATCACGTTGTACGGCAGCAGCAGCGACCGCCCGTCCCCGCGCGAGTGGAACGCGTACAGCACGTCCTCGCCGTTCGGCGACCGGACGACCCGCTCGTACTCCAGCCCGGCGACGTCGGTGTCGAACGTCTTCACCACGCCGGTGTCCAGGCAGTAGCCGCCCGGGAAGACGATCCCGTGGTCGTCGGGCAGCCGCCGGCACGCCTGCTCGATCCCGTTGAGCCGCACGACCTCCTTCGTCCGCACGTTGAACACCAGGTGCCGCCACGCCGGCTCGTTGTACGGCCGGATCCGCAGCAGGATCAGCGCGCCGACCCGCGCGTACCGGACATCGGCGTCCGCGAGGGCCTGCAGCGGCTCGTCCACCGGCTCGGAGTGGATCCCCTCGCCGGTGGCCGTGTCGTTGTCGACCTTGACGGTCAGCGTCCCGCCGACCGTGGCGACGAACACCTCGCCCTCGATCGAGATGTGCGGGTGCACGCCGCGGACGTGGTCGTCGCGGGTCGTCTCGATCCACTCGACGTCGTGCGACGGCGGGAAGGTGTGGTAGCGCTCGCCCTGGTTGTCCTCGTAGGCGACGGTGCCGTCCGGGGACGTCCGCCAGCGCAGGACGCGCAGGTCGGACAGCTGCGGCCCGGTCTGGAACACCGCGAGCAGCCGCCCGTCCACCAGCCGGAGCTGCAGCAGCCGCGCCTGCCGGTAGTACCGGAACATGTCGGCGAAGTCGCGGTGGAAGCGCGGGTCGTCGAGCAGCCCCGGCACCGCGTCCGGGCCCGCCGGCCCGAACGCGCCCCCGCCCCCGCCCCCGCCCCCGCCGCCGTCGCTGTGGCCGTCGCCGAACCGGTGCAGCGAGAACACGTCCTCGACGGCCGTCCCGTCCGCCGTCGCGGGCGCGTTGCAGCCGAGCAGCAGCGTCCCGCCGAGCGCGACCACGTCGCGGGGCACGCCCGCGCGCTCCGTCCGGACCTGCTCGGTGCCGGTCAGCCGCAGCTCGGCGCCGCCGAACACCTCCAGCCGGCGGGCGTTCAGCGCCTCCGCCCGCCGCGCCGCCTCCGCGGCCCGCTCCGCGAGCCGCGCCCGCAGCACCTCGTACGTCCCCTGGTCGAGCCCGCTCACGCGTCCACTTCCATCCTGGTCGGGAGTCCGGTCGCGGCGCGCCGCCCCATGGGGGGTCGCTGCGGGCGGCGCGCCGCGGGTCGATGCGGCCGGACGGTCAGGTCGCCGGGGTCAGCGGGGTGCCGTTCGACTCCGCGGGCGGCGCGGCCGCGAGCGGCGCGTCCGCCACGCCGAGGCGCTGCGCGGCCTGCAGCAGGTCGCTGAGCGCGGGCGCGTTCGGGCCGCCGGTCGAGGCGAGCCGCGTCAGCAGCGCCGCGATCGTCAGGTCGCCGACGCCTCCGCCGCCCGCCGACCCCAGGACGCGGGTCAGGTCGCCGCTGAGCGAGCCCGTCCCGTCCAGCCACGAACCGCCCAGCGCCCGCACGGTCTCGGAGTTCCCGACGAACCCGTCCACGCTCTTGCCGAGCGTGATCGACCCGACGAGCTTGTCGAAGAACACGCTGTCGCCGCCGACGATGTCGATGTCCGCCTTCTCCAGCCCCGCCGCGAGCACCGCGGCCTGCGCCTCCGCGACCTCCCGCTGCACCTGGATCCCGGCCAGCCGGATGTCCTTCTCCGCCGCCAGCCGCAGCCGGTACTCCTCGTGCTGGCGCGTCGCGTCGTCCAGCGCCGCCATCGCCGCCGCCTTGTCGGTGAGCCCCTCGGCCTCGGCCTTCAGCCCGCCCCGGATCCGGGTCGCCTCGGCGAGCGCCTTCTGCTCGGCGACCGCGGCCTCGGCGCGGCCGACCTTCTCGATCGCCGCCGCGTCCCGCTCCCGGACCTCGACCTCCGCGAGGCCCTCCGCCGCGGCCTCCGCGCGGATCCCCTCGGCCAGCCGGATCTTGGCCTCCGCGTCCAGCTCGGACGCCTGGCGCCGCGCGTCGGCCATCGTCAGCTGCTCGCGGGCGCGGTGCTGCGCGGCGGCCTCCGCCGCCTCCGCCGCCTTGATGTCCTTGACGAGGCTCTCCTGCGCCTCCGCCTCGGCCTGGATGATCACCGCCTGGCGGGTCCGCTCGGCCTCCTCGACCACCCGCACCCGCTTGATGGACTCCTCCTGCTCGGCGACGGTCCGCTCGACCGCGATGCGCTCCCGGATCACGTTCGCGATCTCCCGCTTCTCCGCCTCGACCTCCTTGTTCGCGGCGATGCGGGTCAGCTCCGTCTCGCGCTCGCGGGCGATGACCTCCAGCATGCGGTCCTTCTCGATCCGCTCGTTCTCGACCGCGATGACCCGCTCCTTGTTCTTCTCCGCCACCGCCACCTCGCGGTTGCGGTTCTCCTGCTGCACGCCGAGCTGCTCGTCGGTGCGGATGTGCGCGGTCTGCGCGCGCAGCCGCTCCTCCGCCTGCACCCGCTCGGTCTCCGCCTGCTCCCGCGCACGGACGGTCTCGATCTCGCGCTGCTGCCGCAGCTGCGCGTCCGCCTGGCGGCGCTCCAGCTCCAGGATCGCCTCGCGCGCCTCCACGTTCTGGCGGGTGATCTCCTTCTCCTCGTTGCGGGTGTACTCGTTGGTGCGGACGTGCTCGATCGCGGTCAGCTCGGTGATCTTCCGGATGCCCTGCGCGTCGAGGATGTTGGACTTGTCCAGCGACAGCAGCGGCGTCTGCTCCAGGTAGTCGATCGCCGCGTCCTCCAGGCTGTAGCCGTTCAGGTCGGTGCCGATGAGCTCGATGATGTGGTCGCGGAACTCGTGCCGGCGCGTGTAGAGGTCGGTGAAGTCCAGGTGCTTGCCGACGGTCTTGAGCGCCTCGGAGAACTTCGCCGCGAACAGCGCCTGCAGCGTGTCCTGGTGGCTGGCGCGGTCGGTGCCGATCGCCTGCGCCACCTTGATCACGTCCTCGACGGTCTTGTTCACCCGGACGAAGAACGTGATGCGGATGTCGGCGCGGATGTTGTCCCGGCAGATCAGCCCGTCCCGGCCGGTCCGCTCGATCTCGATCGTCTTCACCGAGATGTCCATCAGCTCGGCCTTGTGCAGGACCGGCAGGACCACCGCGCCGGTGAAGGTGACGTCGACCTTCTTCAGCTTGGAGATGATCAGCGCGCTGCCCTGGTCGACCTTGCGGAACAGCCGCGTCATCATCAGCGCGAGGCCGAGGGCGATGAGCAGCGCGAGCGCGATCAGCACGCCCGCTCCGATCGTGATGGCGTCCATCGGGATCCCTGTCTACTGGGGGGATGTGGGGATGCGGGGGTCAGAGGGTGCGGAGTGCGGAGGTCAGGGGGTCGGGCCGTCGTAGGGCATGACCCAGAAGAACTGGCCGTCCGGATCGAAGTCGAAGATCAGCGCGATGCTGCCCGCACCGAGCGCGGGCCGCACGGCGCCGCCCGGCGGGCCTTCGGCCGGGCCGCCCGGCGGGCCTTCTGCCGCGCCGCCCCGTGCGCCGTCGGCCGCGACGTCCAGGGCGTGCCGGCGGACCTGCACGATGGCGGACGAGCCGTCGTCGGCGGTCACCTCGGCCTGGCCGAAGTCCACGCCGACCCGTCCGGTGCGAATGACGCAGGTGCGGCCGACGAAGTCGCGCAGCGACGCCGCCGGCTCCTCCCGGAACACGCGGCGCAGCGGGACGATGGCGAGCCGCGTCCCGAGCCACGCCGCCGCGAGCGCCGCGGCCAGGACGGCGGCGGCGAGCGGCGGCGCCGGCGTGCCGCCCGCCAGCACCGACCCGGCCAGGCTCGCGAACCAGGCCAGCGCGATCAGCAGCGACAGCGTGATGGTGGCGGGGACGCCGCCCAGCCCGATCGCGGCCAGCGGCCCGCCCGACCCGTGGCCGTCCTCGTGGCCGCCGGACGGATCGTGGCCGCCGCCGTGCCCGTCCGCGCCGCTGTGCCCGTGGAAGGCCCCGTGGCCGTGCGCCGCGCCGTGCCCGTGGAAGCCCCCGTGCCCGTGGAAGCCGCCGTGCGCGTGGAGGCCGCCGTCTCCGTGGAAGTGGCCTCCCCCGCCGGCACCGGCCCCCGTATGGCCATCGGTGCCGGCGTGGAAGTGCCCCAGGCCGCCGAGCAGGACGAGCGTCCAGTACGCGGCGACCACCACCAGAGAGAAGCTGAAAAGCGCCGTGGGGAAGCCGAGCACGGTGTCGACGAATTCACGCATGGGTGTGCACGCTCCCGCCTCGAGGCGTCATTCACCGCCCGGACCGCATTTGCGGTCACCGGTTCACCAGAAAATGCACAGCCGTATTCGGCGTACCCGCCGGCTACGGCAGGTCATGTGTCCGGAAAGGAGTCCGCCCAGGTCGCGGCCGTCAGGCCGGAGCGCGCGCCGAAGCCGCGCGAAGCGGGGTGGGAGGTGCCGCACGGTATCCGCCGCGGCGTGAGAAAGGGCCGGGGAGTCATCTGGAATAACCTCCTGGTCGGAGACAAATCCTGTCTCGCCGACCAGACTTCCCGGCACACCGGGAGTTACTTTAGCGTAGTTCTGGCCGAGGTGGAAGCCTTTGTGGGCTTCCAGAGCGGCCGTTGCATCCGTTTCCGGGCGCGGCCTCGCCGTTTCCGCGATACGGCAGGATGGCAGGCATTCGTCCCCCGGAGAAGGCAGGAGTCGTCGTGGGATCGCCTCCCGCAGGCACGGACGGGCCGCTGGCCCGCCCGTTCTGGAAATCGCTCGGCTGGGGGCTGCTCGTCCCGGTGTCGTTCACGGCCGGCGGCTTCCTCGCCCAGTACCCGCACGGGCTCGTCGTGGCCGGCGTCGTCGTCGCCCTGGCCGCGCTCGCCGTCGCCGCGACGCTCGCGGGCGGGGTCTGGCACCGGCCCGGCGCGGCCGTCGTGCTGTCCTGCGCCGGCCTCGCCCTGACCTTCTTCGCCGGTCCCGGCCTGTACGAGCTCTACATGAGGACGGCCGGGAAGCCCGTCCACGCCGTCGTCGCGCACGTCGAGAAGCGGGACGCCCGGCGCGGGGCCGACCTGTCGTGCACCGTGGTCGAGGCCGGCGGCGGGCGCGCCGTCCACCACCTCACGGAGCAGCAGAACTGCTCGACCGACCTCAAGCCGTCCCAGGCGGTCACGCTGCGCACGGATCCGGCGGGCCTGCTGAAGCCGCGGCTTCCGGACGGTCCCGGCGACGGAGGTGACACCGCTCTGGCCCTGGAGATAGCGGCGGGTCTCTTCGTGGTCACGGGCGCCGCGACGTTCTCCGCGAGCCTGCGCCGTCGCGCCGAGTAGTCGAGTCATCACGTTCAGCGAACTCTGAGGTCGGTCTGAGGTCCGGTTCAGGCGGCGGCCGTAGCTTCCCGCGCCATGACCAGCCAGTCCCACCGCCCCGTGTTCGTCCTCGGCTGCCCGCGCTCCGGCACGACGCTGCTGCAGCAGATGCTGCACTCGCACCGGCGCCTGGCGGTGCCGTCCGAGACCAGGTTCGTGCACGTCGCGTACGCGCGGCGGCTCGGCTTCGGCGACCTGCGGGCGGAGGCGAACCGGCGGGCGCTCGGCGAGTGGATCACCACGGGCGACGGGACGAAGTTCGACGTCCTCGGGCTGGACCCCGGCGCGGTCGTCGGCGACATCGTGCACGGCCCGCCGACGCTCGGTTCCGCACTCGCGGCCGTGTTCCGCCGCTACGCGCGGGAGCACGGCAAGGCGCGGTGGGGCGACAAGCGGCCGAGCTACTTCCGCAAGGTGCCGATGCTGCTGCGGATGTTCCCGGACGCGCAGTTCGTCCACCTGGTCCGCGACGGCCGCGACGCGGTCAGCTCGCTCGCGCGGATGCCCTGGTATGAGGGCGACGTCCACTCCGCCGCGCTGACCTGGCGTGAGGCCGTCGACACCGGGAGCCGGCTCGCGCGGCGGCTCGGCCCCCGCCGCTACTTCGAGATGCGCTACGAGGACCTCGTCGCCGAGCCCGAGCGGTCGCTGGTGGCCTTGTGCGGGTTCCTGGAGGAGGAGTACGACGAGGCGATGGCAGAGCCGCACCATCACGCGCGCCGGACGGTCCCGGCCGAGCGACGGTGGCACCTGCGGACGCACGAGGCCGTCAACGACCGCAACGTCGGCGCATGGGCGGCGCGGATGGAGCCGTGGGAGGCCGACCTCGTCGAGCACGTCCTGGCCGACCGGCTGCGGCGGCACGGGTACGCGCCGGCGGGACGGGCCCGTCCGGAGGCGGCACACGTCGCGAGATTCCGCCGGACGGCGGCGCACCGCTGGCGGGCCCAGCGCGCGCGGGCGGTCCGGGATCGGGCGGCGCGCCTGCGCGAGCCGAATCCCGTCGGTTCATTGCTGACCGGCCCGGCGATCGGATCGGAAATACTTCCCATTTCGCCCGATCAGTGACCGAACGGGCGTGACCTCGGGGCGCGCGGCGCCCCTTTCGGACCGTCTTCGGCCCCGCTGGCGCCCGTCTTCAGGGCCCGATTGGGCGGTTGTCCGAAATTCTCATGGAACGTGCCCGGGCCGGCCCGCCGCCCGCCGCGGGCACGGGGGCGCGGTCGTGGGGAACGGTGCAGGTCGCGTGCCGTGGGACGGCCGGCGGGGGAGGAGTGGCCGCGTGGGGCGGCCGTGACGGCGGTCGCCTGACGGCGCCCGTCGTGGGCCCCTTACGGAACCTGTTACCGCGCGGTACGCGGGCTCCGTTTTACCGCTCAACTGACTTAATTTACGGAAAAGTGACATGCTCGTGTCCGATCGTTCACAGACAGATCTGTGACATGCCGAACATATGCATGTACCGTGCCATGTGCTCAGCTACGGATGGCCATCGGGGTTTGGTTCAGAAGATCCTCTGACAAAAAGGGGAGTGCGGTGAGCGGATCGCAAACAATTTCCCACGACGAGCTCCAGATGTGGCTTCTTGACCGCATCGCCTTCTACCTCGACAGGCCGACGGAAAATATTGACCCGGCAGTCGAACTCGCACGTTACGGCGTGGATTCGGTGTACGCCATCAGCATCATCAGCGACATCGAGGACCACCTGCAGGTGGAGGTGGACGTGGCCGAGGCGCGGCGCCGCGAGACGGTCGCCGACCTCACCGCCTACCTCCTCGACCTCGTCGCGTGATGGCCGGCCCGCCGGCCGCGGGCGCCGCCCTGGTGGTGCTCGGCGACAGCGTGGCCGAGGGCCGCGACGACCCCGACCCGGCGGGCGGCTGGCTCGGCTGGGCCGGCCGGCTCGCGCGGCGCCTCGGCGTGGACTCCGGTGACGTGCTGAACGTCTCCGACGCGGGCGCCACGATCGAGGACGTGGTGCGCGACCAGCTCCCCGCCGTCCGCGCCGCGCGGCCCCGGCTGGCGGTGCTCGGCTGCGGCATGAACGACGCGCTGAATGGGTTCGAGCCCGCCGCGGCGGGCGCCCGGCTCGATGAGGTGCACGGCTGGGCGCGGGACGCCGGCGCCGTCCTGCTGGCGATTCCGGTGCCCCGCCCGCCGCTGCTCGACCGGTCTCCCATCTCGCAGTTCCGTAAGAAACGCGTGCTCCAGCGCATCACCCTGTTCAACGTCGAGCTGGAACGTGCCGCACGGGACTTCGGAATGGCTTTCCCGGCCCGGGAAACGGTGACGAAAATCGCTGACCCCGCGATGTGGAGTTCCGACGGAATCCACCTCAGCCCGGCCGGGCACGATTATGTCGCGGAGGTGATGGAACACCTCGCCGCCGGCATGCTCGGCGAGCGTGCTAACTGAGATGGAGGCAGTCTCGGGGGCAGTCGAACAGTCGGGATGACGATGAAGAGACCATTCTCGCCCGCCCATGTCCCGCGATCGCCGGCGCCGTCGGCCGCCGGCGGCCTCCACCCGCCCCCCGCCGTCCACCGGGCCCGGGCGCGCGACCGCGCCCGGGCCGTCGAGGCGGGCGCCGCCACCGCGGCGCGCGCCGCCACAGCGAAGGGAGCGGCGACGTGACGGTCCCCGGAACGTTCCGAGCGGCGGTGGAGGCCAAGGACCTCGCCGCCATCACGCGGGCGCTGGACCCGGGCATCGAGTTCCACAGCCCGGTGATGGTGAAGCCCTACCAGGGGCGCGACGCGGTCACCGCGCTGCTGCGCGTCCTGCTGGAGGTGTTCGAGGACTTCCGCTACACCGACGAGCTCGCCGGGACCGATCCGGCGCGCGCCCCGTCCCAGGCGCTGGTGTTCAGCGCGCGGGTGATGGGCAAGGCGGTGCAGGGCCTCGACCTGCTCAGGTTCGGCGAGACCGGGCTGGTGACCGGGCTGACGGTCATGGTCCGGCCGCTGCCCGCGGCGATGACGCTCGCCCGCGTGGTCGGCCGCCGCATGGAGGACCAGGGGGCGTGACGGGACGCCCCCTTCGTGAGGGGGCGGCGCGGACCGGGGGTGCGGGGGGCCGCCCCGGACGGCGCCGTCCCGTGCGGCGGCGCGTGCCGGTGAGGGCACGCGGACGCCGCGACAAGTTCGGCTACAGGGAGTGGAAGATGGACAGCGGAATGGTCCCCGCACGCGCCGGCCTGTCGCCGGCGCACGGCATCGCAGCCGATCTGGACGGCTTCCTCGGCGATCCCATGGACGACGAGGCCGGCCCGTTCTCCTACAAGGCGATCGTCGAGGCCGAGGAGCGCGACGAGCTGCCCGCCGGCGCGGTGGACGCCGTCCGGGCCTGGGGGTTCCCGAAGTACCTGGTGCCGTCCGGGCTGGGCGGGCGCCTGACGACGCTGGAGGAGCTGTTCTTCGTCACCCGCGGCATCTCGCGGCGCAGCGTCACGGTCGCGGTGATGTACGGGTCGGGCCTGCTGGCGGTGAACCCGGTGTGGCTGTGGGGCGACGACCGGCAGCGCAGGACGGTCGCGGACGGCGTGCTGAACGGCGACCTGGCCTGCTTCGGGGTGTCGGAGGCCGACCACGGCAGCGACGTGATGGCGAGCGAGTCCGAGGCGGTGAGCAAGGGCGACGAGCTGGTGCTGACCGGGACGAAGTGGCCGGTCGGCAACGCGACGCGCGGGCGGTTCGTCACGACGTACGCCAGGACCGGTCCGAGGGACTTCTCGCTGCTGCTCGTCGACAAGACGGCGCTGGACCCGGAGAGCTGGTCGACGCTGCCGCCCGTCCGGACGGTCGGGCTGCGCGGCCACGACCTCAGCGGCGTCGTGTTCGACGGGGCGCGCCTGCCGGCGGACTGCGTGATCGGGCGGCGCGGCGCCGGGCTCGTCCAGACCCTGAAGACGCTGCAGATCACCCGGACGGCGATCGCGGCGCTGTCGGTCGGGACGATGGACGCGGTGGTGCGGATCGCGATGCAGTACGCGCGCCGGCGCACCCTCTACGGCGCGGACATCTACCAGATCCCGGTGATCCGCGACCATCTGTTGAAGGCACACCTGGACCTGCTGATCGCCGAGTGCGTCGCGATACCGGTGGCGCGCGCGCTGACGGTCGCGCCGGGCCGGTTGAGCCTGTGGTCGTCGATCGTGAAGTACTTCGTCCCGGTGCAGGGGGACGAGGTCGTCGCCAGCATGGGAACGGTCCTGGCGGCGCGCGGCTACCTGCGCGAGGGCGTGGCGCACGGGGTGTTCCAGAAGCTGCAGCGCGACCACGCGATCGCGAGCATCTTCGAGGGCACCACGCACGTCAACCTCGCGAACGTCGCCGCGCAGCTGCCGTTCCTCTGCCGTCCGCCGGACGAGACGGGCGGCGAGGACGAGCTGCTCGCCGAGCTGTTCTCCTGGACCCGGACGCCGCCGACCTGGCAGCCGGACGGACGCCGCCTCCAGCTCACCAACGAGGGCCGCGACGAGGTCGGGCAGCGGTTCGAGCAGATCTCCGAGGAGCTGCTCGCGGCGGCGAACGCGCACGCCGCGCCGGGCGTCGCCGCCGAGCTGAAGGACCTGGTGTCGAGCATCGGCGCGCTGCGCGCGAAGGTCGACGAGGGCATCCGGGAGAGCGAGGGCGACACCTCGTCGGTGGCGGCGCTGATGCGGGCGCGCCGGTACTGCGAGCTGCACGCGATGGTGTCGTGCATGCTCACGTGGCTGCACAACCACCGCGAGTTCGGCGGTGCGTTCGCGGGCGGCCAGTGGCTCGTCCTGTGCCTCCAGCGGCTGCTGCAGCGCACCTACCCGGACACGGTCCTGTCGGAGGAGTTCCTGCCGACGCTGGAGGAGGCGATGTTCCGCTCCTCCGGCGAGGGCCGCTGGTTCACGCTGACGACGCTGGCCGAGGACGTGTGACGCCGCCATGAGCATGGACAAGCACACCGATTTCGTGTCGGCCGTCCGGGAGACCGTGCGGACGCACGGGGACGCCCGGGGCTTCACCTTCGTCAAGGAGGAGCCCGGCCCCGGCCGGGCCTACCGGGAGGACGTGCTCGGCCTCGCCGAGCTGGACCGGCGGGCCAGGGCGCTGGCCCGCCGGCTGGAGGAGCGCGGGCTGCGGGACCGGGCCGTCCTGCTGCTGTATCCGGAGGGCCTGGAGTTCATGGCGGCGTTCGTCGGCTGCCTGTACGCGCGGGTCGTGGCCGTCCCGGCGCCGCTTCCGGTGCTGGACGCGGGGCGCTTCGACCGCACCCGCCGGATCATCGCCGACGCCGACATCACCTGGATCCTCACCGACAGCGCCCATCTCGCGGGCTTGGAGGGGTGGCTGAAGGAGGCGGGGCTCGCCGGGAAGGTGCAGTGCCTCGACACCGAGACCGCCGGCGGCGAGGACCCGCTCGCCGACGCGGACGCGTGGACGATGCCGGAGTTCGGCCCGGACACGCTCGCGTTCCTGCAGTACACGTCCGGCTCGACGAGCGAGCCGAAGGGCGTGATGGTCACCCACCGGAACCTGCTGTACAACGCCGAGGAGATCCGGCGGCGCATCCAGGGGACGCCGGCGTCGATCGGCGTCGGCTGGGTGCCGCACTTCCACGACATGGGGCTCGTCGGCCAGTTCCTGGAGCCGCTGTACCTCGGCATGCGGTACGTGCTGACGTCGCCGATCACCTTCATCAAACGGCCCGCGCTGTGGCTGGAGCTCGTCACCCGGCACCGCGCGACGATCATCGTCGCGCCGAACTTCGGGTACGAACTGGCGCTGCGCCGCGTCACCGACCGGCAGCTTGAGGCGCTGGACCTGTCGTCGCTGGAGACGGTGAAGAACGGCGCGGAGCCGGTCCGCGCGGCGACGCTGGAGCGGTGGAGCGAGCGGTTCGCGCCCGCCGGGTTCGAGCCGCGGATGTGGATGCCGTGCTACGGCATGGCGGAGGCGACGCTGCTCATCAGCGCCGCGCCGTGGGGCACGGGCCCGGTGATCCGCGACTTCGACGCCGCCGCCCTGTCCCGCGGCCGGGCCGTGCCGGCGGAGGCGTCCGAGGAGCGCGAGGGGCCGGGAGGGGACGCGGTGGACGGGACGGTGCGGCGGCTGGTGAGCAGCGGCCGCCCGGTCACCCTGGACGTCCGCATCGTCGACCCCGACAGCCTGGAGCCGCTGCCGGACGGGCGGGCGGGGGAGATCTGGGTGCGCGGCGGCAGCGTCGCTGAGGGCTACTGGCACAGCCCGGTCGCGACGCGCGTGACGTTCCAGGCGCGCACCGCGGACGGCGACGGCCCGTTCCTGCGCACCGGCGACCTCGGGTTCATCGACGGCGGCGAGGTGTTCGTCACCGGCCGCAGCAAGGACCTGATCATCGTCAACGGCCGCAACATCCACGCCCACGACATCGAGGAGACCGCGCAGGCGGCCCACCCCGCCGCGCTGATCGGCGCCGCGTTCGTGCTCGACGGCGTGACGACCGAGGACGGCCGGGAGCAGGTCGTGCTCGTCCAGGAGATCAGCACGCGGGCTGCGGCCGGGACGGCGCCGGACGAGCTCGCAGGGCTCATCAAGGCCGCCGTGGCGCGCGCGCACGAGCTGCCCGCGCTCAGCGTGGTACTGACCGGGCGCGGCTCCGTACGCCGCACGACCAGCGGGAAGCTGCGGCGCGGCCCGACCCGGCAGGCGCTGCTGGACGGCGAGATCGGGGCGCTCGGGGCGGACCTCGAACCGGGCGTCGCGAAATTCGTCCATACTCACCCTAGTCAAAAGCATGACTAATCATGTCGTTGTCTGATAACGTCGGGCATCACCCTGAGTCAAGCAGGGAGAGAAGTCCGATGGCCTTGCGTCACGCGGTCCTGGCGGCGTTGCTCGACGGCGAGTACAGCGGCTACCAGCTGGCCAAGATCTTCGATTTGTCGGTCTCCAACTTCTGGCACGCCGTTCCGCAGCAGCTCTACTCCGAGCTGTCGAGGTTGGAGACCGAGGGCCTGATCAGCGGGCGGCAGGTCATCCAGCACGACCGTCCCAACAAGCGCGTCTACACCGTCACCCGGGCCGGCGTGGACGAGCTGGAGCGCTTCGCCAGCACGCCCGCGAAACCCGGGACCATCCGCGAGAACATCCTCGTCATGGTGCAGGCCGTCGACCACATCTCCGCGGACGCGGTGATCGCGCAGCTGGAGGAGCGCGCCCGCATGTCCGCCGCGAAGGTCGAGCTGTTCGAGCGCATGCTCGCACGCCTGCGCGGTGACCAGGACGAGCACACGTTCCTGCGCAGCGCCACGCCGATCGGCCCCTACCTGACGTGCCTGCGGGGCCGCCGGTTCGAGCAGGAGCACCACGAGTGGTTCACCAGCACCGCCCGGTTGCTGCGCGCCAGGGCGGGCGCCCACGCCGAAGGGGGCGAGGCGCCATGACCGGCGCCGGCCGCACGGCCGCCGGCCGCGCGGTTCCGGCCCCTTCGCACACCGTGCCTCCGTACGCCCCCGTCCCGGCCCTGCCGGGCGGGCGGCGCGGGACGCCCCAACGGGCGCCCCGGACGGCGGTACGGGCATTCACCCCCAGCGACCTCCCCGGCCAGGAGTCAAGGCCGGGCCGGGACGGGCCGCCACGCCTTAGTCAAGGAGGCGTTCCACATGTCGGGCGAACACCGCACCATCGAGTTGCCTAGCACCCTGGCCACCCCCCACCACTCCGTCCCCGCACACCCGCACGGCCTCACCACGATGGACGGGCCGGACCCCGTCCTGCTCGGCGAGCTGACCCTGCCCGCAGAGCGCGCGTCGGTCCCGCGGGCCCGCACCTTCGGCCGCGCCGTCCTCGGCTCCGCCGGGGCCGCGGACGTCCGCGACGACGCGGAGGTCCTGATCTCCGAACTGGTCACGGGAGCCGTCCGGCACGCCGCCGGCACCGGCTCGCTGCTGTGCCTGCGGCTGCTGCGCGACGGGTCCCGGCTGCGGATCGAGGTCCACGACCGCGGCGCGGCGCTGCCGCACTCCAGGCCCGTCGACCTCATGGAGGAGACCGGCCGCGGCTGGTTCCTCGTCGCCGCCCTCGCCTACCGGCACGGCACCGACCTCACCGCCTCCGGCAAGACGGTCTGGTGCGAGCTGGACGGCCGGCCGCACGACGAGCCGCACGCGCGCTGACCCGGGCACCGTCCCGGCCCGAGCACCCGCGCGGGCCCGGGGACGGTGCACCGTTCGCGGCGCGGCGCAGCCCCTTCCCGCCGGTCACCTGAACGGCGGGACCCACGCGCGCGCGCCGGCGGACGCCCATATCGGCGGCGATGGGGATTGCCATGTCCGTGGAGTACTACCGGGCGGATGGGATACGCGCCACGGCGGACGAGGCGCAGCGGCTGCTGCTGGACGCGCGGTCGAGGCTGCTCGCCCAGGACGTCATCCGCGTCGGCGGAGTCGTGGTGGTCGTCTCCACCTGGTTCACCGTGATCGACCTGGGGTTCGCGGCGAACGGGAGACCCCTGCTCTGGCAGACGATCGTGTCCGACCTGTCGATGCACGCCGACGTCGGGCGCTACAGCACGCGGGAGAAGGCGGCGCGCGGCCATGCCGAGGCGGTGGAGATGATCACCGGCCGGCTGCGCGGCCTGGTCGCCCGCGCCGCACTGGACGAGGCGCACCCGTGAGCGCCCCGTCCCGCCCCCGGCGAGGCGCGGCCCCCGGAGCCGGCCCGCCCCGACCCGAGTTCGACGAACCCTGCACCGGGCCGACAGCAGGCCCGACCCCGACGAGTGGGTGATCGGATTGGACACCGAAGGCCGGCCGGCGGCCCCGAACGCGGCCCCGGCCCGGGAGGATCCCGGCGGCGGCGACTTCGCCGCGGAACGCACGCGACGCACGAGACGCACCGGCGAGGAGAGCGCCCGGCCCCGGAAACGGCGGCCGATCCGCATGCGCATCACCGCGCTGCTCCTCGTCCCCCTGGTCTCCCTGATAGCCCTGTGGGCGTTCGCCGCGAACATCACGCTCGGCGACGCGTTCGACAAGTACGACTTCTCCACCACCTACGAGAAGATCGGGCTGCCCGGCATCACGCTGGTGAGCCAGCTCCAGGCGGAACGTTCCCTGAGCGTCGCCGCGCTGGTCACGCGGCAGCCCCAGTACAAGCAGAGGCTCGGGCAGCAGCGCGCCCGGGTCGACGGCCTCGAGGCCGCCTTCAAGAGGTCGGCGCTGTCCAAGAAGGCGCAGGACGCCGCGAAGCCCGAGACCAAGCAGCGGCTCACCGTCGCCGTCCGGGAACTGGCGAAGCTGCCGCAGCTGCGCGCCCGGGTCGACGCCGGACGCACCGAGCCGCTCGACCTCATCAACTCCTACAGCACCGTCCTCGACGACCTCGTCTCGGTGTTCAACGGCTTCGTCGCCGTCGACGACGTCAACATCCTCACCCAGGGCCGCGCGCTGATCAGCCTCGGCAACGCCCGCGCCTCCATGCTGAAGGAGGACTCGCTGGTCATCTCCGCGATGGCGCGCGGGGGCCGCTTCACCCCGGCCGAGCACGTCGCGTTCGTCCAGTTCGCGGCGCAGGGCCGGCAGGCGTTCGAGGCCGGGCTCGCCGACCTCAACGCGAGCATCCGGGCCCCGCTGCAGCAGCTCGCCCAGTCCGCCGGTTTCCAGCGGTACCGCGCGGCCGAGTCGGCGATCGTGAACGCGCGCGGCGACCGGCTGCCCGCCGAGGCGGGCGACTGGACGGCCACCACGCAGCTGCTCGGGCAGGCGTGGGACCAGCGGGTCACCCAGGCGAGCCTGGCGCTGGACGACATGGCCAAGCCGATCGGCAACCGGATCATCATGCGGCTGGTCGTCGCGGGCGGGTTCGGGCTGCTCGCCGTGATCGCGTCGATCGTCCTGTCGCTGCTGGCCGCGCGCAGCCTCTCCCGCGAGCTGCGCGGGCTGCAGCGCGCCGCCCTCGACCTCGCCTCGAACCGGCTGCCGCGGGTGGTGGCGCGGCTGCGCCGCGGCGAGGAGGTGGACGTGGACGCGGAGGCGCCGCCCCTGGTCATCGGCAAGAGCCGGGAGGTGTCCCGGGTCGGGGACGCCTTCACCCGCGTCCAGCACACCGCGATCGAGACCGCCGTCCGCGAGTCGTACCTGCGGCAGGGCATCAGCCGGGTGTTCCTGAACGTGGCGTGGCGCAGCCAGTCGCTGCTGCACCGCCAGCTGCGGATGCTGGACGAGATGGAGCGCGGCGCGTCCGACCCGAAGGCGCTGGAGGACCTGTTCCGGCTCGACCACCTCACCACCCGCATGCGCCGGCACGCCGAGGGCCTGGTCATCCTGTCCGGGACGGCGCCGGGCCGGGGCTGGAGCAGGCCCGTGCACGTCGAGGACGTGCTGCGGTCGGCGATCTCGGAGGTCGAGGACTACACCCGGGTCGAGGTCGTGGTGGTGTCCGGCCGGGCCGCGGTGATCGGCGAGGCCGTCGCCGACATCGTGCACCTGCTCGCCGAGCTGATCGAGAACGCCACGGTGTTCTCGCCGTCGCCGACCGAGGTGCTGGTGCGCGGCGAGATGGGCGCCAACGGGTTCGCGGTCGACGTCATCGACCGCGGCATCGGCCTCGACCAGTCCGAGCTGGACGCGCTGAACCTGCGGCTGTCGCAGCCCCCGGAGTTCGACCTCGCCGTCACCGACCGGCTCGGGCTGTTCGTCGTCGGGCGGCTCGCCCACCGGCACGGCATCCGGGTCGCCCTGCAGCCGTCGCTGTACGGCGGCGTCAGCGCCGTGGTGCTGATCCCGCGCCGGCTGATCGTGGAGGCCGAAGGGCCCGACGACGAGGACGACGCGCCGATCGCGCACCAGGCGGCCGCCCCGGCGCCACCGCCCGGGAACGGCGCGGCGAACGGCATGGCGAACGGCACGGCGAACGGCACGGCGAACGGCTCGCTGCGTCCCTGGCCTTCCGGCGTGGCCGGGTCGGGGCCGGCGAACGGGACCGCGATGCTGAACGCGCCGACCCCGTTCGACGTCGAGGCGCCGCCGGCACCGGACTTCCCGGAACCGGACGGCACCATGCCGTCCCCGGAGGCGACCCAGCCGTCCCCGCACGCGACCCAGCCCTTCCACGAGGCGTGGCGGCTGGAGACGCCGCACCTCGACGCGGGACCCGCCGAGACGCGGGCGTTCGAGACGCCCGCCTCGTTCGGCGAGGTCCAGGCGGGCGGCGGGCGCGCGCCGCTGCCGCGGCGGGTCCGCGGCGGCAACCTGGCGCCGCAGCTGCGGGACGACCCGCGGGCGACGCCGCGCACGGCACCGGCCCACCCCGACGACGCGCTCGTCGCGTGGGAGGAGCGGTCGGCGGAGGCGTCCCGCGACCTGTTCGCCGCACTCCAGGCGGGCTGGCTGCGGGGACGTGACGAGGACGAGGCACCGGACGGCAGGGAGCGGGCATGAGCGGGCAGGGAACGACCAACGAGCTGAACTGGCTGCTGGACGACCTCGTCGACCGGGTCCCGCAGATCCGCAAGGTCGTCGTGCTGTCGCGGGACGGCCTGGTGATGGGCATGTCGCGGGGCGTCGGGCGGGAGGACTCCGAGTACCTCGCCGCGCTCGCCGCCGGCTTCCACAGCCTGGCCATCGGCGCCCGGCCGCAGCTGGACTCCGGCGAGGTCCGGCAGACGATGATCGAGATGGAGCGCGGCCTGTTCTTCGTCGTCCCGGCCGGCGCCAACAGCTGCCTGGCGCTGCTCAGCGAGGTCGGCGCGAACGCGGGACTGGTCGCCTACGAGATGACGATGCTGGTCAAACGGGTCGGCAAGCAGCTGTCGACCGGCCTGAGACAGCCGGGCCCGGGGCCCGGATCCGGGTGAGCCGCCATGACCCCCAGCGCACCCGGCGCCCCCCGGGGACCCGCCGGTCCCGGTGCTCCCGGGACCGGCGGACCCCCGGGCCCCGGCGGGCCCGGTGCTCCAGGCGTCCCCGGCCGTCCGAACGCGTCCGGCGGTCCCGGCGCGTCCGGTGTGCCAGGCGTCTCCGGCGGGCCCCCGCCCGGTGCCGGCGACCCCGGCGGTTTCGGCGATCCGGCGGGATACGGCGACCCCGCCGGATACGGGGAGCCCGGCGCGTTCGGCGAGCCCGGCGCGTTCGGCGAGCCCGGCGGCAGCGGCGGTCCGTTCGCTCCGGCGCGGGAGCGGTGGATCGACGCCGCCGCCGGGCCGATCGTCCGCCCCTACGCGGTGACCCGCGGCCGGACCCGGCCGCGCGGCGAGCCGCTCGACATCGTGGCGATCCTCGTCGCGACGGGCCGGGCGCCCGCCGAGCCCGGCCGCCTCTCGCGGCACCAGCGCCGGCTGCTCGCGCTGTGCCGCCGCCCGCACGCCCTGGCCGACCTGGCCTCCGACCTGGACCTGCCGTTCGGCGTGATCCGGGTGCTGGCCGGCGACCTGGTCGACTCCGGCCTGGTGAGCGTCCAGCGCTGGGCCCCCGCCACCCCGTCCGTCCAGCCGCACAACGACCCGAACCTGCTCAGGAGGGTGCTCGATGAACTCCGCGCGCTCTGATCCCCCGCCCGACCACGTCCCGCCCGGCGAGCACGACGAGCGGCTCGACGGGCCGCGGGTCGCGCTGAAGATCCTGGTCGCCGGCGGGTTCGGGGTCGGCAAGACGACCCTGGTCGGCGCGGTCAGCGAGATCCGGCCGCTGCGCACCGAGGAGGCGCTCACCGACCTCGGCGCCGCCGTGGACGACCTGGACGGCGTCGCCGCCAAGACGACCACGACCGTGGCGATGGACTTCGGCCGCATCACGCTGCGCGACGGCGTCGCGATCTACCTGTTCGGCACGCCCGGGCAGGAGCGGTTCTGGTTCATGTGGAACGAGCTGTCCCGCGGCGCGCTCGGCGCGGTCGTGCTGGCCGACACGCGGCGGCTGATGGCGAGCTTCGCGTCCATCGACTACTTCGAGCAGAAGGGCACGCCGTTCGTGGTGGCGGTCAACTGCTTCGACGACGCCGACCGCTACGAGCCGCCGGAGATCCGGACGGCGCTGGACATCGACCCGCACGTGCCGGTGCTGCTGTGCGACGCGCGGCGGAACGGGTCGGCGAAGGAGGTGCTGGTCGCGCTGGTGGAGCACGCGCTGCGGATCGCGGGCGCGGCGGCCTCCCGGCCCCCGTCCGAGCCGGGGCCGCGGCCCTGGCCCGCCCCGGCCCGCGCGGAGGGCTAGCCCGCCGGGAGGCGGCGGACCCGCCGCCGGCGTCGAGGGGACGCCGGGCGGGTTCGCCGCCGTGGGCGGGGTCGAGAAGCGGTCAGGCGGGTTCGCCGTCGGCCGCGGGCGACGGCGAACCCATCACGATCTCGTCGACGGCGACGTCGTGCCCGTCCGCGCAGCGGACCTGGGCGGTCACGGCCTCGCCGCAGCCGGCGTGCCGGAGTGCGACCTGCCGCCCCTCCTCGCCGGGCAGGTACGTCTCGCCCCACTCCATGAGGCTGACGAGGGTCGGCGCGAGGTCCAGCCCCATCTTGGTCAGGTGGTACTCGTAGCGGGTGCGCTGCCCGGGCTCCTGGTAGGGCTCGCGGACGAGCAGCCCCGCCTTCACCAGGTGGCGGAGGCGGGCGGTGACGGCGGACTCGGTCATCTCGAGGTTCTTCACGAAGTCGCCGAACCGGTTCGTCCCGAAGTACGCCTCGCTGAGCACCAGCACCGCCGACGGCGGGCCGAGCGCGGCGAGCGTCCGCGCGACCGGGCAGTTCTGCATCGACCAGGTGTCGCGGTCGGCGAAATGCCCCTCAAGTGCGATCGTCACGGGAACCACTATAAACCTGCTGACTTCGCTTGACCAAAGTCAGGTGGCCGGGTTAGCGTCCCTGACTATGGTGAAACAAAGTCAGGTGCGCCCGGGGACGTCGCTCGCGGTGCTGTCCGTCGCCTCCTTCATGGCGGGCCTCGACCTGTTCATCGTCAACGTCGCGTTCGACGACATCGGCCGCGACTTCGCCGGGACGTCCCTGGCCGACCTGTCCTGGGTGCTGAACGGCTACGCGATCGTGTTCGCGGCGCTGCTCGTCCCGCTCGGCCGGCTCGCCGACCGCTACGGCCGCAAGGCAGGCCTCGTCCTCGGCCTCACCGTCTTCACCCTCGCCTCCCAGGCGTGCGCGCTCGCGCCCTCGCTGTGGTGGCTCGTCGCGTTCCGCGTCGTCCAGGCCGCCGGCGCCGCCGCGCTCATCCCCACCAGCCTCGGCCTGCTGCTGTCGGTGTTCCCGCCCGGACGCCGCGCCGGCGCCGTCCGGATCTGGTCGTCGGCGTCCGCGCTCGCCGCCGCCGCCGGGCCCGCGGTCGGCGGGGTCCTGGTCGACTCGTCCTGGCGCTGGGTGTTCGAGGTGAACGTGCCGATCGGGCTCCTCGCGACGGCCCTGGCGCTGCGGTTCGTGCCCGACAGCCGCGACGGCGCCTCGGCCCGCGTCCCCGACCTGCCCGGCGCGGCCGTGCTGACCGGCGCGATCGCCCTGCTCGCGCTCGGCCTGGTGAAGGTCAACGACTGGCCGGGGCAGCGCACCGCGATCGTGGTGGGCGCCTCGGTGATCGCCCTCGCCTTCTTCTGGGGACGCTCCCGGAGGCACCCGGCGCCCGTGATCGAGCCCTCGCTGCTGTCCGTCCGCACCTTCGCCTGGTCGAACGCCGCGGTCCTGCTGTTCACCGTCGCGTTCGCCGCCGAGCTGCTGCTGGGCGTGCTGTGGATGCAGCAGGTCTGGCACTACTCGCCGGTGCGCACCGGCCTCGGCGTCGCGCCCGGACCCCTGATGGTCCCGGTCATGGCGCTGATCGCGGGGAAGATGGCCGCGCGGCGCGTCCCCGTCGGCCTGATCACCGCCGTTGGCTGCATGCTCTGCGCGTTCGGCGTCGTCATGGTCGCGTTCTCACTCGACGCCGCTCCCGCCTACGCCTCCGAGATGCTGCCCGGCTGGCTCGTCGGCGGCGTCGGCGTCGGCCTCGCGCTTCCCACCATCCTGTCCGCCGCCGCCGCGGACCTGCCCGACCACCGGTTCGCGACGGGAAGCGCCGTCGTCAACATGAGCCGGCAGATCGGCAGCGTCCTCGGCGTCAGCCTCGCCGTCGCCGTCCTCGGCTCCCCCCACGGCTACGTGGACGCTCACCGCGCCTACGTGCACGCCTGGCTGATGGTCGGCGCGTTCATGGTCGTCGCCGCGATCGCGGCCCTCGGCATGACCCCGCGCCGCCACCGGCCCGTCACCCCCGTCCCCGAACCCGAGAAGGAAGTGGTCGCCGGCACTTGAACCCCCTGCTTGACACAGAACGCGGGCGCGGACGGAACCTTGACCCGGACCAATGACGGCCCGGTCCGCCCGCCGCCCCACCACATGATGGGCATCCCGATCCGGACGGGATGCCCGTCGTGCTTTCCGTGCGCGCGCGGGGATCAGCGCGGGTGGACGCCGGGAGTCCGGCGCCACGCGTCCAGCAGCCGCGCCGCGGACCCGCCGATCGGCCCGACCGCGTCGGCGAGCACGGACGCGTCCGGCAGGTGCGCGCCGGACACGGCGGCGACGGCGTCCGCCGCGTCCCCGATCGTGGACGAGCACACCGACAGCAGGTAGCCGGGCACGTCCAGCGCCGGGTCGGTGCATCCGACCAGGGGCGTGCCGACCGCCGCGATCAGCGGGAACACCGTGCCGGGGATCCCGATCGCGGCCTCGGCCCGCGCGGACGCCTGGAGCGTCGGCACCGCGCTGATCTCGTACTGCCGCCACAGCTCCGGGTCCTCGCGCGGGTGCAGGCCGACGAGGACGCGCCTGCCGGCGGCCTTCAGCCGCGCCGCCGACGCGAGCAGCAGTTCGGTGCCCGGCGCGGCGCCGCCCGTCCCGTCCGGGTGGGTGACGCTGGTGACGACCAGCACCAGGCCGCTCTCCGGCGCGCGGCGCGGCAGGTCGTCGGTCTGCGGTGACCCGACGACGCGGACGCGGCGGTGCGTGCCGAGGTAGCTCGCGAACGACCGTGCCTCGGCGCTGGACGACGAGGTGACGGTCCGCAGCCGCGGGCGCAGCCGCTCCGCGCCCGCCGCCTCGTCCGGGCCGAGGTAGGCCAGCGAGCCGGCGGCGAGGGGGAGGTGCCGGAAGCGCGCGGCGCACTCCAGCGGCCAGTCGCCCGCGCCGGTGACGACCAGCAGGTCGGCGCGCGGCGCGGTGTCCGGCGTGGCGACCGGCACCGGGTCGCCCGGTGCGATCCGGGACGGGTCCGGGACGAGCTGGGTCACCCGGACGCCGCGCGCCGCGGCCTCGCGGAGCAGCGGGGAGACGTGGTAGGTGCCCCACGGCTCGTTGGTCGCGATCAGCACCCGGAGGCCGCGAGGGCCGGGGCGGGACGAGGCGCGGGCGGGAGCGGCGGACCCGGCGAGGGCGGCGGCGCCGAGCGCGCCGGCCAGGACCGCCCGCCGGGACGGGAGGGCTTTGTCGATCTTGGTCACCGGCTCACCGTAGGAGCCGGGTCCGACCGGCGGATGAACACACCGCGAACGGCGGACGGTGCCGCACCGCGCCCTCACCCGAGGTCGGCGGCCATCGCGTCGCAGGACGGGAAGGACGTCACCGCGGCGGCCGCCGCGCTCGCCTTCCGCACGCCGAACGGCCGGTGCGGCCTCACCCGTGCCGCGGGTCCTCCAGGATCTTCAGCTCGGTGCTCAGCCGGTCCAGGATCGGCGCGAGGCTCTGCAGTTCGGCCAGATGCAGCCGCGTCAGCTCCGACAGGACCCGGTCGGCCGCCGCCGTCAGCGACACCCGGATCACCCGGTTGTCATCGGCGTCGCGGACCCGCCGCACCAGCCCGGCCCGCTCCGCCCGGTCGATCAGCTCCACCGTGCTGTGGTGCCGCAGCAGCAGGTACCCGGCGAGGTCGCCCACCGTCGGGGCGACCTGCGGGCCGTGCCCCTTGATCGCCAGCAGCAGCTGGTGCTGCGCCGGCGTCAGCCCCGCCTCCCGTACCCGCGTCTCGCTCCACCGCAGGTAGCGGCGCAGACCCGTCCGGAACGCCAGCAGGGACGCGAAGTCCTCCTGACTCAGCTCGTTCACGGCACCCCGTCCACACGCCGAGTCTAGGACCTCCCCGCCCGCCGCCCGTTGTCCACAGGTTCCCGGAACCCTGGTCCGCGGCGGGGGCGTTCGTAGCATCGGCACATGACGGAGTACTGCCTCGTGTGCGATCGCAATGCCCGCATGGACGCGCTGCCGCCCCGCGAGGTCGTCGCGTTCGACGAGCACTGGCGCGTGGCGCACGCCTTCGGTACCGGGACGCCCGGCTGGCTCGTCCTCGCGCCGCGCCGCCACGTCACGGCCGTCGCCGGGCTGACCGACGCGGAGGCCGCCGCGCTGGGGGCCTGGCAGGTGCGGCTGTCGCGGGCGCTGCACGCGGTCACCGGGTGCGGCAAGACCTACATCGCGCAGTTCGCCGAGGCGGAAGGGTTCGCCCACGTGCACTTCCACATCGTCCCGCGCGCGGACGACCTGCCGGCCGACCTGCGCGGCCCGCGGGTGTTCGCGCTGCTCGGAGGGCCCCCGGAGGACGATCTCGACGAGGCGCGGCGGGACGGGCTGGCGCTGGCGATCCGCCGGCACCTGTGATCGGCGGGATTAACCGGGAGGTGGAGATGGTTATCGATGTCGTTCTGAAGAGGAGGTTCCACGATGGCACGAAACGATGTCCGGCCGGTGGTGAAGCTGCGGTCGACCGCGGGGAGCGGCCACACGTACGTGACCCGCAAGAACCGCAGGAACGACCCCGACCGCCTGGTGCTGCGCAAGTACGACCCGGTGGAGCGCGCTCACGTGCTCTACCGCGAGGAGCGCTGACCAAGGAGCGCGCCCGCCGGACCTCCTGATCCCGGTGGGCGCGCCGACGGCCTGTGATGGGTCCTCAGGGTGGGGACGCGCGGGTGAGGATCTTGTGGAACTCGGTCGAGCGGCGGGCGGTGATGGCGCCCTCGCGGGTCCGGGTTGAGATCTTGTGCTGCAGGTCGGCGACGTCGGTGCCGCCGTGGTGCGGGTGGGCGAGCATGCCCTGGATGACGTTGGTGAGGTCGACGCCCACGTCCGCGCGGACGTCCCCCGCCGCGACGCCCTGACCCACCGCGAACCGCAGGCGTAGCAGGGCCTGGCGGAAGGAGACGGAGGGCTCCGGGGCGGGGGTCGTCTCGCGGCCCCTGCGGGGAGCGGGACGCGTCGTCTGGACGGTCGGCGACGCGGCCTGGAGGGGGAGGAGCCGTCCGCGCGGGCGGTCGGGGCCGGCGAGGGTGTCGCCGAGCCCGAGGACGAGGGTGGTCGCGGCGGCGACCGTCGCGACGACGCCGGCGAGCGCGAGCCACGGGAAGGGCGACCGGTGGCGGGCCCGTGGCGGGGCGGACCGCCATTCGGCTCCCGCTGGCTCGGCGGTCATCGCGCCTCCCGGTCGAACGGCGCCGGCACGTCCCCGGCCGTGCGCCATGTCCGGGAGTACGCCCGCAGGGGCCGCGGTGGTTCGACCGCGCCGTGCGGGCCGGGTGCGAAGCCGGCCGCGGCCCAGTACCACGTCGTTGGGGTACGGGGCCGCGGCCGGCCGGTCCTATCTGCTGCCCGCGCCGAGCGGCTGCTCGGCGCGCCAGGCGGCGAGGAGGTTGCGCAGCTTGTCGTGGTAGCGGGCGATGTTGGCGGTCTTGATGTCCTCGTAGCCGCGGATCATGTCGGGCAGTTCCGCGATCTCGACGGCGAGGTCGTGGTTGTCCTTGTCGAGGCCGCCGGCGAGTTCGTCGACGACCGCGAGGTACTCGATGACGAGGCGGCGCTCGGTGCGGCGCTGGGCGGTGGCGCCGAACGGGTCGAACGGGGTGCCGCGCAGCCGCCGCATCGCACGCAGCGCCTGGAAGGCGGGACGGGCCGTCCGGCCGAGCGCGATCTTGCGGTCGAGGCCGACGGCGCGCAGCAGCGGCGGGTGCAGCATGTACCGGACGGTGGCGCCCGCGCCGAACTGCTCCTCGACCTGGCGGGTGAGCGCCGGGTCGAGGTGGAGGCGCGCGACCTCGTACTCGTCCTTGTAGGCCATCAGCTTGTGCAGGTGGCGGGCGACGGCGACGGACAGCCGCTGCCCGGACCCGACGGCGCCGCGTTCGGCGGCGGCGACGCGCAGGACGGCGTCCAGGTACCGCTTGGCGAGGGCGAGGTCCTGGTAGGCGGCGAGGTCGGGGACGCGGATCCGCAGCACGCGGGCCAGCTCGTCGTCGGTGCTGGACGCGTCCACGAGGTTCATCGCGGCGGGCGCGTCGGCGGTCAGGGGGCGCTGGACGGCGGCGGGGGCGGCGGGCGGTTCGGCCCAGCCGGGCTCCAGGACGAGCCGCCGGCCCGCCCGGAACGCCTGGACGTTCGCCTCGACCTGGACGCCGTTGAGCGCGAGCGCCTCCTCGATAGCGCGCGCCGACAGCGGCAGCAGCCCGGCCTGGTAGGCGGCGCCGACGACCACGAAGTTCGCGGTGGTGGTGCCGCCGAACCAGCGTTCGGCGAGCTCCAGGGCGTCGAGCGCGACGAGCCGGGCGGCGTCGGTGCGGGCGGCGATCTGCCGGACGAGGGACGCGCTCGGCGGCAGCGACGCCGTCACGTCGGTGATCATCCGGCCGGTCGGGACCTCGCTGGTGGACACGACGGCGGCGGTGCGGCCGGGCGCGCAGCGGCGCAGGTTGGCCTCGGAGGTGGCGGCGAGCGCGTCGAACACCAGGTAGGCGTCGGCGCCGCCGTCCCCGATCATTCCGGGGCGCTCGGCCGGGGCGTCCCCGATCCGCAGGTGGGAGACGACCGCGCCGGCCTTCTGGCTGAGCCCGGTCTGGTCGAGGGCGCGGGCGTGCCGGCCGTCGAGCAGCGCGGCGGTGGCGAGGACCTGGTTGACGGTGACGACGCCGGTGCCGCCGATGCCGACGAGCAGGACGTCCGCCGCGCCGGGCCGGGAGGCGGGCTCCGCCAGCTCGCCGATCTTCGGCAGCGGCGGCGCGGACGCCTTCCGCTCGCCGGGGATCACGGTGACGAACGACGGGCAGTCGCCGTCGACGCAGGAGTAGTCCTTGTTGCAGGACGTCTGGTTGATCTGCGTCTTGCGGCCGAACTCGGTCTGGACGGGCTCGACGCTGAGGCAGTTGGACTTGGTGCCGCAGTCGCCGCAGCCCTCGCACACCGCCTCGTTGATCAGCACGCGGGTCTGCGGGTCGGGGGCGAGGCCGCGCTTGCGCTTGCGGCGGGTCTCGGCGGCGCACGCCTGGTCGTAGAGGAGCACGGTGACGCCGGGGATCTCGCGCAGCTCGCGCTGGACGGCGTCGAGGTCGTCGCGGTGCCGGACGCGGACGCCGGGCGCCCAGTCCGTGCCGCGCGGGTAGCGGGACGGGTCGTCCGCCACCACGACGATCTTCGCGACGCCCTCGGCGTGCAGGAGGCGGGTGACGGACGCGGGGTCGGTGCCGCCGTCGGCGTCCTGCCCGCCGGTCATCGCGACGGCCGCGTTGTAGAGGAGCTTGAAGGTGATGTTGGTGCCTGCGGCGACGGCCTGCCGGACCGCGAGGCTGCCGGAGTGGAAGAAGGTGCCGTCGCCGAGGTTCTGGAACATGTGCTCGGTACCGGTGAACGGCGCGGCGCCGACCCACATCGCGCCCTCGCCGCCCATCTGGGTGGTGCCGATGCTGCGGTCCTGGAAGACGGTCATGACGTGGCAGCCGATGCCGCTCGCCGCCATCGACCCGTCGGGGACGACCGTGGACCGGTTGTGCGGGCAGCCGGAGCAGAAGTACGGGGTGCGGGCGGGCGCGAGCAGGTTGATCGCGGGCTTGCGGGGGAGCAGCGCCGGGTCGCGCAGGTCGACGTGGTCCGCGCCGACGCGGTCGGCGAGGAGCCGGGCGAGCGACTTGACGATCCGGTCGGCGGTGAGGCCGCCGTCCGCGGGGACGAGGGGCGCGCCGTCCGGGCCGTTCTTGCCGAGCACCGCCGGCCGCTCCGGCGCGTCGTACAGCAGGTCGCGGATCTGCGTCTCGACGAACGCGCGCTTCTCCTCGACGACCACGATCTCGCGGAGCCCGGCGGCGAACGCGCGGAGCCGCACCGGGTCGAGCGGGTGGATCAGGGCGAGCCTGAGGAGCCGGACGCCGCGCCGGGCGAGCGCGGCGTCGTCGAGGCCGAGCCGGTCGAGGGCTTCGCGCAGTTCGAGGTAGGTGCGGCCGGACGCGACGAGCCCGATGGCGGCGTCGCCGGTGGCGCCCTCGATGACGTCGAGGCCGTTGGCCGAGGCGTAGGCGGCCGCGGCGCGCAGCCGTCCGTGCAGGACCTCGGCTTCGAGGGAGGTCGTGTCCTTGAGGTCGACGCCGGGCCGCCGCGTCGGCTTCCAGGGGCGGCCGCGCCACTCCAGTTCCGGGACGACCGGGTCCGGGACCGGCGCGACGTCCACGACCTCCAGCGAGTCGGCGACGTCGGTGACGAGCTTGAACCCGGTCCACGCGCCGCTGAACCGGGACATCTCGAACCCGTGCCGGCCGAGCCGCAGCAGGTCGGTGATCGATCCGGGCGCGAGCACCGGCATGAACGCCTCGGCGAGCGCGCCCTCCGTCGCGGACGGCAGCGTCGAGGACTTGCAGGACGGGTCGTCGCCCACGACCGCGAGCACGCCGCCGCGCTCGGCGGTGCCGAGCCAGTTCGCGTGCTTGAACGCGTCGAGCGAGCGGTCGACGCCGGGCGCCTTGCCGTACCAGAGGCCGAAGACGCCCTGGTAGCGCGGGTCGGGGAGGTGGTCGACGAGCTGAGACCCGTACACCGCGGTCGCGGCCAGTTCCTCGTTGACGCCCGGGATGAACCGGATGTCGTGGCTTTCCAGCAGCTTCGCCTCGCGGATCAGCTGCTGGTCGAGCCCGCCGAGCGGGGACCCCCGGTAGCCGGACACGAACCCGGCGGTGGTCCAGCCGCGCCGGGCGTCGGCGCGGCGCTGCTCCAGCAGCAGCCGGACCAGCGCCTGGACGCCGCCCAGCGCGATCCGGCCCCGCTCCAGCTCCAGGCGGTCGCGGAGCGCGGACGTCGAGGTACCGGTCATGATGCTGCCCCTCTCCCGGTGGTCGGACTCGTTCGCCCACATTGAGCACCTTTGTCTGAGCGGAGTGCAAGATGGGAGAGCGATAATTGAGCGGATTGCTCAAGTCAGAACCGAGTTACCCGCCGGAGATGAGCGTTGTGACGCGTGCCACCCTCCTCGACATCCAGATCCTGCGGCGGCTGGTCGACCAGCCCCGCATCGGGATCACCGAGCTGGCCGCCAAGCTCGGCATAGCCCGCAACACCGCGCACGCCCGCGTCGAGCGGCTGGAACGCGACGGCGTCATCGGGCACCGGGGCCGCGAGGTCGACCTCGGCGCCCTCGGCTTCGAGCTGACGGCGTTCGTCACCCTGGAGGTCGCGCAGGGCCGGCTCCGCGAGGCCGCGCAGGCGCTCGCGGCGATCCCGCGCGTGTTGGAGGTCCTCGGCATCACCGGGCAGGGCGACCTGCTGGTGCGGGCGGTCGCCCCGAACGGCAAGCAGCTGCACGAGGTGATCGACTCGATCCTCGCGTGCCCGGGCGTCCGGCGCAGCACGACCTCGATCGTGCTCACCGAGCAGGTCCCGTTCCGGCTGGGCCCGCTCCTGGAGGACGAGGAGCGCCGCGCCCGCTGACCTCAGCCCTGCCGGAGCGGGTCGAGGTGCTCCGCGGTGGCGTCGTCGGCGGTGGTGGACTCGCTCAGCTCGCGCCACCGCTCGTCCTCGGCGAGCAGGGCGCGGCCCGCGGCGGTGGCGTAGGTGTAGGCGTCCGCGCCGGCGAGCAGGCGCAGCGGCGGCTCGTCGAGCGCGACGACGTCGAGGACGAGGCGCGCGACCTTGACGGGATCGCTCGCGGCGGTGACGCTGCCGTCGGCGTGCATCGCCGAGATCCGCCCGACGGTCTCGGCGTACTCGGGACGGACGGGGTCGACCCGCATGGACGATCCGGCCCAGTCGGTGCGCATCCCGCCCGGCTCCACCACGGTGACCTTGATCCCCAGCGGCGCGACCTCGGCGGCGAGCACCGAGGAGAACCCGCCGACCGCCCACTTCGCGGTCTGGTACGCGCCGAGGCCCGGGGTGGCGAGCCGCCCGCCCACCGACGAGATCTGGACGATCCGCCCGGCGCGCTGCTCGCGCATCACCGGCAGCGCCGCGCGCGTGAGCCGGATGACGCCGAACAGGTTGGTGTCGATCTGCGCGCGGAAGTCGTCGGGGTCGGCGTCCTCGATCGCGGCCATGTTGGCGTACCCGGCGTTGTTGACCAGGACGTCCAGCCGGCCGAACCGCGACACCGCGGTCCGCACGGCGTCCTCGGCGGCGCGGTCGTCGGTCACGTCCAGCGGCACGGTCACGAGCCGGTCGCCGAATGCGGCGGCGAGGTCGTCCAGCGCCGACGGGATGCGCGCTCCGGCGACGACGCGGTGCCCGGCCTCCAGCGCGGCGCGGGCGATCTCCTTGCCGAGGCCCCGGGAGGCCCCGCTGATCAGGAAGGACAGTGGGTTCTGCGTGGACATGGCCACCTCCGCTTGCTAACTAACTGGTTGTTTAGGTTCTAGGGAACCCTGTTTCGACCGAGATGTCAACTGAACGGTTAGTTGATATAGGGTGCGGTGCATGGCACGGGACGCGGACGCCACGCGGCGGCGGTTGCTGGACGCGGCACGGCAGGAGTTCTCGGCGCACGGCATCGCCGGTGCCCGCGTGGACCGGATCGCCGCCGCCGCCCGCAGCAACAAGGCGCAGATCTACCACTACTTCGGCAGCAAGGACGGCCTGTTCGACGCCGTCTTCGACGCCATGGTGCAGGAGACGCTCGACGACGTCCCCATCGACGCCGCGAACCTCCCCGAGTACGCGGGCCGCCTGCACGACTCCTACGAGAAGCGCCCCTGGGTGCAGCGCATCGCGACCTGGTACCGCCTGGAGCGTGCCGGCTCCACAGAACTCCTGCCCGCCGTCGTGGCCAGCAACACCGCGAAGGTGCGGGCCATCGCGGCGGCGCAGGCCGACGGCACGCTCCCCGACCGCTTCTCGGCCGCCGAACTGCTCGGCCTGGTCATCCACCTGTCGGGCCTGTGGAGCGGGAGCATGCCCGAGTTCGAGGCCGTCATGGAGGACGGCTCGGCCGAGCGGCGCCGCCGGCTGGTCGTCGACGCGGTGGCCGCCCTGCTGGCCTGACGCGGGACGCCCCGGCCGAACCGGGACGCGGCCGGCCCCGTCAGCCCGGCTGGCCGAACAGGCCCGAGGACAGGCGGTAGATGGTGCCGTCCACGCTCACGTAGGCGCGCGCCTGGTACAGGCCCTGCACGCCCATCAGGAACTCGGGCTCACCGGCATGCCAGGGGACGTAGCCGCAGTGCTCGAACAGCCCGAGCGCCATCGCACGCGTCACCTCGTAGCGGTCCTTGCGCAGGACGAGCTGCTGGACGATGTTGGCGCCGGTGTGCAATGCCGCCAGCATGGCGTCCGGGCCGACGTCCGGCTGGTCGGGATCGACGAGCGCGAACCGCCGCTCGCCGCCGGGCCCCGGCACCGACCACGCGCCCCAGCCGCCGCCGAGCCGCGCGGCCGTGCAGGTCAGCAGCTCCGCGACGTGCGCGGGCCGGGGATGCCCGCTCAGGTCGGCCTCGGCGGCGGCCCACGACGCCTCGCCGCCGGCGGCGACCAGCTCCCTCGTCCGGGCCGTGCCGTCGCCCTCCGCCCATGACCAGGTGCCGTCCTGCCGGAGGACGCCGATCTCGCGGGCCCGCACGGTGACGGCGCCGCCGAAGCGCAGCGTCCCGGCGGCGGGGTCCCAGGCGGGCGGCGTCCGCCAGTCCACGCCGTCCTCGGACAGCCGGTCGATCAGCGCGTTCTGCCCGGCCAGCGCGCACGCCAGCGCCGGAGCGGCCGTGGCCAGCACGGACGGGGGGACGGGCCCGTTCACGTCGAGCTCGTTGACGAGGAGCAGGCCGGACCGGCCGTCGTCCCCGGTGGGGAAGGGGAGGGTCCCGCCCGGCAGTTCGATCTCCGACTCCCGCACCGCGAGACCGTGGTGCTCGGCGTAGCCGCGCATCATCGCGTCCGTGTACCGCCGGGCGTCGTGGTCGCCGAGCAGGTCGGCGGCGCGCCGCAGGCAGTCCGCGGCCCGTTCGGCGTCGGGCCCGCCGGACGTCATCTCGGGCGCGTCCGCGACGATGAACGTCAGCGCCCGCCCGCCGTGGCCGTGCCGGATCGCGGCGCTCGCCTCCAGCAGCGCGACCGCCAGCAGGGCGAGGTCGTCGGCGGCGGCCCGCGGATCGTAGAACCCGCCGAGGTCGACGAGCGGCTCGGTCAGCTCGGGGACGCCGTGCCGCTCGCCGATCTCCCTGAGCCGCTCGGCGTGCGCGGCGGCCGGCGTCCCGGCGAAGCCGGGGACGGCCCAGCTCCACTGGAAGGTGTTGTCCTCGGCGTGGCTGCCGAGGATCCCGGCGGCCATCCGCCGGTCGCCCGACCACGCGACGCCCGCCTCCAGGTCCCTGCGGAAGGCCGTCCCTTCGAGGGCGCGGTTGAGCCGCGCCGACCGCTCCGCCGCGACTCCCAGCCGCGGCGCCGCCAGCGCCAGCAGCGCGTCACTGAACGAATCCACGCGAACCCCCGCATCACCGGCCGACCGTGATCACCAGAGCGTAGGGGATCGCCTGCGCCGCGTGCCGGGCGAACGCCCGATCAGGCCAGGGCCGGCAGCGATCCGGCTCCGACGTAGTCGCGGAAGAGCACGATCCGGCCGTCGCGGATCCGGAAGACCTGGATGCAGGGCACCTCGAACGGCTCGCCCGTCGCGACGACCCGGCCGACGGTCGTGAGCTCCATGATCACCACTTCCGGGTCGGCGGTGCGGTGGACGTCGCGGACGCGCAGGTCGCGGATCTCCAGGTCCGGCCGGCCCGCCTTCGTGGAGAACGCGCGGATCTCCTCGCGGCCCTCCAGCCGGTCCGGCAGCCCCGGGCCGCCGAACGGCAGCTCGATCACGCCGTCCGCCGCGAACAGGTCCGCGAACGCCTCCATGTCCCGGGTGATCAGCAGCTCCCGCCGCCGTTCGAGGACCTCCAGGGGTGTCGCCGGTGCGCTCACGGCCGCTCCTTCGTTCAACGTGCGTTGTATGACTGGTTCAACGAATGTAGAACGAAAGGCCGTCCCGGTCAACGCTCATAGAATGAGAAGGTGAGCACTCCAGCGGGCGGGTCCCGGGCCGAGCAGCGGCGCGCCACGCAGGCCCGCATCCTCGAGCACGCCCGTCGGATCTTCGCCGACGCCGGCTACGACCGGACCACCATCCGTGCGGTCGCCACCGCCGCGGGCGTCGACCCCGGCCTGGTCATGCACTACTTCGGCAGCAAGGAGAAGCTCTTCGCGCGGGCCATCGAGGCGGGCGCGAGCTGGATGCCCGGCGGCACGGCCGACGAGGTCGCCGAGCAGCTGCTCGACCGGCTCCGCACCTCGCTGGCCGAGGAACCGGTCGAGTCGCTGGCCCTCCTGCGGTCGATGCTGACCCACCCGGAGGCCGCCCGCGCGTTCCGGTCCGCGGCGCGGCTCCGCAAGGAGGGGATCGGGCAGGCCATCCCCGACGAGGACGCCGACCTGCGCGCGGCCGTCGTCAACGCGATGCTGATCGGGATCGCCCTCGGCCGCCACCTCCTCGCGCTCGACCACCTGGCCGACGCCGACCCCGACCGCGTCGTCGAGATCCTCCGCCCGGCCGTCCGCGCCGTCACCAAGGCCGAGCAGCCCGAGTGACGGCGCCGCCGGGCCCCGCCTATGCGGGCGCTGCCTGGGCGGCGAGATCGTGCAGGGTGAGGAGCAGTTCGGAGGCCGCGACGTCGTCCAGCTCCCCGAACGTCGCCTCCGTCAGGTAGGGATCGGACACCTCGGACTCGGCGATCCAGACGGGGCCGAGCGTCTGCTCGGGCCAGTCGGCGGGGGACATGACCGGGAAGCCGGGGCTCACGTCCAGCATGACCGTGCGTCCCGCCGCACGGCGGGTCAGGCAGTGCTGCACGCCCGAGTCCTGCGCTGCGCCGCGCTCCCAGCCCCGGCGTTCCAGGCCCAGCACCTTCCCGACCCCGACCACGGTGCCCGCGACCCGGTCGAGCCGGCTGCCGGCGGCCTCCTCCGCCGTGAACGCGTGGACGGGACGGCCGAGCTGCGGGAACGGCTGGAGGATCTCGTAGTCGGCGAACACCCCGGACCAGGCCGGCAGGCTCTCGCCCAGGTGCAGCGGATGGGCGATCCGGACCTCGCCGGACTCCGGGAGCACCAGGGACTCGTCGTCCGCGTCGGCGAACGTGCGGTCCTCGGCGATCCGGAACGCGACGGGACCGGCCCCGTCCCCGTCGTGCAGCCAGACCAGGCGCCTGACGAGGTGCCACAGCAGCGGGTGCCGGACGAACAGCCGCCGGAAGTCGCCGGTCGTCCACCGCCGCTGCTCGGCCATGGCCCGCTCCAGCCGGCGGATCTGGTCGGCGGCGACCGTGCGGACGTCCTTCTTCAGGCCGGTGAACGCCCGGTGCGCGGCGGGCGCCGCCTCCGGGTCGTCCTTGGCGCCGGGCCTGGGCAGCGTCTTGCGGAGCGTGCCGCGGTCGTCGAACACGACCGGCTTCAGCTGCTCGTCGAAGCCCACCGTGAACGTCCGGGGCCCGTAGCCGAGCGTCATGCCGCCGTCGGCGTCGAGGCCGAAGTCGGGGACGATCCGGTCGCCGAGCTGCTCCATCGTGAGGCCGCGGTCGTCGGCGACCTCGGTCAGCAGCTGCCCCGCCCGCTTCTTGAGCCGCTTGGGCCGCGCCTTCTCCGCGACGAGGTGCAGCTGCATGACCGCCACGTCGGTGCCGATCCCGGCGAGGACGTCGAGCGCCTTCAGCGGCAGCTGGATCCCGTTCTGGCCGGGCCAGGAACGGGCCATCCCGCCCAGCCGCCGCGCGGCCTCGTCGTCGCCGGTCCAGCCCAGCTGCGCCAGCGCCCAGCCGGTCCGCGCCGCCTGGCCGGACGCCCGCCACCGGGCGAACAGGCTCCAGCCGAACTCGGCGAGCGACCCGGGGTCGAGCGCGTCGAGCGCGGCCCGCAGGTCCTGGGCCGGCGGGTGCCCCGAGGTCGCCTCGCTCAGCGCCGCGACGAGGTGCCCGGTCGCCGCCGGGGGCAGGGCGTGCTCGCGGCCCCGCAGCAGGATCTGCGGCATCGCGGTGGGACGCGCCCACGCGGGTCCTCTCTTCCGCGTGCCCTTCCGCAGGGCCGCGGGCACCTGCTCGTCCGGTGCCTCGGCCGCGCGCCCCGCCTGGAGGGCGTGGAGCGCCTCCAGGGTCCGCGCGTCCAGTTCCGGTGCCGCCGCCGCGAGCAGGCGGGGGCGCGCCTGGAGGTGCGCGTTCAGCAGCCCCGCCGCCATCGACGACCGCCGGGAGGTGCCGGTGCCCAGCTCCGGCAGGATCCGCAGCGCCCGCACGGGGAAGCGCTCGATCATCGCCTCCATCGCGGGCAGGACGTTCACCGCGTCGAGGCGGCCGCCCATGAGCCGGAACGCCTCGTCGCCGGGGATGCGCGCCAGCGCGTCCGCGATGCGGCGCCGCTCCTTCGGTTCTGCGTCGCCGTCCAGCGACCGCGCCAGCACCGGGGCCGCCGCCTCGCCCAGCCCGTCGACCACGGTGCAGAGCACGTCGGGGTCCCGTTCGCCGGCCTGCAGGACGGCCCAGTCGCCGAGCCGCTCGACCTGCTCGGCGGTGCCCAGCGACCACCACAGCATCTTGGCGCCGAACGAGGTGAAGTACGAGAGGCGCTTCGGCGGTTCCTGGCAGCACTCGTCCACCCAGTCCGTCCGGTCCGGCATCAGGAAGGCCGCGATCAGCCGCTGGACCGGCCCCTGGCGGCGCCCGTCCAGCGCCCGCGCGGCCGCGGACCGGTCGTCCTCGCCCGCCGCGGCCAGGAGCGCCCGCATCCGCAGGCCCGCGGGGCCCGCCGCCCAGTGCGCGTGGTCGAGGTCGCCCAGGCCGCGCAGCACGTAGGCCGGCCCCTCGTCGAGCAGGGGTGTCCCGCCACCGGGCAGGACGGAGACGTCCTCGATCTCGGCGAACGCGCAGGCGGCGAAGGCGAGCCCGTGCTCGGCCGCCAGGTGGTCGGCCCAGGCGGGGTCGCAGGCGAACCGCGACCTCAGCCGCGCCATCGTCTCCACGCGCGCGACGACCGCCGCCCCCAGCGGGGTCGCGTCGCCCCTCAGGTAGGCGAGCCCCGCCTCGGCGAGTTCGGGGACGGTGCCCCGGTATTCCAGCACCTTGCGGACGAGGGGCTCCGAGGCCCCCAGGCCGTCGCGGACCGCGGCGTGCGCCTCCTGGTCCGGGACGGTCTCGGGCGCCGCGACCAGGCCCCCGCGCCGGGGGACCAGGTCCTCCAGCCAGGCATCGGGGATGTCCAGAACGTTCTCGTCACGGGAAGCAGGGGGATGAACGACCATGCGGCTGCACGTTAGGGCAGAGGGCTGACACCGGAGGTCCGCACGGGCGCGCTCACAGGCCCTCGGCCAGCCAGGTGAGGCCGAGCTCGCGGGCCGTCAGCGCGGCGAGCCGGTTCAGCTCGTCGGCCTCGGGGCCCGGGGGCAGTTCGGCGGCGTAGGTGGCCGCGGCGGCGGCCGTCTGCGGGCGGGCGCCGAGTGCGGCGCGGAGCCGGTACGACCTGCGCAGGTCATCGAGTCCGGACGCGTCGCCGCTCTCCAGGGCCAGGGCGCCCAGGTGCCGGATCGCGTAGGACTCCAGCAGGAGGTCCTCGTCCCTCACCGCCGAGTCCAGGGCCTCGCTGTAGGACGCCTTCGCCCGCTCCGGCGCGCCGTCGAACTTCTCGGTGACGATGCCCGTCCAGAAGGCGGCCCAGCCCGCGAGCCGTTCGTCCCCGGACGCGGCGGCGAAGCCGGCGCGCACCCGCGCCTCGTCGCCGGGGCGCGGGTCGAGGCCGAAGAGCAGGCGTGTGTAGGCGAGCTGGGCGTCGTGGAACCCGCCGTGCGCCGGGTCCTCCTCGCACAGCGCGGCGACGGCGGTCTCCGCCTCGGCCGGATCGTCGAGGCGCCAGAAGAACCGGTCGGTGAGGATCTCCGCCCGCAGCGCCGTCGCGCGGGCGGCGGGCAGGTCGAGTGCCAGGTCCCACTGCCCCGCACGCATCAGTGACTCGGCGGCGGTCCCCGCGGATCTGGCAATGTAGCCGGTGTTCATGCTCATGCGGCCTACTATGCGGGCGAGGAGGTAGGTGGTCAAGTGCGTTATGTCGCCTACATTGGCAATCTGGCGAAGCTGGCCGTCGAACTGGCGAACGGCGACGACCCGAGTGACCTGCGGCGGGAGTTCTTCGCCCAGCACCGCGTCGCCGAACCGGACGCCGACGCGCTCGCGGAACTCCTCCCGGCCGTGCGCGACGCGGTCGAGGCCGTCGCGGATTCGGGCCCGATCGACCCGGTCAACCGACTCCTGGCGGAGTTCCCGCCTTCGATACACGTGAGCACGCACGACGAGGCCGGCGGTCCTCACCTGCACTTCGCGCAGGACGGGGAGGACGCCGCGTCGTGGCTCGGCCGCAGCTGCGCCGCCGCGCTCGCCCATGTGATCTGCGGCGACCCCGACGTCACCGTGGGCCGGTGCCAGGCGGACGGCTGCGCGCGCTTCTACGTCGACGACTCCCGCAACCGCAGCCGCCGGTTCTGCTCCAACACCTGCGCCAGCCGGACCACCGTGGCCGCCTACCGCGCCCGCCGCAGGACCACGGCCAAGAAGGACTGACCCGTCCGCTTAGCCTTCGCCGGGCTGTGCCAGGAATCCGGCGATCGCGCCCCGGTTGCGCTGGAGTCCCTCGATGCGGTCGTCCAGGGCCGCCAGCTCCCGGTCCAGGAGGTCGCGGATGCCGGAGCACCAGTCGAACTCGGGCCGGGCGTCCCGCGTGCAGGGGAGCATCTGCCGGATCACCTCGGTGGACAGGCCCGCCTCCAGCAGGACGCGGATCTTCCGGACGGTCGCCACGGAGTCGCCGGAGTAGCGCCGGTAGCCGTTCGCGTCGCGCCCGGCCGCGAGCAGGCCCTGCTCCTCGTAGTACCGCAGCAGCCGCGCGCTGACCCCGGTCCGCCGGGACAACTCCCCGATCAGCATGTCACCGTCCTTGCTTGACCTTCTCACCGGTGTGAGGCCGTAACGTCGCCCCGCGAACGATCATTCCGCACCGCTGGAGACGCCGATGACGACACTCGCCCACCGCAACGGTCGCGCGGCGACCGCCGGGGACTTGGCGCCGCTCGCCTTCGCGGGCTACGCCCACTTCACCGCCATGCAGGTGCGCGGAGGACGGATCCGGGGCCTCGACCTGCACCTGGAGCGGCTGCGGTTCGCGTCGGTGGAGCTGTTCGGCCGGGCGCTGCCCGACGACCGGGTGCGGTCCTTCCTGCGGACGGCGCTGGAGGCGAGCCCCCCGGACGTCTCGCTGACGGCCACCGTCTACGCGGCCCCGGGGGAGTTCGCCGCGGGCGAGGCCGCGGAGCTCGACGTCCTGGTCCGCACCGGGCCGCCCGCGTCCGGCCCGCCGGGGCCGCTGGCCCTGGCGACGGTCGAGTACGAACGGGTCCTGCCCGCCGTCAAGCACGTCGGCGAGGTGGCCAAGACCTACTTCATGCGGCGGGCCGTCCGGGACGGCTTCGACGACGCCGCGTTCGTCGACCGGCGCGGCCGGTTCAGCGAGGCCACGATCTGGAACCTCGCGTTCTGGGACGGCGACGCCGTGGTGTGGCCCGACGCCGCGATGCTGGTCGGGACGACGATGGGGATCGTCCGGCGGCGGCTCGACGGCCTCGGCGTCCCGCAGCGCGTCCAGGAGGTCACGCCCGCCGACGTGCCGGGGCTGGCCGGCGCCGTGGTCATGAACTCCTGGACGCCGGGCGTCGCCGTCCACCGGTTCGGTTCGGCGCCCGTCCCCGAAGCGCCCCGCTTCCTGGACCTGCTCCACGAGGCGTACCAGGCCGAACCCCTCACCGGGCCCTGATCGGTGAGCGGGGCGCGGTCAGGCCATGGTGTTCAGAGGGCGGAGCCGCCGGTGGCGTCGACGACGCGTCCGGTCACCCAGCGGGCGTCGTCGGAGGCGAGGAAGGCCACGACGTCCGCGACGTCCTCGGGGGTGCCGACCCGGCCGAGCGCGGAGAGGGACGACGCGTGCTCCCACGCCTCGGCGTTCCCGCGCAGCCACCCGGCGTTGACGTCGGTGTCGATGATCCCGGGCGCGACGGAGTTGACCGTGATCCCGCGCGGGCCGAGCGCCTTGGCGAGGTTGAGGGTGAAGGTGTCCAGGGCGCCCTTGGTCGAGCCGTAGGCGATCGCCTCCGGCATCGCGAGGCGGGCCGCGCCGCTGGAGATGTTCACGATCCGTCCGCCGTCGTTGAGCCGGGGCAGCGCCTGCTGGACGATGAAGAACGGCGCGCGGACGTTCACCGCGAACACCTCGTCGAACTCTTCCTCGGTGAGGCCGGCCAGGTCCGCGCTGCGGCCGATGCCCGCGTTGTTGACCACGATGTCGACGCGGGCGTTGCCGGTCCCCTCGTCGAACGCCTCCCAGAGCGCCGCTGCGTCACCGTGCCGGCCCAGCTCGGCGTGCAGGGCGACCGCGCGCCCGCCGTCCTTCTCGATGGTCCGGACGGTCTCGTCCGCGGCGGCGGCGTCCCGCCCGTAGGTCAGCGCGACGGTGGCCCCGTCGGCCGCCAGCCGCCGCGCGACGGCCCGTCCGATGCCGCGGCTGCCGCCGGTGACCAGCGCGACCTTGCCCGCGAGACGTTCCATGACCCTGCCCCTCACTTGTTGAGTGATTGCTCAAGAAAGAACGTAGCACGGTTTGTTGAGTGCTTGCTCTAGAATTGGGGCATGACCGAGAGCCGCCGGGGGCGTCCCCGCACCTTCGACCGCGACCGGGCGCTCGCCACGGCCGTCGAGATGTTCTGGGAGCGCGGCTACGAGGCCACCTCCGTCGGCGACCTGACGGCGGCCATGGGCATCCGGCCCGCGAGCCTGTACGCCGCCTTCGGCGACAAGAAGGCCCTGTTCAAGGAGGCCGTCGCCGCCTACCAGGCGTCGGAGCCGGCGGGCTTCGCGGGCGCCGCCCTCCGCGAGGAGCGCACCGCCCGGGACGTCTTCGCGCGCGTTCTGCGCGAGGCCACCGAGATCTACACCGACCCGTCCCACCCGGCGGGCTGCCTGATCATGCGCTCGGCCACCAACGTCACCCTCAAGGACGCCGACATCGAGGCGTTCCTGCGCGACATCCGCAACGCCAACGTCGACGCCTTCACCGAACGCTTCGACGAGGCCGTCCGCGCGGGCGAACTCCCCGGTTCCACCGACACCCGGGCGCTCGCCCAGTACATGGCGACCGTCCTCCAGGGCTTCTCCCAGCGGGCCGCCGACGGCGCGACGGCCGCGGACCTGCGGCCGGTGGCCGAACTCGCCCTCGCCGCCTGGCCCGCCGCGACCGCGAGCCCCCGGCCCCCAGCCCCCACGCCGTGATTGACGTCATGGCGACTCCGACCAGCTCGAACGCCTCCGCGGACTGGTCGTCCGCCGAACGGCGGCGTCTCTGAAGGGTGGTGCGGGCGCGGTCTAGGACGCGCCGTCGCCGACGGTCTCGCTGCGGTGCGGCTCGAGGCGTTCGACTGCTTGCTCGCTCCAGGCTCGGATGACGGATGCCTGCTCGGGGGTCAGTGAGTCGAGGAAGTGGCGGCGGATGTTGTCGCCGTGCACGAGGACGGCCTTCCGGGCGGCGCGGCGGCCCTCGTCGGTCAGCCCGATCCCCGCGCGGCGACCGTCGGCCCCGTACCGGGTGCGTTCGACGAAGCCGCGCTTCTCCATCCGCGTCAGCTGATGGGAGACGCGGCTCTTGTCCCAGTCGAGCGACTCGGAGAGCTCTCCGACGCGCATCTCCCGGCCGCCGGCCTGCCACAGCGTCACCAGCACGCTGAACTCGGCCTTCGAGACGTCGCAGTCACGCTGCAGACCACGCTCCAGCTCGCTGGTGAGCAGGCGCTGCGCGCGCATCCAGGTATCCCAGAACTCCCACTCCTGTGGTTCCAGCGATCGAGGCTCCGCCATGTCGCCGAGGATAGCCGCGACCAGTGGAGTTGTCGCATCAACTCCTTCGGGCCTAGAGTTGACGTATCAACTCGCCTGGAGGGAAGCCATGACGCTCCGCATCGCACTCATCCTCGGAAGCACCCGCCCCGGACGCCGCGGCGAACAGATCGCCGCCTGGGCGCTGGAGGCCGCCCGTGCCCACGGCGGCGCCGACTACGAACTCATCGACCTCGCCGACCACGACCTCGGCAACCTCGACGAGCCCGGCAACCCGAACCTCCAGCGGTACCAGCACGACCACACCCGCGCCTGGGGCGAACTCATCGACGGTTTCGACGGCTACGTGTTCCTCGTCCCCGAGTACAACCACTCCTATCCCGGAGCGCTGAAGAACGCCTTGGACTACGTCTACCGGGAATGGAACGACAAGGCCGCCGGGATCATCAGCTACGGCGGCTGGGTCGCCGGGGCCCGGGCCGCCGAGGCGCTGCGGCTCGTCCTCGCCGAACTCCAGGTCGCCACGGTCCGCGCCCAGCCCACCATCGCGACACACCCCTCATTCCACACCGGCGCCTTCGTCCCCCAAGAGGGCCTCGACACCGCCGTGAGCGGCATGCTCGACCAGGTGATCGCCTGGTCCGGCGCCCTGCGGGCGGTGCGCCAGGCCAAGAAGCAGACGTCCACGGCCGCATGAGGCCCAGATCGTGGCCGATCACGCGAGCGGACGCGAGATCACCGCGATGGAACGCACACGGTGCAGGTGGGTGATCAAGCGCGGGCCCACAGGGGTCCTTGCTGTCGCGGATGGCGAGGGTCTGAGGCCGGTTCCCTCGGGGAGGGAACCGGCCGGGGCGGAACCGTCGGTGAAGGCGGGTCAGTCGGTGAAGATGCCGGCGGTGGCGTTGACGAAGGTGCCGGTGATGGCGGCGGCGCCGTCCGAGGCGAGAAACGCGGCGGTGTCGGCGATCTGGGCGAGGGTGGGGGAGCGGCGGAGCAGGCGCATCTCGTCCAGGCGGGTCAGGAGGGCCTGGAAGGCGGCGTCGTCCATGGCCGGGCCGAACCGGGAGAGCTTCTCCGGCGAGAGGGTCTCGGGCAGTCCCGCCGTCCAGATGCCGACGACGCGGACGCCGGAGGGGCCGCACTCCTGCGCGAGGTTGCGGACGAGGGTGTCGAGCGCGGCGTCCGCCGGGCCGGTGCCGCCCATCATCGGGCTGCCCTTCGCCGAGCCGCTGTTCAGCGTGAGGACGACGCCGGAGCCGCGCTCGGACATGTGCCGGGCGGCGGTCCGGGCGGTGATGAAGTTCGCGGTGATCCCGGTCGTGATCGGGCTGACGAAGTCGTCCACGGGCATCTGCGTGAGCGGCATGCCCTGCACGTCGCCGCGCGTGACGAGGTTGAAGGAGACGTCGATGCCGCCGGCGTCGGCGACGTGCCGGGCGTGCTCCTCGACGGCCTTCTCGTCCAGCGCGTCGAGGACGGCGACCTCGGCGCGGCCGCCGGCGGCCGTGATGTCGGCGGCGACGGCGTCGAGGGGCTCGCGGGTCCGGCCGGCGAGGAAGACGGTGGCGCCCCGGCGGGCGAAGGTCCTCGCGACGGCGCCGCCGATCGAGCCGCCGGCGCCGTAGATGATCGCGTTCTTGTTCTCCAGGATCATGTCCGTGTTCCGTTCTGGCGTTGTTGTGGGACGCCTATGGAGACGCGCGCGCCGGGAAAACTAATCGGTCAGCGTCAGCGGCAGCCCGAAGGCGGGGAACAGGTGCGGCTCGAACGAGGTGATCTCGGCGATCAGGCCGTCCTCGATCCGCAGGACGTCCATGACCTGCGCCCGGTAGACGCGGGTGCCGGGCCGCTGCACGTAGCCGCCGAGGGCGAGCTGCCCGTTCGCGCGGGTCGGCAGGTGCCGCCACCGGCCGATGTACACGGGCGACGACGGGTCGAAGGTCTGGGACAGCATGCCGATGATCGCGTCCCGGCCGCCGAACCAGAGCGGGTTCGGGGGCATGGTGATGCGGACGTCCTCGCGCAGCATGGCGGTCATCGCGGCCATGTCGCCGTCGACGGCGGCCTTCGTGTAGCGGTCGATGAGGGCGCGTTCGGCCTTCGACGGGTCGGTGCCGCGCGCCCACGCGTCGCGCCGTTCGGGGAGGCGCTCGCGCAGGGCGGGCCGGGCCCGTTGCAGGGCGCTGTTCACCGAGGCCACGGTCAGGTCGAGGGCCTCGGCGGTGTCGGCGGCGGGCCAGCCGAGCACGTCCCGCATGATCAGGACGGCGCGCTGCCTCGGCGGCAGGTGCTGGACGGCGGCGAGGAACACCAGCTCCAGCGTCTCCGCCGTCTCCGCCGCCGTCTCCGGGTCGTCCGGGAACGGCTGCAACCAGGGCAGGAACGGCGGCGCGGTCACGTCGTTCGGGGGCGGGACGGGGGACGGGACGTACCGCTGCGGGCGGCGCTCGTTGCGGCGCAGGAAGTCCAGGCACGCGTTCGTGGCGATCGTGTAGAGCCAGGTGCGCAGGCTGGAGCGCCCCTCGAACCCGTCGCGGTTCCGCCACGCCTTGAGGAGCGTCTCCTGGACGAGGTCCTCGGAGTCGTCGTAGGAGCCGACCATCCGGTAGCAGTGGACCTGCAGCTCGCGCCGGTGGGGCTCGACCAGCCCGGCGAAATCGATCTCGTCGCCGTCCCGGAGTGGATTCGTCACGTCGTCCGGCGTGACGGAATGCGTCGCGCGGCCGGCGGCCGCCGTCGCGGGACCGGCGGAATCCGTAACGGGGTCCGGTGTGACGGAATCCGTGGCGCCCGGCGCGGCGGACCGGGTCGCGTCGGCCGCCACGCGCGCGATGCCGCGCAGCCGCCCGACGGTCGACGACAGCGCCCGCACCTCGGCGTAGAACGGCTCGGGACGTTCGGGAGCGAGGCTCTTCACGCGCCGCTCGATGTCGGAGATCAGGTCGTGGACGGCGTCGGCGCCGCCGGTCCGCCGCGTCCGGTACGCCTTCTGGCGGCACGCGGCCGAGCAGTACACCGATGCCCGTCCCCGCCGCCCGTCCGGGCGCGGCAGCGCCTTCCCGCACATCCGGCACGCGCTCTCCGTCATGCGTCCAGAGCCTAGGGCACCGACTCGCCCGTCTCCGGAGCGTTCCCGGTCCGGTGCACCAGGAGCAGGGCGACGTCGTCCTCGGCGGGCTCGCGGCCGATGAGCGCCGACATCACGAAGGCCGCGACCTGCTCGGGCCGGCCCGCGTGGACGGCCCGGCACAGCCGCGCGACGCCGTTGTCGACCGAGTCGTCCCGCCGCTCGATGAGCCCGTCGGTGTAGAAGCACAGCAGCGCCCCGGGAGGAACCTCCACCACCTTGGTGTTGCGGGTCGCGTCGTCGCCGAGGCCGATCAGGAGGTCGAACTTCATGTCGACGGCCTCCGCCGGACGGCCCGGCAGGGCGAGGACCGGAGGAGGGTGGCCGGCCGAGGACACCCGGACCCGGTCCAGCGCGGGATCGCACACCGTGTAGAGCACGGTCGCCGTCGCGTCCGGCTCGAAATGCATCATCTTGCGGTTGAGCTTGCCCAGCACCTCGGCGGGGTCGGACGACTCGAGCGCGTACGAGCGCAGCGCGCTGCGCATCCGGCCCATCACGACGGCGGCGGGCAGCCCGTGGCCCGCCACGTCCCCCATGACGATGCCGATCTCGCCGGACGGGAGATCGAAGACGTCGTACCAGTCGCCGCCGACGCTCTCCCTGCCGGGACGGTAGCGGGCGGCCATCTCGACGCCGGGGATCTCCGGAAGCCGGGACGGTATGAGGCTGCGCTGCAGTTCCATGGCGCCGGCGCGTTCGGCCCGGCTCATCAGCGACCGCACCGCCAGGGCGACGCGCGCGGCCGCGAGCTGCAGGAACTCGGTCTCCTCCGCGGTGAACCGGCGCGGCGTCAGGGTCCCGACGTGCATGACCCCGACCAGCCGCCCGCCGCCGATGAGGGGCACGCCGAGCAGGGAGTGCAGGCCGCGCTGGACCAGCAGCGGGTTGAAGATCGTCGCGCTGGGCGCGTCGGGGATGTAGACCGGCTGCCGTTCGGCGGCGACGCGCCCTGCGAAGCCCTCGCCCATGGGGACGTGCACGCCCTGCGTGACCTCCTCCTCGATGCCCTTCGCCACCGTCGCCTCCAGGAACCGCGCGCTCCGGTCCAGGAGCAGGACGACCGCGGTGTCCACGTCCAGGATCTCGCGGACGCGGCCGAGCAGGGTGTCGAGAAACTCGTCGACGTCCATGTGGGCGAACGCCTCGTCGGTGATCGCCTGGATGTTCTCGAGCTTGCGCGTGAGGCCCGCCAGGGCGTCTGCCGGTCTCTCCATCTCGGTCATCGTATGCGTGATATCTGGCGCTTTACCGGGATTGCCGCAGGTTAGGAGATCTCATTGCCTTCCGGGTACGTGCCCGTTCCCGGCGCGTCCTCACCGCAGGCACCCGCGGACGCCGGCGGCGATCTCGAGGTCCTCGCGGGCCGTGACGACGAGCACGCGGACGACGGATTCGGCGGCGGTGACGTCGGCGTCGCCGTGGGCGTCCTCGTTGCGGGCGGGGTCGATGGAGACGCCGAGGAACGCGAGATCCTCGGCCAGGCGGTGCCGGACGAACGAGTCGTGCTCGCCGACGCCGCCGGTGAAGACGAGCGCGTCCAGGCCGCCGAGGGTGGCGGCCATCGCGGCGGCGCAGGCCCGGAGGCGGTGGTGGTAGACGTCGAGGGCGGCCAGCGCGACGGCGTCGCGGGCCTCGGCGAGCGCGCGGATCTCCCGCATGTCGCCCGTCCCGGTGAGGCCGCGCAGCCCGGACCGGCTCTCCAGCGCCTCGCCGATCTCGGACGCCGCGATGCCGTGCTTGATCAGCCACAGCGGGATGCCCGGGTCGATGCTGCCGGCGCGGGCCGCCATGACGAGCCCTTCGAGCGGCGTGAAGCCCATCGTGGTGTCGACGGAGCGGCCGTCGGCGACGGCGGCGAGGGACGCCCCGGACCCCAGGTGGCAGACGACCGTCCGCGAGGGCGTCGAACCGAGCATCTCGCGCGTCCGGCGGACGGCGTAGGAGTACGAGAGCCCGTGGAAGCCGTAGCGGCGCAGCCCGAAGCCCTCGCGCCATTCGGCGGGCAGCGCGTAGGTGGCGGCGGCGTCCGGCAGGGTGGCGTGGAAGGCGGTGTCGAAGCAGGCGACGGCGGGCACGCCGGGCAGCACGCCGGTGATCTCCGACAGCGCGTGCAGCGACGCGGGCTGGTGCAGCGGCGCGAGGTCGGCGAGCGCCTCCAGGCGTTCGGTGACCCGCGCGTCCACGACGACGGGCCCGGTGAAGTCGGTGCCGCCGTGCACGAACCGGACGCCGACCGCGTCCGGCGCCGGCATGTCCGCGACCATCGGGGCGACCTCGTGGCGGGCGCCCGCGTTCTCGGTGACGACGGTGCCGTCCGGGTCGATCATGCTCAGCTTCAGGCTGCTCGACCCCGGGTTCACGGTCAGGATGCGCATCGCGGCCCCCTCGGTACGGCTCTGCTCGGCAAGGCCGGGCTTCAGTAAGGCCAGGTCCAGTCGCGGACCTCGGGCGCGTCCTCGCCGTGCTCGCGCGTGTAGGCGCGCAGGGCGAGGCGCTGGTCGGCCATGCGCTGCCGGATGTGGGCGACGCGGCCGCCGAGGGACGGGACGCGGTCGATGACGTCCATGACCAGGTGGAAGCGGTCCAGGTCGTTCAGCATCACCATGTCGAAGGGCGTCGTCGTGGTGCCCTCCTCCTTGTAGCCGCGGACGTGCAGGTGGGGGTGGCCGCGGCGGCGGTAGGCGAGCCGGTGGATCAGGTACGGGTAGCCGTGGAACGCGAAGATGACCGGCTTGTCGGTGGTGAAGAGCGCGTCGTACTCGCGGTCCGGCAGCCCGTGCGGGTGCTCGGTGTCGGGCTCCAGCCGCATCAGGTCGACGACGTTCACCACCCGGACGCGCAGGTCCGGGAAGTTCTGGCGGAGGAGGTCGACGGCGGCGAGCGTCTCCAGCGTCGGGATGTCGCCCGCGCACGCCATCACGACGTCGGGATCGGCGCCGCCGTCGGTGGACGCCCACTCCCAGATGCCGATGCCGCGCGTGCAGTGCGCGATCGCCTGGTCCATCGGCAGCCAGTTCAGCGAGGGCTGCTTCCCCGCGACGATCACGTTGACGTAGTCCCGGGACCGCAGGCAGTGGTCGCCGACCGACAGCAGCGTGTTGGTGTCCGGCGGCAGGTACACCCGGACGATCTCGGGCTTCTTGTTCATGACCACGTCGAGGAAGCCCGGGTCCTGGTGGGTGAAGCCGTTGTGGTCCTGCCGCCACACGTGCGACGACAGCAGGTAGTTCAGCGACGCGATCGGCCGCCGCCACGGCAGCCGCCGCGTCACCTTCAGCCATTTCGCGTGCTGGTTGAACATCGAGTCGACGATGTGGACGAACGCCTCGTAGCTGTTGAACAGGCCGTGCCGCCCCGTCAGCAGGTAGCCCTCCAGCCAGCCCTGGCACAGGTGCTCGCTGAGCACCTCCATGACCTGCCCGTGCGGGGCGAACAGCCTGCGGAGGGACGGCCCACCGTGCCCCCCGCCCGGCTCCGCCGGAACCTCGTACTCGTCGGTCGGCAGCCGCTCGCCCTCGAACACCCGGTCGGTGGCCTCGAAGACGTCGCCGAGCCGGTTGGAGGCCGTCTCGTCCGCGCCCATGATCCGGAAGTTGGACGGGTTGCCCTTCACCACGTCCCGCAGGAACGTCCCGAACACGCGGGTGGCCTCGGACGTCGCCGTCCCGGGCCGGTCGACCGGGACGGCGTGGTCGCGGAAGTCGGGGAGCGTCAGCGGGCGCAGCAGGAGCCCGCCGTTGGCGTGCGGGTTCGCGCTCATCCGGCGCTCGCCCTCGGGCGCCAGGCCGGTGATCGCGGGGAACGGGCGCCCCTCCTCGTCGAACAGCTCCTCGGGACGGTAGGAGCGCAGCCACTCCTCGAGCTGCGCCAGGTGCCCGGGGTCGTCGCGGACTCCGGCCAGCGGCACCTGGTGGGAGCGCCAGGTGTTCTCGACCGGCAGGCCGTCGACCACCTTCGGCCCCGTCCAGCCCTTCGGCGACCGCAGGACGATCATCGGCCAGCGGCGCCGCGCGGTCTCGCCGCCCTCGCGGGCGGCCCGCTGGATCTCGGCGATCTCGTCCAGGGCGCGCTCCAGCGCGACGGCCATCTTCCGGTGCATCGACTCCGGCTCGTCGCCGCTGACGATGATCGGCCGGTGCCCGTAGCCGTCCATGAGCTGGACGAGCTCCTCCTCGGAGATCCGCGCCAGCACCGACGGGTTCGCGATCTTGTAGCCGTTGAGGTGCAGGATCGGCAGGACGGCCCCGTCGCGCACCGGGTCGACGAACTTGGTGGAGTGCCACGACGCCGCGAGCGGCCCGGTCTCCGCCTCGCCGTCGCCGACGATGCACGCCACGACCAGGTCCGGGTTGTCGAACGCGGCGCCGTACGCGTGCGCGAGGGAGTAGCCGAGCTCGCCGCCCTCGTGGATCGACCCCGGCGTCTCCGGCGCGACGTGGCTCGGGATGCCGCCGGGGAACGAGAACTGCCGGAACAGCCGCTCCATGCCGGGACCGTCCCGCGACACGTCCGGGTACACCTCGCTGTAGGTGCCCTCCAGCCACGCGTTCGCGACCGCCGCCGGCCCGCCGTGGCCCGGCCCCATGATGTAGATCATGTCGAGGTCGCGGACCTTGATGGCCCGGTTCAGGTGCACGTAGCAGAAGTTCAGGCCGGGCGAGGTGCCCCAGTGGCCGAGCAGGCGCGGCTTGATGTGGCGCCGCCGCAGCGGCTCGCGCAGCAGGGGGTTGCCCAGGAGGTAGATCTGCCCGACCGAAAGGTAGTTCGCGGCTCTCCAGTACGCGTCGATCCGCCGGACCTCGTCGTCGGACAGGGGAGTGGACGCGGTGACGGCCTCGGTCATGGCGCGGTCCCTTCGGTGGTCGGCATACGCCCGGGAAGGATCACGTCCCCGCTATCTCCCCCGTCAACCCCGCGCACCGGAACCTCGGCGCGTCCCTCCGGATCCGCCGCGGGGCCCCCGCTCAGCGGACGCGGGGGAGGGTGAAGGGGCAGGGGCCGTCGCCGCGCAGGCCGCCGCCGGGACCCGCCTCGATGAGCTGCGCCTCGCCGAAGTCCTCGTCGTCCGCCGCCGTCCGGACGAGGTGCCCGCGGCCGGGCAGGTCCCGTGCCCAGGCGTCCGGGGCGCCGGCCTGCAGGTCGAGACGGATCGGGGTGTTGCCCTGCGGTTCGTCGAACGGGCCGAGCCCGCCGGCGAGGCGCCAGCGGGGCGCGGCCAGCGCGTCCTCCGGCGGCGCGCCGCGCAGCAGCCGCACGAGGATCTGCAGGCCGGCCTGCGGCTGGATCCCGCCGCCGGCGCAGCCGAGCACCGCGCGGAACGTGCCGCCGGGCCGCGTCGCGACGACCGGGACGAGCGTGTGCGGCGGGCGGCGCCGCGGCCCGTACTCGGCGGCCGAGCCGGGCGCCAGTGTGAACCCGGCGCCCCGGTTGTGGAGGTTGATGCCGGTTCGGGGCTCGAACAGGAGCGAGCCGAGGCCGGTGCCGTTCGACTGCTGCAGCGCGATGGACATGCCCCGGTCGTCCACGGCGCAGACGCAGGCGGCGTCGCCGGACGGGACCGTTCCGCGGCGCCGCCAGTGCCGGGCCGGGTCGATCGCGGCGCGGAGCGCGGCGATGCGGTCCGGGCAGACGAGCGCCTCGGCGTCCTCCCCCTCCTGCCCGTGGTCGCCGGAGGCGGCCAGCACGGACTCGGCGAGCAGGTGCGCCCAGCCGGGGTCGGCGGGATCCGGCAGGTCGAGGCCCGCGGCGACCGCGAGCGCGGCGAGCAGCACGTGGCCCGGCGAGTTCGGCGGGGGCGTCCACACGTCGTGGCCGAACGCGCGGACGCCGAGCGGGCGCGCCCACTCCGCGCAGGGCTCGGCGAGGTCGGACGGCGCGTAGAGGCCCCGTCCCGCCCGGAGCAGGCCGTCGCCGAACTCGCCCTGGTAGAACCCCGCGCGCCCCTCCGCGACGACGGCCCGCAGCGCGCGGGCGATGCCCGGGCGGCGCACCTGCTCGCCGGGGCGGGACGGCCACGCGAGCCCGTCGCCGCCCGGCGCGTCCCGGCAGGCCGCGACGAGGCCGGGCGAGGCGGTGAACCCCCGCTCGGCGTGCAGCACCGCCGACTTCAGCACCTCCGCGAGCGGCGTCCGGCCGTGCCGGGCGTGCAGCGCGAGCCAGCCGTCCACGCAGCCGGGGACGGTCACCGACCGCAGGTCGTGGCGGACCGGCATCCGGCGGCGGCCCTCCGCGCGCAGCGCCGCCGCGTCGGCGCCCGACCCGGCCCGGCCGGAGGCGTTCAGCGCGGCGGGCGGCCCCGGACGGTCGTGGACCAGCGCGAACAGGTCGCCGCCGAGCCCGCAGCGGTGCGGCGCGACCACCGCCAGCACCGCGTTCGCCGCCACCGCCGCGTCGGCCGCCGACCCGCCGGCCCGCAGGATCGCGAGGCCCGCGGAGGACGCGCGGTGGTCGGCGGTGCAGATCATCGCCCGGTCGGCGGTACCGGTGATCTCCTGCTGATCCACCGGCGCGTTCACACTCTGACGGTAGTTGCCGGAGCGGTGGGCCGAAAGGCCCAGATGGCGGGCATTGTCAGCGGATCTGACAGGGCGGCCGGGCCGCAGTGAGGGCGGCGGGCCGCCGGAGGAGGCCACGGCGGCGGGTGCGCGCCTGAAGACCGCGCCGCCGTGGCCCCGTCCCCCCACCCGGCTGTGGAAGGCACCGGCTACAGGGGCGGTGGCCGCCGCGGGCCTCCGCCCCGCCCCCCAGCGAACCGGCGGGAACGCCTCCACAAGGTGCGATGAAGCTTGCCGCGTACCCGCGCGTAGGTTCACCACTCCGCCGGTCCCGTCGTCGAGCGGTCGATCTCCTGCGACGAGCGGGCGGAGCGCTCCGGCCGAAGAGCCGCCGGACGGCCCCCCGCGGCCGGCGGGGTGACCCGTACGGAACGGCGCGCCATGCTAGGCAGACCTTCGGGCCACGGTTCAGGGAGGCCGCATGACCGGATTCTTCGCCGGACGGACGCTCGACGGCGTGCGCCGCGACCTGCGGTCGGGCGCCGCGACGGCCGCCGGCCTGCTCGACCGCGCGCTGGAGTCGATCGACCCGTCCCTCAACGCGTTCGTCACCGTGGACGCGGAGGGCGCGGCCGCCGCCGCCCGCGCCGCCGACGAGGAACGCGCGGCCGGGCGCGACCGCGGCCCGCTGCACGGCGTGCCCGTCGCGATCAAGGACATCATCGACGTGGCCGGACTGCCGACCGGGATGGGCTCGGCGCACTTCGCCGGGCATGTCGCCGACCGCGACGCGGCCTGCGTCGCCCGCCTCCGCGCGGCAGGCGCGGTGATCGTGGGGAAGACCACCACGCACGAGTTCGCCTACGGCGCGAGCGGCGACACCGCCGTGAACGGCCCGTCCCGCAACCCGCACGACCCGTCCCGGATCTCCGGCGGATCCAGCGGCGGCAGCGCGGTCGCGGTCGCCGCGGGCATGGTCCCGCTCGCCCTCGGCACCGACACGGGCGGATCCGTCCGGATCCCCGCGGCGCTCTGCGGCATCGCCGGGTTCAAGCCCGCCTACGGCGCGGTCCCGGTCGAGGGGGTCTTCCCGCTGTCGGTCTCGTTCGACCACGTCGGCGTGCTCGCCGCCACGGCCGCCGGGTGCCGGACGGCCTACCGGGTCCTGACGCGTCAGCCCGAGGACGCCCTGCCCCGGCACGAGGGGCTCCGGGTGGCGTGGATCGAGGGCGCCCCGGTCGCGGACGAGGTGGCGGAGGCCGTGCGCGGCCTGCTCCCCGGCGCGCCCGCCGAACGCGTCGAGCTGCGGGAACTGCGGCGCGTCTTCGCCGCGATCCAGGACAGCGAGGCGTACGAGGTGCACGCCGAACGCGTCGCGGACGCGCCCGAGCTGTACCGGCCCGCCACCCTCGACCGGCTGCGCCGCGCCGGGGAGACGCCCGGCTGGCGGTACGTCCGGGCGTCGCGCGAGCGGGCGCGGTTCAGGGAGGAGGCCGCCGGGCTGCTGCGCCGCCACGACGTGCTCGCGCTGCCGACCGTCCCGATCACGGCGCCGGAGATCGGGCGGGAGGAGTGCGCGCTGGGCCGGGTGCAGCCGACCCTGCTGAGCCTGACGTGCGCGTGGAACGTCCTCGGCCTGCCCGCGCTGAGCGTCCCCGCCGGGACGGTCGGCGGGCTCCCCGTCGGGCTGCAGCTGGTCACGAGCGCGGGCCGGGAGGACCTGCTGTTCGCCCTCGCCGGACGCCTCGCCCCCTGACCGGCGCCCGCCCCAGGGGCAACGACGGCGTGATCAGCGTTCCGTGAGGTGGTCGGTGAGCACCTCGGTCACCAGGGCCGGCGGGAGTGACGTGCGCGCCGCCAAGCGGACGACCTGGCGGGCGGCCCCGGAGGGACGGGCCGCGATCGGCCCGCAGGCGGCGCGGAGCGCGGCGAGCCGCTGCTCGGGGGTGGTGAGCGAGCCGCCCGCGCGGGCCGCCGCCGCGTCCACGACCGCGTCCATCAGCGGGACCGGCGCGCGCAGCGCCTGGAGGAGGGCGTCGCGGCCCTGCCCGGCCAGCACGCCGGCGGGGTCCTCGCCGCCGGGGAGCGAGGCGAGGTCGAGCGGTCCGGCGACCCGGCTCAGGACGTCCCACGCGCGGACGGCGGCCGACCGGCCCGCCGGATCGTCGTCCAGGGCGATCAGGACGCCCGTGGCGCCGAGGTCGGCGGCGTCCGCGAGGACCGCCAGGTGGGCGGCGGTGAGGGACAGCCCGCAGGTCGCGACCGGCGCGAACTCCGGCGCCCGCGCCGTCTCGACGGCGATCGCGTCGAGCGGGCCCTCGACCAGGACGGGACGCGCGCCCGCCGCCAGCCGCTCCCGGACCTCGTGCAGGCCGTAGAGCAGCTCGCCCTTGTGGAAGAAGCCGGTGTCGGGGCCGTTGAGGTACTTCGGGCCCTCGCCGCCGTCGGCGCGGCGGCCCAGGAACCCGGCGAGGGTGCCGTCCGGCCTGCGGATCGGGAACATCGCCCGGTCGCGGAACATGGCGTGCAGGCGTCCCGACGCGCCCTGGCGCGCCAGCCCCGACGCGACGATCGCCTCGTCGGCGTGCCCGAGCGAGCGCAGATGGTCGAGGAGGGCGTGCGGGGAGTCCGGCGCGTAGCCGATCTGGCGGCGCCGCTGCACGGCCGGGGAGAAGCCGCGTCCCTCCAGGTAGGCGGGCACCCAGCTCGCCCCGAGGCGGGCGCGGAAGTACCGGTGCGCCTCGGGCAGGACCCCGCCCGACGGGTCGCGGACGCGATCGTGGACGCGGCGGGCCGTCCGCAGGATCCGGTCGCCCGCCTCCGCGCCCGCCCAGAACGCGTTCACCGGGAACACCGGCGGCTCCGGTTCGAGACCGAGCCACGACAGCACGAGATACGCGACGGAATCGGCCTCCACCGGCGGCAGGCCCCGGCTCAGCTCGCCCGCCAGCCGCTGGACGAGCCCGGCGGGCGGCGCGGGCGGCCCGGCGGGAGCGGGAGGCGGCGGCGGGCCCGCCGTCTGCGCGATGTCGAAGACGGCGTAGGGGCGGCCCGTCCGCGACAGCACGCGGATGCCCGTCTCGCCCCGGCTGACCTGGCGTCCGGCGGCACGCCAGTCCTCGTACGAGCGGACGTCCGTCGCCGCGCGCCACTGGGCGCCGATCAGCAGCGTGTTGACGTAGCCGTGGCGGCGGCCGTGCAGGACGGCCCGGTCGAGCCACCATGTCCACGGCCGCGTCCCGTCGCGCAGCAGCGCCGTCTCGTGGGCGGCCATGTCGCGCAGCAGCGCCGCCAGGCGGCGCCGGTCGTCCTCCCAGGGGGTGGCGGTCACGGGTCCCTCGCCTTCGGTCGGGCCGGCGGGGAAGCCGCCTAGGTCATACCCAGGACGTCACAGGTACAGGCCGAAGAACTCCTCCGGATGGTCCAGCAGCGGCGGCAGGTCCTCGGCGGTCAGCGTGACCAGGTCCTTCTTCGCGGGCGGCTTCACCGGCGCGCCGTCGCCGCCGGCGCCGACGGCCGCGGACGCGATCCGGTCGGCCTGGTTGGCGACGGCGACGTCCAGCAGGTTGCGCATCAGCCGGCCGTTGCCGAACGACGGGCCGCGCGGCGCGGTCCGCAGCATCGAGCGCAGCGTCTCCTCGGTGCCGGGCGCGAGCCGGAACCCGTCGGCCTCCGCGAGCTGCCCGAACACCGTGATCAGCTCGTCGTCGGTGTAGTCGGGGAAGTGGATCTGCTTGGGGAAGCGGGAGTCCAGGCCGGGGTTGGCGGCCAGGAACTCGGCCATCTCCTGCTGGTAGCCGGCGACGATCACCACGAGGTCCTCGCGGTGGTCCTCCATCAGCTTGACCAGCTCGGCGATGGCCTCGTGGCCGTAGTCGCCCTTCAGCGGCGACTGGGTGAGCGTGTACGCCTCGTCGATGAACAGCACGCCGCCGATCGCCCGCTCGACGAGCCGACGGGTGCGCGGCGCGGTCTGGCCGATGTACTCGCCGACCAGGTGCGCGCGGGACGCCTCGACCAGATGGCCGGACGACAGCACGCCGAGCTTCTTGTAGATGCGGCCGAGCAGCCGCGCCACCATCGTCTTGCCGGTGCCAGGGTTGCCGGTGAACACCATGTGCCGCGTCGGCGGCGTGATCCGCAGCCCGGACTCGCTGCGCAGGCGCGCCGCGTGCGTGCCCGCGACCAGCAGCGCGATCTCGTGCTTCACGGTGTCGAGCCCGGTGAGGTCGCGCAGCTCGTGCAGCGGGTTCCCGGCGGACTGGGCGGTGTCGAGGGCGGCCGGGACGTCGCCCTTGCGCACCACGATCTCGGCCCCGCCCTCCGTCCGCTCCCGGGCCGCCGCGACGACCTGGTCGGCGAGGTACGGGGCCAGCCGCGCGTTGCGCAGCGACTGCATCGGCGGCGTCGCGGCCAGCAGCTCGCCGGCGGCCTCGACGGCCTGCCGGGTGGCGCGCGCGCCGAGCCGGTCCAGCGCGCGGCGGAACAGCTCCGCATGGCCCTGCGCGGTGAACGGCCGGGTCCGCGCGATCCGGAACAGGCCCGGCAGCACCGGATTGACGTCGCGGATCCGCTCGTCGCCGTCCGCGTCGCACAGCACGACGAGGTTCAGGTCGGCGTGGATCGCCAGCAGCCGGTGCAGCTCGTCGGCGATGGCCTCGCCGTTGCCGGGGTCGGCGACGATGCCGTCCAGCCCGTCGATGATCAGCAGCCGGTCGCCGGCGCAGTCGCGGGTGTCGGCGTGCAGCTTGGCGACGGCGTCCGACAGCCGCTGCCCCGCGTACAGGTTGTCGGTGACCCACAGCGGGTCGCGGCCGAGCGCGAGCGCCTTGCCGAGCTCCTGCGCCGCGTCCCGCTTGCCGGTGCCGTCCGGGCCCGCGATCAGCAGCCGGACGGGCTCCTTGCCGCGGGACAGCTCCTCCAGCGCGGCGGTCAGCTCGGGCTGCCCGACCAGCGCGGTGGCCAGCTCGGCGCGCGCGCCGGCGGCCGTCGCGCCCGCTCCGCCGCCCTCGCCCTCCTCGCCGGCCGCGGGCGCCTTGAGGGTCTCGGTGAGCGGGTTGACGACCCGGCGGCGCGGCGCGTACAGGCGGCGCAGGTCGGTCTGGAACTGGCCGACGGGGATCCACTCGGCCTTCGGGAACCACGGGTCGCCGGGCAGGCCCTGGACGATCGCGACGAACCGCATCGCCATGTCGAGCCAGGCGCGGCACGCGTCGGCGGCGCCCGCGACCAGCGCCCGGACGAGCCACGCGCGGGTGCGCTGCTGCCAGGCGTCGGCCTTGAAGCCGCGGCGCTCGGCCGGGAAGCGCTGCTGGAGGTCGTGGTAGCGGTCCTCCCCGAGCGCGGCGGCCAGCTCCGCCGGGATGTGCTCCATGCTGCCCTGAAGCAGCAGCTGGATCAGGTGCGACTCGGGGGACTCGTCGCGCGGCGCGACCTCCGCGAGGACGCCGTACGCGGCGAGGAGCCCCTCGCACACCCAGTCGAGGTACCCGACGGGGCCGAGCAGCTCCGGGACGGCGGCGACGATGTCGTCGCCGGCGTGCGCGTGCCAGTGCTCGCGCAGCTCCATCTTGGGCAGGTTCACGTCGCACTGGGGCGGGTCGGCGTAGAGCCGCAGCAGGGCCCTGCGGCGCTCCTCCAGCGGCTCGATGCCCTCCAGCACGCCCAGGCACTCGCGGGCCAGCTCGATCGCGAGCTCCCGGTCGGGCGCCTCGATCAGCCAGTCCACCGGCGGGCGCCACCGGCCGCCCGGCGCGTCCCAGCGGGTCATCCGGGTGCTGAGCGTGCCGGGGTTGGCGAGGTGCCGGTGCAGCAGCCGCTCCGGCAGCTGCGACCACGATCCCGCCTTGATCGCGCCGCCGCCGGGCAGGAACGCCAGGATGCCGAAGATCTCCGCGGTGACCAGCGATGCGGGCAGCGTCAGCAGCTTGTGCTCGTCGGTGGTGAGGTCGGCGGCGCGGGGGTCGTTCGCCAGCGCGTCGATCCGCGCCGAGATCTCCTCGAACAGCCCGTCGGGGACGCGCCACGGGCCGTGCGCGTAGACGTCGAGCACCGGCTCGTCGGTGAGCAGTAGCTCCAGATGCTCCGGCAGCCGCAACGCGTTCCTCCAAGAGAGATCAAAGCAGGGGTACAGCCTACGTTTACGAAAGGAGTGCTGGTTTAGCGGTCGGCCGGATCGCCGCTATCGGATCGGCCACGTTCGGTCACCGGCCGGACGCGGTCCGGTGCCGCCCGTGCGGACCAGCGCGGATCGCCGGAGATGAGGGGGTGAGAGCGTGCCAGAGCGGGTTGCGGAACTGGCCGCACGGCTGCGCGCGATCGACTGGGCGTACGAGGGTGACGAGCTTCACAGGCGCTCCCGCGTCGCCCTCATGCGCGAGCATCTGCACCGGGGCGAGCGGTGGGCGCGGCACCTGGGGCTCCGGGGCTCCGGGCCCTTCCTGGCGCTGCCGGACCTGATCCGCCCCGGCGTCCGGGCGGACCCGGCCGTCGTCCGCGGCGTCCTCGACGCGGTGCCCGGCCTCGACCTGTCGCCGACGTCCCGGGCCTGCGCCGCCGCGCTGCACTTCGCCGCCCTCCAGGACGCGGAGGTGCCGCTGCCCGCGCTGCCCGACCCCTACGAGCCGCTGGTGCTGCTGTTCGAGCGCGGCGGCGGGTTCGGGATCGACTGCTCCGGCGTGTTCATCGAGCTCGGGTCCGTCGCCGTGCCGCGCGGCCGCCGCGAAGGCAAGCTGAGGAACGCGTCCCTCGTCCCGATGGACCACGCCGCCCTGGACGACCTCGACATGCGCGACCACCTCGACATGCGCGAGCCCGACGCGCGCGACGACCGCTGACCCGGCGGTCAGGGGCGGCGGAGGGCCTCCACGGCCAGCCGCGCCGCCGTGCCGATCACCGCGTCCGCCTGCGGCAGCACCGCGATCGGCAGCAGCGACCGGGTGAACACCGCGACCGCGTACCGGCCGCCGTCCGGGTACTCCACGACCCCGACCTCGTTGCGGACGATCAGCAGCGTCCCCGTCTTCCCGCTGACCAGCACGTCGTCGTAGGGGAAGCCGGACGACAGCCGGTGCGGCCACACCTGGAGCCCGAACAGCCGCCGCATCGCCGCGCACCCGTCCGGCGGGGCCGCCTCGTCCCGCCAGATCGCGGCGAGCAGCCGGGTCATGTCGCGGGGCGTGCTGCGGCTCGTCCGGGCCGGGTCGAGGGCGCGCAGCCGGGCCGCCATGCCGGGCTCGTCCAGCCGCGCCCACACCTCGGGGAACCCGGACGCGCCCGCGTCGGCGAGCAGGTCGTCGAACAGCTGCCGGCCGCCGCCGGTCACCACGGTCCCGCGCAGGCCCAGCCCGGCGGCGGCGGCGTTGACCGCCTCCAGCCCGACCCGGTCCAGCAGGGCGTCCGCCGCCGCGTTGTCGCTCACCGTGATCATCAGGCAGGCGAGGTCGCGCAGCGACATCCGGACGTCGTCCAGCAGCGCCGACACCCCGGTCGGGCCGGACGTGCGGTCCCCGGCGGGCAGCGTGACCTGCTCGACCGGGTCGAGCAGCCCCTCGGCGGCGCGCCGGTGGAAGGCGACCAGCAGCGGCACCTTGAACACGGACGCCAGCACCACGGGGTCGTCGGCGCGGACCGCGACCTCCCGCCCGGTGTCGATGTCGGCCGCGTGCAGGAAGCCGGTGACGCCCGCGGCCCGGAACGCGTCCTCGATCCGTACGGCGGTGTCCCCGGCCACCGCGTCCCGCGTGCCGGTCATGCCAGGAACCCCGAGGACGGCCGGGACACGACACGGCGCGGCGGCACGGCGTCCAGCGGCGCCATCCCGGCCTCGCGGCGCAGTACCGCCGTCGCGACGGCGGTGAAGTCGGCGATGGCGCGCTCGTGCTCGGCGTCGCGGGTGCGCCGCCACGCGCACGACGTCCGCCACACCAGCGGCTCGCCGACGAGCGGCCGCCACGTCACCCCGGCGGAGTCGTCGGTGCGCGGCACGAGCGCCACGGCCGTCCCGGCGAGGACCAGGCCCAGCGCGAACTGCGGGTGCCGCGCCTCGTGCACGGCCGGCGGCGCGTACCCGTGCCGGCGGCACGCGGCCAGCGCCTCGTCGTAGGCGCCCGGGGCCTCCTCGCGGGGGAAGACGACCAGGTCGCGGCCGGCGAGGTCGGCGAGGTGCACCTCCGGGGACGCGGCGAGCCCGGCGCCCTCCGGCAGCAGCACCCCGACGGACTGCCCCAGCATCGGGCCGAGCCCGAGGCCGCGCGAGTCGCACGGGTGCCGGACGATCCCGGCGTCCAGCGCGCCCTCCGCCAGCGCGCGGACCTGCTCGGCGGTCCCCGTCTCGCGCAGGTCGAGGCGCAGGTCCGGGCGGCGGTCCCGGAACGCGGCGATCAGCGCGGCGACGATCGGGCCGCCGAGGTCGCTCGGCAGCCCGGCGCGCACGGTGCCGACCTCGCCGAGCCGGGCCCGTTCGGCGACGGAGTAGACGCGATCCACGCGGGTGAGGATGTCACGGGCCTCGTCCAGCAGCAGCCGCCCGGGCGCGGTCAGCTCGACCCTCCGGCTGGACCGGTCGAACAGCCGCACCCCGAGTTCGCGTTCCAGCCGCTGGATCCGCTGGCTCAGCGGCGGCTGCGCCATGCCGAGCCGCTCCGCCGCGCGTCCGAAGTGCAGTTCCTCGGCCACCGCGACGAAGCAGGCGAGGTGGCCGACGATGTTCACGAGCAGGGACCATATCAGAATCCATATCGCTGCCCCTCGCATATCAATCTTGGACATCTGGGCGATGACCTGGTCTTCTTGGGCGTCCAACGACCGAAAGGACCTGACATGCGCCGATCCCGCGTGGTCGCCGTCGCCGCCGTGGTGACCGCGGCCGTGCTCGTGGGGGCGGGAGCGGTGTGGTTCCTGCGGGACGGGGAGTCCCCGGGGGACGCCGCGAAGCGCTACGCGGCGGCGTGGAGCCGCGGCGACTACGCCGCGATGCTCGCGCTCACCGCCGACCCGCCCGCCGACTTCACCGCCCGGTTCACCGCCATGCACGACGCCCTCGGCGTCACCGCGCAGCGCTACACCGTCGCCTCCGTCGGGAAGCCGAAGGGCGACACCGCCGGCGGCTCCTACACCGCCGTGCTGACCCTCGCGGGCGCCCGCACCTGGAGCCACGAGGGCGCGCTCCCGCTCACCAAACGCGACGGCAAGTGGCGGGTCGCCTGGTCGCCCGACGTCATGTACCCGGGGCTGAAGGAGGGGCAGCGGCTGAGCGCCGCCCGCGCGTGGCCCGCCCGCGCCGACATCACGGCGGCCGACGGCAGCAGCCTCTCCCGGTCGCCGTCCGGGTCCGTCCAGCAGCTCGCCGGGCCGGTCGGCCCCGCGTCCGCCGAGACCGCGGGCAAGCTCGGCGCCCCGTACCGCAAGGGCGACCCCGCCGGCGCCGACGGCCTGCAGAAGCAGTACGAGAAGCGGCTCGCGGGCACGCCCGCCCTCGCCGTCCAGATCGTCGACGCCGCCGGCAAGCCGGTGAAGACGCTGAAGCGGTTCGGCGGCGCGGACGGCACGCCGCTGCGGACCACGATCGACCCGAAGGTGCAGGCCGCGGCCGGCAAGGCGCTCGGCTCCGCCGCCAAGCCCGCGTCGCTGGTCGCGCTCCGGCCGTCCACCGGCGAGATCCTCGCCGTCGCGAACAAGCCCGGCGGCTACAACCGGGCGCTGATGGGCCGCTACCCGCCCGGCTCCACCTTCAAGGTGGTCACCGCCGCCGCGCTCGTCGCGGGCGGCATGTCGCCGTCCACCAAGGTGCCCTGCCCCGCCACCACGACGGTCGGCGGCCGCTCGTTCCACAACTACCAGCACGAGGACTTCGGGACGGTCGCGCTCCGCGAGGCGTTCGCGCACTCCTGCAACACCACCTTCGCGCGGCTCGCCGTGGACAAGCTGGGGGAGAAGCGGGTCGCGCAGGTCGCGGCGCAGTTCGGGTTCAACGCCCCGGTCGTCGCCGGGCTGCCCGCCGTCCGCGCCTCGTTCCCGGACAACAAGGACGACACCGCGTTCGCGGCGGCCTCGTTCGGGCAGGGCGAGGTGCTGACCAGCCCGCTGAACATGGCCGCGGTCGCCGGCGCGGCGGCGAGCGGCGTGTGGCGCTCGCCCCGGCTCGTGGCCGCGTCGCTGGTCTCGAAGGCGGTGGACGCGGCCGGCCGCAAGGCCGAGCCGCCGCACCGGCTGGAGCCCGCGGTGAAGTCGGCGCTGCACTCGCTGATGCCGGCGGTCGTCAGCGAGGGCACCGCGTCCGGCGTGAACTTCCCGTCCGGCACGGCCGGTAAGACCGGGACGGCCGAGTACGGGTCGGGCGCGAACCCGCCGACCCACGCCTGGTTCATCGGCTACCGCGGCGACCTGTCGTTCGCGGTGATCGTCGAGGGCGGCGGCACCGGAGCCGAGGCCGCCGCCCCGATCGCCGCCGGCTTCCTCAACTCCCTCTGACCGAGCCCCGTGCGGGTGCGGCGGGTCGCCGTCGTGGCGCCGCTCATGACGGCGACCCGCCGCACCTCGACGGTCAGTGGACGGCGGCGGCGAGGATGCTCGCGGTCCTGGCGATGGCGGGTTCGTCCGCCGCGGCGTCCGCGGTGAGGCGGTTCGTGGTGATCACGATGATCACCGGCGCGCCGGACGGCGGCCAGGCGATCGCCATGTCGTTGGCGGTGCCGTAGGTGCCGCCGGTGCCGGTCTTGTCGCCGACCGTCCAGCTCTTCGGCAGGCCGGCGCGGATGCGGTTGTCGCCGGTGACCGTCTGCTTCATCCAGCCCGTCAGGCGGTCGCGGTCCGCGCGGACGAGGGCCCCGCCGGCGGTGAGGGCGCGCAGGTCGGCGGCCCAGGCGCGGGGCGTGGTGGTGTCGCGCAGCTCGCCCGGCTTCCACAGGTTGAGGTCGGTCTCCCAGCGGTCGTGGCGGCTGACCCGGTCGCCGAGGGAGCGGAGGAAGGCGGTGTCGCCCGCCGGGCCGCCGATCTGCCTGAGCACCAGGTTCCCGGCGGTGTTGTCGCTCCGGGTGATGGCCGCCTTGCACAGGGCGGACACGGTCATTCCGTCCTCGACGTGTTCCTCGGTGACCGGCGAATTGGCCACCAGGTCCTTCTTCGTGTAATGGATGACGCGGTTCATCAGGCCCGGGTCGGTCTGCCGCGCCTTTCGCAGGACGGCGCCGCACGCCATCACCTTGAAAGTGGACGCGAAAGCGAATCGCTCGTCCGCCCGGTACGAGGCGAAACGGCCCGTTCCGGTGTCCACCGCGTAGGCGCCGATACGGTCGCCGCGCGATTTCTCCAGGGCGTTCAGCCTCTTGGTGACGGCCGCCTGGGACGGGGCGGGCCGGGCGGCGGGCGGGGCGGAGAGCGGCGCGACCGCGCTCTGCGGCGCGGCCCGTTCGCCAGGGGATTCGTTGGAACCGCACGCCGCCAGGCCGGTGAGGGCCGTGGCGGACGCGGCGATCGCCGCGGTCGTGCGGAGGCGGTGTCGGTATTCGCTCATGGAGAGAGCAGACCAGAGCCCGAGCGGCCGTGTCCAATATTGATATCAGTGGCCTACCGATATCAATTCCGATATTCGCACTGCTCGGCGCCGGTCCGGCCGCTCAGAGCCAGTCGCGGAATTTGAAGACGGCGTAGAGCGCGACGCTGCCCGCCACGATGACGACCGTGCTGACGATGAATCCCGAATGCGAGGAGAATCCCGGGTACGGCACGTTCTGCCCGTAGAAGCCGGTGACCGCCGTCGGCACCGCGATGATCGCCGCCCAGCTGGTGACCTTCTTCATCACCTCGTTCATCCGGTTGCCCTGCAGCGCGATCCGGGTGTCCAGCAGGTTCGCGACGAGATCGCGCAGGCTGTCGGTCCACTCGCCGACGCGGAGCGTGTGGTCGTAGACGTCCTGCAGGTAGGGCGCGAGCGCCGGGGCGACCATCCGCAGGTCGCGGCGGAGCAGCGTGTTCACCACCTCGCGCATCGGCAGCGCGACCCGGCGCAGCGCCACCAGGTTCTTGCGGAGCCGGAAGCTGCGCCGCTGGATCTCCCGCACCGCGAACGCCTCGTCGAAGATCATCGACTCGACCTCGTCGGCCTCGTCGTCGAGCGCCTGCACCGCCTCCAGTTGCAGGTCCACGACCATGTCGAGCAGCCCGTAGAGCAGGTAGCCCGCGCGGGCCGAGGCGATGTCCACGCCCGGGCTCTGGTCCCACCGCTTGACCAGCGCGTCGATGTCGAACCCGGGGCCCTGCCGGACGGTGACCAGCGCGCGCTCGGCCAGGAACGCCGACACCTCGTAGAGCGTCAGCTCGCCGTCGTGGATGTGCGGCACGTAGACGTTCAGGAACGCGTACCCCTCGTAGCGGTCGATCTTGGCGCGCTCGTGCCGGGACACCGCGTCCTCGACCGCCACCGGGTCCAGGCCCAGCTCGTCGCTGATCACCCGCAGGTCGGCGCTCTGCGGCGCGCACAGGTCGACCCACACGACCGTGTCGTCCTGCTCCAGGTAGTCGCTGACCTGCGCGACCGGGAAGTCGTACGTCTCCAGCGTGCCCCCGCGCCACACGCGCGTGCGCGGCGTGGGGACCTCGCCCCGGTCGCTCGGGAACTGCTCGGCACCGGCTTCGGAGGGATGCGCCATGGGCCCCCTTATACCCGAGTCGCCGGAGGATCACAGAGTGCGGTCGAGATCACAGAGCGCGGTCGAGATCAAAGAGCGCGGTCGAGATCACGGAGGCGTGGTCACAGGGGCGCGCGCGGGGGCGCCGACGAGCCGCGCACCACGAGCCGGCCGGGCAGCACCCGGGGCGCCGGACGGCCGCCGTCCAGCAGGTCCAGCAGCGCGGTCATGCCCTGCGCGCCCATCTCCTCGGCGGGCAACCGGACCGTCGTCAGCTCCGGCTCCAGCGCGGTCGCCAGCAGCACGTCGTCGAATCCGGTGACCGACACCTCGCCCGGCACGTCCAGCCCCAGCGCGCGCGCCGCCTTGTACGCGCCCGCGGCGATCAGGTCGTCGTCGCAGACCAGCGCGGTCGGCGGGTCGGGGCGGGCGAGCAGCCGCTGCGCCGCGTCCCGCGCCGAGGCGACGTCGATCGCGCACGCCGACCGGACCAGCTCGCCGCCGGGCAGCGCCGCGACCTCGGCGGCGAGCACCTCGGCGCGGGCCCGGAACGTCCACTGGTCGACGCCGGCCGCGACGTGCCCGAACCGGCGGTGCCCGAGCCCCGCCAGGTGCCCGGCGATCGCGCGCATCCCGGCGGCCACGCCGAAGTCGACGGTCGGGACGTCAGTGTCCGGGCCGCTGTCGAGCAGCACCGCGGGCGTCCCGTGGAACCGCTCCAGCGCCGCCGCCGGCATCGACGACGCCAGCACCCCGTCGATCGCCTCGTGCGGCGCGGGGAACGGGCTCTCGGCCGGGCCCTCCGCGTCGTCCGGCCAGGTGGACACCACCACGCCGAACCCGTGCCGGGCCGCGACCCGCGCCGCGCCGGTGTAGACGGGGCCGAAGAAGGGCGCGGTGAGGGTCGGCACCATCAGCAGGACGGTCCGGGTGGTGCCGAGCCGCAGGTTCCGCGCGGCCGGATTCGGCCGGTAGCCGAGCCGCTCGGCGGCGACCCGGACGCTGCGCGCGGTGGCGGGGGAGACGCGGCCGCTCCACTTGCCGCCCAGGACCAGCGACACCGTGGACTGCGAGACCCCTGCCTCCTGGGCGACGTCCTTACTGGTGGGACGGCCTGCCACCGCCACCTGGGCCTCCCTCGCGGACATCGGACACGGAAAACAGACTAGAGCCGGGCACCCGGGAAGTGGTACGTATGACCCACGGGGTAATACGTATGACGGCCATGACGGGGGCACAGAATGCGGGGCTATGTCGTCTTCCTGAGGCGGCCGCACGCGGCGCGGCTGCTCGGCGGGACGCTGTTCGGCCGGCTGCCGAACGGGATGGGTGCGCTCGCCGTCGTCCTGCACGTGCGCGCCGACGGCGGCGGCTACCCGCTCGCCGGCACCCTCGCCGCCGTCCTCGGCCTGGCGATGGCCGCCGGCCAGCCCGTCCTCGGCCGCGCCATGGACCGCTACGGGCAGCCGCGCGTCCTGCTGCCCGCCGCCTGCCTCTCCGCCGCCGGGTTCACGCTGCTCGCGGCCGTCGGCGCCCGCCCGCTGCCCCTCGCGGTCGCCGCCGTCGTCCTCGCCGGGTTCGCGACGCCGCCGCTGGAGGCCGGGCTCCGGGCGCTGTGGCCCGACGTCCTCGACGGCCCCGAGCAGGTCGACGCCGCCTACGCCCTCGACGCCGCCGCCCAGGAGATCCTCTTCTCCGTCGGCCCGCTCCTCGTCGTCGCCGCGGCCGCGGCCGACACCGAGACCGCGCTGGTCCTCACCGGCCTGGTCGGCATCGCCGGGACCCTCGTCGTCGCGCTGTCCGGGCCGTCCCGCCGCTGGACGGGCGAGCCGCGCGCCGCCGACTGGGCCGGGCCGCTGCGCTCGCCCGGACTGCGCGTCCTGCTGACCTCCCTCGCCTGCGCCGGCATCGCGCTCGGCGTGTACGCGGTCGCCGTCGTCGCCTACGCCGAGCGCCTCGACAGCGGCGTCGCCTCCGGGCTGCTCCTCGCCTGCATGGCCGCCGGCGCCCTCGCCGGCGGCATCGCCTACGGCGCGCGGCCGTGGACCGGCGAGCCGCACCGGCGGCTGCCGTGGCTGCTCGCCGCGCTCGCCGCCGGATACGTGCCGCTCGTCCTCGCGCCCGGCCTGCCCGTGATGTCGGTGCTGGCGTTCGTCAGCGGCGTGTTCCTCGCACCCGTGCTGGCCTGCAGCTTCACCCTCGTCGACCGGCTCGCGCCGAGCGGCACCGTCACGGAGGCGTTCGCGTGGGTCGTCGCGGCGGTCGGCGCGGGCGGCGCCGCCGGCTCCGCGGTCGCCGGGTTCGGCGAGAAGCTCGCCGGGGTGCCGGGCGCTTTCGCCGGCGCCGGGATGGGCGGCGTCCTCGCCCTCGTCCTGTGCCTGCTCGGCACCCGGACGCTGCGCCCCGCCGCAGCCCGCCCCGTCCCGGCGGAGGTCCTCTCCTGAGGGAGGTCCCCGGCCGGGCCGGGCGTCAGATCCAGGACTTGAACCAGATCCGGGCGTGCCAGTCGTCGTAGGTCAGCGTCTCCGCCGCCAGGATCGGATAGAAGTAGGCGAAGTTCGCCAGCACCACCAGCAGGAACGCGCCCGCGGCGGCCGCGCCGACGAGGCGCCGCACCCCCGGCGGCACCGGCGCGGGGACCAGCGCGACCCGCGCGCCGCTCGGCCCGTGCATCTCGCCGGGGAACGCGTCGTCCTCGTACGCCGGCCGCGCGCCGTCCTCGTCCGCGGGCCGCACGCCGTCCTCCGCGGGCCGCCCGGACGCCGCCGCGTGCGCGCCCACCAGCCCGGACGCCGGCCCTATCAGGTAGCCGAGCACCAGCACCACCGCCAGCACCATGAACGGGATCAGCGGCGTCGCGTAGAACAGGAACATCGTCCGGTCGCGGAACGCCGACGGGAACCAGGTCAGCCAGCCCGCGAGGAACCCCAGCACGATCGCCCCGGCCCGCCAGTCGCGCAGGATCAGCCAGATGAACAGCACCACGACCAGCGCGGCCAGCGCCCCCCACCACAGCGCGGGCGTCCCGATCCCGAGGATCTCCCGCGAGCACCGCGGCGCCCCGCACGTCTTCGGCTCGGTGTAGAAGAACGCCACCGGACGGCGCAGGACCGGCCAGTCCCACGGCCACGACTGGTACGGGTGCTTGGCGTCCAGGTTGTTGTGGAAGTCCAGCATCTGCCGGTGGTAGTCCCACAGGCGCGGCATCGCCTCGAACGGCCGCCACCACCAGTGGCTCGACGCGTGGCCGCGCCCCCACCCGCCCGGCTTAAAGATCCAGCCGGACCAGGTCGCCAGGTAGGAGACCAGCGCCACCACGACGATCTGGACGAACGCCGGCCCCGCGTCCAGCAGCAGCGTCCCGGCGATCGGGTCCCGGACGCCCGCCGCGCGCCGCGCGCCGTAGTCCCAGAGCACCGCCATCAGCCCGAACGCGGCGACGTAGAACACGCCCGTCCACTTGGTGGCGCACGCCAGGCCGAGGCAGATCCCCGCACCCCAGCGCCACCCGTGCGCGAGGAACGGCCCGTACACCGACGTCCGGCCCGCCTCGATCTTGTCGGCGAGGTTCCACCGGGACCGGTCCCGGTCGTTCACCAGGCACGCGAACCCGGCCAGGACCCAGAACATCACGAAGATGTCCAGCAGCGCGGCCCGGCTCGTCACGAACTCCAGGCCGTCGAGCGCCAGCAGGAGCCCGGCGGCGCAGCCGAGCAGCGTGGAGCCGGTCATCCGGCGGGCCACCCGGCACAGGATCAGCACCGACAGGGTGCCGACCAGCGCGGGCACGAACCGCCAGCCGAACGGGGTCGCGCCGAACGCCCACTCGCCCATCGCGATCATCCACTTGCCGAACGGCGGGTGCGCGACGAACGAGGGCCCCTGCCCCCAGATGTTCGCGTGCGGGTCGGCGATCAGCAGCTTGTCGGCGTTGTCGATGGTGTTGTGCTCCCAGCCGAACTTCAGCAGGGCCAGCGCGTCCTTGGCGTAGTAGGTCTCGTCGAAGACCACGGCCTTCGGCTGCCCGAGCCGGTAGAAGCGCAGGAAGCCCGCGAACAGCGTCACCAGCAGGGGGCCCAGCCAGCCCGCCGGGACGCCGCCCGGGACCGCGGGTGCGAGCCACTCGCGCGGGGAGGGCGGCCGCCACCGGGACGCGTTCGCCGGAGCCAGATCCGTCGTCGCCATCCCGCAATCGTAAAGCCGACTCCCGGCCGCCCGGTCGGGTCCCGGCGCGCGGCGCCCCTGGGAGGATGAGACCGTGATGGGGACTTTGCTGCTGGCGGCGGCGCCGATCGGGCGGGCCGAGGACGCGTCGGTGCGGCTGCGGGACGCGCTGGCGGCCGCGCCGGTGATCGCGGCCGAGGACACCCGGCGGCTGCGCCGGCTCGCCGCCGACCTCGGCGTGGAGCCGGGCGGGCGCGTCGTGTCGTACTACGACCAGAACGAGAAGGCGCGCGCCGCCGAACTGCTGGAGGACCTGCTCGCCGGACGGGACGTCCTGGTGATCACCGATGCGGGGATGCCGGGCGTGTCCGACCCGGGGTACCGGCTGGTGCGCGCGGCCGTGGAGCGGGACGTGCCGGTGTCGGTGCTGCCGGGGCCGTCCGCCGTCACCACCGCGCTGGTCGTGTCGGGGCTGCCGACGGACCGGTTCTGCTTCGAGGGGTTCCCGCCGCGCAAGAAGGGCGAGCAGGCCCGGCGGCTGGAGACCCTCGCCGCGGAGCCCCGCACCATGGTGTTCTTCGAGTCCCCGCGCCGGCTGGCGGGCACGCTGGACGCCATGGCGGCGGCGTTCGGGGCGGACCGCCCGGCCGCCGTCTGCCGGGAGCTGACCAAGACCTACGAGGAGGTCCGCCGCGGCGGCCTCGCCGAGCTGGCCGGATGGGCCGCGGAGCGGGAGGTGCGCGGCGAGATCACCCTGGTCGTCGGCGGCGCGCCGAAGCCCGCCGGGCTGTCGGACCCGGCCGACCTGGTCGCCGCCGTCGCCGCCCGGGAGGCCGCCGGAACCCCCCGCAACCAGGCGATCCGGGAGGTCGCCAAGGAGAACGGCGTACCACGCGGGACCGTCTACGACGCTGTCGTCGCCGCCAGGAAAGAGTGACCCCGTACGGAACGATCCAAAGGCGGATTTCGGGGAAATAGCTCTTCGGTGGCCCGCGCTGGACCACTCGGGGACCGGCGGAGCCACCGTGAAACGGGGACCCCCGCGGCCCGGAGCCCGGCGCGAGCCCGGAAGACGGCACGAGATGCCGCCGGTAGCGCGAGATGGCGTCACCGAGGGGGTGAGGGCCGTGCAGGACGCATGGTCGAGCCGTGAGGCGTGGGTCTACGAATGCCTGTGCTGCGAGACGACCTGGGACGAGGTGCTCGAGGTCCGTCATTGCGGCGACGGCCACGGCAACGAGGCCGCCATCTATGAGCGGGACGGCCAGCCGTGCACGACGCCGTGGACGGACTCCCTGTGCCCGAAGTGCCAGAGCCGGAACGTCAAGGCGTGGGCGGCGTCCCGCAAGGCCGGGGATATGCCGCCGGTCCGCGACGGGAGCGACGTGGCGATGGTGTTCCATCTCCGCCGCATCCACGCCTGGTGACCGGGAGCGGCCACGACCGGGCCCCTCGGGCCCCCTGATGACCGTCGGCCGGGGTGCCGTCGGCCAGGGTGACCGTCGGCCGGGGTGACCGCCGTCGGGGCCCGACGGCGGCCGTCAGCCGGCGGTGACCTCCGGGACCTTCCGCCCGACGGGCTCGGACGGGACGTCCAGCGACCCGGCCGGGCCCGGACGGCCGCGCAGCCGCCGCCACCAGCCGTCCAGCCGGTGCCGGACCTCCGGAGTGAACGCCATCCCGGCGGCCAGCGCGGCCAGCGGGACGGCCGGCAGCACGTACCGGTAGTCGAACTCGGCGGTCGCGGCGGGAGCGAGGAGCAGCCCGGTCGCCAGCGTCCACGGCAGCAGCGCCTCGCCGCCGAACCGCCGCCACAGCGCCACCATGCCGCCGAGCCCGAGCAGCAGCACGCCGCCGAGCATCGTCCCGCGCAGGTAGACCACGTCCTGGTAGCCGCGCATGACGCCGCCGAACGGCTCGATCACGCGGGTGCGGGCGTCGCCGTGCTCGTACGCCCGGGCCTCGCCGGACGCGGTCGAGTCGGCGTCCATCCGCCAGTCGGGCAGCGCGTTGCCCTTCGTGCCGAACTCGTACTGCGAGTAGGTCGCCTTGTCCGGGAAGACCGTCCGGTTCCAGCGGAACACGCGGAAGAAGTCGTGGGCGACGACCTTCAGGTAGTCGCCGGGCTGGGCGAGGATGGCGCGCTTGGCGAAGTCGTTGCTGGCCGCATTGTTCTCGGGGCTGAACCGGGTCCCGGGGAAGCGGTTCAGCGGCGAGGCCGCGTTCCAGATGCCGTCCTGGGAGTTCGGCAGCCGGTTCGCCGGCTCGGTGCACAGCGGGTACTCGCTGACCGGCAGCCCGTGCATCTTGTGGCAGTCGGCGAACTTGTAGGCCCGCGCGTACAGGAAGATCCCGTTGCTCTCGGTGATCGCGAACTTGCCGCTGTCCACCTTGTACCAGGTCATGTAGGACAGCACCGGCAGCGCGCACGCCGCCGCGGTGATCGCCATCGTCCGCCAGCCCATGCGCCGGATCAGCATGAACGCCAGCACGCCGAGCAGCACCGGCGCGCCGACCGACCGGGTCAGCCAGGAGAACCCGACGATCAGCCCGATCGCCAGCGCGATCCTCCACGACGGCCGGTCGTGCCACAGCAGCAGCGTCACCGCGACCATCACCAGGAAGGTGAACGTCGTGTCGGACAGGACGAGGTGCTCGAGCTGGATCTGGTAGGCGTCGAACAGCACCGGCACCGTCGCGAGCGAGGCGCCCCAGCCGGGCAGCCCGAACTTGCGGCGCAGCAGCGCGTAGATCATCACGCCTGTGGCCAGGCCCATGAGGTGCTGGACGGCGGCGACCAGCGCGAAGCTGTGGAACGGCTTCAGCGCCCACAGCAGGAACGAGTACCCGTCCGGCCGCAGCGGGTGCGGGTACAGCCCCATCGCCACGTGCAGGTAGTCGAAGCTGTCGTTGAAGAACATCGCCGGCTGGTAGCCGACCATCGCGACCACCCGCAGCAGCGCCGCTGTGGCAATGATCACACTGAAGATCGGGTGCCGCCGGACCCGCGCCCACGTCCCGCCGGCGCGCCCGCCGATCCACGAGCCGATCCCGCGCAGGGACGGCACTCGGGTGGACGCGCCCGCGAACGCGGCGGTCGCGCCTCCGGGGGAGCCGACGGACGGCGCGCCGTCCGCCGGCACGTCCTTCACGTCCCCATTCGCGGCGCCATTCCCGACACCGTCGGAGGCCGCCTCCGCGACCGCCGAGGAACCGTTCTCCGGTTCCGTTCCGCCGGGCGTGTCGCGGGCCGTTCCCGACCCCTCCGCGACGGCCCCGGTATCCGCCGTGACCTCGGTGGTCTCCGCCGTGCCCGCGTCCGACGCGGCCCCCTTCAGCTCGGCACCGCGCGGCGATTCGACAGCCACTCCGGCACCTCCCCTCCGCCGCTCTGTCCTCGGACCTGTGGCACTGCGTCCTCCGCCGCGCGTCACAGTCGACCCACCCTTTCCGGGCCGCCATACCCGTATGCTTGACGTCCTAGCCTGCCGCCCGGTTCGCGGCGGAGAGGGTTTTTCGGTTGCAAGTAGGCAACACGATACGGGTGCTCTTATGGAGAGCGGCCACCATCACCCGTCCACGGCAGGCATCATGAACGACGACGGGCCGCCGGGCGGATACACCATGAGACCAGACAACCGCACCGCCAACGGTCACCAGGGGTAACGAAGGAGATCGCGTGGAACTCTCCGTAGTGATGCCATGCCTGAACGAGGCCGAAACGGTCGAGACCTGTGTCCGCAAGACGATCGGCTTCTTCGAGGACAGCGGTATCGACGGCGAGGTCGTCATCGCCGACAACGGCAGCACGGACGGCAGCCAGCAGCTCGCCCGCGACGCCGGGGCGCGCGTCGTGCCGGTGCTCGACAAGGGCTACGGCAACGCGCTGATGGGCGGGATCCGGGCCGCGCGCGGCAAGTACGTGGCGATGGGCGACGCCGACGACTCCTACGACTTCACCACGCTCGGCCCGTTCCTGGACGAGCTGCGCGACGGGGCCGACCTCGTCATGGGCAACCGCTTCAAGGGCGGGATCGCGCCCGGCGCCATGCCGCCGCTGCACCGCTACCTCGGCAACCCGGTGCTCAGCTTCGTCGGCCGGCTGTTCTTCGGCAGCAAGATCGGCGACTTCCACTGCGGGCTGCGCGCGTTCGACCGGGACGCGATCCTGCGGCTCGGCCTGCAGACCGGCGGCATGGAGTTCGCCAGCGAGATGGTCGTCAAGGCGACCCTGCAGAAGTACGACATCCGCGAGGTCCCGACGACGCTGTCGCCGGACGGCCGGACCCGCGCCCCGCACCTGAACACCTGGCGGGACGGCTGGCGGCACCTGCGGTTCCTCATGCTGTACAGCCCGCGCTGGCTGTTCCTCATCCCCGGCCTGGTCTTCATGACCCTCGGCCTGCTGGCCGGCATCGCGATCTCCACCGGGCCGGTGCGGATCGGCGCGATCGCCTTCGACGTCGACACCCTCGTCGGCGCGTCCGCCGCGCTGGTGATCGGCTTCCAGGCGGTGCTGTTCGCGCTGCTCACGAAGGTGTACGCGATGCAGGAGGGGTTCCTGCCGCACGACCGCCGGGTGCAGAAGATCATCGATTGGTGGGGCCTGGAGCGCGGCCTGCTGACCGGCGGGCTGCTGGCCATCGCCGGCCTCGCCGGCCTCGTCGCCTCGCTGCTGCACTGGCGGGGGCACAGCTTCGGTGAGCTGGACCCGCGCGACTCGCTGCGCATCGTCGTGCCGTCCGCGACCGCGCTGGTCATGAGCTTCCAGGTGATGTTCGCGTCGCTGTTCGTCAGCATCCTCGGCATCCGCCGCCGCCAGCACCCGCCGCTCACCGACCCGGCCGAGGAGGCCGCCGGCGTGGTGGACGCCGCCGTGCACAAGGTCGCGGGCGAGCGCCAGACCGCGGCCGCCGAAGCGGACGCCGCCTCCGGCGAGGACGCGGAGAAGGCCACCGCGGACGCCGCCGGCTCCGCCGAGGCGGCGGAGGCCGCCGGGACGCCGGACGAGCGCTGACCGGCTCCCGGACCCCCGCTGTCCCGGCACCGTGACGGAGCGTGTCCGAAGCCGAGAACTTGCTGAGGGTTTCCCGGCCGGGGACGTCCGCCCCCGCGGCGCTGTGACAGGCTGAGACGAACATGGATCTTCGTTCCCTGACCGCGCGCGGCCGGCGGACCGGGCGGCCGTGAGCACCGAGGCCGCGCCGCCGGTCCTGTCCCGCCCGCCCGCCCCGCCCCAGGCCGGACGGGACGCTCCGGCGTCGATGGGGCGGCGCCGCTGGGTGCTGCTGTTCGTCCTCGGCTGGGCGGCGCAGGTCGCGGTGCGGCTGTGGCTGGCGTCCGGGCAGACGATGCCGGTGGCGACGCCGGACGAGTCGGGGTACCTGTTCGCCGCCCGGGTCCTGACCGGCGGTCCCGACGCCGACATGTCCTACGGGACGGTGTACCGCGGCGGCTACCCGCTGCTGCTGGCGCCGGTGCTGTGGATCGCGCACGACCCGGTGAGCGTGTACCGGGGCGCCCTGGTCGTCAACGCCCTGATCAGCGCGCTGATGATGCCGCTGGCCTACCTGATGCTGCGGGCGTTCCAGGTGCGGCGGCGCTGGTCGTACCTGTTCGCGCACGTGACGGCGCTGCTGCCGGGCGTGCTGTTCTTCTCCGAGTTCGCGCTGACGGACGCGGTCCTGCCGGTGGCCGTGGTGGGCTGGCTGCTGCTCGTCCACACCTGGCTGCACGCCGGGCGCTCGCCCGCCGGGGACACGCCGCGGGTCGCGCTGTACGGGGCGGGCGCGTCGCTGCTCGTCGCGTTCGCCTACACCTCGCACACGCGCGGGACGATCCTGCTGGGCGTGCACGCCGTGCTGCTGACGGCCGCCCTGGTGCTCCGGTGGCGGCCCTGGCGGGGCGTCGCGGTGCAGGCCCTCGTGCTCGCCGCCGCGGTCGGCGCCGGGACGCTGCTGAACCGCTCGCTGCTGCCGCACATGTACCCGTCCGGCGACAACGACCTGGGCGGGAACCTCGTCCGCCGCGTCACCACGCAGGACGGCTGGGCCTGGATGCTGTCGCTCGGCACCGGCCAGATCTGGTACCAGGCCGTCGCGACGGGCGGGGTCGCGGCGATCGGCCTCATCACGGTCGCGTTCGCCGCCGTCCGGCGCGGCACGCCGCTCCGGCAGCGGATGCTGGCGCTCGGCGTCCTCGCGATCGTGGCGGGCATCGCGTTCGCGACGTCCGCGGCCCTCCCCGACGAGTACCGGATCGGCAACTACGTCTACGGCCGCTACCTGGCGTGCATCACCCCGGTCCTGTTCATGGTGGGGATCGCGGTGCTGCTGCGGGCGTCGCGGCGGACGGTGGCGCTCGTGGCGGGCTCGGCGGCCGTCCTGACCCTCCTGGCGGCGTGCGTCGTCCAGTGGTACGCGGGCGACCGGCTGACCCGGTACACGTTCACGTCGTTCGACTTCCCGGAGACGTCGTTCCTGACCTGGGACTGGAAGTCGTTCGAGCTGTGGCACGCCACCGTCGCGGGGCTCGCGCTGCTCGGCCTCGCGGTCGCGGCGGTGCTGCTGCGCCGCCGGGGTCCGGCGCTGCTCGCCGGGCTCCTCGCCGCGGTGACGCTGGCGATGTCGGTCACCGCCACGGACCGGATCGCGCACCCGCTGGTCGACGCCGAGATCGCGCACACCGACCTGCGGGGGATCCCGGGCCTGCGCGGCACCGGGTCGGTGGCGATCGACTGGAACGTCCCGTGGACGATCCGCCTGTCGCAGTACTACTGGGCCTGGTGGAGCGACGGCAGCGTCTTCAACGCCCAGACCACCCCGGCGCCGCGGGACGCGGACATGGTCATCATGTGGTGGCCCAAGAACGTCCCGGCGGAGCGGTCCTGGCCGCACGGCGCGCCCTCCGGCTGGAAGGTCGTCGACAGCCGCCGCACCGTCGAGGGCGACTGGGTCGCCTGGACCCGCTAGCAGCCCGGCGGGGCCGTCACCCGGTGGCGCCGGGCGGCGGGTTCCACAGCTGCAGGACGCCGTCGGAGGACCGCCACATCAGCCGCCAGCCCTTCGCGGGGTCCGGCCGCCAGCCCGCGGCGATCTGCGACTCCTGGCCGCGCCAGTGCGTGTACAGCATCGGCCCCTTGAGGGCGTCGAGCGGAAGCTGCGGCACGTAGTGCGGGAAGTCGCGGATCTCGCCGTGCCAGATCGGCTTGCCCCACATGTCCCGCGTGTAGAACGTCAGGGTCTGCGCGAGGCGCCGGTCGGCGCAGATGAGCCGCAGGTCCTGGTGCTCGCCGAGGTAGATCCGCAGCTGGTTCCACGCCTTGTCGCGCGGCAGCTCCGGGACGGCCGTGACGGCGGCCCACACGTACGCGCCGCCGAGCGCCACCGCCGCGACCGGGACGACGAGGGTCCGCAGCCGCAGCCGCGCGACCAGGCCGTCCGGGATCATCCTGAACATCAGGATCAGCGACCCGAACCCGCCCGCGAGCAGCGCGGGGAGCACCGCGAACCAGTACCGCTGGAGCCAGGCGCGCAGGGAGATGCTGTGCGGGTCGAGGACGCCGGAGAAGAGCGTCAGCGGGACGGCGAGGGTGAAGAACCACACCAGCACCAGCGCGAGCCGCCGGTCGCGGGTGACCGCGAACCCGATGATCGTCAGCGCCAGCGCCACGACGAAGACCGTGCCGAGCGGGTTCCAGTCGTGCATGGCGCGCAGGAACGACCGCGCCGCCAGCCCGCGCGTCACGTGGTCGCGGGACTCGCCGCCGTGTTCGGCCGCCGAGATCAGCCCGGCGAGGGGGTTGCCCCACACGATCTGGTTGTGGACGAAGTTGAACGCCAGCACGACCACCATCGGCGCGCCCACCGTGACGTTGCGCCGCCACGGGATCCGCAGCAGCGCCAGGTAGGCGGGGATCGCCAGGAACAGGAACGCCAGGAACTCCCGGACGAGGAACGAGCAGCCGAGCAGGAGCCCCGCCGCCAGCAGGAACCGCGTCTGGACGCGTCCCGTGCGGCGGCTCGCCACGACCAGCGCCGCCATCCCGATCGCGAACAGCCCGGCGCCCGGCATGTCGGGCAGCATCACCCCGGTCGACCAGGTGATCTCATGGCCGTACGGGTTGGTCATCGTGAAGAACGGGTGGACCAGCAGGACCCCGGCCGACAGCAGGCCCGCGACGTCCCCGAACAGCGCCCGCACCACCAGGTACGTGCCGACGAAGAAGGCGACCCCGCCGAGCGCGGCGATCACGAAGTAGGCGGCCTGGCCGGGGCCGAGGACGTCCTGGACGAGCCGCGCGGGCAGCACCAGCCCGATCCGCGTCACCTGGTGCGGGACCTCGTCGAAGGGGAACACGCCGAGCGGGATGTCGGGCCAGTCGCGGGCCGCGAGCCACACGTAGTAGGGGTCGAAGTACAGCGGCGGCGTCATGAGCACCCACTGCGCCGCCACGGCGCACACCCCGACGAGCAGCGCCAGCCACCACACGCGGCGGGTCCGGCGGATCCGGGCGATCAGCCGCCGGGGCGCCCCGCCGGCCCGTCCGGTGGTCGTTTCCTGCGTGACGGCCGGCTGGTCGGCCGTGGTCTGCGGCATGGCTTGCTTCTGCCCCTGGCTGGACGACGGGCTGGACTGCGCTGGGCGCCGGACCAGGCTACTCGCGTAGCGGACCCGCCGTAGTCGGCCGTACCGGATCTGCAGCAACCTTCCAGCCGGCGTCCCCCGGGGAGTTATCCACAGGTGGCGATATCGGTGCGGTTCAAGGGGGCGGCGCGACTACCCTTGATTCCATGTCCTCGTCAAGCCGACACATCCTGACCGCGCCCGCCTGGCCGTACGCCAACGGGCCCCGTCACATCGGGCACGTCTCCGGTTTCGCGCTGCCCGCCGACATGTTCAGCCGCTACCAGCGGATGGCGGGCAACCAGGTCCTGATGGTCAGCGGCACCGACGAGCACGGCACGCCGATCCAGGTGCAGGCCGACAAGGAGGGCGTGACCGCCCGCGAGCTGGCCGACCGCTACAACGGCGTGATCGCCGAGGACCTGCACGGCCTCGGCATGACCTACGACCTGTTCACCCGGACGACCACGCTGAACCACTACGCGATCGTCCAGGAGATCTTCAAGGGCCTCTACGACAACGGCTACATCTTCCCCACCACCACGATGGGCGCGATCTCGCCGTCCACCGGCCGGACGCTGCCGGACCGCTACATCGAGGGCACCTGCCCGATCTGCGGGTACGACGGCGCGCGCGGCGACCAGTGCGACAACTGCGGCAACCAGCTCGACCCGGTCGACCTGATCAACCCGGTGTCGCGGATCAACGGCGAGAAGCCGAAGTTCGTCGAGACCGAGCACTTCATGCTCGACCTGCCCGCCTTCACCGACGTGCTCGGCCGGTACCTGCGCGGCAAGCAGGGCGGGTCGCTGGCGTGGCGGCCGAACGTGGTGAAGTTCGCGCTGAACCTGCTGGACGACATCCAGCCGCGGGCGATCAGCCGCGACATCGACTGGGGCGTGCCGATCCCGCTGGACGGCTGGCGCGAGAACCCGGCGAAGAAGCTGTACGTCTGGTTCGACGCGGTCGTCGGCTACCTCTCGGCGTCCGTGGAGTGGGCGAAGCGCTCGGGCGACCCGGACGCGTGGCGCGCCTGGTGGCAGGACCCGGACGCCCTGTCCTACTACTTCATGGGCAAGGACAACATCGTCTTCCACGCCGAGATCTGGCCGGCGATGCTGCTCGGCTACAGCGGCCGGGGCGACAAGGGCGGCGAGCCCGGCTCGCTGGGCGCGCTGAACACCCCGACCGAGGTCGTGTCGTCGGAGTACCTGACGATGGAGGGCCGCAAGTTCTCCTCGTCCCGCCAGGTCGTCATCTACGTCAAGGACTTCCTGGAGCGCTACGACGTCGACGCGCTGCGCTACTACGTCGCCGTCGCCGGCCCGGAGAACAACGACACCGACTTCACCTGGTCGGAGTTCGTCCGCCGCAACAACGACGAGCTGGTCGCCGCGTGGGGCAACCTCGTCAACCGGTCGGTGAACATGGCCGCGAAGAACTTCGGCGCGATCCCCGAGCCGGGCGACCTCAACGACGCCGACCGCGCCCTGATGGAGCGCAGCCGCAACGGGTTCGCGGCGGTGGGCGCCGAGCTGGAGCGGTCGCGCTTCAAGAACGCGATCACCGAGGCGCTCGACGTCGTCCGGGACGCCAACCGCTACCTGTCGGACCAGGCGCCCTGGAAGCTGAAGGACGACCCGGCCCGCGTCCAGTCGATCCTGCACACCGCGCTGCAGGTCGTCGACGACGCCAAGACGCTGCTGACCCCGTTCCTGCCGAACTCCTCGCAGAAGGTGTACGAGCTGCTCGGCGGCGAGGGCGTGTGGAGCGGCATGCCGAGGCTGGAGACGGTCTCGGAGGAGGGCGGCCCGGACTACCGGGTGCTCACCGGCGACTACGCCACCGCGGCGCGCTGGGAGTCCATGCCGATCAAGCCGGGGGTCCCGCTGGCCAAGCCGACCCCGCTGTTCAAGAAGCTCGACGCGTCCGTGGTGGACGAGGAGCTCGCCCGGCTGGAGGCGGAGTGAGCCCGGCGGACGACGAGGGCGGCGAGGTCGCGCGGTCGTTCCCGCCGCTGCCCGAGCGGCTCCCGGTCGACGTGTTCGACAGCCACTGCCATCTCGACATCGTCGACACGCCGGTCAGCGAGCAGGTGCACTCGGCGAAGGCGGCGGGCGTCACCCGGATCGTGACGATCGGCTGCGACCTGCCGTCGTCGCGGTTCGCGGTCGACGCCGCCGACGAGTTCGACGACGTCTACGCGGGCGTGGCGATCCACCCGAACGAGACCACGGGCATCGACGACGCCGTCCTGCACGACGTCGAGGCGATGGCCGCGCACCCGAAGGTGCGGGCGATCGGCGAGACGGGCCTGGACTACTACCGCGACTGGGCGCCGAAGGCCGACCAGCACGCGTCGTTCCGCGCCCACATCGCGATCGCCAAGCGCACCGGGAAGGCCCTGGTCATCCACGACCGCGAGGCCCACGACGACGTGCTGGCGATCCTGCGGGAGGAGGGCGCGCCGGAGCGGGTGGTGTTCCACTGCTTCTCCGGCGACGCCGCCATGGCGAAGGTCTGCGCCGACCGCGGCTACGTGATGAGCTTCGCCGGGAACGTCACGTTCAAGAACGCCGAGCCGCTGCGCGAGGCGCTGCGCGTCGCGCCCCTCGACCTCGTCCTGGTCGAGACCGACGCGCCGTTCCTCACCCCGGTCCCGAACCGCGGCAAGCCGAACGCGTCGTACCTCATCCCGCACACCGTCCGCGCGATGGCCGAGGTCAAGAACGTCGACCTGGCCGAGCTGTGCGCCGCCATCGCCGCCAACGGCGAACGCACCTTCGGCGGCTGGTAGCCGGGGGTGCGGGCCTCCTCTCCCCGGGCATAGGCCAGGGGAGGGAGGCGGGATGGACGCTGACGTCATCGTCGTCGGCGCGGGGCTGGCCGGGCTGGTCGCCGCGCACGAGCTGACCGCGCGCGGGCGCCGGGTCGCGCTGGTGGAGCAGGAGAACGCCGCGAACCTGGGCGGGCAGGCGTACTGGTCGCTCGGCGGCCTGTTCCTGGTCGGGACGCCGGAGCAGCGCCGGCTGCGCGTGCGGGACTCCTTCGAGCTGGCCTGGAGCGACTGGCAGGGCAGCGCCCGGTTCGACCGTCTGGAGGACGAGGACTCCTGGGCGGTGCGGTGGGCGCGCGCCTACGTGGAGTTCGCGGCCGGGGAGAAGCGGGCGTGGCTGGCGTCCCGGGGCGTCCGGCTGACCCCGGTGGTCGGCTGGGCGGAGCGCGGCGACCTCCGCGCCGACGGCCACGGCAACTCGGTGCCGCGCTTCCACATCGCCTGGGGGACGGGCACCGGCATCGTCGCGCCGTTCGCCCGCAGCGCCCGCCGCGCCGCCGATGAGGGCCTGCTGACCTTCCACCACCGCCACCGCGTGGACGGCCTGACCCTGACCGGCGGCGCCGTGACCGGAGTACGCGGCGCCGTCCTCGCCGAGGACGACTCCCCGCGCGGCGTCGCGTCCAGCCGTGAGGAGACCGGGGCGTTCGAGCTGTCGGCGCAGGCGGTGATCGTCACCAGCGGCGGCATCGGCGGGAACCACGAGATGGTGCGCCGCCACTGGCCCGGCCGCCTCGGCACCGCACCCGCGAACATGATCACCGGCGTCCCGGCCTACGTGGACGGCCGGATGCTCGACATCAGCGCCGACGCCGGCGTCCGCCTCGTCAACCGCGACCGGATGTGGCACTACACCGAGGGCGTCCGCAACTGGGACCCGATCTGGCCCGGCCACGCCATCAGGATCCTGCCGGGCCCCTCGGCGATGTGGTTTGACGCCCTGGGACGGCGCCTCCCCGCCCCCTGCCTCCCCGGCTACGACACCCTCTCCACCCTCGAACACCTGCGCACCACCCCTGACATCGCCGCCTACGACCACTCCTGGTTCGTCCTCACCCAGAGGATCATCGAGCGGGAGTTCGCGCTGTCGGGCTCGGAGCAGAACCCCGACCTCACCAGCGGCGACCGCAAGGCGGTGCTGCGCGAACGGGTCCTTTCCAAGGGCGCGCCCGCCCCGGTCGAGGCGTTCAAGCGGCACGGCGCGGACTTCGTCGTCGCCTCCACCCTGGAGCGACTGGTGGACGGGATGAACGCCCTCACCGGCGAGCCGCTCTTGGACGCCGCGCTGCTGCGGAGCAAGATCGAGGCCCGGGACCTGCAGATCGCCAACCCGTTCAGCAAGGACGCGCAGGTGCAGGGCATCCGGAACTCGCGCCGCTACCTCGGCGACCGGCTCAGCCGCACCGCCGTCCCGCACCGTATCCTCGACCCGTCCGCCGGCCCGCTCATCGGCGTGAAGCTGCACGTCCTCACCCGCAAGACGCTCGGCGGCATCCAGACCGACCTGGACTCCCGCGCCCTCGGCCTCGACGGCCGCCCGATCGACGGCCTGTACGCGGCGGGGGAGGTCGCGGGGTTCGGCGGCGGAGGAGTCCACGGTTACAACGCCCTGGAGGGAACCTTCCTGGGCGGCTGCCTCTTCTCCGCCCGAGCCGCAGCCCGAGCCGCCGCCCAAGCAACCGCCTGACCCCGCACGCGAGAGCCCCGGCCGCGCCCGGCAAGGCTTCAAGGGCGGTCCGGGAACGGGACCGCGATGACCGCAGGCGCGCTGCAACACGCGGCAAAGCGCGCCGCGACGAGGCCGGGCGAACAGCGAGGCACGGACGAAAGCGGCACCCCGGACGGGCGGAAAGGTGATCGTCCGTAAGCTCAGCCGACGGCGACCCGGGCGTTGCGATCGCGTGCGAAGCCGGATTCGAGCCTGCGAGAATCCGATCGCGCAGCGATCCCCCAGGGCGAGTCGAAGCGATGCAGCGATCGCCGCTTTGCCCGTTGAAGGGAGGGCCCCCAGGGCCCGACCGCCGAGGACAAAGCAAGAAGGACGGTGCGGACGGCCGGGCTCTGGCCGTCCGCACCGGCCCCCTGGCCTCTTCGCGGGCTTCCGCGCCCTGGACACCCGCGTTCGGCGTGGGCTCCCTTCTTCTTCGAGGTGGACTCTCGATTACTGAGAGTAGTCAGATGGTGACGCTGTGAATATGGCCGTTCGGGTTCGCTTCCTCTTACCCGAGGGGGAGCGGGGACGCATGTGGGCGTTGAGGTGGCGGGCGGCGGGCGTTCCGCTCTAGTGTCTGGCCGTTGAGCGGGCGACCCCCCAGGCCCGCTCGGCTCCCCCTGGAGGAACGGTGCGTCGAGCCCCTGCGACTTCTGCTGTCCTGATCGCGACGGTCCTGCTGGCGTCGGCGTGCGGAGGCGGCGGGTCGCCGAAGCCGCAGTCGACCGTGCGCGCGGCGGACGCGCCGAAGACGTCCGCGCCTGCGCCGCGCAAGGTCGTCATCGTCGTGGACAAGAAGAAGACGACGACGATGACGACCGGGACGACCGTCCAGCAGGTGCTGGACCAGGCGGGGGTGAAGCTCGGCCGCTACGACCTGGTGCAGCCCGCGCGCGAGCAGCCCGCCGGGGAGACGATCAGGGTGCTGCGGCTGCTGTCGAAGCCGGTCACGAAGACGGTCCAGGTGCCGGCGCCCACGATCGAGAAGAAGAGCGCGTCGGTGCCGCCGTGGTCGCAGAAGGAGCTGCGCAAGGGCCGGGCCGGCATCAAGATCGTGCAGATGGCGTACGTGCGGCGCAAGGGCAAGAAGGTCAAGGCGGTCATCGCGCAGAAGGTGAAGCGCAAGCCGGTCGCGCGGATCGTGGCGGTCGGCCCGAAGTCGGCGGGCACGGGCTCGGCGGCGAGGCTGAACTGGGCGGGGCTGGCCAACTGCGAGTCGCACGGCAACCCGAAGGCGGTGAACCCGTCCGGCTACTACGGCCTGTACCAGTTCTCGATGTCGTCGTGGGCGTCGGTCGGCGGGTCGGGCAAGCCGTCGGACGCGAGCGCGGGGGAGCAGACGTACCGGGCGCAGCTGCTCTACAACCGGGTGAACGGGCGCTGGCAGGGGCAGTGGCCGGTATGCGGGAAGTTCCTGTTCTCCTGACCTGCCACACTTGTTCTCGTGGGGGACAGACAGGGGCTGCTCGGGCCGGCGGACGTGCGGGAGCTGGCGGCGCGGCTGGGCATCAGGCCGACCAAGACGCTCGGGCAGAACTTCGTCATCGACGCCAACACGGTCCGGCGGATCGTGCGGGCCGCGGACCTGGGCCCGGACGACGTGGTCATCGAGGTCGGGCCGGGGCTGGGGTCGCTGACGCTGGCGCTGCTGCCGGAGGCGCGGCGGGTGGTCGCGGTGGAGATCGACCCGGTGCTGGCGGCGGAGCTGCCCGCGACGGCGGCCGCGCGGGAGCCGGCGCTCGCGGACCGGCTGGAGGTCGTGCGCGCCGACGCGATGAAGATCACACGGCTGCCGGGGCCGGCGCCGACCGCGCTGGTGGCGAACCTGCCCTACAACGTGGCGGTGCCGGTCGTCCTGCATCTGCTGGACGTGCTGCCGTCGCTGCGGTCGGCGCTGGTCATGGTGCAGGCGGAGGTCGCCGACCGGATGGTGGCCGCGCCCGGGAGCAAGATCTACGGGGTGCCGTCGGTGAAGCTCGCCTGGTACGGGGAGGCGCGCCGCGCCGGGCCCGTGGGCCGGGCGGTGTTCTGGCCGGTGCCGAACGTCGATTCCGGGCTGGTCGCGTTCACCCGGCGCGACCCGCCGGCGTCCGCCGCGTCCCGCAAGCAGGTGTTCGCCGTGGTCGACGCGGCGTTCGCGCAGCGCCGCAAGACGCTGCGGGCGGCGCTGGCGGGCTGGGCGGGGTCGGCGGCGGAGGCGGAACGGGCGCTGCGCGCGGCGGGCGTCGATCCGCGGGCGCGGGGCGAAGCTCTGGACGTGGCCGCCTTCGCCCGTATTGCCGAGTATGGTCCTTCAATCGTGGGGGACGGTGCTCCCGGCGCCCCGGCGGCTGCCGCCGGGCCCGACGCGGACCCCGGTGCGGCGCGTCCTGACGGGGTTTCACACGGGACGGACGCCGGTGCGAGCGGCTCCGGCGGGACGGACGCCGGGGCGATGGACACGGAGGAGTCGGAGGGCGATGGTGAAGGCGCGTTCGCGGACGGCGCGGGCGGGGACCGAGCGGGCCCGGACGGCGCGCGCCTTCCGGCCCGGCGGGGCGCGGGCGGCCCGGCTGCCGCTGGCGGCGACGGCGCTGGTGGCGGCGGGCGGCCTGGTCGCGACGGTGGCGGCGGGCTGCAGTGACGGAGCCGGCGCGGCCCCGAAGATAACGACGACCGCGCGGGCGGGCATCGCCCCGACGCCGCCGGCGAAGGGCGCCTACTTCGGCGCGTGGGTGCCGCCCGCCGTGGGCGGGGCGGCGACCAGGTCGCCGTCGTCGACGGCGTCCGGCTCACCGGCGGACGGCGCGTCCGGTACCGCGTCGGGCACGCCGTCGGCGGGCCCGACCGGGAAGGACGCCGACAAGCCGGGCATGGCGCCCGTCGCCGCGTTCGAGCGGGACATGGGACGGCAGCTGGACATCGTCCAGAGCTACCGGGGCTGGAAGTCCGACTTCCCGACCGGGCTGGACTCCTCCGTCGTCAACAGCAACCGGTACCTGCTGCTGACCTGGGCGGGCGCCGACACCAAGGAGATCGTCCAAGGCAAGTACGACGCGCTGATCCGCGCCCGTGCGAAGGCGATCAAGGCGACCGGCAAGCCGGTGTTCCTGCGCTGGTCCCGCGACATGGACCGGTCGTCGGTCAAGGACCGGGTGCACTCCCCGGCGGACTTCATCGCCGCGTGGAAGCACCTGCGGCAGATCTTCACCGCGGAGAAGGTCGACAACGTCGCCTGGGTGTGGTGCCCGAGCGCGCGCGGGTTCGGCGCGCCGAACGCGGGCGCCTTCTACCCCGGCGACGACCAGGTCGACTGGATCTGCGCGGACGCGCCGCCCGGCGCCGACTACGAGTACCGCGACCTGTCGGAGACGCTGAAGCTGTTCATGCAGTGGGCCAGGAACCGGCACAAGCCCATCATGATCGCCGAGTTCGGGGTGCCGAAGTCCTACGGGCAGCGGCGCGCCGAGTGGCTGCGCGCCGCCACCAAGACCCTGGAGGACCCGCAGGTCAAGGCCGTCGTCTACTTCGACTCCGACGAGCAGGCCGAGGACGCGCGGGACAAGCGGCGCGCGTACGCGGTGACGGGCGACACGCACGCGGTGTCGGCGCTGCGGGAGCTGGCGACCACGCCCTACTTCAATCCCCGCAACCTCCCCGTGACGAGCGGAGGCTGATCTCTCCCGTAGGGTTCTGGCGTGAGCGCAGTGAGGGTACGCGTCCCCGCAAAGGTCAACCTTCAGCTCGGGGTCGGGCCGATCCGGGAGGACGGCTACCACGACCTCGTGAACGTGTTCCACGCCGTGTCGCTGTTCGACGAGCTGACCGCGGAGCCGGCCGACGGCCTCGAGCTCGCCGTCGAGGCGGCGCCGTACTCGCGGGTGGCGATCGGCCGGGTCCCGACCGACGCCCGGAACCTGGCGGCGCGGGCCGCGGTGCTGGTCGCGTCCCGGCTCGGCGTGGAGCCCCGCGTCCGGCTGCGGATCCGCAAGGCGATCCCGGTCGCGGGCGGCATGGCGGGCGGCAGCGCCGACGCGGCCGCCGCGCTGGTCGCGTGCGCGCGGCTGTGGGACGACCGGGAGCGGCCGGCGCTGTCGCGGGACGACCTGATGGAGATGGGCGCCGAGCTCGGCAGCGACGTGCCGTTCGCGCTGCTCGGCGGGACCGCGATCGGCGTGGGGCGGGGCGAGCGGCTCACCCCGGCGCTGACCCGCGGCACCTTCCACTGGGTGTTCGCGGCGGCGGACGGCGGCCTGTCGACGCCCGAGGTCTACGCCGAGTGCGACCGGCTGCGGGAGGCGGCGGGGGAGAGCGCCCCGCGGCCGTCCGTCGCGGAGGACCTGATGACGGCGCTCGCGACCGGCGACGCGAAGGCGCTCGGCGCCGCGCTCGCCAACGACCTGCAGCCCGCCGCGCTGGAGCTGCGGCCGTCGCTGGCCCGCACCCTGAACGCCGGACGGGACCTCGGCGCGATCGGCGCGCTGGTGTCCGGGTCGGGCCCGACCTGCGCGTTCCTCGCCGAGACCGACGAGGACGCCGCCGACCTCGCGGCGGCGCTGGACGGCGCGGGGGTGGCCGAGCAGATCGTCCGCGCGCAGGGCCCGGTGCCCGGCGCGACCGTGCTCTGACCCCGGCGGGCGGGCCCGCGGGCGCTGCCCCCGGGACGTGCCGGTAGCGTCACGGTGTGTGCTCTCGGCACACAAGCGAACTCCCCGCGCCCCGGCGGCGTCCTGATCATTGACGCCGATTCCGCGACGAGGTGGAGCGATGACGTACCTGACGGGGCTGCTGGCGCTGGTGGCCGTCGTGATGATGGCGACGCTCGCCGTCCTGGCCGTGCGCCGGGACCGGGCGATCCGCCGCGACGCCCCCGACGCGGCGATCTCCTCGCGCCGTCCCCCGCTACGCTGAGGCCGGGCGGGCGCCCCGGCGCGCCACGCGTGCCCGCACGCCGCCCGCGCCGCGTCCCCCGAACTCAGGAATCCGTATGGCCGCCCTCTCGCTGCTGATCGTCCTGGCCCTCCTCGTGCTCGCCGGAGTGGTCGTGCTGGTCGTCGTGCTCGTCGCCGTGAGCGCCCGCAAGCGCGGCGCGGACTCGGCGTACCGCCCGCCCGGCGCCCCGTACCCGCCGAACGCCCCGTACCCGCCGAATCCGCAGCTCCCGCCGCAGCCGCCGTACGGGCAGCCGGGGCAGCCGGGGCCGCAGGGCCCGCCCGCCCCGCCCCAGGGCTGACCGCACGGGCAATGCGCGCGGGGCAATAGGCTGGACGGCGTCGTGAATCTGATCAACGTTGAGAACGTCGCGAAGGCGTACGGGCCGAAGCCGCTGCTGGACGCGGTGTCCCTCGGGCTGGACGAGGGCGACCGGGTCGGGGTCGTCGGCCGCAACGGCGGCGGCAAGAGCACGCTGGTGCAGGTCCTGGCGCGCGAGGTGGAGCCGGACGCGGGCCGCGTCACGCACGCGCGGGGCCTGCGGCTGGGGTACCTGACGCAGCGGGACGTGTTCCCCGAGGGCGCGACGGTCCGGTCGGTGGTGCTGGGGGACCGCGCCGAGCACGAGTGGGCGGGCGACACCCGGGCCCGCGACGTCCTCGGCGGGCTGCTCGCCGACGTCGACCTGGACGCGCCGCTGGCCGGGATGTCCGGCGGGGAGCGGCGCCGGATCGCGCTGGCGCGGCTGCTCGTCCCCGAGTCGGACCTGCTGATGCTGGACGAGCCGACCAACCACCTCGACATCGAGGCGATCGCGTGGCTGGCCCGGCACCTGAAGGACCGCCGGGTGGCGCTGCTGGTCGTCACGCACGACCGCTGGTTCCTCGACGAGGTCACCGACCGCACGTGGGAGGTCGTCGACGGCCGCGTCGAGCGGTACGAGGGCGGCTACTCCGCCTACGTGCTGGCGAAGGCGGAGCGGTCCCGGATCGCGGCGGCGACGGAGGCCAAGCGGCAGAACCTGCTGCGCAAGGAGCTGGCGTGGCTGCGGCGCGGCCCGCAGGCGCGGACGTCCAAGCCGAAGTTCCGGGTGGACGCGGCGCAGGCGCTGATCGCCGACGAGCCGCCGCTGCGCGACGCGGTGGAGCTGACGAAGTTCGCGACGGCGCGGCTCGGCAAGACCGTGTACGACATCGAGGACGTCACGGTGCGGGTCGGGGACGACGGCGGCCGGGACATCTTCGAGCGGATGACGTGGCGGCTCGGCCCGGGCGACCGGGTGGGGCTCGTCGGCGTCAACGGCAGCGGCAAGAGCACGCTGCTGCGGCTGCTGGACGGCTCGGTGGCGCCGGTGTCGGGGAAGGTCGTGCGGGGCAGGACCGTCCAGCTGGCGCACCTGTCGCAGAACCTGGAGGAGCTGGACCCGTCCCGGCGGGTGCTGGAGTCGGTGGAGGAGATCCGCCGCCGCATCACGGTCGGGAAGCGGGAGTGGACGGCGAGCCAGCTGCTGGAGCGGCTCGGCTTCGCCGGGGACCGGCAGTGGACGCCCGTGGGCGACCTGTCGGGCGGCGAGCGGCGCCGCCTCCAGGTGCTGCGGCTGCTGATGGGCGAGCCGAACGTGCTGCTGCTGGACGAGCCGACGAACGACCTCGACATCGAGACGCTCACCGAGCTGGAGGACCTGCTGGACGGCTGGCCCGGCACCCTCGTCGTCGTCAGTCACGACCGGTACTTCCTGGAGCGCATCACCGACCACGTGGTGGCGCTGCTCGGCGACGGGCGGGTGTCGATGCTGCCGGGCGGGGTCGACGAGTACCTGGAGCGCCGCGCCGCCGGAACCGCCCGGACCCGGACGGTCCAGGCGCGCGCGCAGGAGGCGCCCGCCGCCGCGCCGCCGAAGCCGAAGGGCGGGCAGGACTGGAAGGTCCGCAAGGAGCTGGACCGGCTCGAACGCCGCCTGGAGAAGCTGTCCGGCCAGGAGGCGGAGCTGCACGAGCGGCTCGCCGCGCACGCCACCGACTTCGTCAAGCTCCAGGAGCTGGACGGGCGGCTGAAGGAGATCCAGGCGGAGGCGGCGCGGGTCGAGGAGGAGTGGCTGATGCTCGCCGAGGACGTCGACTGAGCCTTCGGATCGGCCGGACCCCTGGTGCTCGGCGTCCGGAATCGCCATGATCCGACAATGACGACTTGGATCGTGAAGATCGACGACGCGCCCGGGGACGGTCCGCGGCTCGCGGTGAAGGACGCCATCGACGTGGCCGGGCTGCCCACCACGGCGGGGAGCCGGGCGGTGGCCGAGCGCGCCGAGCCGGCGGCGGCGGACGCACCCGTTGTCGCGTCGGCGCGCGCGCAGGGCGCCCGCATCGTCGGGAAGGCCAACCTCACCGAGTTCTGCCTGGGCGCCGACGGCGTCAACCCGTGGTCGGGCACGCCGGTGAACCCCTTGGACCCGTCGCGGGTGCCGGGCGGGTCGTCCAGCGGGTCGGCGGTGGCGGTCGCGAGCGGGGAGGCGGACGTCGCGTTCGGCACCGACACCGCCGGGTCCGTGCGGATCCCCGCGGCGTGCTGCGGGATCGCGTCGCTGAAGACGACCCACGGGCGCGTCCCGCTGGACGGCGTCTACCCGCTGTCCCCGACGCTGGACACCGTCGGGCCGCTGGGCCGCGACGTCGCCGCCGTCGTCACCGGCATGCGGCTGATCGAGCCGGGCTTCGCCCCGGACGCCTACGACCCCGGCATGACGGTCGGGCGGCTCCGCGTCCCGAACGTGGACCCGGCGATCGACGCGGCCGTGGACGACGCGCTCCGCCGGCTCGGCCCGATCACCGACGAGACCTGCGAGCACTTCCAGGACGCGGCGCTCGCGAACGGCGTGTTCGTCGGCGAGGAGGCGTACGCGCGGAACGGCGGGCTGCTCGGCGACCCGTCCAGGATCAGCGAGCGGATGTACCGGCGGCTCAGGGTGCTGAAGGAGGCCGCGGCGGGCAAGCGCCCGTGGGCCGAGCAGCTCCAGAAGACGGTCCGGGCGGAGTTCGACGCGCTGCTGGACCGGCACGGCGTGCTCGCGCTGCCGGTGCTGGCCGGGGTCGCGCCGGAGCCGCCGGGCGGCGACGACGACCTGCTGCTGACGATGCTCACCGGGCCGGTCAACGTGGCGGGGCTGCCGGCGTTCGCGCTGCCCGTGCCGCTGCCCGGCTCGCACCTCCCCGCGTCCGTGCAGCTGATCGGCCCGGCGGGCGGCGAGGAACGGCTCTGCGCCGTCGCCGCCGCACTGGAAGCGGCGCTCGCCTGACGCGAGTGTCAGCGGCCGGAACCCCATCCGGAGGGTCTCGACCCGCGCGCGAACGCGTTACCTGACCGGGCGAGGCGCTGCCGGAGGCGACCCTCGGCCGGGCGGATCGCGAAGCGATGCCGCGTTCGCCCGGGCCAGGTCGCGGAGCGAGCCGCCAGGCGAGCGCAGTGGGCCCGGCCTGCGGAGATCACGCGTCGAAGGGGATCAGGAGGGTGCGGAGCAGGACGGCCAGGGTCTCGCGCTGGTCGGGCGTGAGGGCCTCCAGGATGGCCTGCTCGCGGCCCAGCAGGTCGGCGAACGCGGCGTCCACGCGCGTCAGGCCCGCCTCGGTGAGGCGGACCTGGACGCCGCGCTTGTCCTGCGGGTCGGGGTGCCGCTCGACCAGGCCGGCGGCGGCGAGCCGGTCGATGCGGTTGGTCATGGTCCCGGACGTGACCAGCGTCGCGCGCAGCAGCTGCCCCGGGCTGAGCTGGTAGGGGGAGCCGGCCCGGCGCAGCGCGGTGAGGACGTCGAACTCCCACGACTCCACCTGGTGGGCGGCGAACACGGCGCGGCGGGCGCGGTCGAGGTGCCGGGCCAGCCGGGACACCCGGCTGAGGACCTGCAGCGGCCGGACGTCCAGGTCCGGGCGCTCGGCCTGCCACGCGGCGACCAGCCGGTCGACCTCATCCTCCATGCCGCAAGCCTACCTGTCTTGATATCGAGGGACCTGCGGCCGGTCATCGCTAGCCGAACAGGGTTCGCTCGACGTGCTGGGTGTCGGCGTACTCCTTCACCGAGACGATCTTCCCGTCCCGGACGACGTAGATCCCGGCGCACCGGTTGTCGTAGATCTTGCCCGACCGGGTGATCCCCTTCGCCGTCCACTCGGCGAGCACCTGGTCGCCCTCGGCGATCACGTTGACGAGCGCGACCTCCGGCGCGGTGCCCGGCTTGAACAGGCCGCCGGTCGCGGCCCCGAGGAAGTCGTCGACGATGGCGTCGCGGCCCTTCCAGGTGCCGGTCAGCGGCAGGTCGCCGGGGTAGGTCCAGGTCGCGTCCTCGGCGAAGCTGTCCCTGATCGTCGCCAGATCGCCGTCGGCGACGGCCTGGACGTAGCGGACCACGACGTCCTTGGCGTTCATCCCGGTCCCGGCGTTCATCTCGGTCTCGGCGTTCATCTCGGTCTCCTTGCTCTCAGCGGTCGATGGTGAGGATCGCGTTGCCGCGGACGCGGCGTTCGCGCAGGTCGGTGAGGACGGCGGCGGTCTGCGACCAGTCGGCGGACCGCCCGATCTCCGGGTGCAGCCGCCCCCGGTCGACGAGCCGGACCAGCACGGCCAGGTCGTCGGCGTTCGCGGTGTCGGCGTCCTCGTAGTGGAAGTGCCGGATGGTCGCCGACTCCGGGCCGTTGAAGAACCGGAAGAAGTCCAGCGTCACGGGAGTCCGGGACGCCTGCCCGAACCAGATCAGCGTGCCCCGGCGCCGCAGCCGCGCCAGCGCGTCCGGGAACTCCCGTCCGCCGGTCGACTCCAGCACCAGGTCGAACGGGCCCTCCGCGGCCGCCGCGTCCGGCACCACCGTGGCGCCGAACTCCGCCAGCCGCCGCCCGCGCTCCGGCGTCGCCGACACCGCGGTGACCTCCGCGCCCGCCGCGGCGGCCAGCTCGGTGACGTAGTGCCCCACGCCGCCGGACGCCCCCGTGAGCAGGATCGTCCGTCCCGCCAGCGGCCCGGCGGCGCGCAGCAGCCGCAGCGCGGTGAGTCCCGCCAGCGGCAGCGCCGCCGCCGTCTCCACCGGCACCGAGGCGGGCAGCTCCGCCAGCGACCCGGCAGGCACTGCCGCGTACTCGGCCCAGCCCGCCGAGGGCGGATGCCCGACCACCCGGGTTCCGCACGCGGGCCCCGACCCGTCCGCCGCCGCCTGGACGACCAGGCCCGCGACGTCCTTGCCGGGACGCCAGCCGGGCCGGTCGCCCTCCAGCTGGAACGTCTCGCCGCGGTTGACCGAGAACGCCGCCACCTTCACCAGCGCCTCGTCCGGGCGCGGCTCCGGCTCGTCGACGTCGGCGAACGCGACCGCCTCCCGCGCGTCGCCCGTCGGCACGAGTGCCTTCACGATCCCTCCTCGCATCCCTGCCCCGGTGGCCCTCCACCGGCGGCGGTGGACCCAGTGGACCGCACCCCGAACACCCCGGTCCAACAGCCATTGAGCAGGAACGACAACCAGTGGTTGTCAGCCCGGGTCCACCGGTCGGTGGACGGCAGGTTCAGCCGGTCGAGGCTCATGCCGGAGGGGGCCGCGGCGCGAGCATTTCGGGCATGAGAGATCTTCCTGTGCGCATGGCCCGGTGGAGCGCCGGGCACCCCTGGCGGGCGATCGCCGGCTGGTTCCTGTTCGTCGCGGTGTGCCTCGGGGTCGGCATATCGGTGGGTGGGCACGCGGCGACCAGCGCCGACTTCCGGATCGGCGAGGCCGGCCGCGCCGAGGCGATGGCCGCCCGCGGCGGCCTGGAGCAGAGGCCGGCCGAGCAGGTGCTGATCACCGCGAAGCCGGGTGCGGGCCGCCTGGACGCGGCGCAGGCGGACGCCGCCGCCCGCGACGCCGCGGCCCGGATGGCGCGGCTGCCCGAGGTCGCGTCGGTCTCCCCGCCGATCCGCGCGGCGGACGGGACGGCGGTCCGCGTCCAGGTCACCATGCGGGGCCCCGAACTGGAGGGCAAGAAGCACGTCGCGCCGCTGATCGCGCAGACCGAGCAGGTCCAGGCCGCGCACCCCGGGGTGCGGGTCGAGGAGACGGGCAGCCCGTCCATCAGCAAGGGCGTCGACCACCTGCGCGGGAAGGACCTGTCGCGGACCGAGGTGATCGCGCTGCCCGTCACGCTGGTCACGCTGCTGGTCGTGTTCGGCTCGGTGGCGCTGGCCGTGGTGCCGCTGCTGCTCGCGCTGTCCTCGATCGCCGCGGCCGTCGGGCTGTCGATGCTGGCCTCGCACGTCTTCCCGGACGCGGGCGTCGGCACCAACGTCATCCTGCTCATCGGCATGGCCGTCGGCGTCGACTACACGCTCTTCTACCTGAAGCGCGAGCGCGAGGAGCGCGCCCGGTCGGGCGGCCGGCTGTCGCCCGCCGCCGTCGTGGAGCTGGCCGCCGCGACCTCCGGACGGGCCGTGGTCGTCTCCGGCATCGCCGTCGCCGTCTCCAGCGCCACGCTCTACCTCGCCGACGACGTGATCTTCTCCTCCATCGCGACCGGCGCGATCGTCGTCACCGTCGTCGCCGTCCTCAGCTCCCTCACCGTCCTGCCCGCGCTGCTCGCCAAGCTCGGCCAGTGGGCGGAGAGCCGCCGGGAGCGCCGGATCCGGAACGGAAGGCGGGTGCGCGGGACGCGCTCCGAGACCGGCGGGCGGATCACCCGCGCCCTGCTGCGGCCGACCGGAAGGCACCCCGCCGCCACGCTGGCCGTCGGCCTGCTGGTCATGCTCGCGCTCACCGCGCCGCTCCTCGGCCTCAAGCTCACCGACATGGGCCGCGAGACCCATCCCCGCGCCATCCCGGCGATGCAGGTCTACGACCGGCTCAACGCCGCGTTCCCCGAGCTCAAGGCCATGCACCAGGTCGTTGTGGAGGCCGGCCCGTCCCAGCGGGCGGAGGTGGCGGGAGCGCTTCGCGACCTCGGCCGCCGCGCGCAGCACGACCCGCGCCTGTCCGGGACGTCTCGGCTGCGCACCTCGCAGGACGGCCGGACGAGCCTGCTGGAACTGGCCGTCCCGCACTACGTCGGCGACCCGGCCGCCGTCGCGTCCCTGAGGACCGTCCGCGACGACTACGTGCCCGCCACGGTCGGGAGGCTGCCCGGCGTCAAGGTCGCCGTCACCGGCGACGTCGCCCGCTACGCCGACTACCCCGACCACCAGAAGCAGAAGCTGCCGCTCATCATCGCGTCGCTGCTGCTGGTCACCTTCGGGATGACGGTGTGGGCGTTCCGGTCCGTGGTCCTCGGCGCGGTCGGCGTGCTGCTGAACCTGCTGTCGGCCGGCGCCGCGCTCGGCCTGCTCGTCCTGACGTTCCAGGGGACGTGGGCGGAGGGCCTGCTCGGCTTCACCTCCACCGGGACGATCGGCTCCCGCGTCCCGCTGTTCCTGTTCGTGATCCTGTTCGGCCTGTCCATGGACTACCAGGTCTTCGTGATCAGCCGGATCCGGGAGGCGCGCCTCGCCGGCGCCTCCACCCGCACCGCCGTCCTCGACGGCATCGGGCGCTCCGCCGGAGTCGTCACCAGCGCCGCGTTCGTCATGGTGACCGTCTTCGCCAGCTTCATCCCGCTGCACATCATCGAGATGAAGCAGATGGGCTTCGCGCTCGCCGTGGCGGTGCTGGTGGACGCGTTCGTCATCCGCATCGTGGTGCTGCCCGCCCTGATGCTGCTGCTCGGCGAACGGACCTGGTGGCCGTCCCGGCCCGCGCCCGCCGCCGTCCCGGCCCTCGCCCCGGCGAAAGTAGGCTGACCGCCATGGAGCGAGGGCCACAGCACGACGACCGGCTCCAGGCACGGGCGGTGCGCCGCTGGTACACCGCCCTGTGGATCTGCTTCGGCCTCGTCCCGCCGGGCATCGCCGCCTGGGACCGCAGCGAGGGGATCCGGTCCGGGACGCTCGCGCTGCTGGCCCTGCTCGCCGTCTGCCACCCGATCACCGGGACGTTCCCGGGGAACCCGGCCGTCCGCCGGTACACGTTCCTCGGCGTGCTGACCGCCGGCATCGGCGGGGTGTCCTACCTCGCGGACGGCACCGCGTCGCTGCTGATCGTGTCCCTCCCGCACTTCTGGATCCAGGGCGGCGGCCCGCGGCGCGCGATCGCCCTCAGCGGCGTCGCGACCGCGGCCGCCGTCGCGGGCATGGCCGTCCAGCGGCACCCCGACGGGGCGCTCGTCACCGGCAACTCGGTCGCCGCCCTCACCGGCTACGCCGCGAGCATCCTCGTCGGGATCTGGATGACCCGCGTCGTCGACCGGCAGGCCGAGCGGGCCCGCCTCCTCGCCGCCGACCTGGAGGACGCCGAGCGGCGCCTCGCCGAGGCGCAGCGCCGCCAGGGCGCCGCCGACGAGCGGGAGCGGCTCGCCCGCGAGATCCACGACACCCTCGCGCAGGGCCTGGCGTCCATCGTCGTGCTCGCCGAGGCCGCCCGCGCGGGCATCGGCACCGACCCGGAGGCGAGCGCCCGGCAGCTGGCGTCCATCGAGCGGACCGCCCGCGAGAACCTCGCCGAGGCCCGCGTCCTCGTCGGCTCCGCACCGCGCGAGGGCGTCGCGGCCGGCTCCATCGCCGCGACCCTGCGCCGCACCCTCGACCGGTTCGCCGAGGACACCGGCCTCACCGTCGACGCCGACCTGCCCGACGTCCGCTGCGACCAGCCGACCCGCGTCGCGCTGCTGCGCTGCACCCAGGAGTCGCTCGCGAACGTCCGCAAGCACGCCGCCGCCTCCACCGTCGGCGTCGTCCTCGCCGCGCGCCCGCACGGCGTCGAACTGGAGATCACCGACGACGGCCGCGGCTTCGCGCCCGGCGCCGCGTCCGGCGGGTTCGGGCTGGACGGGATGCGCCGCCGCCTCGCCGAGCTCGGCGGCCTGCTCACCGTCACCAGCGCCCCCGGCGAGGGCACCCGCGTCCTCGCCCTGCTCCCCCGCGAAGGCACCCCGTGAACGACCGCACCCCGAACGACGGCACGGTCCGCGTCATCCTCGTGGACGACCACACCGTGATGCGCGCCGGCGTGGCCGCGCTGCTGGCCGGCGAGCCCGGCATCGAGATCGTCGGCGAGGCGGGCGACGGCCGCGCGGCCGTCGGCCTCGCCGAACGGCTCCGGCCGGACGTCGCGCTCGTCGACCTGCGGATGCCCGTGCTGGACGGGGTGTCCGCCACCACCGAGATCCTCGCCCGCCGCACCGGCACCCGCGTGCTGATCCTCACCACCTACGACACCGACGAGGAGATCGAGCGCGCCGTGGAGGCCGGCGCCGTCGGCTACCTGCTCAAGGACGCCACCCGCGAGCAGCTCGCCGACGCGGTGCGGGCCGCCGCGCGCGGCGAGACCGTCCTCGCCCCGCGCGTCGCGCAGCGGCTCGTCGCGCGGATGCGGCAGCCCGCGCCCGTCGCGCTCACCGCCCGGGAGGCGGAGGTGCTGGACGCGGTCGCGGACGGGCTGTCCAACGCCGAGATCGGGCGGCGGCTCGTCATCGCGGAGGCGACGGTGAAGACGCACCTGCTCCGCGTGTTCGCCAAGCTCGACGTGAGCGACCGCACCCGCGCGGTCGTCGTCGCGCTGGAGCGCGGCCTGATCAAGCGGTGACCGGGACCGGCCACACCTCGGTCAGCGGAACCCCGACACCGGCCAGCATCCGCCGCAGGAGGGGCAGCGACAGGCCCATCACCGTGCCGGGATCGCCGTCGATCCCGTCGATGAACCAGGCCCCGCGCCCCTCCAGCGTGAACGCGCCCGCGACGTGCAGCGGCTCGCCCGTGGCGACGTACGCGGCGATCTCCTCGTCGGACGGGTCGCCGAACCGGATCCGGGTGCTCGCCACCTCCAGCGCGTCCCGCCCCGACGCCGTGTCGACCACGCAGTGCCCGGTGTGCAGCACGCCCGTCGCACCGCGCCGCGCCGCCCACCACGCCGCGGCCTCCTCCGCCGACGCCGGCTTCCCGAACGCGCGCCCGCCCACCTCCAGCAGCGAGTCGCAGCCGATCACGATCGCGTCCGCGACACCGCCCGCGACCGCGCGCGCCTTCGCCCGCGCCAGCGCGCCGGCCAGCCCGGCGACCGAGCCGGCGGCGACCGCCGACTCGTCCACGCCGCTGACGGCGACCTCCGGGTCCGCGCCCGCCTCCCGCAGGATCCGCAACCGCGCCGTCGACGCCGACGCCAGCACCACCTTCCGCATCAGGCCACAGTAGCGATCAGCCGCGCGGCCCCGGGGGCCTGCCGGACGCCCGCCCGGTAGCACTCCGCCCACCGGGTCACGTCGCCCACGTCGCCGCCGAACGCCTCCAGCGCCGCCGCGTCCGGGACGATCCGCACGTCGCCCCCCGCGCCGTCCGACATGTGCGCGAACGGCTCGACCAGCACGACCTTCGCCTCGTCCCGCGCGAGCCACGGCCACGAGCCGCCGCCGAACGCGCCGTCCATGTAGAGCCGCCCGCCGATCTCGACGGGACGGGCGTGGCCCGGCGCCGCGCTGCTCGCCGCGACCGCCGCCGACAGCGGCACGCCGCTCGCCCGGTCCCAGACGACGGGCTCGCCGGACGCCACGTCCACCGCCGTGATCAGCAGCCGGCCCTCCGGCCACGCGTCCGTCCCGACCAGGAACTCCATCCGCTTGCGGTGCCATTCGGCGGGCAGCGCCTCGGCCTCCGCCGCCAGCCGCCCGACGCGCCGGCGCGCCTCGTCCGGCTCCAGCGCCGGATCGCGCATCAGCCCGAACACCCGCTCCATCACCGCCGGACTCCGCGCGGGGCGCGGGCCGTTCGCCGGGGGCATCTCCGCGACCGCCGCCAGGTCGCGGCCGGTCGCGATCATCGCGGCCGCGATCGCGCCCGCCGACGTGCCCACGATCGTCCCCGCGCCGGCCGGGTCGACCCCCGCCTCCCGCAGCCCCGCGGCGAGCCCGGCCAGCCACGCCGTGCCGACCGGGCCGCCGGGGCCCAGCACCAGTCCCCAGCTCATCGGCCGGCCTCGACGTCGCGCGCGTGCATGCCGGGACGGTCCGGGTCGATGTTGAACGCCAGCAGCCGGCGCGGCCGGATGCGGATGAACCAGTTCTCCCGGTCGCCGTCCCGGACCTGCTCGGCCCGGCCCCTAATCTCCAGGAAGCGCATGTTCGCCGCACCCTCGCCGATCGCGTCGTCCACGACGAACGACACGGCCGGGTTCCGCTCGACGTTGCGGAACTTCGCCGAGCCCGCCATGCCGAACCCGTGGATGTCGATCGTGCCGTGCTCGGCGTCGACCTCGAAACCGACCGGCTTGTTCTGCGGGCTCCCGTCCGGCGCGACCGTCGCCAGCCGTCCGCGCGGGACCTGCGCCAGATACCTCTGCTCGACCTCGTTGAACGTCATGCCCCGACCCTAGGAACGGGGCGCCGCGCCCGGCATCCGTCGGATGACTGGTGCGGCGCGGCGGCGGACAAGATTCTTGACATCAAGATATGGGCGCGGCATCATGTCTCTTGATGTCGAGACAAGCTGAGGCCGTGTGGGACCCCGCGCAGTACGGGGTCTACGGCGACGAGCGCGCCAGGCCGTTCATCGAACTGGTCGGCCGGCTCGGACCCGTCGAGCCCCGGCACGTCGTCGACCTCGGGTGCGGGAGCGGGGAGCTCACCGCGACCCTCGCGGGCCGCTGGCCCCGGGCGGTCGTGCGGGCCCTCGACTCTTCGCCCGAGATGATCGCCGCCGCCCGCGCCCACGCGATCCCCGGACGGCTCACCTTCGACGTGGCCGACGTCGCCGACTGGCGGCCCGACCACCCCGTCGACCTCATCGTCTCCAACGCCGTCCTGCAGTGGGTCCCCGGCCATCTCGACCTGCTGCCGCGCTGGGTCGAGGCCCTCGCACCCGGCGGGCGCCTCGCCTTCCAGGTCCCCGGCAACTTCGACGCGCCCAGCCACGTCCTGCTCCGCGAGCTGTGCCGCTCCCCGCGCTGGCGCGACCGCCTCGCCGGCACCGTCCGCGACGACCCCGTCCTCGACCCCGCCGGCTACCTCGACCGCCTCGCCCGCCACGGATGCGCCGTCGACGCCTGGGAGACCACCTACATGCAGGTCCTCGGCGGCGACGACCCCGTCCTCGAATGGGTCAAGGGCACCGCGCTGCGCCCCGTCCTGTCGGCGCTCGGGCCGGACGAGGCCGGCGAGTTCCTCGCCGCCTACCGGGACAGGCTCCGCGACGCCTACCCCCGCCGCCCCTACGGCACCGTCTTCCCGTTCAGGAGAGTGTTCGTGATCGCCGCACGTCACGCCCCCTAGACGGGGTGCCGCCCGCCGGCCGAGGGAAGCGACTCGTTCCCCTGCGGTGTGCCAGCTCGGCCGGCGGGCGGCATCCAGGCCGCGCGGACGCGACCCGCACATGATCGCAGACCGCCCGGCCCGGCACCGAACCCCGGCTTCGCGACCCGATGCCGGCGACCCCTGCCGGCGGCCGCCCGGACGAACTCCGGACGGCCGCCGGCGTCCGTTCGCGAGGAGGCCCGCATGCTCACCGCCCTCCACCACGTCCAGCTCGCCGCCCCGCCCGGCAGCGAGGACGCCCTCCGCGCCTTCTACGCCGGCGTCCTCGGCCTCCAGGAGATCGCCAAGCCGCCCGAGCTCGCCAAGCGCGGCGGCGCCTGGTTCCGCGGCCCCGGCCTCGAACTCCACCTCGGCATCGAGGAGGACTTCCGCCCCGCCCGCAAGGCGCACCCCGGCCTGCTCACCGGCGACCTCGACGCCCTCGCCGACCGGCTCCGCGCCGCCGGCCACGACGTCCGGCACGACGGCCTGTTCCCCGGATACCGCCGCTTCTACGCCGACGACCCCGTCGGCAACCGCCTCGAATTCCTCCAGCCCGAGAGCTGACCGCCCGCCCCTCCGAACGCCCGCGCGAAGGCCGGAGGCCCGCCCGCGCGAAAGCCGGAGGCCGGCCGCACGCTCCAGCGCACGACCGGCCCCCGGACCGGGTCAGACCGACGGATGCGGGCTCGGGTCCGCGAAGTCCGCCTCCGCCTCGCGGCGGCTCCTCCGCTGCGCCTTCTCGGCCCTCGCCGCCGCCTTCTCCTCCGCCTTCTCCGCCTTCGCGGCCGCCTTCTCCGCGCGCTTCTCCGCGCGCTCCATCTCCTTGCGGCGCTGCCGCGGATCCAGCGACGGCTTCGGCTCCAGCCCCGCGAGGCCGTTCCACGCGAGGTTCACCACGTGCGCGGCGACCTCCTCGCGCTTCGGCTTGCGCACGTCCAGCCACCACTGGCCCGTCAGGGCCACCATGCCGACCAGGCTCTGCGCGTACAGCGGCGCGAACTTGTCGTCGTAGTCGTGCCGGTCGAACTCCTGCGCGAGGATGTACTCCACCTCGCCGGCGATCTCGCTGAGCAGGCTCGCGTAGCTGCCCGTCCCGGTGCCGCCGTGCGAGTCCCGTACGAGGATCCGGAACCCGTCCGGGTGCCCCTCGATGTACTCCAGCAGCGCCAGCGCCGCCTTCTCCAGCTTGCTCCGGTAGTGGATCGCCGAGTTCAGCGCCTCGGTCACCAGGCTCAGCAGCCGCTCGAACTCGCGGTCGACGACGACCGCGTAGAGCCCCTCCTTGCCGCCGAAGTGCTCGTACACCACGGGCTTCGACACACCCGCGGCGGAGGCGATCTCCTCCACCGAGGTGCCGTCCAGGCCACGCTCGGCGAACAGGGTGCGGCCGATGTCGAGGAGCTGCTCGCGGCGTTCCTTGCCGGTCATCCGCTTTCTGCGGGGCCTGGGAGCGGGATCTGTCACGGGATCAATTGTGACGGTCAAGCCGCCTGCTTCGTGCGTTTCGCGGCCAGCCTGTCGTCCTTCGGCCACCGGACGTCCCGCGCCCAGCCCAGCTTCTCGAACACCCAGATGATCCGCGCGCTGATGTCGACCTGCCCCTTCAGCACCCCGTGCCGCGCGCACGTCGGGTCGCAGTGGTGCAGGTTGTGCCACGACTCGCCGAGCGACGGGATCGCCAGCCACCACACGTTGCGGGACTTGTCGCGGACCTCGAAGTCCTCCTTGCCGAACGTGTGGCAGATCGAGTTGATCGCCCACGTGACGTGGTGGACGAGCGTGATTCGCACGAACCCCGCCCAGAACAGCGCCGTGAAGAAGCCGAGCCACGACATCGTGATCAGGCCGCCGAGCGCGGCCGGCAGCAGGAACGACACCGCCACCAGGCCCGGGAAGGCCAGGTGGATCCGGGTGATGTCGCGGTCCTTGAGCAGGTCCTTGGCGAACCGCTGCTTGGACGTCCGGTTGGCGTCGAACAGCCAGCCGTAGTGCGCCCACACCAGGCCCTTGGCGAGGGCCTTCCAGTCGTTCCCGAACCGCCACGGCGAGTGCGGGTCGAACTCCTGGTCGGAGTGCTTGTGGTGGCGCCGGTGGTCGGCCACCCAGGTGATGACCGGGCCCTCGATGGCCATGCTGCCGGCCAGCGCCAGGAAGATCTTGAGTGCCCGGTTCGCCTTGAACGACCCGTGCGTGAAGTACCGGTGGTAACCGACGGTGATCCCGCCCGCCGACAGCAGGTAGAACACGGCCGTGAGCGCGACGTCGGTCCAGCCGAGGAACCTGCCCCAGGCGAGCGGAACGGCCGCGAACAGGGCCAGGAACGGGACGCCGGTGAACACCGCGACGAGCAGGCGTTCGGCGTTTCCCTGCTGGTCGGGTGCTAGTTCGGGACGCCGTTCGGGTCGGGGAGGAGCCATGGTCGGAGCCGTTGTCATGCGTCACCACTTCCTGTGACTAGGGGGCGCCTACCTACGCCAACGTAACCTACGGGTCCGTAAGTTGGACAGAGGTGCCCGGTAAAATCAGTGGGAATCTCTCTCATGGGCCACAAAACTCTCGTGCGAAACCTCACTGCCCGCCGCGGAAGGACCGCCCATGCCCCCGACCCTGGACGAGCGCTCCACCCGAGCCCACGCCTCCCTGGCGGGCCTCTCCACCGCCGACGCGTTCGGCGACCAGTTCTTCGTCCTGGCCAACCGGCACGTGTCCGCGGAGGCGGGTGTGCCGCCCGCGCCGTGGGGGTGGTCGGACGACACGGAGATGGCGTGCTCGGTAGTAGACGTTCTAAACCGATTCGGGCAAATCGACCAGGATGTGCTGGCGCGGTCGTTCGCCGACAGGTTCGACGTCCACCGCCGCTACGGCGCGGGCGCCCTCGAGTTGCTGGAGCGCATCCGGGGCGGCGACCACTGGCACCGCGCCTCGCGGGAGCTGTTCGACGGCAAGGGCTCCTTCGGCAACGGCGCGGCGATGCGCGTCGCGCCACTCGGCGCCTTCTTCGCGGACGACCTCGGCCGCGCGGCGGCCCAGGCGGCCCTCTCCGCCGAGATCACCCACTCGCACGTCGAGGGGATCGCCGGTGCCGTGGCGGTGGCCGTCGCCGCCGCCTACGTCGCCTCCCAGAAGGACGGCAGGGTCGTCCCCAAGGACGTCATCGAGGTGGCACTGGAGCACACCGCGATGGGGGAGTACGTGCGGCGCGGCCTCAAGCGGGCGCTGCGCCTGCTGTCCAAGTCCCCGCGGGACGCCGCCCACGTGCTGGGCAACGGCAATCGCATCTCGGCGCAGGACACCGTGCCGTACGCGCTGTGGGCGGCGGCCACCCGGCTGACCGACTACGAGGCGGCGGTGCGCGCGTGCGTCATGGTCGGCGGCGACATGGACACCATGTCCGCGATCGCGGGCGGGATCGTGGCCGCCCATCTCGGCGCCGAGGCCGTCCCCGCCTCCTGGTCGGAGGCCCGCGAACCCCTGCCCGGCTGGCTCGCCCGGTAAAGTCCTGCGGGCGAGGGAAAAGCCGTGGGGGCGCTGGGGATCCACTCGGTATCGTGTCCCGTGCGAGCTGACACTCCATCGCAGAGAGGTGCACAACGCCCATCCCGGGTCGTCTAGGGGCAGGACAACTGATTTTGGTTCAGTCAACGGAGGTTCGATTCCTCCCCCGGGAGCCCAAGTGTCCGGATCGCCGTTTTCTGGGGCGTCTGTCCTGGTGAGGTGGCCCGCGGGGTGACGCGCGCCCGGCGGGCGGTATCCTTCCCGTGTCGGGTGCGCTCCGGCCTGCCATGCCCTGATGCCGCAGGTGGACGCGCTCGCAACCGATCCCGTCCGCGATGCCGAGGAGCCTCCTAGTGAGCGCCAACAGCCCGGCCGCCGTCATCGTTCTCGCCGCGGGCGAGGGCACGCGAATGAAGTCCCGCACCCTGAAGGTCCTGCACGAGCTGTGCGGGCGCGCGATGCTGGGCCACGTCCTCGCCGCCGCCCGCGAGCTGGAGCCGCGGCGGCTCGTCGCGGTCGTCGGGCACCGCCGCGAGCAGGCCGTCGCCTACCTGGGCGAGCACGCGCCGGACGTGGAGCCCGTCGTCCAGGAGGTCCAGGGCGGGACGGGGCACGCCGTCCGGATGGCGCTGGAGCGGACCGGCTCGCTCGACGGCACCGTCGTGGTGACCAACGGCGACCATCCGCTGCTGCGCGGCGAGACGCTCGCCGCGCTCGTCCGCACGCACGAGGACGAGGGCAACGCGGTCACCGTCCTGACGACCGAGATGCCCGACGCGACCGGATACGGGCGGATGATCCGGGCGGCGGACGGCAGCGTCGAGGCGATCGTCGAGCACAAGGACGCCACCGACGCCCAGCGCGCCGTCACCGAGATCAACGTCGGCATGTACGCCTTCGACGGCGCCCTGCTGGAGGACGCGCTCAAGCGGGTGACCACCGACAACGCCGGCGGCGAGGAGTACCTCACCGACGTGGTGGCGATCCTGCGCGGCGACGGCCACCGGGCCGGCGCGCACCTGGTCGCCGACTGGGTCGAGACGCAGGGCGTGAACGACCGGGTCCAGCTGGCCCAGGCGCGGCGGCAGCTGAACGACCGCATCCTCGAGGCCCACATGCGGGCCGGGGTGACGATCATCGACCCCGCGTCCACCTGGATCGACGCGGACGTGACCGCCGAGCCGGACGCCGTCGTGCACCCGGGGACCCAGCTGCACGGCCGCACCCACCTGGAGGCGGGCGCCAGCGTCGGGCCGAACTGCACGCTGACCGACACCCGCGTCGGCGCGGACGCGTCCGTGGTGAACGCGGTGTGCGTCGAGGCGGAGATCGGGCCCGAGGCGTCCGTGGGCCCGTTCGCCTACCTGCGGCCCGGGACGCGGCTGGCCCGCAAGGGCAAGATCGGCACCTACGTCGAGACCAAGAACGCCGAGATCGGCGAGGGCACGAAGGTGCCGCACCTCACCTACGTCGGCGACGCGGAGATCGGCGACCACTCCAACATCGGCGCGAGCTCGGTGTTCGTGAACTACGACGGCGAGCGCAAGCACCGCAGTGTGATCGGCTCCCATGTGAAGGTCGGCAGCGACAACATGATCGTCGCGCCGGTCACGGTGGGCGACGGCGCCTACACCGCGGCCGGCTCGGTGATCATCCAGGACGTCCCGCCGGGGGCGATGGCGGTCGCGCGGGCGCGGCAGCGCAACGTCGAGGGCTGGGTCGAGCGCAAGCGGCCCGGAACGCCGGCGGCGGAGGCGGCGCGCCGCGCCGCCGAGGACCGGGACGAGCCGGCCTGACGGGACGCGCCGGAGAACCGGCGCGCCGACGACTGCCCCGCCGTACGGCGGGGAGGTGGAGGACAGCGGCGTCCCCCACGGACAAAAGACGACCGGGCATCACGGAGGAGACTCTTGTGGTGCCCGGGGAGTGGGGACAACAACCCACATGAGTGCACAGTTCCATTGAGGGGGAGTTGTCAGAGGTGAGTGGGATCAAAGCGAGCGGTCAGAAGAAGCTGATGCTCTTCACCGGCCGAGCCCACCCGGACCTGGCCAAGGAGGTCTCCGACAACCTCCACGTCGACCTGACGCCGACGTCCGCGTACGACTTCGCCAACGGTGAGACGTTCGTGCGGTTCCTGGAGTCGGTCCGTGGCTCCGACGCCTTCGTGATCCAGAGCCACACAGCTCCCATCAACCAGTGGATCATGGAGCAGCTGATCATGGTGGACGCGCTGAAGCGGGCGTCCGCCAAACGGATCACGGTCGTCGCGCCGTTCTTCGGCTACGCCCGGCAGGACAAGAAGCACCGCGGCCGCGAGCCGATCTCGGCGCGGCTGATGGCCGACCTGTTCAAGACCGCCGGCGCCGACCGGCTGATCACCGTGGACCTGCACACCGCGCAGATCCAGGGGTTCTTCGACGGCCCGGTCGACCACCTGTTCGCGCTGGACCTGCTGGCGCAGCACTTCGAGAGCCGCCTCGACACCTCCCGGGTGACCGTGGTCGCGCCCGACGCGGGACGGGTGCGGGTGACCGAGCGCTGGTCCGACCGGCTCGGCGGCGTCCCGATGGCGATCATCCACAAGAAGCGCGACCCGGACGTCGCCAACGAGGTGAAGGTCTTCGACGTCGTCGGCGAGGTCAAGGGCCGCACCTGCGTCGTGGTCGACGACATGATCGACACCGGCGGGACGATCGTGAAGGCCGCCGACGCGCTGTTCGACCACGGCGCCGACAAGGTCGTCGTCGCCGCGACCCACGGCGTCCTGTCGGGCCCCGCGGTGGACCGGCTGAAGAACTCCCGGATCTCCGAGGTCGTCCTGACCAACACGCTGCCCATCCCGGAGGACAAGCAGTTCGACAAGCTGACGGTCCTGTCGATCGCCCCGCTGATCGCCCGCGCGATCAACGAGGTCTTCAGCGACGGCTCCGTCACCAGCCTCTTCGGCGGGCACAGCTGATATTGCCTTGCCCTTGGCGGTCGGGCCCTGGGGGCCCTCCCTTCAACGGGCAATGCGTGCGATCGCTGCATCGCTCCGACTCGCCCTGGGGGCTCGCTGCGCGATCGGATTCTCGCAAGCTCGAATCCGGCTTCGCTCGCGATCGCGACGGCTCGGGTCGGCGCGTGGCCGGGGCCGCCCGCTGAGGCCACTCCTGTGGCCGAGGTCGTCGGTTCGCCGTCGGCGGTCGAGGTCACTTCTGCGGCCGGGGCCGCCCCGCTGAGGTGACCGGTCGCAGGCCACTTCGGTGGCCGAGGTCGTCGTGTCGGGCTGATTGTCGGGGGCGGCCCTCCGGTTATGCGGTCGGCGGGCCGGGGTATCGGAACCGGGCGGGGCGGGCGTTCGTCTTTCCCAGTGAGGGTGCCGTTCGCGTCCGGCTCTGACCGGGCCGTCAACGTTCGAGAAGGGCCCCCGCGGCGGGTCGTCGCGGGGGCGATGGCGTTGCGCGTGGAAACGATCGGCTAGACTTCTTGAATCCGCGTATGCCCCGGGTCGTCAGTGCGGCTCCGTTCAGGTCCGTACTCCCCGGGTAACGCAAAGAATCTTCGAGGCGCCTGACGCATCGAGCTACGCCTGATTCGCTCTGTCCGTAGCGGACGTCCTGCGGGACGGCCGTGGATCGCAACAACGAGGAGTTTTCGCCGTGTCCGAGGTACGCATCGCCGCCGAGCCGCGCACCGAGTTCGGTAAGGGTGCCGCGCGGCGCACCCGCCGGGCCGGCAAGGTGCCCGCCGTCCTCTACGGTCACGGCACCGACCCGCAGCACATCACGCTGCCGGGCCACGAGCTGATGCTCGCGCTGAAGACCCCGAACGTGCTGCTGACCATCGAGGGCGTCGGCGGCGGTTCGGAGCTCGCGCTGCCCAAGGACGTGCAGCGCGACCCGATCAAGGGCTTCCTGGAGCACGTCGACCTGCTGCTGGTCAAGCGCGGCGAGAAGGTCACCGTCGACCTGCCGGTGAACGTCGTCGGCGACGTCGTCGCGGGCGGCGTCGTGCAGCAGGAGGCCGTCCAGATCTCGGTCGAGACCGAGGCGACGCACATCCCCGAGTCGGTGGAGCTGTCCATCGAGGGCGTCAAGGTCGGCACGCAGCTGCTCGCCAAGGACCTGAAGCTGCCGTCGGGCACCACGCTGGCGGTCGACGAGGAGACGCTGATCCTGCAGATCACGGACGCGTCGGCGTCCGCGGGCGCCACCGAGACCGAGGCCGAGGTGGAGGCCGCCGAAGCCGCGGCCGAGGCCGCCGAGGCGGCGGCCGAGGGCGAGGCGGAGGAGTCCGCCGAGTAGGACCGCGGAACGGCGAAACGACGACGGCCCCCGCAGGCGCGCCTGCGGGGGCCTTCCGCTGTGAGGAGATCGGGTGAGCGCGGACGTCTGGCTGGTGGTCGGCCTGGGCAATCCGGGACCGTCGTACGCCGGCAACCGGCACAACGCCGGGTTCATGGTGCTGGACGTGCTGGCGGGCCGGGCGGGCGGCCGTTTCAAGGCGCACCGCTCCCGGGCGGACGTGCTGGAGGGCCGGCTGGCGGGCGTCCGCGCGGTGCTGGCGAAGCCGCGGACGTACATGAACGAGTCGGGCGGCCCGGTGAAGGGGCTGCGGGACTTCTACAAGGTGCCGGCGGAGCGGATGATCGTCGTCCACGACGAGCTGGACATCCCGTTCGGGGCGCTGCGGCTGAAGCGCGGCGGCGGTGACAACGGTCACAACGGGCTGCGGTCGATCACGAAGTCGCTGGGCGACAAGGAGTACCTGCGGGTCAGGTTCGGGGTGGGGCGGCCCCCCGGGCGGATGGACGCGGCGGCGTTCGTGCTGAAGGACTTCTCGGCAGCGGAGCGGAAGGTCCTGGATCTGGAGGTCGACCGGGCGGCGGACGCGGTGGAGGCGCTGCTGACCGGGAGCCTGGAAACGGCGCAGAACGTGTTCCACGCGGGCTGAAACCCCACCGGCGCAGGGGTTCGCGGCAATCGGCCGGATGCGGTCCGTGGTGAGGCGGGCACGGCGCGGCGCTCGTAGGATTCTGCGCGGATGAGGTCCACGTTTTATGTGAACCTTGGGCGCTGTTCAACCGTCTCTGGGGTGGATCGAGCTTTTCGGGGCGCGCGTTACAGGGGTTGGGTGAGGTCGTATGGCCGTCGTTGACAAGGTTCAGGCCGAGTCACCGATTCGCCAGGAGCAACGTCGCCCGGATGCGCAGAGCTGGAGCGGATGGTACCGCCGGTTCGCCGGCGGGCTCGACTTCTTCAGCATGCTCGCGGCCGGGGTGATCGCGTTCGTGCTCCGCTTCCCGGGGGTGCCGAGCGATCCGACGGCGCCGTACGTCGCGCTGACTGTGGCGCTGCCGGTCCTGTGGGTGCCGATGCTGATGCTGTGCCGGGCGTACCAGCCGCGGTACATCGGCGTGGGGTACGAGGAGTTCAAGGGCGTCCTGCGCGCGGGGTTCATCTTCACCGCGACGCTGGCGATCCTGGCGTACGCCACCAAAACGGAGGTGGCGCGCGGGTACGTCGTGATGGCGATGCCGCTCGGCACGTTCCTGGACCTGGTCGCGCGGTACCGGCTGCGCAAGTGGCTGCACCGCAAGCGCTGGAACGGGGAGTGCATGCGGCGGGTGGTGGCGGTGGGGCACCGCACGTCCGTCGCGGACCTGATCCGGCTGCTGCGGCAGAAGCGGTACCACGGGATGGACATCGTGGCGGTGTGCCTGCCCCCGGCGCTGGCGTCGGGCGACGACGCGGTCCACGAGGTGGAGGGCGTGCCGGTGCTCGGCGACTTCGGGCAGACGGCGGCCGTCGCGGAGCGCATCGGCGCGGACTCGGTGGCGGTGCTGGCGTGCCCGGAGATGGACGGGGTCGCGCTGCGCCGGCTGGCGTGGCAGATCGAGCGGGACGACGTTGAGCTGGTGGTGGCGCCGGCGCTGATGGACGTGACCGGTCCGCGGATCTCCATCCGCCCCGTGTCGGGCCTGCCGCTGCTGCACGTGGAGCACCCGGAGCTGGACGGCGGCCGGCGGGTGCTGAAGGGGCTGTTCGACCGGACGGCGGCGCTGACCGGCCTGCTGCTGCTGAGCCCGCTGATGCTGGTGGTCGCGTTCCTGATCAAGGTGACGAGCGCCGGGCCGGTGATGTTCAAGCAGGTCCGGGTCGGGCGCGGCGGCCGCGAGTTCACGGTGCTGAAGTTCCGCACGATGGTGCAGGACGCGGAGGCGCGCAAGAACGCGCTGATGGAGCACAACGAGAACGACGGCGTGCTGTTCAAGATCCGGGAGGACCCGCGCATCACGAAGGTGGGGCGGTGGCTGCGCCGCTACTCGCTGGACGAGCTGCCGCAGCTGTTCAACGTGGCGCGGGGCGACATGTCGCTGGTGGGTCCGCGCCCGCCGCTGCCGGAGGAGGTCGCGCAGTACGGCGGCGACGTGTACCGGCGGCTCGTGGTGAAGCCGGGGCTGACGGGGCTGTGGCAGGTCAGCGGTCGCTCGGACCTGACGTGGGACGAGTCGGTCCGGCTCGACCTGCGGTACGTGGACAACTGGTCGCTGGCGCTGGACCTGCAGATCATGTGGAAGACGTGGTCGGCGGTGTTCCGCGGCTCCGGCGCCTACTAGCCGCGCGTCCGTACCGGACGCGGGTGAGGTGCCGGACGCCCGGTCTCGCCAGGTGGGACGTGACCCTGGCACCGGGCGGTGTGGGGTATGCATGAGAAAGTAGACCGGGCAGACCAGTCGAGTCGGGAATGTGATCAAAGGATGACCGAGAGAGCCGTGGCGGACGACCACGCGCTGGCGGCGGAGCTCGCCGCGGCGGCGGGGCGGCTGCTGCTGGGCGTGCGGGACGAGATGGGCTTCGCCGACGGGCGCGCCCTGAAGGACACCGGCGACCTGCGGTCGCACGAGTACCTGATGGCGGCGCTGGCGGAGCGCTGTCCCGGTGACGCCGTGCTCTCGGAAGAGGGCCGCTCGTCGGTGGCGGGCAAGCGCTCCAAGGGCGACGACCGCGCCCCGACCCGCAACACCGGCGAGGACGAGCGGCTGTCGGCGTCCCGCGTGTGGATCATCGATCCGCTGGACGGGACCCGGGAGTTCTCCGAGGAGGGCCGCCGCGACTGGGCCGTCCACGTGGCGCTGTGGGAGCGGGACGCGGCGGGCGCGGCGCGGCTGTCGGCGGGCGCGGTGGCGCTGCCGGCGCAGGGCCTGACGCTGCGCACCGAAGCGACGGGCGGCGCGGTGCTCGTCCGCGACGACCCGGGCGAGCCTGACCCCGTGACCGCGGGCTCGGACACCGCGCGCCGGGGCCTGCCGCGGGAGGTGCCGCTGCACGTGCCCGCGCCGGACCCGGGGAAGCTGCGGATCGCGGTGAGCCGGACGCGGCCGCCGGAGTTCGTGCAGCGGCTCGCCGAGAAGCTCGAGAAGGCGGTCGCGGGGGGCGTGGGGGGTCGTCCCCCCTCGGAGGGCATCGACGTGGAGCTCGTGCCGATCGGGTCGGCGGGGGCGAAGATCTCCGCGGTGCTGCTCGGCGAGGTGGACGCCTACGTGCACGCGGGCGGCCAGTACGAGTGGGATTCGGCGGCGCCGGCGGCGGTGGCGCTGGCGGCGGGCGCGCACGCGTCCCGGGTCGACGGGTCTCCGCTGGAGTACAACCGGAGGGACCCGAGGCTGCCGGATATCCTGGTGTGCCATCCCGTGTCGGCATCGACGCTGCTGACCGGCATCGGAACCCTCGGGACCGGGGGGAGTGGGGGGTCGTCCCCCCACCGGGAGAACGCGGGCGACAGCCTGCCCGACTGACCGCCTCGCCCGGCGGGACCGATCAGCGGCGGGCCGACGTTCGATCCGGTGGGAAGCGCGAGCGCCCGTCCCGTGCCACCGGTTGCATCTGCCAGAACAGCGTGGAGAGAGTCCCAGACCATGCAGCGTTGCGATTACCTGCTGTCCCAGCTAGACGTCCTCGAAGCCGAGTCGATCCATATCTTCCGGGAGGTGGCGGCCGAGTTCGAGCGGCCCGTGCTGCTGTTCTCGGGCGGCAAGGACAGCATCGTGATGCTGCGCCTGGCCCAGAAGGCGTTCTGGCCCGCGCCGATCCCGTTCCCGGTGATGCACGTCGACACCGGGCACAACTTCCCCGAGGTGATGGAGTACCGGGACCGGCGGGTCGCCGAGCTGGGCGTCCGGCTGGTCGTGGCGTCGGTGCAGGACGCGATCGACTCCGGCCGGGTCGTGGAGCAGAAGGGGCGCCGCGCGTCGCGGAACCGGCTGCAGATCACGCCGCTGCTGGACGCGATCGAGGAGCACGGGTTCGACGCGGCGTTCGGCGGTGCGCGCCGCGACGAGGAGAAGGCGCGCGCGAAGGAGCGCGTGGTGTCGTTCCGGGACGAGTTCGGCCAGTGGGACCCGAAGAACCAGCGGCCGGAGCTGTGGAACCTGTTCAACACGCGGATCACGCAGGGCGAGCACGTCCGGGTGTTCCCGCTGTCGAACTGGACCGAGCTGGACATCTGGGACTACGTGCGGCGCGAGGAGCTGGAGCTGCCGCCGATCTACTTCGCGCACACCCGGCGGGTGTTCGAGCGCGACGGGCTGCTGCTGGACGCCGAGACGGGGTTCGCGAACCGCGGTGACGACGAGCCGGAGTTCGAGGCGTCCGTCCGGTACCGGACGGTGGGCGACGCGTCCTGCACGGGCGCGGTGAAGTCGACCGCGGTGTCGCTGGAAGAGGTGATCGCGGAGATCGCCGCGACGCGGATCACCGAGCGCGGCCAGACCCGCGCCGACGACCGGACCAGCGAGGCCGCCATGGAGGACCGCAAGAAGGAGGGCTACTTCTAATGACCAGCACGAGCGAGCCCGCCGCGAGCGCGTCCGCCGCGACCGGGCAGGTCAAGGGCATGGACCTGCTGCGCTTCGCCACCGCCGGCAGCGTCGACGACGGCAAGTCCACCCTCATCGGGCGGCTGCTGTTCGACTCCAAGTCCATCTTCGAGGACCAGCTGGAGTCGGTCGAGAAGACCAGCGCGGACCGCGGCGAGGAGTACACGAACCTCGCGCTGCTGACCGACGGGCTCCGCGCCGAGCGCGAGCAGGGCATCACCATCGACGTGGCGTACCGCTACTTCGCGACGCCGCGCCGCAAGTTCATCATCGCCGACACCCCCGGGCACATCCAGTACACCCGGAACATGGTGACGGGCGCGTCCACCGCCGACCTGGCGATCATCCTGGTGGACGCCCGCAAGGGCATCCTGGAGCAGTCCCGGCGGCACGCGTTCCTGACCACGCTGCTGCAGGTCCCGCACCTGGTCGTGGCGATCAACAAGATGGACCTCGTCGACTACGACCAGGCCGTCTACGAGCGGATCGTCGACGAGTTCACCGCGTTCGCCACCAAGCTGGACGTCTCCGACCTCACGTTCATCCCGATCTCGGCGCTGCACGGCGACAACGTCGTCGAGCGCAGCGTGAACATGCCGTGGTACGACGGGTCGTCGCTGCTGCACCACCTGGAGCACGTGCACATCGCCTCGGACCGCAACCTCATCGACGTGCGGTTCCCGGTGCAGTACGTGATCCGGCCGCACGCCTCCACCGACCCCGAGCTGCACGACTACCGCGGCTACGCGGGGCAGGTCGCGGGCGGCGTGCTGAAGCCGGGCGACGAGGTGGTGCACCTGCCGTCCGGGCTGACCACGACGATCACCCACATCGACGGCCCGAACGGCCCGGTCGACGAGGCGTACGCGCCGATGTCGGTGACGCTGCGGCTCGCCGACGACATCGACATCTCCCGCGGCGACATGATCGCGCGCCCGCACAACCGTCCCGAGGCCGCGCAGGACCTCGACGCGATGGTGTGCTGGATGACCCCGGACCGGGTCCTCACCCCGCGCTCCAAGCTGATCATCAAGCACACCACCCGCACCGCGAAGGCGCTGGTGAAGGACCTGCACTACCGGCTGGACGTCAACACGCTGCACCGCGACGAGCAGGCGGAGGGCCTCGGGCTGAACGAGATCGGCCGGATCTCGCTGCGGGTGACGCAGCCGCTGTTCGTCGACGACTACAACCGCAACCGGCTGACCGGCGGCTTCATCCTGATCGACGAGGCCACCAACAACACCGTCGGCGCCGGGATGATCACCGGCGCCCGATAAGCACCCCTTTGGAGCCCCCCGTGCACCTGCCCGCCCCCCAGGGCCCGACCTCCGCCGTCGCGCCGTGCTGGACGTGATCCGGTGAAGGCCCTCGTGCTGGCGGGCGGGGCCGGGTCCCGGCTCCGCCCCATCACCCACACCTCCGCGAAGCAGCTCGTCCCGGTCGCGAACAAGCCGGTGCTGTTCTACGGCCTGGAGGCGATCCGGGACGCCGGCATCCGCGAGGTCGGCATCGTCGTCGGCGACACCGAGGCGGAGATCCGCGGCGCCGTCGGCGACGGCTCGGCGCTCGGCCTCGACGTGACGTACCTGCGCCAGGACGCCCCGCGCGGGCTGGCGCACGCCGTCCTCATCGCCCGCGAGTACCTCGGCGGCGACGACTTCGTGATGTACCTCGGCGACAACTTCATCGTCGGCGGCATCGACGGGCTCGTCGACCGGTTCCGCGCGGACCGCCCGCAGGCGCAGATCATGCTGACGCACGTCTCCGACCCGCGCGCGTTCGGCGTCGCCGAACTCGACGGCGCCGGCCGCGTCGTCGCGCTGGAGGAGAAGCCGGAGTTCCCGAAGAGCGACCTCGCGCTCGTCGGGGTGTACCTGTTCAGCGCGGCGGTGCACGACGCGGTCGCGGAGCTGAAGCCGTCCGCGCGCGGCGAGCTGGAGATCACCGACGCGATCCAGTGGCTGATCGACCACGGCCACCGGGTCGAGTCCACGGTGATCACCGGCTACTGGAAGGACACCGGCAACGTCACCGACATGCTGGAGGTCAACCGCCTCGTCCTGGAGGGCGTCGAACCTCATGTGGAGGGCGAGGTGGACGAGGCCAGCGAGCTGATCGGCCGGGTGGTGGTGGAGGCGGGCGCCCGCGTCGCGGGGTCCCGCGTCGTCGGCCCGGTCATCGTCGGCGCCGGCTCGGTCGTCCGCGACTCCTACGTCGGCCCGTTCACCTCCATCGACCGCGACTGCGCGGTCCTGGACAGCGAGATCGAGTACTCGATCGTGCTGCGCGGCGCGTCCATCGACGGCGTCGGCCGCATCGAGTGCTCGCTGATCGGCCGGGAGGCCGAGGTCACCCCCGCCCCCCGGGTGCCGAAGGCGCACCGTCTCGTACTGGGAGATCACAGCAAAGTGCAGATCAGCAAGTGAGCGGCCAGAGGAGCGGCGCCCCGCGGGTGCTGGTGACGGGTGGGGCCGGGTTCATCGGGTCGCAGTACGTGCGGGACCTCGCGTCCGGCGCGTTCCCCGCGTGGGCGGGCGCCGAGATCACCGTGCTGGACAAGCTGACCTACGCCGGGAACCTGGCGAACCTGGAGCCGGTCGAGGGGCGGTTCACGTTCGTCCGCGGCGACATCTGCGACGGCGGGCTGCTCGCGGAGCTGGTGCCGGGGCACGACGTGGTGCTGAACTTCGCGGCCGAGTCGCACGTGGACCGGTCGATCGCCAGCGGCGCGGAGTTCGCGCGGACGAACGTGCTCGGCGTGCAGACGCTGATGCAGGCGTGCCTGGACGCGGGGACGCCGCGGGTCGTGCAGGTGTCCACCGACGAGGTGTACGGCAGCATCGACGAGGGCTCCTGGGACGAGGAGGCGCCGCTCGCGCCGAACTCGCCGTACTCCGCGGCGAAGGCGGGCGGCGACATGATGGCGCGCGCGTACGCGCGCACACACGGGCTGCCCGTCAGCATCACCCGCTGCGGCAACAACTACGGGCCGTACCAGTACCCGGAGAAGGCCATCCCGCTGTTCGCCACGAACCTGATGGACGGCCGTACCGTGCCGCTGTACGGGGACGGCGGGAACGTGCGCGACTGGATCCACGCCGCCGACCACTGCCGCGGCATCCAGGTGGTCGCCGAGCGCGGCGAGCCCGGCGAGGTGTACCACATCGCGGGCACGGCGGAGCTGACGAACCTGGAGCTGACGCGGCGGCTGCTGGACGCGGTCGGCGCCGGCTGGGACATGGTCGAGCGCGTCGAGGACCGCAAGGGCCACGATCGCCGGTACTCGCTGTCGGACGCGAAGCTGCGGGCCCTCGGGTACGCGCCGCAGGTGGCGTTCGACGAGGGCCTCGCCGCGACGGTCCGCTGGTACGAGGAGAACCGCGCCTGGTGGGAGCCGCTGAAGAAGCGGTCGGAGGACGCCGGGAGCGCGGGGTGACGTGGCTGGTCACCGGTGCCGGCGGAATGCTCGGCACCGACGTCGTCGCGCGCCTCGACGGCGCCGTGGCGCCGGGACGCGGCGAGCTGGACCTGACCGACGCGGGCGCGGTCCGGGAGGCGCTGCGGCGGCACCGGCCCGAGGTGGTGGTGAACTGCGCCGCCTGGACGGCCGTGGACGACGCGGAGGCGCACGAGGACGCGGCGCTCGCCGTGAACGGCACCGCCGTGGAGGCGCTCGTCGCGGGGTGCGCGGAGATCGGCGCGAAGCTCGTGCAGGTGTCCACCGACTACGTGTTCGACGGCACCGCCACCGAGCCCTACCCGGAGGACGCGCCGACCGCGCCCGTCAACGCCTACGGCCGCACCAAGCTCGCCGGCGAGGCGGCGGTGCTCGGCTACGAGCGCGGGTACGTGGTGCGGACGGCGTGGCTGTACGGGGCGCACGGGCCCAGCTTCGTCCGGACGATGGCGCGGCTGGCGGGGGAGCGCGACACCGTCGAGGTGGTCGACGACCAGGCCGGGCAGCCGACCTGGACCGGCGACCTCGCCGACCGGATCGTCGCGCTGGCCCGCGCCGGCGCCCCCGCCGGGGTGTACCACGGCACGAGCGCGGGCCGGACGACCTGGTACGGGCTGGCCCGCGAGGTGTTCGCGCTGCTCGGCCTCGACCCGGCCCGGGTGCGGCCCACGACGAGCGAGAGGTTCGTGCGGCCCGCGCCGCGTCCGGCGTTCAGCGTGCTCGGGCACGGCCGGTGGGCGGCGGCGGGCCTGGCGCCCATGCACGACTGGCGGGACGCCCTGCACGCCGCCTGGCCGTCCCTGGCGGCCGCGTGGCCGGAGGCTCAGCCGGGCAGGCCGAGCTTGGCGTAGTGGTCGAGGCAGTCCTGGTAGGACGGCAGCAGGCCGGCCCGGCGGGCCTCCTCGAGGGTGGGCGCCTGCGCGTCCTTGTCGGACAGCACCGGCTCGATGTCGGCGGGCCACTCGATGCCGAGCTCCGGGTCGAGCGGGTGCACGGCGTGCTCGCGGCCCGGCGCGTAGGGCTCCGAGCAGAGGTAGACGACCGTCGCGTCTTCCGTCAGCGCCATGAAAGCGTGACCGACGCCTTCGGCGACGTACAGGCAGCGGCGCGACTCGTCGTCCAGCCGGACGCCCTCCCACTGCGCGAACGTGGGGGAGCCGACGCGCAGGTCGACGACGACGTCGAGGATCGCGCCGCGCAGGCACGTCACGTACTTGGCCTGGCCGGGCGGGACGTCGGCGAAGTGCACGCCGCGCAGCACCCCCTTGGACGACACCGAGCAGTTCGCCTGCGCGAGGTTCAGGCCGTGCCCCGCGGCCGTCCGCAGCTCGTCCCCCCGGAACCACTCATGGAAAGATCCCCGCTGGTCACCGTGCACACGGGGGGTGAAGGAGTAAGTACCTTTAATGCCGAGCGGATCCACATGCGCAAGAATGCCACACGATTCCCGGCAGAGATGGACGTCGAACTGTGAGAACGCATCCCCTCAGGCTCCGGTTCGCCGCGGGTGGCGCGGCGGCGGTGCTCGTGGTTCTGACAGGGCCGGCGGCGGGCGCGGAGGCGGCGCCGTCACCGAGTCCCGCCGTGACGACCACGGCGGCCGCCCGCGCCGCGTTCCGGCCCGCGCTGGCCGGGCCCGCCGCGATGGTCGCGGGCGTACTGCATCCCGACATCTGGTGGACGGTCGCCTCCGCCGCAGGCGGCCCCCGGCTGTTCGCGCTGGACGCCAAGGGCCGCACCCGCGCGACGTACACGCTGTCCGGCGCGGCGGCGGCGCGGTGGGACGCCATCACGGTCGTGAAGAACGGGGCCGGGGAGTCGGGGCTGTTCGTCGGGGACCTGAGCTCCGGCCGGGCGGGGAGCCTGCTGCTGCACCGGGTCGCCGAGCCGAAGACCCTCACCGGCGGGGCGCTGCCGGTGAAGACGTTCAGGCTCAAGTACCCCGACGGGGGGCACCGGGGCGCGGCGCTGCTGGCCGATCCGGCGGAGAGCCGCGTCTACATCATCACCCGGGACGCGACGGCCGCGGCCGTGTTCGCGCTGCCGGGGGTGCTCGGCCCGTCGTACAACGCGCTGACGCGGCTGCGGACGCTGCCGTTCCCGGTGCGCGGCGGCGACTTCACCCGGGACGGGCGGGTGGTCCTGAAGACGACCACGGACGTGCGGATCCTCGGCGGGATCCGGGACGACGTCGGGCAGGTCGTGAAGACGGCGGCGTCGCTGGCGGGGCCCGCGTTCGGGGTGTCGTCGGACGGCCGGAAGGCCCTGCTGGCGGGGGCGGGCGCCCGTCCGGTGTTCCGGACGGTGGCGCTGCCCGAGGCGAACGCGGCGACGGAGCCGGACGCGTCGGCGTCGCCGGCGACCGGCGGCGGCTCCCCGGTGGAGATCCCGTCCAAGTCCGGCATGCCGGGCGGTCTCCTCGGGACCGGGGCGCTGGTCGGGCTGGTGCTGCTAGGGCTGCTCGGGGCCGGCTTCTATCTGCGCGGTCGCCGTCACGGTGGCGGGTGACCAGCCGGCCGCGTCCACGACCGTCTCCGCGGGCGACCGCTGCACGACCGGGAGCGGGTCGCCGCCCTGCCGGCGCAGCGTCTCCGCCCACGCGACGAGGATGAACAGCCACACCGACGACACGTTCGCGGGGGCGGCGAGCCCCTCGGTGGTCATGCTGTCGGTGAGGAAGCAGCCGAAGATGCCCAGCAGCATGCCGGCGTCGGCGCGCAGCGTCTGGTGCCGGCACAGCGTCAGCAGGACGAACCCGAGGGTCAGCAGCAGCGCCGCGAACGCGACGGTGCCGACCACGCCGTTGTCGACGAGCGCGTTGATGAACGCGTTGTGGCCGCCGCCGAGGCCGATGCTGTCCAGGAACAGGCCGCGGGACGCGCCGAGGCCGCGGCCGAAGATCGGCTCCTCCCGGAACGCGTCCATCGCCAGCGACCACAGCTCGGTGCGGGAGTTGAGGGTGGCGAGCTGCTGGGTGCTCTCGCCGCGCGCCACGAACGCGAGGATCTTGTCGGAGAACGCCAGCACCGCCAGCACGGAGACCGCGGCGCCCATCACGATCACGTCGATCCGGCCCTTGGGGCCCCGGGCGGTGGCCAGCAGCACGAGCAGGCCGGCGGCGCAGCCGAGCGCGGCGCCGCGCGTCCCGGTGGCGACGAGCGCGCCCGTCAGGAGCGCCAGCGCCACCGCGTAGACGGCCGGGTGCCACAGCCGGTCCTGCGGCCGGTTCCACCGGATCAGGTAGCCGACGACGAGCAGGATCGCGATCGCGAGGTACACGCCGGCGATGACGGGGTGGACGTACAGCCAGTTGAACCGGCTCTCGGTGTGCAGCGTCCGGGGGAACGGGTGCGCGACGCCGATGCCCACCGACACGAGGACGATCCCGACGAAGATGTGCGCGAGCTTGCGCAGGTCGGCGGGGGTGGCGCGGGTCGCGATGGTGTGCGCCACCAGCATCGTGATCAGCAGCTGGACGCCGCGGACGAGGCCGAGCGACTTGAACGGCGACCACAGCGCCGAGAACGCCACGTACCCGCAGAACAGCCATGCCGCGAGCAGCAGCCCGGTGGTGCGGCGGCGCGGCGCCCGCAGCCCGAACTTCCACACCAGGTAGAAGGCGGCGGCGCCGTAGATCGCGATCTCGACCAGGACGGTCAGGTCGGCGCTGCCGCCGACGGCGTTGTCGACGTCGCGGCTGCGCAGCTTGTAGTCGCTGGCGAGCATCAGGGCGAGCGGCAGGGTGAACGCCCACCACCCGGCGCTCGGCGCGGGCGGCCGGCGGCGCGGGAAGACGCTCCTGACGGTCATGAGGCCCTCCCTGGGTGAGTCCGGCCGCCGTCGCGCCCTCGCGGGCCCGTTGAAGACGAGACCAAGAATACGGGCGCCGGGCCGGTAATCTGTCCGATGTGAATCGAGGGACTCTTCCCGGCCCGGTCGTCGCCGCGGGCCGCAGCATGATCCGTGGGTACGGGATGAGCACGGCGGCCCTGCGCCCCGGCCCCGACTTCCTGCTGATCGGGGCGAAGCGCGGGGGTTCCACCTCCCTGTACTACACGCTGCTGGAGCATCCGCATGTGATGCCGCTGTTCCCGAACGCGCGGCTGCTGCCCAAGGACAACCACACCAAGGGCGTGCACTACTTCGACTCCAACTACGACAAGGGCGCCGCCTGGTACCGGTCGCACTTCCCCGCGTCCGCGCGGCGGGCCGGGAAGGTCGTGGGCGAGGGGTCGCCGTACTACCTGTTCCATCCGCTGGCGGCGGAGCGGGCGGGGCGGGACGTCCCGGACGCGAAGATCCTGCTGGTGCTGCGCGACCCGATCGAGCGGGCGTTCTCGCACTACCGGGAGCGGCGGCGGCAGAACGCCGAGGAGCTGCCCTCGTTCGAGGAGGCGCTGGCCGCCGAGGCGGACCGGCTCGCCGGCGAGGAGGAGCGGATCGTCGCCGAGCAGCCCGGCTACGCGAGCTACGCGCACGAGCAGCAGTCCTACCGGGCGCAGGGCGAGTACGCCCCGCACCTGCGGCGCTGGATGAAGCACTTCCCGGCGGAGCGGTTCTGCGTGCTGGCGGCGGAGGAGTTCTACGCCGACCCGCAGGGGGCCTGCGACATGGTGGCGCGGTTCCTCGGGCTGGAGCCCGCGCCGCTGCCCCCGTCGGCGATCAAGGTGTGGAACGCGGCGCCGAGCCAGGACCTCGCCTCCGCGACCCGCCAGGCCCTCGCCGAGCACTACGCCCCCTACAACGCCGACCTGGAAGCCCTGCTGGGCCGCGAGTTCCCCTGGACGCGCCCTTAACAGCACGCCTGCCCGCCGGCCTCAGCCCGCTGCCCCGGCCGTCGCGGACCTCGAGCGTCGCGATCGCGTGCGAAGCCGGATTCGAGCTTGCGAGAATCCGATCGCGCAGCGAGCCCCCAGGGCGAGTCGGAGCGATGCTGCGATCGCACGCAGTGCCCGTTGAAGGGAGGGGCCCCCAGGGCCCGACCGCCGAGGGCGATGCAATTAGAACGCGCCGATGTGGCGGGTTCCGGCGGGCTTGCCGACGAGGGCGGCGATCGGGGCGGGGAGGGGCAGCGCGGTGCCGGCGTCCGCCTGGGCGGCGAAGGTGCGCTCCAGCTCGCCGTCCGGCCCGGCGGCGGTCGCGGCGGTCTTCAGCACGCCGCGCGCCTCCTGCCCGGTCTCCGACCGGAACCGGCCGAGGTCGCCGAAGTCGGTGGTGCCGCCGGAGCCGCGCGCCCACCGGACGAGGGTGCTCGGGCCGCCGCCCGGCCGGACGTAGACGTTGCCGTTGACGGTGACGCCCATCTGGCCGCCGCCGCGCTGGTGCGTCCCGTCCTCCACGCACAGCAGGCACGGGGTGCCCGCGCGCGCGTCGGCGAGCGTGTTGTTGCTGATGACGACCTTGGAGACGCGCCAGGTCATCGCCGGGTCGCCGCTCTTCTGCCGGGGGTCGCGGCCCGCCGCGTTCGGGTCGGACGGGCTGCGCGGGTCCTGGGCGAGGTGGATCGTGCGGCCGTTTCCGGACAGCGAGTTGTTCCAGATCTGGACGTCGGAGGTGTTGTTCACCTTCACCCCGTCGCCGGCGTTGTCGCCGATGACGTTGCCGGCGACGACCGCCTTGGCGCTCAGCTCCAGCGAGACGCCGTGGTCGGCGTTGCGCAGGATCCGGTCGCCGGTGAGCGTGATGTCGTAGACGGACTCGTCCATCCACACGCCCTTGCCGAGGTTGTCGGCGAAGACGCCGCCGGTCACCGCGACCTTCCGGGACCGGGTCACCTTCACGCCGCCGGAGACCGGCGAGTACTTGAAGCGCTCGACGTTGTTGCCGGTGCTGCGCACCGCGTCGAGCCGCAGGTCGTCGGCGTAGTTGGCGTGGACGCCGAGCATGCCGTTGCCGGTCGTGGTGACGTGCCGGACGCGGGCGTGCGCGGCGAGCACGCTGAGGCCGGTGGTGGCCGACTCGTTCACCGCGACGTTCTCGACGGTGACGTCCGGTGCGGTGACCTTCACGCTGCCGAGCTGGGGGAGGGACGTGGCGTAGCGGCGCACGCCGAGGCCGCGCAGCCGGGACCCGGCGCCGCCGATGGTGACCGCCTCGGACAGCGTGCTGGCGCGCACGTCGTGGCCGCGCGGGTCCGTCCCGAGGTAGAGCCGGCGGGACGCCTCGTCGACGTAGAAGGTGCCGTCCTTGACGTCGCCGCGGGATCCGACCTGCTTCTGCGGGACGCCGTCCAGCCACACCTGGTCGGGGTGGGCGGCCATCGGGTGGTCGGGCGAGACGAACCGGAAGTCGGAGTCGCCGCTGGCGCGGGCGCCCGCCGTGTAGGTCGGGCTGGCGTCGAACCGGGTCGTCCAGCCCTCGTGCACCCAGGCGCGGTTCCCCTGCCGCCAGCCGCCGACCGGCGAGCTGCCGTCGAGCCAGACGGCCTCGTGCGGCGCGGACTGGACGGTCAGGCGCTTGCCGCCGGGGACGGTGACCGACTCGTGGTAGACGCCGCCGCGCAGCACGACCGTGCCGCCGGAGCGCGCCTTCGCGACCGCCTTGGCGAGCGTGCGCAGCGGGTGCTTCCTGGTGCCGTCCGCGCGGTCGTTCCCGGACGGCGACACGAACAGCGCCCCGTCGGGGATCTCGTAGGCGGTGGAGCCGATGGGCGCGGCGCCCGGCGCGCCCGGCACGGGGACGGTCTGCGGGGCCGGGTCGTGGCTCTGCGGCAGCTGCCAGCCGAGGAAGCCGACGCCCGCGATCACCGGCAGGGCGAGCACCTTGACGATCATCGCGCGCTGAGCGGTGCGCGACCGGTTCGAGCCAGACATGTCACGACCCTTTACCCCCGGGAAACGCTGGAACCACGAACGTACCTCGCGGAACCGTCAGTTGTGGAGGGCGCCCGCGAACAGTGCGGTCTTGTGCTGGGCGTCGAACTTGACACCGACCATGACGGACTTGTAGCCCGTCGACGGGAGGTCGAAGGCGTAGGACGCCGCCTTGGTCCCCCCGGCCGGGACGGCGCCGGAGAAGTCGTTCAGGTTGGCGTAGGAGGTGTGCTGCGCCCGCGTCTTCTTGGTCCCGTAGACGGCCGTGACCTGGACCTTGTTGAGGTCGAGGGGCTTGCCGGAGCCGTTGGTGAACGTCAGCGTGAAGATGGTGAGCACCTTGCCGGTGAGCTCGCCGGGCCCCTGGTCCTTGTTCTTGACATAGCGGATGTTGCTGATCGCCACGCTGATCTTGTCGTCGTAGGTGACGGGCTTGCGCAGCCCGCCGGACGACTTCAGCGCGGTGGAGCCGGGCGCCGCGTTGGCCTGCTCGGTCGGCTGCGCGCTCGGCGGCGGGGGCGGCTTCGGGTCGGCCGACTTCTTCTTCCCGCCGCCGCATCCGGTCAGCGCCAGCGCGAGGGCGAGGACGGCACCCGTCGCGGCGAGATGCCTGTGCGGACGCGCTCCCCGATCGGACATCCGGCTTTCTCCTCATCAGTGGAAAACGAAACGAAGGTTCCAGGGCAGAACAGTTTAGACAGGAACCCGGGATCCACCTGCTCTCTCACTCCGGACCGAGGGGGCACCGGAGACGATCGGCGGGGGATTGGTCAGTGGGATCTGTACCTTCGCACCGGCGTGCGCCGCGCGTCCGTAAAACGGCGATAGCCGTCTTCACCGCTTTTGCGCCGCGCAGGTCAACGGGTTCCTGCGGAGCATGACCACCGCAGGCGGCTGTCCATCGGGCGGCGGATCGCACGGCGGGGTGACTGCCGGGCGGGGCGACTGCCGGGCGCGGACCGGGCCGCGCCCGGGGCGCTCTCCCGTGCCGCGCCCGGGGGCTCGCCCGTGCCGCGCCCGGGGGCTCGCCCGTGCCGCGCCGAAGATCGGGTTCTCCCCGGTCAGCCAGCGGAAGCGACTTCGGTCACGATTTCATAGAGGGCCGGATGTATCGGATTGGTGGCCCAATAGGATCCCTGCACCGGAGTGGCCGTGGTGGCCACCGGGCCAAGGCTTAGGGGATCCGACTCGTGAGAGCTCTTCTGCGACAGCGCCGGACGACGGTCCGCGCGGGCCTGGCGGCGGCCGCCGCCCTCTCGCTGGCCGGCGCGGTGCTCGGGCCGGCCGGTCCGGCCGCCGCCGACACCGACCCGCCGTCCGGGACGCCGGCCACCGTCAGCGCCGACCCGCTGCCGACGGCGCAGGTCAACGGTGTGGTGTGGAGCATGGCGACGGTCGGCAACACCGTCTACGCGACCGGGAACTTCACCAAGGCGCGCCCGGCGGGCGTCGCCGAGGGCGGCGCCGGCGAGGTCACCCGGTCCAACATCCTGGCGTTCGACCTGACGACCGGGAAGCTCAGCACCACGTTCGTGCACTCGCTCGACGGCCAGGGACTGCGGATCATCGCGTCGCCGGACGGCAGCCGGGTGTACGTCGGCGGCGACTTCACCCAGGTCGACGGCAAGCCGCACGGCCACCTCGCCGCGTTCGACACCACGACCGGCGCGCTGATCGACTCGTTCGCGCCGAACGTGCACAACCGGGTGCGCGCGATCGCGGCGACCGACTCGACCGTGTACGTCGGCGGCAACTTCTTCAACGTCAACGGCAGCGGCCGGGCGCGGCTGGCGGCGGTCAAGGCGTCCGACGGGTCCAACGTCGGGACGTGGCGGCCGACCGCCGACGACGACGAGGTCTACGCGCTCGCGCTGTACGGCGACCGCGTGCTCGTCGGCGGCAAGTTCCAGAAGCTGAACGGCGAGACCCACGTCGGCATCGCCGCGGTCAGCGCGAACAACGGCGGCACGCTGCCGTGGAGCAGCCGGCCGATCCCCACGAAGCTCGACAGCAAGCACTTCTCGTACGTGACGGACCTGCGCGTCGACGACGGCATCGTCTACGGCGGCGCCGACGGCGAGGGCTGGCACTGGTTCGACGGCCGGTTCGCCGCCAAGGCCGACAGCGGCGACCTGGTGTGGCTGGACAACTGCTACGGCGCGACCTACGGCATGTACCCGGTGGCCAACGAGGTCTACAGCGTGTCGCACGCGCACGACTGCACCTCGCTCGGCGCGTTCCCCGACACCAGCCCGCAGACCAACCACCGGGCGCTGTCGGAGACCAAGGTCGCGACCGGCACCGACCAGGGCTCGCCGGGCACCAACAGCAACTACAGCAGGCAGCCGGTCCCGAGCCTGCTGCACTGGTTCCCCAAGCTCGCCATCGGGTCGTTCACGCAGCAGTACCAGGCGGCGTGGGCGGTCACCGGCAACGGCGGCTACGTCGCGATGGGCGGCGAGTTCCCGAAGGTGAACGGCAAGGCGCAGGCGGGCCTCGTCCGGTTCGCGGTGAAGGCGGACGCGCCGAACAAGGTGGGCCCGGAGGCGGCCGACCTGAAGGCGCCGACGGCGAGCCTGCGCAGCGGCGGCATCCGCGTCACGTGGAGGACCACCTGGGACATGGACAACGCCACGCTGAAGTACCAGGTGCTGCGCGACGGCGGCACGACCCCGATCGCGACGCTGGAGAAGTCGGCCTCGTTCTGGAACCCGGCGACCCTCACCTACACCGACACGAGCGCCCCGAAGGGCACCCACACCTACAAGATCCGCGCGGTCGACCCGAGCGGGAACGCCGTGAAGAGCGCGGCGTCCAACTCCGTCCAGCGGTGACGGCGTCCCGGGCGACCGGGACCCCCGACGCGTGAAAGCGCCCCGAGGTTGACACCTCGGGGCGCTTTTCTATTTCCGGAATTGGCCATACTGCGCTGAGCAGTCGGTATCAAGCGCTCTGTAAGCGATTTCCATCACGATTTCATAATTCCGCGGATGGGCGGCGCCCGGGGGCCACTAAGATCGCCAGACCGGAGTGGCCGAGGGGGTCACCGGGGGTCACGTGCTTTAGGGGAACCGACTCGTGAGTGCTTCTTTGCGACAGCGCCGTACCAGCGTGCGCGCGAGCCTGGGGGCCGCCGCCGCCCTCTCGCTCGTGGGCGCCGCTCTCGCCCCGGCCGGGCCGGTCGCGGCCGACACCATGCCGGCCTCGGGCGTGCCCGCGACCGTGAGCGCCGACCCGCTCCCGACCGCGCAGGTCAACGGGGTCGTGTGGAGCATGGCGACGGTCGGCAACACCGTCTACGCGACCGGGAACTTCACCAAGGCGCGCCCGGCGGGCGTCAAGGCGGGCGGGACCGGCGAGGTCGCCCGCGGCAACATCATGGCGTTCGACCTGACGACCGGGAAGCTCAGCACCGGCTTCGTGCACACCCTCGACGGCCAGGGCCTGCGCATCATGGCCTCGCCGGACGGCAAGCGCGTCTACGTCGGCGGCGACTTCACCAAGGTGGACGGCAAGGCGCACAACCACCTCGCCGCGTTCGACACCGCCACCGGCGCGCTGATCGACTCGTTCGCGCCGAACGTGCACAACCGGGTGCGGGCGATCGCGGCGACCGACTCGACCGTGTACGTCGGCGGCAACTTCTTCAACGTCAACGGCAAGTCGCGGACGCGGCTCGCGGCGGTGAAGGCCTCCGACGGCTCCAACATCGACACCTGGAAGCCCGCCGCGAACGACGACGAGGTCTACGCGCTCGCCGTGTACGGCGACCGCGTGATCGTCGGCGGCCGGTTCCAGCAGTTGAACGGCGAGAAGCACGTCGGCATCGGCGCCGTCAGCGCGACCAACGGCGGGACGCTGCCGTGGAGCAGCAAGCCGATCCCGGCCAAGGCCACCGAGCCCGACAGCGCGGGCAAGTACGGCTACTCCTACGTCACGGACCTGCGGATCCAGAACGGCGTCGTCTACGGCTCGGCCGACGGCGAGCGGTACCACTGGTTCGACGGCCGGTTCGCCGCCAAGGCGAGCGACGGCGCCCTGGTGTGGCTGGACAACTGCTACGGAGCCACCTACGGCATCCTGCCCGTCGGCCAGACCGTCTACAGCGTCGGCCACGCGCACGACTGCACCTCGCTCGGCGCGTTCCCCGAGACGGACCCGGAGACGTACCACCGCACGCTCGCCGAGACCTTCGACGCGCGCGGCACCGACAAGGCCAAGCCGGGCACCAACAGCAACTACAGCGGGCAGCCGATCCCGCAGCTCCTGGACTGGTTCCCGAAGCTCGGCATGGGCACCTTCACCCAGCAGTACCAGGCGGCGTGGGCCGTCACGGGCAACAGCAGCTACGTCGCGATGGGCGGCGAGTTCCCGAACGTGAACGGCAAGGCGCAGGCGGGCCTCGTCCGGTTCACCATCAAGGCCAACGCGGCGAACAAGGTCGGGCCGGAGAGCGGCTCCCTGAAGGCGCCCACCGTGACCAAGACGTCCACCGGCCTGAAGGTGTCCTGGGCCGGCACCTGGGACATGGACAACGGCTGGCTGCACTACGAGGTGCTGCGCGACAACTCGACGACCGCGCTGACCACCGTCAAGCGGCTGTCGAAGTTCTGGGCCGAGCCGTCGATGTCCTTCACCGACACCAGCATGGCGAGGGGCAAGCACACCTACCGGATCCGCGTGAAGGACCCGCTGGGCAACACCATCACCGGTCCGGTCTCCACGGCCGTCACCTGGTGACCCGCGTGAACTGACCCCTGACGCGAGAACGCGCCCCGGTGGACGTCACCGGGGCGCGTTCGTCGTGCGCGCGCGGGGCGGCGGACCCGTGGCCCGGCCGGGGGCTCAGCCCCGTCCCATGCCCCGCAGGATCTCGCTGAGCCGGGTGTTGAAGGTGGCGTCGTGGTCGCTTGCGGAACGCTGCGCGACCCGCTTCAGCCAGAACTCCGCCGCCTCTCCGCAGCCGCTCACGTCGTCGCGTCCGGACGGCTTCCCGAACACGGTGGCGTGCGTCGCCTCGTAGTAGACGAGGTCGGCGCCCGGCGGCGCCCACGCCGCGTCCTCCCAGTCGATCAGCCACGGCAGGCCCCGGCCGCAGTGCCGCAGGTTCCAGGCCGTCAGGTCGCCGTGCATCGGCGCCCAGTGGTCCGGGGTGCCGGACGGGCGGGGCAGCACCGCCGCGAGCCGCCGCTGCAGGTCCGCCAGCAGCGGCGCCAGCGCGATCCCGCGCACCGGGCGGGCCGGGCGCGGCGGCATCGCCTCGATCACCATCCAGTGCCATCCGGCGGTCTCGTCGCGGTCCAGGACGCGGGGGACGCGGAAGCCGTCCGCGCGGCCCTCGGGGAACGCCGACAGCGCGCGCTCCTCGCGGTCCAGCTCGCCGGGGTCGTCGCGGAGCTTGAGGAACCCGGTGGGGCGCCCGTCGCGCAGCAGCACCGCCGCCAGGCCCGTCCGGGACGCCTGCGGGCGCTCGTAGAGGGCGAGGCCGTCGAACGTGCCGATCCGGTCGACCAGCGTCCGCCACCGCTCCGGTCCTCCCGGCGGCTCCCACCGGACGCGGGGGCCCGGCAGGACGCGCGGCCCGGCGACCGCCACCGCGCCGTACAGCACCCACTGGGCGGCCAGAGCGGGGAGCTTCGACCGGGTGAACAGCGAGACGCCGGCGCGGGCACCGCGCCGTGAATCGGCAGGTACCAGGACATTGCCGGTACCCATCCGGGGGCGGACGAACTCATGACCGGATGTGGTCATCTGCTCGGTCATGCCGTCACTTACCGCGAATGGTCTTGCGCGTACGGCGACCGGCCATCAGGTCCTCGCACAGCCGCTCGTAGGACGCCGCGACGTCGTCCCACACGTACCGCTCCGCCGCCCGCTTGCGCGCCGCGTCGCCCCGGTCGGCCGCCGCGCCCGGGTCGGCCTCCGCCGCCTCCACCTGCGCCGCCAGCTCCGCCGCGTCGGCGAAGAACCGGCCCGCCTCCTCGCCCAGCACCTCGCGGTTGAAGTTCACGTCGTAGGCCAGCACGGACGCCCCGGCGCCCATCGCGCGCAGCAGCGACGGGTTCGTCCCGCCGACCGAGTGGCCGTGGACGTAGGTGAGCGCGCCCGCGTACAGGGCGTCCAGCAGGTCCTGGTCCCACACGCCGCCCATGAAGGTGATGCGCGGGTCGTCGCCCGCCAGCTCCTTCACCTTCGCGGTGTACTCGTCGGCGTACGGCGCCGAGCCGACGACGACGAGCGGCTTCGCGGCCCTGCTGCGCCGGTAGCCCTCCACCGCCAGGTGCACGTGGTTCTCCGGCTCGAACCGGGCCACGACCAGGTGGAACCCGCCCGGCTCGTACCCCGCCTCCGCCAGCTTCCCGGTGTCGGTGCTGGTCAGGATCGGCGCGCCGTACGGGATGAACACCGTGTCGGCGTCGAACCGCTCGCGGTAGTAGTCCTGGATGCCGACGGCGTCGGCGATCAGCGCGTCCGACCAGCGCACCGCCATCGCCTCGGCGGCCCGGTAGTACTTCTGCCCGGTGCCGCTCCACTTGGTGCGCTTCCACTCCAGGCCGTCGACGTGCGTCGCGACCGGGATCCGCAGCGTCCGCAGGACCGGCAGCATCGGCGCGTTCGCCGCGTTGAACAGCAGCGCGACGTCCGCGCCCTCCTTGCCGATCTTGCTGCGGAAGGCGTGCAGCACCGACAGCCCGGTGTGGCTGAGCGTCTCGGCGACCTTCTTCTCGATCGCCGGCAGGTACACCAGCCGCATGCCCAGGTACTCGGGCTCCGGGTGGCGCTCGCCCCGGCAGTAGACGGTGACCTCGTGCCCGCCCGCCGCGAGCCGCTTGCCGATCTCCTCGACCGCCGTCTCGAAGCCGCCGTACCGCGCCGGCACCCCGCGCGTCCCTACCATGGCGATGCGCACCCTGACCCCCAGCCATTACCGTCACTTTGTGATTGATCCGCCCAGATTATGCGGAAGGGGGGTTGCGCGTCCTTGCGGTAAACGACAGTTAATCTGAAGGTTGCGGGAGACTGGTATCCAGGGGGCTGGATCACCAGAAGGAGGGGCAAGTGGCCGAACGGGACGCGAGGTCCGCGGTGGTGCTGGCGCACCCGTCGCCCGATCTCTACGGGTCCGACCGGATGCTCGTGGAGTCGGTGCGCGCACTGGTCCCCGGTCACCGCGTCATCGTGACGCTGCCCGCGGACGGGCCGCTCGCGCCGGTGCTGAGGGACGCGGGCGCCGAGGTCGTCGTCCTGCCCGTCCCGGTCCTGCGCAAGTCGTACATGACGCCGTTCGGCCTCGTCCGGCTGGCGTTCGCCGCGGCCCGCGCGCTGCCGAGGGCCTGGCGGCTGCTGCGCCGCGAACGGGCCGCCGCGCTCTACGTCAACACCGTGACGATCCCGCTGTGGCTGCTCGCCGGCCGGCTCGCCCGCGTGCCCTCGCTGTGCCACGTGCACGAGGCCGAGGACGACGTGCCCGGCCCGGTGCGCGCCGCGCTGTCGATGCCGCTGCGGCTCGCGCGCTCCGTCGTCGTCAACAGCCGCGCCAGCGCCGCCGCCCTCGGCTCCGCCGGCCGCGGCGCCCAGATCATCTACAACGGGGTCGAGGAGCCGCCCGAGCCGGTCGCGCCGCCGCGCGCGGTGCTCGACGGGCCCGCCCGGATCGTCCTGGTCGGGCGGCTGTCGCCGCGCAAGGGCTCCGATGTGGCGGTGCGCGCCGTCCGATCACTGCGCGATCGCGGCTACGATGCGAACCTGACCCTGGTCGGGAGCGTCTTCCCCGGGTATGAGTGGTTCGAGGAGGAGCTGCGCGGCCTCGCCGGCGGCGATGGCGCGGTGTCCTTCGCCGGTTTCCGCCCGTCGGTGTGGAATTCGTTCGCCGAGGCGGACATCGCGATCGTCCCCTCGCGCGTCGAACCCTTCGGTAACGTCGCCGTCGAGGCGATGCTCGCCGGCCGGCCGGTCGTCGCCAGCGCCACCCAGGGGCTGGTCGAGATCGTCGCCGACGGCGACAACGGCGTGCTGGTCGCCCCCGACGACCCGGACGCCCTGGCGGCCGGGATCGCCCGGCTGCTGGACGACTGGGACGGCGCCCAGGCGATGGCCAAGCGGGCCGGCGCCGACGCCGCCCGGCGGTTCGGCAAGGACCGTTACCACCACGAGCTGCGGGACGCCGTCCGCCGTCTCGCCGGACCCGACGCCGACCCCATCCCGCCCACGGCCTCCTGAGGACTCCAAGAGCATCCGATGACAGCACAGACCCCCGTCACACCGGAGATCAGCCTCGTCGAGGCGGTCTGGCGCTACCGGCTGATGTCTCTCATCATCGTGCTGGCCAGCGTCCTCGCCTCGGTCGCCGCCACCCAGATCCTGTTCAGCGGCGCGACCGCCACCGCGCGGTTCGCCGTCACCGACCCGACGAACAACAACAACGCACTGCGCATGGGCGTCGTGTCCGGGCAGGGGTACGCCGCCTACACCGCGCAGCGCGCGGCGTTCGCCGGCTCCACGCCCGTGATGGCCCGCGCCGCCGAGATCGTCAAGAGCAAGCACGGCCCGAGCCTCACCGGCGAGCAGCTGCGCGGCCGGGTGAAGACCTCCAGCAAGCCGGACGGCGGGGTCGTGGTCGTCACCGCCTCCGGCTCCAACATGCCCGAGGCCGCCGTCATCGCCAACGCGGTGCTGCAGGCCTACCAGGACGTCACCGTCTCCACGAACAACAGCAACCTCGACGAGCAGATCAAGGGGCTGAAGGAGCAGGAGACGAAGATCACCGAGCAGATGCAGTCGACGCAGGCGGGCTCGCGGCCGTACCGGGCGCTGGCGAGCCAGCTCGCGAAGATGCAGTCGGACGAGAGCGGCCTGCTGTCGGCCCGGTCGAAGAACAACGACGGCGTCCAGTTCACCGACACCGCCGACCCGACCGCGCCGACGCCCAGCAAGCTGCCGCAGAACGGCGCGATCGGCTTCGCGATCGGCGCGATCCTGGCCTGCATCGTGTCGTTCCTGCGCGCGTCCTCGCGGCCGCGCGGCCAGGTGCACGGCGCGCCCCCCGCCGCGGCGGGCGCCGTGCCGGGCGGCGCCCCCGGCGGGATGCTCGGCGGCCCCGGGACGCCGATGCCCGAGCTTCCGGCCGGCCGGTCCTACCAGGGCCGCCGGTCCCTCGGCGACGGCCGCGACGACGCGTACCGGCCCGAGGGCTACCGGCCCGACGGCTACGCGGAGGAGCAGCCGCCGCCCGAGCTCGCCCGCGCCGCCCCGAGGACCCGCCCCGGACCGCCCCGATCCAGGCCACGATCCCCCCGACCGCCCA
>NZ_JAGEOK010000069.1 GCF_017573545.1 Actinomadura nitritigenes | reverse complement strand
CGCCATCCTGCCCCCACAATCACTTCTCGCGCCAGCGGGTGGTGATGGGGAGGCGGCGGTTGTGGCCGAAGTTCTTCGGGGTGACCTTGGGGCCGGGCGGGTACTGGCGGCGCTTGTACTCGGGGGGATGTAGCAGGCGAACGAAAAGTCCCGCTTACATGAGGAGGCCGGAAACCGAGAGGAGGCCGAACGGTTCGCCCGGCATGCCGCCGAAGCCGGCCAGCTTGATGGGCTGATGATCCTCGGCTGGTCGCGCAGAGAGGCCAAGAACTGGGGGCAGGCTGAACGCCTGTATCTCCAAGCCAACGATGCCGGAAACCGCGGCGCACTCCTGGAATTGGCACGAGTGCGTGAGGAGGCTGGAGACCGAGAGGGAGCGGGCCGCCTCCGTCGGTTCGGGTTGGACGCCAACGAGGGGACCGACGGCCCGTGGAGCTTGAGCGGTGGCCCGCCTGGCCTCGAATGGTGATGAGGGCCGGGATTCCTTTACCAGTAAGACGCGGGCATGCTGGGAGGCGATCCGGGCTTGAGTCGTCGGGCTGGCGGGTCTGGCATCCGTTGCCCTCGGAGCGGCCCAGTCGTGGGCCACCCAGGAGGTCGACTGATACACCGTTTTGCTGGACGTGACCGGGGGGACCTTTGACCGAGCGGCACAGAAGACCAGTCGATCAAGGTCGAGGGGAGTCGATCGGGGAGCCTCTCACCTGCAGAAACGTCCTGGGGGAGTCGTGGCGGGTCCGGGGAAGTCTGACCACGGTGGCTCCCCAATTGGCTCCCCATTGGAACATGCGTGCTTCACCACCCATCACTTGCTCACCCATAAGAAGCGATCTAACTTCAGCGGCTACTCCAGCGCATCGTGCATCGGCGAGGTGGCTCAGGCCAGGCTGAGGGATATGTCAAGCTCATCTTGGAGCTCCGGGTTATCGGGTCAGAAGTTCGAGGTCAAAGCTGTCGGTCAATTATTCCCGGGTGTCGGCACCTGTCGTTCCGTCCCATTATGCGGAAGTAACAGCGGCCCGCGATGGCACCGTATGCCGTCTACTGGTAACGCGTTCCGCGACATGGAGCAAATAACGAGCGAACAACCTGCAGGATCTGTGTCCCCAGAGCCTCAGGCGTGGCAAGTGCGGTGGAGGAAACAGAAGGCTGAGTGCCGCTCGGGCGGGCCGTGACGGGCCTGGGAGGACGCCGGGGAGCGACTACTGACTCCAGCGCGGCCGGCTCACATGCCCATACCGGCACACTCCGGACAAGCCACCTCCCGCCACCACCCACACTACGACCACCCCCAGCACGGCCTCTTGACACAGAGGGGAGCGGGTGTCGTCTCATGCCGTGCGCAGGAAACACGTGACCGCGTATGTCGCGTACGGTCGCACCGCTGCATTGGCTACGGATCGGTGCTCCCCGCGAAGGCGACGTTCAGCTCATGCCGGTTGCTGATCGCCAGCTTGCGGTAGGCGCGTGCCAAATGGGTCTCCACGGTCTTGGTGGTGATGAACAGGCTTTGAGCGATCTGCCGGTTGCTCTGGCCGTGCAGGGCGAGGAGGGCGACGCGGTGTTCGGCCGGGGTGAGCGCGTCGACGCCGCGCACGGCCACTCTGCGCGGCCGCAGGCCCAGGGACCGCAGTTCGGCGCGGGCGCGGTCAGCGAGCGGGCGGGCGTGGCGGGCTTCGGCGATGGCGAGACCCGCGCGTAACGGCTGCGCGCCGGCGGTGCGCCGACCGGCCTGGCGCAGCATGGTGCCAAGGTCGACGAGGGCGTGCGCGTGCTCGATTGCCGCCGGGATGCGTTCCAGCGTCCGCACCGCCTCCGCGAGCAGGGCGATGTCGGGGCCGGGGCGGGCGACGAGCCCGGCCACGCGCAGCGCGACCCCGACGTCCCTGCGCACGCCGACGGCCCGGGCGCGTTCCAGAGCCTGCCCGGCCAGCTCGCCGGCTAGCCGATGGTCGCCCAGGTGGTGCGCGGCCAGGGCCGCGGTGGTCCGCCACGGCAGCAGGCCGGGATGGTCGATGTCGTAGATCTCGCCCAGGTGGCGGCCGGCGGCACGGGCCTCCTCGAGCGCCGCAGCCGGCCTGCCGTCGGACAGGGCGAGTTGCGCGCGTACGTGCCGGACCAGCCCGGCCTCCATCGAGTCCGCCGGGTACCGGTCGGCCGTCCGTAACGCCTCCTCGGCGCCCGTGCGATCGCCGTACGCCATCAGCACCCGGGCCAGCAGCCAGGCGTTCCAGCCTGAGGCGGCGGTCCAGCCGGCCTCGTGCGGGATCCGGGCGGCTTCGAGGTCGGCGAGCGCCTCCGTCAGCGCGCCCTGGTTGAGGTGGACGAGCGCGCGGTGATAGCTGCCGTACCCGTAGGCGAGTATGTCGCCGCTGTGGCGGGCCGCGGCCATCGCGGCGGTCGCCGCGTTCTCGGCCGCGGTCACCTCGCCGATGATGACCAGCGCGTGCAGGACCAGACCGAGCGACGCGCCCTGCTCGGCCAGGTCCGCCAGCGCGTCGGCGGCCAGGGCCCGGTCGGCGAGCGGCCGTACCAGCGATGCCGGCTCACCGGCCAGCGCGAGCCAGAGCACGACCTGCGCGAGCAGCCTCGGGCGGGTCGGCGGCCGGCCGCGGCGTGCGTCGTCGAGCACCGGCCGCAGCCACGTGCTGGCTTCGCGTCGCAGCGGCGCGTGGAACATCGTGATCGCCAGGTAGTCGGCCAGCAGATCCTGTCTGCCGGGATCGTCCGGATCGAGCAGGCGCAGCGCCTCCTCGCCGGCGGCCGCCGCGCCGGCGGGGTCGCCGCTCCCGTGGCGGGCCTTCGCCAGCAGGCCGAGCGCCCGGACCCGGACCTGTACGGCGTCCTCGTCGAGCAGTTCGATGCCGTCGGTGAGGATCGTGTGCCCGGCCAGGTCACCGGCGATCAGCTTGGCCCGGGCGAGCTCGATCAGCAGCTCGCCGCGCAGCCGGGGCGGAGGCGGCTCGGCGACGGCGCGCTCGAGTAGCCGCGCGGCCGCGCCCGGGTCGCCGCGCCGCAGCGTACGCGCGGCCGCTTCGCGAAGCACGCCGACCACGTCCGGGTCACCCTCCGGCTCCATGGCCAGCAGATGCCCGGCCGCCTTCTCAGCGCCCTCGCCGTCGGCGGTCAGCAGGTCGGCGGCCCTGCGGTGCGCCCGGGAGCGCGCGAACGCGGGCTGGTCGGCGTACACGGCGGCGCCGACGAGCGGATGGATGAACCTCAGCGGGCTGCCCGGTAGCAGTAATCGTGCCGCGGCCAGCGTGTCGGCCGCGCGTTCGGCGGCGGCCGGATCCAGTTCAGCGAGGGCGGCCGCGCGGCGCAGCGGGGTGCCGTCGCCGAGCACGGCGACCGCGGTCGCCAGCCGGGCGGCGTCCGCGGGCAGCTGCCCCAGCCGCGCCAGTACCGAGTGCAGCACCGTTTCGGGCACCAGGCCGGCGACGGCATCGGCCGCCGGGATGACGCCGTCGGCCCGCAGCGAGCGCAATAGCTCGGTGACGAGGAACGGGTTACCTCCGCTGGCATGCCCCACCGCCTCGGCGAGCGCGGGGTCGGGACCGGGGAACGCGGCGGTGACCAGCCGGCCGACCGCCTCGGCGGTCAGCGGGGCGAGGGTCAGCAGTCGGCCGCGCGGCCCGGCCGTGGCGGTCATCAGCCGCTGCGACGCGGTCGCGTCGCTGCTGTCCTCCCCGTCCCGTAGGGCGACCACCAGGGCGAGGGGCAGCCGGTCCACGCGGTCGGCCAGCATGGTGAGGAACCGCTGCGACGCCGCGTCGGCCCACTGCGCGTCGTCGACCATGAACAGCGCAGAGCGGGGGGCGCCGGGCGTGTCCCACCCGGTCAGGTGCGCGGCCAGCCAGCAGAGGCCGAGCGGCAGCGCGTCCGGGTGGGCGGATTCGGTGGGGGTGTCGGTGAGGAGCGCGGCGGCGGGCGCGGCGGGGCCGCTGAGCAGGCGCCGCCGCTCGTCCGGGTCCGCGGCGGCCAGCAGCGCCGCGAACAGGTCGGCCGCCACTCCGAGCGCGATCTGCCGTTCCAGCTCCCGGCCGTGACCGGCCAGTACCGGCATCCCCGCGGCGCGGGCGCGTTCGGCCGCGACCTCGAGCAGCCGGGTCTTCCCCGTGCCGGGCGCCCCGCGCAGTACGGTCGCCGAGCCGTCGCCGCGGGCCGCCGCGTCGACCACCGCGTTGAGGATCGCGACCTCCCGGTCGCGTTCGAGCAGCATGGACGGGCCATCGTCCACGGCATCTCCCTGGGGTGTCCGGTGGCCTTCGCCTCTTCACCGTACGTCGCGGAGCCGCCCCTGAACTGGCCACAACAGGAAACGTCAGGGTGCCCACCCTGACGCGCCGCCGGCCGGCGCGAGTTGACACTGCCCGGGTGAGCGCTCGCCGTCCGACCGCGCGGATCGACGTGACCGTCGATCTGACCACCGAGCCGATCCAGGGCGTACTGCGCCATCGACACGGAGCCGACAAGCCGTTCACCGGCTGGACGGCGCTGGTCCGCGCGGTCGAACTCGCACTCGATGACGAGCGCCGCCATCGCGCCCTCGGCGGACAAGGAGACCCGCACCATGCTTGACATGTTCATCAAGACGTATCGCGACAGGGCGTACCGGTTCCCGGTCACGTTGCGCCACAACGGCGTCGTCTTGGCCTTCGCGATGGACGACCGGCGGCACATCCGGTACGTGACGCTCGACCCGGCCGCGGTCGCCGGAGGGGCGGACGACGTGACCGGATGGCCGGAGAACCCGCGCGAGCTGGGGTTCGCCACGGAGCTGGCCCGGGTGGGCTTCGGCGCCGCCGACCAGACGCCGATCCCCGCGCAGGGTGACGACGCGTTCGCCTCGTCCACCGCGCGGCTGACCGCGGCGGCCCCGTTCCAGGTGCTGTCGGACGGCCGGTACGTGTACGTGTTCCGGCAGGCGATCACCGATCCGTCCCACGACGCGCTGCGCGATGCCAAGGCCGTCCTCGCCGCGCCGCAGCCCGAGCCGGCGGCCGCGGCCGCCGCCCGCGAGGTGGTCGCCGACCACGACAACATGGTGTTCGCCGACGGCCCGGACGGCCCGGTGCCGCTGGTGGACGGCCGGCTGCTGGTCGACCGGTTTCTGCTGGTGGGCGAGGAGTTACGGCCCAAGCGGCAGGTCCGTTTCGTCCGCAGCCGCAGCGCGACCCGCCCGCTGTCCGGCACCGACAGCCTGGGGGCCGCGGACCTGGACGGGCGGCCGTTCGTCGAGCCCACGCAGGAGCTGCGGTTCGTGTCCCCGCTGCACGCGGGCCGGTTCGCCGCGCTGCTGACACCGACCACGGTCGCCGGCTCCGACCGCTGGCAGATCTTCACCCACGACGCGGGTGCGGACCTGATCTGGTCCTACAGCGTGGAACGCTCCTCCGACGGCCTCTTCGACGCCCAGGGCACGTTCGCGTACACCTGCCCCGACCACCCGGACGTCTATTCGCTCACCCCTGGCACCTGCCCGTGCCCGATCTCGCCCGGCGGCCCGGACCAGGTCTGCGGCCAGGACCTGGTGCCGAAGGTGGAGATGTCCGGGTCGGCCGGCACCGCGCTGTCGTTCGCCAAGGACGGCGCGTACGTCAATCTCACGGGTGTGCCCGCTCTCGGGCCCACGTTCAGCATCGAGGCCTGGATCAAGCCCGTGGACGCCAAAGGTGACCGGATCCTGCTCGGCGGGTCCGCGCCGCCGGAGCAGGTCGGCCCGTCCGTCTGGGTCACCGACGGCACCCGCCTGCGGATCGGCTTCGGCGATGGCACCGCCGGGCACAAGAGCATCACCGGCGACGTGCTCACGCCCGGCGCGTGGCAGCACGTCGCCGTGACGTTCGACCCGGACACGGCGCTCCAGGTGTACGTGAACGGCGCCCCCGCGCACATCGACGCGGGTCTGCGGCACGTCATCCCCGCGGACACACCGGTCGGCACCGTCGGCGCACGGGCCGGCGGCTTCACCGGGCTGGTCGACGAGGTGCGCTTCTGGTGCTATGCCCGGTCCGCCGCCGACCTGCGGAGCGGGATGCGGCTCCGCCTGTCCGGCACCGAGCCCGGTCTGGTCGCCTACTGGCGGTTCGACGAGGGGGCCGGCCCGCTCGTCTGGGATCAGGCGAGCGGCGCGCTGTCCGGCAAGGTGAGCGGCACGGCCTGGGTGACCTCGGACGCCCCGATCGGCGTGGGCCCCGGGCTCGGCCGGTGGGCGCTGCGACTGGACGGCCGTACGGTCACCGGCGGGCTCGGCGCCGCCCTGTACTACCAGCAGGAACCGGTACGCGCCGGATACGACGCCACCGAGCCCAAACCGTCCAAGCAGGCCGCCCGGGTGATGTTCGCTGCGGCCACATCGGACGGCGTGGCGGCGCTGGACTTCGCGGTCGGCGCGGACGGCCGCCTGGCCGAGCCGGCCGGCGTGACCACGCTGGCCGACCTCGGCCGGCCCGCCGGTGGCACCGATTCCCAGCCGGTCCTGCTCGACCGGATCGCGGCGGCCGAGCAGATCGTCGCCCGCCTCGACGCCGACATCGCGGTGGCGACCGCCCGGGCCGACGACGACCAGGCCCGCCTGGACGCCATCCGGGTGGTGCTGGACGAGGGCGGAGCCGTACCGCCCACCGCCCCGGATCTCCTCCAGTCCCTGTGGGCGTACGTCTCCAATCGCGACACGCTCGCCCGGCTTGAGCGGATGAGCGGCACCGATTCGGGCACCCTGGCCACGTACCGTACGGTCGTCGGCCAGGAGGTCGCCGACCTGCGCGCCCGGCAGGCGGAGCTGACCCAGGCGCTGTCCGGCGAGCGCGCGCTGCTCGCGTCCTGGCAGGGCGCGCGGGCCGCGAAGGCCGCCGAGCTGGCGGCTGACCGGGAGCTGCTCCGGGGCGACCAGACGCTGGTGATGCCGACGATCCGGCTGGACCGCCGGGGCCTCGGCGTGTCCGGTGCCCTGCTCGCCTTCACCGGCGCCGGCGACTCGCCGCTACTGTTCGACAGCGCGCTCGGCCGCCTGTCGCTGTACTTCCGCGGCCCCTCCGGGGCGTTCAGCACCGCCGCGTACGACGCGCGGACCGAACGGGCCCGGCTGATCCTGCCCACGGACACCGACCCGGCCGGCGAGCTCCCCCTTCTGGCCCGGACCACCGACGCCGCCCTGGACGGCCTGACCGCCGCGGTCACCGTGGAGCCCGGCGCCACCCTGTGCACACTCGCGGTCACACTGCCGCAGGACGGCGACACGATCGTCGAGACCTGGCCGCGGCTGCCGCGCGAACCGGCGGCGTTCGCGGCGGTCCTGAACGGCACCACCACCTCGGAGTACGCCGGGCAGGCGGCGAAGATCGACGGCAAGACCGCCGAACTGGTCTTCGCCGCGGGGATCCGCCTGTCCCTGCAGGCCGGGGACCTGCTCGGCGTCGGCGACCAGGTCGTGGTGTCCGCGGGCACGGCCGCGGCCGGGGACGTGCACGTCGCCATCGAGCCGGCCGAGCTGCACCTGCCGGCCGACAGCGCCGTCACCCGTCTCGACTACGACTACTCCGCGGCCACCAGCACGCAGCCGGGCGCGGACCTGTCCACCGGATCACGGCTGGTTCTCGCCGACCCGAGCCGGGCGGAGGGGCTGGTGACCGCCGGCACGGCCGTCACCGCCGGCGCGACGCGGTCGTGCGCCTGGACGGCGATCACGCCGGGCACCGCGCTCAGCTTCGACGGCCAGAACACCGTCGCGGGCGTGCTCGACAACACCGCCGTGCTGTTCTCCGGCGACCGCCAGGCGTGGCTGGTGCCCGCCACCGGCGACCTGGACGTGACCGGCGACATCACCATCGAGGCCTGGGTCTACCCGCTGGCGTCCGACGGCCTGCGCACCATCGTGGGCCGCGGCTATACGCTCGACCCGCAGGCCGAGGTGACGCTGCGCATCGCGAACGGCTCGTTCCAGGCCGGGGCCTACGACGGCGCCGACCACATGGTGAGCGTGCCGATGGGCCCGGACGCCATCGGGCACTGGGTGCACCTGGCCGCGGTGTACGACGGCGCCGCGCGGGCCTGGAGCCTCTACCGCGACGGCATCCTGGCGGGTTCGCTGGCCACCGGCGTGGGTGCCCTCCACGTCGACGCGGGCTGGTCGATCGGCGCGGCCGCCGACGGCAGCGACCGGTACTTCTCCGGCGCGGTCGACAACGTACGCCTGTGGAACCGGGCGCGCACCGCGCAGGAGATCGCCGCGACAATGGGCACCCGGCTGACCGGCGTCGAGCCCGGACTGGTGGGCTACTGGTACGGATACACCGGCGCGCTGCGCGACCAGACCCCGGCGGCCCGCCACGGCGCACCCCTCGGGACCCCGACGTCCGCGGCGTCGCCGCCCGCGCTGACCGGCACGGACGGGTTCGCCGCGCCGGACGACCTGACCATCGAGACCTGGGTGCGGCCCGACCGGCCGGGCGAGGTGTCCCGGCTCGTCCAGTACGCGCCCCGGATCGGCACCCCGGACCAGTCCTACGCGCTGGCGCTGCTGCGGGACCGGCCGATGAACTACGACGGCACCACCGCGTACGTGCAGATCCCGCTGACCGACCGGCTCACCGGCCTGACCTCGATCACCATGGAGGCGTGGGTCCGGGCCGGCCGGACCACCGGCACCGGCACCATCCTCGGGCACGGCCCGCAGCGCACCCCCCTCAACGCCCAGGTCGCGTTGCGCATCATCGACGGGAAGTACCAGGCGGGCTGCTGGAACGGCGCGGCCGACGACAAGTGGGCGAGCTACGACATCCCGCAGTCCGAGGCCGGCCACTGGGTGCACCTCGCCGGCGTGTACGACGCGGACGAGCACGTCTGGCGCCTGTACCGCGACGGTGAGCTGCTCGCCACGCAGAGCAGCCCGGTGGGGCCGCTGGACTCGGCGGGACCGTGGTCGATCGGCGCCTCGATCAACTCGTCGAACACCGCCGAGGCGTTCTTCCAGGGCGACATCGACGAGGTCCGCATCTGGAACCGGGCCCGCGGCCCCGTCGAGATCGCCGCCGACCGGTGGCGGCGGCTGGGCCTCGATGAGCCCGGCCTCCTGGGATGCTGGCGCGGCCCGTTGCAGGGCGGCAACGCGCGCCTTCCGGACGTCGGGCCGTGGCACGACCACGGGATCCCGTACGGGCCCGTCGTCCCTGCCACGCCCACCACCGAGTCCGAGCCGCTCGCCGGTTACCGGGCGTATGTACGGGCCGGCACGGTCACCGCCGAGACCTCGCGGCCATTCCCGGACGGCGCCTGGACCCACCTGGCCGCGTCCGTCCGGCGGGCCTGGGCGGTCGAGCTCACCGGCGGGTACCTCGACGCCGGCACCGCCACGAACCTCAACCTGACCCGCGACCTCACCATCGAGGTGACGGCCACGCTCGCCGACGCCCGGGCGCACGGGCTGATCAGCCGCGGCGTCGCGGGCGGCGGCCGCGGGCACGCCGTCCCGTACGCGCTGGCGCTGGACTCCGCGGGCCGGCTCGTCTTCACCTTCGAGGACAACACGGGCGCCCCGCACACCTACACGTCGGCGGCGCGGACGCTGTCCGGCGGCGTCCACCGGTTCGCGGTGAGCCGCAAGCGCGTCGGCGACGCGCCCGACGGGCCCCGGGACGATATCGCCTTCGCGATCGACGGCGAACGCGCCGGCACCGCGTCCTACCGCGGCCCCGAGCCGGGCACCAACCCCGACCCCCTCACCATCGGCCTGGTGCGCCGCGCCGGCGCGGCCGACGTGACGCTGCGCGGCGTCCTGCTCGAGGTGCGGCTGTGGAGCACCTCCCGGGACGTGACCCAACCCGCCGCCCCGATCACCGGCGACGAGGTGGGCCTGATCGGCTGGTGGCGGACGGACCGCCAGGACGGCAACCTCGTGACGGACGGCCGGGGCGGCAACGACGCCGTGCTGCGCGGCTCCGTGAGCCGGGTGCACAGCCCCGACCCGGCCGCGTCCGGTCTGGTGATCTACCGCGACGGGCAGCCCGAGGCGCTGATCGCCTCGGCCGACCCGCTGCAACGGCTCACCTACAGCGAGGGGTTCTACCTGGGCCGGGACGACCCCAACACGGTTCGCCCCGACGCGTTCCGCGGCCAGCTGGAGGAGCTGCGGATCTGGCACACAGCCCGTACGCGACAGCAGATCCGGGAGAACATGTTCCGCCGCCTGGCCGGCGAACGCGACGACCTGGTCGCGTACTACACTTTCGACGCCGAGCCGAACGCGCGGCTGGCCGACGAGGGCCCGCTCGGCAACGACCTGGTCGTGCGCAGCGGCACCTACCCCGTGTCCACCGCGCCCGTCGGCGACGAGGTGCCGCAGGCCCGCGACGTGCTCGGCGGCGTGACGACCTCGTTCAACGTGACGGTCGACGGCCGGACCGGCGCAGCGGAGTACGCCGCGCTGGAGACCGATGCCAACGGCCGGCGGACCGGTGTGTTCAAACGCTGCCACGCCTACGTCCGGGACGGCGCCTGGCAGCTCGTCACGGGCTTCAAGGTCGGCGACGTGGTCACCGAATGGGTCGGCCAGGCCCAGTTCGACCCGCAGCTCGTCGGCTACGTCGAGGGCGCGCCGCCGGTCCCGGCCGAGAACCTCACCGGCGGCGACGACCGTACGGGGGCCAGCGCGGTCGAGCTGACCGAGGCCACCACCACGACCTACACCTACGCCAACACGCGCGATGTCGGGATCGACGCCTCCCTGGAAGCATCTGTGTCCGTCGTCGACGACGCCCAGGTCCTGGCCGGGCTGATGGAGATCGAGGCGCCGCTCGGCATCGGGGTCGGCGAGGTGGAGCTGGCGCCGGTCGAGGAGTCGCACGTCAGCGGGAGCGTGTCGACGAGCCTGGAGACCTCGGCGAGCTGGCTGAACGACACGAAGTCGGGGCAGGGCGGCACCGCGACCCGGCTGAGCGCGCTCGAACTGACCGGCCACGCGGGGACCGCTTCGTTCGTACCGGACAACGTCGGGCTCGCCCTGGTGCAGTCGCAGACCGCGGATGTGTTCGCGCTGCGGCTCGCGCACACCGGCGCGCTCATCGCCTACGAGATGCGGCCGAACCCCGACATTCCGAAGGACTGGAACCTCATCACGTTCCCGATCGCCCCGCAGTACACCAAGCAGGGCACCCTGGACGGCAAGGTCGGCCTGACCCCCGACCCCGACTATCCCAACGCGCTGACCTACCGGCCGGACGCCAGCTACTTCAAGCCGGCCGAGGCCTACCAGATCAAGGCCCGTATCCAGCGCGAGCAGCAGGAGCTGGCCACGCTGTACGACCAGTACGACGCCGGCCCGTTCGCCACCGGGACCCTGCCGCCGCAGGCGAACAGGAACCTGGTGAACACCTACGTGTGGACCGCCGCCGGCGGGCACTTCGCCGAGACGCAGGACGTGCTCGACACCTACTCGGAGTCGGTCGGCGGGTCCTACAGCCTCCGTGCCTCGGTCGGCGACGAGGTCAGCGCCGACGTGGAGGTGTTCACGGTCGGCGTGTCCCTCGATGTCAAGGCCAGCATCGGCGGCCATCTGGAGCTCGGCGTGTCCAAGACCCGCGACTCCGAGACGGCGTTCGGCCTTGCGGTGACGCTTCCGCCCGGCCAGGACATCGGCACCGTCGACGCGCAGGGCCGGTGGGTACGTGACCCGGGCAAGGTGGACGCCTACCGCTTCATGACCTTCTACCTCAGCCCGCAGTCCGAGCACCACGACCTGTTCTTCAACCAGGTGGTCGACCCGATCTGGCTGGACCAGTCCGCCGACCCGGGCGCCATCGCCCTCCGCCAGGCCCGGCAGGACGGCAAACGGCCGGCGTGCTGGCGCATCCTGCACCGGGTCACGTACGTGAGCCGGGTGCTGCCACCGCTCCAGGACGCGCGGACCCCGGTCGAGCGGGCGCTACGCGACCTCGACATCGACAGCAACTACGAGCTGATCAAGCTCATGGCGCCGTTCGTCCGCGGCAAGACCGCCCGGTACGCCGACTTCCGCGCGGCCGTGGACGCCACCATCGACCGCTACTTCCCCGCCCTGGCGGACCACCGAAAGGAGATCCTCGACTTCCTGGCCCGGTACTTCGACGTCACCGGCGCCTGAGCACGTCACCGGATGGACGGGCCCGGTCCCGTCCATCCGGCCCAGGACCCTGCGGTCAGGTCGGCCCGTGGACCCGCGCCTGGCGTTCCGCCCACCTGGCGACGATCGGTTCGGCTTGCCGCCGGCGCCGTGTGTCGCGCCGGTCGCCCGCCGCCGTCGTGATTCCGATCCCCGCGCCCAGGACGGCCGTTACGGCGAGAACCGCGGCGGTCAGCGCCCAGCCTGCGCGCATGTACAGGATCAGGACCACTGGCGGAGAAGCCGAGCCGATGACCGGCAGAGGCTGATCGTCGGACTCTTGGCACCGAGGTCCGCATCCGAACCCGAGGTTGGATGCGGACCCCGGGTGCCTGCCGCAAGGGCGGGTGGCCGGCCAAAGCCTCACAGCCCGCGCACAACCGCGGCTTTCGCGGACGCTGCGCTTGCCGAAAATTGCGTCCGCGCAGGTCAGGCAGCATTCTCGTACTCGTTGAGGGTTCCGCACAGACGCTGGGTTCTTCGGACGTTCAGGTGGGCGATCTGGTCTGGTTCGGTGATCGGTGGAGGCAGCGGCTTGAAGGGGCGGGCGTTGGTGATGCCCTGGTGAGGCCGATGCTGGTTGTAGAAGGTCTCGAACTCGCGGAGTGCATGGAGCAGGTGCCCGCGGATCAGGAACCGTGCCCGGCAGCCGGCGTCCTGAAGGTCCATGACCAGGTTCCGGGCCGCCTGGGTCGCCCACGCGGCGGTCGGGTGAGCGGTGGCACTTAGGACGCGGATGCGGCGGGTGTGGTGCTCGATGACCGCCAGCACGTACATGCGGGTGCCGGTGAGGGTCACGGTCTCCAGGAAGTCACACGTCGGCAGCGCCTCGGCCTGCGAGTGTAGGAAACCGGCCAGGTGGTGGCGGAATGCTCGGGCGCCGGATCGATGCCGGCTTCCTTGAGGATCTCCCACACGGTAGAGGCCGCGACCTTGACGCCGAGCACCAGCAGTTCACCGTGAACCCGCCGATAGCCCCAGCCCGGGTTCTCCCGCACCAAGCGGAGTACCAGCAGCCGGATGGAGCGGACGGTCGGTGGGCGGCCCGGCCTTGTGGGTCTGGATCGGGCGGTGTGCTGCTCCGCGATCAGGTCCCGGTGCCAGCGCAGCACCGTGTCCGACCGCACCAGGAGCCGCATCCGCCGCAATACACGGCGAGGCAACCGGTGCAGCAGCGCCGCGAGCAGTACACGGTCCGGAGCGGTGAACTGCACTCTCGTCCCGTCCAGTCGGCGTTCCAGCACCGCAATTTGATGCCGCAGCACCAATATCTCAGCGTTCTTCTCCCGGTCGGTCATCGGAAGCAGACGCAGCACCGCGAACGTGTTCGCCGCCGTCAAGTAGGCCGGTCGAAACAGCACAACCGCCCATCATCCAGGGGCGAGGGCGGTGTCATGGCCTGTCCCGCGACTGTCTCAGCCGGCACCGCCCCCCGCCGGACATTTATGCCTCTCACCTGCACGGACACACTTTTCGGCAAGCACAGGGTCGTAGCTGTGGGTCGTGTATCGCGAACAGCTATGCCGGCGGCCGCGGGATTCTGTAGGCGGCGGTCTGACACGCGCGCAGTTCGTGAGCGATGAGGCCCGGGATCGGGTATCAGGGCTTGTGTTCCAGCGCCGCCAGCCGTTCGGCTACTTTGTCGCCGATGGTGACGAGCATCGCCATCTCTGTCGCAGTGAGATGATCGATGAGCACGTCGCGGACGTCGGCCACATGCTGCGGAGCCGCGATCTTGATCAGGTCGCTGCCCCGGGGGGTGATGGCGACCACCGCCCCCCGTTGGTCGGCGAGGCACCGCTCGCGGGACACCAGGCCGCGATTTTGCATCCGGCCCAGGTGCTGCGACAGGCGGCTCTTCTCCCAGCGCAGCAGTTTGCCGAGTTCGAACGACCTCAGCCGGCCTTCGGGCGCCTCAGAGAGATGGGCCAGGACCTGGTAGTCAGCGGCGGACAGCCCGCACCGGTTGCGCAACTGCCGCTCGATGAACTCCGACAGCCCGTCCTGCATCTTCATCAGGCTGCGCCAGGCCTGCTGTTCTCGCTCGTCCAACCACCGCGGCTCGGTCACGCACGTCACTTTACCGTCTGGTTGACATGGTAACCAAATGCCCCGTACCTTTTGGTTCACACGTTAACCAATGTGGGGCGTCGACGACACAGCCGTTGACAACGACGGATGGGCATGGCGTCCTACCCAGCTCCAGAAAGCAGGCACACCCATGAGCAGCATCAGCATCATCGGCCTGGGGAACATGGCCGGCGCCCTGGCCGCACGCGCGGTCGCCAGCGGCCACGCCGTCGAGATCATCGGCCGCGACCAGGCCAAGGCCAAGGAATTGGCCGCGACGCTCGGCGGCGGGGCCACGGTCGGGACATTCGGCGCCGTCCCGGTTGGCGACATCGTCGTCCTGGCCGTGCCATACGCCAGCGCCGTGCCGGTCGTCGCCCAGTACGGGGATGCACTGGCCGGCAAGTTCATCATCGACATCTCCAACACGTTCAACGCCGACGCCACCGGGCTCGTCATCCCTGAAGGCACGTCCGGTGCACAGGAGATCGCCAAGGCAGTCCCGGCGAGCGCGCACGTCGTGAAGGCGTTCAACACGGTCTTCGGCCACGTGCTGGCCCAGGGGCGTCCGTTGGACGTGTTCTTCGCCGGAGATGACGCGCGGGCCAAGGCCGACGTGTCGGCGTTCATCGAGAGCCTCGGACTGCGCCCGTTCGATGTCGGCGGCCTGGCGATGGCCCGCTGGCTGGAAGGGGTCGGGCCGCTGCTGATGGGCCTGGCCCGCAACGGCGCGGGGACCTTCGACATCGCCCTCGGCGTCGACCTCCCCGGCTGAGCGCACCCCTGCAAGTAGCCCGCAGCGCTCCCGCCGCGGATTCTCACGAAGGAGTCATCGTGGGTCTAATATGGCAGCTCTTGGCGGTTGTGACGGTCTGGATCCCCGGCAATCTGGGCACCGCGGCGGTGAAGGACAGCCCCTGGCTGGCGCTCGTCGCCGGCCTGCTGACGGCCGTCGCCGCGGTCCTGGTCTACGGCTGGGTCGTGCGGCGCACCGAGCACCGGGCCCCCGTCGAGGTGTCGCTGAAGGGAGCATGCGAGGGGATCAGCTGGGGCACGCTGCTCGGCATCGCGCTGTTCGGGGCAGTCATCGCGAACATCGCCTTCTTAGGCGACTACACGATCAACGGCCTGGGCACGCCGGCGAGCGCCGTCGGCCTGCTCGGCATCATGGCGGGTGCCGCCGTGACCGAGGAGCTGGTCTTCCGCGGTGTCCTGTTCCGGAACGTCGAGCACTGGACCGGAACCTGGATCGCGTTCGTGCTGACCGGCTCGCTGTTCGGCCTGATCCACCTGCTCAACGCGAACGCCACCCTGTGGGGCGCCATCGCTATCGCCATCGAGGCAGGCGGAATGCTGACCGCCGCGTACATCGCCACCCGCAAGCTGTGGGTGCCGATCGGTCTGCACTTCGGCTGGAACATTGCCGCGAGTGTCATCTTCAGCACCAAGGTGTCCGGCAGCAACACCCCGCAGGGTCTGCTGGACGCGACGATGTCGGGTCCCGCGCTGATCACGGGCGGCGACTTCGGACCGGAGGGCAGTGTGTACGCCGTGGTGTTCGGCGTGGTGGCCACCGTCGTGTTCATGTGGCTGGCAAACCGGCGTGGTCACGTGGTCCCCGTCCGTCGCTCGGCCCGGGCGGACGTGGCCGCTAGGCTCGCCAGGTGATCGAACCGCCGCCGGCGCGCACGGCGTGAAGGCGTTCAACACCGTCTTCGGTCACATGCTGGCGCAGCGCAACCCGCTGGACGTGCTCATCGCCGGCGACGACGCTGAGGCCAAGGCGACTGTGTCGGCATTCATCAAGAGCCTCGAGCTGCGGCCGATGGACACCGGCCCCCTGGGAATGGCGCGCTGGCTGAACGGGCCTGGTGATGTAGGCCTGGGCCGCTACGGCGCGGGAAGCTTCAACTTCACCCTCGGCGTCAGCACTTCTGCCTGAGCGCGCCCGCACCACCACTTCTCGCGCCACATCAATCACAAGGACCAGTAGCCATGAACGTTTTCGTCACTGGCGGGACCGGCCATTCCAGTTCGTACATCGTCCCTGAGCTCATCGCCGCCGGGCACGAGGTCACCGGCCTGGCCCGATCGGACACAGCCGCGGCGGCGCTGTCCGCGCTCGGCGCGAAGGTGCGCCGCGGCGACCTCCAGGATCTCGACGGGCTCAAGGAAGCGGCTGCGGACTCCGACGGCGTCATCCACGTCGCGCACCGGCAAGACCTGCTTTTCTCCGGCGGGATCCACGCCGTGGCCGCCGCCGAGCTCCCGATCATGCTCGCCTACGGCGAGGCACTCGCGGGAACCGGAAAGCCGCTGGTCGCAGCGGGGAGCATCGGCTCACCCGGGCAGGGATTCCTGGGCCGGACGGCCACCGAGGAGGACCCGTCCCTTCCCAGTGGCGATGAGCACAAGGGCACCCTACGGGCTCGTAACGTCGTGGAAACCACCGTAATCGGCCTCGCCGAGCAGGGCGTGCGGTCTTCGGTCGTGCGGATCGCCAACATCGCGCACAGCACGACCGACCGTACCGGCTTCCTCCCCACGCTCATCGCGCTCGCGAAGGGGAAGGGCTTCATCGGCTACCCCGGAGACGGCGCGAACCTGTGGAACGCCGTACACATCCGCGATGTCGCCTCCTTGTTCCGCCTGGCGCTGGAGAAGGGCCCGGCCGGCAAATACTGGCACGCGGTCGACGACGGGGGCATCCCGTTCCGGGAGATCGCCGAGGCCATTGGCAGCCGCCTGGGCCTGCCCGCCGTCAGCGTTCCCGCGGACGAACTGATGCTGCCGGGATACTTCGGGTTCCTCGCGAACATAGTCACGCAGAGCTACCCGGCGTCCAACCTCATCACCCGCCGGATCCTCGGCTGGGAACCCGCTCAGCCCGGCCTGCTCGCCGATTTGGACAACAGCCATTACTTCCCCGCCAACTGACGGCAGGGACCCCCATCGCAACGAGCCCGGCAAATCGCAAGGATACGGCTCTTGGGGGACGCCGAGAATATGACGACTGTGGGATTCATCGGAAGCGGATAGATCGGCACTACCATCGCGCGGCTCGCCATCGCGGCCGGGCACCAGGTCGTGCTCAGCAACTCGCGCGGTCCAGAAACGCTCGCGAACACGGCCGCGAAACTGGGACCGCGGGCGTCCGCGGCGACGAGCGGGGAGGCCGCGGCGGCCGGTGACATCGTCGTGATCACGGTGCCGGTCAAGGCGTTCCCCAACTTGCCCGCCGCACCACTGGCCGGGAAGACGGTCATCGACACGTGCAACTACGGCCCCGAACGTGACGGACATATCCCCGAGCCCGACAGCAAGTCGCTCACCTCGAGCAAACTGCTGCTGTACATCCCGGGCGCCATGGTCGTGAAAGCGTTCAACAACATTTTCTTCAAGCACCTGCAGTCACTCGCCCGTCCGGCGGGGGCCGCGGACCGCTCCTACCTGCTGATCGCCGGGGACTCCGCGCCGGCGACGGCGGCGGTGACCGATTTATCGAATCCATCGGCTACAGCGTCGTGGACGCGGGACCACTGGCCGACAGCTGGCGGCAGGCGACGGACACGCCGGTGTGGGGGACCCCATACGGGCCGTCCTCGAACGAGAAGGGCCAGCCGGCCGACGAGGACGCCATTCGCGCAGCACTGGCCACCGCAACGCGGTAACCGTGGCGCGGGACTGTCCTGAAGATCGTGTGGGTGGGGTGGTGATCCGGAAGGCTGGGGCCGATGCCCCGGCCGGGAAGGATCACACGTGTCCAACGACGACGAGGACGAGACCGCTGGTGGTCTGGAGGTCCAGCTCGCTGCTGAGCTGGTCGCGAAGGCCAGGGCCGAGGGGGTGTCGCTGGTCGGGCCGGACGGGTTGCCGGCCGGGATCACCAAGACCGTGCTGCAGGCCGCGCTGGAGGCCGAGATGACCGATCATCTGGGCTATGAGCGGGGCGAATGCCCGGCCCATCCGACCGGTAACCACCGCAACGGCACCTCGGTAAAGATGGTGTCGACCGAGGTCGGGCCGGTGCAGATCGAGGTGCCGCGGGACCGGGCGGGGGTGTTCGAGCCGCAGATCGTGCCCAAGCATGCCCGCCGGGTCGAGGGGTTCGATGAGGATCGTCTACACCACCAACGCGATTGAAAGCCTGAACGCCCGGTTCCGCCAGGAGAAGGTGCTGTCGCTGCTGGTCAGCGGCTCGGCCCGCAGACCCTGTTCGCCTCGGCCGAGCCGCTCCTCGCATCACTCCGGATGCGCAAGTCCGACGCGGAGATCGCGGCCATGGAGCGCGCGGCCGTCGCCGCCGACCGGGCCGTGGC
>NZ_JAGEOK010000068.1 GCF_017573545.1 Actinomadura nitritigenes | reverse complement strand
TGGTGGGGACGGGACGTTGTGAGAGACCAACCGTCCTACCAGGGGCTTCTTGACGTCCGGCACCGCCCACGCCGCCCGCGATCATGCTGTGATCAGCCCACACCGAACTGCCGCTGAAAAAGGCTCAGTGATCTCCACATGGTCGAAGGAGAAGTCGAGGAAGCAATCCACCAACTGGTGCAGGCCCGGCGCGTCGTATGAGATGCGCTCGGCAGTGGCCGCAAGGAAGGCCTTCTCCAAGGTGGAGCAGCGCTCGAAGACGGCCAGGTAGATCTCGGCCTTGCCGCTCTTCAAGAGCTCCGAGTCGACACTCTCCCTCCCCACGACATCTGCGATCATGGCGAGGTTCGTGGCGTCGTATCCCAGTTCTGAGAACAGCTTGGTGGCTGCTTCCAGGACTCGCTCGTCCGCCTTGGCGGTTTCCTCGCTCACCTCTCCCTCTCCTTTCCTTTGCCGCTGATTCAGATGCCGTCATTTGTGGGCCCCGCGAAAGGAGAAGTAATCGACGGGTAACGGCTATCTGAAGAAGATCGACTGTGACCTGCCTCGTGCGTGCCCGGTCGCCGCAGCAGGCCTGGACGGACGGCAGGGCAGGGTTGCCCTTATCTTCCGTGGTGTTCCAGCCGTGCAGAGGTTGTAACGCGCGCCGCGGAAAGACCTTGCAGGTGGACAGTGAAGTCGGCTTTGCCTGATGCGCCCCCGATGGGCCTCGGTGAGTTCGTTGAGCGCTTCGCGCCGACCAGTGGCTCCGACGTCGCTGTCAGACCGGACGGCGACCGAGTGAGGTCGCAGAACGCTTCCTGGCGCTGCGTTCGCTCCACCGTGCCCGGGGCTTGAGCCGAGTCGCGGATCCCTTGCCTGCCCGCCGACGGTAACCGGCCCGGTCGGCCGGCATCGGGATCGTGCTCGCGATGCCGCGGCGGTGCGGGAGCCCGGATCGTCCAAGACGAGTTCGGCTTGTCGGTCCGCACCCGATCCGGCCGGGCCCGGGGACGCCCTCCGCTCGGTTCGGGCGACATGGACGCCTACCATCAGGTCTGGAACTGGGGCGTCCTCGCGCTGCCCAGCCGTCACTTCCAGCGGCGGCATCAGGGCATCGCCAACGTACGTCCGTTGAAGCCGCTGCCTCCGCCGATCATCGATCGAGATGAACGCAATGGCCGGGCGGCATCCTCAACGAGTACGAACATGGCGCTTGACCTGCCCGGACGAGGTTCTGGCCGGGGGCCTTGGCGGTGATCCTGCGTCTGGGTGGGGAGGTGGTGACCGTCGGAGGCTGACGACCTCGTGCGGGTATTGGGCCGGTCCGGTTGACGAGGTGTTGCGGGGTACCGATCGGGGTCTGTGGCTGTTATCCCAGTTGGGCGCGGCGGCGGGTCAGGTGGGCGGTTTCGGCGGTGTTGCCTGCCAGTTCGATGGCCTTGTCGTACGCGGCGCGTGACTGCCGGCTTCGGCCCAGTCTGCGGAGCAGGTCGGCGCGGGTGGCGTGGTAGGCGTGATAGTCGGCCAGCTTGTCGCCAAGACGGTCGACGGCCGCCAGTGCCACGTCCGGGCCGTCGAGTTCGGCGAGGGTGATGGCCCGGTTGAGGGCGATGATCGGTGAGGGGTCGAGGCGGACGAGCTGGTCGTAGAGGGCGAGGATCTGTGACCAGTCGGTGTCGCGGATGTCGCGGGCGGAGGTGTGCACGGCGTTGATCGCGGCGAGGATCTGGTAGCGGCCCGGGGCGGCTCCGGCGGCGGCAGCGGCGAGGCGCTCGCGTACCAGCCGGTGGCCCTCGGCGATCAGTGCCGCGTTCCAGGCCCCGCGGTCCTGCTCGGCCAGGGGGACCAGTTCACCGTCGGCCGAGACCCGGGCGGTGCGGCGGGCTTCGGTGAGGAGCATCAGCGCCAGCAGGCCGGCCACCTCGCCGTCGTCCGGCAGGAGAGCCCGGATCAGGCGGGTGAGCCGGATCGCCTCGGCGGTCAGGTCGTGGCGCAGGGGGTCGGTGCCGGGGCCGGTGGCCAGGTAGCCCTCGTTGAAGACGAGGTACAGGACGGCGAGTACGCCGGACAGGCGTGCCGGGAGATCCTCGGCGGCCGGCACCCGATACGGGATGCGGGCCGCCTTGATCTTGGCTTTGGCGCGGGTGATCCGCTGCTCCAGGGCGGTCTCCCGCACGAGGAAGGCGCGGGCGATCTCGGGGACGGTGAGGCCGGCGACCATGCGCAGTGTCAGCGCCACGCGGGCTTGCACGGCCAGCGCCGGGTGACAGCAGGTGAAGATCAGCCGGAGCCGGTCGTCGTCGATGGCGCCGACAGGCTCCGGCGGGTCATCGCCGGACACCATCCGAGCCTCCTTGTGCTTGTCGTCGCGTTTGTTCTCGCGCCGGATCCGGTCGATGGCCTTGCGGTTGGCGGTGGTGGTCAGCCAGCCGCCGGGGTTGGGCGGCACGCCGTCGGCCGGCCATCGCTCGACGGCGGCCGCGAACGCCTCGGCGGCCGCTTCCTCGGCGATGTCGAGGTCACCGAAACGCTTGGTCAGGGACGCGACCACCCGGCCCCATTCCTCGTGGTGGGTGCGAGTGATCGCCTCCTGGACGTCGACGTCGTTCACAGGAACGGCCGCACCTCGATCTTCCGATCGCAGACCTTGGACGCCTCGGCGGCGAGCTTGAGCGCCACGTCCAGATCGAGGGCCTCCCACACCCAGACGCCGGCGAGGTACTCCTTCGACTCCACGAAGGGCCCGTCGCTGAACACCGCCTGCTCGCCCCGGTTGTCGATGACCGTGGCCGTGTCGGTGTCCGCGAGTCCGCCTGCGAAGACCCAGTGGCCCTCGGCGATCAGCCGATCGTTGAACGCGCTGATGGCGGGCTGCCTGTCCGTGCTGCCGGGATCGTCCTTGTCGTCGATCACGGAAACCAGGTACTGCATCCGAAGACCATCTCCTGTGGTTGGGGGCGATCCGTGCGGTCGGCACACCCCGGATCTCTGCCCCGATGGTTGTTCTATGTCGGAGATACTGCCAAGACCTGCACGGGCGTGGGTGCCGACGTGCCGCCCGTCCAGTTACCGGTCTGTCGGCCCGCCTAGTGTCCGGCCAGTTCGGCCACGACCGGAGCGAGTGCGTCGGCGGAGCCGGCACCGAAGACGAAGTAGGAGATGCCGAGTTCCTCCCGTCGCCGGTGGATCTCCTCGGCGGCCGCCGCCGGGTCGTCCGGAAGCACCGCCAGCGAGTCCATCGCGCGAAGCGCCGCAGGGTCGGTGTCGGGGGACGCCATGAACGGTGCGACGGTGTCGCCGATCACCGCCACATGCTGCGCGAGTTCGATGTCCCGGGTGGCGAGGGCGCGGAAGCCGCGTATCACCCGTGTGCTCTCGACCCGGTCGTCTCCCGGCATCAGCGCGAAGGCGACCGTGTCCGCGAGGTCGGCCGCCAGTGCCTGGGCCTTCGGCCCGCGCACCGCCATCACCACCGGCGTGTGGAGGTCGGCGCCGTCGTGATCCCGCAGCGCCGTCACGGTCTCGCGCACCTGGGCCAGCCGCTCGGCCGGTGGGACGACGGGCAGCCCCAGGTCGCGGAGTTCGTCCTCGATGCCGGGCCTGCCGGTGCCGATGCCCAGCTCGAAGCGGCCCTCGGTGAGCACCGACAGCGAGTGCGCCTCCCACGCGGTGCTCCACGCCTGGCGCAGCGGGGAGGCGTACACCCAAGAGCCGACTCGCAGGTCGGTGATGGTGGCCGCGACGGCCAGCGTGGGCGCAGGCGCCGGCTGCCATTGCGGGACGTCGGGCATCAGCAGCGTGGAGTACCCGTAGTCGGCGATACGGCGCACTTGGTCGCGCCACGTCGGCAGATCTGATGTGAGCGGGGCGACGACCCCGAATCGGAAGGGCCTGGTTCCGCCACGTGCCGTCGAATCGGTCATCGTTCCTGTCCTCGTCAGTAGTCGGGATGACTTCCGGTCCTGCCGGCGTACGGCCGCGCGCCGTGGTCAGCGCAGCGCGGTCGACGTCTCACCCCTGCTACGAACGCCGCTGCCCCGATCCGACACCGCCTCCCGAAATTTCTGTCGAGTATTTTTCGGTAGCCGGCCGTCAGCGCTCCGACAACCCGACGAGTTCGAGGCCACCACGCTCCACCTCCGCATGCGTACCCAGTGCGGACGAGCTCTGGGACCATCCGGACAGCGGACCCCCTGAGCCGTCGTCCGCTCACGCCGCATCGTCATAGGGTCCGTCGAGGTGACCGGGCGTGAGGCTCGGGTGGGGTGCTAGAGGGCCGTGTATGCGCGGAGGCGGCTGGCTGCGGTCTCGCCCCGGCCGGCTCTGCTCATCGTGGATTTGTGCTGGTCTGATCGGCCGGGGTGTCGAGGTCGTCGGCGAGCGTGTCCGGCGCACGCATGTGCCAGGCGTCGGTGATGAGTTCTTCCAGGCGGTCGGGGTCCACTTTGTCCAGCCGCAGCATGACCAGGGGCATGCCGTCGTAGGCGGGTGTGGTGAAGAAGCGTTCCGGCTCGCCGAGCAGCAGCGCCTGCTTCTCTGCCTCGTCGCCGACGTACAGTACGGCGATGTCGGTTCTGATGACGCGTGGCTTGCCCGGTCTGCGCTCAGGGTAGGACCAGACGAACCCTTTGCCGCCGACCCGGAAATCGAAGCCGTCGCTGTCGATCTCGACCACGTGAGGCAGCGCGAGTGCCAACCGGCGAACGTCTTCGGCGTCAGCCATCCTGGTCGCTCCCAGCCACCGGTTTCTGCACACATGCAGGCTATCGGTCCACAAACCGCGAAAGAGCCCGAGGTCGCCGGAACCGTCGCAGCCGCATGCTCCGGTACTCGTCGGTGTGAGCCATACTCTCGCCTCGCCAACGGCCCGGAGTCGCTCTTGCCGCATAAGGTTCCGGTTTGGCGCTCGGCCGACCTGGCGGCGGCAGGACCGCCAGCTCCCATCGCACGACCGACCACTTCATCGCCGTCCACCTCAAGGAGATGAGCGGCGGCCAGACCTATGCGCAACTGTCGGCCAAGGCGCAGACCCAGTCGAACAACGCCGCGCTGGCCGCGCAGGTCAACACCGTCTTCAAGGGCACCACACTGCGCGGCATGCTGCTGAACGCCTACGCCTTCTGGGAGATCGGCCGCATCGTTCTCATCGCCGCCTACACCGCCTTCGCCGGCGCCGCCATCGCGCTCATCCCGTCGGCCCTGGGCATGCGGCACCTGCCGCACCACCCCCCGCCACCGAGGTCCTGCCCAAGCTCACCCGCCCCGGCAAGACCACCGCCGCCGACGCCGCCTGACGCCGGTCCGGTCCCCGGCAGGGGCCGGCCCGCCGGAGTCCACCGAAGGGTGAATGATCTTGAGTGTGCGTCGGCGGGCGCGGTGGGTCGGTCAGGTGGCGGTCTGCTCGAGGGTGAGGTGCCCGTTGGGCGCCGATCCGGCGGCGGTCAGCTCGTCGAGGGCGTCGGGCGGGCCCTGGACGGTGACGGGCACCCCGGCCTCGGCCAGCCGCTGCAGCCCGGCGAAGGGCCGGCGGCTGGTGAAAGCGGCGGCGGCCAGGTCGATCAGCACACCGGTGCCCGGCGGGAGGACGTCCAGGGCCAGGCGGAGCTGGCCGACGGTGAAGGAGTCGATCAGGCCTTCGACGCGAAGGTTCCCCGCGTCGGCGAACAGGCGGTACTGGGGCGCGGGACTGCCCGCCGACGACAGCGGGTGAAGTGTGGCCAGGTGGCGGAGCCGGTCGACCTCGACCTTCTCGCGGTCGAAGGCGCACAGCCCGGTGACGGGGTTCTCCGACATGAACCGGTCGGCCAGGATCTCCCAGCGCAGCCACGCTGCCAGCCGTTCCTCATCGGCGACCAGCGGAGTGTTGTCGGCGGCGACCCTGATCCCGGTGTACCCGTCGGCCTTGGCCTGCGTCAGCGCGGCGGCGAACGTGGCCCGCTGGGCGGCGGCGTCCACGATCCCCGATGCCCCGTAGACCTCGACGATGCTCGCCACCTGCAGGGTGCCAGGGGCGAGGCCGTCCCCGAGGCGGGCCGCAAGGCCCGGTTCCGGGTCGGCGCTGACGTACATCAGCTGCTCGCCCCGCGCGGCTCCCTCGGCCAGGAACGGGACCGCCAACGCATCGAACTGGGGGGCGCCGTCGAACACCCAGCCGATGTGGTCGTGCGGCTTCAACCGCAGGCACTCCAACCGCGGCCTGCGGTGTCGCGAATCGCCGGCTCTAGCCTCACTGGGCCCGGCTTCATCCATTCCGACCGTCACAACGCCAGCATCACACCCGAGCCTCAATTAAGCCAGTAATAACCGGCAATATTCGCCGCGCGGTGAGCCGGTACGGGGCGCGAACCGGCGACTGGCTACCAGGCGTCACGATGTGCTACCAGGAGGCGAGTTCGCCGCCTTCTCGTGACCGCGGCTTCCGTTAGGCCGTCGCCGATGGCGCCTGGAAAAGTCGTACGCGGGAGGAGCCCCTCGCCGCTGAGGCAGCGATCCGAGATGTGCGGTGAGCGGCGTTGCCGCTATTTCGCACCTGCTGCGGTCCTCCCGCGCACCTCCATTCCATCGCGCCGGCGGCGTTCGCCACAGGGCCGAAGGTCCTGCCGGCTCGACAACCCGCGGGGCCGGAAGTGACCGCTACCAGGCTGGCCCGTGCCGCAGACAGCGCCGCTGGCACTCGTTGCGCTCGGCAGTGGTGAAGTACGCCGGTCCCACCGCCATGTCGTCGTGACGTGCGCTGTGCTCCTCAGTCCCGCAGAGGCGTCGCGCCAATGCTCGACCGCAGGGTGGGGGATGGTGCCGTGTCAGGCTCGGCGGCGGGCGCCCGCCGTTGCGAGCGTCGCCGACCGGCCGCCTCTGGGCGTACCGGTCGGCGGGTCGGGGTTCACCGGGTCCAGAGCACCGCGTGCTGCCGGGTCCCGTCCGGGGCGGTCGCGGAGGATCCGGCGAGCTGGCCGCGATCGTTGATGCCGTAGGCCGCGGCCGAACCTCCGGCGGGCAGTCTGGGCAGCGGGACCGCCCGGCCGTCCCGCCACACGATGGCGTCGATGTCAACGGAGCCCGCGACCTGACCCGCGTTGTTGATGTCATGGACCTGGGCGAACAGGGCCGGGTCGGACGGCAGTGGGCTGGTCGCACCGCGGTACCAGATCGACGCGTGCCCACCGCTGTCGTTCAGAGCGACCCGATGCCGTTCGTCGGCCGCCGCCGGATAGGAGGGGGCGTCCGGGACGAGCGTGGTGGGAATGCCGTGCCACCATGCCGTCGCACGCGCGTTCATGGGGTCCTCGGGGAGGAAACGGTGGCCCACGATCCAGCCGTCGTCGGTGATGTCCTTGGCGAACGACGCCTGGCCCTCCGGGTCCAGGTCGATCGTGCGGCCGGCGTGCCAGCGGACCGCGTGCCGGGTGTACGGGCCGGACGGAGCCGTGCTGTTGCCCACCACGTCACCGGCGTTGTTGATGCCCTCGGCATAGCTGTCGGTCCCGCCGGGCAACGTCCCGAGATCGCGCATCCGGCCGTCCTTCCAGAGGAACGCGTGCGTGCCGCCGGAGGCGGAGCCGTACCCCACGACCTCGTCGCGGTCGTTCAGGTCGGTCGCCACGCTCCACAGGCCGCCCGGCAGCACGCCGAGGTCGATGACGCGGCTGTTGCGCCAGAGCGTGGCGTGACCGTCGCTCTGCCCGGCCGCATGCCCCCGCTCGTTCACCGCGAACGCCTCGGAGGAGTCGCTCCCGTTCAAGGTCCCCAGATCGATGACGCGGTACGCCTCGCCCTCCGGGGTGGGAGCGGCGGCCTTCGCCGTCGGCGCGGCGAGCAGGACGGCGGTGATGCCCACCGCGAGCACGCTCGCGAGCCCGCGCCTTCGTAAGCTGTGCATGTCAGGCCTCCTAAGGCCGTGCCACTTGTCGGTCGAAACGACCGTAAATCGCATCGCCGGCCGAAGGCAGGGACAAACGTCCCTCGCTGCAGCGCATTATCTGACGTTCCCGCCCGCTGGCCTTTTCGCCGACACGCTCGAACACGGCTGGAGACGGCGCGAGCGTTTTCCATTTCGATTACAGGTCTCGTATTTGCCGGAACTCCTGTGCGAGGTAGTCCAAAAGGAAATCATCGTCGGCGTCCGCGATCTCGCCGAGCCCGACCCACATCTCATCGGCGCCGTCGTGCCGCCGCTCGCCTCGCCTCACCTCCCGACGCGGCAGCGGCAGCGGCGGCGGCCCCGAGCAGCGCGTCAGCGGTCTTCGGTCGGGCGCGGCTCCGGTACACGCGTCCGAGTGCCGACACGGGCGCGACCTGGATCGGCCGCCGGGCCGGGAGCGGTCATGCTCTCCGGGCGCAGCAGCCGATCCAGGTCCTCGCGCGCGAGCCAGCCGTTGCGCACGACGATGTCGCGGACGGCCGTCCCGTCCCGCTGCGCCTCGGCGGCCACGGCCACCGAACGGTCGTAGCCGAGCACCGGGATGAGGGCGGTGGCCAGCGCGACGCTGCCCTCCACGAAGCCGCGGCAGCGCTCCCGGTCGGCCTCGATGCCCAGGACGCACCGGTGGGTCAGCGTGGAGCAGGCGTTGCGCAGCAGCTTCAGGCCGTGCAGCAGGTCGAAGGCGATGATCGGCTCGGCCATGTTGAGCTCCAGCTGGCCGGCGTCGGCGGCGAGGGTCACCGTCAGGTCGTATCCGATGATCTGGAAGCAGACCTGGTTGACGACCTCGGGGATGACCGGGTTGACCTTCCCCGGCATGATCGACGAGCCCGGCTGCACCGCCGGCAGGCGGATCTCGCCCAGCCCCGCGCGGGGGCCGCTGCTCAGCAGCCGCAGGTCGTTGCAGATCTTGGAGATCTGCACGGCCGCGCGCTTGAGGGTCGCCGACAGCTGGACGAAGTGTCCCGAGTCCTGCGTGGCCTCGACGAGGTCCTCGGCCCTGCGGACCGGGAGCCGGCTCACCTCGGCCAGCTTCTGGACCACTCGTTCGGCGTAGCCGGGCACGGTGTTGATGCCGGTGCCCACCGCCGTCGCGCCCATGCCCACCGCCAGCAGGTCGTCGCCGGCCCGGCGCAGGTGCTGCACCGACTCGCCCACCATGACGGCGTAAGCGGCGAACTCCTGTCCGAGCGTCATCGGCACCGCGTCCTGCAACTGGGTACGGCCCATCTTGATGACGTCGGCGAAGGCGGCCGCCCTGTCGGCCAACGCGGCCTTCAGCTCTCCCATCGCCGACAGCGTCCGCTGCATTGACAGGTACACGCCGATCTTCACCGCGGTCGGGTAGGCGTCGTTGGTGGACTGTGAGCGGTTGACGTCGTCGTTGGGATGCAGCCACTGGTAGTCGCCCCTGCCGTGGCCCATCAGCTCCAGGGCCCGGTTGGCGATGACCTCGTTGGCGTTCATGTTGGTCGAGGTGCCGGCGCCGCCCTGCACCATGTCGACGACGAACTCGTCGTGCATCCGTCCCGCCGCGATCTCGTCGCAGGCCGTTGCGATCGCCCTCGCTTTGTCCGCGGCGAGCAGGCCCAGCTCGTGGTTGGCGAGCGCAGCCGCCTTCTTGACGTGGGCCAGACCCACGATGAAGTCGCTGAACTGCGCCAGCGAGACACCCGAGATCCGGAAGTTCTCCGTCGCCCGCAGCGTCTGGATGCCGAAGCGCACGTCCTCCGGAAGCACCCGCTCCCCGAGCAAGTCGTGCTCGACCCGCATCTTGCCCGGCCCCACGCCGGCCGCCTGTCCGGTCACGGTCTGACTCCTTCGCGCACCGCGGCGCGGACCGAGTCCGTCCCCGGTCCGTCCAGCGGTGCTCACCGTCCTCTCAGAGCGTTTCGCTGCTCGCGCCGTGCCGACAGGGACGAAGGTCCTTCGCCCCGGGGCCGGCCGTCGCTCGATCCGCACCAGGAGACCCGTCCGAGGAAGCTTCCGCGAAGGTCCCGGTGCCCCTGGTGCGGGCGGACAAGGAGTCGGGACCTTGGGCCCTAACTGGGCATACGGGCGCTCCCGCATTCTGGAGGCATGCAGTTCGATCGCAGTGGTCTGGAGATCCTCGGTCCCGGCGAGTGCCGGGACCTGCTGCGGCATGCCGAGGTCGGCCGGATCGTCTTCACCCACAACGCCCTGCCGGCGATCCAACCGGTCAACTACGTCCTGGACGGCGGGGACATCGTCTTCCGGACGTCGCGGACCTCCCGGCTGGCCACCGCTGCGACCGGGACCATCGTCGCCTTTGAGATCGACGAGTTCGATGCCGCCACGCGTACGGGCTGGTCCGTGGTCGCGGTCGGCCCGGCGCGGCGGGTCTCCGCGGCAGGCGGGGTCACGCCGCTGGAGGGGATCGACCTGCGGACCTGGGCGCCGGGGCGACGGGACCTGTTCGTCAGGATCCGTCCTGAGATGCTCTCCGGACGTCGCACTCCGGACAGGGGAGACGTTGCCTCGAGCGATGACGCGATGGCCCTCGACATGCAGTAGCGGAGGGACAACGGCGCCGCACTCGGCTGACCGCAGCGGCCTGGGCGTTGCGGTCCGGCTCGGCGTTTGCAGCACATGGTGCACAGCCGCCTGCGGCCCGCGTAGCGCAGTGGGCCGCAAGCGGTCTTCACGGGAGCCGGACGAGGCCTTTGCGGGCCTTCCACAGGAAGTACTTCTCGAACGCGATCTTGGCCGCGTGCGCCTGCGGGCCGGGGATGAGCAGGCCGAGCCTCCGGGGCGGAAGCATCCGGTCGGCCAGGATCATCACGCCGTTGTTGCCCGCGTCCATGATGCAGACGGCCGGTATGTCACCGAAGCTCCTGTGCCGGACCTGCCGCTCGCCGCGGATCCGGGCGGCGATGTTGGCGGCGGCGATGCGCGCCTGGACCTCGGTGGGGAATCCGGTCTTGGGGACGCCGACCGCGACGGCCGCGGTCCAGGGCACGGTCACGGCGGCCGCGATGCCCACGGCGTAGATGGTCGGATGGGCGATCGACTGGTAGGTGTCCCGCACCGGGACGAAGCCCTTCTCATCGGCGAGACCCGGCGTGGAGGCCACCACGTCCTGTCCCCGGAACGGCGGAATGATCACCGAGTAGGCGTGGTCGAGCTTGTCGCCGTCGGCCAGCAGGAGCCTGCCGGGAGCGGCCTCGGCGAGCGCGGCCCCGGTGATGACCTGGATCCCCTCCTTCCTGCAGAAGAGCTTGAGGAGCCGCTCACCGCCCGGAAGCCCGCCGATGCCGAAGTGGCCCAGGAACGGTTCGGCGGTCACGTAGGTCAGCGGGACGCGGCCCTTGAGACCGGCCTTCCGGAGCTGGTAGGCGGCGTTGAACAGGAACTCGTAGGCCGCGCCGAAGCAGCCGGTGCCCTGGGCCGCGGCGACGACGACGGGGCCGGGGTCCTCCAGGAACCTGCGCCAGCCTTCGCCGGCCTCGACGGCGTCCGGAAGGGTGGTGATGGTGTGGACGCCGTCGGTGTCCCGCATACCCGGCACGGTGGCCATGTCGTTGCGGTAGCCCGTGGCCACGACCAGATAGTCGTAGCCGAACGTCCCCGCGGTGGTGTTCACCCGCCTGGAGAGCGGCGCTATCTCCGTCGCCGCCGCGTGCACGAACTCGATCCCGTGCGCGTCGAAGGTCGGCTCCAGCGGGAAGGTGATGTCGGTCGCCGACCGCTTGCCGAACGGGATCCAGATGAGCGACGGGTTGAACAGGAACCGGTCCGACGCCGAGACGACGGTGACGTCCACGTCGCCGTCGAGGGCCTGCTTGACGCTCAGCGCGGCCGTCAGCCCGCCGAAGTTCCCACCGAGGACGAGCACCTTCTTGCGCATCGACACCACCTCATCGGCCGTCTCTGATTCCAGACTCACCAGGTGGGGCGGACGGCGTCACGGATCAACGTCCCCAAGCGAGGGGACCTTGGGCTCTGCTCGCCGGGCGACCTCCACCTGGCCCGCCCCGTGGGGAACCGGCCGTACGGCGCGCCCTTGTTCGCGCCGGCGGAGACGATCACCTTGGATGTCCCGGGTCGGTCATGAGGTCCTCGTCGCGGTGAAAAAGCGTGTGCGAGAGCAGCGGCCCGAACTCGGCACACGGAGGACGGCGGGCCGGGACGTCCTCCGGAGCTGCGGAAAGGACGAAAGTCCCGCCGCCTCGGGCCGTTCGGACGGAGATCCCTCAAAGGATCGCCCGGAGAGTGGATCAGAGCCCACGAGGGCGATCAGCTCTTCGGCGATCGGTGGGGATGCGGAGTGGACGACGTCAGCGCGATGCGGCTGCGGCGGGCGGGGACCGCCCCGGTCACCTACAGTCTCTCGGTGCCGCGGCTGCCGGAGCGCCGGCCGTTCCTGATCGCCGCGGGCCTGGACGAGTGCCTCCGGCATCTCCAAGACTTCAGGCTCGACGCGCACCACTGCGACATGCTCGTCGAGGCCGGCGTCTGTGCCAGAAAGAGCGCCTCGTCCCTGCGCGGTGTGCGATTCACCGGGGATGTACGTGCCGTGCCGGAAGGGCGCGTCCTCCTGGTGAACGAGCCATTGTTGGAGTTGACCGCGCCATTTCCGGTCGCGTACGTCGTGCAGAGAGAGATCCTGCAGATCCTGTCGCGGCAGTCGAGGATCGCATCGGGAGCCGTGGCCCTCGCGCCGGAGGCGGACGAGGGCGGGGCGATGGACCTGCCAAGCATGGACCGGGAGGGGGAAGCCGCGCTCGGTGCTCGGTCGGCCTTGATCGCGGGTTTCACCGCGACCAGCGATCTGGCGGCGGCCGAGCGCTTCGGGCTGCCCGGGCTGGGGCTGATCAGCGGCGAACGGTGCGCAGCGGATGTCCGGAGGCTGCTGAGCCGCGGCGAGGAGGTCGTCGCGGTACTCGTAGAGGTCGACGGCGGCGTCGACGCGAAGGCCGTGCAGGACGTGCGGAAGGCGATGGCGGAGGTCCGGGCCGCCAGGGCGCCGGCCCGGGTCGGCATCCGCCTGAGCGGCGCGGACCAGGTGCCGAGAGCGTTCAGGTCCCGGCGCGCACTCGACCGTGCGGGCTTGCGCAACGTCCGGATCTACGCCGACGCCCGCGCGGACGGGCAGGCTGCGGACGCATCGAGGGCGTCCGCCGTACCGATCGAGGGGCGGCTGATCGACGCCGTTCGCGCGGCCCTCGCGGGCGACGGCTTCGAGATGGTCTCGCAACTCGTCGACCAGCACGGCGTCGCAGCCCGCAAGCCGAAGACGGGGACGCTGCCGGCGAGCAAGCAGATCTTCCGGGGCGAGCGAGGCGACTTCCTGGTGGTCAGAGGCGAAAGATGCCCCGCCGGTCACACCGCCCTGCTGGAGGCCGTCGTGCTCGCCGGCCACCCCCTCAAGTCGGGTCAGCCGGTGTCATCGGCGCGGGCTCGGTGCCGCACCGATCTCCTCGGGCTCCGTCGCCGCGTCCTCGCGGCGGACGGCGCGCCTCCTCCCGCCCCCAAGCTCAGCCCCAGACTGCGGGAGCTGCGGGATCGCGCCGCGAGGAACGCGCCGTCCGCTCACCGCCCCGCCTGGATCTGATCGGCTCTCCATCGTCCAGAGGGACGAAGACCGCGGCGCTCGGTGCGTGCCGACCGGCAAGGAGATCACGGTCGCGAGGAAGACGTTCGGCCGATCTCGGGGGACGTTCGTCCGCTGCCGCCGTCAGCGCCCGGCGCAGACGCTGGAAGCCCCTCCCAAGGACGGTGACTCATGCGACGCATCACAGCGGCGGCCACGGTAGGCCTTCTGTCGATCACCCCGATGGCCCTACCGGCCTCGCGGGCGCCTCTTGGCGCCGCGGCGGCTGGCGCGGCGGCCACCGCGGACCTCCCCACCTACACGCCGGGTGTCGCCGGCTGGCCCAGCGGAAAGGGCTTCGACGTCGCCTACCGGGCCGCGACGACGAACGTCCTCTACCGCAGGTTCGTCGACGGCGCCTGGGGAAGCCCGCTCAATCTGAACGGACGCCTGATCGGTGGCCCGGCGGTCACGTTCGCGGGCTCGTCCCCGCACGTGTTCGGTCGCGGCGTCGACGGGCGCCTCTGGGAGCGAGCGCGTTCGAGCGGGACCTGGCAAGCCTGGGTCAAGGTGGACGACCTGGTCATCACGGCGCAGCCCGCGGCCGTCGGCCACCCGGACGGGCGCATCGACGTCTTCGTCCGCGACACCGCCGACCAGGTGCGGACGAAGACCTACGTCCCCGGAACCGGATGGAGCGGCTGGTCCTCGCTCGACATGACCACCGGCAGCGCGCCCGCGGCGGCCGCCGTGGCGGCGGACACCGTCCGTGTCGTGGTCACCGGGACGGACCACGCCGTCTGGACCCGCACGCGCACCGGTGCGACATGGTCGGACTGGACCTCCCTCGGCGAGAGCACCTACAGCCCGCCCGGAATCGGCGCCGACCCCGCGACCGGCCGGACGTGGGTCTTCGTCCGCGACGCCGGGACCGACCGGCTGCGCGTCCGGACCTTCGACGGGTCGTGGGGCGAGTGGCAGATCATGGGCGGCCTGTACGTCGACGGCCCGGCCGCCTCCTACGCGGGCGGCAAGACCGTCGTCGTCGGCCGCGGCCGTGACGGGGCCCTGTGGAGCCGCACCATCAGCGGTGCCACGTGGACGACGGACCAGCGCGCCTGGGTGCCAGGGCCGCCGGCCGGCGTCCCCTCCGCACTACGTGGCAAGAACGTGACCCGGATCCCGACCACGGCCAAGGTCGCGGCGCTCACCTTCGACGGAGCATGGGACAGCGCGGGCGTGGACTCGATCCGCGCCACCCTCCAGCGCGAGAACGTGCCCGCGACCTTCTTCCTCGTCGGGGACTTCGTCCGCGGGTTCCCGGCCTACGCCAACGCACTGGCGGGGGCGGGCTTCCGGATCGGCAACCACAGCAACACTCACCCCGACTTCACCAAGATCAGTGACGCGACCGCCCGCACGCAGGTCACCAGCGCCCGCACGGCGGTCTTCAACGCCGTCGGCGCCGAGCCGCGCCCGCTGTTCCGCTTCCCCTACGGCGCCTACACCGCCTCGGACATCACCCTGGTGAACGGCCTGGGGTACGTGCCGGTCGGCTGGACCGTCGACTCCCTCGGCTGGCAGGGCACCTCGGGCGGCCAGACCGCGGACAAGGTCGCCGGCCGCGTCCTGGGCGCGGCGCAGCCGGGAATGATCGTCCTCATGCACCTCGGGGCCAACCCGGACGATCGCACAACGCTGGACGCGGACGCGCTGCCGGCGATCATCCAGGGGCTGCGCGCCAAGGGCTACTCCTTCACCACTCTCGACGCCCTGGTGTCCTGAGCCGGCGCGCAGTGGATCCGCACACTGCGAGGTGACCGTGACCGCCCGTCATCCCCTGCCGCGCGGGGATGGCGGGCATCGACGGGACGCAGGCCGAGTACGTGCGCGTGCCCTTCGCCGACACCTCCGTGCACCCGCTGCCGGCCCGGCGACATCGTCGAGGCCGTCGGCGTCCCCGACGCCTTCGAACTCGCGGTCGCGCTGGCGCGTCCCGGCGGTCGCATCGCCAGCATCGGCGTGCACGGCGAGCCCGCGACGCTGCACCTGGAGGAGCAGTGGATACGGGACGTCACGATCACCACCGGGCTGGCTTCTCCACGCCGACGCTGCTGCGGCTGCTCGCCGGTGCCGCGATGGGCTGACGGCGGCCGTAGCGACGGTCGCCACCGCGAGCACCCAGGTGGACGACGAGCCGGGTGGGCGGGAAGGCCCCAAGGGGCGACGGCATGACCACGAACCCTCATAGGCCGCCCGGCCCGGCGTCCCCCGGCCGCCGCGTGGGGTTCGGCGGGCCTCAGAGCAGGGCGGCGATGTGGTCGACGAGGTCGGAGAGCCGGCAGGTGTAACCCCACTCGTTGTCGTACCAGCCGAAGACCTTGACCAGGTCGCCGCTGGACTGGGTGAGAGGCGCGTCGAAGACGCAGGAGGCGGGATCGCCGATGACATCGCGGGACACGATCGGACGGGTGCTGTAGCGGACGAACCCGGCGAGGGGACCCGCGGCCGCGTCCGCGAACGCCTCGTTGACCTCGTCGGCCGTGACGCGCCGCTCGAGCAGGCACGCGAGATCGACCAGCGACCCGTCCTCGACGGGCACGCGGAGGGCGATCCCGTCGAAGCGGCCCTGCAGCTCCGGGATCACGGCGCCGACGGACCTGGCGGCGCCCGTGCTCGTCGGGATGATGTTCACTGCCGCCGACCGGGCCCGCCGCAGATCCTTGTGGGGGGAGTCGAGCAGGTTCTGGTCGTTGGTGTAGCCGTGCACCGTGGTCATGTAGCCCTTCACCACGCCGAACGAGTCGTGGAGGACCTTGGCCATGGGTGCGACGCAGTTGGTCGTGCACGAGGCGTTGGAGACGATGCTGTGGCGCCCGGGGTCGTAGACCTGCTCGTTGACCCCCATCACGATGGTGGCGTCGGCGTCCTTGCCGGGGGCGGAGAGGACGACCTTGCGCGCGCCGGCCTTCAGGTGCGCGGCCGCGTCGTCGCGTCGCCGGAACCGTCCGGTGGACTCGACGACGATCTCCGCGCCGACGGCGCCCCAGTCGAGGTCGGCGGGGTCGCGGTGCGCCGTCACGGGGATGCGGGTCCCGTCGACGATCAGCGCCGAGCCGTCGTACCCGACCTCGCGGTCGAGGGGCCCGTAGGTCGAGTCGTACATGAGCAGGTGGGCGAGCGTCGCGATGTCGGCGACGTCGTTGACGGCCGCCACCGGGCGGCCGTTGTCGAGCGCCAGGCGCAGATAACCGCGGCCGATGCGGCCGAATCCGTTGATCCCTACTGGTGTGGTCATGACCTCTCCTGGTCGGGTGGCCGGCGCGTCCGGCCTCGGGGGCCGCGCCGGGTGGCTCCCTCCAGGCTCGGCGGGCGGGGGCGCCCGAACCAGGGACATTCGGCCTTGCGACCCGGCCGATGGGCCCTCGGAAGAGGCATGCGGCATGGGCGACCGTCCCGGACCGTGGATGACCCTGGCCTCGCGAAGAGGAGACCTTCGGCCGGGGGAAACGCTGGCAGCGCGGCCTAGCGTCGGCTTTAGGAACTTTCAGACATCGGAGGGACGACCAGTGCCGAATCCGATCATCGTGGGCATCGACGGTTCGGCTCACGCGTGGCGTGCTCTGGATCGGGCCGCCGAGCACGCCGCCCGCCATCGGCTGCCGCTGCGGCTCGTGCTCGGAGCGCACTTCCTCATGAACGGGGGCAGCATCCCGGACGATGTGCTGGGGCACCTGACCGCCGAGCGGGAGGACCTCCTGGACGAGGCCCGCCAGTATGCCCTCGAGGTCCAGCCGAGGCTCGACGTCGACACGGCCCTCGTGCCGGGGGACGCGGGACATGCTCTGGTCAAGGAGAGCGAGAGGGCCGCGCTGATCGTCGTCGGATCGCGCGGGCTCGGCGGCTTCCAGGGGCTGCTGTTCGGGTCAGTGGGACTGTACGTCGCGGCCCATGCGCGCTGCCCGGTGCTCGTTGTGCCCCGAGCGGCGCCGTTCCCGCCGGAGACGCCGGACGAGATGGTGCTGGGCGTCGCGGGACGGCCCGGCGAGGAGCACCTGATCGAGTGGGCGTTCGCCGAGGCCGCCTCGCGCGGCGCGCGGATCCTCGCCCTGCACGCGGTCGGCGTGGACTTCGCCGCGCCGCGCACGAGGCTCGTGGAGGACATGGAGCTGTCGGCGGCCCTGGCCGGCATGCGTGAACGCCACCCGGACGTTCCGGTCGACCAGTTGGTCTCCGATCGGACCGCGGCGCAGGCGCTGGTGGAGGCGTCCGCGCATGCGGCCCTGGTGGTGGTGGGCGCCCGCCGGAGGCACGGTGCGGCCGGCATGGCGCTGGGACGGGTGAACCACGCCGTGCTGCACCACGCGGCCTGTCCCGTGGTGGTCGTCCCGCCGCGCGACTGAGCCCGACGAGGCCGGAGCGGGCGTCCGAGCTCGTGGTCGGCCACCGCGGGCTCGGCGGGTTCGCCGGGCCGGTGCTGGGCTCGGCGTGTTCCGTGCCGCTGAGGCCTGGGGCGTGCCGTTGAGCGTCGTGCACGCGTGGCCTTTCCCCGAGGCTCTGGACGGCCCGACTCGAGCAGCGTTCCTGACAGGACGGGGCGGAGGTGTCTCTGGATCCGGATGTGAAAGGCCCTCATGGGAAGGCTCTGCATGAGTGAAGGCCCGGCGCTCGCCGGGCCTTCACTCATGCCGCGGGCGTGTCAGCGGCGGCTCACACCAGCTCGAACGCGTCGGTGCCGGAGACGAGTGCGCCGTTCCGGTCGAAGACGATCGCGCCGGCCTGCGCCAGGGCCTTCCGGGACGCGCGGTAGTGGTGGGCGCACAGATGGATGTCAACGGGCGCGGAACGTTGGCCGGTGACCGGCATCATCGCGACCACCACGGGCTTGGCCAGGCAGCAGCATGCCCGGCCGGGAAACGGCGGCACTCGGGGAGGCTTCGCCTCGTCCATGGCCGAGGGGCGCCGTGCGGGCTTGCGCGCCTTGTCGGATCCGGCAAGGCCGAAGCGCGAGAAGTTCGTGTTCACGGGTCCACCATCCCTCGACGGGGCGATTGCGTTGCAGGGGCCTTCGTACATGGAAGGGCGGGACCAAGGGCCTGCCACTGCCGGCGATCACGCCGCGGTGTCGTGGCCGACAGAACCGCTGGCAGGAGATGCGGAAGTACTCGGCGCCGGGGTCCAGAGCGACCCAGGGCAGCGAGCACCTCATGAGGATGAGGGCACCGGACCGGCGGCCCGGTCCGGTGCCCTCGTCGTGGTGTCACTTGGCGATGGTGATCCGCTTGGCTTCGGTCTTGGCGGCCTTGGGCGTGGGCACGCGGACGGTGAGGATGCCCTGGTCGTAGGACGCTTTGATGTCGTCGGTCTCGATGCCGGTGGGCAGGGTGAAGGAGCGGGTGAAGGAGCCGTAGGTGAACTCCGACCGGTGCGGCTCCTT
>NZ_JAGEOK010000067.1 GCF_017573545.1 Actinomadura nitritigenes | reverse complement strand
GTTGGACGGAGGGTTGTGAGAGATCAACCGTCCTACCAGGGGCTCCTTGACGTTCCGGGGCAGATGCACCGACCGCGACCATCATGTGATCAACAGTCACCACACCGCTGCTGAAAAAGGCTCAGTGGATCGGCGTCCGTTCATGCCGCTGAGTGATCGCCCGATGATAGGACGCCCGGGCGGGCTTGCCCTGACTGTCGGCGTGGCATGCAGTTCTCCGGGCAGCAGGAGCTCCCGTTCAGCCACCATTCCGGATCCACCCGGTAGTGCACCGCCGCGCTCAGAGCCGAGGAGACCGACTGGGTGTAGATCGTGGAGTGGTACGACGAGCTCGTGCGCCTGGCTGGCAGCCCAATCGTCCTACTCAGAGCGCGGTGGCCGTCGGCGAGACCGACGGGCCGCGCGTCGGCCTGGCGGTCCTCGCGGAGCCGCACGACTCGCTGCGCCGCCATACCGCGGTGGCGGCCGACCTCCACGAGCGTGACGGCGACCTGGAGAGTGAGGCATGCCTGTACGCCGAGGCGGCCTGCAAGGCCTCCGGCCTCGCCGTGGTCAACTCCCCGACCTGCTAGGCACTGCAAGGCTATGCACCCGCCTACGGGCCTCTACGGACTCCGGTTAGCACTGCTCGGTCGTCATCGGGAGGCGCTCACCGCCGAGGTGGTCATGACGCGCGCGGTACGGCTCGGTGAGGAGCGCCCGTCAATTCCAGATTGCAGGTTGGAAAACGAGGATGTGTCCGGCGCTGAGCGCGTGTTAGCTGGCTTCAGGGGCCTCGGTCGGGGCGCGACATGAGCGGCTGGTGAGAACGACGGTGCTGAGGGCGTTTGCGCTGGCGGTGGTTGGGGTCAGCGGAGTGGTTCTGGCAGGTGTGATCACCAACCAAGTGCTGAGCGATAGCAGGCTCAGTTGGACCTGGGCCTATGCCGCATTCGGGGCCGCTGGCCTCATAGGCCTTCTCGTTCATCAGAGGAAGGGCGGTCCCACCGGCGCCAAGCTGGGCCGTTGGCGCCGCGTCTATCTGTGGAGTCTGCGCTCCAGCGTCGAGCGCATGGAGACGGTGGGCATCATTACGCAGAGCGAGTACATCCCGCGAATGCGGGATGTGTACGTCGACGTCCGCATGGAGGCCGCACCGCTCCACGTCGCGGCCCCCGAGTCATATGTCGGGAGGCCTGCTGAGCTCGCCAGGGAGCCGAGATCGCTGCGATCGGTCATGGACTGGGGACGTGGCCGGGTCTTCGTGGTGCTCGGCGGGCCGGGCTCGGGCAAGACGACGATGCTCCGCGTTCTCGCCCTCGCCCTGTGCGATCGGAACCGGCCGTTCTGGCGGTGGTCGCCCTTGCCGGTCTTGATCTACCTGCGCGAGCACCGGGACATGATCCTGGCCGACGAAGCGCCGGAGCTGTCCGAGGTCGCGGTCTCGGTGGGCTGGCTGGCCGGAATGGTCCCCGCCCGGTGGCTGAAGCGGCGGCTCGACCAGGGCGGCTGCCTAGTGCTGCTCGACGGGCTGGATGAGATCGCTGACGCGGCCGATCGGAGCCGGTTCGTGGTCTGGGTGAAGCAGCAGACTCGCCGGTACCCGGGCAACACCTATGTCGTGACCTCGCGGCCGCATGGGTACCTAAACAATCCGCTGCCCGACGCCGAGGTGCTGCGTCTGCGGACGTTCTCCGCCGAGCAGATCTCCCGTTACCTGCACAACTGGTACGAGGCGGTCGAGCAGCGCGCCGTCGGCCTGGAGGACGCCCGGAACTCCGCCAGGGCGGCGGCGCAAGCCGAGGATCTGGAGCTCCAGCTCAGAACACGACCCGAGCTGCTCGCCCTGGCCGCCAACCCGCTGCTGCTCACCATGATCGCGAACGTGCACCGCTACCGCGGTGCTCTGCCAGGCAGCCGCGCCGACCTCTACGCCGAGATCTGCGACGTCCTGATCCATCGCCGGCAGGAGGCCAAGGGCGTCGTGGACGTTACCGGCCTGAGAGGGGGCCAGAAGGAACGGGTCGTGCGGCACCTGGCACTGGCCATGATGACCGCGCGAGTCCGTGACGTCTCCGCGGCGGAGGCTAAGCGGATCCTCTGGGACCCGCTTCTCCAGGTCGCCTCCCATGTACATCCTGAGGACTTCCTAGAGGAAGTTCGCAGGTCTGGACTGCTTGTCGAGGTTGAGTACAGCCGATACGCCTTCGCGCACATCACCTTGCAGGAGTATCTGGCCGCCGCGCAGATCGGACAGCAACCAGGCCTGGTCGACCACCTCATCGCGAACGTGGACGACAACTGGTGGCGCGAGACGACCGTGCTCTGGGCGTCGTTCTCGGATGCCAGCCCTGTCGTGGCGGCCTGCCTTGAGGTGAAGACCGCCACGGCGCTCAGCTTGGCGGTGGAGTGCGCGGAGCAGGCGCTGGAGCTGTCGCCTGAGCTCCGGCACGCGCTGGACGCGGTCAACAACGTCGGGCTCGATCTCCCAGACCGGTCGGGCCACGGCACCACCGCGTCCATCAACGCCTTCGTGGATCGCAGTTACGGCCCGCGGGGAAGCTGGCTCGACCAGTCCGCCCGGCGGGTCGCCGGATTGCTTGCCGCCGGCCGGTCGCTCCCAGCGGAGGATGGGCTCGCAGCTGTCGTTCGCGACGTCCAGGGGCGCAGAGCCCGGCCCGGTCCAAGGCAGGCGCTCACACCGATCACGGAGGACGAACGCGTGCTTCGCCTCCTCGTGCTGGCAGCTGAGACGCGGACGCGGCGGAGCCGGTCGGCCATTGATCTCTATTTGGCGGCTCTGAGCCTGCTCAACGGCGAAGACGGGCCCGTCGGCCTGGAGGAAGTCCTGCGGCGGCTTGTCGCGGTGATCGAGGGCGTCACGCCCAAAGGCGCTGATCAGGGTTGGGCGGAAGGGCTGCGCCGCCTTGCCGCGACCGATGAGCCCGCCGTGTTCGACCTTCTGCTCGAACTCCTCGCGGAGGAAGGCGACTTGGGCGAGCTCGTGCTGTCCGCCATCTGTGACGAGCCCGGCCTTCGGGCCGCAGCCGTGGCCCATTTCTACCTTGATGGGCCCGAGAACCTCCGGAACGCCTGGTTGCGTGCCGCCAAGGAATGGTCGGAAAACCGGTGGTGGCTCGTCCACGGGCTCGGGGCTCTGGAACGGCTGACCCTTTCGAAGTCAGGCATGGCGTCGGCGCTGGAAACGCTCGCGGAGTACCGCGACCGGGCACCGGAATACTTGGGTGATGAACTGTCGAGGATCGCCAAGGTGCTGCTGTCGCTGCAGGATTTTGTAGGTGGGCGGACCTTCGATGAGAAGGAGGGCGCGCTGCGCTCCGCGCTGCGGGTCGCCGACGCGCTAGGCGAGGACATCCGCCTCGCGCCTACGACTCTGTCGGTGGAGGTCGTGGAACCGGTCCGTGCATCGCTGCACGAGCGCACGAAAGCCGCGTACCGGGAGCTGATCGAGAACAGTCCGCCCCTGCCCGAGGTGAGCGTGGCCTTGGTGCGCGCAGCGCAGGACCACTCCGTGATCGTGCAGGTGAAGGTGGCCAACGCGGAGGGCCGCGCCGCCGTAGAGGCGGCGACGGTGCTCATCGACGACGATCTTGTTGGGTTCCGCTGGACGTCATCCGACCACACGCTGCCGGCGCCGGTCCGCGGAGGGACGTCGCAGATCGTGGTGGTCCGTTTAGAACCGGCGGACTTGTACCAGGGCATCCGCAGCTTCACACTGCCGGTGACCCTCAGCTATCGCACCCGTCTCAGCAAGGCGACCGCCCTACTGACCGCCGACCTGCAGGTGCGCGTCCCCGCTTCCGGCGATTTCGCGGAAGTGCCCAACCCCTACCTGGACTGGGCGAGTGGCCGACCGGTCGACAGGCCCGACATGTTCTTCGGCAGGGACGAGCTGATCAATCGTGCCAGGGAGCGCTTCCGGAGCGCCGCCGGACCCGGTGCGGGACTGGCCATCTTCGGGCAGCGGCGGGCTGGGAAATCGTCGATCCGGCTGCAACTAGTACGCCGGCTTCGTGAGGACGGGCTGCCGGTCGCGGACATCGGCAATATCGGCGAGCTCACGCCAAGCCGCAACATGGACCCCACCAGGCTTCTCGCCCTACTCATGTGGCGCATCGTCGAGAGCGCCGACAAGGTGCTGCCGGGGGAGGCGCCCCTGCTGCCGCCTGATCTACGCCGCGCCGACTTTCTCGCGAGCCCGGACCCGGTCTTCGACTGCACCCAGATCTTCGACGGCTACCGGCGCGCTGTTCCCAGGGCCCCCTCCCTCATCGTGACCATCGACGAGTTCCAGTACCTGCAGACCTGGATCAGCCAAGGGCTCGCCCCGGCCGCCTTTCTCACCGCGTTCAAAGCGCTCGTCGAGCGGCGCCTGTTCCACCTGGTCATCGTCGGCCAGTCCGCGATCGAGCGACTCGTCCGAGATGATCCGAACGTCTTCGGCGTGTTCAGTACCGAGCGCGTCAGCCGCCTTGCCCCCGCCCCAGCCCGGCGGCTCATCGAGTGGCCGATCAGGCTGGACGGTCAGACCCGTCACCGGGAAGGGGCTGTGGCCCGGATCCTTGATCTGACCGGTGGCAACGCCTTCTTCATCCAGCGCCTGTGCGCCGATCTGGTCGAGTACATGAACGAGGAGCGCGCGCCGCTAGTGACCCAGGCCGACGTCGATCTAGTGGCACAGGACTTCATCGAACGGCTCACAGGCGCCGACTTCGACCATCTGGAATCGCACGACACGCTCGATTTCTCCAGTGCCGACCAACGGGCCGCCCTGGTGGCGATCGCGCGCGCGGGGGAACGCGGGCAGGCGACCCTGGACGCCGTCGCGCACGAGTACGGCGGGACCGGTCTGCGCGAACTCCTCCGCCACCTGGTCGCGCACGAGGTCGTCCAGCATGACGAGGGCTCGTACCGGATCGTGGTCGGCCTCTATCGCGAATGGCTGCTCAAGTACATGGGTGCATCATGACGACCGACAACCCCTACGACCGTGTCGGGCGTGTGGCCGTCGGCGATCACTTCGTCCCGCGGCCCAAGCTCGCCGGCAAGATTCAGCGCGCCTGGAGACGGCAAGGCGGGCCGCCGGGCAACCTGTCGGTGATTGGTCATCACCGGACCGGCAAGACGAGCCTCGTCCACCAAGCGGTGAGCACGTGTGAACGCACCGACCTTGTGTCCGTCATCCTCAATGTCGGCAGCCTCGGTTCGGGCCAGGAACTGTTCAAGGCGATGATCTCCGAAGTGCTGCGCGCCACCGGCTCGCCGCCGGCGCTCGAAGCCATCGGCGGTGCGGCTCTCACCGCCACGGACTGGGGCGATCTACGGCACACCGTGGAGATGTTCTTCAAGGCCCTGGCCGACCGCGAGACCTACGCCCTTATCGTGCTGGACGAGTTCGACCGGGCCGCAACGGTGTGCCAGAGCCTCGCCGAATTCCAGCTGCTCAGGGCCCTGGCCTCGGAGCCCGTCTACCCCGTCGGCCTGGTGACCATTTCCCGGCGCCGGATCATCACCATCGAGACCGACGCGGCTGGCGGATCGATCCTGGACGGCGTGATGAACATTCGGCCTTTCGTCGGCATGTTCTCTCCCGCCGAGGCCGACGTGATGCTCTCGCGCGCCGCCGCGGTCGGGGTCGACCTGCTCGGCGTCCGGGACGACGTCCTCGACCTCGCCGGACTACATCCCTATCTGCTCGAACTGCTTTGCCAGAGCATCGTCGACGTGCACGAGGAGACCGGGACGCTGGACGTGGCGCTCGCGTACGAGCAGGTACTGGGCATCTTCGACAGTCAGTTTGACCATCTGGTCCAGGTCGTCGCGCTCGACGTCGGCGAGGCTGGCTCCGAACTCCTGCGGTCGCTCGCCGCCGGCGAGGCCCCGACGCGGAACTCGCTGGAACTCAACCATTTCCGCCAGATGGGTCTCGTCACCGAGGACCGTACCCGGCCCGCCTTGTTCTCCGCCGAGTTTGCCCGCTATGTCCTGGCGCGCTGAGTCGGCTGGGCTGGCCGGCTGAGTCGGTCGGCTGAGTCAGTTGACCGACACACCGCCAGAACGAAGCCGGTGCAGGGCCGCGCGCAGCGCTCCGGCCCCCTCGCGCGCGACCTGTTCGAGCTCGGCCGCCGCTTGGAACCGCCCGGTCCGCCTGAGCCGGAGCAGCAACTCGTTCAGTGCCGCTTCGTCGTCGGCGGCCGACCGGTACAGGACGTCGAGCGCTTCTTCGTACTTCCCGCCTGCGATCAGCATCCGATAGGTGGCGACATCCTGGCACCGGGCCTGTGCGTTCCTGGCCAGCACTATTGAGGCCCCTTCGTCCATGCCCACCAGTTGCGGTTCGGGGAACCCGGCGGCTGTGAGACGGGTGTGCAGGGCCCGGAAGATGGATTCGAGATCGAGGAACTCGGAACCCTCGGGAACGCCGTCCCGGAGCAGGTCCGTCAGCGCGCCGGTGAACGCGGTCAGCTTCGCGCCCGGCAGCGCGATCGCCTGGCGGTTGGACGTGGTGGCGGTGATGACGCCGGCGCCTCCGATCCCGGCCAGAGGAGCCGCGTCGGCCCCCATGGTCCCTTCCGCAGCCAGGCCGCTCCAGCAGCAGTCGAGGATCACCGCTTTGCGGACCGCGGAGGTTAGGCGCATCTCCTTGCGCAGGAAGGAGTAGCCCAGTGCTGTATGCGCCCCGCCGGGCTCGTAGCTGTGCGGCAAGGCCAGGTACAGCTCGCGTCCGACCTGAGGGTCGGTGAGTCCATGGCCTGCGTAGTAAAAGAGCAGGGTGTCGCTCGCCGTCGCCGCGGCGGCACGCAGCCCGCCGATAATCGTCTCCGTGTCCGGCGGCTCGGCGAGGATCGTGCAGCGGTCTTCGGGCAGGCCCCAGACGTCGGGGTCGCACAGTAGTCCGGCCAGGTGCTCCAGTCCGTTCATGACCTGCGGCAACTGCCTTTCGAGGGGCATCCTCGGATAGCGTGACACGCCTACCAGCACCGCATGGGACTGGAGGGGGTCCGGCAGCGCCGTCATTCGCCGGGCCCCGCCAGATCACCGAGTGCCTCGTCGACACGTCGAAGCGTCTCCTGGACGTCGTCCCCGACCGTGATGACGATCGTCTGGCAGTGGATGGTCACATCCGGGGCCTGGCCGGTCGACTGGCGGCGTGCGAGCCGGTAGGACGCCAGCGACGTGATCAGGCCGGCCAGGCTGAAGCCGCTGCTGACCGCGAAGTTGAGCCACTCGAACCCGCCGCCCAAGGTGCCCTCGTCGATGGGAACCGGCGGGGAGAACGTCGCGCCGCGGGTCACCGCACGGTCCTCTGACAGCCAGGCGTACAGATCGGCGGCGTGATCCTCGCTGGTCGCCACGCTCAGTTCCATTGCGCTCTCCTCACCGGGCCGCCAGGGCGACCCCATGCTCGTCCCTTTCTCCGACGCAGCAGACCCGGTCCTGGTTTTCCGGTCTCCGGGCCGTCTCAGGCCACATAAGGGCTTGACCGGTCCGGGCCGAACCGGGGCGGAGCTGCGCGCGAGATTGTCGCCACCTGGACGGGCAGGAGCATCGATGCGTCGTGCTCGTGGACGTTGGGTTCGGCGCCGTACAGGTGGGCGAGGATGTCGGCCTCGTCCAGTTCGGTCGGGTTGACGGAGGGGTCGACGTCGACGGCGGCCAGGAGCGCGGCCTCCTAGGGGCCGGGCTGCTCCTGGGGCGCGGCGGGCAACGTGATGGGCCTCCCGCAGTGGGTGTCGGGGGCCGGGGCGTTCCGGCCGCCGGACACCATGCACGGCCGGGGAGGGCTAATGTTTCGGGCTGAGCGCCCGAGCAGACCAGGAGGCGCGTTCCCGCAGGTAGTCGCACCCAGTGGGGGGAAAATACCGGGGCTTGTGAGATACCTGGGCCATAAAAAGCTGACTCTGCCGCGGAACCCGTTACGCCAGAGTTGATAGGCCGGTACCGTGAGCCTGCGGCTCCTGAACGTACCTCGACTAAGGTCTCTGGGACGGCGGGCGCCGCATAAGGAAGGGCGCCCCCACCAGGTGGGGACGCCCTGCTGTTCGCCGTCGGGCGAGGTCGAGGGACTTGCTAGCGACGCTGCCCTCGACCGCCCGACCGGCTCCCTGCTACCGCGATCAGTAGCGCCGTGACCATCCCCGCAAGGAAGACCGCGACGAACTGCGCGTACCGCTCCCGGCTCTGTGCGCGCCGTAGGCGCGCGTCCTTCCGGGTCGAATCCATCCTGCTGCTCCCTTCGTAGGCTGCATGAGCAGCTACCGATCGGTGCGAGCAGCGTGGTTGTATTCGAGATCCGACCGTAGCGGGGGCTGGGGCTCCGCGTGGGAAAAATGGTTTAAGGACCGACCTTCCAATTCCACTGGAAAGCTAGATGGACTAGGCAATGCCTTCTACCTGCGGCGATGCGGCGAGCACGGCGAGGTTTCCAAGCGGGCCGGGTCGTCCTGAATTTGAAGTCGTTGACCGCACGGCATGACGATCAGTGCGGTCATGGCGAGTCAGCGGGGTACGCGCCGCAGGCAGGGAAGGCTGGCCACGGCCGGTACCGGCTATCGAGAGCCCCTTGGGGGGACGAGACGGGCGGCTTCAGCGGGGCTGCAGCTCCAGCACCACTGGTCGGGAGGGAGGGCGGAGTCCTGGTAGCGGCTCACGGCCGTGTTATACCGGTAGACGCCGCGGGCCGGCTCGTCGGGGCGCCATCCAGTAGGACGGCGGGGTCATCGGGGCGCCCTAGCCAGGTGATCAAGGTGGCGGGCCGCCAGTTGCGCCCACACCTGCGGGTGGTTGGGCTGGAGGTGGCGGACGGCGTCGGGCGGGAAGGTTTCCTCGGCGTCGAGTGGCGGATCTGGTGGGCCGTCCTCGGCTGGCTGCGTGTCTGCGGAGTCCGGTGTGCCGTGGATGAGCATCCGCCGCTCGCCGATGCCAGGCGATCGCCGCTCGGTGACCTGGTAGCCGGCGTGGATCCACGCGGCGAGGATGGCTTGGCCTGGTCCCCACCCAGGTGGCAGTTCCACCCAGACGCGCGTAGGGGTCGAACCCACACGGGCATTCACCTCAACGGTTTTCGGAACCGGCCAGCGCCATCCATCGGCTGGCCTCCTCGAACCAAAGAGTCCCGTCCCCAGGAGTCGAACCTGGCGCTACCCGCTTATCAGGCGGGCTCTGTCACCGGCTGGATCGAATGGAGCGGAGGAAGCGAAGGGGCGAACCTGCGCAGGGCGTCGCCATGGCCTCGAGATAGCAGCCCGGCACCTTACCGCTCGGTCATCCCTCCACGTCTGTCGCACGTACCGCCGAAGGGACTCGAACCCCGATCCTCCCGGACCTAAACCGGGCGCCTCTACCTGATTGGGCTACGACGGCTTGGAGTGGATGGAGCTACTGCAGTTCCTCCCAGAACCAGCGCCCAGCGGCGCTCCCATCGCGGTCACGCCCGAACCGGAATTGCTCCCTCCGGTCGCCGATATCAACAAACGCAGCGAACAAGCCGGCAGCAGGCAACCGTTCGGCCAGCACGGCGAGTTGGCCTGCTGCCCCGATCTCCCGCAACCCGTCCAAGAGGGCCGCCACGGCGTACGGGTCGTCCAGGGCGACGTGCGCGGCGGCGCGCTCGGCCAGCACGGCAACCTGCTCGTCCGCCCCCACCCACCGCAACTCCTCCAGGAGGGTAGCCACGGCGTGCGGGTTGTCCAGGGCGGCGTGTGCGGCGGCATGCCTGGCCAGCACGGTGACCTGCTCACCCGCCCCTACCCCCCGCAACCTGCCCAGGAATGCGGCCACGGCCTGCGGGTTGTCCAGGGCGATGTTCGCGGCGGCGCGCCCGGCCAGCACCGCAGCCTGCTCACCCGCCCCCATCCCCCGCAATCCGTCCAAGAGGGATGCCACGGCGTACGGGTCGTCGAGGGCGACGTGCGCGGCGGCGCGCCTGGCCAGCACGGTGACTTGCTCACCCGCCCCCAACCTCTGCAACTTGCCCAGGAGAGCGGCAACCGCGTTGGGGTTGTCGAGGGGGACGTTTGCGGCAAGGTCGCGAGCCAGCAGCGCGGCAACCTGCTCGCCCGCCCCTACCCTCTGCAACCTGCTCAGGAGGAGGGCCACGGCGTGCGGGGTGTCGAGGGCGACATGTGCGACCGCGCGCCTGGCCAGCACGGTGACCTGCTCACCCGCCCCCATTTTCCGCAACTCTTCCAGGAGTGCGACCACGGCGTGCGGGTTGTTCAGGGCGGCGTGCGCGGCGGCACGCCTGGCCAGCACGGCGACCTGCTCGCCCGTCTCCGCTGCCCGCAGCTCGCCCAGGAGGAAGACCACGGCCTGCGGGTCGTCGAGGGCGACGTGCGCGGCGGCACGCCTGGCCAGCACGGCGACCTGTTCATTCGCCCCTACCCTCCGCAACTCGGCCAGGAGCGCGGCCACAGCCTTCGGGTCGTCCAGAGCGGCGTGCGCGGCGGCACGCCTGGCCAGCACGGCGACCTGCTCGCCCGTCTCCGCTGCCCGCAGCTCGCCCAGGAGGAAGACCACGGCCTGCGGGTCGTCGAGGGCGACGTGCGCGGCGGCACGCGCGGCCAGCACCGCAGCCTGCTCGCCCGTCTCCGCTGCCCGCAGCTCGCCCAGGAGGAAGACCACGGCCTGCGGGTCGTCGAGGGCGGCGTGCGCGGCGGCACGCGCGGCCAGCACGGCGACCTGCTCGCCCGTCTCCGCTCCCCGCAGCTCGCCCAGGAGCGCGGCCACACCCTGCGGGTCGTCCAGGGCGACGTGCGCGGCGGCACGCCTGGCCAGCACGGCGACCTGCTCGCCCGTCTCCGCTGCCCGCAGCTCGCCCAGGAGGAAGACCACGGCCTGCGGGTCGTCGAGAGCGACGTGCGCGGCCGCGCGTGCGGCCAGCACGGCGACCTGTTCATTCGCCCCTCCTCCCCGCAGCTCGCCCAGGAGCGCGGCCACACCCTGCGGGTCGTCCAGGGCGACGTGCGCGGCGGCACGCCTGGCCAGCACCGCAGCCTGCTCGCCCGCCCCTACCCTCCGCAGCTCGCCCAGGAGCGCGGCCACGGCGTGCGGGTCGTCCAGGGCGACGTGCGCGGCGGCGCGCCTGGCCAGCACCGCAGCCTGCTCGCCCGCCCCTACCCTCCGCAGCTCGCCCAGGAGCGCGGCCACGGCGTGCGGGTCGTCCAGGGCGACGTGCGCGGCCGCGCGTGCGGCCAGCACGGCGACCTGTTCATTCGCCCCTACTCCCCGCAGCTCGCCCAGGAGCGCGGCCACACCCTGCGGGTCGTCCAGAGCGACGTGCGCGGCGGCGTAGCGGGCGGGAGGGAGGTCTGCCGGATGCAGTGTGTACAGGTGGGTGACCAGGCGGATAGCGGCATCAGGGTCGCCGTGTTTGGTGGCTTTCTTCCACAGTTGAGCGGCGTGGCGGTACAGGCCGCGGTCCCAGGCGGCCTCGCCGAAGGTGGCGAGGTCGGTGGGATGGGCGTGTGCGGCGGCGGCGGTCCAGAAGCTGTGCGGGGGGATCTGGTCGGCGCGTTCGGTTCGGGAGTGCTGGTCGAGGTAGTCGGCCAGCCGGTAGCCGGTGATGGTGCCCATGGTCATGCCGTCGCCTGCGGGTGTGAGGGCTGCTGCGGCGCCCGCCAGCGGTTGGGTGGCGTAGTCCAGCGCCTGCTCGAACCAGTTCGTCGGCGCCTGCGCTTGCTCGGCCGGGCTGCAGTAGCCGGGGGCTGCGGCGCGCAGGAACTCCACCGGCGGGGAGTGGACGCCGAGCCGGGCGGCGTCGGCTGCGGCGGTCAAGATCGCGCGGGCATAGGGGGTGCCGTTGCGCCACCGATTCATAAGTTGCGGGGCGGCCGCGATGCTCTGGGTCAGGCCCGAGTCACATGAGCGCAGCGCGGCCTGCAGCCACGGGTCACCGACCCCGCCCTTCGCGGTATCAGCCAGACGGCGAGCACGGTTGGTCTCGGCCGGACTGCAGCGCTCGGCCAGATGGATCCGGTGGGCGAGCTTGAGCAGCTGCCGTTCGAACCAGTACCGATCGGCCTGGTCGGCGCTATCTGCGTCGTCGTCGGTATGGTGCAGTGCCGGTGCGGGAGCGGCCAGGTAGGCGTCATGGTAAGCGGGCCACAGGGTGGCCACCATTACCGCCCCGGCCTGGATTAGCGCGTCGGCGGTGGCGGCCGTCAGCCCGTCTGCGCCGTCCAGATAGCTCTGCAGTTCGTCCAGCCAGATCACCAGTCTGCCGGGTGGCTGGTTGGCCAGCTGGTTCAGTTGCGTTGCGTTGCGCGGGTGCAGCAGCCACCACTCCGGCACCACCTGCTGAACGGCGGTCAGTAGGCAGCGGGTCTTGCCGGTGCTGGACCCGCCGACCAGCATCACCATCCCACCGCGACCGGCAGCGGTGCGCAGCCAGGGACGCAGCCCCGTGGCGGGCTCCTCGTCGATGTCGCGCGGCACGTAGGCCGGCAGAGTGTCGGGGTCGGCGCCCGGCACCTCGATCGGCACATGCACCCCCAGCGCGCGCCAGCTGGCGTCGCGGACCCGCACCGCACCGGGCACCGGCGCAGTCTGAGTCCGGGTACGTTCCCAGGCAGCCAGCCACCTTTCATGCCGATCGCGGGGCACCTCGCATGCTGCCAGGAAGGTCTCCAAGGTCTCGCGCTCACAGCGGCCCTTTGTGACCAGGTCGCCCACCGTACTGCGCGGCAGCCTGGCCACGCCGCCGCCCGCCCTCTGCAGTGCCCGAGCCGCCTCGTCCAGCTCGGCGTAGGTGCGGCTACCGCGCAGCACGTTCAGCGCCTTCCCCAACTCGGCCGCGGTCTGCACGCGCGCCGGGTCCGTGAACGCCGCACCACCGCCGCTCGTGTCCGCCACATTGCCTCCCCGATCACGGCTTCCGGGACACCCATCCGGAGTCCGCCGGACCCATGGCCCGGGACGGCACATCCGCGGTCCAGCCTGCTCGCTTGCCCCGGGCCCGCGTGGTTGTCCTCCGGATCTTTCCGGGGTTCCAGCCGGATTCGGCCGGAACCGCCAACCTTGAACCATCACATCCGAACGCGGGCCCGGCCGGCCACCCGCTCCCCACTCACACCGGGAGCACCAGATGCGCGACCACCTCAAGCGCCACCGCACGATCCTCACGCGGCTCGCCGACGCGATGGCGCCCGGCGCCATCGTCAGCGGCGCTACCGCCGGTACCACGGGCTGGCTGCTGTCTCTCCTGCTTCACCACCTGTAAGTAAGCACCATCGGGTTCGCTGTCGGTGCGTGCCGTCGGATGCACCGGCACCGGTCCAAGGTGCAAGCCAGAACGGAGGGTATTCCGCGTCACCGGTGCAGCAACCACCAGATGATCAGCGAGGTCGCCGTGGTTCCCAGTGTGGAGGCCGTACCGCGTACTGCGGCGAGCAGCCCAGCCTGCGCCAACCGACGCGCCTCCCGTCGATGACGCCTTGGCTCCTTTAGCGCGGGTCGCGCGTGCCGGTCTTGGGGAGGGGAGGGCGGGGAGCTGGCCTTCTGCGTCGCGCGGGGGCCGGGGAGCCCAAGGTGCCGGTCCATGTCGATTCTCCTGTTCCGACCTGAGGTTTCAGGTTTGTGAGGAGAGCGTGCTAGGGCCGTGTGTTCGTCTTCGAGGCCGTTCTGCGAACTTGATCTGCGTGCCTGGTCGTCGCCGCCGACTGGGCTGGCATTGCGAACGTATCTGAACACTGCGAACAGCTACTCGAGGATGACTTCTGCCGGTCCCCAACGGTCGAGGACGGCCACGGCTGGTGTCGCCAATGACGCGGCGAGTTGGTGGGCGCGTTCGTGGTGACCGGTCTGTCTGCGCTGCCAGACCAGTGCCCGCAGGGCATAGGAGTCTCCGGCCTGCGCGGCGTCAAGGGCCAGTCGTTCAGCCTCTGCGCAGCGGCCCTGTGCTTCCCGGCGCAGAGCGAGATTCCGGAGCGCTGTTGCCGGGCTTCGGTCAGGTTCCAGCTCGGCTTGTCGACGTGCCAGGCGTTCTGCTGCGGCGCGGTCCCCACCGTGTTCCATCAGCCACGACAGGTATCCGAGCCCTTCAGGGTCGTCGTAGTCTGCCGCGCGGCGAAATAGCAGCTCCGCTCGTTGGTAGTCGCCAGCACTGAAGGCTGCTCGCGCGAGCCGAAGAACATCGGGAAGCATCGCGTGTCGCGCCGCGGCCCACAGCGTCGACGGCGGGGGGATCTCGTGGCGCTCAGCGCGGCCGTACTGCTCGAGGAAGTCGGCGAGCCGGTACAGGCGGTGCTCGGTCGGCGGGTCGCCCGGCCGTGGCCGATACGGAGTCAGAGGACCGGGCAAGCGGCGATACGGCGCGGTCAACGTGTCCAGCGTGGTGGTGTACCAGTCGTCGTCGAGCTGGTCCCAATCGTGCTGCTCGATATAGCCAGCGGAAGCTTCTTCCAGCAAGGGCTCGGGCAGGTAGCGGCCGTGACCGAAACGCAGGGCGTCGATGGCCGCGTGCAGGATGGCCCGGGCCGCCGGGTCGGCGTGCTGGTATCGGCGCAGCAGCTCGGGTGCGCCGGCCAGGTATTGGGTGAGGCGTCCGCCTGCGGACCGGGCCGCCTGCTTCAGCCGGTGATCAGAATTGATGGTGGCCTGCAGTTCGGCGAGCTGCTGGTCGGTGAAACCGCGCGGCATGCTGATCTCAATCGCCCGTCCCAGTAGCGTCCGTGCTGCTCGATGACGGTCGAGGTTCTCGTCGCGGTGTCCGCGCCGGTGCCGTTCTATGGTGTTGACCGGCAGCTCGGTCAGCTTGCGCCAGTACTCCGGCCACATCGAGCCCAGCACCAGGACCGGCCCCCGGGGCGGGTCGGCCAACAGTTCCTGCAGCACGGCCGCGACCTGCTCACCGATCACGCCTGCATCCAGATAGAACTGGGTTTCGTTCAGCCAGATCACCGTCTGGGGAGCCACCAGCCCGCCACGAACTGCATCGATCAACGCTTGCGCCCGGTCAGGCGCCAGCGGATGCCAGATCCGCCAGTCTGGTAGTTCGGCACGGACCGCCTCCCAGCATGCTCGGCTCTTGCCGGTGGATGAGTCACCCACCATCACGACCATTCGGCTGCACTGCCTGGCGGCCGCGACCTCACGTCGCAACCGCTCATCGACGGCTCTCCGCGGCAGGTAGGCCGGCAGCACCGGCAGGGTGGCCGACAGGTCCGTGACTGCGACGGCTCGGTGGACCTCCAGATGCAGCGCGTGCGCATCGGTCAGCTCCCGCACCAGCGTCCCCACCAACGGCCCTCGCGGCACGGGCCCCGCCGGTTTACGGCGACCTGCCCCGCAGCCCGGCTCCGTCCTGTCCGGCTCGGCTCCTGCCAGGCGGGCCTGCCGACTAGCACCGCGCACCAGGCGGCCTCGGGCCCGCACCCACGGGCCGGGGTCCTGGCCGCAGGCGGTCACGAACGCCACCAGCGTCCCGGTCCGCGGAATCGCGGTTCGGCCGGTCAACACCGCCTGCACGGTCGCGGTGCTGAGCCCGGCGGCCTCGGCGAGCCGGTGCCGGCTCCACCCGCCCTGGTGAAACAACTCGACCAGCTGCGCTCTGAGATCCTCGCGGGAACCGATCCGGTCCGGGGCGATCGTGGTGATCACGGCCTCCCCACTATCGCGTTTCCGTCCACCCCGCACTGCAGGGCTGATCAGCGATCGGGCAGCGCACCCACCCGAGTCATCAGCATTCCGATGCTCCAAAGATCACCCGAATGGCGACTACCCTGCGCGGGATTGGCCGAGGTCGGCCAATAAGGCACCCGTGTGTGGTTTGCCACTGGGATGGTGAAACGCACTGAACAGGCGGGTCGTGGGGGAGAATGTCCGATCCCTTTGTCATGATCGGTGCCGGAGGTGGTGCGCATGGCCAAGAAGCGAACCAAAGCGTGGACGCTGGCCGGAGCGGCACGGGCTGTGCGGGACGCGCGGATCGCCACGATGCAGCACATGCAGTCCGCGCCGATCGCCCGGCACATGCAAGAGCAGCAACTCCGAAACGCGTTCGCGTTGAAGGTCGCGCACCTGCGCGGCGACAAACCCACCGCCAACGCGCTGCTGTTCGGAGGGATGGGCTACCGCGACCCCTTCCCGCCCTTCACCGACTGGGCCGCGGCCGCCGACACCGTGGTGACCGACGAAGCCCGCTACCTGGCCGAGGCCGAGCTGTACGTCCTCTCCCCGCACATGTGCGACGTCGTCATCGCCGCCGCGCAGAGCCTCACCCTGGAAGACCTGGAACTCCTCGGCGAAGAAGACCTGCCCGGGCCCACCGGCCTGGTGATGCTGCCGCGCCCGGTCCTGGTCCGCACCGCCGGCGGCAACATCGCCGACCTACGCGCGTTCACCTGGCGGGTCCCCTCCTCCATCCTCAACCCTTCCCTGGAGGACGGTTCACTGGGCTACCTCCCGGCGGTGCGGGTGTCCAGCTACAACGACACCCACGGCCCGGTCCGGCCCGACACCTTCCTGCAGCTGGCCGCCGCCGCCCGCGAGCATGGGACACCCCTGCCTCCGTTGCTGCTGGACGCGATCAAATGCGCTGGCTTCCGGTACACCGCCGCCCCCGAACAACTGCAGGTGCTCAGGGACTACCTGAAGGTCGTCAAGAAGTCCGGGGCAGCGACCCGGGCTTGGCACGCCGCGCATGGCCAGGATGAGAACCGCGTGATCGGCGAGTACACACCCGACAGTCAGCTCGACGACCCCGAGGACACCTTCCAGATCCGGTTCCTGTACGCGTTCTGGCGGCTGAGCGAGCAACGCATCACCACTCTCCAGCCTGCGCCGCTCAATCACAGTGCCCAGCTCCAAGCCGACCGCGCGGGCGTTCCCGCCGACGTCCGCGTCGTGCAACTTCGCCGCACCCAGCAGGCCGGCGAGAATACCCTTGGCGGCCGCGACTGGCAGCACCGCTGGGTCGTTCGGATGCACAAGGTCCGCCAGTGGTACCCAAGCCTGCAACAACACAAGGTGATCTACCGGGGCCCCTACATCAAAGGCCCCGCCGACAAGCCACTCCTCGGCGGCGAAACCGTCCGCGGCCTGACCCGCTAACCGCCAGCTGAATGAAAACCGAGAGCCGAAGACGGCCGAGCGAGAGTCGGGGTGCCCCGACCAGCGGTCGGCCCTGCGAGGCAACGAGCGCACTACGCCCAGGGTGCCTTGCCCAATCCGCCGGCCAGCGCTTGAGCATCCACTCCGTGAAGTCGCCGGCGCCGCAGGTTCAGGTTGACACTAGTCGAGGCGGCCGCCCTTCGATCCATCTTCCTGAACCGAAGGACTGCGCGCGGCACCCCGATCTCGACAACTCCTGAAGACTCGGCTCTCACAGTGAGCCACGTGGTGAGGTCGGCTCGCAGGAGCCGTATCGAACAACTCAGGCTCCCTCGAGTGGATCAACCACCCTGGAGGTGATCACGAGCGGCCTGGACCACGATCCAGACTCCGAACTTGACGATCTCCAGAACGCTGCGCAGGCGCCAGTACCACGAGGAACCAGCGGAGTCGTGGTCACGCTGACTCGGTTTCGGACGCATTTCACCTTCCCTAGCGATCGGACGTGGTAAGTACTAACTGTCTAATCTGGTGCTTGATTGTCCGCACCGTAACGCCACGTCCGAGCAGGTGAAGTGCGGACAACCACGGACAACACAGGGGGCTGTGTGAGCAAGCGGGGGCGCAATTGGGGGCAGCTGCTGGGGGAGTACGCCGAAGTGTGCGAGCTCGCGCAGGTTCTCCGTGACATCGCTGACGAGCGCCAGGTCACCATCCGTTACCTTGCTCAGCAGATGCCCTATGGCCATACCAAGATCTCTCAGAGCCTGAACGGGGCCAAACGCCCCGAATGGGCCTTCGTCGACGTGTTTTTGCGCGTCTGCACGGCTGGTGATCGTCAAGCCCACCTCGTGCTGCAGCAGAAGGTCCGGCCGCTCTGGGAGGCCGCCGCTCCGGAACGGGCGCGTCCGCTGGCTGAGGTCGCCGTGGCGTCACGCGAGCAGTCCATCGCGGTGGTGCCCCCCGCGGTGCAGCCGTGGGTGTCGTCCCTGCACGACGCCGCCAGCGCACAACTGGTCGCCACACAGATCAAGACATGGGTCCGCAAGCACGAGACCCTGGCTGACGGCCTCCAGCACATGCTGGGCCAGATCCGGCTTGCAATCACGGAGCTGACCACCAGGAGAGAAGAACTGTACGAGGAGGTCCGAACCGCCGTCAGCGAAGAACTGTCGGCGACACGAACCCAACTCGCCGACACCCAGCAGCGGCTCCAGGCAGCATTGCACCTGCAGGCCTCCACCGCGCAACGACTGGAACAAGTGCTGCGCCAACGCCAAGAAGGCCTCCAGCTCCTGCAGGACGCGCTCCTGCAAGCAGAACGAGCCGAAAAACGACTGGCCGACCTCGAACAGCGCGCGACCCTCACCAGTCCGCGCAGCGAGCCCGGTCCAGATGACGGCTCCACACAGCTCATGGGAGAAGTCGACCAGGCGGTCGCGGCCCAACTCCTCCACCATGCTGATGAGGTGCTCGTTGAGGGCGCCCACACTTTCGAAGTACTCCGCAACGAAGTCAAGGACACCTCGCCTGCTCAGACGACCGCACCCGCGTTGTCCGCGGACAACACCTCTGCCAGCACGGACAACAACGACATGGCCTTCCGCAGGGAACACCGCTACCGCACCCTCGCCGAAGCCGGCGGCCACATCGTCTGGGTAGCTGACCCCAACGGTGACATGGTCGAGGACGCACCTGACTGGCGCGCGATCACCGGGCAGAGCCGCGAGGATTACCTCCAACACGGGTGGATCGCCGCCGTCCACCCAGACGACCGCCGAGACCTCACCGTTCTGTGGCTCGACAGTGTCAGCAACAAGACATCCCTCAATACCAGCTTCCGCGTCCAGACCAAGAGCGGCAGCTTCCGACACTTCGAACTGACCGCAACTCCCACCCTCATCGAAGACACGGTCATCGAGTGGGTCGGCGCCAACACCGACGTCACCGGCCAGCGCGAGGCCGAGGAGATGCGCGGCCGGCTGACCGAGCAGCTGTCGGCCGCGGCGCTGCGCACCGCGCGGCTCCAGCAGGCCACCTCCATGCTCGCCGAGGCCCTGACCGTCTCGCAGGTCGCCCAGGTCATTACCGAGGCCGCGCGGTCCACCATCGGCGCCGACTACTCCGCCGTGGCCCTACTGGACGACAGCAAACGCTACCTGCTGCCTATCGAGCCGCCGACCATCGATTCACCACCCGGGGAAGGACTCACCCAACCTCACCCCCCTGCTTCCTCACGCGACCTCTCGGTCAACGACCACACCGTGATGTCGACCGCGGTCCGTCAGATGCGGCCATTTGTCGCGGAGAGTCCCAATAGCTTGCGCGACCAACTCGGCAGCGCCGAATCCGAGCCCTTCGTCCAAAACATTGAAGAAGAGCAAGCCTGGATCGGACTGCCGCTGCTGGCCGCGGGAGCACCCATCGGCGCTTTGCGGTTCTCCTTCATCCGGCCCCGAAAGATCAACGACGTGGAACTGGTCTTCCTGGAGGCCCTTGCTGGACAGTGTGCCCTGGCGGTGGAGCGCGCGCTGCTGTTCGAGCGCGAGCACCGGACCGCCGAGGCTCTCCAACGCAGCCTGCTGCCCAGCGACCTTCCCCAGCTCCCCGGGATGGTGCTGGCGGCCCGCTACAACCCCGCCACCCGCCACATTCAGGTCGGCGGCGACTGGTACGACGCGTTCCGCCTCCCTGACGAGCGGCTCGCAATCGCGGTCGGCGATGTCATGGGCAAGGGCGTGCTCGCCGTCGCCGGGATGGGACGCGTCCGCAACGCGCTACGAGCCCTGGCCCTCAACGATCCGGAACCCGCCGCGGTGCTCGCCGGCCTGGACCGGCTGTTCACCGCGACCGAGGACGACGAACAGTTCACCACCCTCGCCTACGCGGTGATCGACCCCAAGACCGGCCGTGGGGAGATCAGCAACGCAGGCTACCCGCCGCCTCTCCTGCTCGCCGCGAACTCGCCAGCACGGATCAGCGCCCGAGAACCAGGTACACCTCTCGGCTGGCCTGCCCTGCGCACTAAGATTCAATTCATTATCGAGCCTGGTCACACCATAGTGTTCTACTCCGATGGACTCGTGGAGAACCGACGACGCGGAATGGACACCGGGCTCGGCGAACTCGCCGCCGTTGCTGCCGACACCCCGCCTGATCTTGTAGAAGATCCAGAAAGAATGCTCGACTACCTTGCTGATCGGATGCTTGCCGGCTACGAGCAGACAGACGATGTGACCATGCTTGCCGTGCATGTTCCACCAGCGAGACTGGACCCTCACGGGGTTGCTGCCAATTAATCACGAAAGTTGGACGGCCTATCGACCTGCCACAAACAGGTGATCGCGGGTATCCGCGGGGGGAGATGGCCGCAGCCGGGGTACTCCGGCCACGGCCGGTAACTACGGGGTGGCCTCAAGAGCCGGGCGGTGGAGACACCCGGCGTGGACCACAACCTGGATGGAAGGCTACTGAGCGCGACGCTTGTAGCCCCGTGCGGTGTGAATAGCGGGAGATCACAATCTACTTGATCTTCCTCGAGGTGCGCTGTGTCGCGCTGAAGGGCGGCGCTTGACCTGTGGTGGCGCTGGAAGGCCATGTGCCCGGGGCATGATCGGTCGTGTTCACACCGAAGAGGTCACTGGTTCGAACCCAGTATCGCCCACAAAACCCCACCTCAGAGGCATGCTCTCACCGAGAGCATGCCTCTTTGAGCATCGTGCCTCTCTCGAAGAGGTCACATGTTGCCAGGGAGTCGTTTCCGCAGGTCGAGCGCCTGATCGCGGCTCTTTGTGGAAGTCCGTAGTGGCTCCTGGGGCAGATCCGGGGCACAGATCTTGCCCCGCTCCCAACTGTGTTCAGTAGAAACACCTTCGTCTCAGTTACGTTGCGTGAGCGTCCTCCGTCGATCACGCTGGTCGATCGGGCTTGATCGAGGGCATCGTCACTGAAGGTGCAGTGGTTGGATGGACCTGACCGAAGGGACTCTGGCCGGCAGGGCCCGCTGGTCCCCAAGGGCAGTCCCGGACATCATTGGCGCGACATGCCACGACCTCCTTCGGGTAGCTCCTTGCTCCCCGTGCGTCGCCATTGATTGGTCCGGACTCATCGGAGCGCACTCGGGTCCAGAGCCTGCGATCAAGTGAAGCGCCCCTTCGCCTCTAGAGCGGCGCTCTCGGGGCCGGTCTGTGCCACTCTGCCCGTCCGGTCGGCTCCTTGTGCCGCACGTTGTCTCCGGATACCAGCTCGTGTTGAAACCCTGAGCCAGCACGGAGAACATCCATGAGCGGCGGATGCACGTTGCCCGGTCCTGCTTCCTGTGGCAGTTGACATGGATCCTGGGGGCGCAGGCCGTTCCTTCGGGCGCGCACGCAGTGTTTCGATACATGCTTGGTGAGACAGTGAGCCTTTTTCAGCGGCAGTTCGGTGTGGGCTGATCACAGCATGATCGCGGGCGGCGTGGGCGGTGCCGGACGTCAAGAAGCCCCTGGTAGGACGGTTGGTCTCTCACAACGTCCCGTCCCC
>NZ_JAGEOK010000066.1 GCF_017573545.1 Actinomadura nitritigenes | reverse complement strand
CGGCCGCGGTGTCGCTGACGGCCGTCCACACGGCGGGCAGCGCGGACCAGCCCGTCGCCGCGTCCAGCACCCGGAACGCCGGCTCCATGTAGGAGATCAGCGAGTGCACCGTCACCACGGTCGGGATGCGGGCGGCCAGCGTGGCGCCCGCCACGGCCAGCGGGGTGAACGGGCCCGCGTGCACGTGGACGACGTCGTACTTGCCGTACCGCGCCAGCCGCCGGCCCGCCACGATCCCGCCGGGGTTCAGCGTCGTCGGGAACGCCATCCGCTCGGTGGGCCGCAGCACGCGGAGCCCGTCCCCGTCCTCCTGCATGGCCCCGTCCCGGCGCCGGAGCCCGGCGGGGCGCGCCGACGAGGTGATCACGGTGACGTCGTGGCCCGCCTCCTGCTGCCGGGTCGCCAGATCGTGGACGTGCATCTCCACGCCGCCCAGCCGCGGCAGGTAGTAGTCCGTCAGATGCGCGATCCTCACCGCGGGACATCCCTATTCGCGAACCGCGGACCAGTGCACCGCGAACGAGTATTGGTCCGCTCCGGCGGACTTGGCTGGTGCCGCGCACGCAGGTATGCCTTCCCCTGCCGCGACGACGAAGCTCCTCTCAGCGGCGGGGTCCTCGCCCCCGCCGCAGACCGCACCCGTCGCTGCAAGCAACGTCCTTCCAGAGGCTGCCGGCCGCGGTCGCCGTGCCATGGAGAATGCAGTTCCAGGCAACCGCTGATGCCACGTGTGCGGAGAGTTAGAGGGAGGTCCATGCGTCGACGACAGGTCACTGCACGCCTCTACGTGGTTGCAGGTGATAGCCATGGCATTATCCCCTGCCGGATACAAAGAACAGTGCTGCGGCGTAGTGCCCCCGAGTAGCTGTCCCCATAAATGACTTATGTCAGAGCCACTGTGTCGGCGACGATCTGGCGCTTTGGTGCATGTGCATCCCATTCAGTAGGGCCGCCTGAGGGCTTATGCGCCTCAGGCGTTCGCTGCCTGGGTCGATCACTGAAACTCATCGCCTGAACGTTGCCATCGTATCCGCTGCTCACGGCGCCAAGGTGCCGCGCACGGAACCGACGCGATCGCGAGCAACGGGAGATTTGAGGCACTACGGTGCCGATCGGAGTAAATTTCACTTGATGTCGGCGGACTCGTGCCGAGACTCGGAGATCCGGCGCGAACTATGCCCCGATCATGCAAAGGACATGCTCAAGGAGTTCGCCGAATCTTTGCCTGCGCGCCAAAAAGGGCGACCTTGATGGAGGGACGGTGGACTTATTCTGTAGCGCGTGAGAGTGCAGTGGCGTGCGGTTCTGGCAGGTGCGGTCCTCCGGCCTGCGCCCGGCTTGGGCCACCGGCGGAACCTCGGTCAGTCGATGGGAGCGGTGCGGTGGCCTCTTGACTGCCGACCAGGCGACCGCATGTCACCCAGGCATCTCCGGTCCATGTCGCAACCCGTAGGCGCCGGTCGCAGGTGAATACTGGGCGTCCCAATCCACGATGGACCGTCAAGGTGCTCATCGCCTGGACGGCTCTCATGGGAGGCGCATGCATCGCCTACTCAGGGATTCGCCATGCGACGCTGCTGACCGGCGCGGCGTCCGGTTTGCCGCCGGCCGTCATCCTCACCGTCCTCACCGTCATTCTCAAGCATGAGGAGTGGCGTGAGAGTCCTGAAGGGCGTGCAGAACGGCGCCGTTGCGAAGCCGAGGAACTGAGTCGGATGGTTTACGGCGATGAGGAACCCCCGGATGTGTGGCGGTAGCTTCTGCGATCGGGACGAAGCAGAGGCCGGATGGTGAGTCGACGCCTGATCTGCGAGATCGGCGGAATGCCTGGTTCGATTGCCCGGTGGCCTCTGTGGCGGACGCGGCGGCCGGGGACCCGCTACATGATCAACGCGCCGTATCTTTGCGCGTCGCGGTGAGGTAGCCGACGAAGCCGGCGATGACGACGGCCAGCACCAGGCTGACCGGGCCCGTGCCGAGGGCGAGGCCGCCCCGGCCGTGTGACACCCCCATCCAGTCGGCGAACGATGCGCCGAGCGGCCGGGTGAGGACATAGGCCGCCCAGAAGGCGAGAACGGCGTTCATCCGCAGCCAACGGTACGCGAGGGCGGGAAGCGCGATCAACAGGGCGAACGCGACGCCCGAAGCCAGGTATCCGAGGTGGCCGGTCACCGCCGTCATATCGCCCGTAGCGGTGCCGAGCGCGAAGGTCGTCATGACGGTGGCCCAGTAGAACAGTTCACGGCGCGCCGTCACGATTCCGTGAATGGACAGCGTCCTTTCGCTCGCATACCAGACCGTGAAGACCAGGGCGAGTGCGGCCGCGAAGAAGGCGGTCGAAACAAGGTACGGGACGCCGAGGACGACGTGCAGGACGTCGGCGGCCATGGTGCCGAACACGCTGACCATGGTGACGGACGCCCAGTATTTCCAGGCGATATAGGTCCGAGCACGGAACTGGAGCGCCAAGGCGGCCGCGAGGAGGGTCCCCGTCAGGAGCACCGCGACGATCGGGTCGAGGCGGTGGGCGAGATAATCGGAGGTCGTCTCGCCCATGCCGGTCGTCAGGATCTTGACGATCCAGAAGTAGGCCGTCACTTCCGGGACCTTGCTTACCGCCCGCCGCGCGGCGGGCGCGATGGTGGTGTTGACTTGACTCGTCGCCATGTCGTCGATCATGGCATACGGGTCGTGTTCCTGTAGTGCGATCCAGTGCTTTTGTGCACCATTTCCAGACTGGGCCTTCCGCACTTTTTCACAAGGTCTTGCAGTGACAATTTTAGGGCATGTCGAAAGAAAAGCGGGCGCCTGAAGTGTCTCCTGTCTGATTCAGGTTCAGGGCGGCCGCAGCAGTCCGGTCTGGTAGGCCAGCACGACCGCCTGGACGCGGTCGCGGAGCCCGAGCTTGGGGAGGATCCGGCTGACGTGCGTCTTCACCGTCGCCTCGGAGAGGCCCAGCTCGCCGGCGATCTCGGCGTTGGACAGCCCCCTGGCCATCTCGATCAGGACCTCGCGCTCCCGGTCGGTGAGCCGGTCGAGGCGCGGGTCGTCAGTCGAGGCGGGGCGTGCACCGGTGTGGTGGGTGAAGGTCTCGATGAGTATCCGGGTGAGCCGGGGCGCGACGACGCCGTCGCCCGCCGCGACCGTGCGGATGCCCGCGATCATCTCGGCGGGCTCGACGTTCTTGAGCAGGAAGCCGGCGGCGCCGGCGCGGAGGGCCGCGAAGGCGTACTCGTCCAGGTCGAACGTCGTGAGGATGAGGACGCGGGAGCCGGTGTGGTCGCGGGCGATCCGCTCGGTGGCCTCGATGCCGTCCATGCCCGGCATCCGGACGTCCATCAGCACCACGTCGGGCGACAGTGCGATCACCTGGGCGACGGCTTCGGCTCCGTCGCCGGCCTCGCCGACGACGGTGATGTCGGGCTGTGTCTCCAGCACCAGCCGGAAACCCATGCGCAGCAGCGGCTGGTCGTCCACGAGCAGAACGCTGATCATCGGGTGCTCTCCGGCTGGGACGTTCCGAAGCGGGCGTGGACGCGCCAGCCTCCGTCCGGAAGCGGTCCGGCCTGCATCAGTCCGCCGTAGACGGCGACGCGCTCGCGCATCCCGGCGATGCCGTGCCCGGTGCGCCTCTGCCTGGCCGGGGCGTCGGCGGACCGTCGTCCGTCATCGGTGATCTCCACCTCCAGGTGGGTCTCGGTACATGCGAGGCGGACTGTGGCCCGGGTCCCCGGCGGTGCGTGCTTCCGGACGTTGGTGAGCGCCTCCTGCACGAGCCGGTAGATGGCGAGTTCGGCTCCGGAGGCCATGGCGGGAGGCCGCCCCGCGGTCACGAACTCCACCGGGAGCCCTGCGGCGCGCACCTCGGTGAGCAGCGCGTCGAGCTGGCTCAGGCCGGGTTGCGGCCGCCTCGAGCCGGTGGAGAGCGAGGTGTCACGGCGGAGTACGTCCAGGACACGTTGCATCTCCGCGATGGCCTGGCGGCCGATCTGCGACGCTTTGGAGACCGCGTCGGCGGCCTGTTCAGGTGCGGTCGGCATGGTGTAGGCGGCTCCGTCGGTGAGCGCGACCATGACCGACAGGCTGTGGGTGACGATGTCGTGCACGTCTCGGGCGATCCTCGCGCGTTCCTGCGCGGCAACGATCTGGGCCTGCTGGTCGCGTTCCTTCTCCAGGCGGGCGGCGCGGTCCTCCAGCGACGCCATGTAGGCGCGGCGGGTGCGCATGTTGAGCCCGATGACGGCGGCGGCCGTCGTCATGCCGGACAGCAGGACGAAGACCTTCAGCAGGTGGCCGCGCGGGGCCCATTGGACGGTGGCCATCGCGACGCCGAGTTCCACGACGCCCGCCGAGACCAGCAGCCGGCGCAGCGTCGAGTGGGCCGCGACCGAGTACAGCGCGATCAGTACGGCGACGTCTCCGGTCGACAGGAGCACTCCGCCGAGCCACTGCACGAGTGCCAGCGCCGCGACCACGCCGAAGGCGGCGAACGGCGCGCGGCGCCGCCAGATCAGCGGCACCAGGAGCGCGATCTGCAGTCCCCAGCCGAGCACAGGCTGCTTCGGCGGCTCTCTGAGCAGGTGGGGCACCCCGGACAGGAGCACGACGAGCGCGAACGCGCTGTCGGCGGCGGTGGGATACCGGTCGGCGAGCGCACGCAGGTGATGGCCCCCGCGTGCGAGGAGTGCGCCGGGGCCGGGCTCGGATCTGGAGCCGCTCATCTACTGTCAGGCGTCTCTGCGCTTGAGCAGGTAGGCGGCGACGGCCATCGCGACGGCGGTGTACAGGACGAAGAGCCCGAATCCCGTCCACGGGGCGAGCGAACCGGGGTCGGGAGCGTTCGTGAGCAGGTCACCGCCCGCGTTGCTCGGGAGGTACGGCGTGACGTGCTTTCCCCAAGAGGTGAGGTTGAGGACTTCGCCCAGGATCGGAAGCACCAGCAGGATGCCGAAGAGCGCGGCGATGGCACCGGCGGTGCTGCGGATGATGGTGCCGAGCGCGGTGCCGAGGAGGCCGACGACCGTGACGTAGAGCCCGACCCCGATGACGATGCGCAGCGCCTGCGGCGAGGAGAGCGTGGCCTGGACGTGCTGGGAGGACAGGATCGCCTCGCCGCCCAGGAAGGCCGCGAACGATGCGATCTCCATCAGGATCAGGACGACCAGGCTGAACACCGCGGCCTTGGCCGCCAGTACGGGGAGCCGGCCGGGGACCGCGGACAGGGTGGCGCGGATCATGCCGGTGGAGTACTCGCCGGTGATCATCATGACTCCGAGCACGCCGACCGCGAGCTGGGCGATGACATAGGGCCGCAGCGGCACGGTCACCGCCATCGTCGCGGCGTGGTCGATCGGCCGGGCGTGGTCGCCCAGGCGGCCGGCGAAGCCCCAGCTGAACAGCATGCCGAGGGCGATGGTGGCGACGATCGCGGCGAGGAGCGACCAGAAGGTGGAGCGCAGTGTCCACAGCTTGATCCACTCGGAGTTCAGGACGCGCAGCGGGGTCACTCCGCCGGTGCGCGGAGGGGCGGTGGCGGTGGTCATGCCGCGGACTCCTCGAAGGTTCGAGCGGGGGCCCGGTATTCGACGGACTCGCCGGTCAGTTCCATGAACGCCTCTTCGAGCGAAGCCTGCTGCGGTGCCAGCTCCAACAGCGTGATGTCGTTACCGGAGGCGATCCGGCCGATTTGGTCGCTGGTCATCCCGCTGACGAGCATGGTCCCCTCCTCGACGCCGGTCACCGTGACGGACGGGCCCGCCAGCAGGTCGCGCAGCCGCGCCGCCTGAGGCGAGCGGACCTTGACCCGGCCGCCGGAGGCGCGCTCGATGAACTCGGAGACGGAGGTGTCGGCGATCAGCCTGCCGCGGCCGATGACGATGAGGTGGTCCGCGGTCAGGGCCATCTCGCTCATCAGATGGGAGGAGACGAAGATCGCGCGTCCTTCGGCGGCCAGGTTCTTCAGCAGGGTGCGGATCCACAGGATGCCCTCGGGGTCCAGACCGTTGACCGGCTCGTCGAGGACAAGCGTTCGCGGGTCGCCCAGCAGCGCCGATGCGATCCCGAGACGCTGGCCCATGCCGAGGGAGAACCCGCCGGCGCGCTTGCGGGCGACGGCGCGCAAGCCGACCAGGTCGGTGACTTCGTCGACCCGGCTGCGGGGGATCCCGGTGGTCGCGGCGAGCGCGCGCAGGTGATTGTAGGCGGTCCGGCCGGTGTGGACCGCCTTGGCCTCCAGGAGGGCGCCGACCTCGTGCAGGGGCGCCGCATGGCGGGTGTACGGCCGGCCGTTGACGGTCACCGACCCGGAGGTCGGCCGGTCCAGGCCGAGGATCATGCGCATCGTCGTCGACTTGCCCGCCCCGTTCGGCCCGAGGAAACCGGTGACCGCGCCGGGGCGGACGGTGAACGACAGATCGTCGACCGCGGTCTTGTCGCCGTAGCGTTTGGTAAGGCCCCTGGCCTCGATCATGTCCGTGCCCTCCGGGGCTTCAGCGGGCGTGCTCAGGACGAAACGCTAAGGCGTCGGTCCCCGCCCCCTCGTCCCCCGATCGGATGATTCCGCCAGGTGGTGAAGGTCGGCCGGCCGATGTACGGCTACATCGGGGGATGGATGGAGCGATGCGGGCAGAGGGCTGCGGTGTCCTTCGCCGGCAGACCGGACCCGTGCTACGCCCCGCCTGCCGCCGGGTCGTGCCGGGTGCGGCGGTGTGCGGGCGTGAGGGGCAGTAGCCGCCGCCTTCTCGGGATGTCGGCGGCGCGGACGGCGCGCAGCGCGGGGTGGAGCTCGCGCAGCCGGTCCTCCAGGTGGACGGTGAGGGTGGTGCGGGCGGCGGGGCAGCCGTGGCAGGCGCCGTGCAGGGCGACCTCGACGATGCCGTCTTGCACGGCGACGAGATCGATCCGGCCGCCGTGGCTGCGGGCCAGGTCGCCGACCGGACCGGCGATCAGGTTTTCGGCGGCGGCCCGTAGCGCGTCGTCGCCGGAATCGGTGCGGTCGGCCGGTGCCGGACGACCGGACCGCCGGACGGCGAGCTCTGTCAGGGCGGTGTGCAGGGCGGTGCGGATCCGGGGGCCTTCGGTTCGCCAATCGCGGCCGGGGGCGAGGCGGGTGATGACGGCGTCGGGTTCGATCCGGACGTCGGCCAGAGCGTCGTCGTTGAGCAGGGCCGGCAGGAGGCTCCCCGGGTCTTCGGCCGGCTCGGGGGCGGGCAGCGTCCCGGGCGGGAGATGCCAGCGCAGCTCGTCGGGGCGGTCGGTGCGCTGGGGGTGCAGCGCGTGCAGCGGGTGTGTCACGGCCGCTCACCCGGCCAGCGCGGTGACGGCGGTGTGGGTGAGGAAGGCCATGACCCAGGCGAGCGCGGTCAGGTAGCCGAAGGCGATCAGGGGCCAGCGCCAGGTGCCGGTCTCGCGGCGCAGGACGCCGATGGTGGCCATGCACTGCAGGGCGAAGGCGAAGTAGACCAGCAGCGCGGCGGTCGTGCCGGCGGTGAACAGCCTGCCGCCCTTGTCCGGCCCGTCGTCGCGGGTGAGCGTGCTGAGCGCTCGGCCCGGATGCTCGGGATCGGTGGCGGAGGCGACCTGGCCGAGGGTGGCGACGAACGTCTCCCGGGCGGCCTGGGCCGACAGGACGCCGATGTTGATCCGCCAGTCGAAACCGAGTGGGGCGAACACCGGCGAGACGGCGCGGCCGAGGTCGGCGGCGTAGCTGTGGTCGATGACGTAGGCGGCGACGGCGGCGTCGTCGCCGCGGTCGACTCCGGCGGAGGCGAGTTGCCGGTCGGAAACGGCGGGCAGGTTGAGCAGCAGCCACAGCAGCACAGTGGCGGCCACGATGATGGTGGAGCACTTGCGCAGGAAGGCGCGGGCGGAGTCGGTCATGGCCAGCAGCACCGAGCGTGCCGATGGCAGCCGGTAGGGCGGCATCTCCATGTGGAAGGGCAGCAGCGGCTTGTTGCGGTCGCCGAGCTTCTTGAACGTCCAGGCCGCCAGCATCGCCGAGACCGCGCCGAGCAGGTACAGCCCCAGCATGACCAGTCCCTGGGCGCCGAACGGCCCCCAGTGCGCATGCGGGTCGACGAGAACGCCGATGAGCAGCACGTACACCGGGAGCCGGGCCGAGCAGGTCATCAGCGGGGCGGCCATCATGGTGGCCAGCCGGTCCCGTGCCGAGGGCAGGGTGCGGGTGGCCATGATGCCGGGGATGGCGCAGGCGACGGAGGACAGCAGCGCGACGAAGGCCCGGCCCTCCAGCCCGGCCTTGGCCATCACCCGGTCCATCAGGAACGCCGCCCGCGACATGTAGCCGACACCTTCCAGCACGGCGATCAGCAGGAACAGCAGCAGGATCTGCGGGACGAACGCCAGCACGCCGCCGACGCCGCCGATCAGGGCGTCGCCGAGCAGCCCGGCCAGCCAGCCGATGGCGACGTGGGCGTGCACCCACCCCGACAGCCGCCCGAAGCCGGCATCGATCCAGCCCTGCAGCGGGGCGGCCAGGGTGAAGATGGTCTGGAAGAACACCAGCATGACGGCGAAGAAGACGACCGTGCCGGCGACCGGGTGGAGCAGGACGGCGTCGATCCGCTGCGTCACCCGGTCCCGGGCGCCGGGGCGGTACCCGGCGAAGGCCAGTACCGACGACGCCCAGGCGTCCAGCTCTTCGGGATCCTCCGGGGGAGGGAGCGGCGGCGGCGCCCAGGAACGCCAATCGGCCAGCTGCTCGCGCAGTTCCGCCAGCCCGCCGCCGCGGTGGCCGATCACCGCGAGCGCCGGGATGCCCAGCGCCTGTGCGAGCCGGTCGACGTCCAGCGCCCCGCCACGCCGCGCCAGTTCGTCGGTGAACGTCACCACCGCGCAGGTCGGGAGCCCGCGCGCCAGGACCTGCGCGAGGAAGGGCACGGACCGCCGCAGCGTGGTGGAGTCCAGCACCACCAGCACCGCGGCGGGCCGGTCCAGGCCGTCCCCGGTGCCCTCCAGTACACCCACCGTGACCTGCTCGTCCGGGCTGATCGGGTCCAGGCTGTAGGTGCCGGGCAGATCCTCCAGCACCACCTGGGTCTCCCCGGCGCGGGCGGTGCCCACGTACCGCGAGACGGTGACCCCTGGATAGTTGCCGGTCTTGGCGTGCAACCCGGTGAGGCCGTTGAAGACGCTGGTCTTGCCCGCGTTCGGGCTGCCCACCAGGGCGATTCGTGCGCGCCCGGACAGTACTGCCTGCCCGCCGCCGGGCCCGTGGCAGCCGCCTTCATGGTCGTCGCTCACGCCGTCGCCTCCCGGGTGCGGATCCTGGCCGCCTCCGCCCGCCGCAGGCACACCTCGTAGTCCTTCAGCCGGTAGATCACCGGATCGCCCAGCGGGGCCCGACGCACCACCTCGACCACCGTGCCGGGCGTGAACCCGAGTGCCGCCAGCCTGCGGCCGACCGCGTCCGCCCCGGCGGGGGCCACCCCGAGCACCCGAGCCCGGCTACCGGGGGCGAGGTCGGCCAGGGAACGGGCGGGAGGGTCCGCGGGGGTCGGCGAACCCGCGTCGCGGAGCCCAGGCCGGGCGGTAGCGTCCTGGTAGCGCACAGTTTCTCCTGCGAGAGTCGGGTCGGCAGCCGGGAGACAAGTTGAATTTAGGGTAACCTAACCAATCTGGGATCGTCTCCCCCCGCTCGGCGCCTCAACGCTCTGGAGGTGGCCTGCGCGATGGGCCATGGCGCATGGCCGGCCGGAAGGAGCCGGATCGCCGCCGGTCACAGGTCGCGCAGGACGGTGAGGGGTGCGCGCTTGGCGGCGCGCAGCGCGATCAGGGCTGCGGCGATCACGACGGCGGTGCTCGCGCCGGCGACGGAGCCGAGGTAGGGCCAGGGGACCGCGAGGTGGTCGGGCGGCGGGTCGAACACGCCGGTCAGCACCTTCACCAGCATCCGGGACAGGATCCAGCCGCCCAGCGAGCCGAGCGTGGCCGCCCCGGACAGGACCACGGCGACCTGGGCCCAGATGAAAGCGCCGACCTGTCGCGGCCGGGCGCCCATGGCTCTGACCAGGGCGAAGTTGCGGCGGTGTTCGGCGAAGCCGAGCGCGAGCAGCAGGCCGGTGGCGAGGGCGACCAGGACGAAGGCGTAGCCGAGTTCGATACGGGTGAGTCCGCCGAGGTCGACGGCGGTGAGGCTGGAGCCGACGACGTCGCGGGTGGTCCGGATGTCGGTGATCTGCGCCTCGGGGCCGAGCTTGGCGCGCAGGGCGGCGGCGACGGTGGGCGGTGAGGCGCCGCGAGTGTTGACGAGGAACTCGCCGATGGTGTCGGTGCCGGTCTGGCGGGCGATGTAGTCGGCGTTGGCGACCAGGAAGCTGTCGCGCGGCGCGGTGGGGAACTCCTTGACGATGCCGGCGTAGTGGAAGGGGATGGTGCGGTACTGCTTGGTGCGGCCGTCCTGGAGGCGCAGCCGGAGCAGGTCGCCGGGGTGCAGTTGGAAGTCGTGCACGGTCTCGGCGCTGACCAGGACGGCGTCGGGCCGGCGGGCGAGGCGGCCGAGCAGGTCGTGGGCGGCGCCTCCGCTGAAGTAGGCGTCCTGGAGCCGGGTGGTCCGGCCGATGGTGGAAGTCTGGATGCCGTAGAGGTCCTGCAGGTCGGAGCCGACGTAGGCGAAGCGGTGCTGGAGCGGCTCGACCGTTCCGGCGCCCGGTGTCGCGGCGATCTGCTGCCCCAGTGCGGGCGGGACGTAGGCGCCCGGGCTCTCGGTGACGGTGACATCGGCGCCGTTGGTCAACTGGGCGTCGGCTGCCGCCTGCTGCCGGTAGGTGGCATCGAAGATCGCCGTGGACGTCGCGAACACTACGGCCAGCGCCGCCAGGGCGACCGTCCGGGCGAGCAGGCCGCGTTGCCCGCCGAGGGTGGAGGCGACGGTGCCGGCGAGCGGCCCTGCGATCGGGCGGAGCGCGCGCTTGACGGCCCGCCGGCGCAACGGATCGCCGGTGCCGCCCGCCCATTGGTGGAGCGCCCCGCCGGTGGCGGGGGCCGCACGGCGCGGGGCGAGGAGCATGTGGACGAGGCGCCAGGCCAGCAGTCCACCTCCCGTCCACAGCAGTGCGGGGCCGGAGAACGCCCAGTAGCTGACCGATATGGTCGGCAGCCCTTCGGGCACCAGCACGATCGAGTAGCCGTTGCGGCTGGTGATCCAGAAGACCAGCGCGGAGGCGGCAAGCAGCCACAGGTCCAGGCCGTAGCGCATCCAGGCGGAGTCGCGGCGGGGCGGGCCGACGGCGCGGCGGGCGGCGACGACACCGACGGTGGCCGCGTCGCGGCCGGCGGGCAGCAGGACGGTCAGCGCCGCGACGAGCAGTCCCGTTCCCGCTGCGATCCCGGCCCACAGCACTGCGGCAGCGGTGCTGGTGCCGAACCGGACGGCGCCGAAGGCGGCCCGCCCGGTGAGCGCGGCCAGCCCGAGCCCGGCGGCCGCCCCGGCGGTTCCGGTCAGAGCGGCTTCAGCGGCGGCGAGGACGAGCAGAGCGCGTGTGGACGCGCCTCGGGTGCGCAGCAAAGCCTGCTCGGCGCGCCGCCGCGGCGCCCCGGCCCCGGCGACGAGCGCGGTGAGCATCGCGGCGAGCGCCGCACCTGGGACACCGAGGAACAGGAACAGGACCTGGGCGTAGGCGGCGTCCTCGCGGGCGGAGCCGAGCGCGGCGCCGAGGTTGTCGCCGACCAGCCCGGCGCCGGCCAGCCGCGCCTCCAGATTGCGGGCGGCGCCGGTTTCGCGGACGTAGGCGGCGGCGGGATCGGACGGCAGGTCGTGCCGCAGCCGCACGTGCACCTGAGTGCGGGCGCCGGCGCGCGGGGCGTTGTCGAACAGGCGGTGCCAAGTGGCGGCGGGCAGCAGGACGACGTTGTCGGGTGGTGCCTGCGGCTGCGCCCCGGTAGGTGCGCCGACCTGCTGGAACAGGGAGTCTGCGGCGGGCAGGTCGACGATGCCGTCGACCGTGACCGTGGCGTCCGGCAGCCCGGCACGGCGGATGGTGATGGTGGAGCCGGGCGCGGCGTGCAGGTTTGCGGCGGTCTGCTGGGCGAGCAGGACTCCGTCGGTCCGTCCGATGAGGGCGCGCACCTCGCCGGGGAACGCGGCGGCGTAGCCGGGCGGCAGGCCCAGGACCTGCCCCGGGCCGGTGTCGAGCAGCTGGCCCTGCGATCGTGATTCCAGACCGGTCGTGGCGGCGAACCCGACGGGCAGGCCCGTCTCGGCGCCGGGGGTCAGCGTCCGCAGATCCGGCACGGCCGCGCCGGGTCGCAACTCGACCTGCCAGTCCACCGCGACCCGGGCGACCGACCGCCGGGTCATCGTGGACTTGGCCGAGGTCAGAAAGGTCCCGAGCGAGGCCAGCAGCCCCACCGCCACAGCGATCCCGATCGTGGTCATCAGCAGCCGGGCGGGCCGGCGGGCCGGCAGCCCGCGCAGCCAGATCAGGACGAGCATGGCTCTCCTTGGAGCAGCGCGCCGTCGGCCATCCGCCATCGGACGGGCAGCCGTGCGGCCATGTCCGGGTCGTGGGTCGCCATGATCAGCCCGGCGGCGAGCTCGTCCGCGGCGTCCATCAGCAGGTCGACGACCTGGGCGGCGTGCGCGGAGCCGAGCTGCGCGGTCGGCTCGTCGGCGATGATCAGCCGCGGCCGGGCGGCGAGCACCCGCGCGACGGCGACCCGCTGCGCCTGCCCGCCGGACAGCTCCTCGGGCAGCCGCGCGGCGAGGCCGGCCAGGCCGACGGAGCCGAGCGCGTCGGCGGCCCGCCTGCGCGCCTCGTCCTCGTCCAGCCCCGCGAGCGCCAGCGGCAGCGCGGTGTTGTCCAGGACGTCGAGCGGGGCGAGCAGGCTCGGCCCCTGGAAGACCACACCGGCGACGCACGGCCGGCCGAACGGCCGGCCGCCGAGTCCGGGCCAGTCGATGCGGCCCGTGGTGGGATCGTCCAGACCGCTGATCAGATGCAGCAGCGTCGACTTGCCCGACCCGGACGCGCCGGTGACGGCGATCCGGTCGCCGCGGCGGACCGTGCAGGACACTTCGTGCACCGCCACCACGGCCGAGAGGCCGCGCCCGTAGGTGCGGGCCACATCCTCCAGCCGGACCAGGGCCTCGTCGCGCTCCGCCGTCGGGCCCGCCGACATGCCCCGGGTCATGTGCGCCGTCCGTCCTGGAGTGTGATGGTGCGGTCGGCGGCGGCCGCCACGGCGGAGCTGTGCGAGGCCACGACCACCGCGGTGCCGTGCTCGGCCTGCCGGCGCAGCAGGCCGAGGACTCGGTCTTCGGTGCGCCGGTCCAGTTCGCCGGTCGGCTCGTCGGCCAGCAGTACCGCGGGCCGGTTGGCCAGCGCGACCGCCAGCCCCGCGCGGGCCGCCTCCCCGCCGGACAGCTGTGTGGGACGGGCCGGACCCCGGCCGATCAGCCCGAGCTCGTCCAACAGCTGGTCGCGGCGGGCGGCGTCGCGCCGCCCGGCCAGCCGCTGCGCCAGGTCGATGTTGGCCCGGACGGTGAGATGCTCCAGCAGGTTCCCCGACTGGAACAGCACCCCGACCAGCCGCGCACGCAAGCTCGCTCGCTCCGCCTGCGGACGATGGCTGATGCGGGTACCGGCGATGCGCACCGCGCCGCCGTCCGGCTCGTCCAGCCCGGCCAGGCAGGCCAGCAGGGTGGACTTGCCGGACCCGGACGGGCCGGTCACAGCGACGAACTCGCCCGCCTCAACGGCGAGGGAGACACCGCGCAGAGCCAGCGTCTCCTCATCACCGGCCCGGTAGAACCGGTACAGCTCGTAGGCCTGCAGGACCGCGTCCGCCACCGGGGCATCCGCTCCATCTGCGCCGACCGATCGATCGCCCGTCACTTGAGCCACCGGAACGAATCAGAGACGGCCTTCCACGGGTCGACGTTGTCGGCGCCCACCGGCCCGGACAGGGTGAGGACCGCCTCCTGACCGGCCTCGTAGAACTCATACCGCTCGGCCTCGTCCCGCACGACCTTGCCGGTGACCGGGTCCGGTGCGCTGTCGAACCGGTACACCAACCGCACGGCGGTGCCGCCCGTGCGCCGGACGGTGTCGGCCTTCACCACCGCCATCTTCGCCGCGCCGATCTTGGGCGCCTCGATGCCGCGGACGCTCTGCACGGTCGGCGCGGACGCCGCCGGAACGACCTCGATCCGGACGGTGTCGAGCTTGTCGGTGTAGCTCGCTCCGGTGGCCAGCCCCGTCCGCGCCCACCCCTCGGGCACCTTCACCTCGTACAGCCCGGTCGGCGGGCGGAACGCGACGTAGGCGGTGTTGTCGGGGATGTCGCCGGGCGGATTGGACTCCGTCGCGGCCGGCGCGGCGCCAGTGCCGGTCCGCCCGCCTCCTGGCGAGTGCGCCGTCGAGCCGGAGGTGTGCGCTTTGGTGCCGCCCCCGCATCCTGCGGCGGCCGCCACGATCGCACCGGCGGCCACCATCGCCCTCACCCGCATCGCACCGCTCCTCCCAGAACCAGCCCAAACAGGACTTCCTTCGCTTCAGCACGCTAGGAGCCCCTTGGTCAGCGGCCGGATAACTGGGGTTAGCCGCGGGCAAGCGCGGACGCAGCGATCCGCTTGCGTCACCGGTGGACGCGGCAGGTTAGGGCCGTCATTACCTGGCGGATGGCAGGCTGACCAGCGTGAGATCTCCGGGAGAGCGCATCGAGGGCAGGCCGCTGCGGCGCCTGGTGCTCATCGCGATCGTCGGTGTCACGACCATGGCCATCGTGCTGTTTGCGCTGCCGCTGGCCGTCGTGGTGCAGCGGCTGTACCACGATGAGACGGTCACCGGGCTGGAACGCGACGCCACCCGGATCGCCGCGGTCGTCCCCGACGACCTCATCCAGCGCCCGCGTCCGCTGAAACGCCCAGCGGGTCTGCCCTCCCGGCTGACCGTGGGCGTGTACCGCGTCGATGGCCGCCGGGTCACCGGGCAGGGACCGGGCAGGTCCGCGCTGGCGGTGCGCGGCCGGGACGGGCGCGTCCACGACGGCGCCGAACATGGCAGGCTGGCCGTCGCCGCACCCGTCCCCTCCGACGAGGGCGTCGCCGCGATCGTGCGCGTCAGCGCCCCCTACGACCCGACCGGGGACCGCATCCAGCGGGCCCTGCTCGCCATGGCCGGGCTCGCCCTCGCGGCCGTCGCCTGCGCGAGCCTGCTCGCCCGCTACCTCGCACGCCGGCTCGCCCGACCACTCGAGCGCCTGACCGCCGCCGCGCAGCGGCTCGGCGCCGGCAACTTCAGCGTGCGCGCACCGCGCTCAGGCGTCCGAGAGGCCGACGAGGCGGGCATCGCACTGGAGGCGACCGCCCGGCGCCTCGGCACGATCCTGGAACGCGAACGCGCCTTCAGCGCCGATGTGTCCCACCAACTGCGCACCCCGCTCACCGGACTGCTGCTGGGCTTGGAGTCCGCGCTGGAGCGGCCCGGCGCCGATCTTTCCGCAGCGATCGGCACCGCACTGGACCGCGGCCATCGCCTCCAGGTCATCATCGACGAACTCCTCGACCTCGCCCGCGACACCGAGCCGGCACGCCGCCATCTGGACGTCCCCGCGGAACTGGAAGAGATCACCCTCCGCTGGCACGGGCCCCTCGCAGCCCAGGGGCGACGCCTCGTGCTCGACATCCAGCACCCCCTGCCGGCCGTCAGCACCTCACCGGCCGCCCTGTCGCAGATCATGGACGTCCTGCTCGGCAACGCCCTCCAGCACGGTCGCGGCGAGGTCACCGTGCAGGCCGCCGACGTGGGCGGCGGCATCGCCATCGACGTCGGCGACCAGGGGCCGGGTATCGCCGAGGACGCACCCGACATCTTCGCGCGCCGCAGCGCCCATCCGAGCGCCCCCCGTGGCACCGGCCGTGACGCCGGCCAGGCGGGCACCCGAACGGCCGCCGCCGCGGGCCACGGTATCGGGCTGGCGCTGGCCCGCTCCCTGGCAGAAGCGGAAGGGGGCCGCCTGATACTGCGAAGCTCCGGCCCGACCGTCTTCACCCTTTTCCTGCCTGACACCTCGATGGCCTCCTGAGCAGTAGGCACCACGCACCATCCACCGATCGTCTACAGCCACGTAGACGAAATGGGTTCGGTGAGGTTAGCCTCAGCTAAGTCATTGGCGGGGACGACGGGAGCCGGACATGTCGGGCGAGAAGATCGCGCTACTGGGCGCGATCGCTGGTTTCACGATCTTTCTCGGGCTTCCGGTCGGGCGGATGCGCGATCCCCGCCCGCGGACGCGGGCCCTGCTCGGCGCCGTGGCCATCGGGATCCTGCTCTTCTTGATGGTCGATGTGCTGTCCCACGCGTGGGAGCCGATCGACGGTGCGCTCGGCGATCATCACATCGGCGCGGCGGCCGGGTACGGGGCGCTGCTCGCGGCGGGTCTCGCCGTGAGCCTGGCCGGCCTGACGCATTTCGACCGCTGGATCTCCGCGCGTGCGTCCGGGCGGGCCCCCGAGCCGCGCGAGGGGCCGGGCGCAGCCACGATGCCAGCGGCCGGTCCGAGTACGGTCCTCAGCGGCGCACGCAGCGGAGCCGCCGACCGGCTGGCGCTGCTCATCGCCACCGGGATCGGCCTGCACAACTTCGCCGAAGGGCTGGCCATCGGCAACGCCGCCGCGTCCGGCGAACTGAGCCTGGCGGTGCTGCTGGTGGTCGGGTTCGGCGCGCACAACGCCACGGAGGGCTTCGGCATCGTCGCCCCGCTCGCCTCCGCGGGGCGGCGTCCCGGCTGGGGGCGGCTCGCGCTGCTCGGCGTGATCGGCGGCGGGCCGACCCTGGCGGGCACCCTGATCGGCCAGAGCGTGGTCAGCGACGCCCTCGGCGTCGCCTTCCTGGCCCTGGCCGCCGGATCGATCCTCTACGTGGTGATCGAACTGCTCGCGGTCGCCCGGAAGGCCGCCCTCAAAACGATCACCATGTGGGGAATCCTCATCGGGCTGATCCTCGGCTTCGCGACCGACGCCGTCATCACCTACGCCGGAGCCTGACGGCGCTGCGGTCAGGGGCCGGTGATCCGGCGGACGGCGTCGGCGTAACGGCGGACCGCCTGCGCCGACAGCCGCCCGGCGGGGAGTTCGACCACGAACGCGCTGTCGCGCACGACGGTGTTCTCCCAGCCGGTGGCGCTGCCCGGGTAGTCGGTCAGGGTGCGCACCGGGAGCCCGACGTCGCGGGCGAAGCGCCGCTCGACGTCCTTGGGGCCCTCGGAGCCGTCGACCACGGCTAGGTGCTGGTGGAACCAGATGGCGACGGTCGGCCGGATCCGCTGGATGAGGCCCGCCGCGAATCCCGATTCCGGCTCCGAGAGCGGACCCGCGCCGGAGTAGTGCACCGAGCCGGGCGCGTCCATGCGGCGCCAGCCAGCTGGGAAGTTGCGGTTGAGGTCGACCCCGTTCGCGTTGCCGCGCGTCCGGGCCGCCATGCCGTCCGGATTGAGCACCGGCACCACCCACAGGTCCGCGCCGGACGGCCCCGGCCCGGCGGCCAGGGCCTGCGCCACCGGAACCCCGGCCGGCTCGTCGCCGTGCACGCAGCCCACCACCAGCACGCGCCGCGCGGCATGCGGGTCGCCCACCTCGACCGCCGTGATCGAACGCCCCTGAACCGACTCGCCCAGCGGGACGGTGCGGCGGATCGTCGCCACCGCCGACGCCTCCTGCCGTGCCGCCCCCGGCCGGATCTGACGCCGGGCCGACGACCACCCGGTCTCGCTCGACGTGCCGCAGGCCGCCAGCAAGACCAGAACGGCGATGAGGAACGGTCCAGGGCCGCCGCGTCGGATCGTCATCCGCCGGTTCACCATGCTCACCCCCAGGTATGGGCATTTCGTCTGACCTGGGGGAAGCACCACTCAACTACCCACTGTCACAGAAAGTGATACATAAGACACATAGGGTAGTAGGTGATGTCGCTTCTGGGCGCCGCGTCGTGGTCCGCGAAGGCCGGTTTACATCGTTCTCACATGCGGCGGTTCTACGTTGGAAGGGTGCGAGTGCTGGTCGTCGAAGACGAGATCCGTACAGCGGCGCTGTTGCAGCGCGGGCTGCGCGAAGAGGGCTACGCCGTCGATGTCGCCGCCAACGGCCCGGACGCGGTGTGGCAGGCGGTGGAGAACCCCTATGACGCGATCGTGCTGGACGTCATGCTGCCGGGCCTCGACGGGTTCGAGGTGTGCCGGCGGCTGCGGGTGCAGGACTGCTGGGCGCCGGTGCTGATGCTGACCGCCCGCGACGCGGTCAGCGACCGGGTCCACGGGCTCGACGCCGGCGCCGACGACTACCTGACCAAGCCGTTCAGCTTCGCGGAGTTGCTGGCGCGGCTGCGGGCACTGGTCCGCCGGGGCGCCAACGAGAGGCCGACGCTGCTGACCGCCGGGGACCTGCGGCTGGATCCCTCCAGCCGCAGGGTATGGCGCGGGGAGACCGAAAGGCCGCTCTCCGCCAAGGAGTTCGCGCTGCTGGAGCTGTTCATGCGGCATCCCGGTGACGTGCTGACCCGCACCACGATCTTGGAGCACGTCTGGGACTACGCCTACGACGGAGCGTCCAACGTCGTCGACCAGTACGTGGCGTACCTGCGGCGCAAGATCGACGAACCCGGCGCGGAGTCGCACCTGGAGACCGTGCGCGGCGCGGGCTACCGGCTGCGGCCCCTGAATTCCCCCGAAGGGGGATGACCGGCCGTGCCGCTGCGGTGGCGGTTGGCCCTGTTGTTCACGCTCGGCGCCGCGATCCTGATCGGCGGGGTTGCCCTGTTGTTCCGCCAGCAACTGGCGGCCGGGATGAACTCCTCGCTGGACGACACGTTGCGCGCCCGCGCCGACGCCCAGGTAGCACGCCTGGCCTCCTCGACTCCACCGCCCCCCGCACCCTTCAGAGAGCATGAAGGCAACGGGCGGGCCGAGACTTCCGACCCCGGATCCGACGACGTGACCCAAGTGCTGTCCACCAGCGGAAAAGTCTTGGAGAACAGCGGGGACAGCCGGGGGCCGCTGGCCAGCGGCACCCGGTTGCGGGACGCGGCCAAAGGATCCGAGCAGTTCACGGCCGTCATCGAGGGACAGCGGTATCGGATGCTGGGCGTCCCCGCCCGCAACGGCGACCGCACGGTCGTGGTCGTGGTCGGCGCGAGCACGCAGATCGTGGAAGCGACCAAGGCCCGCACCGGCAAGATCTTCCTGACCGCCGGGCCGCCCGCCGCGGCGCTCATGGGCTTTGCCGCCTACCTGCTGGCGGGAGCGGCACTGCGGCCGGTGGAACGGCTGCGGCGGCGCCTCGCCGACATCTCCGAGCACGACATCGATGCCCGGCTGCGCGTACCCGGCACGCGCGACGAGATCGCGACCCTGGCCACGACCATGAACACGGTGCTGGACCGGCTGGCCCGCGCGCTGGCCCGCGAGCGCGGCTTCGTCGCCGACGCCGGCCACGAACTGCGCACACCCCTGACCACCCTCAAAGCAGAACTGGAGCTGGCGCAGCAGCCCGGACGCTCCCGCCAAGCCCTGGCAGCCGCCGTCGACGCCGCGGCACAGGACACCGACCGGCTCATCCGACTGGCCGAAGACCTGCTGCTCCTCGCCCGCGCCGACGAAGGCCACGCCTTCCTGCGGCCACGGCCGATGACACCGCACGACGTCCTGGCCGCAGCGGTCCGGTCGGCATCCGCACGGGCCGCCGCCCATCGCGTCACGCTGCGCTTGAGCGGAGACGAACACCTGCGCCTGACCGCCGACCCCGACCGCCTGCGACAGGCCATCGACAACCTGCTCGACAACGCCCTGCGCTACTCGCCCCCGGGCGGCGTCATCGACGTAGGGCTCGGCCGCCACGGCAGGCACCGGCGGGCCGTCGCGGTGATCGAGGTGCGCGACCACGGACCCGGCTTCCCGCCCGAGTTCCTGCCCGTGGCGTTCGAACGGTTCAGGCGCGCCGACACCGCACGCAGCCGGGCCGACGGCGGCACCGGGCTGGGCCTGGCCATCGTCCGCTCCATCGCCCACGCACACGGCGGACGAGCCGTCGCGGACAACCCCCCGGGCGGAGGCGCCCGGGTCCGCCTTGAACTTCCGGCAACCCCCGCCCAAGACGGGCCCGCGCACGACGGATAAGGCCCAGACCTCCCCCGGACGGCGAACATGTCAACCTTCACATTCCGCGTACACGGTCGTCTCACCTGCGGATTCGCATACTGGGTCACTCCAACAGTCGATCCGTGAAAGGCGGATACATGAAGCTCAACCGGAAGATCGCGGCCACGGCGTTCGGCGTCCTCACCCTCGGAGCCGCGGGCGCATCGCTCGCAGGCGCCGCCTCCGCGTCCCCCGCCCACGCCAAGTCCCCGGCCATCTCCCGGCAGGCCACGCCCCCCGCCCCCGGCCAGGCCGATGACCAAGGCACCGACGAGCAGGGCGCCGACCCGACCACCGGCCCCGACCACGACGGCACCCAGCAGTCCGGCCAGAACGGCACCGAGAACGAGTCCAACGAGAACGGCTCGGAGAAGGGCACCGAGACCGAGGACGGCAACAAGGCCGACAACGAATCCGGCAAGAACGCCCAGACCACGGGCGCGCACGACACCGACAACGGCCACGAAGACGGCCCCGGCGACACCCAGCCCGAAGGCGGAAACGCCGAGCAGTGACGGCTGAGTGGAGAGTGGCACCCGCAACAGGTTTCACCTGCCGCGGGTGCCACATCCATCTCCACCACCCTGACGCAGCGCGTCCGGATGGGCCCCTGCGGCGCTGACCCGGCGGAACCGACAGAATCAGGGAGTCATTCGAAGCCGGGATTTCGGCTCTCAGCCGAGGGCGATGCGGTCGACCTTGCGGCCACGGCCGGACTGGTCACCTGTGCAGTGTGCTGCACGACCCTTGGCTCGGGGCGATCGGTGCCCTGTGGGCGGTGCTGGCCCTTCGGCAGGGTTATCTTGCCGCTCGGGTCCGCAGCAGGTCGACACGCACACCGATGGGGACACGGGGTCACCGGTCGCGCCCGTGACCAAGCGCACCGGCCTTCGGTGAGGCGTGCCGAGACCTGGGGCGAGCCTCGGGTTCCCGGTCCTCTAATCGTCGGTGTGTAGCAGGCGCCGGAGCAGGTCCTCGTCGTCATGGGACAGCCCGTCGACGAAACGGGTCAGCACCGATTCGCGGTCGGTCCCGGTCTCCAGGACCTGGTGCATGTGCCTGGCGGTCATCCCCGGCTCGTCGGTGACGGGCGTGTAGGCGTAGCCGCGGCCCTGCGGGGCGCGTTTCAACACGCCGCGCTTGTACAAGCGCGCCAAGGTCGTGGCCACCGTGGTGTGAGCGGGGGAGGCGCTTAGCCGCTCGGCCACCTCACCGGGTGTTAACGCCCGGTCGGAGGGCTGGAGCAACGCCAAAATCTCCGCCTCCAGCACGCCGTTCGCCCGCCGTGGGCCGCCGGAACGCGGGAGCCGTCTGCGAACACCCACGGCCACCGTCCCTTCCAGAGATCGATGACAAAGCATCTTACATTCGCGAATAGAAGATAGTGTCGGGGGCGGCGCCACGCGTCCACAGGGGCAGGCTGGCCCGCTGTGCTGCACGAGCGTGCCGCCGGCGGCTAGGTCGCCCGACGTCGCCGGTCGGCTCATTGAACCGCACCGCGGTGGTGTTCTGTGCGCGGTTCGAAGACGGCGGAGGGATGGAGGGCACGTGGGTGCGATCAGTGTGGGGCAGGCCATCGTTCTGGGCATCGTGGAGGGGGTGACGGAGTTCCTGCCGGTGTCCTCGACGGGGCATCTGAAGATCACCGAGGGGCTCATGGGCATCCCGGTCGAGGACAAGCCGGTGGTCGCGTTCACCGCTGTCATCCAGGTCGGGGCCATCGCGGCGGCTCTGGTGTACTTCATCAAGGACATCGTGCGGATCGTGACGGCGTGGGGGCGCGGGCTCGTCGACCGCGAGCAGCGCTACCACCACGACTACAAGTTCGCCTGGTGGGTCATCTACGCCACGATCCCGATCGTGGTCGTCGGCCTCGCGGCCAAGCCTCTGATCGAAGGGCCGCTGGCCTCCCTGTGGGTGGTGGCCGGCTCGCTGATCGTCGGCAGTGCACTGATGTGGGCGGCCGACAGAAAGGGCCGCCACAAGCGCGGCGAGGACGACACGTCCCTCACCGACGCCATGCTGATCGGCTCGTCGCAGATCCTCGCCCTGCTGTTCCCCGGCTTCTCCCGCTCCGGCGCCACCATGGCCACCGGCCTCATGCTCGACCTCGACCGCGTCGCCGTCACCCGCCTGTCGTTCTTCCTCGGCATCCCCGCCCTGACCGGCGCAGGTCTGTACGAACTGAAGGACGCCGTCGGCTCGGGCGCGGCCCCCCTTCCCCTGCTCGTCGGCACCGTGGTGTCCTTCGGCGTCGCCTACGCCTCCATCGCCTGGCTGCTCAGGTTCGTCGCCAAGCACTCCTTCAACGCCTTCATCGTCTACCGGGTCATCATCGGAGTGCTCCTGTTCGGTCTCCTGGGAGCGGATTTGGTGAACGCCTGACGGTGGCGCGTCGATGCGGCATCGATGAGTCGGTACGCGGGGGCGATAGGCAGGATCTCTGCGGCGGCGAACCCTGGTGAACGGCATCTGGTTTCGCCTTCTTCAGGCAGTTGCGGTGCTCACGGCACGCGGACCGGCTCCGGGAAACGCGGGCGTATCAGTCCGAACCAGCCACTCTGGCAGGCAGCCGTACCAGGCTTTGACAGCGGCCGCGGGCATCGTCACCGCCGCGGCCGTCCTGGACGTGCTGGCCGACGGCCCGCTGCGCCATCTGGACCAGTGGGTGTTCTCCGGTGACCTGCCCTCCTGAATCACGGACGGTCATCGGCTTTACCGGTCGGCTCAGAGGCGATTCAGAACCGCGCATGGCAGGCTCCGGTGTCACGGTCTCAGCGAAGGGTGACAGGAACGCATCAATGGATCACCCGGACGCTCCCGTACTCGCAGCCCGGCGCCGCCCGGACGCCACCGCGCCGCAGATCCTCGTCGTCGACGACCAGACGGATTGGACGCACGTGGTCACTGCCGTGCTACGCGAGCAGGAATGGTGCGTTCGCGACGCCATAGACGGTGCCGATGCTGTCACGCAGGCCGAGCGGTTCAATCCCGACCTGGTGCTGTTGGACATCTTGCTCCCCGACATCGACGGCCCAGAGGTGGCTCGCCGCATCCGCGCCCGGCGGCCCGATACCCGCGTGCTGTTCCTCACGGCATGCGACGTACTCGATGTAGAGATACCGCCGGGTGAGGCATACCTCACTAAGAGCGTGTCTCACGTGGATCCGACCGCCGGTGTGCGGCATGATTTGGGGGCATGTCGTCGGATCTTGCGCTGCGGCTGGTGCCGGACGAGTTGTGGGCGATTGTTGAGCCGTTGATTCCGGGGT
>NZ_JAGEOK010000065.1 GCF_017573545.1 Actinomadura nitritigenes | reverse complement strand
CGAGCATCTCGTGCCCCTCGCGGAACACCGTCGCCGACACCTCGACCGTCTCGCCCACCACGGCCTTCGCCGGCCACCGGCCGCCCCCCACCACCGGGGCCACGTCCAGGATCGGGATCCGCCCGAGCCTCGGAATACCGGTGATCGTGGAGGTTCCGGACTCGACCTGCATATGGCATCCCCTACCCGTTCGAGACTTCCGAAACGTCCATGCCCGGGAAGCGGCGCCAACCGTCATCGAGGCGCCGATAACTTTGCGCGACCTTCCAGGCAACACTCCGCGACCGCCCCGTAACGATCTTTTCCCGGCGTCCCGGGGGGGCGGCTCGGCGGACGCCGCACGGCCCTGGCCGGTCCGGTCGTGCCCTCGATCCAGGACCGCCGAACCGCCTTGGCAGGATCTTGACCGCGGGGCGCCGCCGGGCCGCGAACCCGGCGGCGCGGCGGATCGTTGAACCGGCGTGCCCGATCACGTGCCGATGGAGCTGGTGCGCCCACTGGTGCTGTGGGCGCTGATCGCGGGGGCGGTGGCCCTGCTGTGGCGGCCCCTCGTGCGGCGGACGGGGTGGCCGCCGCTGCCCGCGCTGGCGCTGCTGGCGTGGACGGGCCTCGTGCTGGCGATCACGCTGCCGGCGACCGTCGCGCCGGGCGCGGGCGGGCGGCTGGAGCACTGCGTCGCGACCCCGGTGTCCGACATCGCGTGGTCGCTGCGGATCTTCGGGTCGCGCGGCCTGGAGGACGTCATGAATGTTGCCTTATGGGTACCTTTGGGTTTCCTGGGGGTGCTGGTGTCCCGCCGTCCGGTGGCGGCGCCCGCCGTGTTCTCGGCGGGGTTCGTTCTGGTCGAATTCCTGCAAACTCTTGATCCGGGGCGCGAGTGCGATCCCGGTGACATGGCGTACAACTCGATCGGCGTGGCCGCGGGAGCCCTTACGGCGTCGGGGTTCCTGCGCGTCCGCGCGCTCGCCGCCGACCGATCCGCGAAGTGACGAAACCCCTCCCGGCTGTCGCGCCATCGCATCGCATTGCATAGCGTGACGTTGCGTGAAGGCAATCCGACGATTCACGGTCCGCACCGTCCTTCCAGAGCCGCTCCGGCAGCTCGAGGAGCTCGTCCTCAATCTGCGCTGGTCGTGGCACCACGAGACGCTGGACCTGTTCCGCGCCGTGGACCCTGCGCTGTGGGAGGCCGTCCACCACGACCCGGTCCGGCTGCTCGGCGAGGTCGCGCCCGAACGGCTGGCGCAGCTCGCCGAGGACCGGCGCTTCCTGCGCCGGCTCCAGGACACGGCCGAGGACCTGCACGAGTACCTGACCGAGCCGCGCTGGTACCAGTCGCTGGCCGGCGCGCCCTCGTCCATCGCCTACTTCTCGCCCGAGTACGGGATCACCGCGGCGCTGCCGCAGTACTCCGGCGGCCTCGGCATCCTGGCCGGCGACCACCTCAAGACCGCCAGCGACCTCGGCGTGCCCATCATCGCGGTCGGGCTGCTGTACCGGCACGGGTACTTCTCCCAGTCGCTGTCGCCGGACGGCTGGCAGCTGGAGCGCTACCCGCCGATCGACCCGAACGGGCTGCCGCTGACCCTGCTGCGCGAGGCCGACGGGACCCCGGTCCGCGTCGCGATCGGCCTGCCCCGGGGCCGGCCGGGACGCGGCGGCGCCGAGACCGGGGCCGGCGGCCACGAGCTGCACGCGCAGGTGTGGCTGGCCAAGGTCGGACGCGTCCCGCAGCTGCTGCTGGACTCCGACGTCGAGGACAACGACCCCGCAGCCCGCGACGTCACCGACCGGCTCTACGGCGGCGGCGGCGACCACCGGCTGCTGCAGGAGATGCTGCTCGGCATCGGCGGCGTCCGCGCCATCCGCGCGTACTGCCGCATCACCGGCCACCCCGCGCCGGAGGTGTTCCACACCAACGAGGGGCACGCCGGTTTCCTCGGCCTCGAACGCATCCGCGAGCTGGTGTCCGAGCACGCGCTGACGTTCGACGAGGCCCTGGAGGCGACCCGCGCGGGCACGGTGTTCACCACGCACACCCCGGTCCCCGCCGGGATCGACCGGTTCCCGCGCGAGCTGGTCGCCCGGTACTTCGGCGGCGCCAACGAGGACCCGCACGTCCCCGCCGAACGCGTCCTCGCGCTCGGCGCCGAGGACTACCCCGGCGGCGACCGCACCGTGTTCAACATGGCCGTCATGGGCATGCGGCTGGCGCAGCGCGTCAACGGCGTCAGCGAGCTGCACGGCGAGGTCAGCCGCGAGATGTTCGGCGGCCTGTGGGGCGGCTTCGACACCGCCGAGGTCCCGATCGGGTCCATCACCAACGGCGTCCACGCCGGCACGTGGGTGGCGCGGGAGGTCCTCGACCTCGCCGCCCGCGAGATCCCCGCGCTGATGGCGTCCGGGCGCGGCTGGGAGGAGGTCCGCGACGTCCCCGAGAGCGAGATCTGGCGGATCCGCGGCCTGCTCCGCGAACGGCTCGTGCTGGACGCGCGGCGCCGGCTCCGCGAGTCGTGGCGGCAGCGCGGCGCCAGCGAGGCCGAGACGTCCTGGATCGACGACGCCCTCGACCCGGACGTGCTGACCATCGGGTTCGCGCGGCGCGTCCCGTCCTACAAGCGGCTCACGCTGATGATGAGCGACCCGGACCGGCTGCGCCGCATCCTGCTGGACCCGGACCGGCCCGTGCAGATCGTCATCGCCGGGAAGGCCCACCCCGCCGACGAGGGCGGCAAGCGGCTCATCCAGGAGATCGTCCGGTTCTCCGCCGAGGAGGACATCCGGCACCGCATCGTGTTCCTGCCCGACTACGACATGGCGCTCGGGCGGCTCATGGTGCAGGGCTGCGACGTGTGGATGAACAACCCGCTGCGCCCGCTGGAGGCGTGCGGCACGTCCGGGATGAAGGCGGCCCTGAACGGCGGGCTGAACCTGTCCATCCGGGACGGCTGGTGGGACGAGTGGTACGACGGGCAGAACGGCTGGGCGATCCCGTCCGCCGACGGCCTCGCGAGCCCGGACCGGCGCGACGAGCTGGAGGCCGGCGCGCTGTACGAGCTGATCGAGGACCACGTCTCGGTCACCTTCTACGACCGCGACTCGGCCGGGCTGCCGCGCCGCTGGCTGGAGATGGTCAAGCACACCATCGCCACCCTCGGCCCGAAGGTGCTGGCCGGCCGGATGCTCCGCGACTACGTCCTGGACCTGTACACCCCGGCGGCCGAGTCCGAGCGGGAGATGGTCGCCGACAAGTACGCCGGTGCGCGCGCGCTGGCCGGGTGGAAGCAGCGGGTCGCGAAGGCGTGGCCGGGCGTCGCCGTCGAGCACGTCGAGTCCAACGGCGGGGAGAGCCCGCAGGTCGGGGCGCTGCTGACGGTGAAGGCCGTCGTCGCGCTCGGCGGCCTCGACCCCGACGACGTCGCCGTCGAGGTCGCCTACGGCCGGGTGGACGACTCCGACGCGCTGATCGACCCGTCCTACCTGGAGCTGGGCGGCGCCGAACCGGCGGGCGACGGGCGGCTGCGCTACACCGGCGAGGTCCCGCTCGGCCGCAGCGGCGCGTTCGGGTACGGCGTCCGGGTCGTCCCGAGCCATCCGATGCTGTCCACGCGGGCCGAGATGGGGCTCGTCGCGCTGCCGCCGGCGCCGCACGGCATGACGAACGGCGACCTGCGCTAGCCGGCCGCGTCCTCCTCGTCCTCGTCGTCGGGGGGCGGATCCGGCATCCGCCACCCGGCGACGAGCACGGGCAGCAGCATGTGCGTCTCGAACAGCGCGACGACGCCGACCACGACGGCCGCCATCGGGACGTGCTCGGCGTCGGCGGCCAGCACCCCCACCACGACGGCGACGAGCACCGCGAGCATGACCCGGTGCGCGACGGTGAAGGCGCGCAGCCGCTCGGCGACCTGCCGCTCGTCCAGCCGGCTCTCCGCCAGCGACATCGTCCCGCGCGTCGCGATGTTCAGCGCGGAGACCACCGGGATCGTGGTCGCCACCGACACGGCCAGCAGCGTGATCGTCACCCACATGGCGGTGTCGCTGGGCGCGAGGTTCCACGACACGACCGTCCCGGCCCAGATCATGGCCAGCCCGGCGAGCCCGCCGCCGGCGAGCGCCCGCCGCCGTCGCCGCGTCGCGTACCAGGACGCCAGCCGGTCGGACTGCACCGCCGCCTCCCGGTAGCGCGTCCACCGCTCCCACATTCCGGGCGATCCTCCCTCGGGCGTCATCACGTGCTCCCCAGCCGCGGGAACGGCGTCAGCGAGAACACGACCTCGACCGGCACCTCGAAGAACGCGGCGATCCGCAGCGCGAGGTGCAGGCTCGGGCTGTACTCGCCGCGCTCCAGATAGCCGATCGTCTGGTAGTGGACGCCCAGCGCCGTCGCCAGCTCCCGGCGCGACACGCCGCGCTCGGCGCGCAGCACCGCGATCCGGTTGTGGACGTGCTCCTTGTCCGCCTTGCCGTCCGCCACCGGCCCAGTCTCCCGCACCCGGAGGTCAGAACGCGCCCTGGGCGGCCCGGCGCTCCCGGCGGGCGGCCAGCCGCGCCCCCGACTCCCGGCGCGCCGCCCGCAGCAGCAGCCACGGCGCCACCAGCAGGCCCGCGGCGGCCCACGCGCCGAGCATCCCCGCGGTCTCCAGCGGGCGCCAGCTCCCGCCGATCTCCCCGGCGAGCATCGCGTCGGGCAGGAACGCCGACCGCAGCCCGAGCCCCTCCCAGTACAGCGGGAACGCCTGCGCGACCCACCGCACCGGCTCCGGCAGCGACGTCACCGGGAACAGCACACCGGAGACGACCATCAGGCCCATCACCGGCAGGGACAGGACGCTCGCGGCGTTGCGCGGCCCCGGCAGCAGCGTGCCGAGCGCGGCCCCGAACGGCACGACCGCGAGGGTCCCGAGCGCGAGGACCCACAGCAGCGTCAGCCAGCGCCCGGGGTCGGACGGCAGGTCCAGACCCGCCAGCGCCATGCCCGCGACCAGCATCAGCACCACGTACATGACGATCTGCAGCAGCACCGAGACGGCCCGCCCGACGACGTAGGCGGCGACGCCGCCCGGCACCGTCCGCAGCCGCAGCAGCGTGCCCTCCTCCCGGTCCGCGGCGATCATCATGGCGAGGTTCATCAGCCCGGTCGAGAACACGCAGAACGCGACGAACCCCGCCGCGAGCAGCAGGCCCTCCGACACGTGCGTCCCCTGCGCGTCGTGGCCGCCCTGCCAGCGCACCATCAGCACGAAGACGCCGACGGTCCCGACGACGCCGGTCAGCAGCTCGCGCCGGTTCCTCAGCGAGTGCACGTGCTCGGCCCAGCCGCGCCGGACCCCCATCCGGATCGGCCTGGTGTTCACGCCGCCGTCCTCTCCGCGCCCGCGCTCTGGCTCGGGCCCGATCCGGTCGCGGCCGCGGTCGCCTGGGCGCCGCCGACCAGGTTCAGGTAGCTTTGCTCCAGCGTCGGCCGCCGGATCTCCAGCCCCGGGACCGGCCCGCCGAACCGCCGGTGCAGTTCGTACGCCAGCCGCGACGGGTCCGGCGTCCGCTCGGCGCGCAGGGCGCCGTCCTCCCGCCACCGCACCTCCGACGCGCCCTGCACGACCGACGCCAGCCCGGACGGGGTGCCGCTGACCGTGACCTCGCCCCGCACCAGGATCGCGATCCGGTCCGCGAGCCGCTCGGCCTCCGCCAGGTCGTGCGTGGTCAGCAGGATCGTCATGCCGTCCTCGCGGGCGAGCCGCCCGACCAGGTCGTGGAAGTCGCTGCGCGCCCGCGGGTCGAAACCGGCCGTCGGCTCGTCCAGGAACAGCACCTCCGGCCGCCCGACGATGCCGAGCGCCACGTCCAGGCGGCGGCGCTGGCCGCCCGACAGCCGCGCCGCCGGCAGCCCGGCCTGCTCCGCCAGGCCCATGGCCTCCAGCAGCTCGTCCGGGTCGCGCGGCCGGTCATAGAACGCCGCGATGTGCGCCAGCAGCTGCCGGACGCCCCAGCGCGGATGGTCCTGCCAGTCCTGCAGGACGATCCCGAGCCGTGCCCGCCACGCCGCGCCGCCGGTGCCGGGATCGGCGCCGAGCACCCGGACCTCGCCGGACGAGCGGCGCCTGAACCCCTCCAGGATCTCGATCGTGGTGGTCTTGCCCGCGCCGTTCGGGCCGAGCAGCGCCGCGACCTCGCCCGCCCCGACCTCCAGGTCGACGCCGCGCAGCACCTCGGTGCGGCCGTAGCGCATCCGCAGGTCGCGCGTCCGGATCACCGGACCGGTCATGCCCACCTCCTCCATACGGGAACTTCGATCGTTCGCTGTAACTCTGCATTCATTAATAGTAGAAGTACTACATATCATCGCAGGGTCGCAAGACACGGCACCTGGCAGGATGGGGCCGTGCGCGCACCAGCCCTCGCCCGGTACCGCGCCGCGTCCGCGCTCCGGTGGCCGCGCGGCCGCCGCGCCGACGCGCTGCTGGGCGCCGCCTGCTTCGCCGTCCTCGCCGCGATCGCGCTGATCGCGGACTACGGGCTCCACCGCGGCACCCTGCCGTTCTACGGGTGGGCGCTGCTGGCGGTCGCCTGCGGCGCGCTGGCCTTCCGCCACAGCCGCCCCCGCACCGTGGCGGTCGTCACCTTCGTCGTCTGCGCCGTCTACTACCCGCTCACCGCGCCGGACGGCCCGATCATCATGACCTTCGTCATCGCGCTCTACACCGCGGCGGCCGAAGGGCACCTCGCGTCCGCGTCCGCGCTCGCCGCCGTCGCGATGGGCGCCACCCTCTACGGCAACGACACCGACCAGGTCAACCACCTCGCCGACGCCGCGACCTTCCTGCTCGCCGGCTGGTTCGTCGCCGTCATCGCCATCGGCGGCTTCGCCCGCAACCGGCGCGCCTACCTGCGCGAGGCCGAACGCCGCCTCGCCGCCGCCGAGCGCTCCCGCGAGGCGGAGGCCAGCCGCCGCGCCGTCGAGGAGCGGCTCCGCATCGCCCGCGAGCTGCACGACGCGCTCGGCCACAACATCTCGCTCATCCACGTCCAGGCCACCGCCGCGCTCCACGTCCTGCAACGCGAGCCCGGCCGGGCCGGGGAGGCGCTCACCGCCATCAAGGACGCGAGCAAGGACAGCCTCCGCGAGCTGCGCGCCACGCTCGGCGTGCTGCGCCAGGTGGACGCCCCCGTACCGGACGCCCCGCCCGGCCTCGCCCGGCTGGACGAGCTCGCCGCCGGCACCGCCGCCGCCGGCCTCACCGTCCGCACCGAGACCGAGGGCGCGCCCCGCCCCCTGCCCCCGGACGCCGACCACGCCGCCTACCGGATCGTCCAGGAGGCCCTCACCAACGTCACCCGGCACTCCGGCGCCTCGACCGCCGTCATCCGCGTCCGGTACGGCGACGGCGACGTCACCGTCGTCGTCGAGGACGACGGCGGCGGGACCGCCGCACCGGCCCCCGCCGGCACCGGCTCCGGGATCCGCGGCATGCGCGACCGCGCCGAGGCCCTCGGCGGCGCCCTCCACGCCGCGCCCCGGCCGGGCGGCGGCTTCACCGTCCGCGCCACTCTCCCCGCCTGACACGATGATCATATGAAGGTCTTCATCTCGGTCGACATGGAAGGCGTCTCAGGGCTCACCGACCCCGAGGAGATGCGCGCCGGCGGGCGCGGCTACGAGCGCGGCTGCGAGCTGATGACGGGCGACGCGAACGCGGCGGTCCGCGCCGCGTTCGACGCGGGCGCCGACCAGGTCGTCGTCACCGACTCGCACGGCCGCGGCAAGAACCTGCGCGCCGACCTGATCGACGAGCGCTGCACGCTGATCCGGGGACCGCACATGGCGATGCGGATGGGCGAGGGCCTGGACGCCTCCTTCGACGTCGCCCTGTACGTCGGCTACCACGCCCGCGCCGGAGCCGAACGCGGCGTCCTCAACCACACCTGGATGGGCCGCGAGATCCAGGACGCGCGCCTGAACGGGGAGGTCGCGGGGGAGATCCGGCTGATGGCCGGCTACGCCGGCTCGCTCGGCGTCCCCGTCGGCCTCGTCGCGGGCGACGAGGCCGCCTGCGACGAGACCCGCGACGTCCTCGGCGCCGTCCCGACCGTCGCCGTCAAGGCGGGCCGGGACCGCTACGCCGCCGAGCTGGTCCCGCCCGCCCGCGCCCAGGAGATGATCTACGAGACGGCCCTGCGGTCCCTGCGCGCCCCGTCCGGCTGGCGCCCGCTGCCGGTCGCGTCCCCGTACACCCTGTCCATCGACTGGAACTCCACGTCGATCGCCCAGTCCTGCGCCCTCATCCCGGGCGTCACCCTGACCGCCTCCCGCACCACCGAGTTCACCTCGGACGACTACGCGGAGGTCGTCGGCCTCCTCGGCATCTGCGCCACCCTCGCCGGCGACATCGCCTGCACCGGCCGCCACTACGGCTGACGCCCCGGACAACGGCCGCTCCCGGCGCCCTCATCCGCCTCCGACCAACGGCACGCCGCGACTCAACGATCGTCGGAGGGGGCGTCGGTGGCCAGGGCTTCGTAGGCGGGGAGGAGGGCGTCGGTGAGGGGGCGGCGGCGGATCCTCACCGGGGGCGGCGTCGCCACCTGGAGGATGAAGCCGGGCGGGACGGGCGGCGCGGGCGGGCGGTCGCGGAGGCGGGCCAGGCCCGACGGGGTCGTCCAGAAGCCGACGGCCGAGAGCGGCTCGTCCTCCATGGCCAGAGGGTCGGGTGCGGCGGCGGGACCGCGGCGCAGGGCGGTGAGGAGCCGGTCGCGGTCGCGGCCGTTCCATTCGAGGATGAGGAACGGGTCGTCGTCGAACGCCTCGGCGAGGAGGTACAGGACGGCCGCGGCGTGCTTGCACGGGTCGCCCCAGTCGGGGCAGTCGCACATCAGGTGCAGGTCGGAGGCCGTGCTGGGGAACAGGGCGAGGCCGAGTTCGGCGAAGACCCACTCGATCTCCGGCGGCATCTCACCGGCGAGGAGGCGGGCGCGGAACACGGCCCGGGACGCCAGCTCCTTCTCGGCGGCGCGCCAGTTCGCGGCGCCGATCCCTTCGATGCCGAGGGCCACCTCGTACGGCTCGGGCCGGGAGCCCCTGACCTTCGCGGTGACCTCGTAGGGGGTGACCCGCAGGTCGTAGACCTGGCCTTTGCGGGCATAGGTTCGCCCGCGGGAGAGGCGCCCGGTGTCGGCGAACGACTCGACGAGGTCGATGAAGCGGCGCGACCACCACTGCGCGCCGATCGAGCCCCGTCTGGTGCGGGCCCTGATGCCCTCGTCGGCGCTCTCGCCGCCCATCAGTCGCTCACCGCCTCGGGGGACAGCCGCAGGACGTCCCGCAGCTCGGCCACGGACAGCTCGGTCAGCCACTCCTCGCCCGTGCCGACGATGGACTCGGCGAGGGCCTTCTTGCGCTCGATCATCTCGTCGACGCGCTCCTCCATCGTCCCGACGCAGATGAACTTGCGGACCTGCACGTTGCGGGTCTGGCCGATGCGGAACGCCCGGTCGGTGGCCTGGTCCTCGACGGCGGGGTTCCACCAGCGGTCGACGTGCACGACGTGGTTGGCGGCGGTCAGCGTGAGGCCGGTGCCGGCGGCCTTGAGCGACAGCAGGAAGATCGCCGGCTCCTCGTCCCGCTGGAAGTGCTGGACGAGGTCGTCGCGGGCCTGCTTGGACGTCCCGCCGTGCAGCCAGAGCACGGGGCGTTCGAGCCGGGCCGCGAGGTAGGGCTGGAGCATCGAGCCGAACTCGGCGTACTGGGTGAAGACGAGCGCCTTCTCGCCCTGGTCGAGGACCTCGGCGCAGATCTCCTCGAGCCGCTCCAGCTTCCCGGACCGGCCCGGCAGGCGGGAGCCGTCCTTGAGCAGGTGCGCGGGATGGTTGCAGACCTGCTTGAGCTTGGCCATCGTCGCCAGGACGAGCCCGCGCCGCTGCTTGTCGTCGGCCTCGGCGATCTGCTCCAGCATGTCGTCGACGGTGGCCTGGTAGAGGGACGCCTGCTCGGTGGTCAGGTTGCAGTAGACCTTGATCTCCTGCTTCTCCGGCAGGTCGGAGATGATCGATCTGTCGGTCTTGAGGCGGCGCAGGATGAACGGCTGCGTCGCCCGCTTGAGGGCGAGCGCCGCCTGCTCGTCGCCCTCGCGCTCGATCGGCACGGCGAACCGCTGCCGGAACACCGCGCGCGGCCCGAGCAGCCCCGGGTTCGCGAACTCCATGATCGACCAGAGTTCGGTGAGGTGGTTCTCGACGGGCGTGCCGGTGAGCGCGATCCGGGTGCGCGCCGGGATGCTCCGCACCGCGCGCGCCTGCCGGGTGCCGCTGTTCTTCAGCGCCTGCGCCTCGTCGCAGACGACCCGCTCCCATTCGACGGGCGCGAGCATCTCCGCGTCCCGCGCGGCCGTCCCGTAGGTCGTCAGCACCAGGTCGGCCGCCGCGGCGGCCTTGAGCAGGTCCTCGCCGCGGTGGCGGCCCGTCCCGTGGTGGACGTACACGCGCAGCTTCGGCGCGAACCGCGCCGCCTCCCGCTGCCAGTTCCCCACCAGCGACATCGGCAGGATCGCCAGCGTGGGGCCGGGGCGGGCGTCGTTCTCCCGTTCGTGGACGAGGAGGGACAAGACGGAAATGGTCTTACCAAGCCCCATATCGTCCGCAAGGAGGGCGCCGAGCCCCAGATCGTTCATGAAGGTCAGCCAGGCCAGCCCGCGCTCCTGGTAGGGGCGCAGGTCGGCGTCCAGGTCCTCGGGCGTGCGCATCGGGGTGAGGCGGCGGTCGGCCTCGCCGGACAGGAGGTCGCCGAAGGTGCCGTCGGCGTCGACGGCGGTCAGCGGGAGCGCGTCGTCGCCCGCGTGGACGATCGCGCGGATCGCCTCGGCGGCGGCCATCCGGCCCCGGCGGGGGTGGCGCAGGAAGTCGAGGGCGGCCTCGAGCTGCTCCTCGTCCAGCTCGACCCACTGGCCGCGCAGCCGGACGAGCGGGGTCTTCAGCCGGGCCAGCTCCTCGAGCTCCGCCTCGTCGATGCTCTCGTCGCCGATGGCGAGGTCCCACCGGAAGTTCACCATGCCCTTGAGGTCGAAGCCGGACGGCGCGGCGGCGCCGGCGGACGCCTCGGGGTCGTCGGTGCGCGTGGTCAGCTTCATGCCGAGCCTCGCCTTGCCCGCCCACTGGGGGAGCAGGACGCCGAACCCGGCAGCGGCCAGCATCGGCGCGGCCCGGCGCAGGAAGCGGAACGCGCCGGCGGTGTCGAGGGTCAGCGCGGCGGGCGCCGGGTCGTCGAGCGCGGGCGCGAGGTCGGGGAACAGGCGCAGCGCGCGGCCGAGGCCGGCGAGGAGCGTCTCCTCCGCCTCCGGGATCGAGGTCGCGTCGCCCGCCCACACCATCGCGGCGGGCACGTAGAGGCTGGGGTCGTCGGTGCCCTGGAGCGCGAACTCGACGCGCCAGGTGTCGCCGGGCTCGGTGTCCTCCTCCTCGTCCTCCTCGGGGAACGGGTCGGCGTTGAACTCCTCGGCGCCCGGCTCGGCGAGCCGGAAGCAGACGCGCAGCGGCCCGGACGGGCGGCGCGCGGCGGCGGCCCACGCGTCCAGCTCGGCGATCAGCTCGCCGGGGTCGTCGCCGGGCTCCCGCGCGACCTCGGCGGACGGGCCGGTCAGCGCCTCCGCCCAGCGCTCGGCGAGCGGCAGCCGGTCGGGCACCCGGCCGCGCCGCGCCGGCAGCAGCGGATGCGGGACGGTGCCCCGGACGGCGGTGTCGACCAGCCCGGACAGCGCCTCCCGCAGCACCTCGGCGGCGGGACGGCCCCCGTCGGCGGCGCGGCACGCGGCGGGCATCGCGCGGGCCAGCGCCCGGAACCGGGCCGGGTCGTCGAGGACGGGGCGCCAGCGGGCGACGAGGTCGCCGTCCTCGCGCAGCAGCGCGGGCAGCACCTGGCCGCGCCGGGCGAGGTGGACGGCCTCGTCCGCGAGGACGCACAGGAACCGCAGGTCGGAACCGGGGACGACGTCGCCGCTGTGCTCGGCGGCCTGGAGCAGCGCCATCGCCGGGAACGGCTCCAGCACCAGCGCCGGCACCCGCCACGGCCGCAGGCCCGGCTCCTCGGACACCGGTTCGGGGCCGAGCTCGGCGGACGGCAGCGGATGGTCGCCGGCGGTCGGCAGCATCATCGTCAGCTCGACGCGGAACGCGCCGCGCAGGAGCGGCTCGTAGGACGTCCCGCCGAAGTCGCGGGTCGCGAACGGGTGCTCGTCGCCGCCGGACGGCCCGTGCGGGCCGGTCCGCTCGGCCCACAGGCAGAGCGCTCCGCCATGCCAGGCGGCATGGGCGACCAGCATCCGAACCCCCGGTGACGTGCGATGTGACTGCCGCGCCCGAAGCTACCAGTGGTGTCCGACAGCCGGGCCGCCGCGACCGGAGGGGCCGTGGTGACCGGCGTGGCCGCCGCGCTTGTTAGGTTCGGGGACGTCGGTCGACCAGAGGATCTTGGAGGCGTTCGTGGGCGAGTTCGTGCGGGTGGAGACGGAGGACGGCGTCGCGACGATCCGGCTGGACCGTCCGAAGATGAACGCCCTGAACGCGCGGATGCAGCGGGAGCTGATCGAGGCGGCGGGCGAGGTCACCGCGGACGACCGGGTCGCGGCGGTGGTGCTGTACGGCGGGGAGCGGGTGTTCGCGGCCGGCGCCGACATCAAGGAGATGGCGCCGATGCGGTACGCGGAGATGGCGGCGGGCCACTCGCGGCTCCTGCAGGACTTCACCAAGGCGCTCGCCGCGATCCCGAAGCCGGTCATCGCGGCGATCACCGGGTACGCGCTGGGAGGCGGGCTGGAGGTCGCGCTGACCGCGGACTTCCGCGTCGCGGGCGAGGGCGCGAAGGTCGGCCAGCCCGAGATCCAGCTCGGCATCATCCCCGGCGCGGGCGGCACGCAGCGGCTCGCGCGGCTCGTCGGCCCGTCCAAGGCCAAGGACCTCATCTTCTCCGGACGGCACGTCGCGGCGGACGAGGCGCTCGCGATGGGACTGGTGGACCGGGTCGTCCCGGACGCCGACGTCTACACCGCGGCCAGGGAGTGGGCGGCGTCGTTCGCGGGCGGCCCGGCGATCGCGCTGCGCGCCGCGAAGCAGGCCGTCGACGCCGGCCTGGAGGTGGACCTCGCGACCGGGCTGGAGATCGAGCGGGTGCAGTTCGCCGCGCTGTTCGCCACCGAGGACCAGAAGGACGGCATGAAGTCGTTCATGGAGGAGGGGCCGGGCAAGGCGACGTTCAAGGGCCGCTGAGCGCGCGCTCCTGCGCGTCGAGGACGTCGGCGGCGTAGCGCTCGGTCCAGCGGCCCAGGGCGGACAGGGGTTCGAGCATCCCGCGCCCCGCGCCGGTCAGCTCGTACTCCACGCGCGGCGGCGCCTCGGCATAGCGGCGGCGGACGACCAGCCCGTTGTGCTCGAGGCGCCGCAGCGTCTCCGTCAGCACCTTGTGGCTGATGCCGCCGATCCGGTCCTGGAGGTCGCGCGGGCGCAGCGGGCCGCTCTGCAGCGTCCACAGCACGACGCCGGTCCAGGTGCCGGACAGCAGGTCGAGGCCGAGCCGCGTCTGGCAGTCGGCGACGAACTCGGGATCGTCCATTCTGCCCTTTCCGATACGCACCGGTCGGTGCGGAACGAACCGCCTAGCGTCCCGTCCGACGGTAATCGACACGGGAGGTCGTCATGCGGATCGGTGTGCTGGGCGCGGGCAACATGGCGGACGCGCTCGCCGCGCAGTGGGCGCGCAAGGGGCACGAGGTGCGGATCGGGTCGCGGGCGCCGGAGAAGGCGGTCGCGCTGGCGGCCCGCGTCGGCGGCGGCGCGGAAGGCGGGACGCTGCGGGAGGCGGCCGGGTTCGGGGAGGCGGTCCTGCTGGCCGTCACGCACGAGGGCGTCGAGGACGCCCTGCGGCAGGCGGGTCCTCTCGCGGGACGCGTCCTCCTCGACTGCACGAACCCGATGGAGCCGCCGTTCGAGCGGATGAAGACCGAGGGCGGCCCCTCGGCGGCGCGCCGCATCGCCGACCTGACCCTCGCGCGGGTGGTGAAGGCGTTCAACACGTGCCCCGACACGGTGTGGCGGATGGCGCCGCCGGAGTTCGGCGGGCGGCCCCTCGGCGTCCCGCTGTGCGGGGACGACCCGGACGCGCTGGCCGTGGCGCGCCGCCTGGTGGCCGACATCGGCTGCGTCCCGATGGACGGCGGCGGGCTGGCGCGGGCCGGGCTCCTGGAGGCGACGACGGCGTTCCTGGTCGGCCTCTGGACGGCGGGCGAGGACCCGGTGGCGATGCTGCCGCCGGCCGCCGAGGTCGCGGGCGTCGAGCCGCGGCGGACGTCGGACACCGCCGCCCGCTGACGGACGCCATGCGATTTCGGCGGGTAGGCCCGGTTCGGACGAAGATCGCCGATAGCATCTGCCGCCATGCGACACGCGTACCGAACCGCGCTCGTGACCGGCGCGTCCAGCGGGATCGGCGAGAGCTTCGCCCGCCTCCTCGCCGCCCGCGGCACCGACCTGGTCATCGTGGCCCGCCGCGGCGACCTGCTGGACGGGCTCGCCCGCGAGCTGGTCGAGCGGTACCGGGTCGCGGTCGAGGTGCTGGCCGCCGACCTCACCGACCCCGCGCAGCGCGGCGAGATCGAGCGGCGGCTGCGCACCGAACCCGTCGAGCTGCTGGTCAACAACGCGGGCCACGGCGCCTTCGGGGCGTTCGCGGACCTGCCGGTGGAGGACCACCTCCGGCAGATGGAGCTGAACGTCACCGCGCTGGTGCGGCTCACCCACGCGGCGCTCCCCGGGATGATCCTGCGCGGCCGCGGCGGGGTGCTGAACGTCGCGTCCATGGCCGGGTTCACGCCCTCGCCCGGCAGCGCCACCTATGGGGCGACCAAGGCGTACGTCGCGTCCTTCTCCGAGAGCCTGCACGCGGAGGTCGCGTCCAAGGGCGTCCACGTGACCGCGCTGTGCCCCGGGTTCACCCGCACCGAGGACGACGCCCCGTCCAACCTGCTGTGGCTGCGCCGCGACGACGTGGCCAGGGCCGGGCTGGACGCGGTGGCGGCCGGACGCGCGCTCTGCGTTCCCGGTGCGCAGTACAAGGCCGCGCTGCCCGCGCTGAAGCTCGTCCCGCGCCCGCTGCTCCGGGCCGCGGTGAACCGGATGTGGCACCAGGCGGCCGACACGCAGTGACCGCCGCCGACGCGCGGTGACGGGGGCCGGCCCGCGGTGGCGAGGCGAGCCGCCGGTTTCGCTCGGATCTACAAAACACTCCCGTGGTTGATTGTCACGGGGGTGACTTGACGCGGGTCAGGTGGACTGGCGACCATCGAACCTACGCTTGAGTAGGTTGAGGTTCGGCCTGCCGGGCGCCCAGAACGTGCCGCGGGCGCGGCGGCACCGTCCGGCACTCCAACTCGTCCAGCGAAGGAAACGCATGTCCGTGACCCCCGAAGAGAAGTTCCAGACCGGCCTCCTGCTCGACCTCGAGCCGGTGGTCGAGACGGAGCTCAACCGGCACCTGTCCATGGCCAAGGAATGGTTCCCGCACCAGTACGTGCCGTGGAGCGAGGGCCGCGACTTCGACGGGCCGCTCGACGGCGAGCCCTGGTCGATCGAGCAGTCGAAGGTGACCCCGGAGGCGCGCGAGTCCCTCATCGTCAACCTCCTGACCGAGGACAACCTGCCCGGCTACCACCGCGCCATCGCCACCGTCTTCGGCCGCGAGGGCGCCTGGGGCACCTGGGTCAACCGGTGGACGGCCGAGGAGAACCGGCACGGCATCGTCATCCGCGACTACCTCACCGTCACCCGCGCCGTCGACCCCGTCGCGCTCGAACGGGCCCGGATGCACCACATGGAGGCCGGCTACGAGGCCGACCACGGCGACTCGTTCCTGCACGGCACCGCCTACGTGTCGTTCCAGGAGCTGGCCACCCGCGTGTCGCACCGCAACACGGGCAAGGCGTCCGGCGACCCGCTCTGCGAGCAGATGATGGCGCGCGTCGCGGCCGACGAGAACCTGCACATGATCTTCTACCGGAACCTGATGGGCGCCGCGCTGGACGCCGCCCCGAACGAGACGATGCGGGCGATCACCGACGTCGTCAAGGCGTTCCAGATGCCCGGCTACAGCATCGACGGGTTCCTGCGCAAGTCCGTCGTCATCGCCAACGCCGGCATCTACGACCTGCGCCTGCACCACGACGACGTCCTCAGCCCCGTGCTGCGCAAGTGGGGCGTCTTCGACCGCACGGACCTGACCGGCGACGGCGAGAAGGCCCGCGAGGAGCTCGCCGAGTTCATGGAGCAGCTCGACGCCGCCGCGACCAAGTTCGAGACCCGCCGCGAGGAGCGCCGCGCCCGCCAGGCCGCCCGCAAGGGCTGAGCCCCGCCCCGCGGCGCCCACCGGGGCCGCCCCACGCCGCGTCGCGGCCGTTTCGTGATCATTTCGCGGGAACGGCCGCGCCGCCGCCCGCGTCCGATCGGGTTTCGCCGGAACGTGATCGCGGTTTCCGGCGTCTCAGTGTTCATGGGGACTCATCGGCGCCTTGGTGAGTATCGGCTGCTGGACGAGATCGGCCGGGGGAGCACCGCGATCGTGCACCTGGCCCTGGACGCGCAGGGCCGCGAGGTCGCGGTCAAGGAACTGTGCCCGCAGGTCGCGGGGGAACCGGAGGCGCTGGCGCGGCTGGCCCGCGAGCTGGCCGTGCAGGCGCGGGTGAACAGCCGGTACGTGGCGCGGCTGCTGGACGGCCGGATGTCGGCGGAGCGGCCGTACGTCGTCATGCAGTACGTGCCGGGCTGCCCGCTGAACGCCCTGGTCACGGCGTACGGGCCGCTCACGGGGGACCGGCTCGTCCGGTTCGCGCGGCGGCTGGCGCTGGCCGTCGCCGACGTGCACGACGCGGGCGTGCTGCACCGGGACGTCTCGCCCGGCAACGTGATCGTGCTGGGCGACCGGCCGACGCTGATCGACTTCGGCATCTCCCACCAGGAGGGGATGGAGCAGATCACCCGGCGCGGGATGGTCGTGGGGACGCCCGCCTACCTGGCGCCGGAGCTGATCGAGGGGGAGCGCGCCACGACCGCGTCGGACGCGTTCTCCTGGGCGGCGACCGCGGCGTTCGCGGCGACCGGCCGCCCGCCGTTCGGGCGGGGCTCGCTGCACGGGGTGTGCTTCCGGATCCTGCGCGGCCAGGCCGACCTGGACGGGGTGCCGGAGCCGCTGCTCGGGGTGGTGCGCCGCGCGCTGGCGCGGGACCCGGCGGACCGGCCGACCGCCCGCTGGATCGCCGGGGCGCTCGCGCAAAGCGACGACGCTATCACGCCCCGCGGCCGGTTTGCGGCGGCCTGAGATGACCGTTGAATCCTTCTCGCCGGGGCGGCGAAGGTAGGGTTTCGGAAACGATGGAGGGAGCAGTCACGTCCGGGGACCGTATCGGCCACTACAGCGTGCTCCAGACTCTCGGGGAAGGGGGCATGGGCGTCGTCTACCTCGGCGCCGACCCCGAGGGGCGCAACGTGGCCATCAAGGTGCTGCGGCCGGCGGTGGCGGGCGACGCCACGGCGCGCCGCAGGCTGGCCCGCGAGGTCGACTCGATGCGGCGCGTGCACAGCCCTCACGTCGCGGAGATCCTCGACGCCGACGTCACCGCCGACCAGCCCTACATCGTCACCCAGTACGTGCCCGGCCGCACGCTGGAGGAGGTCGTCGAGGAGGGCGGCCCGATCTACGGGCCGGGCCTGCAGCGGCTGGCGGTCGGCCTGGCGTCGGCGCTGTCGGCCATCCACGGCGCGGGGATCGTGCACCGCGACCTCAAGCCGGGCAACGTCATGATCGTGGACGGCGAGCCGGTCGTGATCGACTTCGGCATCGCGCAGGGCGCGGACGCGACCCGGCTGACCGCCACCGGCATGGTCATCGGCACCCCCGGCTACCTCGCCCCGGAGATCATCGAGGGCGAGGACGCGGGGCCGCCGTCGGACGTGCACGCCCTCGCCGGCACGGTCGCCTACGCCGCGACCGGCCGCCCGCCGTTCGGCTCCGGCACCTTCGAGTCGATCTTCTACAAGATCATGCAGGGCACGCCCGACCTGGACGGCGTGCCCGAGGCGCTGCTGCCGCTGCTGCGCTCGGCGATGGCCCGCAACCCGGCCGAGCGGCCCACCGCGGTCAACCTCGTCCAGCTGGCCCGGCGCATCCACGTCGAAGCGACGATCACCGACCAGACGCGGATCGACCAGCACTACACCCGCCCGGACGGGGCGTCCCAGCCGGCCGGCCGGCCCGCGCCCGACCACGCCCGGCAGTTCGCCATGCCGCCGGACGAGACGGCCGGCCGCACGGACGTGCCCGCCGGCGGGCACACCGCCGCGCCCACGCCGCTGCCGGCGCCCGCACCCGTCCCGGCGCAGCCGAAGGACTTCGTCGGGCAGCTCCCGCCTGCCGCGCCGCCGCCGGTCCCGCCGCCCGCGCCCGGGCCCTACGACGCCGCGCCCCGGTACGGGCCGCAGAACTACGGCCCGCAGGGGACGTACGCGCCGGGGAACTATGGCCCCTACAACCAGCAGCCGACCCAGCCGCCCCCCAACCAGCCGCCGCCGAACGCGCTGCAGCGCGGCCCGCAGCAGGGCGGCCCCTACGACCCGCAGCAGCAGGACACGCAGCGCCGCCGTCCCGAACCGGCCCGCGACGACCGCGACAAGGACGCCCGCAAGCCCTACGGGTGGTACCGGGTGCTCGGCTTCCTCGTCCTGGTGGCGCTGCTCGGCTTCGCCGACATCGCGCCGCTGCTCGCGGTCGGCGTGACGATCGTGGGCGTGCTGGTGCTGCGCAGCGCCGACAAGGCCGCGCAGGGCATGGAGGGCAAGCGGACCCGGCGCGGCCCCCGCTCGGGCGACGCGCTCGCGGCCGCGTTCCGGACGCCGCTGCACCTGCCCGGCGCGGTGATGGTCACCGCGCTGCTGGCGGCGCTGAGCGTGTTCGCCGGGCTCGTCCTGCTCGGCGTGCTGATCTTCACCAAGTCCGACATGACGGCGTCCCGGGCGATCGCGTACTCGGCGATGGCGGTGATCGGGCTGCTCTGCCTGGCGCCGGGCAGCGGCGCGCCGCGCCGCCAGCTCGCCCGCATCTGGGGGGCGCTGCTCCCGCGCACCGAGGCCGCCCTCGCCGCCGCCCTCATCCTGGGGATCTTCGCGGCGGTGCTGGTGGGCCTCTCCCAGAAGCAGCCCCCCGACACCACCCCGCTGGACGGCATGAGCCAGAACCTGGAGAGCCTCCGCAGCGATGTCCGCGACCTCGTCACCGGGCTCCCGTTCGTCTGACGGGGCCTGGGTCCCCCCGCCGCCGCGCGGGGCGCCCGGCGGTCCGCCGCCGTTCTCCGCTCCGGTCCCCGCGCCGCCGCTCCCGGAGGACGCGCTCCCCGCCGAACCGCCCGCCCCCGGCCCCGCCGCGGCCCCGCCTCCCGGGCCGCCCGCCGCCGGGCCGCCCGCCGCCGAACGGTCGGACGCGGGCGGGGAGCACGCCGAGATGATCGGCCCGTACCGTCCGATGGAGCTGATCGGCTCCGGCGGCATGGGGCAGGTGTTCCGCGCCCGCGACCCGCGCGGCGGCACGTTCGCCGTCAAGACCCTGCACCCGCACCTGGTCGACGCCGCCGACTCGCGCGCCCGGCTGCGCCGCGAGGTCGAGACGATGGGCCGCGTCACCAGCCCCCGCGTCGCCGAGATCGTCGAGTTCGACGTGGACGCCCGCGTCCCCTACATCGTCACCCGGTACGTCGAGGGGCGGCCGCTGCTGGACGTCGTCCGCGGCGGCGGCGCGATCACCGGCGCGGCGCTGTGGCGGATCGCCGTCGGCACCGCCGAGGCGCTGGAGGCGGTGCACCGGGCCGGCGTCGTGCACCGCGACATCAAGCCCGGCAACGTGCTGCTGGAGGCCGGCGAGCCGGTCGTGATCGACTTCGGCATCTCGCAGGGCGTCGACGACACCCGGCTCACCCACACCGGCGGGGGCCGGTCCGGCACCTGGCGCTACCTCGCGCCCGAGCTGCTGGAGGGCGCCGACGCGGGCCCGTCCGCGGACGTGTTCGCCTGGGCCGCGACCGTGGCGTTCGCCGCGACCGGCGTCGACCTGTACGACGCCCCCAACGACGCGGCGGTCTGCGTCCGGATCATCCGCGGCGACCACGACCTGAGCGGCGTCCCCGACGAGCTGCGCCCGCTGCTCGCCGACGCGCTCGCCGCCGACCCGTCCGCTCGCCCCTCGGCGGAGGCGCTGGTGAAGCGGCTGCGGGCGCTGCGCCCCGACTCCGCCGGGCTGCGGGTGTCCAGCGGCGGCGGCCCGGCCGTGTCCACCGGGGACCGCGCGTCCGGCGTACCGCCCCGCCCGCCGGCGCCGATCGGCCCGTACCGGCCGCTGCAGCGGCTCGGCCGCGGCGGCATGGGCGACGTCTTCCTCGCCCGCGCCGACGACGGCCGGATGGTCGCGATCAAGACGCTGCACCCGTTCCTGCCCGCCGAGTTCCAGGCCAAGGACCGGCTGCGCCGCGAGGTCGAGGCGATGCGCCGCATCCGCAGCCGCAACGTCGTCGAGCTCGTCGACCACGACGTGGACGCCGACCCGCCCTACATCGTCACCCGCTACGTCGAGGGCACCTCGCTGCTGGAGGCGGTCAAGGGCCGCGGCCCGCTGCCCCGCGACGGGCTGCTCCGGCTCGCCGGCGGCCTGGCCGACGCGCTCGCCGCCGTCCACGAGGCCGAGAGCGTCCACCGCGACGTCAACCCGGGCAACGTGATGCTGGTGTCCGGCGACCCGATCCTGATCGACTTCGGCATCGCCTCCCTGTCCGGAGCGTCGCGGCTGACCCAGGGGCCCGTCGGCACGCCCGGCTACGTCTCGCCCGAGGTACTGGAGGGCAGGCCGGCCGGGCCGCCCACCGACGTGTTCGGCTGGGCCGCGACGATCGCCTACGCCGCGACCGGGCGCCGCACCTACGAGGCGACGAGCCCGGCGGCGTTCGTCCGCCGCGTCCTGACCGGGTGGCCGGACCTCGCCGGCATCGACCCCGACCTGCGCGAGGTGCTGGAGGACGCGCTGGCCCGCGACCCGGAGCAGCGGCCCGCCGCGGTGGAACTGGCCGCGCGGTTCGCCAACCCCGGCTCGATCGCGCCCCGGCTGCGGATGAGGCCCGTCCCGAAACCGGAGCCGCCCCCGCCGCCCGAGCCGGAGCCGCCGGCGGACCGGGTCGTCGCGGGCCGCGCCGCGTTCGCGCAGGCCGGCTTCGCGCTGACGGTCTCGGTGATCGAGGTGTCGCTCGCCGAGGCCAAGCGGGAGCTCGTCGCCGCCGAGCGCAGCCACGCCATCGGCGGCACCTGGTCGGAGCACGCCGCCGGCCACGCCCGCAAGTCCCTCGACGCCGCGACCCGCGCGGCCCGCGACGCGCGCACCGGCACCGGCGTCCCCGCCAACGCCCCGCGCCTCGCCGAGATCTACCAGGCCGCGGGCCTGTACGCGAGGCACGCGCAGGGCCTCCTCCAGGGCCGGCCGGTGATGCCGGGGCAGCTCGCCGACGTCCGCCGCGCCATCGCGCTGCTCGGCACCGCCCGCTTCACCCGCGCCCGCTTCAAAGAGGGCTACGACCCCGCCGAGGTCGACGGGTTCGTCGCCCGCGCCCGCGGCTGGCTGGCGGGCGACCGCCGCGGCCTCGCCGAGGTGATCGGCGCCGACGACGTCCGCGCCCGCTCGTTCACCCTCCGGCGCCTCCGCGAGACCTACGACAAGGACGAGGTCGACGCGTTCCTCGCAGCCCTGGAGACCGAACTCCGCCGCACCGGCTACGTGTAGCCCAGGGGGGCGACCCCCTGGAACCCCCGCCACGACGGACGGGCTGTTTCCCCGCTCCGCTGGCGCTCCGCGGCGAAACAGCCCGTCCGTCGTCGGGCAGGCCCGCTGCGCTCGCTGGCGCTCGCTCCGCGTGCCTGCCCGTGTGACCCCAGGGGGCGGATCGCTGCGGGGGAGGTGGGGCGGTGGGTAGGGTGGCGGGCCATATGAGCGGCGAGACGAGCCACCAGGAGCACATCGGGCCGTACCGGCTGCTGGCGCGGCCGGCCGGTGCGTCCGGCGTCCACCGGGCCACCGGGCCGGACGGGCGCGACGTGGCGATCAGGCTGCTCCCGCCGGGCGCCGCACCGGACATCGCGCGGATGCGCGCTGTGGCCAGCCCTTACGCCGCGGACGTCCTGGACGGGGAGTCCGGGGGACGGCGGCCGTACGTGGTGTCGCGGTTCGTGCCGGGCCGTCCGCTGGCGGAGGTCGTCGCGGAGCAGGGGCCGATGGCGGGCGACGCGCTGCGGCGGATGGCGGCCGGGCTCGCGAAGGCGCTCGCGGCCGTGCACCGGGCGGGGCTGGCGCACGGCGAGCTGGGGCCCGGGACGGTCCTGGTGGTGGACGGCGCGCCGGTCGTGGTGGACTTCGGGCTGGCCGCCGGGGCGCACGGGCCCGGCGACGTGCACGCCTGGGCCGCGACGGTGACGTTCGCGGCGACCGGGCGGTACGAGGTGCCGCCGGACGCGCTGCCCGCCGACCTGCGTCCGCTGGTGGAGGCGGCCGCGGACCCGGATCCGGCGGCCCGCCCGGACGCGGAGCGGCTGGCGGAGGAGGCGTCCCGGCTGGTGGTGCGCCCGGCGCGGCCCGTTCCGGCGCCCGCGCCCGCGGTGGAGGAGACCGCGCCGCCGGTGGCGCCGCCGCCCGCCGCGGAGCCGGCCGGGGGGCCGGAGGAGCGGGCGGTGGCGCAGGCGTGGGCGCGGCTGCTCGCGGCGATGGTGGTGGTGATCGGGGTCGGCGTCGCGGTGATGATGCCGATCGCGGGCCTGCTGCTGACCCTCGTCGCGGTGACGGTGCTGCGGGCGGCGACGTCCGACACGGTCGCCGGGTGGGCGTGGGCGCTCGGCCGGACGGCGCTGACCGTCCCGTACGCGGCGGTGCTGACGGCGGCGGTGCCGCTCGGCCTGGCGGCGGCGTCGGTGATCGGCGGGGAGATCGACTCGCTGGGCGCCTGCGCGCTCGGCGCGGGGGCGGGGGCGGCGGTGCTGTGGACGGCGCCGGGCGTCAGCGCGCCGCGGCGGCAGCTGGAGCGGATGTTCATGGCGGTCGCCGGGAGCCCGCGGCGGATCGCGGTCGCGGGGGTGGCGCTGGGCGTGCTCGCGCTGGCCGCGGTGGTCGGGGCGATGTCGCTGATGCCGAGCTTCGCGCCGATGTACGGGCTGCAGAGCGCGCTGGAACGGTCGATGGACCGGCTGCAGAACGCCATGGACCGCGGGTGAGGACGAACCGCGTCACGCCGCCCGCTGGACGGGACGGAGGGCGGCAAACCCGGTGGGCACGTGGGTAAGGTCTCACGAACTGGGATTTGCCAGTAGGCTACCGATGAGTAACATTTGTCGTGCACGGCCGAACCGGGGACCCGGCTCCGAAGCACGTTCGGGTGTTTGGCAGGCTGTGACAGCGAAAGCGCACGTCCGCGTCGACCCGCCATGGGCGGCGCCCCTCTGTCCGCTTACCCCAGCGGCCAACTGAGTGCAGGGAGGTCGGCCACCGGCCATGAACATCGTCGTCCTGGTGAAGCAGGTTCCCGATACGGAGAGCCCGCGCAAGCTGAAGTCCGATGACAGCACGCTCGACCGCGCTGCCGCGGACGGTGTCATCAACGAGCTCGATGAGTACGCCATCGAAGAGGCGCTGCGCATCAAGGAGGCCCAGGGCGGCGAGGTGACCGTTCTGACCATGGGCCCCGACAAGGCCACCGACTCCATCCGCAAGTCGCTGGCGATGGGCGCCGACAAGGCCGTCCACCTCGTGGACGACGCCCTGACCGGCTCCGACGCGCTGCAGACCTCCTACGCGATCCAGCAGGCACTCGGCCGCACCGGCTTCGACCTGGTGATCCTCGGCTCGGAGTCCACGGACGCGCGCACCGGCGTGCTCGCCGCGATGCTCGCCGAGCGGCTCGGCGTGCCGCAGGTGTCGCTGGCCAACAAGGTCGAGATCGACGGCTCGTCCATCAAGGCGCAGCGGGTCACCGACTACGGCTTCGACCGCGTCGAGGCGACCCTGCCCGCGGTGGTCTCCGTGGTCGAGAAGATCAACGAGCCGCGCTACCCCTCGTTCAAGGGGATCATGGCGGCCAAGAAGAAGCCGGTCGAGACGCTCGGCATCGCCGACGCCGGCATCGACGCCGCGCAGGTCGGCCTGGCGAACGCGGCCACCGAGGTGGTCGACTTCGCCGAGGCCCCGCCGCGCGCGCAGGGTCAGATCGTCACCGACGAGGGCGACGGCGGCGCGAAGATCGCCGAGTTCCTCGCGTCGAAGAAGTTCGTCTGACCGAGGAAGGGGATTAGAACAATGGCTGAGATTCTCGTCCTCGTCGACCACGTCGACGGTGAGGTCAAGAAGGTCGCCCTCGAGCTGCTGACGCTGGCGAACAAGCTGGGCGAGGCCTCCGCGGTATGGATCGGCCCGGGCGCCGACGGTGCCAAGGACAAGCTCGGCGAGTACGGCGCCGCGAAGGTCTACGTCGCCGCCGACGAGGAGCTGACCTCCTACGTCGTCGCGCCGAAGGCCGCGCTGCTGGCGCAGCTCGTCGCCGACAAGTCGCCGGCCGCGGTGCTGGTCTCCGCGACCGCGGAGGGCAAGGAGATCGCGGGCCGCCTCGCGGTCAAGACCGGCTCCGGCGTGCTCACCGACGTGGTGGACGTCGCCGACGGCTTCGTCGCTGAGCACTCCATCTTCGGCGGCGGCATCATCGCGCACGCCAAGGTGCGGACCGGCACGCCGATCATCGCCGTGCGGCCGAACTCCGTCGCCCCCGAGGCGTCCCCGGCCACCCCGGCCGAGGAGGCGGTCTCGGTGACCCTGTCGGACGCCGACAAGGGCACGAAGATCGTGGAGAAGGTCGTCCAGGAGAAGGGCGAGCGCCCGGACCTGACCGAGGCCGCGATCGTGGTCTCCGGCGGCCGCGGCGTCGGCGGCGCCGAGAACTTCAAGATCATCGAGGGCCTGGCCGACTCGCTCGGCGCGGCCGTCGGCGCGTCCCGCGCCGCGACCGACGCCGGCTGGTACCCGCACTCGTTCCAGGTCGGCCAGACCGGCAAGACCGTGTCGCCGCAGCTGTACGTCGCGGTCGGCATCTCCGGCGCCATCCAGCACCGGGCCGGCATGCAGACCTCGAAGACCATCGTCGCCATCAACAAGGACCCCGAGGCGCCGATCTTCGAGCTCGTCGACTACGGCGTCGTGGGCGACCTGTTCCAGGTCGCGCCGCAGCTCACCGAAGAGATCAACAAGCGCAAGTGACCTCTCCCGGACGCCCCGTCCCCGGAACGCTCCGGGGGCGGGGCGTCCGGCGTGTCAGGAGCGCGCCGGCCGCGGGTACGGGACGGCCGCCAGCAGCTGCGGCTTGATCATGTCCTTGACCTCGGCATAGGGGACGGTCGTGTCCTCCTCGCCGCACGCGGACGCGTAGCCGAGCAGCGAGCCGTAGAAGGCCACGCGCAGGCCGGTGGGCGTGAGCGCCATGCTGACGTCGCCCGTCGCGACGAACGCCGACGGGTTGTCGGTGCCGTGCGGCTGGATCGGCCCGGTCCCGGCGTCGACGTTGCTGTAGCAGTAGGTGCCGTCGGGCAGGTGCGCCTTGATCTTCCGGTCCAGCGGCGCGAGGCCCTGCCGCGTCGGGACGCGGAACAGGTCGAGCGGGCGGTAGGCGGC
>NZ_JAGEOK010000064.1 GCF_017573545.1 Actinomadura nitritigenes | reverse complement strand
GCCCGATCATCCACCGGCGCCGTCCCGCCACCCTGCCGACGCGGCGTGAACCCCGGAATCAACGGCTCAACAATCGCCCACAACTCGTCCGGCACCAGCCGCAGCGCAAGATCCGACGACATGCCCCGAAATCATGCCGCACACCGGCGGTCAAATCCACGTGAGACACGCTCTTCGTCGCGACAGCTGTAGCTCGCGATCTGAGGCGCATTGCTGCTGGTTCGAGCGGTTGATCAGGTTGTGGTGAAGTCCGGGATGGCTGCCGTCGCGTGTTCGGGGCGGCGATGACCTGGCCGGTGTTCTCGGCCAGGTCATCATCACCGGACAGAGCGGATACGCCGTCGACCTCGAAGCGCCCTCAGCGTTGACCACGGCGCCGGCATTCCGGCACGGGTTCAGCCGGTGTTCACCCGCAGGCGAGCCACGGCCGTGGCGAGATCGAACGGCTGATGAAGACGATCAACCCCCATCCGCGAGGTCGACGGCCTGCGCCCCCACTCGGAAACCAGGCAGCCGCCGCAGACCCGCTGGGAGACCGGCGGGTTCGTCCCGCGTGTCACTTCGGGCGCTTCGTGGCGTGGTTCTCTGCTCGCCGGCTGGCGTGTTTGGGTCTTGGATGTCCCTGGCGAGGCCCGTGCGGGGCTGCGGACGGCGAGGTGATCGCCTAGCCTGCCGGGGTGGCGCACACATCTGACGCTCTGGCCCTGCCCGCTCCCCTGGCCGAAGTGGTCGAGATCGGCTTCGACTGGGAGTACGACGAGGAGACCGACGAGGCCCGCGGCTGCGACTTCGAGCCGTTCGACAGGTTCGAGGAGCCCGAGCGGACGGCGTGGTGGTTCCGCCTGTGGACGGGCAACATGGAGGTCGACGGCGGCGAGTTCCGCTTCTTCGGCAAGACCGGCGCCGGCGACTACACCGGCTTCTGGCTGGTGCGGCCCGGCGCGCCGGTCACGGAGCAGCCCGTCGTCCACCTCGGCTCCGAGGGAGAGCGCAGCGTGCTCGCGCGCGACCTCGGCGACCTGCTCTGGCTCTTCGCCGCCGGGCTGGGGCCCGCCGAGGCGTTCGAGGACCCGGAGTCACCGGCGGAGCCGAACGACGCCTTCCGCGCGATCGCCGAACGCCACGCGCCCGGCCGCCACCGCTCCCCGGTCCGGATCGTCGGCGACGCCCGAGCCGAGTTCCCGCATTTCTCCGATTACATCGACGCCATGTGCCGCTGAACGGCGCGTCCCGCCTTTGGTCACGCGATCCGCCAGAAGTGAACCGGCGGTTTCAGTGGGCCGGGTCCTCGTCGTAGTCGTGGCGGGCCCGGTCGACCTTTTCGAGGTTGGCGGACGCCCATTCCGCGAGATGGGCGAAGAGCGGCGCGAGGCTGCGGCCGAGGTCGCTGATCTCGTACTCGACCCGGGGCGGGACCTCGGGATGGTAGGTGCGCACGACGAGGCCGTCGCGTTCGAGCTGCCGCAGGCGCTGGGTCAGGACCTTGGGCGTGATCGTGGCGATCCGCCGCTGCAGCTCGACGAAGCGCTGCCGGCCGTCCTGGTGGAGCGTCCACAGGATCGGGGTCGTCCACCGGCTGAACACGATGTCGACGACCGGCGCGATCGGGCACGCCTGCTCCGGGTCGGCCGACCGGGCCGCGGCGTCCCACGTCATCTCGGTCACGCGGATCCCCTCTGAGGTAGTCACTTTCCTGTAGGTACCTACTATCTTCAGGATGTTAGCGTCTCCGGCGTCCATCACGGACCGCTCGTTCGAGCGGAATGAACGGCAGGAGACCCATCGTGATCGTTGTTACCGGAGCGACCGGGAACGTCGGCAGCGCGCTGGTGCGGGTGCTCGCGGAGGCGGGCGAGAAGGTGACCGCCACGTCCCGGAACATCACGGAGGCGGACGTGCCCGACGGCGTCGAGCACCGGAAGGCGGACCTCGCCGACGCCGCGAGCCTGCGCCCGGTGTTCGACGGCGCCGACGCGCTGTTCCTGCAGAGCGGCGGCCCCAGCGCGCACCTGCTGCGGACGGGCGAGATCCTCGCCGCCGCCGAGAAGGCCGGCGTCGGACGGGTGGTGCTGCTGTCCTCGCTGGGGGTGGTGACGCGCCCGGACTCGGCGTCGCACGGGGTCGTCCTGCTGGCGATCGAGGAGGCCGTGCGCGGATCGGGCCTGGACTGGACGATCCTGCGGCCGGGGAACTTCGCGTCCAACAGCTACGCCTGGGTCCCGTCGGTGCGCGCCGAGCGGACCGTCAGGGCGCCGTTCGGCGACGTCGCGCTGCCGACCGTCGACCCGCGCGACATCGCCGAGGTCGCCGCGGCGGCGCTGCGCGAGGACGGGCACGCCGGGCGGATCCACGAGCTGACCGGGCCCGTTCCGATCACGCCGCGGGAGCAGGCGGAGGCGATCGGGGCGGTGCTGGGCGAGCCGGTCCGGTTCGCGGAGCTGACCCCGGACGAGGCGCGGGCGGTGATGCTGAACTTCATGCCTGCCGACGTGGCCGAGACGACCCTGGCCGTCCTGGGCGCGCCGACCCCGGCCGAGCAGCGGGTCAGCCCGGACGTCGAGAAGGTGCTGGGGCGGGCGCCCCGGACGTACGCGGACTGGGTGCGCGCCCACGTCGCCGCGTTCCGTTGACCGGCCGAGGGGCGGCCCCGTCCCGTGGGACGGACCACCCCCGGCCGGGCTCAGCCGACAGCCGGGCTCAGGCGGCGGCGCCGAACCATCGAGGCAGGTGGTCGAGCAGGTCCCCCTGGTCGTCGCCGACCCACGCCACGTGGCCGTCCGGCCGCAGCAGCGCCGCGGGCACGTCCAGGCGGTCGTCGACGACGTGGCCGACGCGCTCCTCCCATCCCGCGACGGAGAGCAGGCCGGTCCGGTCGAGCAGCAGCCCGCGGCCGTCGCGCATCAGCTCGTAGAGGCGGCCGGGCTTGAGCTCCACGTCCGGCATCCGGCGGCCGACGAGCTCGTGCCCCCCGCCGAGGTCGTACCGGACGCCGGTCGCGATGATCTTCTCGACCAGGTACCGGTTGACCTCCTCGAAGTCCATCAGCTCCGCCATCAGCCGGCGCACCGCCCGCGGTCCGGGCTCGCTGGACATGAGCACGCCCTGCGCGCGGGTGTTGTTCAGCACCTCGGCGGCGACCGGGCGGCGCTCGGTGCCGTAGCTGTCCAGCAGCCCGTCCGGCGCCCGGCCGGCGACCTCCGCCGCGAGCTTCCAGCCGAGGTTGAACGCGTCCTGGACGCCGAGGTTGAGGCCCTGCCCGCCGAGCGGCGGGTGGACGTGCGCCGCGTCGCCGGCCAGCAGGACCCGGCCGTCCCGGTAGCGGTCGGCGAGCCGGGTGGCGTCGCTGAACCGGGACAGCCAGCGCGGCGAGTGGACGCCGAAGTCGGTGCCCGCGTACGCCCGCAGCCGCCGCGCGAACTCGTCGAGGGTCGGCGGGACGCTGCGGTCCTCGGTCACGCCCGCGGCGGGCACGATGAGCCGGAACAGCCCGTTCTCCAGGCGCCCGGCGGCGAAGAACAGCTCGGTCTTGCGGATCTCCGCGACGACGGCGGCGAGCTTCTCGGGGTCCTCGGTCACCTCCATCTCGCCGACCAGCGTCTCCTTGCTCGCGGGCTCCCCGGAGAACCCGATGCCGAGCAGCCTGCGGACCGTGCTGCGCCCGCCGTCGCATCCGACGAGGTAGCGGGCGCGCAGCCGGGTGCCGTCGGCCAGCTCGGCGGTCACCCCGTCGTCGTCCTGGCTCAGCCCGGTCAGCTCGCGACCGCGCCGGATCTCGGCGCCGGATTCGGCGGCGTGCTCCTCCAGCAGGCGGTCGGTGACGGTCTGCGCGATGCCGAGGACGTAGGGGTGCGTGGTGTCCAGGTTCTCGGGCGACGGCTTGGTGATGCCGGCGAAGAACCCGCCGAGCGGGTACTTGCGGCCGTGCTCGAGGAACCGGTCCAGCAGGCCGCGCTGGTCCATCACCTCGATGCTGCGGACGTGGATCCCGAGCGCCCGGACGTACGGGGCCGGCTCGGCGTTCCTCTCCAGGACGAGCACGCGCACGCCCTGCAGCCGCAGTTCGCCGGCCAGCATCATGCCGGTGGGGCCGCCACCGGCGATGATCACATCGAACATGAATTCAATTCCCCCGTTCACCGTGGTGATTTCCGGCCGTTCGACCGCAGGGTTCAGCCACGTGAACATGCTGAATTGCTGCGGATTCCGGCACCGGCCGTCGATTCTGCGCCATGACCCGGGTCTTGCCGCAAGGCCCCCTGTGCGCTATAGATTGATAGTGGCAGGGAGATGTTTTCTCCCTGCCATTTTTCGTCTGCCGAGACGCGCCGCCGTTCCCGCTCCGCGCACCCCGACGCGCACCCCGACGCCCCCCCCCCGACGCGCACCCCCCGACGCCCCCTCTTCGACGGCCCCGAGGGCCACCACCGCACGCCGCCGCGCTTGACGAATAGGTAGACCGGTCTACTATCTTCCCCATGGTCAGTACCCAGAGAGACGGCGGCGGGGACAGGTACGCGCTGGTGTTCGGCGCGAGCGGCTTCATCGGGCGCCACCTGGTCCTCGCGCTCGGCCGGGCCGGCGTCCGGGCCGGCGCGGCGAACCGGAGCCCGGAGTCCTACCGGCGGCTCGTCCGGTGGCTGGACGAGCACGGGCACGGCGAGCCCCCGGCCGACCTGCGGGCCGACTTCACCGCACCGGCGCTGGTCGAGGACGGCTGCGAGGGCGTCACCGAGGTCTACAACTGCTCCGGCGCCTACCGGTTCGGGATGCCCGCCGACGAGGCGCGCCGCGCGAACGTCGACGGCGTGCGCGCGATCGTCGCGTTCGCGGCGCGGCTGCCGCGCCTGCGCCGCCTGGTGCACGTCTCGGGGTACCGCGTCGGCGGGCAGGACCCGGCCGTGTGGAGCGAGGAGCGGCGGCGGGAGACCTACCGGGCGCTCGGCGCGTACGAGGCGTCCAAGGCCGAGGCGGACGCCCTGTTCCAGGCGGAGGCGGCGCGGCTGGGCGTCCCGTGGTCGATCGTGAACCCGCCCAGCGTCGTCGGTGACAGCAGCACCGGGGAGTCCGACCAGTACCTGGGGCTCGCGTCGACCGTGCGGGACCTCTGGACGGGCTCGCTCGCGGCGGTGCCGGGGAACGCGCGGACGTTCGTCCCGGTGGTCGCGGTCGACCACCTCGCCCGGTTCATGACGCTGCTCCCGGAGGACGAGGACGCCGAAGGCACCGCCTACTGGCCGCTGGACGACGCCACGCCCGCCCTGCCGGACCTCCTCGCGCTCGTCGCCGAGCACTACCGGGTCCGGGCGCCCCGCGCGCGGATCCCGGTGTCCCTGGTCAGGCGCCTGCCCCGGTCGCTCACCAAGGCCGACCCCGAGACGCTGACGTTCCTGTCGGAGGACCGGTACCCGACCGCCTCGGCGTCCGCGTTCGCCGCGCGCCACGGGCTGGCCATGCCGGACACCGCCACGACGATCCGCCGCTGGGCCGACCACCTGGCCGCGCACCGCTTCGGGGAGGCCGGGGGCGGCGGACGGCGGTTCACGGCGCCCGCCGGGGTGCGGACGTTCGAGCTGGGCGAGCCGGACGCCCCGACGGTGGTCCTGCCGGGGCTGCCGGTGAACGCCGACACCTGGGCTCCAGTGGTCGCGGCGCTGGGCCGCGCCCGCGCCGTCGACCTGCCGGGACTGGGGATGAGCGCCGGCCGCCGCGACGACTGGCCCGCCTGGCTGTCCGCGCTCGTGACCGGCTCGGGCGCCCGCCATCTGGTGGGCCACTCCCTCGGTGCGGCGGCGGCCGTCGAGGCGGCGGCCGCCCATCCGGAGGCGGTGGAGCGGCTCACCCTCGTCTCGCCGTTCTTCCTCCAGGCGCGTCCTGCCCGCCTCGCCCGCTGGGCGCCGCCGGCCCGCCTGTATCTGCGGCGCGCGTCGTCCGGGGCGTTGGCCACACGGCTCACCGGCACGGCGGCGCACGCGCCCGCGCTGGAGTCGAGCGCGGCGGACCTCCGCCGCGGCTCCGTCGCCGCCGCCACCGCCCGGTACCTCGCCGAGACCGCGGACCCGCGATGGCGGGACGGCCTCCGCGCCGGGCTGCGCCGGCACTCCGGGCCCGTGCACGTCATCGTCGGTTCCGAGGATCCGCCCACCCCCGAGGGGCGGGCGCTGCTGGACGCGCTCCCGCAGGTCACCGTGACGGTCATCGCCGGCGCGGGCCACCATCCCCAGCTGACCCATCCGGAAGAGGTGGCCCGGGCGATCGCCGGCACATGAGCGGCCGGCCGCCGGCGGGCCCTTGTCCGGGAGGGGACGCGGCGGCACGATGACAGGTACCGGCCAATCGCTTGTTCGGTGCAAGACGCAGATCTAGACATAAGTCTCAAATGGGGCGAGCGCCGCGAGGAGTGACCCCGATGGATGATCTGGTGATCAGGAACGCCCGGGTCGTGGACGGCACCGGCGCACCCCCCTACCCCGCCGACGTCGCCGTCACCGGCGGCCGGATCACCGCCGTCGACCCCGGCGCCGGGCCCGGCCGCCGCACGGTCGACGCGGACGGCGCGCTGCTCACCCCCGGGTTCGTGGACATCCACACCCACTACGACGGGCAGGCCACCTGGGACCCGATCCTGGCGCCGTCGTCCTGGCACGGGGTCACCACGGCCGTCATGGGCAACTGCGGCGTCGGGTTCGCGCCCGCCCGGCCCGACCGGCACGCCTGGCTGATCGGGCTGATGGAGGGCGTCGAGGACATCCCCGGCAGCGCGCTCGCCGAGGGCATCACCTGGGAGTGGGAGAGCTTCCCTGAGTTCCTCGACGCGCTGGAACGGACGCCCCGCACCATGGACCTCGGCGCGCAGGTCCCGCACGGCGCCGTCCGCGCGTACGTGATGGGCGAGCGCGGCGCCCGCAACGAGCCCGCCACCGCCGACGACATCGCCGCGATGAAGGCGATCGTCAAGGAGGGCGTGGCCGCCGGGGCGCTGGGCTTCACCACCTCCCGCACGCTCGCCCACCGCGCGATCGACGGCGAGCCGGTGCCCGGCACCTACGCGGCCGAGGACGAGCTGTTCGGGATCGGCGAGGCGCTCCGCGAGCTGGACGCCGGGGTGTACGAGATCGCGCCCGTGGGCGCGGCCGGCGAGGACGTCAACTCCCCGCCGGACGAGGTCCGGTGGATGCGGCGGCTGGCGGAGGCGATCGGCCGCCCGGTGTCATTCGCGCTGCTCCAGGTCGACGCCGCGCCGGACCTGTGGCGCGAGCTGATGCGGCTGTCGGCCGGCACCGACGCGCGGCTGTACCCGCAGGTGGCGGGGCGTCCGTTCGGGATGCTGATCGGCCTGGAGACGCTGCACGCGTTCGGCGACCATCCGACGTACGTGTCCGAGCTGGCGCTGCGCCCGCTGCCCGAGCGGGTGGCACGGATGCGCGACCCGGACGTCCGCGCGCGGATCCTCGCCGAGCGCCCGCCGCAGGAGGACCTCCTCGCCGCCATGGTCCGCGGCTGCCTGGACCGGCTGTTCCCGCTGGACGGCGACCGTCCCGACTACGAGCCCGCGCCGGACGACTCGGTGGCGGCCCGCGCGGCGGCGACCGGCCGCGACCCGCTGGAGATGCTGTACGACCTGCTGCTGGAGGACGACGGCCGCAACCTGCTCCTGCTGCCGCTGCTGAACTACTCCGAGCGCAGCCTCGACCCCGTCCGCGAGATGCTCACCCATCCGCGGGCGGTCCTCGGGCTCGGCGACGGCGGCGCGCACTGCGGCTTCATCTGCGACGCGTCGCTGCCCACGACCATGCTGAGCCACTGGGCGCGGGACCGGCGGCGCGGCGAGAAGCTGCCCCTGGAGCACGTCGTGCGGCTGATGACCCGCGACACGGCCCGGCTGTACGGGCTGGAGGACCGCGGCGTCATCGCGCCCGGCAAGAAGGCCGACCTCAACCTCATCGACTTCGACCGGGTCGCGAACCGCCGCCCGGAGATGCTGTACGACCTGCCCGCGGGCGGGCGGCGGCTGGTGCAGCGGGCCGACGGGTACCTCGCGACGTTCGTCTCCGGGACGCAGGTCTTCGCGGACGGCGAGCACACCGGCGAGCTGCCGGGACGGCTCGTCCGGGGAGCGCGTCCGTGACGCGCTGCCTCAACCTGGCGGACCTCTTCGAGGTGGTCGCCGGCGCCTGCCCGGACCGCACCGTGCTCGTCGCCGGGCCCGTCCGGCTCACGTACGCCGAGTTGGACGCGCGCGCGAACCGCGTGGCGCACCACCTGGCCGGCGCGGGCGTGCGGCCGGGCGACCGCGTCGGGATCCTCGCCTACAACCGGGCCGAGTGGGTCGAGACGATGCTCGGCTGCTTCAAGCTCCGCGCCACCCCCGTCAACGTCAACTACCGGTACGTCGCGGGCGAGCTGGCGCACCTGCTCGGCGACGCGGGCTGCGTCGCGCTGGTCGCCGAGCGGTCCCTGCTCGGCGGCGTCGACCGCGACCGGCTGCCGCTGCTGCGGCACACCGTCGCCATCGACGATGGCGACGGGCCGCCGTCCGACGCCGAGTACGAGAAGGCGCTGGCCGCCGCGTCCCCGGACGGGGGCTTCGGGCCGCGCTCGCCCGACGACCCCTACCTGCTCTACACCGGCGGCACCACCGGCCTGCCCAAGGGCGTCCTCTGGAGGTCGGAGGACCTGTTCTTCGCCGCCCTGGGCGGCGGCGCCTACGGCGGCGGCTCCGTCATCGCGTCCCCCGAGGAGCTGGCCGGATGCGCCGAGCGGGAGCCGCTGCGCGTCCAGGTGCACGCCCCGCTGATGCACGGCGGCGGCCAGTGGATGACGCTGATCGCCCTCACCGCGGGCGGCACGGCGATCCTGTGGACCGGGCGGCACTTCGACGCGCGGGGCGCGCTGGAACTCGCCGCCCGCGAGCGCAGCCAGGTGTTCATGCTGGTCGGCAACGGGATGGCCGGGCCCGTCGCGGACGAGCTGGCCACCGGCGCGCACCCGGACCTGGAGATCGTCGGGTTCGGGTCGGGCGGCGCGCCGCTGTCGTCCGGCGTCAAGGAGCGGCTGTCGGCCGCGCTGCCCGGCGTGTACGTCTCCGACAACCTCGGCGGCACCGAGACCGGCGCGATGGGCGTCAGCGTCGGCGACGGCCGCTTCGCGCTCGCCCCCGGCTTCGCGGTCCTCGGCGACGACCTGCGCCCGGTGCCGCCCGGCGCCGAGGGGCTGGTGGCCCGCACCGGCCGCATCCCCCTCGCGTACTGGGGCGACGAGGCGAAGACCGCGGCGACGTTCGTCCGCGACCCCGGCGGCACGCGGTGGGCGCTGCAGGGCGACCACGCGCGCGTCGAGGACGACGGCACCGTCACGCTGCTGGGCCGGGGCTCGCTGGTCATCAACACCGGCGGCGAGAAGGTGTTCGCGGAGGAGGTCGAGACGGTCCTGCGCGGCCACCCGTCCGTCGCGGACGCCGTGGTCGTCGGCGCCGCCGACCCGAGGTTCGGCCACCGCGTCGCCGCCGTCGTGACCTGGGCGGACGGGGCGCCCGCAAGCGAGGAGGCGCTCACCGCGCACTGCCGGGAGCGGCTCGCGGGCTACAAGGTGCCCCGCGCCTACCGCTTCGTGGACGCCGTGCGGCGCACGCCCGTCGGCAAGCCCGACTACGCGTGGGCGCGCACCGTCGTCTCGTCCTGAGCCGCCCGGGTTCCGGGCGCGGCGGCGCCGGCTCAGACGCTGCGCAGGACCGAGACGACGATGCCGAGGACGACGGCGCGGTCGCCGTCGATGACGTCGTACGCGGGGTTGCGGGGTTCGAGGAGGACGTGCCCGCCGCGGCGCCGGTAGACCTTGACGGTGGCCTCGCCGTCGATCATCGCGGCGACGATCTGCCCCGAGTGCGCCTCGGGCTGCTGCCGGACCACGACGGTGTCGCCGTCGCAGATCGCGGCCTCGATCATCGAGTCGCCCCGCACCCGCAGCGCGAAGACGGTGCCGCGCCCGACGAGCTCGCGGGGCAGCGCGAGCATGTCGTCGGCGTGCTGCTCGGCGGTGATGGGCACGCCGGCGGCGATGTCGCCGACGACCGGGACGGGCACCGAGTCCCCGGCGGGCGCCTCGTCCGGCGCGTCCCGCAGGAAGGACCGGACGTCGATCGGCCGGGCGACGGCGGCGCCCCGGCGCAGGAAGCCCTTGTCCTCCAGGCTGGCGAGGTGCCGCGACACCGACGACGATGAGCGCAGGCCGACCGCGTCGCCGATCTGCCGGGTGCTCGGCGGGTAGCCGTACCGGACGACCCAGTCCCGGATCGTGGCCAGGATCCGCTGCTGGCGCGGCGGGAGGGCGGAGACGTCCAGGCCCTCGAACGCATCATGATCGTGATAGGCGGCCACCCGCGGAATTGTAGGGGTCCCGGGAGCCCGCGCGGGTGGAGGCGCGGGCGGCGCCGCCCGCCGGGCGGCGGTGAAATGCTCGGCCGCCGCCGGACATGTGGTGGTCGTCCGGTCCGCACGGCGAGAGGAAACCCACGTGTCAGACACCCCGGAGGCCCCGCCCCCGTCCGACGAACGGCGGCGCCGCTTCGAGCACGTCTACGCGGCCCACCGCGCCGGGATCCTCGGCTACGCGCTGCGCCGCACGGCCGATCCGCAGGACGCGGCGGACGTGCTCGCCGAGACGTTCCTGGTCGCCTGGCGGCGGCTGGACGACGTGCCGCGCGGCGAGGCGGCCCGGCTGTGGCTGTACGGCGTGGCCCGCCGCGTGCTGGCCAACCACCACCGGGGCGAGCGGCGCCGGTCGGCGCTGGTCGGCGACCTCGCGGGGCGGCTGCGCGGCGACCTCGCGGCGCACCGTGTGCCGCCGCCGGACGGCGAGCTCGCCGCGATCGCGGCGGCGTTCGGCGAGCTGTCCGAGAACGACCGGGAGCTGCTGTCGCTGGTCGGCTGGGAGGGCCTCGACCACGGCGAGATCGCCGCGGTGCTCGGATGCTCCCGCAACGCGGTCCGGATCCGGCTGCACCGGGCCCGCCGCCGGTTCGCCCGCGCCCTGGACCGGCAGGGGGCCCAGGCCCCGAACGCTCACGCCATGCCCGCAGCGGCCATCACCGGAGAACGCGCATGAACCACGACATCGACCCGCTCATCGGCCGCCTCGCCCCCGTCACCGACGCCCGCGCCGCCGAACTGCTCACCGACGAGACCGCCGCCGACCTGGCCGGGCGGATCCTCACCGCGCCCGCCGAGGCCGCCGAGCCCGCGGTGGAGCCCGCCGCCGCCCCCCGGCGCCGGGCGCGCCGGCGGCTCACCGTCGGCCTGCCGCTGCTGGCCACGGGGGTCGCCGCGGCGGCGGTCGCCGCCGCGCTCGTCACGCAGTCCGGGGGCTCCGGCAATCCCGGGCGCGACCCCGGACGGCCCGCGCCGTCCGGGAGCACGCACGGGCGGGTGCAGCTCGCCGCCGCGCTCAGCTTCACCCCCAAGGGCGGCCACATCGACGTGCGGATCCGCGACCCCTACGCCGACCCCGCGCGGTACAAGCAGGAGTTCGCCGCGCACGGCCTGCACGTCAGCCTGAGCCTGGTGCCCGTCTCGCCCTCGATCGTCGGGACCGTGGTGATGGAGGACACCAGCGAGGGGACGCGCCCCGGCGACGTCTCCGAGATCCGCGTCAAGGGCGCCTGCGAGGTCGCGAGCGGCGGCGACGACTGCACGGTGGGGGTGCGGATCCGGAAGGGCTACACGGGCACCGCCACGATCGTCTTCGGGCGCGCGGCACGCCACGGCGAGCAGTACGAGAGCTCCGCGCAGGCGACCGCGCGCGGCGAGGCCATGCACGGGATGACCTACCGGGGGCGGCACGTGTCGGAGGTGCTGGCCGCTCTGGCGAAGCGGAAGGTCACCGTCCCCGAGTACCGGGTGATGGTGGGCAACGAGAGCCAGGTCCGCCGCCCTGGGCAGGTGCCGGGGAACTGGTACGTGCACGACGCCGTCCCGTGGGCGGACGGACAGGTGATGCTCTTCGTCGGCCCCAAGCCGACCGAGGACGCCTCATCGGCCGCGCCCCCGGCGGCGCCGACCGCCGCCCCCGGCTCGCCGTCCGCGCCCTGACCGCACCGGACGCCCCTCGCCGGACGCCCCGTTCCCCAGCGTGGGGAACGGGGCGTCCCGCATTGAAACGATCTCCCGGGCCCGGACATGTCCCCCGCGAGGCCGGCGCACCGCGCCGGCCGTTTCCTTGGAGGGAGATCCCTTGGCCGAGAAGAAGACGCTCCTCGTGGCCGCGGTGTCGGTCGCGGCCGTCACCGCGGTCGCGACGGTCGCGGCGGCGGCTCACGACCCCGGCCGGGCCTCGGCGGGCCGGGTGGCGGCGACGCAAGCGGCGTCCGATGTCGAGGGCCGCTACCCGCACGGCCTGCGGCACGAGGCCGTGACGAAGGGCGCGCAGCGGCCCGCGAAGGCGCGGCGGCTGAGCGCCGGGAAGGGCGTCAAGGTCGCGTTCACCGTGCTCGACCGGAACGGCAGGGCGCCCGCGGACCCGACGTCCGTCGACCTCTACCCGCTGAACGGCGACGACCCGTTCTATGCCGAGGTGCGGGACGGCCGCGTCGAGGGCGAGGTCCCGGCGGGCCGCTACGCCGTGCTGAGCCGGGTCGCCACGGCCGGGCCGGACGGCACGACGTCCACGGCCCTCGTCTACCGGCCGGAGGTGGACGTCGCGAAGGCCGCCGGGGTGGTGCTCGACGCGCGCGAGGCCCGGCCGATCGCGGCGACCGTCGACCGCGCCGGCGCGGGCCTCGTGGACGGCGAGGTCCGCGTCGTCCAGGAGATCGCGGGCGCGCCGGTCGTCACGTCGCAGATGATGGGGCTGAGGAACGCCTACGTCACGCCCACCGGCCGCGTCCCGGGGCTGTCCTTCGACCTGCAGGGCGTCTTCACCCGCGGGGGCGCCGAGAGCGGCAGCCCGTACGTCTACAACGCGGTGGTCCGGCACCCGGGCGGGGTGCCGCGGAAGCCGGGCCTGCACGTGCGCACCAAGGACATGGCGGCGGTGAGGACCACGTACGGCACCGAGGGCCGCCCCGCCTGCGTCGGCGGCCACGCCACGCCCGCCTGGCCGGACCCCGGGGTCCAGATCGGCTTCTTCACGGGCGTCGGCGCCGCCCCCGCGACCCGCACCGAGTACTACTCGCCGGGCGTCGACTGGAACCTCGACTGGATGAACACCACGCCGGACTGCGGCTTCGGGTTCGAGACGACGGAGGTGTGGCAGCGCGACGAGCGCTTCCCGAAGCCGGGCCCGGTCCAGCGCCGCCTGACCCCCGCTCCGTTCGGCCCCCGCAAGGGGCTGGTCATCTGGGGCGAGACCGGGGACGGCGGCGAGCCGGCCCTGACGATCGGCATGCACTCGACGGCGAACGGCGCGAGCTACATGGCGCCGTACGCGGGGGCGACCGGGACCTCGGTCCTGCGGGACGCGAGCGGCAGGGTCGTCCGCACCTACGGGCAGCCCGGCGCCGCCTGGAACTGGCCCGCGCCGAAGCCCGGCGACTACACCCTCACGGTGGACGAGAAGCGCGCCGCACCCCAGTCGCCGCTCGCCGTCCGGCAGCACGCGGTGTGGCACTTCACCGTCCGGGACGGCCAGGCGATCCCCCTGCCGTCCCTCGCCTACCGCACCGCGCTGGACACGTCGGCGAGGGCGAAGGCGGGCGCGCGGCAGCGGATCACCGTCACGACCGACCGCACCGGCGCCGCCCGTCCGAAGCTGTGGGCGTCGTCCGATGACGGCAGGACGTGGAAGGCCGTCGCGGTGACCCGCGCGGGGAAGGCGGCCTGGACCGGCACCGTCATCAACCCGCGGGCGGGCTTCGTCTCCCTGCGGGCCTCCGTGCCGGGGGTCCTCGACCAGACGGTGATCCGGGCGTACGCCATCCGCGGCTGACCGGACCGCGCGCTCTGGCGACCGGCGAGAGCCGGACACGGACGTGCGGCGGCGGGGCGCCGGCTGGATCGCCGGCGCCCCGCCGCGCGGGAGGGGACCGTCAGGAGAGGACGATGTCCCGGTAGTAGTGGCGGAGGATCGCCCGGAAGTCCGAGCCGGCGTTCGCCATGTCGCGCGAGCCGTACTGCGACATCCAGTTCCCGTCCACCCACGCGCCGCAGGCGGTCGTGGTGGAGCAGTAGTGCGCGATCAGGATGTTGCCGCTGCGGGTCATCCGGGTCGACCACGTGCGGTCGACGGCGGCGGACGTCGACGACACCGCCGAGGACGGCCGGTACACCTGGTCGCCCGTGTCGTCCCGGACGTCGTAGCACGCCCCGCCCGAGGTCTTGCGGGTCGAGTGCAGCGCCCAGTACCAGGCGTAGCTCTTGACGGCCATCGCCCCGGCGTCCAGCGAGGCGCTCGGCCAGCTCGAGATCCACTCGTTCGGGAGGACGTTCTTGACGTAGGTCTTGAAGTCGACCCGGTCCACCCGGCCCAGACTCACCCGGTACACCAGGATCGAGGACGGCAGCGTCGTGTTGGACCCGTCGGTCTTGCATCCGCTGGGCTGCGACGCGAGGAGCTGGTGGGAGGCGTTGTTGTTCTTCAGCGTGGCGTTGAGGTTGCCCTTCGCGCCCGCGGCGAAGTCCTGGTGGGCTCCGGCGTAGTTGCTGTTGTAGTAGACCCGCACCGTGTACTTCGTGCGGTTCCACACCGACGCCGCGTTGTTCTTCACGCAGACGCCCTTGCCGTTCCCCGCGCCCTTGAATTCGTAGCAGGTCGGCTGGGTCGTCCCGTAGTCGTCGAGGGAGCTGGTGAAGTCGGATACCGACCCGGCCTCGTCGCTGTTGAAGTAGTAGCAGAACTCGCCGCTGTCGCAGGCCCCGTCACGGGACGCCGCGGACGCCGGCCCGGCCACCACCACGACGCCCGCCAGCACCGTCACCACGGCGGCCAGGACGCCCATCACCCTTGTGCGGATCGCCATTTCCGGCCGCCTCTCAGAAGTGGAGCATCCACTGGAAGTCGGCCTGGGCGCTGCTCACGTGCACGTGCGAGCGCGTGCCGTACGCGAGCGGGTTGTTCCAGTTGTACTCCTCGACGTCGAACGAACCGTCGGAGTAGACCTTGTTCACGTAGGCGACGTGGCCGACCTTGTGGACGTCGTTGACGGCGATCGCGCCGACGGACGGGGTCTTGTTGACCGTCACGCCGACCCGGCGGGCGGCGTCGTCCCAGGTGCCCGCGTTGCCCCAGGTGGTCTTCCACGAGTTGCTGAAGTTCGGGACGCCGAGCCGGCTGGCGATCCGCCACGCCGCGAAGGCGGTGCAGTTGTTCTGCGCGAACCCGCGCGCGTTCCCGTCGTAGTCGTTGCGCGGCGTCTGCCCCGACCCGTCGAGGATCTGGTGCGAGGCGTTGTTGTTCTTCAGCGTGGCGTTGAGGTTGCCCTTCGCGCCGGCCGCGAAGTCCTGGTGGGCGCCGCCGTAATTGCTGTTGTAGTAGACCCGCACCGTGTACTTCGTGCGGTTCCACACCGACGCCGCGTTGTTCTTCACGCAGACGCCCTTGCCGTTCCCCGCGCCCTTGAATTCGTAGCAGGAGGGCTGGGTGGCGCCGTAGTCGCCGATCGAGCCGGTGAAGTCGGAGATCGAACCGGCCTCGTCGCTGTTGTAGTAGTAGCAGAACTCACCGCTGTCGCAGACGCCGTCGCGGGCCGCCGCGAACGCGGGCGAGCCGGAGGCCACGAGGGGCGCGGTGAGGGCCAGCGCTGCGCCGGCGAAGGTCAGGGTCTTCTTCAGGTGCGGCATGGGTCTCCTCTTTCGCTAGGGGGTGCGGAGATGCCTGGGACGCCTGGTCAGTGGGTGCGCTGGTACTCCTCCCAGGTGTGGATGGGAACGCGGGGCCCGTCGTCGGCGGCCCGGTCGGCGAGGCCGTCGAGGCCGAGGTAGTAGTCGCCGGTCTGGTGCTGCGCCGCGCTCGACAGATCGGTGTCGTTGATCGCCGCGGCGTGGATGTGCCAGGGCCAGTCGCCCTGGTTCGGGTTGCGGACCCAGGCCGCGAAGCCGACCTGGCGCAGCGCGCGCGCCACGGACGTGCGGGTGGCGGCGGACATCCCGGTGACGCTGATGTCGACGACGCCGCCGCCGTCGTGGGTGCCGGCGGACGAGGGGTCGCCGCCCGGGTTGTAGGAGCCCTGCGACAGGACGACCTTGAAGCCGAGCAGCCGTTCGGCCTCGGCGAGCATCGCCTGGGTGCGGGCGTCGACGGTGTACCCGTCGCGCTGGACCTTCGCGCCCGGCCCGATCTTCCGGGTGACGGTGTAGCGGTTCTCCCCGAGCTTCGCGAGCGACGCCGCGCCGGGCAGCCCGTTGGCGGCCAGGCCGCTGTATCCGAGGGAGCGCTGGTAGGCCGCGTACGCCGCGACGGTCTGGGTGCCGAAGTAGCCGTCGACCCAGCGGGCGTCCAGGAGGTGCCGGGCCTGCAGCGCCTGCTCGACGGCGAGGACGGACGCCTTCGCGCCCGGGGTCAGCGTGTCGTCGGCGCGCCGCGGGTCGATCTGCGCGGCGAGGACGGTGGCCTCCATGTCGACGGCGGGCAGGGCGGCGGGCGCGGCGTGCGGTGCGGCCGACGCCCGCACCGCCCCCGCCGCCAGGCCGCCCGATACCGCGCCCGATACCGCGACGGTCGCGAGCAGCGCCGTGACGGCGGCCCGGGTCCTCGTCAGCTTCATGCGGTGCGTCCTTCCGTTCGGTCGGATCTCCTCGTGGCCCCTCGTTGCTACCGGCCGCATTGATTGATCGACACACCTGCGGGACGGGATCAATCAGCCCCGGACACCGGAGCTGTCAGGGTCTGTCAGAACGCTGGAGCCGGCCGCTGTAAGGGCAGGTCAGAGGGGGTGCTGGCAGCACCGGGGCGGGCAGGTGGCCCTGTGGGCACGGCGTTGTACGGCCGAGCGGGCGGTCCATCGCCGGGCATCGCGAACGAAGGCTCGAACGGGGAGCGAGGGCTCGAACCGGGAGCGCGCGGCGGCCGGTGCGGCTGCCGGGTCGGTCAGGAGGCGCTGGGGTACTTGCAGGCGGCCTCGCGCGCCGACGCGTCGACCGTCGTGGACGGCGACGCCAGCGACGCGGCGGTGCGGGGGCCGGGCAGCCTCAGCGACGCCGCGGCCGCCGCCTCGCCCGGGGCGCCGCCGCCGAAGCAGGCGACCGCCGCCACGGGGACGCGGTCGCCGGCGCGGACGGGCGCCGGGAGCCGGTCGGGACGCCAGGTGACCGACAGGCTGGACGCGGACTCGCCGATCATCCCGATCTGGTGCCACAGGCGGAGCCCCGGGCTGGCCGGGTCGCCCGCGTAGTAGGCGGCGAATCCCACGATCTGGACGTTCGGCCCCGTCGCGGTGAGGACGACCCGGGAGTCCTGCGAGGGCGCGCCGACGGCCTTCAGGGTCAGCCTCCTCGGCACCGGCCGCGCCGCCGCGCACCCGGACGGGGTGAGGTGCGTGGGCGGGTTCCCGTGCACGACGGCCGAGGCGACGACGTGGCCGTCCGGGAGGACGAACCAGCGGCTGTCCGGGATGCCCGCGGTCCGGTCGGTGACCTTGTCGCCGATGCAGAAGCCGGTGAACCCGATGACGCATCCCGGCGCGTACGTCGCCACCGTCGGCCGGTCGAGGGCGGCGCCGGACCGCACGTGCGCCCCCTCGCCGTACGCGGTGGCGGTGAACTTCGGGTTCTTCGGCAGGACCGGGCAGCCGCCCGCGTCCCCGTGGCCGCCGTCCTGCCCGCCGACGGCCAGCCCGGCGACGAAGCAGCCGGCCGCGAGAAGGCACGCCGCGGTGACGGCGGCGATGTTCCGCCTGGCCGTGCCGCCGGCCGCGGCCGGGCCGATGACGATCGAATGGAATTCCCGCGACACCGGCGCCGGTTCGTTCGGCACTTCCGCGTGCAGGAACTCCCGTTTGACGACGGCCTCTCCGGCGTCCTGTTCCGCCGGGGCGGCGTTCTCATCCGCCGTGCCGGCGTCACCTTCCGCCGGGCACGGATCCGCCTCGCCCGGCGCCCGCACGGCGTCGTGGACTTCTTTCCAGCGGTTCTCCCACTCCTCCGTATCGCCGCCGCACGCACCGACAAAGGCGAGCGCGACCGATAACGTCGGTAAACGGACGCCACTGGCGGCTTCCGACAGTGTCGAGGCGCTGTATCCGGCGAGTTGCGCCAATTGCCGGTACGTCGGTTCGCCCGCGGACACCCGCAGCGCCCGGAGATCGTGCGCGAACGACTCCAGCGGGCCTGCCGCCGGGTCCAGCGGGCGTTCACGACGAGCCATGCAACCATCCAGCCATGCCAGCCATGGGTGCCCCCGCGGCACCGTCCGCACGCGCGCGGACGGTGCCGGGCGAGCGCCGGTCCTCTCGGCGACTGGGTGCAGCGGTCAACGTACCGGCCTTACCCGGGAAACCGCAGGGACGTGCGGATTAACGGGTCGGCAACAGCCGGTTTCGGAATGGTAGGCGGGTCGTTCTGCGCTTCGTCAGCCATTGCGGGAGCCCATGGTCAAAGTGCGTTGCGATCGACGTGCCTTGGCAATCGCCACGATCTCAGCTCACCATTGACCTCCGCACCATCATGCGTCACCCAGAGCGATCGTCATCAAAGTAGAACCGGTGCGACGATCTGTCCAGACCTCCTCCGGGCGGCGCCTTCCGCACGGCGCCTTCCGTACGGGGGTCGCCGCGGGCCCGGCCCGCGGCGACCCCTGCCCGGCGGCGTTCACGCCCGGCTTCGGCGTGGGGACGGGCCGGACGTCACTCGCGGGCGCCGACGGCGTCGGCGGGGCGGGCCCGCATCGCGAGGCGGGCGGGCAGCGCCGTGGCCGCCGCCGCGAGGAGGCCGCCCCAGGCGATGACGCCGAGGTGCGCGAGCGGCGGGACGGACGGCCCGCCGCCGGTCATGCCGCGCCCGAACGCGGTGAGCGTCGCGAGCGCGATCGCGGTGCCGAGGACGCCGGCGATCAGCACGACGGCGAGGGTCTCCCCGCCGAGCATCCGCATGATCTGCCGGCGGGTGGCGCCGGAGAGCCGCAGCACGGCGAGCTCGCGGGCCCGGTCGGCGGTCGACATCGCCAGCGTGTTGACGACGGCGATCGCGGTGAACGCGATGATCAGGCCCATCGCGATGTAGTTGACCTCGGCGTTCGCGGAGGCCGTGTCCTCGGCGAGGGACGCGGCGCTGACGGTCGGGACGCCCTTCGGCGGCGTGCCCGCGATGAGGACGGTGCCGCGCGGGTCGTCCACGTGGGCGGCGAGGAGGTCGTGGGCCACGGTGAGGTCGCCGAAGCCGAGCCCGCGCCCGTAGACGGCGACGACCTTGAGCGCGGCGGGCGTGCCGTCGCCGAGGGTGAGCCGGAGCGTGTCGCCGGGGGCGACGTGCAGCCGGGACGCGGCGGTCGTGCTGACCGCGATGGACGACGGGTCCAGGGCCTTGATGTCGCCCTTGCGGACGTCGAGGTCCAGGGTCCTGTCGAGCCCGTCCGTGGTGACGCCCTGGACGCCGTAGTTCTCCAGCCCGACCCGGACGGTGCTGCGCACGACCTCCGTCACGGCGGTGACGCCGGGCGCGCGGCGGATCTCCTCCGCGGTGCCGTGCGGGATCCTCGGCCCGGCGACGTGCGCGGCGAGGGTGCCGTCGGTCGCCTGGTGGACCGCGGCGCGGCCCGTGGTGGTCTGCGCGAACAGGATCGTGGCGGTGAGCCCGGTCATCAGGGTCAGCGGCGTGATCACGGACGCGAGGCGCCGCGCGCCCGCGCCGAGGTTCGCGGCGGCGAGGTGCCCGCCGACCGGGAACGCGCGCAGCGGGACGGCGAGGACCGCGACGGCCGCGCGGGCGATGACCGGGCCGAGCAGCGCGACGGCGACCGTCCAGGCGAGCGCGGTCAGCATCGTGACGGGGCTCGCCGCGGCCTCGGTGTGCAGGCCCGCGAGGACGGCCGTCAGCACGGCGGCGCCCGCGAGGACCAGCAGCCCGGCGGCGGTGCGCGCGACGCCGAGCCGGGCGGGGGCCAGCGCCGCGTCCCCGAGCGCCTCCACCGGGCGGATCCGCGCGGTCCGGCGCGCGGCGATCCGGGCCGCCGCCACGGCCGCGACGATGGCCGCCACCGCCGCCGCGACCGGCGGGAACGGGCTGACGACGAGGTCGAGGTTCGGGGGCAGGGCGCCGAGGCCGCGGAACCGGTCGCGCAGCCAGAACGCCAGCGGCAGGCCGGCGGCGGCGCCGAGCGGCCCGGCGGCGAGGCCGATGAGCAGCGCCTCCCGGCCGATCATCCCGCGGACCTGCCGGGGCGTCGCGGCGACGGCGCGCAGCAGCGCGATCTCCCGCTGCCGCTGCTGCACCGAGAGCGCGAACGTGCCGGACACGACGAGGATCGCGACGAGCAGGGCCGTCCCGCCGAGCGCGCCGCCCATGCTGATCAGCTTGACGCGGGACCGCTCGGCCCCGGGGAACTCGGCCCGGCCGCGGTCCGCGCCGGTGTGGACGGTGGCGCGGGTGCCGCGCAGGGCCCCGGCGATCGCGGTCTTGGAACCGGTCGCGCCGATCGCGGTGACCATGCCGGAATGCCCGGCCAGCCGGCGCGCCTCGGCGGTGCTGAAGAAGATCGCCGCCTGGTCCTTCAGCGACTGCCGCGTCACGCCGGTCACCCGGTAGGAACCGGGTTCGGCGGACGCGACCCGCACCCGCGACCCGGCGTGCAGGCCGTTCGCGCGGGCCGTCGCCGCGTCGACCACGATCTCGCCGGGGGCGGCGGGCGCCCGGCCCTCCCGCAGCGTGAAGGGGGTCAGCGCGGCCGACTCCCAGCCGTGCCCCCACGACTCGCCCGGCCCGGCGCCGATCTCCGCGGGGAACGCCACCTCGGTGACGACGCCGCGGGCGCCCGCCGCGCGGACCCTGTCCGCGGCCGAAGCGGGCAGCCACGCCCGCTCGGCGATCGCCTTGGCCTTGTGCTTGACCTTGCCCTTCTTCTTGATCTTCGTCTGGTGGACGAACTGGTCGCCGGTCACGACGACCGGCGCCCCGGCGTACCGCTCCGGCGCGACCGAGCCGCGCAGCCCGGTGTCCAGCAGCACCCCGCAGGCGCACACCAGCGCCGCCGCGCACAGCAGGGCAGCGAACGCCCCCGCGAACCCGGCCTTGCGGTGCCGCACCGTGGACAGGACGATTCCGAGCATCACTTCCACGCCCCCAGCCGGGTCATGCGAGCCGCCACCTTGTCGCTGGACGGCGCGTCCATCGCGTCGGCGATCCGGCCGTCCGCGAGGAACAGCACCGTGTCCGCGTAGGACGCGGCGACCGGGTCGTGGGTCACCATCACGACCGTCTGCCCCATGACGTCGACGGTCTCGCGCAGCAGGGTCAGGACGTCCCGGGCCGTCATCGTGTCGAGCGCGCCGGTCGGCTCGTCGCCGAACACCACCTCCGGACGCGTCACGAGCGCGCGCGCTATGGCGACGCGCTGCTGCTGCCCGCCGGACAACTGCGCCGGACGGTGCCCGATGCGTTCGCTCAGGCCGACTCTCGCGACGACCTCGTCCAGCCACTTCCTGTCGACCCGCGCACGGGCGAGCCGCAGCGGCAGGGTGATGTTCTGCTCGACCGTCAGCGACGACACCAGGTTGAACGCCTGGAACACGAAACCGACCCGCTGCCTGCGCAGCTCCGTCAGCTTCGTCTCGTTCATGGACGACAGCTCGGTGTCGCCCAGCCGGACGCTGCCGGACGTCGGGGTGTCGAGGCCGGCGGCGCAGTGCAGGAACGTGCTCTTCCCCGATCCCGACGGGCCCATCACGGCGGTGAACCGGCCGCGCGGGATGCCCGCCGACACCTCGCGCAGCGCCGCCACCGCGCTCCTCCCCTTGCCGTACACCTTGCTGACCGCGTCCATCCGCACCGCTTCGTTCATGGGGACAAGTCTTCTGACCTGCGGCTTCACGGGCCAGAGAGCAGGTCACCGGTCACCCGTGACCTCGTCATGGTCCGGCCCGTGACGCGGTCACTGGTAGACATGAGCCGTGATCAACGTGCTCCTCGCGGACGACCACCATGTCGTGCGCAGCGCGCTGGCGGCCCTGCTGTCGCTGGAACCGGACCTGACCGTGGTGGCCGAGGTCGAGCGCGGCGACGAGGTCCTCGCCGCGGCCCGCGCCGCCCGCCCGGACGTCGCCGTGCTGGACGTCGACATGCCCGGCCTGGACGGCCTCGCGGCCGCCGCCGCCCTGCACGAGGCCCTCCCCGCCGTCGCGACGCTGATCCTCACCGGCCACGGCAAGCCCGGCCACCTGCGCCGCGCCCTCGCCGCGAACGTCCGCGGCTTCCTGCTGAAGACCGCGCCGCCGGACGAGCTCGCCGCCGGGATCCGCAAGGTCGCCGCGGGCGAGCGCGTCCTCGATCCGCAGCTCGCGCTCACCGCCTGGGACCTCGCCGACAACCCGCTCACCCCGCGCGAGACGGACGTGCTGCGGCTGGCCGCCGAGGGCGCGGAGGCACCGGAGATCGCCGCGCGGCTGCACCTGTCGGCGGGGACCGTCCGCAACTACCTGACCGCCGCCGTCACCAAGCTCAACGCCCGCAACCGCACCGACGCGGCCCGCATCGCGCGGGAGGCCGGCTGGCTCTAGCCGGCCCCTTCCCCCGGCCGGCTCTGGCCGACGACCGCCTCCACCCGGAAGCCGCCCTTCCCGTCGGCGCGCGCGCTGAGCGTCCCTCCGGCCGATGCCAGGCGCGTGGTGAGGTTCCCGATCCCCGATCCGGGCGCCGTACGCGGCGCCGCCGGATCTAGCCCGTCGTTCTCCACGACCAGCCGGACGACGCCCTCCTCCTGCGCGGTCGCGATGACGCAGCGCGTCGCGGCGCTGTGCCGGAGCACGTTGGTCACGGCCTCGCGCAGCACCGTGCCGAGCACTGCGGACGTCCCGTCCGGCACCTCCCCGTGCGCGAGGTCCATCTCGACCTCGACGCCCGCCGCCGTCAGCACCGACCGCGCGGAGCGCGCCTCCCCGTCCAGCGACAGCCCGGCCTCGCCGCCGGTGGCCGTCTCCAGGTCCTTCCCGGCCCGCTCCGCCATCGCCACGACCTCCTCCAGCTCCGCCCGCGCGCGCTTCGGATCGACGTCCGCGAGCCGCCGCGCCAGCTCGCACTTCAGCAGGATCGCCGCGAGGCTGTGCCCCAGCAGGTCGTGCAGGTCGCGCGCCGCCCGCAGCCGCTCCTGGACGGTCGCCGCCCGCGCCAGCTCCTCCCCGGCCGCCCTCAGGTCCCGGACGAGCCGCGCCAGCCGGACGAGCCCGTACACGACCAGGCCGGTGACCAGCGTGCTGATCACGTAGTTCGTGACCGCCGCGGGCCCCAGCCGCAGGGCCCACGCGCCCGCCCCGACCGCCGCCATCACCGCGGCGACCAGCGGGACCGCGACCCGGCGCGGCAGGCCCACCAGCAGCGTCCCGACCAGGAAGCCCGCGACGCCCAGCCACGCCTTGCCGAGGAGCGGCACGGGCGCGAAGCTCAGCACCGCCAGGTACGGCGCCCACGCCCTCGGCCGTCCGGTGCTCGTCCAGAACAGCTGGACCGCGCCGATGAGGACGAGCAGCGCCGCCGCGACCGGCCACTCCGGGCCCCACGGGACCTGGAGCAGCCCCTTGACGGCGAACCCCGCCAGCACCGCCGCCAGCAGGCCCACCGACAGCCGGTAGGCCGCCCGGTCCGGCAGGCTCACCGGCCGCTCGCCCGCCTTCACCGACGCCTCGACCGCGAACCTGCCGTCCTCGCCGAGCCCGGTGGCGAAGGCGCCGCCCGCGGCCCGCACCCGCCGCGCGGCGTCCTCCAGCCCCTCCTCGCCCAGCTCCGCCGTGCGGACGCCGTCGTTCACGACGCGCAGCCGCACGAACCCGTCCGCCTCCGAGGTCTCGATCACGCAGGTCCGCGCCGTCCCGACGCGCACCACGTCCGTGACCGCCTCGCGCAGCGCCATCGCCAGCAGCGCCCCGGCCGGTCCGAGGGGCTCGCCGTGGCTCGTCCGCACTTCCGCTCGAACGCCGGCGGACTCCAGCAGCGCGCGCGCCGCCGACGCCTCGGGCGCCAGCGACATGCTGCGGAAATCCGCCGCCGCGGCCCGCGCCTCGTTCAGCGACCTCCGCGCGACGTCCAGCACGTCCGCGATCGCCTCGGGCCGCTCCAGCGCCCGGCGGCTCCCCTCGGAGATCTCCCGCAGCCCGTCCCCGAGCCCGCGGTTCAGCTCCGCCGCGATCCGCAGCCGCTCCCGCGCCACCGCCGCCAGCGTCACCGGCAGCCGCGCCGCGGCGGTGTCGTCCGCCCGGTCCGCCAGCCGCACCAGCCCGTAGACGACCAGGCCGGTGAGCAGGCAGGTGATCGTCACGTCGGCGCCGCCCAGGACCGCCGCGCTCCCGACGACCGCCGCCGCGACCGGCCACGCGCCCGCCAGCAGCAGCGACCCCGCCGCGAACCCGAGGATGCCCGGCGACGTGCCGAACGCCAGCACGCCCGCGTAGGCCGCCGCCGCCTGGACGGGGATCCCCCAGCGCCACCGGCCGTCCCGCGAGGCGACCCGCACCACCGGGACGGCGAAGACGACCGCCACCAGGGCGATCGCCGCCGCCACCCGGACGGCCCCCTCGGTCCGCGCCGGAGCCGCCAGCACGTACACCCCCGCGAACGACGCCAGCACGGCCCCGACGATCAGCCGCGCCCGTCCCGGCGAACGCCCCTCCACAATCTCGGACACACCCCCACCTACTCGGCGTGCCACGATCCTGCCACGCGGCGGGCCCGCCGCCCGCCGCGCGGCGCGACGGCGAGGCGCGGGGTCAGTCCCAGCGGGTCCCGGCGGGCACCCGGAAGGCGGTGTTGATCCGGTTGAAGAAGTTGGTGATCGCCACCATCAGCACCAGCGACCCGAGCTGCCGCTCGCCGTAGTGCCGCGCGGCCTCCGCCCAGATCTCGTCGGTGACGGCGCCGGGCCGGTCGGACAGCCGGGTCGCGGCCTCGGCGAGCGCCAGCGCGGCCCGCTCCGCCTCGTCGAACAGCGGGTTCTCGTACCAGGCCGCGACGCCCATCAGCTTCTCGTGGAGGATGCCCGCCTTGGCCGCGGCCGCGGCTCCCGCGTCGACGCAGGCGCTGCAGCCGTTGATCTGGCTCGCGCGCAGGTGCACCAGCTCCAGCGTCTCGCGCGGCACGCCGCCCGAGTACACCTCCTTGAAGAGAAGCTGGACGCCCTTCGTGATGTCGGGCCGGCTCTTCGCGTCGTGGATACGTGCCGTCATCGCTCCTCCTTGGAACGGTTCCGTCGATGGACGGCACTACGACGTCCGGACATCGCGGGAGGTAACGCCGGGGCCGGGGCGTTACCTCGGCGGCGCCCCGCGCGTCCTGGTAGTGACACCGCCCGCAGACCGAGGAGGACCGTGACCGACGAGGACCGGCTCGCCGCGGAGTTCGAGGCCCACCGCCCCTACCTCCACGCGGTGGCGTTCCGCGTGCTCGGATCCCATTCCGACGCCGACGACGCCGTCCAGGAGGCGTGGCTGCGGCTCGCCCGCACCGGCGGCGGCGAGATCGCTGACCTGCGCGGCTGGCTCACCACGGTGACCGGCCGCATCTGCCTGGACGTCCTGCGCAGGCGCGGGACGCGGCGCGAGCAGCCGCTCGAACTCGACGTCGGCGCGCTCCCCCTCGACGCGGCCGCGGACGCGGCGACCGACCCCGAGGAGGAGGCGCTGCTCGCCGAGTCCGTGGGCCTCGCGCTCTACGTCGTCATGGACGCCCTGACCCCGGCGGAGCGGGTGTCGTTCGTGCTCCACGACGTGTTCGAGGTCCCGTTCGACGCGATCGCCGGGGTCCTCGGCCGCAGCACCGCGGCCGCCAAGATGCTCGCCAGCCGGGCCCGCGGGCGGCTGCGGTCGGGCGCGCCCGCGTCCGGCTCCGGCGCCGCGGCCCGGGACGTCGTCGACGCGTTCCTGGCGGCGGCGGGCAGGGGCGACGTCGCCGGGCTGCTGTCCGTGCTCGCCCCCGACGTCGAGCTGCGCGCGCACGGGCCCGGCGGGAGCACCGTCGTCCGCGGCGCGGCCGAGGTCGCGGCGCAGGCGGCCAGGTTCGCGCGGCCGGGCGCGGTGGGGCATCCCGCGCTCGTCGACGGCCGCCCCGGCGTCCTCATCACCGCCGGCGGACGGCCGGTCACGGTGCTGGCCTTCACGGTCGCGGACGGCGCCGTCACCGCGATCCGCGGGCTCACCGACCCCGCGCGGCTGGGCCGGATCGTCCCGTCCTGGGTCGCCTGACCCGCGGCGCCCGGCCCCGGCGCGGCCGGAGCGCTAGCTGTTCTGTCTATGGAGGTTGTGAACGCGGGGACACGGTCGGATGATCTTGGAATGAGGGAGGGCCTCCGGGTTCGGTGTGGATTGCGACATCTACGCCGACACCGCAGGAGGCCCTCATGC
>NZ_JAGEOK010000063.1 GCF_017573545.1 Actinomadura nitritigenes | reverse complement strand
TGGTGGGGACGGGACGTTGTGAGAGACCAACCGTCCTACCAGGGGCTTCTTGACGTCCGGCACCGCCCACGCCGCCCGCGATCATGCTGTGATCAGCCCACACCGAACTGCCGCTGAAAAAGGCTCACTGTGCGGCCTCGAAGGTGGCTACACCGCCCTCGAAGCGGGCTATCCCGAAGTCGACGTAGCTGCCATTGAACCAGGCTTTCCGGAAGTCGATTGCGCCGGCGATGAACCGGGCGCTCTTGAAGAGGACCCGGCCGTCTATGAACCGCGCGGTCCGGAAGGTGACTGTGCCGCCTTCGAATCGTGCGGCCTGGAATAGGATGATCGCGTCGCTCATGAACACGGCGGACTGGAAGACGACCGTGCCGTCCATGAACCGTGCGGCATCGAAGTCGACCAAGGCGCCTGCGAACACGGCGCCGTCGAAGTCGACCGTGCCGCCTTCGAATCGTGCGGCATGAAAGTCGACCCTGCCGCTCCTGAACGCGGCTGACTGGAAGTCGACCGTGCCATCCACAAACCGAGCGCCCCGGAAGGACACCCGGCCGTCGACAAAGCTCGCATGGCCGAAGTCGCCGCCGTCGAAGACGACATCGGTGAAGTCGAGGTCGTGTCCCTGCCAGGAGACTGCGGCACTGTGGCGCAGGTGGAGGCCGATGATGCGGATGACGGTGTGGCGGACCTCGCGGATCGCGTGGAAGGCGGCGCGGGCCCGGGCGTGCTCGACAGGGTCCTGGCCTTCACCACGGGCGTCGCTGGGATCTGGGTCGTAGGGCAGGCGCAAGTACGCGCAGAGCACGTCGATGCAGGTCTGGCGGAGCTGGCGGGTAGGAGCATCGTCGGCCAGGCCGGCCAGCGCGTGCACCCCGCCCAACTGAACAGCGGGGGAGGCATCTCCAAGTTGGGCCACTGCGGCGGTGAACCGGTCGCTGTGCAGCTTGGTGTCCTCACGCAACGCGGCGTTCTCCTCGGTGCGCTGCTTGCGGTAGGCCACCACCAAGGCCACCAGGCCACCCAGCCCGGCCACGACGGCAAACGACAGCTTCACCAGATCGAACAGGACCGATGAACTGATCTGCTTTTCCCGCTTAACGCCGTGCACGTCTAAAAGATCTAGTCCCAGCCACAGTGTCGCCCCAGCGATCGCCACGGCCGTGGTGAACGTGGCTGATAGCGCCATCCACACCGGAATCAGCCGCGTCGGCCGCCGCAACTCGCCTCGTTTACCGCTCATGCCGTTCAGACGCTTCCATCGGATCCGGCGTTCACCCGTTCCGGGGCCGCCACCGGCCAGCCGTTCTGTTCCGCTTCGCTTAGAGAGAATTTCGGCCCAGTAACTGGCGGCTGACGGTGGTTCTGGAGGGACATTGAGGGCCGAGGCGGTGGGGCTGGTAAGTCTTGATGCTCCTTGCGGATGCGGTGCAGGCGGATGCGAGGTCGGGTTGCCCGCATAATCCTGTCTCGTCCCAGAACCTTTAGGTGAGGCGCGGTCTGCACCCTTGCCGGATTCTGCATACGCCCGGGCATCTGGTTCCGCGTGGCGTACGTCCTGGTCATGAGCGCACGCCGTGGTTATCCCAGTGATCTGTCCGATGCCCGCTGGGCGTTGATCGAGCCGGTCCTGACCGCCTGGCGCGAACAACGCCTGGCCAGTGCGCTGGCCATCGGCCGTCCACCCGAGCACGACCTGCGCACCCTGATGAACGCGATCTTGTACGTCGACCGGACCGGCATCCCGTGGCGCTACCTGCCGCACGACTTCCCGCCTTACCAGACCGCGTACGCCTACTTCGCCCGCTGGGAGCGCGACGGAGTGTTCGCCCAGCTCACCGGGCTGCTCCGCGACCTGGTCCGCGAGCAGGAAGGGCACCGGGCCCAGCCCAGCGCCTGCATCATCGACTCCCAGAGCGTGCAAGACCTCCATCGACGTGCCCACCGCCGGCCAGGGCACCGATGCCGGCAAGGAGATCGTGGGCCGCAAACGCCACATCGTCACCGACACCCTCGGGCTGCTGCCGGCGGTGCCGGTCACCGCGGCGAGCGTGCCGGACGGCACCGCCGGCATGCAGCTGCTGACCGGCGTGGCCGCGACATACCCGACGATTTCCAAGGCGTGGGCCGACTCCGCCTACCGCACCAAGGCCATCGACCACGCCGCCACCCCGGGCATCGACCTGGAAACCATCCGCCGCGACCCCACCAGCAAAGGATTCGTGCCGCTACCGCGGCGCTGGGTGGTGGAGCGCACGTTCGACCGGCTGATGCTGCACCGCCGCCTGGCCCGCGACTACGACACCTTGCCGGCCTGATCCGAAGCCATGATCCACGTCGCAATGATCGACCTGACGAGCCGCCGTCTCACCGGCGAGGCCACTGTCACCTGGCGGGGCACTTGACACCACAGATACAGGACGAAACTTCCTCTAAGTCACGGTGGATCAGCGCCAGGCCGCGAGCTGTGCGGTGGCGTGGGTGCGCGCCGAAGGTCCTGTGCGGGAGGGACTGTGGTGGGGCCGTTCGTCCCTACACGCGGCCGGCACCGGAAGCGAGAGTGATCAGCGAGAACCTCCGGAAACACCGCCGGCCCCAGGCCGGTCTCTGCCTGGGGAGGCACCCTGTGAACCGTCGTACTTTCGATGCCCTGATGGCCGGGGCCGGGCTGGTCGTGGCCACGGTCTTGATCGTGGCCGGCGCGCTGGCCTTGTGGGGGCACCGGTTCGCCACCGACAGCGTCCGTGACCAGCTAGTCGCGCAGAAGATCTACTTCCCGGCCAAGGGCAGCCCCGAGCTGGCCTCCCAGGACGTCGGCCCCTACCTCAACCGGTACGCCGGCCGGCAGCTGACCACCGGCCCGCAGGCCAAGGCCTACGCCGACCACTTCATCGCCGTCCACCTCAAGGAGATGAGCGGCGGCCAGACCTATGCGCAACTGTCGGCCAAGGCACAGGCCCAGCCGAACAACGCCGCGCTGGCCGCGCAGGTCAACACCGTCTTCAAGGGCACCACACTGCGCGGCATGCTGCTGAACGCCTACGCCTTCTGGGAGATCGGCCGCATCGCCCTCATCGCCGCCTACACCGCCTTCGCCGGCGCCGCCATCATGCTCATCCTGTCGGCCCTGGGCATGCGGCACCTGCGCCGCACAGCCCCCACCACCGAAGTCCTGCCCAAGCTCACCCAGCCAGAGGAGACCGCTGCCGACGGCGGCGCCGCCTGACACCCGGCCGGTATCCGGCCACCCCGACACGCCTGCTGTGGGCTCCGGCCTTCGCTGGAGCCCACAGCAGCTGTGACCGTTGGCTGTGACGTTACGTCGCAGCCGATCCTGGTGCGGCCGCCGATCGAGGCGAGCGGAGCCCGCCGGGTGTTGGTACAGGAGGCTCGAATCAGATGAGTGTGGAAACCGGAACGGGCAAGGACACCGCGGTCGATGTGCAAGGGCTGGTGAAGCGGTTCGGTTCTTTCGCCGCGGTAGAGGGTCTCGATTTACGTGTGCGCGGCGGGGAAGTTCACGGATTCCTGGGACCGAACGGCGCGGGCAAGACGACGACCATCAGGGTCCTGCTCGGGCTGTACCGGGCTTCGGCGGGGCGGATTCGTGTTCTGGGCTGCGATCCGGCGACCGAGGCCGCCCAGGTGAACCGGCACGTCTCCTACGTCCCGGGAGAGGTGACCCTGTGGCCGAACCTGACCGGCCAGGAGGTGCTGGACGCCCTTGCCGGCCTGCGCGGTGCGCGGAACGCCGCGGCCGAGCGCCGATTGACGGAGGACTTCGCGCTGGAGCCCCGCAAGCCTGTGCGAGCCTATTCCAAGGGCAACCGGCAGAAGGTGGCGCTGGTCGCGGCGTTCGCGGCGCCGACCGACCTGCTCATCCTGGACGAGCCGACCGCGGGCCTGGATCCGCTGATGGAGGAGGTCTTCCAGCGGTGCGTGCGCGAGGCGGCGGGCGCGGGACGCACTGTCCTGCTGTCGAGCCACATCCTCGCCGAGGTCGAGGACGTGTGCGAGTCGGTTTCGATCATCAAGGACGGTCGGCTGGTGGAGTCGGGGCGGCTCGCGGAGATGCGGCACCTGGCGGCGTCCCGGGTCACCGCGCGGCTCGGCGCCGGCCGGGAGGCCGCCGTCCGCGGCGAGTTGCGGACGCTCGGGCTCGACGGCGGCGAATCGTCCGAGGCGGATCCAGACGAGCCGGGCCGAAGCGATGAGGTCAGGATGAGCGTGCCGCGCGGCCAGGTCACCGCCGTGCTCGGGGTGCTCGCCGCCGCCGGCGCGACCGACATCACCTGCACTCCGGCCAAGCTGGAGGACCTGTTCCTGCGCCACTACCAGGCGGTGGCGCGATGACCACGCTCGTGCGGCTGCTGCTGCACCGCCACCGGATGCTGATCGGCTGCTGGACGGTGCTGCTGGTCGGCTTGAGCGGCGTCACCGTGTCGGCCTACCAATCGACCTACAGCACGCCGGAGGAACGGCGGCAGGCCGTCGAACTGGCGCAGCACAACGCCGGCGGCACGCTGCTGTACGGCAGGCTGCCCGGCCCGGGGACGCCGGCGCAGATGTTTGCGTGGGAGGCCGGCGCCATCGTCACGTTGCTGGCCGCACTCATGGCGGCGTTGCTGGCGGTCGCGGTGAGCCGCGCCGCCGAAGAGGACGGGACGCTGGAGACCTTGCTGACCTGCGGGACCGATCTGCGGACACCGATCCGCAGCGCCGCCGTGGTGCTGGGGACGGTGGCCGCCGCGCTGAGCGCGGGATGCGCGCTGGCGGTCGGGTTGTCGGCCGGGCGCGTCCAGGGCGTCACCTGGCTCGGGGCCCTGCTGTTCGGCGCGGTGGTGGGCGTGAGCTTCCTGGCGATCGGCGCGCTCACCCTGGCCGGTGCGCAGATCGTCACCACGGCGCGGCAGGCTCGCGCGGCGGGCGGGACCGCGGTCGGTCTGGCGTTCGCCGTGCGGGGGTTCGCCGACACCCGCGACGCCGGATGGCTGAACTGGCTGACCCCGCTCGGCCTGCGCGCGACCGCCCAGCCGTTCACCGGCGACCGGTGGTGGGCAGTGGCCGTCTACGCGGCGGTGGCGGCGGCTCTGGTCTGGTGGGGTGGCAGACTCGCCGGACGGCGCGAGTACGGCACCGGGCTGTTGCCTTCCCGGCAGTTGAGCAACGCGCGCCTGAACATCGCTTCCTGCGCGGGCCTGGCCGGGCGCCTGTCCCGCACCACGACCATGGCCTGGGCCGTCATGGTGGCCTGCGTGGGCACCCTGTTCTCGACGATCGGTGCGGGAGCGGTCCAGCAGAGCCGGCAAGGAGACATGAGCGGCTTCCTGGGCGCGCAACTGGCCTCCGGCGACCCCGAGGCGTCCTACCTCGCCTACTGCGGGACAGTCGTGGGCATGGCGGTCACCGCCTTCGCCGTACTGGGCGTCCTGCGAGCCGGCCGAGACGAGCACCAAGGGCTGACCGACCACGTCCTCGCCACAGGCGTCGGCCGCTGGAGACCGCTCGCCTCGAGCGTGGCGGTGACCGCGGCGGGCAGCGCGGCCATCCTTCTGATCACCGGAGTGGCCGACGCTCTGATCGCGCCCGCCGCCATCACCGGCGACCACGTCGCGGCCCGCGCCTTCGCCTACACGGTCGGGCAATGGCCCTCGGCGATGGCCGCGGCCGGCATCACCGCGCTGCTGGTGGGCCTGTGGCCCCGCGCCGCCTGGCTGGCATGGGCGCCGCTCGCCGCCGGAGGCGTCCTCGCCCTGCTCGGCCACCTGCTCGGCGTCCCGCGAACGGTCCAAGACCTCGGCCTCTTCAAGCACGTCCCCGACATCGCCGCCTCCGGATCCCACCTCAGCGGCCTGGCGATCCTGCTCGCCGTCTCCGCCGCCACCACCCTGACCGGCCTGGTCGCCATCACCCGCCGCGACCTCACGACCGGCTGACCAGAGGATCTCCGCGGCGACCGTCAGCTGACCACCGGCCGGACGCGACGGCGAGCCGTACCAGATCCAGGCGAGGCCGTTGCTTGCGCTGCCACGCCGGAGGGAGGGTTGGATCGTGCGGGTGAAGGAACTGGCCGACGTCGCCGGTACCACGGTGCGGACGGTGCGCTATTACCACCAGATCGGACTGCTGCCGGTCCCAGCGGTGCGCGGTGGGCACCGCGACTACGACCTGGCGCACGTCGCCCGGCTGATCCGGGTGCGGTGGCTGGCCGAGGCCGGAGTGCCGCTGTCGCGGGTGGCGGCGATGCTGGGCACCGGCGAGGAGACATCACCGAGCACGGCGAGAGCCGACCGGGAGTCGGTGCTGACCGACCTACGCGCCACGGCCGAAACGCTAGATAACCAATTCGAACAACTGACGGAACGACGCGCCCGGGTTGCGCGACTGGTCGACGCCGTCGAACGGCACTACAATCTGTCGCCGCCGCGATCGACTGGGTGACGACGACCCGCTTTAATTCGGCCGCGATCACGGGGCGGAGGGACGCGTGGTCGACCGGTGTGTGAGCGATCGTGATCGCGGCGCGGCCCAGCGCTGGAGGAGAAGCCGCCACGGCGGGCGATAACCGGCACGATCCCCTTGGCCCAGACCAGCCCGGCGGTATTTGTCGTCGTCCTAGCCGCAGTCTGCCAGCAGGCGCGCTCGGGGCGCCTGCGAGGCCGACCGGTCCGGCCTCGCACAGCGGGCACCGCCTCCAGCAGCGGCATCAACGCAGTGACGTCATTGCGGTTGCCGCCGGGTCAACCTCAGCACGACCGCGCTGCCGTGGCCGCCGGTCAGCACATGGTGTTCGGGGCCCGGCCGCGGTGGCCGGGCTCGGCCCGGTTCTGGGCCGCTCTGCGAGCCCGGACACGCGAGCTGTCGATCATCGCCCTGGACCAGCCCAACTACCCGGCGGCATGCAGCTCCTCCGGCAGCAGACGATGCAGTCGCCCCCACAGCCCGGTCTCATGCCACTCGGCCGGCCGGTGCCAGCACGCCGTGCCCGACCCGAACCCCAATTCCTGCGGCGGCAGGAACTCCCGCCGGGTCCCGGTGTGCAACACGAACAAGATCCCGCACAGCGCCCTGCGGTCATCCAGTTGCCTCCGGCCGGCATGACGCTCGACCTTCGGCAGCAGCGGCTCCACCCGCTCCCACAAGCTGTCAGGCACGATCCATGGAGGTTGCTCACCCCTACGCACCCGCCCACACAAGCTCGTTGGCGGGACTCTCGATCGCCTGCGGCATCATCCCCCGGGACCGCTGTGGGAGCCCGGTGACCGGCCCGCAAGTTCAGGCGTGGCCTGGGCCGGGTGGTGGACGAAGGGAGTCGACGACCGCGGTGTCGTCGTCGATGACGGCCTGAGCGAGGTCGGCAAGCTTGCGGTTGGTGCTGCGGGCCAGGGCCCGCAGGTCGGTGAACGCCCGGTCGACCGAGATCTGATTGCGTTCGGCGAGCATTCCCTTGGCCTGTTCGATGATCACACGGCTGGTGAGGGCGACCTGCAGCTGCTGGGACAGCAACTGGTACTCCCTGGCGGCGCGCTCGCCCAGGATGCCGATGGTGGCGATGTCCGCCATCGCCTGGCCCAGCGTCTCCGTGATCCCCTCTTCGGCGTCCAGGCCGACGGTGGAGGCGGTGAACAGGTTCATCGCCCCGATGACGCGCTCGCGCAGGCGCATCGGCAGCGCCAGCACCCCGACGTAACCGGCGTCGAGCGCCGCAGGGGCGAACACCGGCCACCGGGCGGTCTCGGCGGCCAGGTCAGTGACCTTGACCGATCGTCCGGTTGCGAAGCAGTCCAGGCAGGGACCCTGCCTGGACTGGAGCTGGAACAGCTCCAGCAGCCGTGTCTGCTCCGCGGAGGCGGCGACCACCTGCAGGTCGTCGGCCTGGTCGGTGAGCAGGATCCCGACCGCCTCCACGTCCAGCAATTCCACGCAGCGCTCGGCCAGTCGGTGCAGGAACTCGATGAGATCAAAGTCGAGCACGAGGGTGTCGGCCAGTTCGACGAACACCTCAGCGAGGCGTTCTTGCGGTGGCATACTCGCCTTCCTCCTTCCCGTTACCCCGGGAACCGGGGTGTTCATCGTGGCTGGGCCTTCAGCGTCGTCGTCAGCTGTCGCGGGAGTCGTCGGGATGAAAGCGCAGGTGCCGGTCCACCACCTGCCGGGCCAGCTGGGACAGGGACACGCCGTTGGTGAAGGCGCGGGCGCGCAACGCCGCGAAGGCGTCCTGCAAGCCGACGCCGAGCTGGACCGCGACCATCCCGGTCGCCTGGTAGACCTCGATCCGGCCCTGCCCTGGCCCGCCCAGCGGCCATGAGGGCGGCTCCGAGGCCGCCCCGTTCGGTGAGGCCCGGCCGGCGAGCAGCATCACCCCGACGGCCATATGGCACATCGTCACCGCGTTGGCGATCTGATCGCGGGTCGGTGCTCCCGGCACGGCCCGGTACAGGGTCAGGGACCCCAACCGGATCGCTCCCATCTGCAGCGGAAAAGCGAAGATCGCCCGCGCTCCGGCCGCCACGGCGGTGGGGGCGAACACCGGCCAGCGGGCCAGGCCGGCGGGCGAGGCCACGTCGTCGACCAGTACCTGGCCGCCGGAGGCCCACGCCTCGATGCACGGGCCTTCCCCCAATGTGAACTGCTGCTCGTCCAGCAGCGCGGCCACCGCGTCGGTGGCGTGCGCCAACTGCCGCCTGTCCGGCCGGGTGGTCAACGACAACGCCGCTCCGTCCACCTCCATCGCCGCCACAGCCGCTTGGCACACATGAACGGCCGATACCGTCTCACCGCCCGCGCAACGGGTGACCAACTTCCACAACCGGGCCTCTCGCCCGTCGCTGGTATTGCCGCTCACCGCCCACCCCTGCCCGGCCGGTAGCTGGTCGCCCCAGCCTCGCACAGCATCCGGCGCGGGAACACGAAACCATCAACACTTAATGGAGCGAATGTGTCGGCAGGCCGAAAAAATAGGCGTAGTGTGTGATTTGCAGTTCGGGTGTCCGGCGCATACCGCCGGGTGACCCGTCCCGTCGCTCCAGACCCTGGCGACATCGAGCTTTCCGATGTCGTGGGCAAGCCCAAAAGGAGCACGGGCATGAATCGGTCTCGTCCTTTTTTCATCGGTCAGCCTTCCGCGTCCGCATCTGCCGGTCCCCGGATACAACCGGGGACGCCGCCTTCCCCGGCATCCCTCGCCGAGAGCGACATGGGCGGCTCCGCGAGACGGCCGAAGAGCCGGTCCTCACCGACGTGTTCCGGGCCGGGGAGAACCACCGCCAGGCATGGAACGCAGGTCAGCCCCGGTGCCGGCCGGTCCGCGACGGATCATCGTCGCCGGACGGCACCGGACGGTCTCTGAGGGGCGCGCCCCTTCGCTTCGACCGGAGACATGCCTTCACCTAGCCAAGAAAGTGGTCTGCGATGGCAATGGGACTTCCACCGGATCGAGCGGACGCCGACGACCAGCCCTCCGACATCACCCTGCTGACAGATGGGCTGATCCGCCAGGCGTTCGCCGTCAGCATGAACTTGCACCACGCCCTCGCCCGTGTCGATTACCGCGGCCAGGCGCCCGATCCGGATGAACGGACCGTTCCTCCAGGCCGCGCGGCCGTCGCCGGACCTCCGGTCGTCCGGGCGGAATCGGAGTGGCTGGACGGAACTCTGCGACAGGCGATCCGCCAACTCGACGCGATGATCCACGACATCCGGTCCGCCGCGTTCTCCCACACCATCGCCCACCAGAACGAGGACGGCCCTGTGGACCCTCTTTCCGCAGGGCCGGTTCCCATGAGTGCCGCCCGACCGCCCCCCGAGCCCCGCGGTTCGCGGCCACAGAACGGCTGACCGCGAAGTTCCCGGCCCGGGGCAGGCGGAGCCGGGCCGGCGGACGCCCAAGCCATGGCCACAGGGCAGCCAAGGCCACGGGGGCGCTGAGCGGGTCCCGGCCGCGCGAGGGCGATGCCACCGGCATTCTCTCGCGCGGCCGGGAGCCGCTCGCCTTCTTCCACGTCCCGGTGCGGGCGGAACACCTACCGGTGCCCACGCCTCGTTCTCTCGAGCCCGGACGCGAAAGGCTCGATCGGCCGAAGCGTTCGGGCTCGCGGTCCCTCGTACCGGAGCCCTGCGGCCCTCGACTGTCCGTCAGCCCGGCTCGGCTCTATGGGGAGGGGCCGTTCCGGTGTCCCGGTCAGCGAGAAGGGCGCGGGTCCGCTCCCCGCGGCCCCGCGACCGTCGGCTTCGCCCCCAGGGCTCCGTGTGATCGATGCCCTCGACGGTTCGGGGCCGGTCACCGTGGTTGACGGAACGGACGGCAGGGTCGGCCCCGGCCGTGCGCGTCGGCGACGATGCCCTGGCGGGCTCGTCACCGGTCCGGGACGGGGGGCGCCAGGCGGGCCATCTCGGCGGGAAGCGTCGCTCCGCGAGGTTCCGAACGGCGCCGCGCTCCTGTCACGGCTACGTCGACAGGTCGAGAACCCGGGCTCGTGCGGCTTGAAGCCGCTCGGCCATGGCCTTCACAAAGCGGCGGCTCAGTTCGTCACCGAGCGAAGGGTCGACCGCGCAGAGCACACGCACCAGCCGCCCGTCGAGCTCGACCGCTTGAACGGGCGTGCGGGTCACCGCTCCGAACCGCCGGCGATACGGGGCGAACATCCACGACCATCCGACGACCGAGCCCGGGCCGACGGTCTCGATGGCGACCGGTTCGCCGCCGGTCGCACGTGTGTCGATGGCGATCGTGCCCGTACGGACGATCCAGAACTGTTGCGCCGGCTCGAGCTCGGCGGCCATTCGCCGTCCTGCCGGAGACCCGGTGAGGCGGGCGGCGGTGACCAACCTGGTGAGGTCGGCGCTTCGCACGCGCGGACCGTCATGTCCTCCTTGCCGCCCGCCCTCCGTGCTGCTGCCCGGCAAGTCACGTCACAGGGGCTCTCCGTGGTGCTTCGCCGTGATGCGACGGGCGCCGAAACGCCGGGGTTCATGGCGAGGTCGGCCGTGATCTCCAGTCCGGTGGCCGGGAGCCCGCGCCGTGCCGACGAGCGGCGGGCGCGGGGCGCGGCGCAAGCCGCAACCCGTGATCCCGCGATGGACGACCGTCATCTCCTGCAACCGGGGTGGACGCATTGGCAGTCGGGACCATGCGCGTCACAGTGCCAGACGATCAAGAACTGCAGGGCGGCCTGGGCGGAGAACACCAGGTTGAGCAGGATGAACGGGTAGGGTCCCAGCGCAGCTGGTCATAGCGGCGCTGGTTGGCCGGATGCAGATGGCGCGGCGCCGCACCCGCGCGCGGCGTCCCGGGAGCGAGGACCGAACGCTGCCGCCCTTCGACGGCCTGATCGGTGACGCGGGCCTCGGAGGCGGGGCGGCGACCTCGCCGTCCTCGTTCACCTCGCTGCCCGATCAGGGCGGTGGCGTGGGGTCGGCGGGAAGCGGGCCGGCCGCCCCCGCCATCGGTGACCGGTGACGGCATGAGGGGCGGCCGGTTGATGTCCGCGGTGTTGCACCTCCGGAGATGGCCGGCCGGCGGCGTCCCGGAATCGGCGGTCAGGGGATGTCGGACGGGTCGGTGACGGTGGCGGCCGGCGCCGTGACGGCACCGTTGGACGTCGCGACCGCGGGTGCGGGGACGGCGGCGGCCTGCTCGCGGGCGAGGAAGGTTCCGAGTTCGGCGATGGTGGTCATCAGCGGCGCCGGGAACACCACGGTGCTGTTCTTGTCCACGCCGATCTCCACCAGGCTCTGCAGATTGCGCAGTTGCAGGGCCAGAGGGTGGGCCATCATCGTGTCGGAGGCCTCCCCCAGCGCGGCGGCGGCGAGCGATTCGCCCTCGGCATTGATGATCTTGGCGCGCTTCTCCCGCTCGGCCTCGGCCTGCTTGGCCATGGCGCGTTTCATGGTCTCGGGAAGCTGGATGTCCTTCAGCTCGACCAGGGTGACCTCCACGCCCCACGCCACGGTGGTGACGTCGAGAATCTCGCGGATATCAAGGTTGATCTTGCTGGTCTCGGCCAGGGTCTCGTCCAGGGTGTGCTGGCCGACGACCTTGCGCAGGGTGGTCTGGGCGATCTGGTCGATCGCGGCGCGCACGTTCTCGATCGCCACGACCGATCTCACCGCGTCGACCACCCGGAAGTAGGCGACGGCCGACACGTCCACGCTGACGTTGTCGCGGGTGATGATGCCCTGCGACTGGATCGGCATCGTGACGATCCGCAGCGACACCCGCCGCAGCACGTCCACCACCGGGACGATCAGCCGCAGGCCGGGGTCCCGGGTGCCGACGACGCGGCCGAGCCGGAACAGCACCCCCTGCTCGTACTGCTTGACGATGCGCACCGCCAGGGCGAGCCCCAGCAAGAGCAGGACCCCCGCGACGACGATGACGGTGATCAGGGCTTGCATGACGGCGCTCCGTTCGCAGTGTTCGTGGATCACACGTCGGAGCGCATCGGCCTTCCGGATCGGCGCGGCACGGCGCGTGGTCGCCTTCACGGTCAGTTTCACGCCACGCGGACCAGGGCGGCAGAGGCGAAGGTCCCGCAACCCGCCCGGTGCTGGAGCGGGTGCTCAATCGGCGCCCGGTTCCGCTGGTGTAGCGCCGTCCATGTGGGCGAACACCAGGGCCCGCGTCTGGTGGACCATCTGATCAAGCTCCGCGATCGCCTGACGCACGATCACTTGCACCTCTTCTCTGTCGGGATGCAGGCGAACGCTACTCCGACCGGTTCGGCCGGTCCGGCCAGTCGGGTGGGCGGCTGGGGCGCTGATGCGGGCCAGGACCCGGTGCAGATCCATGCTGAGGGCGAACATGAGGCGAACCAGGGCGTCGGCCAGCGTGTTCGCGGCCACCTGTGGGCCGAGATCGCGATCGGCGGTGGATCCGTCGTCAGGGGCGATGCTGTGCGATGAGTTCGGCGGGGAGTTCGGCATGGCAGACAGCGCTCTCATCTGTCGGAGCAAGGACAGTTGACCGAGACGGAGGGCACTCCGGTGCCGTCCGTCCGCGAGCGCGGATGTTTCGCAGGCCGGGGAGGAGAGCAGGACCGCCGCCTCCAGCACCCCTGCCAGATTCAGCAAGTCGGCCTGCGTTGCGGCCGAATCGGGGACAGGTCGTGCGGGCTGGTCCATGACCATGCTCCTTCGCGGTCCTGAGAGAGGACTTGCGGAAAATCGATCGCCGGTGCCGTCCGCCAGTCAGCCAACCCCGCACGCGCCAGGAGCGAAACAACCGATCCGCGAAGGGGCAATCACTGCGAACGATGACCTGTCGACAGATGGATGCGCGTGGTGAGCGGCGGAGCCAGGGCTTGCCCGCTTGCGGAGCAGCTGTCAGGAAGTCCTTTCCGGCCGGACGAGGCCGGACGGGACGGGCCCCGTCGCCCGCGGCGCAGGCCGTCGGTGCCCCAGACGATGAGAGGGAACACGGCGATGATGCCCAGGACGTCCGGATGCAGGGCGGCCGTGCCGAAGAGGTGCTGGAGGGGCGGGAGGTAGATCAGGGCCGCGGTGAAGAGGAGTTCGAAGCCGGATCGTCCGGGGCCGCCCGCGTTGTCCTCACGCCGACGACCCCGGAGAGATCCAGCCCGTCCCCCGACTGTGGCGGATCACTCCCCAGTCAAGATGATCCGCCGGGCAGTGGCTACGAGGTATTCGAGCATGGCTCATCTCTTCCAGAGCTTGCCGAGGCCACGCCGGCAAGACCACGTGTCCGGGTCCGCGGGACCAGGCGCTCATAGAGGCGGCACCACCCCAGCTAAGGCGGGCCCACGGCCCGTGGTCGCGGCCGTTTCGGGGCGCCGTTCGGCACGGCGCCGAGGGCGGCCGGCGATTCACCCTCGGCATTGATGCTCGTAAGGTGCTCCGGACGGGGGCCGTGATCGGTCCGGCCGATCCCGTGCGGCCGCGGATCAGCCGGCCGGCTGGTCGGCGGTGACCAGCCAGCCGAGCCGTTCGGACATGCCGCGGGCGCAGGCGACGATGGCGCGCACGTGGTCGGAGTCGTCGGCGGCACGCCACAGGATCGACCAGGGATAGAAGGAGGCGGGGTCGGTAAGCGGCCGCCAGACCGTTCCCGGGAGGGCGGGCATGCAGGAGGAGGGCACGCAGTAAAGACAGCGCCCCCGGACGACCAGGGCGGACGCGCCACGGATGCTGTCGACGGTGCCCGGGTGAACCGTCGGGGTGAAGCCGGCGGCGCGGCACATCTCGACAGTGAACTGGTTGAACTCCGGAGCATCCACCTCCTCGGCCAGCAGCAGCGACTCACGCGCCAGGGCCTCCACCGGCACCGCGTCCAGGTCGGCGAACCGGTGCCCGCGAGGGGCCAGGACGCCGAGACGGTCCCGGCGGAACAGATACGAGGCGACCCCGCTCGGTGCCAGCGCGGCACGGCCGATGCCCACGTCGAGCCGCCCGTCGTTGAGTTGCTGGTACTGCTCGGGAACCCCGACCTCCACCTGATGGATCACCAGGTCCGGATACCGCGCCTGAGATTCGTGCAGGATCCGCGGCATCGAGTCATAGGCGGCGTCGATGATGCCCACCCGCAACGCGGGCAACGTGCCCTGCCCGGTCCGGGCTACCTGGGCCGCGCGCTCCACATGGGTGAGGATCTGCCGTGCCTCCACCAGGAAGGCCGCCCCCACCGGGGTCAGGGCGACATAGTGCGTGGTGCGCTCCAGCAGACGCACGCCCAATTCCCGCTCCAGCCGCTGGATCTGCTGGCTCAGCGCCGACTGCACAATGTGCTCGCGAGCCGCCGCACGACCGAAATTGAGTTCCTCGGAAACGGCGACCAAATAGCGGAGCTGACGCAGTTCCACGTCTCCGCCTTCCGAGCCGAAACAGCGAGACCCGCCCAGCGTACATCGCGGCGTGAGCCCCGGGGCTCCACGCTCAGGGCAGCGACCACGCGCTGCGCGGCGATCTGCTGATCAGCGTCGGCCACGGCTGACGGGTCGCCGAGCACGGCCGGCGTCACGCCCACCCAGACCAACTCGACCGCGATCCCACACCGCCCCAAGCACGACCGCCTTCACCGTGAGAGCGTTGGAGGTCGAAGCGCTCCCGATGCCTGCCCGGCCCCGCCACCAACCCTGGCCGTCCTTCCCGATGCTGCCGCTGCACGGATCGGCTTCCTGCGCCGCACCCAGTCCCCGTGAGCACGTTCTGCACCCGCAACGACATCACTCACCGGCGCGGGATGGAAGACCACTCTCGATATCTGGAGTTACCGTCCGTGTCGGAGGGCACATAGACGGGCGTGGGGGAACTGATCGGGCCGGAGGAAGCGGTAGATCGGAGCGAAGGCTTCGGTGAGCGGCTGCTGGGACAGTTGCTGGACCGGGCGCACGAGATGCCGCCCCAGCTCATCGCGCCGCTGGTGGCCGAGGAGGTCCGCGCGATCGGCGGCCGGGACGTCTCGATCCTGCTGCAGGACTATGCCCAACTGATGCTGGTGCCGCTGCCGGGCCGCGGCCTCACCGACGGTGAACCGCTGCCTTTGGAGGGTTCGCCGGCCGGGCGAGCGTTCAAGTCGGAAACCACAGTCGAACAGCGGCAGGCCGACGGTGTGCGGATGTTCCTGCCGCTGCTGGACGGCAGTGACGAGATCGGCGTGATGTCGTTGACCCTGGACAAGGTCGACGACGACGACCGCCGGCTGCTGCGGCGGCTCGCGGGCCTGGTCGCCGACATGCTGGTGACCAAGAACAACTACACCGACCAGTTCCTGCGAGCGCGGCGGCGCGCGCCGATGAGCGTGCCCGCGGAGATCCAGTGGTCCCTGCTGCCCCCGCTCACCATGACGACGCCGCAGGTCGCCGTCGCCGGAATGCTCGAACCCGCCTACGACGTCGCAGGCGACAGCCTCGACTACGCCCTCAACGACGACGTCCTGCACCTGGCTGTGATCGACGCGATGGGCCACGGCCTGAACGCCGCGGTACTGGCCACCGTGGCCGTGGGCGCCTACCGGCACGCCAGACGCGCCGAAGCCGGCCTCGCCGAACTGTACGCGTTCATGGACACCGCCATCGACCAGCAGTTCGGCCCCGACCACTTCGTCACTGCGCAGATGATGCGCCTGAACATCGGGACGGGCCACCTGGCATGGGTCAACGCCGGCCACCCCGCGCCCCTGCTGATCCGCGACCACAAGGTCATCGGCACGCTGGAAGGCCCCAGCACCCTGCCCGTCGGCTTCGGCGGTTCGACGCCCCAGATCAACGACGAACGGCTCCGGCCAGGCGACCGGCTCCTGGCCTACACCGACGGCCTCATCGAAGAGCACACCACCGGCGGGGAACTGTTCGGCGAGGAACGCCTGATCGCCACCATCGAACGCGTCAGCCCCGCCAGCGCGACCGTCCAGCAGATGGTGCGGAACCTCTCCCACACGCTCATGCGGGAAAGAGGCGGGATCACCAGCGACGACGCCACCCTCCTCCTCATCGAATGGCGCGGCGGCACCGCCGACCACCTCGCCAGACCGCTCCTGTGACCGCGCGGCTCCGGGCCGGGCCGGGCGCGCGGTACGGTCGCCTTCACGGATACGGGCGCGCTCCGGTCCCTATCGCCTCCGGGCACCCGGCGCGGTCGCGATCACGCGGCGCGTTCGGTGCGGGGCACCCGGGTGGGGTGGACGGTGAGGACGCCGTCGAGCCCCGTGGCGTGGAGCAGCGCGCCGACCTGCGGGTCGGGAGCGGCTAGGCGGAGGGCGACGCCGAGTCCGGCGGCGCGGCGCCGGATGCCGACCAGGACGGCCAGACCGGCCGCGTCCGCGGAGGTCACCTCCCCCAGGTCGAGGATCAGCAGGCGGCCGCTGTGCCGCAACGCGCCGATCAGGTGCTCGCGCAGCGCCGGGGCGGCGGCGCTGTCCAAGGCGCCCGACAACGCGACGATGGTGTGACCGGGACGCCGGTGGACGGGCATCCGCACGTCGTCAGGGGTCCGGACCAGGTCCGCGGCGGCGGATGCGGTGGTGGTGAACATGGTCATGATGATCTCCGCTCGCTGCCGGGCCGCGTTGCGATGTCCTCTCGCAGTCGCCCGCTCTCGGATTCCCAGGCGCTCTCGGAGCCTGCCTGGTCATCGGTGTGGTCGGTCCGTTCGGGTGGCGCGGTGAGGGGCGGAGCCGACGGTGGTGACAAGCTGATCGTCGTGCGGCGTCCGATGGTGGTCCACATGGCGGGCGCCTCCCGTTGGAGTCTCGATCGATGCGGCGGCCGGTTGCTCATCGGGGACGCTTGCGGGTCGGCGGGCGCAGTCGAAACAGATCCGCACGTCTCGTTTGCTCACCACGGCCATCACGGAGACCACCCGGCCCGGGCCACGGACAGTGGCGAGAGGCCGGGACCTGAACTCATGTGAGGCTCGTGCGAGATCGGCATGACTCCCCCTCTCGGGGACGAGCCGGTGTTGGCGGATCAACCTCAGAACGGGGATGTCGCCCGTTGGCGGATGATCTCATCCCACTCAAATATTAATCAATTCTGATGAATTCAGAAATTCCGTGGAAAGGGTTACGGACCCCGGCCCCCGGGGTCGCCCACCTCAGTATCAAGCACACCGAGGAACGCTGCGAGCACATCAACTTGAGCGACCCGAGCGCCGCCCGGGGGGTTGGCCCCTCCGTCTCGTCCACGAACTCGCACACCACCGACACCGGCCGCCCCACCCAACGTTGCCGCCTCTGAACAGGCCGTCCCACGGCCGACCATTCCCACACGATCCCTGTCCCCCCACCACCGGACCTCCCTCTCGTCGACCGGCGATGAGACGCCCGGCTCCGAACCGGATGAACGGTCCCTTCGCGTATGACGACGGCGCGATGGTGGGCCGGTCAGACTGCGGCGGCCTCCAGCGGCGGCGGGAGAGGTTGCTGGAGCGCTTGGGGCAGCGTCGGGTAGGTCCGGAGGCCGTGCTCCAGGGCAGTGTCGTCCAGGATCCTCGCGACGTGGGAGCGAGGAGAGGCCAGACGCATCGAGACGCCCAGAGCCAGAGCACGGTGCCAGGCGCTGATCAGAGCGGCAATCCCGGCCGCGTCACAGAACCAAAGCTGAGACAGGTCCAGTACCAGCAGCCTCTGCCCAGGGTGCAGCAGCGCCAGCAGCCCGTCGCGCAGCGCGGGCGCAGTCACCAGATCGAGCTCGCCTTGCAGGGCGGCGACGGTGAACGAGGGTCTGCGCACGACCGACAGCACAACCCGAGGATGGATGTCGGTATGGCCTTGAGTCGTATACGAGGTGTTCATGATGTCGCTCCGATCGCGCTGCGCATCGCAGACGGGCGGCCGGCGGCGCGTTGATCGGCTGACGCACTAAATCCACGATACGCCGTGCATCGCCCTTCCGAGGGCAATGACCAGCAAAGTTGCCCGAGCCCGTGGGACGCCGCCGATCTCGGCGAAGCTCATCACCATGGCCGATCATGTCAGCGCCTTCGGCGACGGGGCCCCGGTTGGGCGGCTTGTCGGCGGGCTCGGTGGATCACCATTTGCGGAAGGCCCGCTGCTCACCCAGCCACCTATCGGCCATCGTGCAGGCCATCCTCACCCTCCATCACCAGGAGATGTGCCAGCTCTTGAGCGCAGCGGCACCTCGCTAGCGCAGCGCGCGGACCTTGGCGTGGTGCCGGTTGAACAACTTCTTGGGTTCCCCAGCTTGCGCGGCAACCACCACCACCGTGACCCGACCCGGCGCCGATGCTTTCGGATCAGATCGGCTACGAACGTGCGGGCCGAGCGACAGTGCGAGGGCAGCACAGAAGAACAGCACCGGAGCTCCTGGTGGTCAAGATCGTCGCAAATCTCGATCTACCAGGAGCTCTCTCGTCGTCGCTCACGCCGCGCGGGACGCGACCGGCCCGTGACCTGCGGGCTCAGGTTGGAATCTCCTCCTTGACAACGCCACCGCGGCCGACCGCGAAGGCCTCGCCGAACGTCAGCGCCTTCGCCCGGCCATGGACCGTCCCGCACGAACGCGCGGACCCACTCCACGAGCTCATCACCGCAGGGCACGAGCCCAGCACCCGCAGACTGTGGGATGTCCTGGTCCGCTTGGAGGATGCCGCCTCGGTCGGCGAGGCCAACTCGGCCTACCCACACCGGATGCTGCCGACCTGGACCACCCAATCGGCAGCGCAGCAGGTTGGCTCGGCGGTGCAGGCCCATGGAAGAACCCTCGGACCGCGCGACGCCGTTCAGGTTGCGGCGGACCGGTGCGTCGCCCCGGCCGGGTAGACGCTGACTGACCAACGCGCCTTCGCCATGATCGCCGGCATCCCAAGCACCGACGCCCCACATCTACCGACCCTGCTCAACACCACACCGGACAGAGCACACCAGCCAGGGTCGGCGCCGCAGCCGACCACCCGACCAAGGCGACTGCCTCCCCCGACGCCGCCTGGACCACCCACACCTCAGACCACGAGCCGGCCCCTGGTGCAGCCGATCTTGGCCCGGGCAGCACGGTGTGCCGCTCGATTATTGAGTTATGTGGCCTGATATGGGGTTATGCGGCGTGATGGTATTCGTTGATCATGCCTGTGACGACGGGTCTTCGCCGGATGGATCGCAGGTCGTTGAGTCCAGCCCGGTCATGGACAGGCTGGGCTTCAATATCCGGGGGCGTTGGTGTCGGGCCCGGTGCGGCCGGTGGCCGTTGTAGTGGTCCAGGTACTCGCCGAGCACCATGGCCAGGTGCCGCTCCCCCAGGATCAACAGCCGGTCCAGCACTTCACGGGGGAAGGATTCCGATCACGCGCTCACACATTCATCCGCGGCGAGGTCCTGACGACCCGGAGCCCATCGGCCTGGAACACTTCATCGAACGCGGCGGTGAAGACCGGATCGCGGTCGTGGATCAAAAACCGCAGCGCGCCGATACGATCCTCCAACTCCATGGCCAGGTTGCAGGCCTGCTGCACCGCCCACGCCCCCGTCGGGCACGCGGTCACCCCGGCCAGATGCACTCTGCGGGCGCCGTGCTCGATGAACACCAGCACATAGAGCCGCTTGAGCAGCACCGTCTCCACCACCAGGAAGACGCAAGCGATGATCGCGTGCGCTTGAGCGGCCAGGAACTGCCGCCACGTCGGCTCCGCCCGACGCAGTGCCGGATCGATGCCGGCTGCGTGCAGGATCTCCCACACCGTGGACGCGATCGTGTAGCCGAGACACGCCAACTCGCCTTGGATCCGCCGGTGCCCCCACATCGGGTTCTCCCTCGCCATCCGCAAGATCAGCGTTCTGATCGCCGCACCCGTGCGGGGGCGACCTGGACGGCGCCGATCAGTGAAGGTCCACTTACGGGCGACGAGATCACGATGCCAGCGCAGGATCGTCGCCGGCACAACCGGAAAAAGTCCGGCCCACCACCGGCGCGGCACCAGACGGGACAACGCCGCAAACCAGAGCCGGTCGCCATGACCCCAGCGCGGACGACCTGCGACCTGACGGCGCAGCACCTGGTTCTCATGACGCAGCACCAGCAACTCGACGTCCTTGGACAGATCAGACCGGACCAGCATCACCAACAGGCCGAGCAGGCTCCGGACCAACCGGTACAGCAGAGACAACAACACCCCGTGATGGTCGCAGCGACCGCCGCGGCACCGCAGCAAAATCCCAGCTCACAGCATGAAGCTGAGTATTCGAGCGGTACAGGCTGGGCCTCGCGGGTCGACTCCCGTGGTCGGCGGGCTCCTAGAGCGTGTCCCGTAGATCTTGATCTTTGGGTTCTGTAGACCGTTCGGGTGGACGTTGATGAGCGTCTGAAGCGCCATGATCTGACCGATGAGGAATGGGAGTTGCTGGCCCTGCTTCTGCCTGTGCATCCGCGGCAGGGACACCGGTGGGACGATCATCGCACCGTGATCAACGGGGTGATGTTCCGGAGCCGGGCGGGCTGTGCCTGGCGGGATCTGCCCGCCCAGTACGGCAACTGGAAGACCGCCTATAACCGGCATCGCCGCTGGTCACTGGACGGGACGTGGGAGAAGATTCTCGATCGGCTGCGGGCTGGGGCCGATGAGGCCGAGGGTGAGGACTGGACCCTCAGCGCTGATTCGACCATCGCCCGCGCCCACCAGCACACGGCCGGTGCTCGCCATGCGCCGGCCGCTGACGCGCCCACAGGGGGCACCGGCGAATGACAAAAATCCTCCAGATCCCGGTCCGGGCGTTGAGGCGCTGGGGCGGTCTCGTGGCGGGTTGAGCACGAAGATCCATCTGGTCGCCGATCGCCGGTGTCGGCCGATCGCCCGGATCCTCAGCCCCGGCCAACACGGTGGCTCGCCGCGCTTCATTCCGCTGATGGACCAGATCCGCATTGCCCGGCGTGGGCCTGGACGGCCGCGGACCCGGCCTGCGCGCGCGATGGGCGACAAGGCCTACTCCTCCCGCGCGAACCGCGCCTACCTGAGGAAACATGGGATCAAGGCGGTCATCCCCGTCAAGGAGGATCGGAAGGCCAACCGCCAAAAGCTCGGATCTAAAGGCGGTCGCCCGCCGACCTTCGACCCTGCGGCCTACGAGGACCGCAACACCGTCGAGCGCTGTATCAACAAGCTCCGACAGTTCCGTGCGGTCGCGACCAGATACGAAAAACGAGAACGCATCTACCAGGGCACCATCGACGTCGCCTCGATCCGGATCTGGCTACGAGACCCCGTCCTATGAACCGCGAAACAGATTTTGGCCGATCGAGGCGCTGTCGTGGCGACGAACACGGGCACCTCGCCGAACGCCGCCGCGATCAGTACAGGCCACCATCGGCGAAGCTCTCACAGGACCGGGAGTGCTCATCCGCCTCCTTCAGCACATCAAGGAGCTGGTCAGGGGCGCAGTCCCAACCTCTGCAGATCCCGCTCGACCCGTTGACCATACCGACCACCAGACCGCCGCCATCCAGCGGAATCACATCGACAACGTCGTTGCGGCCATCGAGGAGGTCGACACGCAGGTAGGGGCGGACATCATCGACGCCCCAGAGCGGAATCGCTCCATGGGACCATCGCACCCGATAGCCGACGGGCTTCGCCCAGGCACGTACCACCGTCTCCACCTCGGCCAGGTGAGGATCAACGGCTCCCGGCGGAAGCTCCGCCTCATTCATACGAGGAGACTCCGGCAAGCCCCATCGTCCTCGGCGCACACCCCAGCCCACCAGCCGGCCACAGCCTGCCGTGACGCCTCAACCGTTCCTCGCCCATGGGATGGGCCTATCAGACGAACCCGCCAAGATCTACGGGACACGCCCTAGTGCCGCATCAGGCAACGTTCGCCCTGTTGACCACCGAGCGTAGGCGCTCGTCTTGGGCGTGCTCGTTCCGCCAGATGATGTAGCGGCGGATCATGCTGCCCTGCTCCTTGTGACTCTGGTGATCGGTGCCGTCGAGGGTGAAGTAGCGCAGGGCGGTGAACTGCGCCTCGATCCGGTTCAGCCAGGAGGAGTTCGTCGGGGTGTAGGCAATCTCGACGTTGTTCGCCTCCGCCCACGTCGCGACCCGTCGGCACCGCTTCGTGGTCAGGTGCGGGGAGTAGTTGTCACAGACGATAGCGATCCGCACCGTTGCGGGATAGAGGCTGCGCAGGTAGCGGCAGAACTCCAGGAACTTGGAGCGGTTCTTGGTCAGCTTGATGTGGCCGTAGAGCTTGTCCTCGACCAGGTCGTAGGCGGCGAACAGGTGCCGGACCCCGTGGGGGCGGGTGTAGATTGCCCGGCGCCGCGGCCCCGGCTTGCGGTCGAGGTCCTTGTGCCGGCCGCCGCGTTCGGCCCACTGACGTCCGGGGTGCGGTTGGAGGTTGAGCGGGCCGAACTCGTCCAGGTAGAAGACGACTTCGGGCTCGCCCTCCTCGGGGATCACCTCACCGTCGGCGATGGCGTAGAGGTGCTCGACCCGGGCCTTCTTGGTGGCGTAGTCGGGGTCGCGGGAGGGTCTTCCAGAAGGACCCGCAGGCCCTCGTGGCTGATGTCGTCGACCACCCCCTCGGTGACCAGGAAGTCGGCCAGCTTGGCCAGGCTCCAGGTCGAGAACGGCAGCCCGTGCTCGGCCGGCCTGGACTTGGCGATCTTCTTGATCTCGCGGCGCTCGGGCAGCGTGAAGGTCCTCGGCCGCCCGCCCTTGTACTTCGGGTAGAGCGAGTCGAAGTCGTCGGCGTTGAAGTTGTGGAGCACGTCCCGGACCCGGTCCGGGCTGGTGAACGTCACTTCGGCGATCTTCGCCACGGGCATGCCCTGGGCGGACAGCAGCACCATCTGGGCCCGCCGCCAGTCACTACCGATCCGGTGCCCCTGCGGATGATCCGCAGCAGCCGCCTGCCCTCGTCATCATCGATCTCCCGCACCCGCAACCGCTCGGCCATGCCGAACAGTCTGGACTGGACCCAACGTGCTGGCCGGGAACGAGTCCCGGGCCAGCGCGCCGAGCACTGCGACCTCGTGTCAGCTCAGATGCCGGGCGAAGAACCTCAGCGAGCTGTCCGCTTCGAACGACGGCACATCCCCGTGCCCGCCGGGGTTGGCGTGCAGCGTCTTCTCAGCCGAGGCCAAGGCGTCGAACAACGCCAGGCTCTGGTCCCGCGGCACCATCTGATCGTTCCACTGGACCAGGAACTGCACCGGCACGGTGATCCGCGCGGCGTCCTCGGCCAGCCCGTGCACACCGAGCAGGCCGAGCACCGCCGCGCGGATCCGGGGCTCTGCGGCGATGAGCGGGATACCGAGCCCGCAGCCCATCGACATGCCGCAATAACCCACCGGGCCGACGCCGACCTGGTCAAGGCGTTGGACCGCGCTCAGAATCGCTTGCCAATCCGCGACGGCCTGACCAGCCAGATAGCCGTGCATGCCGGCGACCAGCGCGCCCGGATCCTCACCGGCGGCCATACCGGCCCGGAGTTCGGCCGCGATCCGGCCGAACTCCTCATCCTTGGGCCGGTCGCCGTGGTTGGGCGCGTCGATCGCGACGGCCGCGAAACCCTCGGCGGCGTAGCGGCGCGCGTGGGACACGATGCCGGGGGCCGTCTTGTGCTGCCCGCCGCCGTGGCCCAGCAGAATCAGGGGACGAGTACCGCGGGCGTCTTCCGGCGTCCACAGCACGCCAGGGATCTCGTCGAGGGTGAAGGGCTGTTCGGTGACGCCGTCCGACGACGTCTGGGAGCTGAAGCGCATCAGCGTTCAAGCCTTTCGGGATGCCTGGTGCGGGCGCTCCCTAGGCCATGCAAAGGAGGGAGCCCCGACTGGTCACAGCGTTGATCGGACTCACCTCCTCGAATGTGCAGTGGTGCACGGCGGCACAAAAGGTACCACAAAGATCATCACCTGCACCTCGACAGGGCGAACGTTGCCTGACGCGGCACTACGCTGCGGCGCTGGAAACCTCCAGCGCCGCAAGTAAACCACTCTACCTGGGCATATGGCGTTGTTGTTACCGGTGCCCAGGGTGGGCAAAAAACGGGCGGCTTGCGGGTGCGGACATCGCGGGAGGGTAGGTGCCGACCGACCAAAAAGGGGGGACGATGATCAAAACTCTACACAACTGGGGTGTGCGGTCCAATCTGGCTTATACGGCCGGAATCGCCTCGATCGGCCTGGCGTTCGGGTCGTGGCTGGCCTCAAACCGGCTGGAGGGCGCTGGGATGGAACGCGCCGACCGGTGGGGGATCTTCGTCGGCGAGTGGGCGCCGACGTTCTTTGCGCTCGGCGTCGCACTGCGCATGGAGGAGATGCAGGACGAGGCGCTGCCGGAACTGCAGGAGCGCGGCGCGGCCGAGGCGAAGGCGCCAGGCCGTGCGGCCGCCGCATCAGGGGCCTCACGCTAGCCGCCCGCCGCACCTGACGCGGGTCGTGCACCGCCGCAGAAATCATCTGCGATGCGTCCATACCGCAGCGGCGCAGCAGCGGCCGGCCGATCCCCCGGCTGATTGACCGCCGACCTGCGGGCGCGGTGCATGACCCGCTTCCGCGCTCGGCCGCGTGTCCGCCACGTCTTGCTGTCAGGTGTTGCTGACCGGCATTGCGTGCTGCTCGAAATGGCGGAGCCGCTCACGTCGTCGTCTGGCTCCGAAGTCGGGCGATCGGCCGCGTTGCCGGTCACGGGGCAGGAAGACGACTGGTCCGTCTGGCCGGTGAAGGCAACCGATCGGGCATCGCGCGACAAACCCACTGTGCAGGACCCGGCGAGCGAGAGGGCGGGATGGACGATGAGCAACCGGCATCGCATCAACCGGTTTCACGGCCTGAGCGGGTGGTGTTGATGTCCGCGCCGGTCAGCAGGGCGGTCACAGGAGCGCCTTCGGGGCGGGGGCGGGGGCGGTTGTCGTGGTGGGTGCGGATCTGGCCGGATTGGCGGCGGCGATCCGGCCCCGCTGTCGAGGTGGTAGCTGCGCATGAGGGTTCTTTCCTACGCCGCGTTCAGGTCGTGGGATCGGTGTCGGTGGCCAGGGGGACTTCACCGGCGGTCTTGCTGTAGCCGAGCGCTTCGACGATCTGGCCGTCGCGCACGCGCATGAGGTTCACTCCGCTGACCCAGTCGGACGGGCCGGTACGAAGGTGTAGTGCCAGCGGATCGTGGCCCGCGCTCCGCCTGGCCGGGGCCTGTCCGAATCGAGCCTCGGAGACTGGTCGCAGAACCAGATCCTTGAGCATGACCACGACCTGGTCCCGCTCCTGGACCTCGGCGGCCTCCACGCCGAGTACGGCGGCCTGACCGTCTGCGACCGGCTGAGCGAACTCCGGGCAGGCCGGAGCACGGTCTTCGGCATCTGGCCGTTCGCACCCGACGACGGTGTGGAGGTGTGCGGGGATTCCCTGCTGGAAGTCCTGCACGATCACCATGCCCAGCTTCACGCCTGGCTGGAGCTGCGGCGCGCGTCGACGAATCCGGGGATCGACCGCGCGGCCGACACCAAGTGGGCGGCGGAGATCCTGCCGGCGCTCGAGTGGATCGCACGGCAGCGGCGTCCGGCCGTCATGGCGGCCGCGCCGGAGGACGACCCGGTCCCGCGGCTGCGAGCGGCGGCCTCGCGTGCGGACTTCCATTCGATGGCCCTTCTGGCGCGGGCGCTCTACCAGGCCGGACTGGGCCCGCGCCAGGTGCTCCGCGAGTGCTACGGGGTCGATTTCCCGGACGAGTTCTTCGTGATCGCCGAGGCCGGTCCGCACGAGTTGGAGCTGGTGGCGGACTTCCCCAATCAGCCGTGGGAACTGGCCGTCCCACTGGACATGGGCGGCCCCCGGCTGCGCCCGGACCCGGGAGAGCGGGCCGAGCGGCGGCTCCTCACCCGGGATCCCGATCTCGTGCCGCTCATGTCGTTCGGCCATCACGCCCGTCACGGCCACGGCGATATCCAGCCTCCTCCCGCCGCGAGGCATGGCGGCATGATGATCTGCTACAGCCTGCGCGGACTCGAGGCGCGCGGCACTGAGGTGTACGGCATCCCCAGCCATCTGATCGAGTCCGAACTCTCGGAAAGCACATCCGGGCCGCGCACCGCCGTCCAAGGAGCGTCCCTGCTCACGGTCATGCACGAGTACTTCACCGGCTACCACCATTCGGTTGAGTGGGAGAGCAGGCAACCGTGGAGCTGGGGCGCCAACTCCATCGACGACGAAGAACTGGCATGGTCACGGACGCAAGTGGACCAGGTCGAGGCGTTGCAACGCCGACTGGCCCAGAGCGGCTAGGGACGGGACGGCTTCGTCCGCCGGAGTCGCCTGCCTGTGCCGCTCGAATATTGAGTTACATGCTCTGAGCTGGGCTTATGCGGCGTGGTGGTATTCGCTGATCACGCCCGTGACCGGTGCAGCAGCGCCGCGAGCAGCGCCCGATCCACCGCAGTGAACCGCACCCTCTTCCCGGCCAACTGGCGCTCCAGCACGGCGATCTGATGCCGCAACACCGAGACCTCAGCGTCCTTCTCCCGATCGATCACCGGAAGCAGAAGTAGCACCGCAAACGCGTTCGCCGCGGTCAAGCAGGCCGGCCGCAAGAACACAGCCGCCCATCATCCCGCAGCGACCGCCTTGCCGCCGCTTGATTCGCAGCTGATCAAGCGCAACACCTGAGCACCCATCTACGCCTTCCACCTGCGTGGACGTAGTTTTCGGCGAGCGCAGAGCCCCGCGCGCTTCCACCCCAGCCACGCGGCTACAGGTCCGTGGCGTAGCCCTCGATGAAGTAGGACTTGCCAGGCTCGGGGGCCGGGCAGGCTAGTACCTCGATGAGCTGCGGCCAGTGGTCGGTCGTAACCGGGTACGAGTTGGCGGACCACTCGTCGTCGCCGTAGTCGAAGAGGTCGCGGACCCTGATGAACTGCTCCCGGCTGGGAAGGTGTTGCTGAGCTACTCGTTGCTGTCGTTGAACGAGATGAGCCGCCATCACATGTTCTGGCCGTCGGCGTAACGAGCGGGGTCTCCGGGCATGGCGCGATTCTGGCAGTGCTTCGGGCGGCGGTGCGACCCCGTGGCGACCGGACGGGCGGGGCCGGCGGACGTGGCGCGATGCGCGGCCCGGCGCGGCCGTCCGGCGACCGGCGCCCACGCCGCACGCTCCGGGCGGCCAGGCACGGGGCCGCGCGGCGGCCTGAGCGCCGCCGCCCCTTGATCCCAAGGAGCCGAATCCGGCGAACGCCCGGCCATGCACTCCGTCAGGATCGGTTCTGTGACGAACGTGGCGGCCGCACCAGTAACCGCATCCGCCGTAACACGCTGGGACGGAGCCGGTGCAGCAGCGCCGCAAGCAGTGCCCGGCCGGGGACGGTGAACCGCACCCGTGCGCCGTCGAGTTGACGCCCCAGCACGGTGACCTGGTGCCGCAGCACCAAAATCTCGGCGTCCTTCTCCCGATCGGTAATCGGCAGAAGACGCAGGACCGCAAAGGCACTCGCCGCGGTCAAGTAGGCAAGGCGATGGAAACGCTCGCGGGGACCGCCGACCGGGTCGCCGTGGCCAACTTGAGATCAGGATGGCCCGCGTTTGCCGGAGCGATGCAGTTGATTGGTTTTTCTCTGGCCGCCTTCAGGGAAGTTCCTAGCCGATCAGATCGTTGCCGATCGTCCACGGGCACGGCCAGGGCCGGCTTAAAGGGAAGAGATGAAGCTGCAGGACCTTTGCGAGGTGTTCTGCACCTCGGACTTTCCCGGCCTTGGCGTGCAGGCACATCCGAACCGAAGTTCGGTTCTCGAAGCCCGGGCCGCGGTAACCGCCGCAGTCCAGGACGACGAGTTGCTATTGGATTGCGTCGCCCGCGAGCTCGCCATGCTCGAAAATCACGAACTTCGACGATCCCTTGTTCCCTTCCACATCATTTCGGATCTGGGGATAGCGTTCGCGTTCGGCTATCACCCGCCGGGCGCGCGCCCGGGGCCCCACGAGCACACGGCATGGACGATCACCGCGGTGTGCCGGAACGAACTCGAGATGCGGACGTGGGACCGCGACGAATCCTACCGGCGGCGGGAACTCGTGCCGAAGAACCGATTCCAGGCGGTGAGCGGGCGTGTCGGCTTCGTCTACGACCCGTGCATCCACGAGCCGAGGAATGTGAGCGCGGACTGGTCGATGTCCCTACATGTCATCAGTCCCCTGGACGGTGAGCGGCCGACCAGTGAGACAGAGTCCCCGCCTCCAGGTCTCGATATGGGGTTCATGCCCTCGCCCGAAGCCGACCAGCACCCTTATCGACGCGTCCAGGCCGCCCGTCAGAGACAGACGTTCGTCCGCGAACTTCATGGCCTCATCACCTCGACGGGGCGCCGCCAAGCCCGTGACCTGTATGGGCAGTGCCTGAGGCTGGGTCCTCCCGGCCTGAGGAGAGCCGCCGACGGCCGTGACCACATCGAGCAGTCGTGGACTCTCACACGCACGCACCCCGGTCTGGCACTCGACCACCATCGCGCCGACGGATCGGTGACGCTTTACGCGCAGACACCGGCGGGAGCGTCCGCGGAGATCGTCATCGACGACGTCGCCTGCGCGGCGATCGAACTGGCCGCCAGGGAACAGTCGTTCGAAGTCCGTGACCTTCCCGGCGCTCTGTCCTCGGAAGAACGCAGGTCGATCGGCGAAGCACTCGAGCGGACAGGACTGACCCTTTTTCATCCTCAGGCGGGCTGGTTGATCACAGCGTGATCGCGAGTTGATGGAGTCCCCTCAGATACAGAGAAGCTCCTGGTAGACGGGTTGATCACCACAACCCACGCCGTCTCACCAGG
>NZ_JAGEOK010000062.1 GCF_017573545.1 Actinomadura nitritigenes | reverse complement strand
TGGACGGAGGGTTGTGAGAGATCAACCGTCCTACCAGGGGCTCCTTGACGTTCCGGGGCAGATGCACCGACCGCGACCATCATGTGATCAACAGTCACCACACCGCTGCTGAAAAAGGCTCACTGATCTATCTGCTCCCTGAACGCGTCCTGCGGTCACGCGTAGGCGCGTCCACGGTGATGCACGAGCAACTCCACCGCCTCGCCGATGCGGTGTCACCACGCTTGTCGATTCAGGTCATTCCGGATGGGGCGCCGCACCCGGGAAACTCGGGGGCGTTCGTCATCGCCACCCTGCCGGGAGACTCGCGTATCGCCTACTCTGCAGCCGAACCGCACGGCAGGATCTTCGACGGGCGTTCCGACGTTGAACGACTGCACGAACGGTTCGCGGACATCGCGACGTATGCGCTCCCGGCTGACCTATCGGTGGCGCTGATCAGGGAGATTGCGGACGAAGTATGGAAGCCATGAATGCTCATCCGGCGTGGCGCAAGAGCAGCTACAGCAGCTCGCAGGGCGATAACTGCATAGAACTGGCCGACCTCGACGGCACGATCGGTGTCCGGGACAGCAAGAATCCCGAGGGCGGCCACCTCAGCATCAGCCGCGATGGTCTGCGCGTATTGCTCGCTGGGCTGAAGCAGCGGTGACGTCCGCGTAGCGACGCTGTGCCGGTCAGGTTCGGTCGGGGCGGACGATGTACCAGGCGCCGGCGGGGGTCGTCCAGATGAGCAGGCCGGGCCAGATCTGGAAGAGCGACCAGCCGGGGCTCTGCTTGAGCCGGTGATGCCTGCGGCAGAGCGGCGCGAGGTTGCATCGGCAGGTCGGTCCTGGTCGCCACGAAATCGTGTGGTCGAGGTCGCACCTGCGCGACGGCTGGTTGCAGCTCGGGAAGACACACGTGCCATGCCGCTCCTCGACCTCGCGCCGTAGAGCGGCCGGAGGCCGGTAGCCCGGTCGTCCGTGTTCTTCGTCGTCTCCCTGGCAGACGGCGTCGCGACGTTCCGCGAGCTCGTCGTGGATCCGCTGCGCCGCCCGCCGGACGGCGACGGGCAGGGCGTCCAGCGAAACACGGGCGCGCACATGGGCAAGCCGCCGTTCGACCATGGCCGCCAGCGCGGGAACGGCGACGTCGTCGTCCACCTGTGGCGCCGAGAGCTCTTCGGCGGCGCCCGGTTCCTCGACGAGCAGGGCCCGGGCGGCGTCGGGGAGTTCGGCGCCGCTGAGAAGCCGCGGGGCCAGCTCAACGCGGAGAATGCCGAGAGACCGGGCGTCCCCCTCATGCTTGAGGCCGCGGGCCGCGGCGCTGATCTTGTTGTAGACGGCGTGGGCGTCTTCCAGGGGGAGGTCGCACAGGGCGAGGTTCGCGGTGCCGGACGAGTTGTCCCACACCTCCAGCCGCCGCCCGCGCACCGCGTCGCGCTTGCGCTCCTCGACCGCCTCAGGGGCGAGGTGACGCGCCATCCGGGTGATGCGGCGGCGCAACTGCCCGGACGTCTGAGCGGGCGCCTTCTCCAGGGCCGCGGTTTCGAGGCGTTCGGCGGCGTCTGCGGGAAGGCTCTCGGTGACGTCGCAGATGACACGGGCTTTGGCGAGGTCGATGCGCCCCGCCTCCAGCGCTTCGCGCGTGCCGGGCAGTTCGACCGCGAGCCGTTCCGCCAGGCGCACGAGGGTGGCGGCGGCATTGCCCGTGACGGTCAGCGCCGCTGCCACTTCATCAGTGACCGACTCGTGGGAGGTCAGAACCCGGGGATCGTCCTCGGAGCCGCCGACGGCGCGCCGTCCTGCCAGCTCTGCGATCGCGGCCAGTTCGCGGGCCTGCGCCCACGACGTCTGGCGCCGCGCGGCGGCGACCTCCAGCAGTTCGCCGTCGGTCAGATCCTTCAGCGATTCCTTGCCGCCCGACAGGCAGACGGCCAATTGCGGCCCCGGCGGAAACCAGCCCCGCCCTTCCCATTCGCGGGCCTCGCCGACGATTTCGGCGATTTCAACGGGCAACGCCACAGCACAATCACCCCGATCACAATCCTCCATCACATGATAAGGTGCGGCGCCGACAGGAGTGGCAGACAATTTGAACAGGATACATTACCGTCACCACCTATTCGCGAGGATGGCGCCAGAAAAGGCGACTCGCATCCAGCAGCCCCGGCCGGCCGCTTCTACCGGTCGCTTCAGAATGAGATCGGCGTCTCGGCCGGCACTTGGTGATCCTGGTAGGCAGGTTCTGCCTCCGCCGCCTTTGTACGTCCCTCGGGAAGGTCGATGGAGCGGCAGGAAGACGCCGGTAGAGTGACCTGCCATGCACGCGGACGCAGGAAACGCGATGGTCACCGTCCCGCCCGGACGGGTGACCCTCTCGGATCGGCGGACGCGGAACAGTTGGCAGGTCGAGGTTGCGCTGTTTCAGATGTCGGCGTTCCCGGTCACGCAGTCGTGGTACGCACGGGTCACCGGTCAGCGGCCGAGTACCGCCCAAGGCGACCGGCTTCCCGTTGAGGGTGTTTCATGGTGGGACGCAGTCCGGTTCTGCAATGCGTTGTCCCAGCGTGAGGGGCTGACGCCCGCGTATCACCTCGATGCCGACGCCGAGACGGTCGAATGGGACACCTCCGCCGACGGGTATCGACTGCCGACCGAGGCCGAGTGGGAGCACGCCTGTCGTGCGGGTTCCATCGCCCCGCGATACGGCCCGCTGGACGATGTCGCCTGGTACCAGGGCAACTCCGATGGGCGGATCCACACTGTGGGCGGCAAGCAGCCCAACGAATGGGGCCTGTACGACATGCTGGGCAATGTGTGGAACTGGTGCTGGGACGTCTACGACGCCGAGGTGTACGACACCTACCGCGTGCTGCGTGGCGGTGGATGGGCCGACGAGCATTGGAGCTGCCGGGCGTCGGTGCGGCGGCGCAGCCACCCGACCTTCCGAATCGACGACGTGGGATTCCGCATCGCACGCTCCGCACTGCCGTCACGGCCGTGACAGCCTCATTCTGAAACGGTCGGTAATCGGGGCCCTTGCGTAAACCGGCCCGGCCCCGCGAACCTCGCCGACGACTTCGGCGATTTCAATGGTCAATGCCTGTTCACCTCTCCTCAGGCACCGGCCTCGCCGCATCCGCGTTGCGCTCATCGAGTAGCAGCGCGGCGACCGCGTCCGGGGCCTCGCGCATGGCGTCGTGACCGGTCGGCAGGTCGTGGACCCGCCACCCGGGATCGGCCAGGAGCCGGCCGCGGAGTTCGGCGAAGGGCGTCCGGTCCTCCCATCCCGAGCAGTAGACGAACTCCCGGCGCGGGACCCGGGCGAGCGCGCCGGTGAGCCGGGCCGCCTGCAGGAACGAGGCGAGCGGGTGGGGTCGGCGGCGGGGATCGCCGCCGCCCGGTGGCCGGACGGCGTAGCCGGTGGCCGCGGCGCCGGCGGCGAACACCTCGCGGAAGCGCTCGGTCGTCGACGACCAGCACGACTCGCCGTCGCGCGGTACGTAGGCGTCGAGATGCACCATCCGCGCGACCCGCCCGGCGGCGCGGTCGGCGGCGGCGGAGATCACCATCCCGCCGTAGCTGTGCCCGACCAGCGTCGCGCCGGTGATGCCGGCGCGGTCGAGAAGCCGCAGGACGTCATCGGCGTGCGTGTCGAGGTTGGCGGTCGCGACGGTCGCCTCGTCGTCGTCCGGCCGCAGACCGGTCAGGGTCAGCGCGTGGACGGTATGACCGGCACGCTCGAGCAGCGGAACCACCGCCCCGTGGTCCGGCGCCGCCTCCACGCGTCTGGGGACCACTCCGCATGAAGGCAGTGTCACAAGATCAAGCCGTGGCCGGTCACCGGCAGAAGGTCGACAGATGCCCGTTCACCGCCAAGCCGGCCGATCGCCGACACCGGACCCAGAAAATGATTGACGACCTCCAACTGACAGTGCACTATCAAATTCTAGCCAACTGTCACTTAGGAGGACGCCATGACGACGACGCACCCCGAGCGCTCCGCGCGGCGGTGGTGGGCGCTGGCGGCGCTCACGCTGAGCGTGCTGATCGTGGGGCTGGACGGGACGATCATCAACGTCGCGCTGCCCACGCTGTCGGACGAGCTGGGCGCGACCAGCGCGCAGCTGCAGTGGATCGGCGGCGGTTACCTGCTGGCGCTGTCGGTGGGGATGCTCCCGGCGGGCCTGCTCGGCGACCGGTACGGCCACCGGCGGCTGCTCGTGGGCGGGATCGCGCTGTTCGGGCTGGCGTCCGCGGCGGGCGCGCTGGCGGGAACGGCCGGGCAGGTGATCGCGGCACGCGCGGTCCTCGGCCTCGGCGCGGCGATGATCACGCCGCTGTCGATGGCGATCCTGCCGCGCGTGTTCGGCAGGGACGAGCTGCCGCGCGCCATCGGCGTGTGGACGGCGGCGACGGCGGTCGGGATGCCGATCGGCCCGCTCGTCGGCGGCTGGCTGCTCGACCACTTCCCGTGGGGGTCGGTGTTCCTGTTCAACGTGCCGGTGACGGTGCTCGCCGCGGTCGCGTGCCTGCGGCTGCTCCCGGCGGACGGCCCGCGCGCCCGGGACGGCAGGCCGTTCGACTACCTCGGCACGGTGCTCGGCACCCTCGGCATCGTCGCGCTCGTCTACGGGACCATCCAGGTGCCGGGGCACGGCTGGGGCAGCCCGTCCGTGCTGGCGCCGCTCGCCGCCGGCGCGGTGCTGCTGGTGCTGTTCGTGCGGCGGCAGCGGCGGGCGGCGGCGCCGCTGGTCGACCTCGGCCTGTTCGCGGACGGGACGTTCCGGTGGGGCGCGATCATCGCCGTCTTCGTCAACTTCGCGGTGATGGGGCTGCTGTTCGTCGTCCCGCAGTACCTGCAGGCGGTGCTGGGGAACGGCGCGTTCGGCGGCGGGCTGCGGCTGCTGCCGCTGATCGGCGGGCTGATGGCGGCGGCGACGCTGGCGGAGCCGCTCGTCCCGCGGCTCGGCGCCCGCGTCGTGATCCCCGCGGGACTGCTCCTCCTGGCGGGCGGCACCCTGCTCGGCGCCGCCACCGGCCCCGGTGACGGCTACGGCCCGGCGGCCGGGTGGCTCTCGATGGCGGGTCTCGGGTTCGGGCTGGCGATCGTCCCGGCGACGAGCATGGTGATCGGGTCGCTTCCGGAGGACGGCCCCGGCACGGGGACGAGCCTGCTGGAGACGATCCAGCAGCTCGGCGGGGCGCTCGGCGTCGCGGCGCTCGGCAGCGTCCTGAACGCCGGGTACCTGGCGCGGCTGTCGGTGACGGGGCTCCCGGACGCGGCGGCGGACGCGGCGCGCGGCTCGGTGACCGGTGCCGACTCGGTGGCCGCGCAGCTGCACGACACGGCGCTGGCGGCGTCGGCGCACGGCGCGTTCGTCCACGGGATGGACCTGACGCTGCTGGTCTGCGCGGGCGCCGCCCTCCTCGCCGCCGTCCTCGCGATCGTCTTCCTGCCCGGCCGCGGCGGCGCCGCGCGGGGCGCCGCCGCGGAGACGGAGCCGGCCGTGCGCACGGGAGAATTGGCGGCATGAGCACCAGGGAGACCCCGGCCGGCAAGGCGTGCGGCCTGCGGGAGCGCAAGAAGGCGAAGACCCGGCTGGCGATCCGGCGCGCGGCGTTCCGGCTGTTCGCCGAGCAGGGCTACGAGGCGACGACCGTCGACCAGATCGCCGAGGCGGCCGAGGTCTCCCCCAGCACGTTCTTCCGCTACTTCCCGGCGAAGGAGGACGTGATCCTGTCGGACGAGTACGACTCGGCGCTCGTCGACGCGCTCGCCGCGCGCCCGGCGGACGAGCCGGTGCTGCTGTCGCTCCGGCACTCGATGACCGACTCGCTGGGCCTCGTCCTGGAGGCCGACCGGGAGGAGCTGTTCACCCGGATCCGGCTGTCCTTCACCGACCCCGGCATCCGGGCCCGCGCGATGGACGAGCAGCTCCGCAACCAGGACGCGGTGGCCGCGGCGCTCGCGGACCGGACCGGCCGGGACGCCGCCGAGCTGGACGTGCGGTGCGCGGCGGCGGCGATCATCGCGGTCTCGATGACGGTGATGCGGCACTGGGTGGACGGCGGCGGCACCGAGGACCTCGCGGCCCTGTACGACCGCCAGCTGACCGTCCTGTTCGAGGGCCTGCGCCTGTAGCCCGGTCGGCCCCGGCCGCTCACCAGCGCTGGCGGGCCTCCTCGGCCCATCCCGTGAGGCCGTCGAACTCGATCCAGGCGCCGTCGTCGGTGCGGGCCCGCCCGCCGAAGTGCCCGAAGCACTGGTGGGTCTCGCTGCCGATGACGCCGAGCTCGACCCGGGAGGCCCTCTCGTGGAACGGCCGGAACTCCACCTCGACGCGGTCCCCGAGGATCGCCCAGGGGCGGGTCCAGCCGGACCGGTCGTAGGTCCACTCCAGCTCGTCGCCGATCTTGTGCAGGCGGCCGTCGACGATGAGCGCGTTCTCGGTCATGCCGGTGCCGGCGGTCCACTTGCCGCCGAGCTGGAGCGCGACGCCGGGGCCGGCGGCGGCCGCCCAGTTCCACGTCATCCGGTACGGCCACTTGCCGCGCCCGTGGTCGAGGACGGCGAAGGATCCTTCGCCTCCGACGGCGTGCTCGCCGGACGGGAGGACCAGCCGCCCGTGCACGGGCCGTCCCACGTCCTTCACCGTGTACTGGAACCGGGTGTCGCTCCACGGGATCACCACGCCGAGCGACTCGTGGCCGTCCGGCAGCGGGATCTCCAGCTCGATCCGGACGCCGCGGGCGGCGGCGCGCACGGAGGTGCCGCCGGGGCGCTGCCGGATGCCGACCGCCACTCCCCCGCCGCGGACGGCGGCCTCGCCCTCGCCGCTGCGGTCGGGGAACGCGGCGCCGCGCGCGAACGGGACCACCGCGTCCCTGGCGGTCTCCTCGCCGGTCTCGCGGTCGAGCACGTAGATGCCGTGCACGCCCGCGTAGTCCAGCGACGACGCGACGAGCCCGATGATGTGCCGGGGCGTGACGACGCCCCAGTACTCCCAGCGCTTCGCGCGGCCCCAGCCGCGCAGGTTCGCGCGGTGCAGGGGGCGGCGCGTCCAGCCGACCGCCGCCGGGTTGAGACGCCCGTCGGGGAGGCACAGGTCGACGGGCTCGGTGATCTCGCGCTCGGTCGGCATTCCCCGAGCCTAACGGCCGGTGCGCCCGCGGACCGTCCGCCGCCGGAGGCCCGTCCCGGCGGGGGCGGGACGGGCGCGGCGGCGGTCAGGACCTGTCGACGTGGCCCGGGACGGGATCGGAGGCGTGCGGCCCGGCGACGATGGTGCCGCAGCCGCCGCAGGCCTGCCGGACCTGCTTCAGCAGCGTCATCTTGTCGACGGTGAGGTAGCCGATGTTCATCGTGACCGCGGCGTTGTCCGAAACCAGCACCGCGACGGCCGAAATGTTCGTCTTGGTGTAGTTTCCGTAGGCCGTCGCCTGGGCCGGAGTGCCGAACTCGGCATAGGTCATCTGTCCCGCCGCGTTCGGGAACAGCTCGCCCTTCTTCTCGTAGCAGCTGTATTCGCGGTAGAACGTCGTCTGCTTCGAGTACGGCTTGTCGATCGCGAACGTGCCGTCGTTCCATTCGCCGTAACCGCACGCCCGGTCGCCCCCGAGGGCGGTGTCGCCCACCCCTTTGACCAGGTCGAACGTGAGCTTCCGTGGGGTCGCCTTGGCCGGTGCCGCGCTCTTGACGGCGGCGTGCGAGGTCCCCCCGGAGCCCCCGCAGCCGGTGGCCAGGACCGCGCTCACCCCCATGAGCCCCACCATCATCCCCCAACGTGTGCCGGTTCCCCGCATGTCCGGACTTCCTCTCTGAACGGCCTTTACGCGAATGATGGGCAGTTCAATGGCCCAGACGCCAGGGACTCTGGAACGGTTCAGCCCGGGACACGCGGCGCTTCAATAAGTCCATACCTCGGCCAGAGTTTCTTTAGTGCCGGACCGGCGAATCTCACAAAGGTGATCACTGATTCACCCTGGAGCGCGTTCGACCACGACCGGATGCTGGACGCGCTGGCGGCACGGGAGAACTTCCCGGTCGCCGCGCGGCTGCTGCCCGCCCGGCACCGCGCCGACCTGCGGGCCGTGTACGGCTTCGCGCGGCTCGTCGACGACATCGGGGACGAGGCGCCGCCCGAGCAGCGCGCGGACCTGCTGGCCCTGGTCGACGACGACCTGGACCTGGTCTACAAGGGCGGGACGCCGAAGCTGCCGCAGCTGCGGCGGCTGGCCGGCACGGTGCACGCGCACGGGATCCCGGCCGAGCCGTTCCGGCGGCTGGTCGAGGCGAACCGGCAGGACCAGGTCGTCCACCGCTACGAGACGTTCGAGCAGCTGGTGGAGTACTGCGCGCTGTCGGCCGACCCCGTCGGCCGCGTCGTGCTGCACGTGTTCGGCGCCCAGGGCGCCGGGCTGGAGGGGGCGTCGGACCGGGTCTGCACGGCGCTGCAGATCATCGAGCACTGCCAGGACGTCGCGGAGGACCACCGCGCCGGGCGCGTGTACCTGCCGGCCGAGGACCTGCGCAGGTTCGGCTGCGAGGACGCCGACCTGGCCCGCCGGGTGACGCCGACGCGGCTGCGCGGCGTGCTGGCCCTGGAGGCCGGGCGCGCCCGCGACCTGCTGGACCGCGGCGCCGCGCCGCTGATGAGGGGACTGTCCGGATGGGCCCGGGTCGCCGTGGGCGGCTACGTGGCCGGCGGGAGGGCGGCGCTGGCGGCGCTGGCCGGGGCCCGCTACGACGTGCTCGCGCATCCGCCGCGTCCCCGCCGGGCCGCAGTGCTGGCCGGGTGGGCGCGCGCACTGGGAAGGGGCTGAGCGATGACGGTTTCAGAGACGTGTGAGCGTGCCGACGAGGTCGCCGGGGCGTACCGGCACTGCGAGCGGGTGGTGCGCGAGGAGGCCCGCAACTTCTCCTACGGGATACGGCTGATGCCGCCGCCGAAGCGCCGCGCGATGAGCGCGATCTACGCGTTCGCGCGCGGCGTCGACGACATCGGGGACGGCCCGGAGCCGGCGTGCGTGCGGCTGGACCTGCTGGACCGGTCGCGGCAGCGGCTGGTGACCGTGCAGGAGGTGCTGCGGCGGCGCAGCGACGCGCGGGCGCTGGAGGGCCATCCGGTGCTGACGGCGCTGGCGGACGCGGCGGGCCGCTTCCCGATCCCCCTCGCCGCGTTCGACGAGCTGATCGACGGCTGCGAGAGCGACGTGCGCGGCGCCCGCTACGAGACGTTCGACGACCTGCTGCGCTACTGCCAGCAGGTCGCGGGCACGGTGGGGCGGCTGTCGCTCGGGGTGTTCGGGTCGGACGGCCGGCAGCGCGCCGAGGGGCTCGCGGACTCGCTGGGCGTCGCGCTCCAGCTCACCAACATCCTGCGGGACGTCCGCGAGGACCGGATGGCGGGGCGGGTGTACCTGCCCGCCGAGGACCTGGAGCGGTTCGGCTGCACGCTGGAGCTGGACGAGTCGGGCGTGTTCATCGACCCGCCGTGGCGCCTGCACAAGCTGATCGGCTTCCAGGCGGAGCGGGCCCGCGCCTGGTACGCCGAGGGGCTGCGGCTGCTGCCGCTGCTGGACCGGCGCAGCGCGGCGTGCACGGCCGCGATGGCGGGGATCTACCGGCGGCTGCTGGAGAGCATCGCGGCGAACCCGTCGGCTGCGCTGAACTCGCGCGTCTCGCTGCCGACGTGGCAGAAGGCCGTGGTCGCTGCGCGCGCGCTCACGGGGGTGGAACGGTGAGCGTCGTCGTCGTCGGCGGCGGGCTGGCCGGCATCAGCACCGCGATCGCCCTTCAGGAGACGGGCGTCCCGGTCACGCTGGTAGAGGCCCGCCCGTGGCTCGGCGGCGCGACCCACTCGTTCCGCCGCGAAGAGCTGAGCGTCGACAACGGCCAGCACGTGTTCCTCCGCTGCTGCACGGCGTATCAGGGGCTGCTGCGGAGGCTCCGCGCCGAGCACCTGGTGCGGATGCAGGACCGGTTCGACGTCGCGGTGCTGCGGCCGGGCGCGCGGCCCGCGCGGCTGCGCAGGTCGCCGCTGCCGAGCCCGCTGCACCTGCTGCCGTCGCTGGCGCGGTACTCGCACCTGCCGGTCGCCGACCGGCTGCGGGCGGTCCGCGCGGCGGCCGGGCTCCAGCGGCTCGACCCCGACGACCCGGCGCTGGACCTGCGGTCGGCGGGCGCGTGGCTGGCCGAGCGCGGGCAGCGGCCGTGGGCGCGGGAGGCGCTGTGGGGCCTGTTCATCACCGCGGCGCTGAACGCCGAGGTGGGCGACGCCGCGCTCGGCCTGTCGGCGATGGTGTGCCGGCGGGCGCTGTTCGGGCAGGCGGACGCCGCCGACATCGGCGTCCCGACCGTCCCGCTGGGCGAGCTGCACGGCGGACCGGCGCTGCGCCGGATCGCGGAGATGGGCGGCACCGTCCGGCTGAAGGCGAAGGTCGAGGCGGTGACCACCGACCCGAAGGTGGTGGTGGACGGCGTGCCGATCGCGGCGGACGCGGTGGTGCTGGCCGTCCCGCACGAGGCGGCGGCGCGGCTGCTGCCCGCCGAGGCGCTGCCGCAGCCGCTGCGCTGGCACGAGCTGGACGCGAGCCCGATCGTCAACGTGCACGTGGTGTACGACCGGCCGGTGCTCGACGAGCCGTTCGCCGCGGCGGTCGGCTCCCCCGTCCAGTGGATCTTCGACCGGTCGGGGGTGGCCGGGCTGCGCGACGGCCAGTACCTGGCGATCTCGCTGTCGGCGGCGGACCGCTGGATCGACCGGCCCACCGCGGCGCTGCGCGCGGAGTTCGTGCCGGAGCTGGCGCGGCTGCTGCCGGCGGCGCGCGGCGCGCGCGTCCGGGAGCTGTTCGTGACGCGGGAGCGGCGGGCGACGTTCCGGCAGCGGCCGGGCAGCCGCTCGCCGCGGCCGGGGGCGGCGACCCGCGCCCGCGGCCTGTTCCTGGCCGGCGCGTGGACCGACACGGGCTGGCCGGACACGATGGAGGGCGCGGTGCGCAGCGGCCTGACCGCCGCACGCCTGGTCCGCCGCCATCTGGAGGGGGTGAGGGACCGGTGACCGCCGCGTCCGCCACGGCTCACCCGACCCACCGCTTCGAGAGGTGTGATCGATGACGGCCGTTCCGGTCTCGATGACCGATGTTCGCGGGCTGGTCGACGGGGCGCTGCGCGCCGCGGTGGGCCGGCTCGATCCCCGCACCTACCGGGTCGCGGCCTACCATCTCGGCTGGGCCGACGAGGAGGGCCGCCCGCTCGCGGCGCCCGCCGGGAAGGCGCTGCGCCCGGCGCTGGCGCTGCTGTCGGCGCGGGCGGCGGGCGCGCCGCCGGAGAGCGCGCTGCCCGGCGCGGTCGCGGTGGAGCTGACGCACGCGTTCTCGCTGCTCCACGACGACATCATGGACGGCGACCGGACCCGCCGGCACCGCCCGGCCGCGTGGACGGTGTTCGGGGAGCCCGCCGCGATCCTCGCGGGCGACGCGCTGCTCGCGCTCGCCCTGGAGGTGCTGCTTGAGGCCCCCGGGCAGGGCTCGGCGCGGGCGGCGCGCGCGCTGACCGTCGCCACGCGGCGGCTCATCGCGGGCCAGTCCCTCGACCTGGAGTTCGAGACGCGCCGCCAGGTCGGGCTGGAGGAGTGCACCGCGATGGCGGCGGACAAGACCGCCGCGCTGCTCGCCTGCTCCTGCGCGATCGGGGCCGTGCTCGACGGGGCCCCGGAGCCGCTCGCCGCCGCGCTGGAGGCGTTCGGCGCCGACCTCGGGCTGGCGTTCCAGCTGGTGGACGACCTGCTCGGCATCTGGGGCGACCCCGCCACGACCGGCAAGCCCGCCCTGTCGGACCTGCGGTCGCGGAAGATGTCGCTGCCGGTGGTGGCCGCGCTGAACTCCGGCACGCCGGAAGGGGCGCGGCTCGCCGAGCTGTACGCCCGGCCGCCGGACCCCGAGGGCCCCGACGAGGACGAGCTGGCCGAGGCCGCCGCGCTCGTCGACGCCGCCGGGGGCCGGGCCTGGGCCGAGGCCCGCGCCGACGAGCGGATCGCGAGCGCGACCGCGCACCTGGCGTCGGCCGCGCTGCCCGAGCCCGTCCGCGCCGAGTTCCTGCACATCGCCGCCTTCGTCACCCGCCGGGACCACTGATGACCGCGACCGAACCCACCGGGACCATCGCGTCCACCGAGAACGCCTCCACCGAGAACGCCGCGTCCACCGCTTCCGCCGGGACCCGGACGCCCGCCGAGGCGATGGCGGCCGCACGCGACCACCTGCTCGGCCTCCAGGCACCCGAGGGCTGGTGGAAGGGCGAGCTCCAGACCAACGTGACCATGGACGCCGAGGACCTCCTGCTCCGCGAGTTCCTCGGCATCCGCACCGCCGACGACACCCGCGAGGCGGCCCGCTGGATCCGCTCGCAGCAGGCCCCCGACGGCACCTGGGCCAACTTCCACGACGGGCCGCCGGACCTGTCCACGACGGTCGAGGCGTACGTCGCGCTGCGGCTCGCGGGCGACGAGCCGGACGCCCCGCACATGCGCCGCGCCGCCGCGTTCGTCCGCGGCGAGGGCGGGATCCCCGCCACCCGCGTCTTCACCCGCTTCTGGCTGGCGATGTTCGGGCACTGGTCCTGGGACGAGCTGCCGGCGCTGCCGCCGGAGATGGTGTTCCTGCCGCGCTGGTTCCCGCTGAACGTCTACGACTTCGCGTGCTGGGCGCGGCAGACGATCGTCCCGCTGACGGTGGTCGCGGCGAAGCGGCCCGTCCGCCCGCTGCCGTTCGAGCTGGAGGAGCTGCGGTCCGGGCGGGCCGTGCGGCGGGGGCGGCGCGGCCTCCCCGGCTGGGACGAGGCGTTCACCGCGCTGGACCGGGCGCTGCGCGTCTACGAGCGGCGGCCGCTGCCCGGCCTGCGGAAGGCGGCGCTGCGCCGCGCCGGCGAGTGGATCATCGCGCGGCAGGAGCCGGACGGGTCGTGGGGCGGCATCCAGCCGCCGTGGGTGTACTCGCTGCTCGCGCTGCACCTGCTCGGCCACGGCCTGGACCACCCGGTGGTGCGGCGCGGCCTGGACGGGCTGGAGCGCTTCACCATCCGGGACGCGAGGGGCCGCCGGCTGGAGGCGTGCCAGTCCCCCGTCTGGGACACCGTGCTGGCGATGAACGCGCTGGTCGACGCGGGCCTGCCCGCGGACCACCCGGCCCTGGAGACGGCGGCCGGGTGGGTGGTCGGCGAGGAGGTGCAGGGGCCGGGCGACTGGTCGGTGCGCCGCCCCGACCTGCCGCCGGGCGGCTGGGCGTTCGAGTTCGACAACGACTACTACCCCGACACCGACGACACCGCCGAGGCCGTCCTCGCGCTCAGCCGGGTGGACCACCCGGAGGCCGAGCCGGCGGTCGAGCGCGGCGTGCGGTGGATGGCCGGGATGGTGTCCAGGGACGGCGGGTTCGGCGCGTTCGACGCCGACAACACCCGCGCGCTGTGCCGGCGGCTGCCGTTCTGCGACTTCGGCGAGGTCATCGACCCGCCGTCCGCCGACGTCACCGCGCACGTCGTGGAGGCGCTCAGCCACCGCGGCATGGCCGACTCCACGCTGGTGAAGCGGGCCGTCGTGTGGCTGCTGAAGGCGCAGGAGGACGACGGGTCCTGGTTCGGCCGGTGGGGCGCCAACCACGTCTACGGCACCGGGAGCGTGGTGCCCGCGCTCGTCGCGGCGGGCGTCCGGCCCGGGAAGCCGGCGATCCGGCGGGCCGTCCGCTGGCTGGAGCGCCACCAGCGCGAGGACGGCGGCTGGGGCGAGGACCTGCGGTCCTACCGCGACCCGGAATGGGTCGGGCACGGCGTCTCCACCCCCTCGCAGACCGCGTGGGCGCTGCTGGCGCTGCTCGCGGCCGGGGAACGCGGCCGGACCGTCGAGCGGGGGGTGCGGTGGCTCACCGAGCACCAGCGCCCCGACGGCACGTGGGACGAGGAGCACTTCACCGGCACCGGGTTCCCCGGCGACTTCTACATCAACTACCACCTGTACCGCCTGGTGTTCCCGCTGTCGGCGCTGGGCCGCTACGTGAAGGAGACCGGTTCCTAAATGGCCATGCCACTGCGCCAGAGCCTGCGCGTCGGCGGGTACGTCCTGCGGAACAAGCTGGCGGGGCGGAAGAAGTTCCCGCTGATCGTCGAACTGGAGCCGCTGTTCGCCTGCAACCTGGCGTGCGCGGGCTGCGGCAAGATCCAGCATCCGGCGAGCGTGCTGAAGCAGCGGATGCCGGTCGAGCAGGCCGTCGCCGCGATCCGCGAGTGCGGCGCGCCGATGGTGTCGATCGCCGGCGGCGAGCCGCTGATGCACCCGCAGATCGGCGAGCTCGTCGACGAGCTGGTCCGGATGAAGCGGTACGTGTTCCTGTGCACGAACGCCGCGCTGATCCCGCGGAAGATCGACGACTTCGAGCCGTCCCGGTACTTCGCGTGGGCGGTGCACATCGACGGGCTCCGCGAGCGGCACGACGCGTCGGTCTGCAAGGAGGGCGTGTTCGACGAGGCGGTGGCGGCGATCCGGATGTGCCAGGAGCGCGGGTTCCGGGTCACCACGAACACCACCGTGTTCAACACCGACACCCCGCAGACCGTCATCGACGTGCTGAACTACCTCAACGACGACCTGCGCGTCGACCAGATGATGATCTCGCCGGCGTACGCCTACGAGAAGGCGCCCGACCAGGAGCACTTCCTCGGCGTGCAGGAGACCCGCGAGCTGTTCCAGAAGGCGTTCGCGGACGGCAACCGCAAGCGCTGGCGGTTCAACCACTCGCCGCTGTTCCTGGACTTCCTGGAGGGCAGGGTCGACTTCCCGTGCACGGCGTGGGCGATCCCGTCGTACTCGCTGAAGGGCTGGCAGCGTCCCTGCTACCTGATGGAGGACGGCTACGCCGAGACGTACCGGGAGCTGCTGGAGGAGACCGACTGGGACTCCTACGGCCGGGGACGCGACGACCGCTGCGCCAACTGCATGGCGCACTGCGGCTACGAGCCGACCGCCGTGTTCGCGACGATGGGCTCGCTGAAGGAGTCGCTCCGCGCCGTACGAAGCGTGTGATCGACGGCAGGTGACCAGCGGCGGGCGGTCACCCGTCCCGCAGCTCGCGGATGACGTCGCGGACGGCGGCGGCCAGCGCGCCGGCGTCGTCCACCAGCCCGGTGTCCGCGCAGAACCCGAAGCACAGCTCGCGGTCGACGCCCAGCGCGGCGACCGCGAGCGGTGCGCCGGGCGCGAGCGGGACGACCGGGTACACCCCGGTCACCGGGACGCCGGTCAGCAGCATGCGCTCGCCGCTGGCCGGCAGGCTCGACACGATGCCCTGCAGGAACCGGCCGCCGTAGACGGCCCGCGCGAACCGCGCGTGCAGCGGCACCGGCATGAGCCGCCCCGCCCGCCGCATCACGAACCACGCGGCCAGCGCGCGGGTCCCGGACCGCAGCACGCGGCTGCGCCGGGCGATCTCCGCGAGCCGCTCGCGCTCCGGCATCGCGCCGATCGGCAGGTCCACCATGACGGCGGTGGTGTGGTTGCCCTCCATGCCCTGGCCGGGCGACCGCATCATCAGCGGCACCGCGACGCGGCACTCCCCCGCCGCCGTTCCCGCCGGGAACCGGACGGTCCGCTGGAGGGCGCCCGCGACCGCGCACATCACGACGTCCGAGACGCGGGTGCCGTGCCGCCGCGCGATCTCCCGGGGCTCGTCGAGCGGGATCCGCAGGGTGCCGAAGCGCCGCCCGGCCGTCCCGGCGGACGGCAGCCGCGCGGGCGGCGCCGCACCGACCCCGCTGTCCACCGCGAGCTGCGCGAGACCGAGAACGCCGGCGAGGGCCTCGCGGACGCGGCGGCGCGGCGGCGTCACCGGTTCGCGGCCGGCGGACGGGCCGGGCGCGGCGGGCTCCATCAGCGAGACGGCCTGCGCGACGACCCCGACGCCGTCCGCGACGACGTGGTGCATCAGGAACACGAGCGTGGTGCGGCCGGGCGCGGCCCCGTTGACCAGGATCATCCGCCACAGCGGCCGGTCGCGGGGCAGCGGCTCGGCCTGGATCTCGGCGATCATCGCGCGGAGGCCGTCCATGCCGTCGACGTCGCGCTCGGCGACGTGCCACGACCAGTCGATGGCCGGATGGTCGCGCCAGACCGGCCGCCGCCACCGCCCGCCGCCCGCGAGCCGCTGCCGGAACCGCGGCAGCCGGTCGAGCCGGTCGCCGATCAGCCGGACCAGGTCGAGCCGGCCGAGGGCGCGGCGGGAGGTGTCGAGCATGATGACGCCGCCGGCGTGCTGCGGCGCGGCGGCGCTCTCCACCGCCAGGAAGAACGCGTCGTGCGCCGGGACCCGCTCCTCCGCCGGCGGGCGGGCCGCCAGCCGCTCGGCGGTGACCACCGACAGCGCCACCAGCGGCACCGCCGCGACCGCGTCCAGCACGTAGTGGTTGGCGGTCGCGACGATGACGCAGGCGGTCACCGCGATGTGCGCGCCGTTCAGCGCGCGCGCCGGCCGCGATGCCCTCGCCCGTGCGAGCTCGGCACCGGCCCATAAGGCCCAGGCCATGTGCAGGGACGGGACGGCCGCGAACCGGTCCGCGTGCTCGATCACCGGCGAGCCCCACGATCCCCACGTCCGGCCGAGCCGGACGGTGTCGACGAAGCCGAGGTCGCCCAGGAACCGCGGCGGCATCACCGGGAACAGCGCGAAGCAGGCGATCGCGCCGACGTTCAGCATCACGAACGCGTTGCGCGCCGTCCGGTACCGCTCGGGATGGCGCACGTACAGCCAGACCAGCACGGCGAGCGTCGCCGCGATGTACGTGGTCGCGTACTCGTAGTCGGCCAGGACGCGCAGGACGGGCCGTCCGGCGAGCCAGCCGTTGAGGGCCTGCTCCACGTCGAGGTGCAGGGCCCGCTCCAGGGCGAGCACCCTCTCCCCGCGCAGCCGGGACGCGTGCTCCCTGACCTGCTCCGGCAGCATCGCCACCAGGGAGTACAGCCCGAACAGCGCCAGCCCGAGCAGCACCTCGCCGCTCGCCCGCCCCCGCGTCGCGGCGCCGTCCCGGGCGAGGACCGCGTCCCGCGCGGTCACCGCATCCTGAGTCCCCATCGTCCCCCCGCCCGGCTGTTACCCAGCATTTCCGCCGGTCAGACGGCCATGACCGGAATAGATGATCATGTCCGGGATGTCGGCGCGATCCGGCGGCGGGCGATCGCGGCGAATCCGGGAACCATCTGGCACAGCGAGCCGTCTTCGATATATCGTTGTCGTATCGCGAAGGATCAAAGAGAGATCTCAGAAGGAAGGTGCAGAACATGGGAGCGGCACACGCGCACGGCGGACCCGACTGGCGCTGGGCGTTCGCGGCGGCGGCGCTCGGAGCGAAGGCCGCGCACGCGGCGTCCCGGCACGGCCCCCACGCGCACGGCCCCGGGCCCCGGGGCGAGTTCCCCGGCTTCGGTCCGATGTTCGGCGGCGGGCCCGGCCCCTGGGGGCCGCCGGGCGGGTTCGGGCCCGGCCGGGCGCCGTGGGCGCGCGGGCGCGGCCCGTGGGGCCGGGGGCCCAAGGCGCGCAAGGGCAACGTCCGCGCGGCGATCCTCGTCCTGCTGGCCGAGGAGCCCCGCAACGGCTACCAGGTCATCCAGGAGATCAACGAGCGCAGCGACGGAGCCTGGAAGCCCAGCCCCGGCGCGGTCTACCCGGCGCTGCAGCAGCTCGCCGACGAGGGCCTCATCGCGGGCGAGGAGGGCGGCGGCCGCCGCACCTTCCACCTGACCGACGAGGGCCGCGCGTACGTCGAGGAGAACGCCGAGCGCCTCACCGAGCCGTGGGCGGAGATGACGCCCGAGTTCGGCGAGGGCGTCCCCGAGCTGTTCAAGCAGGCCGCGCAGACCGGCGCCGCGGTCATGCAGATCGTCCACTCCGGCTCGCCGGACCAGGTCGCCCAGGCCCGGGACGTCCTGTCGGAGGCCCGCCGGAACCTGTACCGGATCCTGGCCGACGACGCCCCCGCCGGCGACGACGCGGGCCCGACGGCCACCGACGACGAGGAGTAGACCAGTGACTCGCCCGGACGACATCCGCATCGGCGACGCCGAGCGGGACGCCGTGATGGTCGCCCTGCACGACCACTTCGCGGCGGGGCGGCTCGACCGCGGTGAACTCGACGAGCGGCTGGACGCCGTGCTGGCCGCCAAGACGCGCGGCGACCTGCGGACGCTCGTCCGCGACCTGCCCGCGCCGAACGGCCTGCCCGAACCGGAACGGCCCGCGGCGGCCTTCGGCGCGGTCCCCTGGGACCTCGGGCCCGCGCTCGCGTTCGGCGGCCCGAGGGGCCCCGTGCGCCGCCACCACCGTCCCGTGGCGCACGGCCACCGGCACCTGGCGCACGGCCACCGGCACGGCCCGCGCTTCCCGGCGTTCCCGCTGATGATCGCCGTGTTCTTCGCGGTCGCGTTCACGGTGGGCGTCGGCACGGCGGCGCTGGCCGTGCTGCACGTCGCGCTGGCGATCTGGCTGGTCCGCGCGACCCTGCTGCTGGTCGGCGCCCGCCGGTCCCGCCGCCACCTCACCCCCGGCGGCTGAGCCGCCGGGCGGGGCACGGCCCGGCGCCGGGCCGTGCCCGCACCGGGACGGCGGTCAGGCGTCGAGCGTCAGCTCGTAGTGCAGCGTCTTGTAGCGCTTCACGCGGTGGAAGAGCGGGACGGCGAAGCCCTGCTGGAAGCGGTGCTTGCGCGCCAGCAGCCGGCGGACGGGCTTCGCCTCCTCCTCGCTGAGCAGCCGCACACGGCCCTGGACCGCCGGTCCCGTGGCCTTCCCGCTGTAGGTGCTCGGCGCGACCTCGACCTGAGGGTTACGGGCCATCCGCTTGGTCTTGTACGCCTTGTCGTAGGTGCGGAAGTAGGCGTGGTCGCCGCGGACGACGATGTTCACCGGCGTCCCGACCGGCGTGCCGTCCTTGCGGTAGGTGGTCAGCAGGACGGTGCGCTGGCGCGCCAGGCCGTCCAGGGTCTCGCGGATCGTCGGGGTGTCCATCGCGGGCCTCCTTCTTTTCTCGCTCCTGCCCAGGGAGACGGGAGGGAGACCCGCGGATGTGACATCAGGCCGGGCGGAGTTCCGCGGCCTCGGCGGCGAGGCCGCGGATCCGGCCCCAGTCCCCCGTCCGGACGGCGTCGGACGGGGTCAGCCAGGTGCCGCCGACGCAGCCGACGTTCGGCAGCGCCAGGTACTCGGCGGCGTTGCCGGGCCGGATCCCGCCCGTCGGGCAGAACGTGATCTGCGGCAGCGGCCCGCCGAGCGCCTTCAGGTAGGCGACGCCGCCCGCCGGCTCGGCCGGGAAGAACTTCATCGCGGTGACCCCCTCCTCCAGCAGCGCCATGGCCTCGGACGCGCTGGACACGCCCGGCAGGAACGGCAGGCCGGTGTCCGCCATCGCGGCGCGCAGCCGGGGCGTGCAGCCGGGGCTGACGAGGAACCGCGCCCCCGCCTTCAGCGACCGCTCGGCGTCCCCCGCGGTGACGACCGTGCCCGCGCCGACGACGGCGCCCGGCACCTCGGCGGCGATCCGCTCGATCGACTCGGCGGCGGCGGGCGTGCGCAGCGTCACCTCGATCGCGGGGAGGCCGCCCTCGACCAGGGCGCGAGCCAGCGGGACCGCGTGGTCCGGGTCGTCCAGGACGACGACCGGGACGACGGGCGCCAGCCCGAACAGCTCTTCGGTGTTCACACGTGCTCCAGGGTCTCCATGGCGGACGGGGTCCGCGCGAGCCGGACGGCGGCGCCGAGGAGCGCCGGGCCGGGGTGGACGATCAGCGAGGTCGGGATCGGGCGCAGGTAGTCCTCGACGGGCGGCTTGGCCTCGAAGCGGGCGCGGAAGTCGCTGTGCCGCAGCTCGTCGGCGATGCGCGGCAGGATGCCGCCGCCGAGGTGGACGCCGCCGCGGGCGCCGAGGGTCAGCGCGACGTTCCCGGCGAGCGAGCCGAGGAGCGCGCAGAACATCGCGACGGCCTCCGCGCACAGAGGGTCGCCGTCGTGCGCGCAGATCCGCGCCGGGTCCAGCGGCTCGACCTTCACACCGTCAAGTATCGCCAGGTAGCGGTGGATGCGGGCCAGGCCCGTCCCGGACAGCAGCGACTCGGCGCGGGCCGTGCCGTGCTCGGCGCGCAGCAGCCGCGCGACCGCCAGCTCCCGGTCGGTGGCGGCGGGCACGTCCACCTGGCCGCCCTCTCCGGGCAGGGGCACCCACCCGGCGGGCGTCGGGACGAGCCCGGCGACGCCGAGGCCGGTGCCCGGGCCGAGCACCGCGAGCGGGGCGGGCCCGGCGGCGCGGTCGGCGGCGGGGCCGATCGGGACCAGGTCGTCCGGCCCGAGGCGGGGCAGCGCGAGGGCGAGCGCCTCGAAGTCGTTGAGGATCTCCACGTGCGCGACGCCGAGGTGCTCGCGCACCCCCTCCGCGGTGCCCTTCGGCCAGCCCGCGTTGGTCAGGTGGTAGGTCCCGCCGGTGACGGGGCCCGCCACCGCCAGGCACGCGGCCGCCGGGCGGACGTCCGGGGCGTACCGGTCGAGGTAGGCGGCCGCGGCCTCGGCCAGCCCGGCGTGGTCGCGGGTGGGCAGCGACTCCACCCGCTCCGGGGCGCCGTCCGGGCCGTCGACCAGGGCGAAGCGGGCGTTCGTGCCGCCCACGTCGGCGACCAGCCACACCCCCGGGTTCGCTGCGCTCATGCCGGCCTCCTGTGAGGGGGCGACCCCCCACACCCCCCGGTTCGCTGCGCTCATGCGAACACCCCCGCGCCCAACTCCGCCGCGCCGACGGAGCGGCGGAACGTGTCGAACAGCTCGCGGCCGGTGCCCGTCCACTCCTCGGCGGACGGCGCCGCGCCGCCGGGGATGCGGGCGTCGAACTCCTCGTCCGGGACGAGCACCTCCAGCAGCCCCTTGTCGGCGTCCAGCCGGACGACGTCGCCGTCGCGGACGCGGGCGAGCGGGCCGCCCGCCGCCGCCTCCGGCGACACGTGGATCGCGGCGGGCACCGCCCCCGAGGCGCCCGACATGCGTCCGTCCGTGACCAGCGCGACCCGGAACCCGCGGTCCTGGAGCACCGACAGCGGCGGGGTGAGGCGGTGCAGCTCCGGCATGCCGTTGGCGCGCGGGCCCTGGTACCGGACGACCGCGACGACGTCCCGGTCCAGCTCGCCGGCGGCGAACGCCTCCTGCAGCGCCTCCTGCGACTCGAACACCCGGGCGGGCGCCTCGACCGTGCGGTGCTCCGGCCGCACCGCCGACACCTTGATCACGGCGCGGCCCAGGTTCCCGGACACGGTGTGCAGGCCGCCGTGGGTGTCGAACGGCTCGTCGGCGGGGCGCAGGACGTCCGGGTCGCCGGACCCCGCGGGCGCGTCCCGCCACACGACCTTGCCGCCCTCCAGGTGCGGCGTCCTCCGGTACGCGGCGAGGGTGGCGCCGCCGACCGTCCTCGCGTCCTCGTGCAGCAGCCCCGCGTCGATCAGCTCGCCGATGAGGAACGCCGTGCCGCCGGCCGCGTGGAAGTGGTTCACGTCGGCGGTCCCGTTCGGGTAGAGCCGGGTGAGCAGCGGCGTCACCTTCGACAGCTCGTCGAAGTCGTCCCAGGTCAGCTCGATGCCCGCGGCGGCGGCCATGGCGACCAGGTGCAGCGTGTGGTTGGTGGACCCGCCGGTCGCGAGCAGCGCGACGATCGCGTTGGCGAACGCCCGCTCGTCCAGCAGCTCCCCGATCGGGGTGTACTCGTCCGCGAGGTCGGTCAGCTTCAGCACCCGGCGCCCGGCCGCCTCGGTCAGCCCGTCGCGCAGCGGGGTCCCCGGCGGGACGAAGCTCGCGCCCGGCAGGTGCAGGCCCATGACCTCCATGAGCAGCTGGTTGGAGTTGGCCGTCCCGTAGAAGGTGCAGGTGCCGGCAGAGTGGTAGGAGGCGGCCTCCGCGGCGAGCAGCTCGTCCCGCCCGATCTCCCCCGCCGCGTACCGCTTGCGGACCTTCGCCTTCTGCGCGTTCGGCAGCCCGGACGCCATCGGCCCGGCCGGCACCAGGATCACCGGCAGGTGCCCGAACGCCAGCGCCCCGATCACCAGACCCGGGACGATCTTGTCGCAGACCCCGAGCAGCAGCGCGCCGTCGAACATGTCGTGCGACAGCGCCACCGCCGTCGCCATCGCCACCACGTCCCGGCTGAACAGTGACAGCTCCATGCCCGCGCGGCCCTGCGTGATGCCGTCGCACATCGCCGGCACGCCGCCCGCGAACTGCGCGGTGCCGCCCGCCTGGCGGATCGCGGCCTTCAGGATGTCCGGGTAGTCCTTCAGCGGCTGGTGCGCGGAGAGCATGTCGTTGTACGCCGACACGATCGCGATGTTCGGCGTGACGTTCCCGCGCAGCCACAACTTGTCCTGGACGCCGCAGGCCGCGAACCCGTGCGCCAGGTTCGCGCACCCCATGCCGGTGCGCGCCGGGCCCTGCGTGCGGGCGGCGGCGATGCGGTCGAGGTAGGCGGTGCGCCGGGCGGCGCTCCGCTCGGCGATCCGCTGTGTGACACGTTCCAAGGCGGGGTGCAAGGCCATCGCGAGCTCCAGACCAGGGGGATCGGTAGATCGCCAAACTATCGAGACATAGGTCACGCAGACAAGCCGACTTATGAACTTCAACTAACAAAAGTCCGTATGTTCGACTAACTGGACGTACCGAAGACGGCCATGCTTGACTGACCGGATGCCGCGTCCCGTGACCCGCCCGTGCACGACCGGCGACGTCCTGCGCCTCATCCGCGAGGACGGCGTCGCCACCCGCGCCGACCTGGGCCGCGTCACCGGCCTCTCCCGGCCCGCCGTCGCGTCCCGCGTCGCCGAGCTGGTCGCCCGCGGGCTCGTCGTCGAGCGCGCCGACGGCCCGTCCACCGGCGGGCGGCCCCCGGCCCGCCTCGCGTTCAACGCCGCCGGCGGCGCCGTGCTCGTCGCCAACCTCGGCCAGTCCCGGGGCCAGCTCGCCGTCTGCGACCTCGCCGGGCGCGTCCTCGCCCAAGCCGACGCGCCGCCCGCCGGCCCCACCGCGGGCGAGACGCTGCCCCGCCTCATCGACCAGTGGACCGACCTGCTCGCCGGATCCGGCATCGACCCGGCGTCCGTCCGCGGCGTCGGCCTCGGCGTCCCCGACGCCGTCGAGCACGTCGCCGGACGCTGGGACCGCGTCGAGGTCGGCCCGCCCGTCCTGGAGCGGTTCGGCGTTCCCGCCCATCTCGACAACGAGGTCAACACCGCCGCGCTCGGCGAGCACCAGGCCCATCCCGGCGTCCGCGACCTGCTGTTCGTCAAGGTGTCCACCGGCATCGGCGCGGGCGTCATCGCGGGCGGCGCCATCCAGCGCGGCGCGCTCGGCGCGGCCGGCGAGATCGGCCACGTCCCCGTCCCGGCCGCGGGGGACGCGCCGTGCCGCTGCGGCAACACCGGCTGCGTCGAGGCCGTCGCGGGCGGCAGCGCCCTGCTGGCCCGCTCGTCCGCCGCCGACCTGCCCGCCCTCGCCGCCATGGCCCGCGCCGGCGACCCCGCCACCGTCGCGCTGCTGCGCGAGGCGGGCCGCCGCATCGGCGAGGTCGTCGCCACCGCCGTGAACCTGCTCAACCCCGCCGTCGTCGTGCTCGGCGGCGACCTCGTCGGCGCCGACGAGCCCCTCATCGCGGGCCTGCGCGAGGTCGTCTACCAGCGCTCGACCGTCCTCGCGACCCGCAGCCTGCGGATCGAGCCGAGCCGCCTCGGCGAGAGCGCCGGCCTCACCGGCTGCGCCGCCATGGTCCTCGGCAACATCCTCGCCCCCGAGGCCGTCGACGCCCTCTGACCCGCGGCCTCAGCGCGCCGTGGGGGCGAGATCGTCGGCGACGCGGCCGTCCGCGACGGTGAGGCGGCGGGTGGTGCGGACGGCCTGGAGCATCCGGCGGTCGTGCGTGACCAGCAGCAGCGTGCCCGGGTAGGACTCCAGCGCCGATTCGAGCTGCTCGATCGCCGGCAGGTCCAGGTGGTTGGTCGGCTCGTCCAGCACCAGCAGGTTGACGCCCTTGCCCTGGAGCAGGGCGAGCGCGGCGCGGGTCCGCTCGCCGGGCGACAGGGTGCCCGCGGGGCGCAGCACGTGGCCGGCGCGCAGCCCGAACTTGGCCAGCAGGGTCCGGGCGGGCTCGGGCTCCAGGCCGGACGCGGCGGCGAACGCGTCCAGGAGCGGCTCGTCCCCGAGGAACAGGCCGCGCGCCTGGTCGACCTCGCCGACGACCACGCCGGGGCCGAGCGCCGCGTCGCCCTCGTCCGGGACGATCCGGCCGAGCAGCGCGCCCAGCAGCGTGCTCTTGCCCGCGCCGTTCGCGCCGGTGATCGCGACCCGGTCGGCCCAGCCGATCTCCAGGTCGACCGGCCCCAGCGTGAACGCGCCGCGCCGCACGACCGCGCCGCGCAGCGTCGCCACCACCGCCCCGGACCGGGGCGCGGCGGCGATCTCCATGCGCAGCTCCCACTCCTTGCGGGGCTCCTCAACGGTCTCCAGCCGCTCGATGGCCCGCTCGGTCTGCCGCGCCTTCGCCGCCTGCTTCTCGCTCGCCTCCGACCGGAACTTGCGCCCGACCTTGTCGTTGTCGGTGGCCTTGCGGCGGGCGTTGCGGACGCCCTTGTCCATCCAGGACCGCTGCGTCCGGCCGCGCTCCTGCAGCGCGGAGAGCTTCCCGGCGTACTCCTCGTACTCCGCCCGCGCGTGCCGCCGGGCGACCTCGCGTTCGGCCAGGTAGGCGTCGTATCCGCCGCCGTACAGGTTGATCTGCCGCTGGGCGAGGTCCAACTCCAGGACGGACGTCACCGTCCGGGCGAGGAACTCGCGGTCGTGGCTGACGACCACGGTCCCGGCCCGCAGCCCGGTGACGAAGCGCTCCAGCCGCTCCAGGCCGTACAGGTCGAGGTCGTTGGTCGGCTCGTCCAGCAGGAACACGTCGTACCGGCTGAGCAGCAGCGACGCGAGCCCCGCGCGGGCCGCCTGCCCGCCCGACAGCGCCGTCATGGGCCGGTCGAGCCCCACCCCGAGCCCGAGGTCCGCCGCGACCTCCCCGGCCCGGTCCTCCAGGTCGGCGCCGCCGAGGGCGAGCCAGCGCTCCAGGGCCGCCGCGTAGGCGTCGTCGGCCCCCGCGCGGCCCTCCACGAGGCCCTCGGTCGCCGCGTCGAGGTCGGCCTGGGCCCGCGCCACCCCGGTCCGGCGCGCGAGGAACCCCGCGACGGTCTCGTCCGGCCGCCGCTCCGGCTCCTGCGGCAGGTACCCGACGGACGCCGACGCCGGGCTGAGCCGGACGGCGCCCGCCTCGGGCGTCCCGAGCCCGGCCAGCAGCCGCAGCAGCGTCGACTTCCCGGCCCCGTTGCCGCCGACCAGCCCGACGACGTCGCCGGGCGCGACGACGAGATCGAGACCCTCGAACAGGGCCCGGTCCCCGTGCCCGGCCGCGAGATCCTTGACGACGAGAGTGGCGCTCATAGACCCCCAACGCTATCCGCCCCCGGCACCCGGCCGGCCGGTCCCCGCCGGTCCGTCGCGGGACGTGACGGTGCGTGACGGGCACCCGATCGTTGATCGCTAGGAGTCATCCGGCCGATCCCGGACGTTGGGGTGGACATGAAGCAGCTTTACCTGCGGACCGAAAGAGCTTGGCCCCCCGATGGCACGGCCGCCGCCCCCGCGCCGGCGCAGATCCGGCCGTTCACCGAGAGTGACCGCGCGGAACTGCTCGCCCTGTTCGGCCGGGCCCGCGCGGACTCCCCGTCCGCGTCGCTCTGGGGGCACGAGGAGTCCGAGGCGGCCATCTACCTCACCCCCTACATGGACCTGGAGCCGGAGTCGCTCTTCGTCGCCGAGTCCGGGGGACGGCTCGTGGGCTGCCTCACCGGGTGCCCCGACTCGTCCCGCCTCCCCAGCGAGGAGGCGCGCATGCTGGAGGCCATCCGGAGGCACCGCCTCATGCTGCGCCCCCGCCTCGCGGCCTTCTTCGCGCGCAGCACCGGGGACCTGCTGTGGGCCGCGGCCCACCGCCGCCCCAGGGCGGCGGCCTTCGAGGACCCCCGCTGGCCCGCGCACCTGCACATCAACCTCGTCCCCGAGGCGCGCGGCACCGGAGCCGCCGAGAACCTCATGATCGCCTGGTTCGACCGGCTCAGGTCCACCGGCTCTCCGGGCTGCCACCTGCAGACCCTCTCCGAGAACACCCGCGCGCTCGCGTTCTTCCGGCGCATGGGCTTCACCGAGTACGGCCCGGCGCGCCCCGTCCCCGGCCTCAGGTACCGCGGGCGGCGCCTCCACCAGCGAACGATGGTCTGGACGCCCTGACGCGCTGACGCCCTGACGCGCGCTCAGTCCACGATCACCAGCGGGCCGCGGACCGTCCCGCCGTCCTCCGACGTCCACTCCCCCGCGACGTACCCGGCCGCGCCCGCCGCATCGGCGTCCGGCCGGAGCACCCGGAGCACCCGCACGGCGGGACGCCCCGGGATCTGGAGCTCGGTCCCGTCCGGCCCGTTCACGACGGCCGCCGGCCCGCCGGGGAACGGCTCGCCGGTGTAGCGGCTCTCGACCGTCTTCTCCGGCATGTCGGACACGCTCTGCGCCTGCGCCACCGCGCGGCCCTCCAGCAGCGCGACCAGCTGGGCCTGCAGGACCGGATCGTGGACCCCGTCGTACAGCCACCGCCGGCCCAGCACCCCGTGCTCGGACGTCCCGATGAGGGCGTGCTCGGCGCCGTCGAGCGGCGCCCCCCGGTAGGACATCGGCACGAGGTGGACGTGCCCGCCCTCCCCGACGGCCATGAACTCGATGCCGACCTCGCCCGCGGGGTCGTCGAGCCGGAACCCCCCGGCCTTCCGCAGCTCGCCCCCGCTGCCCGCATACCACGGCTGCCTCGGAAGCCAGCCCGCGAGAAGCTCCAGCTTCCCGGGCGTCATCGTGGTGTCGTGAACGACCGCCATGCCTCTCCCACCGTCTCGCTCCGCGCCGACCGGGCTCACGCTACAACGGCCCCGCCGGACGTGATCGGCGGGCCGCGGGTCAGGCCGCCCGGGAGCGGGGTTCGGGGGCGGTGACGTCGCGGGCGAACGCGCCGATCTCCCTGATCGCCGCGAGGCCCTCGCGGGAGAGGTCGGCGAAGATCTGGAAGACGTGCGCCTGGCCCTCCCAGAGCTGCAGGGTGCACGGCACGCCGGCGGCGCCGAGGCGCTCGGCCATCAGCTCCGCGTCCGCGCGCAGCACCTCGATCGAACCGGCCTGGATCAGCGTGGGCGGCAGCCCGCCGAGGTCGGCGTGCACCGGGCAGAGCCACGGGTCGTCGAGCGCGGCCCCCGGGAAGCAGACCCTGACCATGTCCCGCATGCGGTGCGCCGGGATGAACGGGTCGAGCGGCGCGTTCGCGTGCGCGATCTTCGGCTCGATGTCCAGGTCGGTGAACGGCGACAGCGCCGCGATCCCGGCGGGGCGGGGCAGGCCGTCCCGCAGCGCGTGCAGGGGCGCCGCGAAGGCGAGGTAGCCGCCCGCCGAGTCCCCGGCGACCACGACGTCCCGCCCCTCGTATCCCTCGCCGAGCAGCCACCGGTAGGCGTCGACGCAGTCGCGGATGGACGTCTCGATCGGGACGCGGGGCTGCATGCGGTAGGCCACCGACAGCACCGGCATGCCGGCCGCCTGCGAGATCCGCGCGATCATCCGGCGATGGGTGCGCAGCCCGCACGCGACGAACCCGCCGCCGTGGAAGTAGAGGATCGCCGTCCGGGTGCCCGCCGGGACGCCCTTGCCGCGGACCCACTCGGCGCCGCACGCGAGGCCCCTCACCCGCGCGACCCTCGTCCCGCGCGGCGGCACCATGAGCGCGCCCGCGAGATCGAGCAGCACGGCGAACCGCAGCGTGAACGGCGTCCAGGGCAGGCGGGTGACGAGCGGGCGCATGAACCAGCGCATCAGGCACGCGGCCAGCCGCGCCCCGAGCCCGCATCCGGACCGCTGCTCGATGACCGGTTCGACGGACGTCACAGCCCTCACCCTCTCGCCGCTTCGGCTCCGCGAGGGCGAGACTACACACCATGTAAGTGCTCAGGTACCCCGGTCTCCGGTCGGGAGCCGCCGCCCGCGGCGCGGCAGGGCCGGCGGCCATGAGGCCCCGCTGATCATCACTTGAACAACCCCGGAACCGCGCGCGGCATGCGCCGGACCGGGCAGGGCAGATCACCAGCGGCTTTGTCGGTTGATCAACCGCGGGCCCCTGCTATGCGCCGCCCATTCGTGAATCGGGGGAGATCAGAGCAATGTCACGCCTCGCACTCGTGGCCCTTGCGGTCGCCGGCGCCCTGGCCGCCGCGATCACCGGGCCGTTGCACCCTTCGTCGCAGCCCGTCCGGGCGGCATCCTCACCCCCTCCTCCGGCGGGCGCCAAGAACGGTGAGGCGTGGGCGTGGACGCAGCTGGTCAACGGCGCATCGCACACGACCGAGATCCGGTTCGCCACCACCGAGCAGCCCGCCGGCCAGTGCCCCACCGCGCAGTACAAGCAGGCGGGCCAGATCCGCACCGCGACGATGCGGAAGGTCAGCGACCCCTACGTCACCACGGGCGGGCTCCAGCAGTTCCCGACCACGCTCTGCACGCTCCAGGTCCCCGACGGGGCGTCCGACGCGCTGATCGAGCCGAGCACCACCAGCGCGGCGACCGTCCATCCCGGCAACCTCCAGCTCCCCCTGCCGGACTGGCCCGTCGCCGGCCGCCCCCGGCGGGTCGCGGTGATCGGCGACGCCGGCTGCGAGGTCGTCTCCCCGGTGACCGGCTCCGCCGCCAACCAGGACTGCCTGAAGGGCTGGCCCCTGCACACCCTCGCGACGCACGCCGCCGCCCAGTCCCGCCCGGACCTCGTCGTCCATGTCGGCGACTACGTCTACCGCGAGCAGCCGCAGGGCGCGAACGACGCCTCCCCGGGCTGCGACGCCCAGGGGCAGGCGGCCGACTGGGGCTGCCTCGTCAAGGACTTCCTGCGCCCCGCCGAGCCTCTGCTCGGGGAGGCGCCGTTCGTCTTCGCGCGGGGCAACCACGAGGTCTGCACACCGGGGAAGGTGGGACGGGGCGCCGAATGGTTCCGCTACCTCGCCACCACCCCGCAGAAGGACAACGAGTGCTACACGCTGCCGCAGACCCAGGTCGAGCCGCAGCAGATCAACGCGGGCACGCTGCACTTCATCCTGTTCGACTCGTCCTCCGCCGACGACGGGACCCAGCCCGACAAGATCCAGGCGGGGCTCTACGCGAAGTGGTTCGACGAGGTGAACGCCCTGGCCGCCAACCACCCGACGCACGACTACTTCCTCATCACCCACAAACCCCTGTGGACGGTGAAGCAGGCCTCGTCCACCGCCGTGACGTGGACGAACCCGACGCTGGCGAGCGGCCTCGCCCGGTCGGCGGCGAAGGCGCTGGCGCCCAACGTCCGCCTGGTGCTCTCCGGCCACCTGCACCTGTACCAGATGCTCGACTTCGCCAACAGCACGCGTCCCCCGCAGCTGACGGTCGGGTCCTCGGGGACCACGCTCGACACCGCCCCGGACGACACCAAGGTGATGGGCAAGACCGTCGACGGCCAGACCGTCAAGAACTCGATCTCGCATGACGTGCACGGCTACGCGATGCTGGCCGACAAGGGCGGCCAGTGGCACCTGACCTTCCACGACAGCTCCGGGACGGCCTGGCCGCCGGACTGCACGCTGAGCAACGGCACCATCGAGGGCTTCGCCTGCAAGTGAGCGCCCCGACCGCGGCCGGGATCAAGATCCCGCGGCACCCGGCAGCCGAATGAGCGCCGGCGCCGCAGGGCACTGCATCGTCGCCCGCATCCGCTCCTTCCCGCGCCGCGTGTACCAGCGGACGAGATGCCCGACGCGTCGGGGAGAGCGTCGCGGCGCGATTCGAGCCGGCCGCGGACGAGCCGGACCGATGCGGGTGCCGCCCCGCTCAAACGCGCAGCCCGCATCGCTCGATCGCCCCATGCCGGGGCACGTCCAGACGTCAGGAGACCCGGTCGTCGAGGTTCAGCTCTCCGAGCTTGATGCGCGCCACCAACCCGCCGAAGTCCCGAGCACTGACCCCGAGCCGAGGCCCATCCGGATCCTTGGAGTCCCGCACTCCAATACATACGCCCAGTTCAGCCACCTCAACACAAGCGTCGTCGTTACCGCCGCCGCTATGCGAGCTCTTACGCCACCTGGTCACTCGTAGGTCCTCATCGTCTGCTCGATCAGTTCCCTCGAAGCGTCCCTGGAAAGGGCAAGCGCCCCGATCTGCTCGAACCGTATCGCGACGGTGGCGACCTCGTCACCGGCCTCGATCAGGCGCCCACCGATCTGCGCTCCCGCGTAGGCCAGCTCCCTCGATCGGATCTTATAGATCTGAAGGGGCCCATCATGACCTGGATGCCATCCGACCGTTCTGGCCACGACGCGGATCATGGTGCGCGGATTCTCTCCCATTTTGAGAAGGTGACCGAGCTGATCCCGCATCACCGCATGGTCGCCGATACGGCACTCGAGCACCTCTTGGTCCAGCAGAATCCATAGATACGGCGGCTCCTTGCGGAACAGGATCTCCTGACGCTTCATCCGCGCCTTGGTTTCCGCCTCAGCTTCACGCATCCGGCCGGCGGCGCGCAGAAGCGCGAGAGCGTAGTCCTCCGTCTGCGCCAGCAGCGGGACCGTCTTCCCGTGATAGACCCGGACAACCTCCGCACTCTTTTCATACTGAGCCTTTTTCAGCGTGCTGCGGTTTCGCGGAGTTGCAGGGTATGGATGGCCTTGGCGATGCGGCCGGCGCGGTGGGGGCAGCAGCGCAGCTTCCGTAGGATTCGCCATGACTTGAGCTGGGCG
>NZ_JAGEOK010000061.1 GCF_017573545.1 Actinomadura nitritigenes | reverse complement strand
AAGAAATCCCCACCACCCCCCGAAGGAGATGGCACGGGGCGACCCGGCCTAACCGGCCAGGTCGATAAAGGCACTGGCTTTTAACACGCTGTTGAGTTCTCAAGAAACGGACACCCACCGTGCTGGATTCGCTTTCGCGTTTCCCGCCCCGGGGCGACTGCTCTTACTTTATCAGATCCGCTCGGAGTGTCAATTTCCGGGCTTTTCCGATTGCCTTTCCGGTCCGCTTGCGCGTCCCTTCCGGGCGGTGTCGCCATTTCATCAGATCCAGCTCGATTTGCAAAATCGGGCCTTACCGACGCCATCACTGCACGGCTGACACGGCGAAGCCGCGTCGGCTGCTGAGTGGTGGTTTCCCCGTCGGCCGGCCGCCATGAGGGCGTCCTGCATCCGTAAGGGGGACGAGGGGTTAACTTACGTGGTCCCCGGAGCCTCGTCAAATCGACACGCTCCAGCGCCGGTGCGCGGGCGCCCGCCGGCGGCGCGCTGGGCGCTGTTCACGCCCGCGGTGACGTGCGGGATGGGGCCGTCCCCGGAATGTCCGCTGCTCTCCCTACGCTCTAGCGATCACCTAAGGAGGACGAACATGACCGACAAGGAGCGCGCTCTGGTGCTGGGCGGCGGAGGGGTCGCGGGCATCGCCTGGCTGAACGGGCTGCTGTTCGGGCTCGCCGAGGAGGGTGCGGACGTGACCGGAGCCGACCTGCTGGTCGGCACGTCGGCGGGCTCCGCGGTGGCCGCGCAGGTCGCGAGCGGGTTGCCGCTGAAGGAGCTGTACGCGCGGCAGGCGGACCCTGCGCTGCAGAACCACGAGCTGGTACCGGGCGGGGTGTCGGTGAGCACGGTCATGGAGACCTGGATGCGGCTCGCCTACGAGAACCAGGGTGATCCGGCGGCGGTGCGGCGAGGGCTCGGTGCGCGGGCGCTGGCGGCCGAGACCGTGACGGAGGCGGAGCGGCGCGCGGTGATCGAGGGGCGGTTGCCGTCACACGAGTGGCCGGAGCGGAGGCTGCTGGTGACGGCGGTGAACGCGCTGACGGGTGAGCTGCGGGTGCTGGACCGCGACTCCGGTGTGGAACTGGTGGACGCGATCGCCGCGAGTTGCGCGGTCCCGATGATCTGGCCGCCGGTGACGATCGGCGGCGTCCGGTACGTGGACGGCGGCGTGCACTCGGCGAACAACCTGGCCCTGGCCGCCGGGTACGAGCGGGTCCTGCTGGTCGCACCGATGGACGACCCGACGCTGGAGGACGAGATCGGCGCGGTGAAGGCCGAGGGCGGGCGGGTGGAGGTCATCCGTCCGGACGAGGCGTCGACGGCGGCGTTCGGCGCCGACCCGCTGGATCCGGCGACGCGGACGCCGTCCGCGGAGGCGGGGCTCGCGCAGGGCAGGGCCGCCGCGGCGGAGATCGCCGCCTTCTGGAACTGACCGGCCCATGGCCCGCGGCGGCCCCTGGGAGCCGCCGCGGGCGCGCGGTCAGGAGGTGACGGCCGGTTCCGCGGGTGGGACGGCGGCCTCCTCGTCCTGCGGGGGCGTGCGCGTGAAGACGTTGAACACCAGGTTCAGCACGATCGCGCTGATGCTGCCGATGGTGATGCCGCTGTTGAGGATCGCGGCGACGTCCTTGGGCATGTTCTCGCCGAACTGCGGGACCACGGTGGGCAGCAGCGCGAGCGCGATGCTGACGGCGACGACGAGGGCGTTGCGCTCCTGGCGGAGGTCGACCTTGCCGAGGGTCTGGATGCCGACGACGGCGACCATGCCGAACATCGCGACGGCGGCGCCGCCGAGGACGTCCGGCGGGATGGACGCGACGTAGGCGGCGGCCTTCGGGAACAGCCCGAGGACGATCATGAAGGCGCCGGCCGCGACGACCACGAACCGGCTGCGCACCCCGGTGAGCCGGACGAGCCCGACGTTCTGCGCGAAGCAGGTGTAGGGGAAGGCGTTCAGGGAGCCGCCGAGGAAGGTGGACAGGCCGTCGGCGCGCAGAGCGCGCGTGATGTCGGCGTCGGTGACGTCCTTGCCGACGATCTCGCCGGTGGCCTTGGAGTCGCCGACGGTCTCCACGACGGTGACCATCATGACCAGCAGCATCGCGATGATCGGGCCGATGTGGAAGGTCGGGGTGCCGTAGTGGAACGGGGTGGTGACGCCGAACCAGTCGGACTTCCCGACCTGGTCGAAGGCGGTGTCCCCGAGGGCGTAGGAGACGATCGTCCCGCCGACGAGGCCGAGGAGCACGGCGATGCTGCTGAGGAACGGCCGCCGGAGCCGGTAGAGGACGATGATGAACAGCAGGGTGCCGCCCGCGTACATGAGGTGCTTCCAGCTGCCGAAGTCCTTGCCGGCGGCCTTGGCGGCGGCGCCGCCGGCGGCGTCGGTGAGCGCGTTCGGCAGCAGCACCAGGCCCATGATCGTCAGGACGGTGCCGGTGACGAGCGGCGGGAAGAACCGCAGCACGCGGCCGAGGAACGGGGCGGCGACCAGGGTGACCAGGCCGGCGGTGATGGTGGCGCCGTAGATCGCGAGGAGCCCGGCGGTGGCGTTCTCGGCGCCCTGCCCGATGGCGATCATCGGTGCGACGGCGGTGAACGTGACGCCCTGCACGATCGGCAGCCGGATGCCGATCTTCCAGACGCCGAGCGACTGGATGACGGTGGCGATCCCGCAGGTGAACAGGTCGGCGTTGATCAGGTAGACGAGCTGCTGCGGGGACAGCCCGATCGCGCCGGCGACCAGGATCGGGACGACGACGGCGCCGGCGTAGAACGCCAGGACGTGCTGGAAACCGTAGAGGGCGAGCTTGGGGACGGGGAGCACCTCGTCGACGGGGTGCCGGCGCGGTCCTTCTTCGGGCATGCCTGCCTTGCCTTCCGGGGGTGGGTCCGACCAGGTGGGACACCCTGATCACGACGGCAGAAGATACCGGTTTGCGGACGTCGCGCCGTCGCCCGGCCCCACCCCTCGGGGGCGCGGCGGCTATGCGGGGTCGGTGAAGGCGGCCTCGCGCTTGCCGAAGTAGGCGCGGACCGCCTCGGCCTGGTTGGGCGAGCCGCGCAGCGCGCCGAGCTCGCGGGACTCCTCCAGGTACTGGCCGGCGAGGTCGCCGCCCTCGGCGGCGCGGTTGAGCAGGCGCTTGGCGGCGCGGATCGCGTCGGGGCTCCTGCCGGCGATCTCGCGGGCGAGGTCGGTGGCGGCGGCGCGCGGGTCGTCGGCGGTGCGGGTGGCGAGGCCGAGGCGGACGGCCTCGTCGCCGCCGACCATGCGTCCGGTGAAGGTGAGCTCCTTGGCGACGTCCTCGCCGACGAGGCGCAGGAGGGCGGCGGTGCCGGTCATGTCCGGGACCAGGCCCCAGCGGATCTCCAGCACCGAGAGCTTCGCGTCCGGGGCGACGATCCTGATGTCGGCGCCGAGCGCGATCTGCAGGCCGCCGCCGAGCGCGTGCCCGTGGACGGCCGCGATGACCGGCTGCGGAAGCTCGTGCCAGGTGTGCACGGCCTGCTGGCCGAGGTTGGTGATGCGGCCGGGCTCGCGGTCGGTGATGTCGGACAGCAGCCGCTTGAACCGCTGCCCGCCGGAGGCCGCGGAGCCGCCGGAACCGCCGGGACCGCCGTCGGACGGCCCGTCCCCGGCCATCGCGGCGAAGTTGGCGAAGTCGAGTCCCGCGCAGAACGCGCGGCCCTCCCCCGACAGGACGACGGCGCGGACGGACGGGTCGGCCGCGAGCGCGTCGCCGGTCTCCGCGAGCGCCTCGAAGGTCGCGATGTCGAGGGCGTTCAGCTTGTCGGGGCGGTTGAGCCGCACGTCGGCGACTCCCTCGTGGACGTGCACGGTCACGCGGTCGGTCATGCCGGTCCCCTTCGTAAGTGCGGTCTTACCCGACCGATCATCTCAGGAGATGTCCTTGATGACCGCGTTGCCCGCGGCGGCGGCGCGGGCGTAGAAGCCGCGGAGGACCTCGACGTCGTCGGCGAGCCATCCCCTCGTGACCATGTCGCTTCCGTCGTCGTCGCGGAAGGAGTACGGCCCGATCTCCAGCAGCAGGGGGTAGCGCTCGCGGATGAGGGCGTCGAGGTCGATCCCGCGCAGGTGGGCGTCGACGGCACGCACCTCGGCTGGTCTGAGCAGGATCGGCGTGTTGAGGCGTGAGGTGCCGCCGGTCAGGATGAGCCCGCCCATGACGACGTCCCGCGCGGGGGCCGGGCCGAGGGGGACGCCTTTGGCGTCGTCGTCGTTCTCGCATCCCGTCAGCAGGATGTGGATCGCGTCCCAGGTGCGCGTCGTGTGCGCCGACTCCAGCTCGCGGAGCGACTCGCCCCACGCGTCGTAGAGCCGGCGCAGGCCGCCGCGCAGGCCGTGCGGATGGTCGAGGAGGGCGTGGACCTCGGTCCAGTCGTGCCGGCCGAGCGTCATCCGGAAGCCCACGGCTGCCCCAGGCCGGTCCCGTCCATGCGGGCATTGTGCCCGCCGTTGATCAGGTGACGGGAACGATTTCCGCGCGGGCCAGCCTGCCGTCCTCGATGTCGAGGAGGCCGATGGTGCCGTGCGGCTGGCGGCGCCGGTCCGTCGGCGAACCGGGGTTGAAGATCCGGACGCCGTCGCCGGTCTCGTCGAGCGGGATGTGGGAGTGCCCGAAGACGACGAGGTCGGCGGCGGGGAACCAGCGCCGCATCCGGGCGGTGCGGCCGCGGGCCTGGCCGCTGTCGTGGACCATCGCGACGGCGAGCCCGCCGAGATCGAGTTCGAGGCGTTCAGGGGCGCCCCACGCGGCGACGTCCGGGCCGTCGTTGTTGCCGAGGACGGCGTGGACGGGCGCGTACCCGGCGAGTTCGTCGAGGACGGACGCGACGCAGACGTCCCCGGCGTGCAGGATGACGTCGGCGCCCCGCAGGTGCTCGGCGACCCGCGGCGGGCACCCCTTCCAGCGCCGGGGCGCGTGGGTGTCGGAGACCACCACCGCTCTCACTCCTCCATTGTCCGACGCCGGGTGCCGGCGGCCCGCGCCGGGGGCGGCCGGCCGGATCAGGTGGCGGGGCGGACGCGGCCGAGCTTGTCGGGGTTGAGGACGGCGAACAGCCCGTGCACGCGGCCGTCGCGGACGTCGAACGCGGTGAGCTGCTCGTGGCCGTCGATGTGCGTCCAGAGCGCGGGCGCGCCGTTGGCCTCGACGACCCGGACCTCGCCGAAGCCGTAGCGGGAGCCGAGCCCGGTGATGAACGCGGCGACGGCGGCGCGGCCCTCGACGGGGCGGAGCGCGGCGCGGACCCGGCCGCCGCCGTCGTTCCAGGCCACGACGTCCTCGGCGAGCAGGTCGGTGAGGCCGGCGAGGTCCCCGCCCCGCGCGGCGTCGAGGAAGCGGCCGAGGAGTTCGGTGTGGTCGGCGGTGGACGGGCGGAACCGGTCGCGGCCCTCCGCGAGCCGTGCCGCCGCGCGGCGGTGGTGCTGGCGGCACGTCGCGGCGGGGACGCCGACGATGCCGGCGATCTCCTCGTAGGGCAGTTCGAACGCCTCGCGCAGCACGAACACGGCGCGTTCGGGCGGCGACAGCCGTTCCATCAGGTGGAGGGTCGCGTAGGCGAGGGTGTCGGCCATCTCGGCGGTCTCCAGCGGCCCGAACGCCGCGGCGGACACCGGTTCGGGCAGCCAGGGCCCGGGATAGGCCTCGCGGGTGACGCGGGCGGAGCGGAGCTGGTCGAGGGCGAGCCGCGACACGATCGTCACCAGGTAGGCGCGGGCGTTGCCGACCTCGGCGGGGTCGGTCCGGGTCCACCGGAGGTACGCCTCCTGGACGGCGTCCTCGGCGTCCCACATGCTGCCGAGCAGCCGGTAGGCGAGCCCGAGCAGCAGCGGGCGGTGCTCCTCGAACGCGCGGGTGGCGCCTTCTCGCCGGTCCATGCGGACGATCATGCCGCGTCGCGGGCGGAGGCCGCTCCGTCGGCCTCCATCCCGTGCACCCAGCTCGGGTGGCGGGGCCGCCAGTCGAGGCGGAGCCGGGCACGGCCGTTGTCGGCGCCGCGCAGCCCGTTCATGAACGCCACGCCCCAGCCGCCGACGGCGAGCCGGGCGAGCACCGCGGGTGCGCGTCCGGGCGCGGGCGCGTCCAGCATCCGGGCGTAGCGGGTGAGGAACTCCGCCATCGTGACGGGCGTGTCGTCGACGATGTTCAGGACGCCGGTGACGTCCTTGTCGAGGGCGGCGACGATCGCGGTGGCGGCGTCGTCGGCGTGGGTGAAGGACAGGACGGCGTGGCCGCCGCCGACCACCGGCACCTTTCCGGCGCGGACCTGGGCGGTGAACGACCCGCCGGGCGCGTAGGCGGAGCCGGGCCCGTACAGGTGCCCGAAGCGCAGGACGAGGCCGGCGGCTTCGGCGGTCCTCGCCTCGAGCTCGACGAGGGCGGCGAGGACGGGCGCGAACTGCCTGGGGGTGCGCTCGGTCCACAGCGGCGCGTCCTCGTCGGCGAGCCCGGCGGCGGGCCGGTAGGCGTAGGCGAGGCCCTGGGCGAGGACGCGGGCGGTCCCGGCGTCGCGGGCGGCGTCGTAGAGGTTGCGGGTGCCCTCGGTGCGCAGCCGGTTGGTGATCGCGAAGTCGCGGGCCAGGTGCTTCGGGTCGGGGGCGGCGGGGATGGCGGTGAGCAGGTTGACGACCGCGTCGGGCGCTGCCTCGCGGACGGCGCGGGACACCGCGTCCCGGTCGAGCGCGTCGGCGGCGAGGGCGCGGCCGGCCGGGCCGCCGCCGGAGCGCGACAGCCCGATCGCCTCGTGGCCGACCGCCTCGAGCAGCGGCATCAGCCGGCGGCCGACGACTCCGGTGGATCCGGCGACGAGAACGCGCATGACGACTCCTGATGTCCGTCCCGGCGCGGGGCCGGGAGAAGGTCGCTTCCGGCATCAGGACGGGCCGGGGCCGCCGGACGTGACAGTCCCGGATGTGATTCAGGGCACATGACCGGAAAGGGGTGATCTATCCACTCCGGGATCTGGACACCGGTGGGAAACAACTGTAAGCGCCATGTCATTACCCCCCGCTGACCTGCGGGGTTACGCTCGAAGTCCTCGCGAATCGTCCACGGGATCCGGCCGTACGCCCCCGGCCGCTCCGACACGGCGACCCAGCACCGCGAGGGTCAAGGGGGCGGCCGGGCACCGAGGTGGAAGACCACTCCCTTGCACCGGCCCGGAGCCCGGCCGCCGCCCCTGCCGGCGCTACGAGGTCAGGTAGAGCTTGCGGTCGAAGACGCCGGAGCCGGGAGTGCTCTCGCCGCGGCCGATCGCGGCGCCGCTGCCGGTGCCGCTGGACGGGCAGACGCTGCTGCTGCCGGACTCGCGGACGAGCTGGATGGCGTCGGACTTGCCCTGCAGGTCGTCGTCGGGCAGCGGCCGGTTCGGGTTGTCGCGGTTGTAGACGTCGAAGGTCAGCCCGTCGGCGCCGCCGGTGCGGAAGCCGTAGATGCACGTGACGGTGAGGCCGAGCACCTGGCCCTTGAGGGTGATGCGCAGGTCGCCGCCGATGGCGATCACGCCGTCGCGCCCGCCCTGCACGGGGTCGTAGCTGATCTGACCGGACCGGTCGGAGACGCCGCCCAGGTCGAGGGCGGTGGCGGGCGAGCTGAACCCGTTGGACGTGTGGCACGCGCCGATGGAGGCGGCGGTCAACTCGCCGGCGCCGGCGGAGGTCGTGGTGCCCTGCATCTGCGCGCTGTCGCAGGTGCCGGTGACGTTCATGCCCAGGAAGCTGGTGGAGAAGTTCAGCGTGCCGACGGTGGAGATCTGCCAGTTCCCGGCGTAGGGCGCGCCGGTGGCGGTGTCCTGGCGGACCGTGGTGGTGGCTGCGGACGCGGGGCCCGCGGCCAGTGCGAGCGCGGCGCACGCGGCGGCCGCCGGGGCGGCGAGCCGGGCGAGTCGGGCGGGAGCGTTCACGGGGTTCCTCCTCGGAGAGGGTTTGCTGGCTCCGCGCGCGGGGGCGCCCGCGCGCGGCCCCCTGCGCGCGGCCCGCGGCATTCCCGCCGTGACCGCGCCGATCACTCCTTGTTCATACCCGAGTGATCCCGGAAAGGGTAGGGCGATTCAGAAAGGGGCCCGCGATTCATAGGATTCCGATAAACGGACACGGGAGATCGCTCACTCGGCCGTGATTCGGCGCTCGGCGAATGCCCGTTCCCATCGGAACTTATAACCGAAATCGGATTGGAACGATCGCACGGAAGGAAATTCGGCGGGACAGGCGGGATCCCGGTGGGAAGGCGCGCGGCCGGGCTTGGGAGGTACGGACGGACCCGGCCGCGCGCCTGGTCTGTCAGCGGAACACCGGCGTCATCGCGTAGACGCGGTTGGGCTTGTTGTAGCCCACGAAGACGCGCGATCCGCGGCCCGCGGGAGCGACGGCGAGGCCCTCGCTCTCGCCCGTCAGCGGGATGGTGATCGTTTCCAGGATCGTGCCGGAGCGGTCCAGCACGGTGATCGTGTTGTTGGTGTAGTACAGGACCTTGTCACCGGACATTTCCAGGCCCTGCGGAACGCCCTGGTAGCCGAGCGGGAACGTCGAGCGGACATTCCCGTCGAGGTCGCTGAAGGCGAAGACGAACGGGCCGTTGTCGCCCGGCCCGGCATGGACGAGCAGCCCGTCGCGCCGGTCGTCCACGGCGACGAGGCCGGAATTGCCGAGGGAGCCGAAATCGATGGTGCGGACGATCCGCGGCTCTCCCGTCCAGTCGACGACGTTGACCTTGGTGGGATTGGTGCCGCCGCCGGTCGCGACGTAGAGCAGGCCGTCGGCGCCGCGGACGCTGATCTCGGCGGCGTGGCCGACGTCGAGCGGCGCGCTCTCCTTGACCTTGGTGCCGTCGGGGCGGTACTCGCGGATGACGCCCTTGCCGCCGCCCACGTCGAAGCCGACGAAGAAGCGTCCGCGGCGGTAGGCCAGGCCCTGCATGTTGCCGGCGTCGGGGACGTCGAAGACGAGGTCGAAGGTGTAGGAGCGTTCGGCCGCGGCGGCGGGGCGGGCCGTGCCCGCCAGCGCGGCGGCGCCGGCGAGCGCGGCGGCGCCCGCGAGGCCGAGGGCCGTGCGGCGGGTCACCGGGGTGTCGGCGGGCGGGGGGATCGGGTGCATCGTGCCTCCTCGTGGTGGGGGTCGCGCGGGGAGTCGGGGCGCGGACCGGGGTCAGGCCGGCCGCGGCACGGTGAGGGCGTCGGGGTTCGCGCAGTGCAGGAGGGGCTCGCCGCGCAGGTGGCGGCCGACGTCCTCGGCGATGATGCGGGCGGCGTTCGCGGCGGTCTGCTTGCTGGCGCCGGCCAGGTGCGGGGTGACGATGACGTTCGGCGTGGTCAGCAGCCGCGACCCGGCCGGGATGGGCTCCTCGGGGAACACGTCGAACGCGGCGGCGAACAGGTGGCCGGACTCGACCGCGTCGCAGGCGGCCTCGTAGTCCAGCAGCGATCCGCGCGCGCAGTTGACGATGATCGACCCGGGCGCCATCGCGGCGATCTGCGCGGCGCCGATCATCCCGGTGGTCTGCGGCGTGGCGCGGGCGTGCAGGGAGACGATCTGCGCGCGCGCCAGCAGGTCGTCGAGCTCTACGAGTTCCGCGACGTGGGCGAGGTCGCCGAGATCGTCCAGGTACGGGTCGTGGACGAGGACCTTCGCGCCGAGCGCGGCCAGCATCCGGGCGACGCGGCGCCCGACCGCGCCGCAGCCGACGAGCCCGACGGTACTGCCGAGCAACTCGAAGCCGACGTCCTCGTAGCGGTAGTAGTCGCCGCGCCAGTGGCCCGCGACGAGGTCGGCGTGGGTCTGCGGGATCCGCCGGACGGCGGCGAGGATCAGCGCGAGGGTGTGCTCGGCGGTGGCGCCGGCGTTGCGTCCCGGGGCGTAGCAGACGGCGACGCCGTGCTCGGTGGCCGCCTCCAGGTTGGCGTTGACGGGCCCGCCGCGGCTGATCCCGAACAGCTCCAGGTCGGGGCACGCCTCCAGGACGCGGCGGGTGAGCGGCGCCATCTGGGTGACGCAGATCCGCGCGCCGCGCAGCGCCTCGATGAGCCGCTCCTCGGTGCCGGACGCCTCGTCCACCTCGGCGACCCGCCCGAACGGCTCGACCGGCCACGGCAGCGTGAGCTCGGTGAACTCCAGGTCGCCGGGGGCGGCGGCGCGCAGCGCGTCGATGAACAGGCGGTTGCGGACGAACAGGTCACCGGCCGCCAGGACGCGGGTCGTCATTGCAGGCTCCAGGGAACGAGCGATCCTTCGATCGCGGTGTTGAACTCCAGGAGGGCGGCGTCGCCGTCCCGGAGCCGTATCTCGGTCAGTGCGCAGTTGCCCAGCGACGGGAACCGCCGCCGGTAGTCCTTGAGCGGCAGCCCCAGCAGCCGGCACAGCGCGAGGCGGAGCGCGGTGGAGTGCGCGACGACCAGGACGCGGCCGCCGGGATGCCGTCCGGCGATGTCGTGCAGGCACGCCGTGAAGCGGTGCGCGGCGGCGGCCGGGTCCTCGCCGCCCGGCAGGTGGCCGGCGACGGGGTCGGCGCGGAAGGCGCGCAGCGCGTCGGGGAAGGCGCGGGCCATCTCGTCGCGGGTGAGGCCCTCGCCGCGCCCGAAGTGCAGCTCGCGGAGCCGCGCGTCGACGACGGGGTCCGCGCCGATCGCCTTGGCGGACGGCTCGGCGGTGATCCGGGCGCGGCCGAGGTCGGAGCACCAGACGGCGTCCGGGCGGGCCGCCTCCGCCCACGCGCCGAGCAGCCGGGCCTGCTCCAGGCCGCGCCGCGTGAGCGCGACCTCGCTGGTGCCGGCGTAGCGGTTCTCGGCGTGCCATTCGGTCTCGCCGTGGCGGACGAGCACGAGCCGCGTCATCGGGCCGTCCTCTCGCGCGCGTGGGCGGCGGTGGGGGCGGGCAGCCACCCGCGCTCTTCCAGCTCGCCGACCATGCGCAGGTAGGCGTCGTCGAACCGGCCGGCGCTCCCGGGCCGCGGATCGACGGTGGCCGCGACGGCGACCATGCGGGAGGCGACCTCGGCGACGTCCCGCCCGGCGGAGGCGGCGAGGACCGCGGCGCCGAGCGCGGGCTCGGCCTGGCGCGGCAGCACGACCGGCCGTCCGAGGACGTCGGCGCGCAGCTGGCACCAGTACCGCGACTTCGCGGCGCCTCCGGTGAGGGTGAGGTCGCCGCCGGTGGGGGCGCCGAGGAGGTCGAGGTGGTCGAAGCAGAGCCGTTCGATGAAGGCGACGCCCTGCAGGACGGCCGCGTAGGAGTCGGCCTCGTCGCCGGTCGCGCCGAGCGTGAACCCGCGGGCGTCCGGCGCGACGAACGGGAACCGCTCCCCCGCCCCGACGAGCGGGTAGGTCAGCGCGGCGGCGGGTTCGCGGCCGGCGGCGCGGCGGTCGAGGCCGGCGAGGTCTCGGCCCGGGTAGTCGCGGGTGAGGGCGCCCGCGCCGGTGCTGGACGCGCCGCCGGGCAGCCACCTTCCGTCCGGCGCCTTGTGGGAGTACACGACGCCGAACGGGTCGTGGAGGAGGTCGTCGGTGACGCCCTTGAGCACCAGCGTGGTGCCGAGGACGGAGTTCCAGGAGCCGGCGGTGAGGCGGCCGGTGCCGAGCTGGGCGGCGCAGCCGTCGGTGGCGCCCGCGACCACCGGCGTGCCCTCCGGCAGCCCGGTCGCCGCCGCGGCCCCGGCGCCGACGGCGCCGAGCCGGGTACCGGAACGTTCCAGCTCAGGGAGCAGCCCGGCCGGGACGCCGAGCGCGTCGAGGACGTCCAGCGGCCACGCCTCGGCGACGAGGTCGGCGCCGGTCTTGAGGGCGTTGCTGAGGTCGGCGGCGACGGGATGGCCGGTCAGCCGCCGGTTCACGAAGTCGGCCTGGTGCGCCAGCCGCGCGCCGTCCGGCAGGCCGGGGGTGTTCTCCAGCAGCCACAGCAGCTTGGGCAGCGCCCAGGCGGGCTGCATGCGCTGGTAGCCGAGCCTGCGCCACACCTCACCCCCGGCCTCGTTGATCTTCTCGACGGCGCCGGCGGCGCGGGTGTCGTCGTACATCAGCGCCGGGGTCAGGGGCCGCCCGTCGCGGTCGGTCAGCAGGACGGTGCCGGACGTGCCGTCCACCGCGACGGCCCGCACCGCGTCCGCCGGGACGTCGCGCAGCGCCTCGCGGCAGGCGGCGGTGACGGCCGTCCACCACAGCTCCGGGTCCTGTTCGTGGCGCGGGCCGTCGCGACGGCCCGTGAGCGGCGCCGTCCCGCCGCCCGCGACCTGGCCGGACGCCGTGACGGCCAGGGCCCGCACGCTCTGCGTCCCGAGGTCGATCCCGACCCACACGGGTTCGCCGCTCACCGCTCACCCCCGCGCTCGCGCATCGCGGCGAGCGTGGGCCACGCGGGCGCGGTGGCCCCCCGGATGTCCAGGAAGTCCTGGTACGCCTGCGCGTAGTGCGCGGCCCGGACGGGATCCGGGTCGTGGACCTCGCCCGCCCGGACGTATCTGCCGGCCGCCTCTCCGGCGTCCCCGGCGCGGCCGGTGGCCAGCAGCCCGACGATGAACGCGCCGCGCGCGCCCGACTCGGCGTCGGCCGACCGGACGACCGGGACGCCCGTCACGTCGGCGAGCATGCCGAGCCAGAACGCGCTCGCGGAGCCGCCGCCGCTGACCCGCAGCTCGGTCGGGCGGGTCCCGGCGGCCTCCAGGCAGTCCCGGACGACCAGGCTGAGCCCTTCCAGGACGGCGCGGGCGAGGTCGGCACGCTCGTGCTCGACGGTCAGGCCGTGGAAGGCGCCGCGCGCCCGCGGCTCCAGGAACGGCGCGCGCTCCCCGGCGGGCGACAGGTACGGCAGGAACACCAGGCCGCCGGCGCCGGGCGGGGACTGCGCCGCCAGCGCGGAGAGCGCGGACGGATCGTCGCCGAGGCCGAGCGTCCGGCGGGCCCAGTCGACGACCTGGCCACCCGCGAGCGTCGGGAACGCCCGCAGCCACCGGTCCGGGAGGCCCATCGCGACCGTGAAGCCGGACGGTTCGCCGTCCAGGCGCGGCTCGTCCACGACCATCTCCGTGCACAGGGTCGTGCCGAGGATCGTGCACGCCTGCCCCACACCGACCGCGCCCGCGCCGATCGCGGTGGAGGCGATGTCGTAGGGCGCGAGGACGACCGGGATCCCGGCGGTCAGACCGAGCGCGCCGGCTGTGTCGGGCGTGAGCGGGGCGGCCCGCTCGTCGTCGCCGAGCAGGTCCGGCAGCAGCGCCGCCGCCCACTCCATGCCGTAGAGGCGGAGCAGGTCGCGGGAGAACCCGCGCTCGCGGACGTCCATGAACGGCGCCGACGCGTCCGAGGAGTCCACCGCGATCCGGCCGGTGAGCCGCGCGAAGACCCAGCCGCCGCAGGTCAGGGACGCCGCGGACCGGGCGAGCCGGTCGGGGTCGTGCTCGCGCAGCCAGGTGAGGATCGCGTTGGGCAGCCCCGGGAACGGCAGTGACCCGTTCGCGCGGAACGCCTCGGCGATGACGCCGGAGCGCGCCCAGCCCTCGACGGCCGCGGCGGCGCGGCCGTCGTTCCAGAGGATCGCGGGGCCGGTCGGCTCGCCGGCGGAGTCGACGAGCCAGCAGCCGTCGCCCTGCGCGGTGAGCGCGAGCAGGTCGACGCCCGCGCCCGCCGCGGTGACCTGCGCGGCGGCCTCGCGCACCGCGCCCGCCACCGCGTCCCAGACCTCGGCCATGTCCTGCTCGGCCCGGCCGGGCGCGGGCCGGGACACCGTCGTGGGCCGGCGGACGACGGCCAGCTCCGTGCCGTCCTCGGCGTATCCGACCGCCTTGATCATCGTGGTGCCCGCGTCGACGCAGACGACCGCCATTCGGCTCCTCCGTGAGGTGCGGAAACAGGGAATCAGGCGCGGCCGTGCGTCCGCCGCGACCGGCGGGCGACCGAATCCAGCGCCACGGCCAGCAGCAGCACCGCGCCGGTGACCATGAAACGGTAGGACGAGTCGAGGTTCAGCAGGGTCAGCCCGCTGGAGATCGACTGGATGACGACGATGCCGAGCAGCGCCGCGAACGCGTTGCCGCGCCCGCCGAACAGGCTCGTCCCGCCGATGACGGCCGCCGCGATCGCGTTGAGGTTCACGTCGCCGCCGCCGCTGCTCTGGTTCGACGCCGCGAGCCGGGCCGCCGCGAGGATCCCGCCGACGGCGGCGAGCGTCGTGCACACCACGAACGCCGAGCTGTAGACCGCCTTGACGTTGATGCCGGCGCGCCGGGCCGCCTCGACGTTGCCACCGACCGCGTACACCGACTTGCCGTACTTCGTCCGGGACAGGACGTAGTGCGTCGCCAGCACGAGACCGAGGAACAGCACGAACATCCAGCCGACGCCCCGGTCCCGGCTCAGGTACCAGACGGCCACCGCGAGGCCCGCCAGCAGGACGGCGCTGCGCAGCACGAGCGTCTGCTCGGTGGTGGCGGGCAGCCCGGCCTTGCGGCGGGCCGCCGCTCGCGCGTGGCCCGTCCAGTACAGGGCGCCGGCACCCACCGCGACCAGCGCGTACGCCAGCCACGGCGGGACGAAGTCGAGCTGCGCGAACGTCACCAGCCACGAGTCGAACGGCAGGTTGATCGAGCCCTTCGGGCCGAGGATCCACAGCTGCAGGCCGAGGAAGCCGAGCAGGCCGGCGAGGGTGATGACGAAGCTCGGCACGCCGAGCCGGTTGAACACCTGCGCGTAGAACCAGCCGATCAGGCAGCCCGCGGCCGCCGCCGCGACGATCGCCACCACGGCGGGCATCCCGTGGTCGACGAACAGCACCGCGGTGATGGCCGCGCTGAGCCCGCTGATGGAGCCGACCGACAGGTCGATCTGCCCGACCAGCAGCATGAACACCACGCCGAGCGCGATCACCCCGACCGGCACGCACTCCATCGCCAGGTTCACCAGGTTCGCGCTGGACAGGAACACCGGGTTCAGGATCTGCATGACGGTCCAGATGACCACCAGCCCCGCGACGACCGGCCAGACGCCGAGGTCGCCGCCGCGGACCCGGTCCGCCGTCCCGGTGAGGGCGGCGCGCAGGCCGCGGTCCTGCGGCTCGCCGGGCGGCGCCTGCTCCACCGGCGGCGCCGTGGTGAGGTCACTCATCGCCGTCCCCCTTCGTCATCGCGATGCGCGCTGCGGGCCCGCCTTCGCCGTCCTCGCCGGCGGCCGCACCGCCGGTGCCCGTGTCCGATCCGGTGCCGGACTCCGCGGTGGCGTCCTCGCCGGACGGGTGAGCGCGCTTGGAGCGGCGGCTGACCACGTTGTCGGTCGCGCCGGTGATCGCCGCGACCAGCTCCTCGGCGGACGTCGCCTCCGCGTCGAACACGCCGTTGTTGCGGCCGAGCCGCAGCACCGCGACGCGGTCCGCGACCGCCTTCACGTCCGCCATGTTGTGGCTGATCATGATGACGCCGAGGCCGCGCTCGCGGAGCCGCTCGATCAGGTTCAGCACCTCGGCGGTCTGCGCGACGCCGAGCGCGGCGGTCGGCTCGTCGAGGATGATGACCTTCGGGTCGCCGAGCAGGGAGCGGGCGATCGCGACCGTCTGCCGCTGCCCGCCCGACAGCGCCGCGACCGGCGCCTCCACCGAGGGGATCTTCGCCGACAGCTGGTGCAGCAGCTCCCGGGACCGGACCTCCATCGCGACCTCGTCCAGCCGCAGCGCGCGCAGCTCCCGGCCGAGGAACAGGTTCTCGATGACGTTGAGGTTCTCGCAGAGCGCGAGGTCCTGGAAGACGGTCGCGATGCCGAGCTGCTGCGCCGCCGCGGGGCTCGGCACCGACACCTCCCGGGACTGGAAGGTGATGGTCCCCGCGTCCGGCGGGTGCACCCCGGACAGGACCTTCACCAGCGTGGACTTGCCGGCGCCGTTGTCGCCGACGAGCGCGACGACCTCGCCCGCCGCGACGTCCAGGTCGACGCCGGTGAGCGCGGCGACCGCGCCGAAGGACTTGCTGATGCCGCGCAGCGACAGCAGCGCACCGTCCTTCGCGGCGGCCGGGGCGGGGGCCGTGGGGGTGGGCGTGGGTGACATGACCGACCTTCGTGGATCGTTGCCTGTGCTCGGGCCGCTACTTGATGCCGAGCTGGGTGCAGCCCGCGGCGTACTCGGCGGTGCAGACCTGCGACGCCTTGAGCGCGCCGCCCGGTCCGAGCAGCACCGTGGCGATGTTGTCCCGCGTGACCACGGTCGGGGTGAACAGCTGCGACGGAGTGTTGAACAGCGTCGCGTTCGGCTTCGGCTTCTCGCCCTTGACCAGCTCGTACGCCGTCTCCGCGGCGGCCTCCGCGACGATCTTGATCGGCTTGGAGATGGTGTTGTACTGGTCGCCGTTCACGATCCGCTGCGCGGCGGCGAGCTCGGCGTCGTTGCCGGTGACCGGCGGGACCGGCTTCCCGGCCGCCTTGAACGCGGCGACGCTCGCGCCGCCCGTGCCGTCGTTGGCGGCGACGACGCCGGCGATCTGCCCGCCGAACTTGCTGATCTGGCCGCTCACCCAGTCCTGCGCCTTGGCGGGCTCCCAGCCCGGGGTGTCGTACTCGGCGAGGAGCTTGAAGCCGGACGGGTCGACCGCGCTGTGGATGCCCTTCTTGATCAGGTTCGCCGCGGCGTCGGTGGGCGAGCCGTTGACCTCGAGGATCCCGCCCTTGGCCTTGCTCTGCTTCAGGTGGTCGACCAGCGACTGGCCGATCATCGCGCCGATCTTCTCGTTGTCGAAGGAGACGTAGAAGTCGGCCTTGGCGGCGGGGATCGGCCGGTCGTAGGCGATCACGGCGACCTTGCGGGACTGCGCCATCCGGACGATGGACGCGGCCGCCGCCGAGTCGACGGGGTCGATCACGATGGCCTTCACGCCCTGCGCCAGCACCGAGCTCGCCTGCTGCTGCTGCTTCGAGGCGTCCGCGCCGGCGTTCTGGTACAGCACCGAGCAGCCGCCGCACAGCTGCTTCATCTTGGCCTTGAACAGCGGGGCGTCGTACAGCTCGTAGCGGGTCGAGGCGATGTCGGGCATGAGGAACGCGATCTTGGCGTTCTTCGCGCCGCCGCCGGTCGAGCTCGCGCTCTTCGACGAGCAGGCCGCGGCGGGGGCGAGCACGGCCAGGGCCGCGCCGGCCGCGGCGGCCGTCCGGAGGGAAAGCTTCGTCACTGAGGTCTCCTCGGTGCAGCGCCCGTGGGGAAGGGCGACCGATCCAGCGCGGCGGCCGGTCCGAGGCGGGTTCGGCGGCCGTCGCGGGGAGAACGTAACATCCGGAACGTTAGAAGTGTCAATAGTGGGACGTTAACTAACATTCGATGGCGTGATCTCGCGGCGAAGCGATCTCAGAACGCCCACGTCACAACTCGATATCGACCGCGCAGGCCCTCTAGGCGGAACCGGGCGTCATGGTGTTGGTTCTAACATCGCCCATCACATGACGGACGGGCGGAACGGGCGCTCAGGCGCGCGGAACCGGCGCGCTCAGGCGCGTGGGACAGGCGCGCTCAGGCGCGTGGGGCGACGTCGTAGACGACCTTGTGCCGGTCCAGCTCGCCGAGCGACGCGGCGGACGCGCCGTCGTCGGTGATGACGCGCTCGAACTCGCCCAGCGGGGCCACCCGGTGCAGCGCGGTGCGCCCCAGCTTGGTGTGGTCCACCAGCAGGACGTTGCGGACGGCGCTGCGCAGCATCGCGCGCTTCACCACCACGACACGCTGCTCCTGGTGGCAGGCGTTGCCCGCGGACACCGCGGACGTCGACACGAAGCACATGTCGACCTGCAGCGACTCGATCGCCTCGACGCACGAGACGCCCATGAAGGAGTTGTGCAGCGGGTCGTAGTCGCCGCCGAGGGCGATGAGCCGGACGCCCTGCACGGGCGCCAGCAGGTTCAGGCCGTCGAGGAAGTTGGTGACGATCGTCAGCGGGCCGGCGTCCTTGATCCGGCGGGCGAGCGCGAGGGCGGTGGTGGAGTCGTCCAGCATGATCGCCATGCCGGGCTCGACCAGCTCCGCCGCCGCGGCGGCGATCGCCTCCTTCTCCTCGCGCATGGACTTGCCCCGGTAGGCGACGCTGCTCTCGAAGACGCCCGAGCGCTGCGCGGTGACCCCGCCCCGGTACTTGCGGACGATGCCCTGCCGCTCCAGCTCGTCGAGGTCGCGGTGGATGGTCATCAGGCTGACCCCGAACCGCTCGACCAGCTCGGCGGCCGTCGCCGAGCCCTCCGCCAGGACCGCCTCGGCGATCGCGTCCTGGCGCTGCGCGGGCCCCCGCCGCTGCCGGTTGCTCATGCCCCGCTCCTCCGTCCGGACGCCGCGAGCGCGGCGGGTCGAGGGGAAGTTAACATCACCGATGTTAAGACCTCAACCGGCGCTGTCACTCCCCGCGGTGGCGGGCAGGCCGGCGTCGCGCCACGCCTTGAACCCGCCGACGACGTCGGTGGCGCGGGTCAGGCCGAGGTCGTGCAGGGCCGCGGCGGCCAGGCTCGAGGTGTAGCCCTCGGAGCAGAACACGATGACGCGCACGTCGTGCCCGGTGGCCTGCGGCAGGCGGGCGTCCGACCGCGGGTCGAACCGCCACTCCAGGACGTTGCGCTCGACGATCAGCGCGCCGGGGATCTCGCCCTCGGCGGCCCGCTGCGCGGCGGGGCGGATGTCTACCAGCAGGGCTCCGTCGCGGGCCTCGGCGTGCGCGGTGCCGGGGTCGAGCCGGTCGAGCCGCGCGCGGGCGGCGGCGAGGATCTCATCGATGCTGCGAGGCATGCCCCACAGCATGGCAGCAGATTTCCTACTGAGCGAGTCGGAAAACCTGTGCTCGGCCCGTCGCGCGGGGTGGTGTGGGGAGAGGCACAGCCTTAATCGGACTTTGAGATTCCGATTCGATCCTAGGATCGGGCCGTGCACCTGACCCATTCGACGGACCTGGCGCTCCGCGCGTTGATGCTGCTCGGAGCCCGTGACGAGCGCCGCTCGGCGGCCGACCTCGCGGCCCGGCTGCGCGTCCCGCCGCAGCACATGGCCAAGATCGTCCAGCGGCTGCGGCGGCACGGGCTCGTGGAGACGGCGCGCGGCCGGGGCGGCGGCGTCGTGCTCGCCGCCCGGACCCCCGGCACCTCCGTCGGGGAGATCGTCCGGGTCCTGGAGGGGCCCGGCGAGGTGGTCGACTGCGATCACCCGCCGTGCCCGCTGCGCGGCGGCTGCCGGCTGCGCGGCGCGCTGCGCGCCGCGCAGGAGGCGTTCCTCGCGTCGCTGGACCAGGTGCTCCTGCGGGACCTGGTGTCCGATCCCCCCGACCCGGTCCTGCTGTCCCTGGCGCTCCCGGCCCCCGCCGGCGCGCCCCCAGAGCCAGAGAAAGGCCCATGATGCTCTCGTCCGACCATGCCGCGATCGTGCGGGCCACCATCCCCGCGGTGGCGGCGCACGGAGCCGAGATCACCGGCGAGTTCTACGACGCGATGTTCGCCGCGCACCCCGAACTGCTGCACCTGTTCAACCAGGGCAACCAGGCCAACGGCGAGCAGCGGCGCGCCCTCGCCGGGGCGGTCGCCGCGTTCGCGCAGCACCTGGTGAGCGAGGAGTCCTCGACCCCGTTCCAGCAGATGCTGTCGCGCATCGCGCACAAGCACGCCTCCCTCGGCATCCGGCCCGAGCAGTACACGATCGTCGGGCGGCACCTGCTGGAGGCCGTCGCGAAGGTGCTCGGCGACGCGGTGACGCCCGAGGTCCACGCCGCCTGGTCCGAGGTGTACTGGCTGTTCGCGACGCTGCTGATCGCCGAGGAGGCCCGGCTCTACCAGGACGCCGGCCGCTCCGCCGACTCCGCGTGCCGGCCGTGGCGCGTCGCCGAGCGGGTGGACGAGGCGGAGGACACGGTGTCGCTCGTGCTCGAACCGGCCGACGGCGGCGAGGTGCCGGCGCACCGTCCCGGCCAGTACGTCAGCGTGGTCGTCACGCTGCCGGACGGTCTGCGCCAGCCCCGCCAGTACACGCTGTCGCGGGCCGCGGGGGACGGCGTCCTGCAGATCACGGTGCGGCGTGTGCGCGGGGACGACGCCTCCCCGGCGGGCGCGGTGTCGACGTTCCTCCACGAGACCGCGCGGCCGGGCGTCGAGCTGGAGCTGTCCGCGCCGTTCGGCGACGTGGTGATGGAGGACGACGACGCCCCGCTCGTCCTGATCAGCGCCGGGATCGGCGTGACGCCCGCCGCGGCGATGATCGACCATGTGGCGGCCGTCCGGCCCGGCCGGCGCGTGCTGGCGGTGCACGCCGACCGCAGCGTCCGCACGCACGCGCTGCGCGCCCAGATCGCCGAGGCCGGCGCCCGGATCCCCGGCTTCCAGCAGATCACCTGGTACGAGGACCTCGACGGCGCGGACGCCGCCGCGGGCGGGGACGCGGACGTGCGGCCGGGCCGGGTCGACGTGGCCGCGCTGCCGCTGCCGCCCAAGGCCCGGGTGTTCATGTGCGGGCCGATCCCGTTCATGCGGGCGGTCCGCCGCGGCCTGCTCGACGCGGGCGTCTCCGACGAGCGCATCCACTACGAGGTGTTCGGTCCCGATCTGTGGAACGGCGCCGCCTGACCGGCGTCCACCGGCGCCTCCCGCTCCCACCTTCCACCCCGGGTGGGAGCACTCCCCCCAGGTCAGCCCCGTAGCCCGCCCTCGTCCACAGCGGCGAGACCTACACCTTCCACGAGTTCCCGCCGTGACCGCGTCTTCAGCGGCATGCACGAGGTCGTTCCCGGCCACATCGTCCCCGTCTCTCGGGGTGGCCTGCGCGACCACCGGTACCGCCCTGGTCTCATCCCGCCCGCGCGGTACTACCGTCGTCGGCAGGGGCGCCGCCTCGGCGGCGGCCCGGGTCCAGGGCGAAGGGGCGGATGTGGGCGATCAGGGCGAGCTCGTGGCGGCGCTGCGGCGCGCCGGGGTCAGCGGGGTGGACGATTCGGCGCTGGCGCGGTCGATGTACGCCTCGGACGCCTCGCTGTACCGCGTCCCGCCCGCGGTCGTGGTAACGCCCCGGGAAACGGGCGAGCTGCCCGCGGTGCTGGCCGTGTGCCGGGAGTTCGTGGTGCCGCTGACGATGCGGGGCGCGGGGACGTCCATCGCGGGCAACGCGGTCGGGGCCGGCGTCGTCGTGGACGCGAGCCGGCATCTGAACCGGGTGCTGGAGATCGACCCGGACGCCGGGACGGCGCTGGTCGAGCCCGGGATCGTGCAGGCGCGGCTGCACCGGATCGCGGGCGGGCACGGGCTGCGGTTCGGGCCCGACCCGTCCACCCGGACGCGCGCGACGCTCGGCGGCATGATCGGCAACAACGCCTGCGGATCGCGGGCGCTCGGCTACGGCCGCACGTCCGACAACGTGCTCGGCCTGGACGTGGTCGCCGGGACCGGGGAGCGGCTGCGGCTCGGCGACGTCCCCGGCGCCCCCGCCGGAAGCGATGCGGGGAGCCTGCTGCTGGACCGGCTGCGCGACCTCGTGAACGGGCGGCTCGCGCTGGTCCGCACCGAGTTCGGGCGGTTCGGCCGGCAGGTGTCGGGCTACTCGCTGGAGCACCTGCTGCCCGAGCGGGGCTTCGACGTCGCGCGGGCGCTGGTCGGCAGCGAGGGAACGCTCGCCGTGACGCTCGCGGCGCGGCTGCGGATGGTCCGCGAGCCCGCCTGCCGGCTGCTGGTCGTCCTCGGGTACGGGTCGATGGCCGAGGCCGCCGACGCCGTCCCGGCGATCCTGCCGCACGGCCCGGTGGCCTGCGAGGGCCTGGACTCCCGCATCACCGACGTGGTGCGGGGACGGCGCGGCCCGGACGCGGTGCCGCCGCTGCCGGAGGGCTCGGGCTGGCTGCTGGTGGAGCTGGCCGGCCCGGAGATCGGCCCGCTGCGCGACACCGCCCGCAGGGTCGTCGCCGAGTCCGGGAGCACCGGCTCGGCGCTGGTCGAGGACACGGCCCTCGCGGACGCGCTGTGGCGGATCCGCGAGGACGGCTCGGGCCTGGTGGCGCGCACCCCGGACGGCCGGCAGGCGCACGCCGGATGGGAGGACGCGGCCGTCCCGCCCGAGCGGCTCGGCTCCTACCTGCGCGAGTTCGAGGCGCTGCTCGACGGGCACGGCCTGTTCGGCGTCCCGTACGGGCACTTCGGCGACGGCTGCGTACACGTCCGGATCGACTTCCCGTTCGACCGCCCCGGCGGCACCCGTGTGTTCCGCGACTTCCTCAACGAGGCGGCGGCGCTCGCCGCCCGGCACGGCGGCACGATGTCCGGCGAGCACGGTGACGGGCGCGCGCGCGGCGAACTCCTGCCGCACATGTACTCCCCCGAGGCCCTCGACCTGCTCGCGCAGGTCAAGGACATCTTCGACCCCGACGACCTGCTCAACCCGGGGATCATCGTCCGGCCCGCCCCCGTGGACGCCGGCGTGCGGATGGCCGGCGTCGCCCCGGCCACCCGCGCGGAGCTGCCGACGCTCGGTTTCGCCTACCGCGGCAACGCGGGCGACCTGTCGCGGGCCGTGCACCGCTGCACCGGCGTGGGCAAGTGCCGCGCCGACAACACCGGGACCGGCGGCGTGATGTGCCCGTCGTACCTCGCCACCAGCGAGGAGAAGGACACCACGCGCGCGCGGGCCCGTGTCCTGCAGGACGTCGTCTCCGGCCACCTCGGCCCCGACGGCTGGGGGACGCAGGCCGTCCACGACGTCCTGGACCTCTGCCTGTCGTGCAAGGGCTGCGCGTCCGACTGCCCCACCGGCATCGACATGGCGTCCTACAAGGCCGAGGCCCTCCACCAGCGGTACCGCCGCAGGCTCCGGCCCCGAGCCCACTACGCGCTCGGGTGGCTGCCGCGCTGGACGCGCCTGGCCGCGAGGGCGCCCGCCGCCGTGCCGGCGCTGAACACGGCGATGCGGTCGCGCGCGCTCCGTCCGCTGATCGCCTGGGCCGCCGGCATCGACCGCCGCCGCTCGCTGCCCGCCTTCGCGCCCGTCCCGTTCCGCCGCCGGTTCGCCTCCCACCGCAGCCCGGCGGGCCGCAACGGCGAGGTCGTCCTGTTCGTCGACACCTTCACCGACGCCTTCTCCCCGGACGTCGCCGAGGCCACCGTCAAGGTCCTCGAGCACGCCGGCTACCAGGTGTCCGTCACCGAGCGCCCGGTCTGCTGCGGCATCACGTGGATCTCCACCGGGCAGCTCGACGGGGCGCGCGCCCAGCTCCGCCGCACCGTCCGGGCCCTGCTCCCGCCGGTGCGGCGCGGCGCGAAGGTCGTCGGCATGGAGCCGTCCTGCACCGGCGTGCTCCGCTCGGACGCCGAGGAGCTCCTGCGGGGCGTGGACGCGGCCGCGGCCCGCGAGGTCGCCGCCGCCACGCGCACGCTCGCCGAGTTGCTCGCCGAGACCCCGGACTGGACGCCGCCCGACCTGTCCGGCGTCACCGGCGTCGCGCAGCCGCACTGCCACCACCACGCCGTCATGGGCTGGACGAAGGACGCCGCCCTGCTCAGGGACGCGGGGGCCGAGGTCGCCAGGCTCGGCGGCTGCTGCGGCCTCGCCGGGAACTTCGGCGTCGAGAAGGGCCACCACGACGTCTCCGTCGCGATCGCCGAGCATCGGCTGCTCCCGGCCGTCCGCGACGCCGCGGAGGGCGACGTCGTCCTCGCCGACGGCTTCAGCTGCCGCACCCAGCTGGCCGACCTCGCCTCACGCCGGGGCGAGCACCTCGTCCAGCTCCTGGCCCGCCACCTCCCGGAGTGACGTCAGCGGCGGGCGAGGGTGCGGGACAGGGTGAGGGCCGCGGTGTGGACGGCCGGGGCCACGGCGGCCAGCCGCATGCGGTTGGACCAGCCGGAGACCGAGAGCGCGCCGATCGCCTCGCCGTCCGGGCCGAGGACGGGGCTGGCCGCGCAGAGGATGCCGCTGCCGGACTCCTCCCGGTCGTAGGCGACGCCCTCCTCGCGGATCCTGGCCAGCTCGCGGGTGAACAGTCCGGGCGCGACGACGGTGCGCTCGCCGACCTTGGCCAGCCCGGCGTCCAGCACCCCCTGGACCACCTCGGGCGGTGAGAACGCGAGGATCGCCTTGCCGACGCCGGTGGCGTGCGCGGGCAGCCGGCCGCCGACCTGCGAGGGCATCCTGGGGGCGTCGGAGGCGCCGAGGATCTCCACGTACACCACCTCGGCGCCCTCCAGGACGGCGAGGTGCACGGTCTGCCGTGTCGCCTCCCGCAGGTCGGACATGTAGGGGACGGCGGCGTCCCGCAGGACGCGCTGCCGGGGCACCCGCTGGCCGATCTCGAACAGCCTGAGGCCGAGCCGTACCCGCGTCCCCTGCCGCTCCAGCAGCCCCGCCTCCACCAGGTCGAGCGCGATGCGGTGCGCCGTCGAGCGCGGCAGGCCGCTGCGGCGGGCCAGCTCGGCCGCGCCGAGACCGTCGTCGTCCGCCCGGAAGGCGGTCAGCACCGCGACGGCGCGGCGCAGGAACGTGTCGTCGGACGGCATGGCCCCACTGTAGAAGACGTGTCCCACCACGTGGGACGACCGCGTTGCCGGGAGGGCCCCCGGCGCGGAAGGCTCGTCGCAGAGACGACGAAAGGAACGGCCATGGACCCGGGTTCCGCTCCTCCCGAGGGGGGACGCCCCACCACGCTCCCCGGCCCGGCTGCGCCGGAATGGGTGGAGAAGGCCGCCGGCGCGCTGCTCGACGCGTACGCCACCGGCGTCCCGATCCCACCCCTGACCGCGTCGCACCCCGGCATGTCGGTGGACGACGCCTACGCGGTCCAGCGCGCCCAGGCCGACGCGTGGACCGCCGCGGGCGCCCGGATCAAGGGCCACAAGGTGGGCCTGACGTCGGCCGCGATGCAGCGCCAGATGGGCGTGGACCAGCCGGACTTCGGCATCCTGCTCGACTCGATGTTCCTGCCGGAGAGCGCCCCGATCGACACGGGCCGCTTCCTGCAGCCGCGGGTGGAGCCGGAGATCGCGTTCGTGCTGGGCCGGCCGCTGTCCGGGCCGGGCGCGACGGCCGCCGACGCCGTCGCCGCGGTGGAGTACGTGCTGCCCGCGCTGGAGGTCATCGACTCGCGGATCGCGGACTGGAAGATCACGCTGCCGGACACCATCGCCGACAACGCCTCCAGCGGCGGCCTGGTGCTCGGCACCCGGCCCGTCCGCCTCGGCGACCTGGACCTCGCGCTGATGGGCTGCCTGCTGCACCGCGACGGCGTGCTGATCGACACGGGCGCCGGCGGCGCGGTGCTGGGCTCGCCGATCAACGCACTGGTGTGGCTGGCCAACGTGCTGGGCGAGCGCGGCATCGCGCTGGAGGCCGGGCACGTGGTGCTGCCCGGCTCGATCACCGCGGCCGTCCCGGTCGCCCCCGGAGAGACACTCACGGCGACGTTCGCCGGGATCGGTTCGGTCACCGCCCGGTTCGGAAAGGAGGAGGCATGAGCAAGCTGACGGCCGCCATCGTCGGGCCCGGCAACATCGGCACCGACCTGCTGGTCAAGCTGACGCGCAGCGAACTGATCGACGTTCACTCGATGGTCGGGGTGGTCCCCGAGTCCGACGGCCTGGCCCGCGCCCGGAAGATGGGCGTGCCGGCGTCGGCGGAGGGCGTGGACTGGCTGCTGAACCAGCCGACGCTGCCGGACCTCGTGTTCGAGGCGACGTCGGCGAAGGCGCACCTCGCCAACGCCCCGCGCTACGAAGAGGCCGGGATCACCGCGATCGACCTGACGCCCGCCGCGGCGGGCCCGCTGGTGTGCCCGCCGGTGAACCTGGACACGCTGTCGGACGCGCCGAACCTCAACATGATCACCTGCGGCGGGCAGGCGACGATCCCGATCGTGCACGCGGTGTCGTCGGTCGTCCCGGTGCCGTACGCGGAGATCGTCGCGTCGATCTCCTCGCGGTCCGCCGGTCCCGGCACCCGCGCGAACATCGACGAGTTCACCGAGACCACGGCCCGCGCGATCGAGCAGGTCGGCGGCGCGGCCCGGGGCAAGGCGATCATCATCCTGAACCCGGTCGACCCGCCGATGATCATGCGGGACACGGTGTACTGCGCGATCCCGTCGGACGCCGACACCAAGGCGATCTCCGCGTCGATCGAGAAGATGGTCGCCGAGGTCGCCACGTACGTGCCGGGCTACACGCTGCGGGCGGAGCCGCAGTTCGACGAGCCCCGCGACATCTGGAACGGGATGGCCCGCGTCGCGGTGTTCCTGGAGGTCCGCGGGAACGGCGACTACCTCCCGCCGTGGGCCGGCAACCTCGACATCATGACCGCGGCCGCGGCCCGGGTGGGCGAGCAGCTCGCGCGCAGGAAGGTCACCTCATGACGGAGCAGACGGCGGAGAAGATCCGCATCACCGACTCGACGCTGCGGGACGGCAGCCACGCGATGGCGCACCGCTTCACCGAGGAGCAGGTCCGCGGCGTGGTGCACGCCCTGGACAGCGCGGGCGTCGAGGTCATCGAGGTGACGCACGGCGACGGCCTCGGCGGCTCGTCGTTCAACTACGGCTTCTCGCTGGAGGACGACGTCAAGCTCGTCGCCGCGGCCGTGGACGAGGCGACGCAGGCCAAGATCGCGGTGCTGCTGCTGCCGGGCCTCGGCACGGTGAAGGACCTGAAGATGGCGCACGACGCGGGCGCGTCCGTCGCCCGGGTCGCGACGCACTGCACCGAGGCGGACGTGTCGCTGCAGCACTTCGCCGCGGCGCGCGAGCTCGGCATGGAGACCGTCGGGTTCCTGATGCTGTCGCACCGGGTCGGCCCGGAGGAGCTGGCGAAGCAGGCGCGGATCATGGTGGACGGCGGCGCGCAGTGCGTGTACGTCGTCGACTCGGCGGGCGCGCTCGTGCTCGGCGAGGCGCAGGAGCGGATCAGCGCGCTGGTCAAGGAGATCGGGCACGAGGCGCAGGTCGGCTTCCACGGCCACCAGAACCTCTCGCTCGGCGTCGCCAACTCGGTGCTGGCGCAGCAGAACGGCGCCCGTCAGATCGACGGGGCGCTCTGCGCGCTCGGCGCCGGCGCGGGCAACTCCCCCACCGAGGTGCTGGTCGCGACGTTCGAGCGGCTCGGCATCCCGACGGGCGTGGACGTGCAGGGCGCGATGGCCGCCGCCGACGACGTGGTGAAGCCGTTCCTGCACCGGCTGCCGTTCGCCGACCGCGGCGCGATCACGCAGGGCTACGCGGGCGTGTACTCCAGCTTCCTGCTGCACGCCGAGCGGGCGGCGGAGCGCTACGGCGTGCCGGCGCACGAGATCCTGCAGAAGGTCGGCGAGGCCGGCTACGTCGGCGGCCAGGAGGACATGATCATCGACGTGGCGCTGCAGCTCGCCGCCGAGCGCGACCGCGCGTCCTGACCGGTCCCGGTCCCTCAGGCCCGGGAGCCCGCTCAGGCGAGCGGGCTCCCGTCCAGATCGTCGAGGAGGGCGCGGGGGTCGTCGTAGACGGCCGCCGCGCCCTCCTCTTCCAGCTCGTCCCGGCTCCACCCGCCGCTGAGGACGCACACGCACGGCATCCCGGCGCGCGCGGCGGCCGCGACGTCCCAGCGGGTGTCGCCGACGAACACGGCGCGCCCGGCGGGGACCCCGGCGCGTTCCAGAGCCAGTTCGACCAGGTCGGGGGACGGTTTGCTGGCTCCGACCTCCGATGACGAGGTGGCGTCGTCGATCGCGTCGTCGGCGTCCAGGGCGGCGCGCAGCGCCTTCAGCTCGGGGGTGGCCGCGGAGCTCGCGAGCACGACGCGGCGGCCACGGCGGTGGCACGCGCGCAGCAGGTCGGCGGCGCCGTCGAACGGCTTCAGGCGCGTCCAGTACTGCGCGTAGAGGGCGCTGTGCGCCGTCCGGATCGCGTCGTCGGCGTCCCTGTCGCGGTCGCTCGGCAGCAGGTGGTCGAGCAGCTTGTCCGAGCCCATTCCGATCGCCCGGTGGATGCTCGCCATCGGGACCGCGTGGCCGTGCTGCAGGAAGGCCTGCCACCACGTCGTGGCGTGCAGGTAGTTGGTGTCGACCAGCGTTCCGTCGACGTCGAAGAGCACAGCATCGATCATGCCGGGGCCCTACCCGGCAGGCGCTCGGGAAACCGGCGCCGGCCGCACCGTTGGGCGCGCGTGCGGCCGGCGTCGGGGCCTCGGCGGTGCCGGCGTCCAGGACGCCGGACCGGCCGTTGACCGGAACTCTAGGCGCAGTTTGGCGGTGCGACAATAGCTGTTGGCGAATCGCCAATAAGCAGCGGGCCGCGGGCCGCGCCGACGCGCGCCACCGCGCGCAAGCGACCGCCCCGCGACCGGAGCCGCGGGGCGGTCGGCGGGGCGTGCGGCGCGTCAGTGCTCGTGCACGATGACGCCCCGGATGTTCTTGCCGTCGCGCAGGTCCTGGTAGCCCTCGTTGACCTGGTCGAGCGAGTACCGCTTCGTCACGAGCGCGTCCAGGTCGAGCTTGCCCTGGTCGTACAGGCGCAGCAGGCGCGGGATGTCGTACTGCGGGTTCGCGGACCCGAACAGGGTGCCCTTGATCGTCTTCTCGAAGAGCGTGAGCACCGCGCCGGACACGTGGATCGTCAGCTTCTCCGGGTGCGCGAGCCCGGTCACCACGAGCGTGCCGCCCTTGCCGATGACGTTGAACGCGGCGCCGACGACCTCCTCGTCCACCACGCCGACGGTCACCAGCGCCTGGTCCGCGCCCTGCCCCCAGGTCAGCTCCATCACCTTGGCGAGCGCCTCGTCCGCGTCGCCGAACGCGTGGGTGGCGCCCAGCTCGACGGCCTTGTCCCGCTTGAACGCGACGGGGTCGACCGCCACGATGTCGGCCGCGCCCGCGTGCCGGGCGCCCTGGACGGCGTTGATGCCGATGCCGCCGATCCCGAACACCACGACGGTGTCGCCGGGCCGGACACCGCCCGCGTACACCGCGCTCCCCCAGCCGGTCGGGACGCCGCAGCCGACCAGGACCGCCGTCTCCAGCGGCAGCCACTCGTCGACCTTCACCACCGAGTGCTGCGAGACCGTCGCGTACTGGCTGAACGTGCCGATCATGCACATGGCGCCGTAGTCCTCGCCGCCGCCGTGGAAGCGGAACGTGCCGTCGGGCAGGTCGCCGTTCAGGATGGTGGCGCCCATGTCGCAGATGCTCTGCCGCCCCGTCGAGCAGTACCGGCACGTCCCGCAGCTGGGGATGAAGCTGCACACGACGTGGTCGCCCGGCGCGACCTTGGTGACGCCGGTGCCGACCTCCTCGATGACGCCGGCGCCCTCGTGCCCGCCGACGATCGGGAACCGCGGCACCAGGTCCCCGTCGGTGAGGTGCAGGTCGGAGTGGCACAGGCCGGCCGCGACGTAGCGGATGAGGACCTCGCCGTCCTTCGGGCCGTCCAGGTCGAGCTCGGTGATCTCGAACGGCTTGCCGGGTCCCGCGAGTACTGCTGCCCTGGTCTTCACGCGCCTGACCTCCGGTCCGTGAGTGAGGTACCTCACAACGTAACCCCGCGGACGTTCCCCGGAAAGGGCGCGACGCGGGCACGCCGGGCTCGCCGGCCGCCACCCGCGGGGCGATCTCCCCGCAGGCGGCGCCGGCCACGGCGGTCCACTGCACGCTGGTGTGCGGCGGGCTCTTCTTCTCGACCAGGACGCGGGCCCCGCACGCCCGGCACTCGACCGGCTGCACCGCCACCTCCGCACGGACTCGGGGACCGTCGAGAACAGCACGCCGTTCGCCGCGTTCTCGGCGACCTCCCCCGCCACGTCTCGACGGCGCGGGAGGCGTCGATCTCGAACTCGAACCGGTCGGCCATCTCCGGCGTGACGTCCTCGACGTCCACGTAGAACTGCTCGTACCTGCGGCGCGGCTGGTAGACGGGGCCGTCCCGGTCCACAGCGGCGCAGTGCTTTGCCGTGATAACGATCTACTACGCCGGTTGTAGTAGATTGGAGGGAAGCGTACGTGATCGAGGCTTGGGGCTGCCGTGACGGGGGCGAGCGTGACGGGCCCGTGCGCCGCCCGCCCGGGACCGGCCGTGCCGCCGGCGTCAGCCGCGCCGGCCCGGGGCGTCGCGCAGGGTCGCGAAGATGTCGTCGAGCAGGGGGCGCGCGGGCGTCCGGCCGTGCTCGACGTACCACTCGTGGCCGAGCGCCCAGCGGAACACCGGGCGGGGAAGCCTGAGCAGCACCGCCAGCGTCCGGACGCCCGTGTCGGCTCCCGCCTGCGTCGCGTGGGCCGCCATCGCGGCGCGCTTCTGGCGGGCGAAGCGCCGCACGTCCACCCGGTGGGTGAGCGACTCGGGGGCACTGTAGGCGGCGGCGAACCGGGACGGCGAGAAGTCCGCGGGGACACCCGGCAGCCGGGCGACCAGCGCGAGCGCGCGGCGCAGGAGCCGCCGGTCCACCGTGGCCTCCAGGACGACGCGGGTGCCGGCGAGTTCGGCCGCGCGGGTGCCGACGCGGTGCACCTGCACGTGGTCGGGGTGCCCGTACCCGCCCGCCGGGTCGTAGACGGTCAGGAGGTCGGCGCCCTCCTCGTCCAGGATCGCGGCCAGCCGCGCGGCGGCCTCCTCCAGGTCGGCGTCCGCGAAGGAGCCGGGGGCGCCCGACGGATCGGACGCCATGCCGGAGTCGCCGTAGCCGAGCCATTCGACGCGGGCGCAGCCGAGCGCGCGGGCGGAGTCGCGGAGCTCGGCGACGCGCCGCTCGCCGAGCCGCCCGTCCTCGCGGTCGGCGGACGCCGCCAGGCCCGCCTCCCCCACCGTCGCCATGACGAGGACGACCCGGTGGCCGTCGGCGGCGGCGCGGGCGAGGGTCCCGGCGGTCAGCAGCGCCTCGTCGTCGGGGTGGGCGTGGAAGGACACCAGCGTGTACGGCACCGGTCAAGTGTGCCGGAGGGGAACGCGGACCCGGCGCGGGGAGCCCGGCGATGAGGATCGCGCATCTGACGGACTACTACCTGCCGCGGCTCGGCGGGGTGGAGATGCACGTCCACGATCTGGCGACCCGGCAGCAGGAGGCGGGCCACGACGTCACCGTGATCACCTCGTCGGCGCGCCCCGCCGGGCTCCGGCGCCGGGACGGGGCCGTGCAGGAGGACGGGAACGGGCTCCGCGTGCTGCGGCCCACCGAGCGGATGGCGTTCCCGACGACACTGAACCCCGGCGGGATCGTGGCGGGCCGGCGGCTGGCGCGGTACGGCAAGTACGACGTCGTCCACGTGCACGCGGGCCCGTTCACCCCGCTGGCCGTGGCGGGCGCCACGCTGGCCTCCCGGATCCCGACCGTGGTGACGGTGCACTCGCTGATCTCCTACATGGAGCCGGCGTTCCGGGTGCTGGACGCGGCGACGGGCTGGTCCGCGCTGCCCGCCGTGTGGACGGCCGTCAGCGACACCGCGGCCG
>NZ_JAGEOK010000060.1 GCF_017573545.1 Actinomadura nitritigenes | reverse complement strand
TCCTGGAACTCATCGGCGAAGGACTCACCAACCGGCAGATCGGCGAACACCTCTTCCTCGCCGAAAAGACCGTCAAGAACTACATCTCCAGCATCTTCACCAAACTCGGCATGAGCCGCCGCACCCAGGCCGCCGCCCTCGCCGCGCAACTCAAAGCCGACGCCGAAAAGGACCGCGGACGCCACGAATGATCAGCCCGGTCGCCGCGGCCTCCGTCCCGGTTCGGGGACGATCGCGACGGGCGCGGGCGCCTCGTGCAGGACCGCCCGGGTGACGGCACCGAGCAGGGTGCGCGGGGAGGAGCCGATGCCGCGGTCGCCGACGACGAGAAGGCTCGCGCCCCGAGCGTTGTCGGCCAGGACGCGCTGGGCGCGCTCCATGACGAACCGGCGCTCGACCGCGACCTCCGGGCAGCCGGCCAGGCCATGCGCGACGGTGGCCTCGAACCGCGCCTTGGCCTGCTCTTTGAGCTTCTCCGGGTCGGTGAAGGGCAGCCGGTCGGGGCTGGGCAGCACCGCGGGATCCCACCATGCGCAGATGGCCGTCACCGTGGCCCCGTGCAACCCGGCCTCCCGCAGCGCGAAACGGAGGGCCGCATCACCCGCCGGCGAGCCGTCGACGCCCACCACGACACGGGCGGCCCCGGCCGGTCTCGGGTGCGGCGCGCCGGCCGGGACCACGACGACCGGCCGGTCCGCGTGCGCGGGCACCTGGGCCGCCGTGGACCCCAGTGGGAGGGCGTCGAAGCCGCCGCTCCCCCGATTGCCGATCACCGTCAGTTCCGCCTTCGCGCCCGCGTCCAGCAGCACGCCCGGCGGGGAGCCCTTCAGGAGAAGCGGGGCGATGTCGAGGTCCGGGGCCGTCTCGCGGGCGATCCGGACGCCCTCGTCCAGCACCATCGCGCCCATCGCCCGGACGATCGCCAGCGCCGCCTCGTCCTCGGGGCGCACCGGGTACGGCCAGTTCCAGGCATGGCAGACGCGCAGGGACGCGCCGCGCTTCGCCGCTTCCACGGCCGCCCACCGGACGGCCTGCCCCGCGGCCCGTGAGCCGTCGAAGCCCGCGAGAACGCACCGTCGGTCCATGGTGTCCTCCCTCCCGACCCCAAGGATCGCCCGTCGTCCCTCGCGCGATGAGGGGCCGAGGGTCGCTCGTCCCTGGGACCTTCGCCCCTGCCGTGGGGATGCCCACCGGAGGACGGTGGAGTCGTCAGGAGGTACGGCCATGGACATCGGATACGTCCTCGCCGCCGCCGATCCCGGCGACGGTTGGGGGCACATGGGCGACGGCGGCTGGTCCGGATGGATGTGGATCTGGGGGTCGATGATGATCATTTTCTGGATCGTCCTCATCGGCGCGGTCGCATGGGTGATCGTGCGCGTGGCGGCGTCGCGGCGCGACGCCCCGACGATCAGTGAGCAGATGGAGCACCGGCACGCCCGGGAGATCCTCGCCGACCGCTACGCGCGCGGTGAGATCACCTCGGAGGAGTACGACGAGCGACTGACCAAGCTCGGATGACGGCCGCGCAGGCGCCGTACCGCACCCGGGCGGACGAGGTCGCGGCCGCGCTCGGCACGGACGCCGAGCGCGGCCTCGACGGTCCGGAGGCGGCGGAGAGGCTGACGCGGGACGGGCCGAACACGCTGCCCGCGGCGCGCGGCCACGGGCCGGTGGCGCGGTTCCTGCTGCAGTTCCACAGCCCGCTGATCTACGTGCTGCTGGCGTCGGCGGCCGCGAGCGCGCTGCTGGGCGAACACGCCGACGCCCTGGTCATCCTGGGCGTTGTGGTCGTCAACGCCGTCGTCGGGTTCGTCCAGGAGTCCCGCGCGGAGGCGGCGCTCACCGCGCTGGCCGCGCTGACGCGGACCACCGCCTCCGTGGTCCGGGGCGGCGCGACGGTGACCGTCCCGGCTGCCGAGCTGGTCCGCGGCGACCTCGTCGAGCTGGCGGCCGGCGACAAGGTCCCCGCGGACCTGCGGCTGCTGCGCACCGACGAGCTCTCGGTCGACGAGTCGGCGCTCACCGGCGAGTCCGTTCCGGCGGGCAAGGATCCGGCGGCGCTCGGAGAGACGGCCCTGGCGGACCGCCGCAACATGGCCTTCTCGGGAACGCTGGTCACCAACGGGCAGGGCGCCGGGATCGTCGTGGCCACCGGTGCCGCCACCGAGATCGGCGGCGTGCACCGCCTGATGCGGACGACCGGCGCGGTCCAGACTCCGCTCACCCGCAAGATCTCCCGGTTCAGCAGGATCGTCACCGTCGCGATCCTCGTGCTGGCGGCGCTGACCTTCGGCATCGGCGTCCTGTACGGCCGCCCGCCCGCCGAGATGCTCACCGCCGCGGTCGCGCTCGCGGTCGGCGCCATTCCCGAGGGGCTTCCCGCCATCGTCACGATCACCCTCGCCTTCGGTGTCGCGCGGATGGCGCGCCGGGGGGCGATCGTCCGCCACCTCCCCGCGGTCGAGACGCTCGGCGGCACGACGGTCATCTGCACCGACAAGACGGGGACGCTCACCCAGAACCAGATGACGGTCACCGCCGTCCTCGCCGGAGGCCGCGAGTACACCGTCTCGGGCTCCGGGTACGCACCCGCCGGCACCTTCGAGCAGGACGGACGGCCGGTCCGCGTGGCGGCGCATCCCGCGTTGCGCGAGACACTGCTCGCGGGCGCGGCCTGCAACGACGCACGGCTCTTCGAGGAGGACGGCGGCTGGCGCATCGCCGGGGACCCGACCGAGGGCGCGCTCCTGACGAGCGCGGCCAAAGGGGGGATCGGCGACGCGCCGCCCCGGACGGCCGCGCTTCCCTTCACCTCCGAGCGGCGCTTCATGGCCACCGCCCATGACGGCGGCACCGTCTACGCCAAGGGCCCCGTCGAACGGATCCTGGAACTCTGCGACGACCAGGCGGGGCCGGACGGCCTGCCGGAGCCGCTGGACCGTGCGGCCGTCACGGCTCGCGCCGAGGCGTTCGGCGGGCGGGCACTGCGCGTCCTGGCGTTCGCGCGGGCGCCGTCCGAACGGCTCGATCCGCTGCCCCGCCTCACCTTCCTCGGCCTGGAGGCGATGATCGATCCGCCGCGTCCCGAGGCGGCGAGCGCCGTGCGGGCCTGCCGCGACGCGGGCGTGCGGGTCAAGATGATCACCGGGGACCACGCGGCGACCGCCGCCGCGGTCGGCGCCCGGATCGGGCTCGGCGGCGAGGTGGTGACGGGGGCCGACCTGGCCGCCGGTCTCCCCCCGGAGCGGATCGACGCGGCCTCGGTGTTCGCACGGGTCTCCCCCGAGCAGAAACTGCGGCTCGTCCGGACGTTCCAGGAGGCCGGCCACGTCATCGCCATGACCGGGGACGGCGTCAACGACGCCCCCGCCCTCAAGCGCGCCGACATCGGCGTCGCCATGGGACGCGGTGGCACCGACGCCGCCCGGGAGTCGGCCGACATGGTCCTCACCGACGACGACTTCACCTCCATCGAGCACGCCGTGGAGGAGGGGCGCGGCGTGTTCGACAACCTGGTGAAGTTCATCGTCTGGGCGCTGCCGTCGAACATCGGCCTCGGGCTGGTGCTGGTCGCCGCCATCGTCGCGAACGCCTCGCTGCCGATCCTGCCGCTCCAGGTGCTGTGGCTGAACATGACGGCCGTCCTGGTCCTCGGCCTGCCGTTCGCCGTGGAGCCCAAGGACGAGGCGATCATGCGGAGGCCGCCCCGCGACCCGTCGCTGCCGCTGCTCACCCGCGCCCTGACCCTGCGGATCCTGCTGGTGTCGGGGATCCTGCTCGCGGGCTCGTTCGGCCTCCGGTACTGGGAGCGCGTGCAGGGAGCCTCACCCGAGACGGCCCGGACGATCGTGGTGAACGTCTTCGCCGTCACGCTGATCGCCTACATGTTCAACTGCCTGTCCCTGGAGCGGCCGCTGCTGTGGCGCGGCGTCCGCCGCAACCCCTGGACGGCCGTCAGCGCCGCGGCCCTTCTCGCGGTCCAGATGTTCTACACGTACACCCCTTTCATGCAAAGGGTCTTTCATTCGGCCGCGCTCGGCCTCGGCGCCTGGGCGCGGATCATCGTCTTCGCCGTGGCCGCCTACCTCCTCATCGAGATCATCAAGCGGCTCCAACGCGACTGACATCTCCCGGCGCGGGGCTTCTCGGCCCCTTCGCGAAGGACCTTCGCCTCTGCGGACCACCCCGGCCACGGGCGAATCCTGGGACATGAGGACGGAAACCGACAGCCAGGAGGACTCATGGCCGCCCATCGCCCGCTGGAGAGGCGGGCCGTCGCCGAGGTGATGACCTTGGACCTTCTCACGATCTCCGAGTCCGAATCGGTGCTGATGGCGTGGGAGCTGATGTGCCAGGCGGGCGTCCACCACCTGCCGGTGGCCGACGACGAGGGGGGCTTCATCGGCGTGGTCGACGCGCAGACGCTGACGGCCTCCTGGAACGCCTCCGGCCCCGAGCAGGCCCGGCGGCCCGTCACCGCGCTCCTGCCGCCCGGACCTCAGGGGGCGGTACCGCCCACGGCCACCGTCGCGGAGGCCGCCAGAGCCATGGTGAAGGCCGGCCGCGACTACGTCCCGGTGACCGACGACCGGAACGTGCTCGTCGGCCTCCTCACCGCCCGGGACCTGGTGAGCGGGCTCGCCGGCGTCCATCGCGACGTCGCGCCGCGCAGCGGCGGGATGCCGTCCCTCTACCGGATCGAACCGGTGTTCCCCGCCGGGCTCCCGGGTCACCCGGACGCCGGGCGGATGGGACCGGACTAGCCAGGGCCCGGAAGGCGGCGCGGCCGTCGCGGGCCGCGCCGCCCGAGAACGGCGCGGCCCGAGAACGACGCGGTCACCGGGCGGACGGAACGATGGCCACCGTGCAGGGGGCGTGCTGGAGCATCGCCGAGCTGGTCGCTCCGAGGAGCAGCGGGTCCAGCCCGCCGGCGCCGCGGTCCCCGACCACCAGCAGATCGGCGTCCTCCGCCGCCTCCAAGAGGCACTCGCGAGGGCGATCGAGGACCACCGAGGCCTCGAGGTCGGCCTGGGGGTAGCGGTCGCGCCAGGGGGCGACGGCCCGCTCCAGCGTCTCGGCCCGGACCCGGGCGAGCCGTTCCTTGTCGGTGAACAGTTGCAGTTCCGCCTCGTCGACCGCTCCCGGCTCCCAGACCCCGAACACGACCCGCAGGCCCCATCCGTGCAGCACCGCCTCCTCGATGGCGAAGCCCAGCGCGGCGTCGCCGCCCGGCGACCCGTCCACGCCGGCGACGACGAGGCCGCGGGTCCGGCCTTCGCCGTGGCCGCACCGGCGGACGGCCAGCACGGGTCGGCGCGCCCGGGCCGGCAGCTGCACCGCGGTCGATCCGACCGGCAGGTGGTGCCGATCGTGGGAGCCGATCACGATCAGTTCGGCGTCGTCGGATTCGCCCACCAGCGCGTCGGAGACCGGTTCGGGCCTCAGCCGCTTGCCGACCGCCCGGGACGCTCCGAGTTCGCGGGCCCGCGCCTCCCCGTGCTCGAGGAGCTTCTCGCCCGCCCGCTCGATGATCGCTTCGATGTGCCCGTCCACGTGGTCCGCGGGGTACGGCCAGTGCCAGCAATGGCACAGGACCAGGTCCAGCCCGCGCAGGCGCGCCTCGTCGACCGCCCACCGCAGCGCCGGTTCGTTGTCCTCGCTGGCGTCGTAGCCGAGCAGCACGTGCGGCCGCTGAGCCCTGTCCAGTTCGCCCATCCCCAACACATCTCCCCCGTGAGGCGGCAGTACTCCTCGATGACTTCAGTCTCGATTCGCATCGACCGTCCTGGACGGGCCGAAGGTCCCTGGAGGTCCGGTTCCTCTGGCACTCGGTGCTCCGGGGCCGCCGGTGAGACGGTCCCGAAAGAGGGCATCGTCACCGGACGGCTACCGACGACCGGCAGGAGAGACCATGAGCCGGTGGGACCTGATCTACGACGGCTACGAGCCGGCCGCCGAGCGGCAGCGCGAGGCACTGTGCACCCTGGGCAACGGCTACTTCGCCACGCGCGGCGCCGCGCCCGAGTCGTCCGCCGATGAAGCGCATTACCCCGGAACCTACGTTTCCGGATGCTACGACCGGTTGAGCGCGCAGGTCGGCGGGCAGGACGCCGACAACGCCGACCTGGTGAACGTCCCGAACTGGCTCCCGCTGACCTTCCGCGCCGACGGAGGCGAGTGGTTCGACCTCGACCGCGCCTGCGCGGAGGGGCGGCTTCTGTCGTACGGCCAGGAACTGAACCTGCGCCGCGGCGTCCTCACCCGGCTGCTGCGCTGCCGCGACGCGGCGGGCCGGACGTTCCGCCTCGCCCAGCGCCGGATCGTGTCCATGGACGAGCCGCACCTCGCCGCCATGCAGACCACGATCGTGCCGGAGGACTGGACGGGCGTCCTGGAGGTCCGGTCGGCGCTGGACGGGCGGGTCGCCAACACCGGCGTGGCCCGGTACCGGGACCTGCCGGCCGAGCACCTCGTCCGCGAGGATCCGGCCGACCCCGGCGACCCCGAGGCGCAGCTGCTCACCACGATCACGGCCACGTCGAGGATCGGGATCGCGGTCGCGGCACGCACGCGATCATCCGAGCCGGCGGAGAGGTCCCGGCGCACCGAGCCGGGCTGGACGGCGCAGGACCTGCGCATCGAGGTCCGTGAGGGCGCGGAGGTGACGATCGAGAAGGTGGCGGCCGTCTACACCTCCCGCGACCGCGCGGTGGAGGAGCACGGCCGGGCGGCGCTCGCCGCCGTCCGGCGGGCGGAGGGCTTCGACGGCCTGCTGGAGCGGCACGCACTCGCCTGGGCGCACCTGTGGCGGCGCGCGCAGCTCAGGCTCGATCACGCCGACGTGCAACGCGTCCTCAACCTGCACATCTTCCATGTGCTGCAGACGGTGTCGCCGCACTGCGCGGAACTGGACGTCGGCGTGCCCGCCCGCGGGCTGCACGGCGAGGCCTACCGCGGCCACGTCTTCTGGGACGAGCTGTTCATCCTGCCCTTCCTGACCATGCGGTTCCCCGAGATCGCCAAAGCGCTGCTGATGTACCGGTGGAGGCGCCTTCCCGCGGCGCGGCGGGCGGCCGCCGCGGTGGGCCGCCGCGGCGCCATGTACCCCTGGCAGAGCGCGGCCGACGGCCGCGAGGAGACCCAGCGCGTGCATCTCAACCCGCGCTCGGGCCGCTGGCTGCGCGACCACTCGCACCTGCAGCGGCACGTCGGCCTGACGATCGCCCACAACGTGTGGCGGTTCTACGAGGCGACCGGCGACACCGAGTTCCTCGCCGAGTACGGGACCGAGATCATTTTGGAGATCGCCCGGTACTTCGCCGACCTGGCCGCCTACGACCGCTCCATCGACCGGTACCGGATCCGCGGCGTCATGGGCCCGGATGAGTACCACGACGCCTATCCGGACCGGGACGAGCCCGGCCTGGACGACAACGCCTACACCAACGTCCTCACCGCCTGGCTGCTGCACCGGGCCCTGGACGCGCTGGCCCTCCTCCCCGAGGACCGCCGCACCGAGCTGCGCGAACGGCTCGCGCTGACCCGCGAGGAGATCACCCGGTTCGAGGACGTCCGCCGGCGGCTGTACGTCCCGTTCCATGACGGCGTGATCAGCCAGTTCGAGGGCTACGGCGACCTCGAGGAGCTCGACTGGCCCGGCTACCGCGGGCGCTACGGGGACATCCGCAGGCTCGACCGGATCCTGGAGGCCGAAGGCGACTCGACCAACCGTTACAAGGCCTCCAAGCAGGCCGACGTGCTGATGCTCTTCTATGTCCTGACGCCGCAGGAACTCGACGACATCCTGCGGCGCCTCGGCTACGAGCACGGGCCCGACCTGATCGCGCGGACCACCGCCTACTACCTGCCGCGGACCTCCCACGGATCGACCCTCAGCTCCCTGGTCCACGCGTGGATCCTGGCCAGCACCGACGGGGACCGGGCCTGGCGCGTCTTCCGGGAGGCCCTCAGCGGCGACCTGGAGGACGTCCAGCACGGCACCACGGCCGAAGGCGTCCACCTCGGCGCCATGGCCGGCACCGTCGACCTCGTCCAGCGCTGCTACGCCGGGATGAACACCCAGGGCGGCACCCTCCACCTGAACCCGCGCCTGCCCGCGGCGATCGGCGAGCTGCGCCTCGGACTGCGCTACCGCGGGCACTGGGGAATCGACCTCGTCTGCCACCAGGACCGCCTCAAGGTGACGCTCCGCCCCGGAGCCGCCCTGCCCATCCGCATCGCGCCGGGCGACCAGGACGTCCTCATCCAGCCCGGGGACTCCTGGGAGACCCCGCTTCGGAACGGCAGGACGCCCGCGGACGGCGAATGAACGCCGGGTCGTTCGACCCGCCGGCGCGGGACGTCCGCACCTGCCGGCCCTTCCCCGCCCGCGGTTACGTTCGCCGCAGAGCGATCCCAGGAGGCGGCCATGTCCGGCGTTCACCCACTTCACGGCCTGGACGGCCTTCAGCGGCTACGGCGGCGGTTCGGATTCGACGGCAACGACCTGCGGCGCCCGACGGACCGGCGGCAACGGGCCGTCGGGCTGGCGGCGGCGGTGTCGTTCGCCGGGCTCGCCCCGCCGCTCTGCGCGGGCGTCGTCTCGCCGGCCTATCGGTCCGGGCTGAGGGCCGAGGCGGCGCAGACCGCCACGCACCGTCTCGTCGACGCCCGCGTCGCGCGGACCGAGACCGGGACGACCGGCCAGGTGCGCTACTCCTTCGCCGTGCTGGCCTGGACGAGCGCGGACGGCGAGAGGCACTGGACGACGGTCCCGGCGAGCAGGGCGACGAGGCCCGGCGCGGTGCGGCGGATCTGGGTGGACGCCTCAGGGGAGCCTGCACGGCGCCCGCAGAGCCGCTCCGACACGGTCACGACGGCGGCCTTCGCCGGTGTCGCGGCCACCGTCGCCGCCGGGGCGCTGCCGTTCTCGGCCTACCTGCTCGTCCGCCGGCGCTGCGACCGCCGCCGCGCGCAGATGTGGGACCTCGAATGGGCGCGTCTGGACCGGCGGCAGATGAACTGATCCCGATGGACCTTGGTCCCGCCCCGACGTGACCGACGGCCATGGGAACGGGGCGGCGCCGGAGAAACCATGGAATCGGCACCCACCGACGGGAGACGGGCACCCAGCCCGGAGCAGCCGACCGGCGGCCACCGCGCCGCAGGACCCACCGTCGCCAAGACGGGCATCCGGCACCCGGGCGCCCCGACCCCACCGGCGGGTGTCCCCCAGACCCCTCCGGGTCCCCCTGTGCACAAGGGAGGCACACATGTCCGCGCTGGAGCGCCGCGAGTCCCGCATCCTGCCCGACCTGCTCGACTGGTTCGAGTCGCCGTTCGCCATCCTCCGCGGCGGCGCCCAGACCATGCGGGTCGAGGACTACATCGACGGCGACGACCACATCGTCCGCGCCGAACTGCCCGGCATCGACCCCGACAAGGACGTCGAGATCACCGTCTCCGGCGGCATGCTGCGCATCCACGCCGAGCGACACCAGGAGAACAAGGAGCCGCACCGGTCGGAGTTCACCTACGGCTCCTTCACCCGCTCCTTCACCCTGCCCACCGGCATCGAGACCGACGACATCAAAGCGTCCTACGACCAGGGCATCCTCACCGTCCGCGTGCCCATGCCCAAGGCCGCCAAGACCGAAGACAAGCGGATCACCATCGCCAAGTGACACCACGACGAGGGCACCGGACCGGGCCGCCGGTCCGATGCCCTCATGGCGTCCCCAGGACCAGAACGGAGATGAGGACGATGACAGACCTTCGGGACACCGACCAGATCGTGGTCGGCGTGGACGGGTCGGCGGCCTCGCTGGCCGCGCTGCGCTGGGCGGCCGACGAGGCGGAGCTGCGGCAGGCCGAACTCGTCGCCGTCCGGATCTGGCGGGCCAGCCGGGAGTGGCTCGCCCCCTACGCGGTGGCGGTCGCCCGGCCGTCCCCGGGGCAGGAGCGCGAGCAGGCCCGGAGCGGGCTGGCCGCGGACGTCCGGAGGACCCTCGGCCCGGCCCCCCGAGTCCCCGTCCGGCAGGAGCTGGTCCACGGCGAGGCGGCACGCGAGCTGATCGGCCGCGCGGCCGGCGCCCGGCTGCTCGTCCTCGGCGGGCACCGGGGCGGTCATTCGCCGGAGGTCCCTCCCGGGCCGGTGATCTCCGCCTGCCTGAGGCACCCTCCGTGCCCGGTCGTCCTCGTCCCTCCCGTCCCTGTGCCGGAGATCGCGGACGGCACCGCGGGCTCGCGACGCGAGGCGCCCCACGCGGGACGGACATCACCCGACGTCGTGTCCCCGGCCTCTGCGAACTCCGCCACCCCATTCGGGGCATAGAGGGCGATCAGATCGCCCGAGTGCGGACATCGGCCGGGGCTCGCCGTCGTGGCCCCCCGGTCAGGAGGGGTGGTGGCCGCGGGCGGGGACGACGGCGACCGGGCAGTGCGCGTGGTGGATCAGCGCGTGCGTCACCGCGCGGTTGCGGGGAACCGTCAGTCCCTCGTGCGCATGGGTGCCGACGACGACCAGGTCGGCCGCTCGGGAGGCGGCCATGAGCGCCGCGGCGGGGTTGTCGGGGACGATCGACTCCTCCACGTCCACGTCGGGATACCGCTTGCGCAGCGGGGCATGCGCCTCGAGGACGCGCCACCGGGCACGCTCCTCCGCGCGTTCCGGGCCGGCCGCCGCTCCCGGCCCGTCCAGGGCCTCGGGGAAGGGCCACGCGTGCACGGCTCGCAGGCGGGCGTTCCAGGCGGCCGCCGCCCGGAACGCGTACTCCAGGGTCGCCGAGTCGTCACCGAGCCCGATTCCCACGGCGATCTCGCCGTGCCCGGCGTCGCCCTCTCCGCGCACGACCACGACCGGACAGGCCGAGTGCCGGACCGCTCCGAGGCCGACCGAGCCCAGCACGAGCCCGGCGAACCCGCCGAGGCCGCGGTGGCCGACGACCAGCTCGAACGCGCTCTTCGACCGCTCCGCGAGGGCGCGCACGGTGCCCGTCGCGGCCAGCTCGACGTCCACCCGGACCTCCGGGCGCCGATCGCGCGCGACGCGTTCGGCGCTCGCCAGGATCTCACCGCCGGCGCGCGACAGCGAGGCGACCTCTCCCGGCGCGGCGGTCAGCGGGACGTCGAAGGCCCAGTTCTCGACGGCGTGGACGATCCGCAGGTCCCGCCGGTACCGGGCGGCTTCGTCGGCGGCCCAGGCCACGGCTCGCGCGGACGGGACGGAGCCGTCGGCGCCCACGATGATCGGTTCGGCCATGGTCCTCTCCTCTGTCGGGTCCCGGCCATCCGGGACGGGTTCGCGCCCGGCGCTCCGGGCTCAGTCGCGCGGCGGGACGACCACCACGGGGCAGGCCGCGTGGTGCAGCACGGCGTGGTTCACCCGTCCCAGCGCGATGCCGGACGGGGCGTGCCTGTGGCGGGCACCGACGACCACCAGGGCCGCGTGCTCGGACGCCTCCACCAATGCCCGGGCCGCGGTCCGGTCGGAGATCATCTGGTCGACGGGGACGTCCGGGTGCTCCCCACGGACCCCGGCGAGGGCCGCGGACAGCTCCATGTCCTCCACGACCCGCGTGCGCGGCGACGGGAAGTCCCCGCCGACCGCGTGGAGGGCGAGGATCCGGGCACCGCGCGATTCGGCCTCCGCGAACGCCCATTGGAGGAGCCGGTCCTCGCCGACGCGCCCTTCCAGGCCGAGGACGATCTCGCCGGGCGCCTCCGCGGGGAACGGCGCGGAACGGGACACGACGAGCACCGGGCAGCGCGCGTGCGCCGAGACGTACAGGCCGACCGATCCGAACAGCAGTCCCTCGAACCCCCCGACCCCGCGCGAACCGACGGCCACCAGTGCGGCCTGCTCGCTCTCGGCGACCAGCGCGTGGCCGGGGTCGCCCGGCGCCAGGCTCGTGTCGATCCGGAGCTCCGGATGGATCTTGAGGGCGTACTGGCGGGCCTCGGCGAGGAGGTCCTCGCGTTCGGCGATCAAGTGGACCAGCACGTCCTCGGGGATCCTGCCGCCGTGCATCAGGAACTGCGCCCCGTGCACCAGCCGCAGCGGCAGCCGGCGGCGGATCGCCTGATCGGCCGCCCAGTCCAGGGCACGCCACGCGTGCACGGAGCCATCGATGCCCACGACGATCGGAGCCGACACCGGTCATCCCTCCAACGCTCTAGAACAACCCACTATCGACGCTAGGCCGCGCCTCCCCGCCGTTCTCCGGCCAAAGGTCCCCTCTTGGAACGGCAAGGGTCACCCACGACGCCGAACACCGGTTCGATGCCATCGCTCTCCTGAGCGGAGGTGAAACGCCGCACCGCGTGACGGTGAATGCTCCGTGAAATCTTCGTGACCGCTGCGCGGGGCAACCTATGAGGGTTCTCTGAAAGCACGCGAAGCTGTGGGCAGGACGGAGCGAACCAGGACATCCTCGTCCAGTCCCCCCGTCTATGCGAAAGGTTGCTCATGCCGTCGACCCTTTGGGGCCTGCCGACCCATCCGCTCGTCGTCCACCTGGTGGTCTTCCTCGTCCCGCTCACCGTCGCCGCAACGCTCGTGGTGGCGCTGTGGCCGCGGGCGCGGCGGGTGGCGGCCCCGTGGGTACTCGCCGTGGCGACCGTCGCGGTGATCTCGGTGCCGATGGCGACGTCGAGCGGCGAGAACCTGGAGAGCCGGGTCCCGCACAGCGCCCTGGTGGAACGGCACGCCGAACTGGCCGACATGCTGCTGCCCCTCGCGGGAGTGATGTGGCTGGGCCTCGCCGTCATGACCGGCGTCGGCTGGTACGCCCGCCGCGAGTCGGCGGCGGCGCCGCGCTGGGCGGGCGCGGTGACCGTGGCCGCGGCGGTCCTGGCGATCGGAGGGGCCGCCGCGTCCGGCGTCCAGGTGGTCCGGATCGGGCACAGCGGCGCCAACGCGGTGTGGCACGACGTGGCCGCTCATCCCGAGCGCCGCTGAAGGGGCGCCGGACGCCGAAGGTCCGGGGCGGGAGCCGCGACCGTCCAAGCCCGAGGGTGGACGGCCGCGGCTCCTCCGGTTCCCGGCTCGGCGGGTCAGCGGGTCAGCGGGTCAGGACGACCTTGAGGGCGCCCGTGTGGGCGGCGTCGGCGAAGACCTCGTAGGCCTTCGGGAAGTCGTCGAGGCCGAAGCGGTGCGTGACGAACCGTCCGGCGTCGAGCTGCCGGCCGGCGAGCAGCCGCAGCAGCGTCGGCGTGGAGAAGGTGTCCACCAGCCCGGTGGTGATCGTGACGTCCCGTATCCACTGCTCCTCCAGGTGCAGCGTCGCGGGCTCGCCGTGCACGCCGATGTTGGCGATGCGACCGCCGGGACGCGCCAGCGCGACCGCGAGTTCGAAGGCGTCGGGGACGCCGACGGCCTCGACGGTCGTGTCCGCCCCCAGCCCGCCGGTCAGGTCGCGGACGATCGCGGCCGGATCCTCGCGGGAGTTGTTCACCAGGACGTCCGCGCCGAACTCCTTGGCCGCCGCGAGACGGCTGTCGGCCAGGTCGACCGCGATGATCCGGCTCGGGCTGAACAGCCGCGCCCCCATGATCGTGGACAGGCCGATCGGGCCCGCGCCGACGACCGCGACGACGTCGCCGGGCCCCACGCGGCCGTTGAGGACCCCGACCTCGTACCCGGTGGGCAGGATGTCGGCCAGCATCAGCACGTCCTCGACGGGAACCCCCTCCGGCAGCGGGTGCACGGAGGTGTCTGCGAAGGGCACGCGGACGTACTCGGCCTGCGTTCCGTCGATCTTGTGTCCGAGGATCCAGCCGCCCCCGCCGAGGCACTGCCCGTACCTGCCCTCGCGGCAGAACCGGCAGGTCCCGCATGAGGTGATGCACGAGACCAGCACCTTGTCGCCCGGCTCGACCGTCCGGACACCGGAACCGACCGTCTCGACGGTTCCGACGGCCTCGTGGCCGAGGATCCTGCCGTCGGTGACGGCCGGGACGTCGCCCTTGAGGATGTGCAGGTCCGTCCCGCAGATCGTCACCGCGTCGACCCGCACCACCGCGTCGCCGTCATCGATGATCTGCGGTTTCGGGACCTCTTCCCAGGCCTTCTGACCCGGACCGTGGTAAACCAGCGCACGCATTGGAGCCTCCTCGGCCACTCCGGTTACCTGCTCACCTCCAGCCTCGCCGTCGACGGTCCGGGCCCGACAGTGGCCAACGTCCCGGCCGAAGGGCCTTACGTCCCGCCGAGGTCGGACCGGGTGGCCGCGGCGATCTCGAGGTCCTCGCGGGCGGTGACCACCACGGCCGCCACGGCCGCTCCGGGCGGGCTGATCACCGTGTCGGCGCCGGTGACGGCGTTGCGATCGGGATCGACCTCGACTCCCAGGAAGCCCAGGTCGGCGGCCAGCCGCCGCCTGGTCACAGGATCGTGCTCGCCCACGCCGCCGGTGAACACCAGCGCGTCGAGGCCGCCGAGGGCCGCGACCATCGCCGCCGCGCAGGCCCGCAGCCGGTGGTGGTACACGGCCAGCGCCGCCACCGCCACCTCGTCTCCGGCGGCGGCGCGGGAGCGCAGCCTGCGCATGTCTCCGGTCCCGGCGAGGGCCCTCAGCCCGGAACGGTGTTCCAGGGCGTCGGCGACCTCGCCGGCGGGGACGCCGTGCGCCAGCAGCCACAGCGGGATGCCTGGGTCGATGCTGCCCGCTCGGGTGGCCATGACCAGGCCCTCCTGCGGCGTGAACCCCATGGTGGTGTCCACCGACCGCCCGTTCGCCAGCGCCGCGAGGGACGCTCCCGATCCCAGATGGCACACCACCATGCGCGGGACGGCGGGGCAGGCGCCCAGGAGTTCGGCGGCGCGGCGGGCGGCGTAGGCGTGCGACAGCCCGTGGAAGCCGTAGCGGCGCAGGCCGAACCGCTCGCGCCATTCGGCCGGCAGGGCGTAGGTGGCGGCGGCGTCCGGCAGGGTGGCGTGGAAGGCGGTGTCGAAACAGGCCACCGCCGGCACGTCCGGGAGGGCTCTGCTGATCTCGCCCAGCGCGTACAGCGACAGCGGCTGGTGCAGCGGCGCCAGGTCGGCCAGGTGGTACAGCCGCTTGGCGACCTCGTCGTCGATCAGCACCGGCCGGGTGTAGTCGCGGCCGCCGTGCACGAAGCGGATGCCGACCGCGTCGGGGCGAGGGAGCCTTGCCACGGAGGCGATGACGCGCTCGGCCTCGCGGTCGGCTCCGCCCGTCGGCAGCTCGATGTGAACGCTCGTGGTGTCGTCGGCTTCCAGGAGGCTGAGCTTGACGCTGCTCGAGCCGGGGTTGACGGTGAGCACTCGCATGACGCACTCCTTCGCACGGCGCGCTCAGTAGGGCCAGGCCCAGTCGCGGACTTCCGGCGCGTCCTCGCCGTGCTCCCGTGTGTACGCGCGCAGCCGCAGCCGCTCGTCCAGCATGCGCTGCCGCACGTTCGCCACCCGGCTGCCGAGCGAGGGCACGCGGTCGATGACGTCCACGACGAGGTGGAAGCGGTCCAGGTCGTTCAGCATCACCATGTCGAAGGGCGTCGTGGTGGTGCCCTCCTCCTTGTAGCCGCGAACGTGCAGGTCGTGGTGTCCGTGGCGGCGGTAGGTGAGCCGGTGGATCAGGTACGGGTAGCCGTGGAACGCGAAGATGACGGGCTTGTCGGCGGTGAACAGGGCGTCGAACTCGACGTCGGGCAGCCCGTGCGGATGCTCCTCGACGGGCTGGAGACGCATGAGATCGACGACGTTCACCACCCGGACGCGCAGTTCCGGGAAGAAGCGCCGCAGCAGGTCCACCGCGGCGAGGGTCTCCAGGGTGGGGACGTCGCCGGCGCAGGCCAGGACCACGTCGGGGTCGGCGCCGCCGTCGGTGGAGGCCCATTCCCAGATGCCGATGCCGCGCGCGCAGTGCGCGACCGCCTCGTCCATCGGCAGCCACACCGGGGCTGGCTGCTTGCCGGCGACGATGACGTTGACGTAGTCGCGGGAGCGCAGGCAATGGTCGGCGACCGAGAGCAGCGTGTTGGCGTCCGGCGGCAGATAGACGCGGGTGATCTCGGCCTTCTTGTTCAGCACCACGTCCAGGAAACCGGGGTCCTGGTGGGTGAACCCGTTGTGGTCCTGCCGCCAGACGTGCGAGGACAGCAGGTAGTTGAGCGACGCGACGGACCGCCGCCACGGCAGGTGCCGGGTGACCTTCAGCCATTTCGCGTGCTGGTTGAACATGGCGTCGACGATGTGGACGAACGCCTCGTAGCTGTTGAACAGGCCGTGCCGCCCGGTCAGCAGGTAGCCCTCCAGCCAGCCCTGGCACAGGTGCTCGCTGAGCACCTCCATGACGCGGCCGCTGCCGGCCAGGTGCTCGTCGGTGTCGCGCCTCTCGCCTTCGAACACGCGGTCGGTGACCTCGAAGACGGCGCCCAGCCGGTTGGAGGCCGTCTCGTCCGGGCCCATGATCCGGAAGCTCCGCGGGTTCGCGGCGACGACGTCGCGCAGGTAGCCGCCGAGGACGCGCGTGGCCTCGGCGGTGGCGGTGCCGTGCTTGTCCACCGCCACCGCGTAGGCGCGCGGGTCGGGAAGGTCGAGAGGACGCAGCAGCAGCCCGCCGTTGGCGTGCGGGTTGGCGCTCATCCTCCGGTTCCCTGACGGTGCGAGGTCGCGCAGCGTGGGGACCGGCCGCCCGGCGTCGTCGAAGAGCTCTTCCGGACGGTAGGACCGCAGCCACGCCTCCAGCTCCGCCAGGTGCCCGGGATCGTCGCGGACGCCGGCGAGCGGCACCTGGTGGGCGCGCCACGTGCCCTCCACGGGCAGGCCGTCGACCTCCTTGGGCCCCGTCCACCCCTTCGGCGTCCGCAAGATGATCATCGGCCAGCGGGGGCGCCCGGCCGCCCCGTCCTCGCGGGCGGCGCGCTGGACGGCGGCGATCTCGTCCAGCGCGCGGTCGAGCGCCGCCGCCATGTCCCGGTGCATGGTCGCCGGATCGTCGCCGGAGACCACGATCGGGGCATGGCCGTACCCCTCGAACAACCTGACCAGCTCGTCCTCGGGGATGCGGGCGAGCACGGCCGGATTGGCGATCTTGTAGCCGTTCAGGTGCAGGATCGGCAGCACCGCGCCGTCGTTCACCGGGTCGACGAACTTGGTGGAATGCCAGCTGGCCGCGAGCGGCCCGGTCTCGGCCTCTCCGTCCCCGACGATGCACGCCACGACCAGGTCCGGGTTGTCGAACGCGGCTCCGTACGCGTGCGCCAGCGAGTAGCCGAGCTCGCCGCCCTCGTGGATCGACCCCGGCGTCTCCGGCGCGACATGGCTCGGGACGCCGCCGGGGAAGGAGAACTGCCGGAACAGCGCCTTCATCCCGACGGCGTCCTGGGACACCGCGGGGTAGACCTCGCTGTAAGTGCCCTCCAGCCAGGCGTTGGCGACCGCGGAGGGCCCGCCGTGCCCGGGCCCCATGATGTAGATGGCGTCCAGATCGCGGGCCTTGATCACCCGGTTGAGGTGGACGTAGCAGAAGTTGAGGCCCGGCGAGGTGCCCCAGTGCCCCAGGAGCCGGGGCTTGATGTGCTCCCGCCGCAGCGGCTCGCGCAGCAGCGGATTGTCGAGCAGGTAGATCTGCCCGGCCGACAGGTAGTTGGCCGCTCTCCAGTAGGCGTCGATCGACGCGAGTTCGGTGTCGGTCGAAGGGCCGCTCGGGGTCGTCGTGGACGTCACCGTTCCTCCTTGAGATCGTTGCCCCCAGCGCACCATCGGCCGGGCCGCGCACGGCAGGGCCGAAGGTCACCAGCCGACCGGGGCCGTCAGGTCCGTTCCCATCCGCGCCGGGGCGGGAGGGCGCCCAGCTGGACGTCTCGGCTGCGGTAGACGATGTAGGGGCGGGTCAGGTAGCCGACCGGGGCGGTGAGCATGTGCACCAGCCGGGTGAACGGCCAGATGCAGAACAGCGCCATCGCGCTGATCGCGTGGAGCCGGAACAGGATCGGCACGCCGCTCATCAGGTCCGGGTCCGGCCGGAAGTAGAAGATGGACCGGAACCAGGGCGAGACCGTCTCGCGGTAGTCGTAGCCGCCGCCGAGCAGGTTGGCCACGACGGTCGCGGCGAGGCCGAGCACGATGGTCAGCGCCAGTACCGCGTACATCAGCTTGTCGTTGCGGGTGGTGGCGGAGAACACCGGGCCGACGGTCCGCCGCCGGTAGATCAGGATCACCAGGCCGGCCAGTGTGCAGAAGCCCGCGACGGTGCCCAGCACGAGCGCCGCGATGTGGTACGTGTGCTCGCTGACCCCCACGGCGTCGGTCCAGCTCTCGGGGACGAGGATGCCGCCGACGTGGCCGAGCAGGACGAACAGGATGCCGAAGTGGAACAGCGGGCTGCCGATGCGCAGCAGCCGGTTCTCGTACAGCTGGGACGAGCGGGTCGTCCAGCCGAACTTGTCGTAGCGGTACCGCCAGACGTGCCCGAGGACGAACACCGCGGCGGTGACGTACGGCAGCGCGACCCACAGCAGGACGCCGGAGACCCCGGCTTCGCCGCTGCCGGCGGCCAGGGCCGGTACGAGACTGGTCATGAGCGGGCCTCCAGGACCGGATCGGGCAGGAAGACGGGACCCGACGCCGTCCCGTAGGGCGCGAGGCCGACCTCCTCTTCGGGCGGGCCTTCGGCGATGAGGCGGGCGACCGCCTCCTCGTTCCGGCCGGTCAGCGGCGGCAGCGTCGCCGAGACCGCCTCCAGCACGGCCGTCCACGGCGACCCCGCCTCGGTGAGGGACAGCCGCAGGAGTTCCAGTCCGGCCCGGTGTTCCACGAGCAGCCGGCGCCCCTGGGCGAGGTCGCCGGTGGCGGCGAACTCCAGCACGACGGCGAGATGGTCGGGCAGTTCGGTGGCGTCCAGATCGAGTCCGGCCGCGGCGTACGCCTGCTTGAAGCGCAGCAGCGCCATGCCGCGCTTGCGGGTGTCGCCGTAGGCGTAGTACGTCAGGTACAGGCAGCAGCGTCTGCGGTGGTCGAACGTCGCGACGTACTCCGCTGCGAGGTCCTGCGGCGGGGTCGCGTCCAGATGGTCGAGGACACGGGTCAGCGGTTCGGCGGCGGGAGCGGGCAGGCTCCCGACGGCCCGCCGCAGCAGCGGCCGCCGCCCGAGCAGTTCCTCGTCGGGGTAGCCGAGCAGCAGTGACGCGACCTGCCAGGCGGTGGCCAGTTCCGTCTCGGTGAAGCGGGCCTTCTTCGCGGGTCCGATCCTCATGGCCTGGGCTCCGTCTCGGCGGCGCCGGAGCCGGCGGGCGGGCCGGCGCCCTCCGGGCCGTCGCCGCGGCGCTCGGGGAACAGGCCGGTCGGCATGCCCTTGCCGTCCCAGTTCAGCAGGTTGACGCGCTTGTGCTTGTCGGCCGGGTCGACCGGGTTGTCGGAGGTCTGCCGCTCCCGGAGCATGTGGAAGTTCTCCACCGCGATCGGGTTCGGTCGCCCGGACGCCTCACCGAACGGGCCGGAGCCGCCGCCCAGCCCGGCTCCGCCCATGCCCGGGCCGCCGTCGTAGTCCAGCGCGCACTCGGTCGCCAGCTCCTCCAGGCCGTGGGCCTGCTCGGCGTGCGCGGGCGGGATGACGTAGCGCTCGTCGTACTTGGCGAGGGCGAGCAGCCGGTACATGTCGTACATGGATTCGCCCGACATGCCCACCGCCTCGGGGATCGTGCCGTCGGGGTCGCGGCCGAGGTTGATGTCGCGCATGTAGGAGCGCATCGCGGCCAGCTTGCGCAGGACGGCGTCGACCGGGGCGGTGTCCCCGGCGGTGAACAGCTCGGCGAGGTACTCCACCGGGATGCGCAGCGCGTCGATCGCCGCGAACAGGTTCCCCCTGTCCTCGGCGTCGTGCCCGGTGTCGCGGACGACGTCGACGACCGGGGACAGCGGCGGGATGTACCAGACCATCGGCATCGTCCGGTACTCCGGATGCAGCGGCAGCGCCACCTTGTAGGTGTTGATCAGGGCGTTCACCGGGGACCGCTGGGCGGCCTCGATCCAGTCGGCCGGGATGCCGTCGCGCTCCGCCGCCGCGATGACCTGCGGGTCGTGCGGGTCGAGGAACACCTGCCGCTGCGCCTCGTACAGGTCGGTGTCCTCGGGGGCGGACGCGGCCTCCAGCACCTTGTCGGCGTCGTAGAGCATCAGCCCGATGTAGCGCAACCGCCCCACGCACGTCTCCGAGCAGACCGTCGGGATGCCGACCTCGACGCGCGGGAAGCAGAAGGTGCACTTCTCGGCCTTGCCGGTGCGGTGGTTGAAGTACACCTTCTTGTACGGGCAGCCGGACACGCACATCCGCCAGCCGCGGCAGCGGTCCTGGTCGACCAGGACGATGCCGTCCTCGGTGCGCTTGTAGATGGCGCCGGACGGGCAGGACGCGGCGCACGACGGGTTGAGGCAGTGCTCGCAGATCCGCGGCAGGTAGAACATGAAGGTCTTGTCGAACTCCATCTTCACCTTGTCGGAGATGTCCTTGAGCAGGACGTCCTTGTCGCCGTGCTCGACCGAGCCGCCCAGGTCGTCGTCCCAGTTCGCCGACCAGGAGATCTTGGTGTCCTTGCCCGACAGCAGCGACTTCGGGCGGGCGACGGGCGTGTGCTCCTGCAGCGGCGCGTCGGTGAGGGTCTCGTAGTCGTAGGTCCAGGGCTCGTAGTAGTCGCCGATCCCCGGCAGCTTCGGGTTGGAGAAGATCGTCAGCAGTTTGCGCAGCCGGCCGCCGCCCTTGAGCGCGAGCCGGCCGCGCTTGTTGAGCGTCCAGCCGCCGCGCCAGCGCTCCTGGTCCTCGTACCGGCGCGGGTACCCCTGGCCGGGGCGCGTCTCGACGTTGTTGAACCACACGTACTCGACGCCGCTGCGGTTGGTCCACGCCTGCTTGCAGGTGACCGAGCACGTGTGGCAGCCGATGCACTTGTCGAGGTTCATCACCATCGACATCTGGGCCATGACCCGCATCAGTACTGCACCTCCTGGGAGCGCCGGCGGATGACGGTGATCTCGTCGCGCTGGTTCCCCGTCGGGCCGAGGTAGTTGAACGCGAACGACAGCTGCGCGTACCCGCCGATGAGGTGGGACGGTTTGAGCAGCAGGCGGGTCAGCGAGTTGTGCACACCGCCGCGCCGCCCGGACGTCTCCGACCGCGGGACGTCGATGAGCTTGTCCTGCGCGTGGTACATGTACACCGTGCCCTCGGGCATCCGGTGCGAGACGATCGCGCGGGCCACGACGACGCCGTTGCGGTTCACCGCCTCGATCCAGTCGTTGTCGCGCACCCCGATCTTCGCGGCGTCCGTCCCGCTCATCCAGATCACCGGTCCGCCGCGCGACAGCGACAGCATGAACAGGTTGTCCTGGTACTCGGAGTGGATCGACCACTTGTTGTGCGGGGTCAGGTACCGGACGGTCAGCCCGAGCTCGCCGGTCTCCCCGAGCCGCGGCTCGCCGAACAGCGCCGACATGTTCAGCGGCGGGCGGAACGTCGGCATCTGCTCGCCCATCTCGGCCATCCAGTCGTGGTCGAGGTAGAAGTGCTGCCTTCCGGTCAGCGTGTGCCATGGCTTCAGCCGCTCCACGTTGATCGTGAACGGCGAGTAGCGGCGCCCGCCGCTCTCCGAGCCCGACCACTCCGGCGAGGTGATGACCGGCACGGGGCGGGCCTGGGTGTCGGCGAACGTGATCTGCTTGCCCTCGTGCTCGGCGGCCAGGTCGGCGAGCTCGGTCCCGGTGCGTCTCTCCAGCGTGTGGAAGCCCTGGGTGGCCAGGTGCCCGTTGGTGGTGCCGGAGAACGCGAGGATCATCTCGCAGGCCTGCACGTCCCGCTGCAGGGACGGCCGCCCGTCGGCCGGTCCGCCCCGGACCACGCCGTTCTTGTGCGCCAGGTACTCGACCTGCTCCGCCACGTCGAAGGTGACGCCCTTGGTGGTGGCGCCCAGCTTCTCCGCCAGCGGCCCGAGCGCGCTCATCTTCGCCGCGACCGCGGGATAGTCGCGCTCCACCGTCACCAGCTTCGGCATCGTCACGCCCGGGACCGGCTCGCACTCCCCCGCCGCCCAGTCGGCGACCCGCCCGTGCGGCGTCGCCATCTCGTCGGGGGTGTCGTGCAGGAGCGGCATCGCGACGACGTCCTTGCGGACGCCGAGGTGCGTCTCGGCGAGCCGGCTGAACGCGGCGGCGATCGCCTGGAACGCCTGCCAGTCGCTGCGGGTCTGCCAGGGCGGAGCGATCGCCGGGTTGAACGAGTGCACGAACGGGTGCATGTCGGTGGTGTTCAGGTCGTGCTTCTCGTACCAGGTCGCCGCGGGCAGCACGATGTCGGAGTAGAGCGTGGTGCTGGTCATCCGGAAGTCCAGCGACAGCAGCAGGTCGAGCTTCCCGGCGGGCGCCTCGTCGCGCCACACGACCTCCTTGGGCCGCTGCTCGGGTGCCGCCTCCTCCGCCCTGACGGCGTTGCCGGTGCCGAGCAGGTGCTTCAGGAAGTACTCGTCGCCCTTGGCGGACGAGCCGAGCAGGTTCGACCGCCAGACGGTCAGGACGCGCGGGACGTTCTCCGGCGCGTCCGGGTCCTGGCAGGCGAACTTCAGCCGCCCGGCCTTCAGCTCCTCGACGACGTGCTCGCCGACCTGCTTCCCGGAGGCCTCGGCCTCGTCGGCGAGGTCGAGCGGGTTGCGGTCGAAGGTCGGGTAGGACGGCATCCAGCCGAGGCGCGCCGCCTGCGCGATGATGTCGGCGGTGGTGCGCCCGGCCAGCCGCCCGCCCCCGCCCGCGGCGGCGAGCGCGCCGGCGTCGAAATGGTCGTAGCGGAACTGGTCGGTGTGCAGGTAGAAGAACGCCGTGCCGATCATCTGCCGGGGCGGGCGCGACCAGTCGAGGCCGAAGGCCAGCTGCGCCCATCCCGTCACCGGGCGGCACTTCTCCTGCCCGACGTAGTGCGCCCAGCCGCCCCCGTTCACGCCCTGGCAGCCCGTCAGCGACGTCAGGGCCAGGAAGGCCCGGTAGATCGTGTCGGAATGGAACCAGTGGTTGGTGCCCGCCCCCATGACGATCATCGACCGGCCGCGGGACTCCTCGGCGTTCGCGGCGAACTCCCGCCCGATCCGCTCGGCCGCCTGCGCGGGCACGCCGGTGATGCCCTCCTGCCACGCCGGGGTGCACGGCTCGGCCGCGTCGTCGTACCCGGACGGCCAGGTGCCGGGCAGCCCGTCCCGCCGTACCCCGTACTGGGCCAGCAGCAGGTCGTAGACCGTCGTGACGACGTGGCCGCCGACCTCGCGGACGGGAACGCCCCGCCGCAGCGTCCCCGGGGCGCCGTCCGCGGCGTCGAACCGGGCCAGCTCGACCTCGACGGCCTCGCCGCCCTCCACCGACAGCAGCGGGTCGGCGTCGCCCAGGTCCAGGTTCCACCTGCCCTCGCCTGCCTCGCCGTACCGGAAGCCGAGCGACCCGTTCGGGACGAGCGGCCGGCCGGTCACCTCGTCCAGGATCACCGTCTTGAACGCCGCGTTCTCCGACTCCGCCTCCGCGCCCGGCAGGTCGGCCGCCGTCAGGAACTTGCCGGGAACGAACACGCCGTCGCGCCGCTCCAGCCGCACCAGGAACGGCAGGTCGGTGTAGCGCTTCACGTAGCCGGTGAAGTAGGGGACCTGCCGGTCGATGAAGAACTCCTTGAGGATCACGTGGCCCATCGCCATCGCCAGCGCGCCGTCGGTTCCGGGCTGCGCGGCCAGCCACTCGTCGGCGAACTTGACGTTGTCGGCGTAGTCGGGCGACACGGCCACGACCTTCTGCCCCCGGTACCGGGCCTCGGTCATCCAGTGCGCGTCCGGGGTCCGCGTCACCGGCAGGTTGGAACCCCACATGATCAGGTATCCGGCGTCCCACCAGTCGCCCGACTCCGGCACGTCGGTCTGGTCGCCGAAGACCTGCGGCGACGCCACCGGCAGGTCGGCGTACCAGTCGTAGAACGACAGCATCGTCCCGCCGACCAGCGAGGTGAACCGGGAGCCGGACGCGTGCGACACCATCGACATCGCGGGGATCGGCGAGAAGCCCGCGACGCGGTCGGGGCCGTACTCCTTGATGGTGTGCACGTACGCGGCGGCGGCCATCTCGGTCGCCTCGTCCCACGTCGCCCGCACCAGACCGCCCCGGCCGCGCGCGTCCTTGTACCTCCGGGACTTCTCCGGATCGGACACGATCTCCTGCCACGCCGCGACCGGATCGCCGGTCCGCGCCTTCGCCTCCCGGTACATCTCCAGCAGCACGCCGCGGACGTAGGGGTAGCGGACCCGCGTGGGCGAGTAGGTGTACCAGGAGAAGGACGCGCCGCGCGGGCACCCGCGCGGCTCGTACTCCGGGCGGTCCGGGCCGACCGACGGGTAGTCGGTCTGCTGCGCCTCCCAGGTGATGATGCCGTCCTTGACGTACACCTTCCACGAGCAGGAGCCGGTGCAGTTCACCCCGTGGGTGGACCGCACCACCTTGTCGTGCGACCACCGGTCCCGGTAGAACGCGTCCGCCTGCCGGCCGCCCGCCTTCGTCAGCGTCCGCAGGTCGGGAGACACCTTCGCGCGGGTGAAGTACCTCCGCGTCCCCACCAGCGCCTGCTCGACAGGGCCGTCCATTCCGGGCCGGGCACCGCGTCCGCTCTCGTCGTTCACTAAGACTGTTCCTTCCTGCCGGCCGCTGCGTCCTCCGCGACGCCGTCCTCGTTCGTCATGCGTGGTACTCCGTGCGGCTCGTCGACGTCGCGGGCATGGGGTGGTCCCTGCCCGATGATCGGCGGCGCGATGTCCGGTTCACCGGATTGTTGTGGAATGGCGGCCCGCCGCACCACCGTGGCGGTGAAGAGCGCGGCGGCCCCCGCGACCACGGCCAGCAGGACGAGCCCGACCGCGTACGAGCCGAGGCTTCCGTAGATCGAGCCCATCACCAGCGGCGGGACGAACCCGCCGAGACCGCCGGCGGCGCCGACCACGCCGGTCACCGCGCCGACCCTGTTCGCCGGCGCCGCCTGCGCGACCAGCGCGAACGTCGCGCCGCTGCCGACGCCGAGCGCCGCCGCCATGCCGAGGAACGCGATCGTCCCGAGCGGCAGCAGCACCGGCGCGGGCGCCTGGACCAGCGCGAACACCGCGGTCGCCACCAGCGACACGACCATGACGCGCACCGGGCCGAGCCGGTCCGACAGCCACCCGCCGACCGGGCGCATCACCACCGCCAGCAGGACGAAGCCCGCCATCCGGTTCGCCGCGTCCACCTGGGTGAGCCCGTACTCGGTCTTGAGGTAGGTGGGCAGGTAGACCGAGAAGGCCACGTACCCGCCGAACGCCACCGCGTACAGCGCCGCCGCCTGCCACGTGACGCCCAGCCGGGCCGTCGCGGCCAGCCGCCGCGCGAGCGGCTCCTGCGGAACCGCGCGCCCCGGCGCCTCCCTCAGCACGACCACCGCGACCACCGCGTAGACCGCCAGCACGACCGCGGTCACCACGAACGGCGTCGCCTCGCCCCACCGGTCGACCATCCGGACCGTGGTCAGCGCGCTGATCGCGGTGCCGCCCATGCCCGCGCCGAACACGCCGATCGCGAGCCCGCGCCGTTCCGGCGGGAACCAGGCGTTGACGAACGGCACCCCCACCGCGAACGCCGTCCCGCCGACGCCGAGGAAGAACCCGCCCGCCAGCAGCTCGGCCAGCGAGGAGTGCCCGGCGAGCCCCAGGTAGAGGACGGGGACGATCGTCACCGCCGACACCACCGGGAGCATGATCCGGCCGCCGAACCGGTCGGTCAGCGCCCCGACCGGGATCCGGCCGAGCGACCCGACGACCACCGGCACCGCCACGAGCAGGGCCTGCTCGAACGAGCTGAGGTGCAGCGACTCCTTGAACCGGGGGCCGAGCGGGCTCAGCAGCGCCCACGCCCAGAAGTTCAGCGCGAACCCCAACGTGACCAGCACCAGCATCACCATCGGGCGCGGTCCGCCTTCGGCCGCCGCCGGCGCCTCCCCCGGCAGGCCTGCCCGCTCCCGTGATGCTCCCATTGCGTCCACCCGCCTCGTTCGTCGGTGCTGCGCTTCGGGCACGGCCGGTACCCGAGCGCACGCCGCGAAACGTGATCGATTCGCGTCGAGACCACCTTGATCGATTCAGATCACCGCAAACAGGGACGTTGGTCCCGTAAACCGGACCCTTCCGGCCCGCCGACAGGGTGCGGGGAGGGCGCGGCATACGTCACAGCGGCCCCGCGCGAAGGCGGGACCGCTGTTCGGGAAAACTCAGGGCGTTTGAGGGCGGTGAAGGAGCGACCGTTGGCTCAGAGCCCCTGAAGGGGCGCTGGAGACGCCGTCCAGCGGATCCTCCTTCGAACGGCCTCAGGTGGAAGGGACGACGGCGACGGGGCAGTGCGCGTGGTGGATCGCACCGTGCGCCGCGGACCCGAGACGAGGCGCCGTCCACGACCGCGTGTGGGCGCCCACCACGACCAGGCGGGCCGCGTGCGACGCGTCCGACAGGGCGGTCACCGGGTGAGCCATGACCACTTCGGGAACCACGTCGACCTGCGGGTACTTCGCCTGCCAGGGCGCGTACGCCGCGGCGAGGCGGTCGAGGAACTCCCGTTCCACCCGTTCCGCCTTGTCCCGATCGGGGGCGAAGCCCGCCTCGACGAGGGTCTGCGAGACGCGCCAGGCGTGCATGACCCGCAGTGACGCTCCGTTCAGGGCGGCCGCGTCGAACGCGTAGTGAAGGATCGCGTCCGCGTCCTTCTGGAGGTCGAGCCCGACGACGACCTCCCCTCGCTCGTCAGCCGTCCCGCGCACGATGACGACCGGAATCGTGCAGCGCGCGGCCATCCGCAGGCCGACGGATCCCAGCATCAGACCGGTGAACCCGCCGACGCCGCGGTGGCCCACGACGACCTCGAAAGCGCCCGCGGTCTGTTCGATCAGGGCATGCGGCGCGTCGTCCGAGACGAGCGCCGTGCTGACCTCCAGGTCGGGCCACTGCTCCCGGACACGCTCGGCCACGGCGACGAGAACGCCGCGCCCCACCCGGGACATGAGACCGATCGTCTCCGCCGGTGCGAACAGCGGCGCGCCGTACGGCCAGTTCTCGACGGCGTGAACGATGTGAAGGCGCCGGTGACGCAGGTTCGCCTCGGTGGCCGCCCAGTCCACGGCCCGGTCCGCGTGCTCGGATCCGTCGACGCCTACGACGATGGGCTGTGACATGTTCTCCTCGCGTTTCCCAGACGCTCACGTCGATCGGTGCGCGCCCGTCCGACAGGACCCCATGACTCCAGCCTCGCGCCCGTCACCGGCTCCATCCAGGGACGAAAGTCCTGGTCGGCGGCATCAGCCCCGCGGCTGACCATCGTCCACGTCCCCGACCAAGGTGGATTCGTCCCTGCAGGACCCCGCCTCCCCGGTCTCGGACGGGTCGAGGGTGACCCGGCGACTGGCCCGGGCCGGTGGGTGGCCCTGGGCATGGCGGTGGGCCGGTCCTTCCTAGCCGGGCCGCACGGAGGAAGCGGTCGGCGGGGTGAAGCTGCAGGGCAGGCGCTTGTATCCGTTGATGAATCCGGACATGAGCCGGTCGGGCTCTCCGGCGGTGATGTCCGGCAGGCGGTCGAACAGCTCGCGGAACATGACGGTGATCTCCCGCCGAGCCAGGTTGGCGCCCAGGCAGAAATGCGGGCCGGGGCCGCCGAACCCGACATGCGGATTCGGCGACCGGGTGATGTCGAAGCGATCGGGATCGGTGAAGACCGCCTCGTCCCGGTTGGCGGACCAGTAGAACAGCGTCACCCGCTCGCCCTTGCGGTAGGTGTGGCCGTTCATCTCGTGGTCGCGGGTCAGGTTGCGGCGCATGAAGATGACGGGGCTGCTGAAGCGCACGATCTCCTCGACCGCCCCCGCGATGCGCCCGTCGAAGTCGGCCAGCAGCAGTTCCCGCTGGTCGGGGTGCTCGGTGAACAGCCTCAGCCCGTGCGCGATCGCGTTGCGGGTGGTCTCGTTCCCCGCCACGACCAGCAGCAGGAAGAACGCGGCGAACTCGCGGGGGCTCAGCCGCTCGCCGTCGACGTTGGCGTTCACCAGCGCCGACGTCAGGTCGCCGGTGGGCGCCGACCTGCGCTCCCGCCCGAGCTGCGCGGCCAGCCGGTGCAGCCGCCATCCGGCCGACGCCACCGTGCCCAGCATGCGGAGCGTGGGCAGCCGCCCCATCTTCGGTCCGCCGCCGCCGTACTCCACCGTGGCGCCGACGTACTCGGGGTCGCTGTAGCCGACGATGATGTTGGTCAGCTCCACCACGCGCCGGTGATGCCGAGCGGGAATGCCCAGCATGTCGCAGATGACCTCGACCGGGAGCCGCGCCGCGGCCTGGGAGACGAAGTCCCCGCCGCCCGCCCGGATCAGCTCGTCCACGATCCGGGCGGCGCGCCTCGCGATGTCGTCCTCGGCCTTGGCGAGCATCTTGGGGCTGAACGCCCTGGAGACGATCCGGCGGATCTTGGCGTGCCGCGGGTCGTCCATGTCGATCATCGAGTTGAAGTACTTGTCCATCCAGCGGGGCATGTCCGCCGGGCTGGTCGCGCTGGGCTCGCTGCTGAAGATCTCCGGGTGGCGGCTGGCCTCGGTCACGTCGGCATGGCGGACGAGGGCCCAGGACCCCGGGCTCTGCGGAAGGAACGGCAGCTTGGGCAGGGTCAGGAACACCGGTTCCGGCCGGGCGCGCAGCTCCGCGAACGCCCGTGCCCGCTCGTCCAGCGGCCGGGCCCAGAACCGCAGATCGCTCGGGTCGATGTCCGTCGGTGCCGGCTGTGGGGGGTTCTCCGTCGCCACCGGACCTCACGCTCCCGTCTCACCGTGCCACGATTTCTGGTGAGTCGGTTCACCAGAAATATCCGGTGTTCAGCGTCCTCAGATTCGCGGGTGGAGTCAAGGGGATGCGGCAGAATCGGAGCCGTGACGTCCCGGACATCCCGCGCGCGCCCCTACCGCGGGGTCCCCGCCGACCAGCGTCGGGCCCGCCGCCGGTCCGCGCTGCTCGCGGCGGGGCTGCAACTGCTGGGCACGCAGGGGTTGGCGGCCACCACCGTGCGGAAGGTCTGCGCCGAAGCCGGGCTCAACGACCGCTACTTCTACGAGAGCTTCCCCGACCGGGACGCGCTGCTGATGGCGGTCGTCGACGACCAGGTCGCCCAGGGCACCGCCGTGATCCTTTCCGCCGCCCGTGAGGCCCCCCGCCAGCCGCAGGCCCGCACCCGCGCCGTGGTGACGGCGGTGTTCGACTTCCTGACCAGCGATCCGCGCCGCGCCCACATCCTCACCAGCGCGTTCCCCTCCTCGCCCCTGCTCCAGCAGCGGCGAGTCGAGATCGTCCGCACCCTGGCCGCCATCTTCGCCGCGCAGGCCCACGAGACGCTGGACCGCGTCCCCGTCTCCGACACCGACCTGGAACTGACCGGCCTGACCCTCACCGCCGGCCTCTGGGACCTGTTCACCACCTGGTTCCGGGGCGACCTGGACATCGACCGCGACCATCTCATCGACTACACCGTCGCCCTGGTCCTGACGACCACCGACCTGGCCGCCCCGCTCCACCAGCGTCTCCACTGACCGGAGCGAGCCGTCGCCTTCCGGACGGCGGGCGGCAGATCCGGACGCTGGTGCGTCGCCGCGCCGGGAAGTTCGCCGGCCGGCATCACGCCGTCGGCGGCGGAGCGTCGTTCAGTCGGTAGTGGCGTCGTACGCCGCGCGGTTCGCGATCACGTCGTCCATGTGGGTCTCGGCCCAGGCCTTCAGGCCGCGCACCATGTGGTGCAGCGAGATGCCCAGGTCGGTCAGCTCGTAGGTGACGGTGACGGGCACGGTGGGCACCACGGCGCGGGTGACGAGCCCGTCGCGCTCCAGCGAGCGCAGCGTCTGGGTGAGCATCTTCTGGCTGACACCCGCCAGCATGCGCGACAGCTCCGAGTAGCGCATCGCCCGGGGTCCCCCGGCGCACTCGCCGTCCGGCCGGCGCGGGCCGTCGCTGCCGAGGGCGGCGAGGACCAGCGCGACCCATTTGCCCGAGAGCCGGTTGAGGAGGTCGCGGCTCGGACATTCCTCCAGGAACGCGTCGTACTCCACCTTGGCCTGTGCCCGTTGCTGGGCCGCCGTCGTCGTCGCCACCGCCCGCTCCTTCGTCGCCTCAGGGTTCGCTACGTACTTTCAGGTGCCTACTTCCTTTCAGAACGTTACTCCCCTCAGGCTGGGGGCCGAGGAGCCGCGAGGCCCCTTCGCAGCACACACACCAGAGACAGAGGTAGAGAATGTCCTCCCCTTCCCTCCCCGGCGGCACCTGGACCCTGGGCGACCTGCCGGTCTCCCGGTTCGGCTACGGCGCCATGCAGCTCGCCGGCCCCGGGGTCATGGGCCCGCCGGCCGACCGCGACGCCGCGCTCGCCGTCCTCCGCGAGGTCAGGGACCTCGGGATCACGCACATCGACACCGCCGGCGCCTACGGGCCGCGCTTCACCAACCGGCTCATCCGTGAAGCGCTGCATCCGTACCCCGAGGCGCTGCACATCGCGACCAAGGTCGGCGCCGACCGCGACCCGCAGGGCGGCTGGCCCCCGGCCCGCGAACCCGAGGCCCTGCGTCGCGCCGTCCACGAGAATCTCGAAGACCTCGGCCTCGAGGTGCTCGATCTGGTGAATCTCCGGCTCGGGGACGCTCAGGGACCCCGGCCCGGCTCGCTCGCCGCCCCCTTCGAAGCACTCGTCGAACTCCAGGACCAGGGTCTGATCCGGCATCTCGGCGTCAGCAACGCGACGGCCGAGCAGGTCGCCGAGGCACGCGCGATCGCGCCGATCGTGTGCGTGCAGAACCTGTACAACCTCGCCCACCGCCAGGACGACGAGCTGATCGACGAGTTGGCCGAACAGGGCATCGCCTACGTGCCCTTCTTCCCGCTCGGCGGCTTCAGCCCGCTGCAGTCCTCGGCGCTCGCCGCCGTGGCCGACCGGCTGGGCAGGTCACCGATGTCCGTCGCCCTGGCCTGGCTGCTGCAGCGGTCGCCGAACATCCTGCTCATCCCCGGAACCTCGTCAGCGGCCCACCTGCACGAGAACGTCGCAGGCGCGGCGCTGCGGCTCTCCCCCGACGACCTCGCCGAACTCGACACGATCGGCCGCCGGTGACCTTGTTGAAGACCGTTCGGGGTGCCGCCGGTCATCCTGCTGGAAACCTCCGGCTCGTGCCGGTGGCCGTCCCGCCGCGAGGGCCGTTCAGCGTGGTGTGAGCTTCAAGGCGGTGGCGCGGGCGGGCGCGCCCGGGGGCGTTCCATGGCGTAGGCTGGCCGTATCGAGGGCATTTCGCGCGCGGGCCGCCTTGCCGGCGCCGTCCTCGGGGATCACGACCCGGTCCTCGCCGGACCGAGAATGGGGCCTTCCAGATGGCCCGCCACAGCACCCGACTCGCCCGCCTTCCCGGCACGGCCGCCCCGCCCCTGATTCCGCCGCCCGCGTCCCGGCTGCGCCTGAGGCCGGACGGCACCGGGCGCGGGATCATGGACGGCGGCTGGTGGCCCCGGTCGCGCGACGCGGCCGCCGAACTCCCCGAACTGGTGATCACCCTGGCCGAGCGGCTGGGCGCGGCCACCCGCCTGACCATCGACTTCGACGACTGGGACCACGTCCCGCTCCGCATCACCGCCCTGCGCCGGGTCATCCGCGTGGGCTGGCTTCCCCACCTGGACCACATGGTCGCGGTCTCCAGCGGCCGTGACGAGCCGCTTCTGCTGCTGGTCATCCCACCTGGGACGCCCCGGGCCCGCGCGGAGGAGGCCCTGGGCAGGGCGGCGGCCGGGACCGGCGATACGCCGTGGGAGATCCTCGCCTCCTGCGACGTCTCCACCGTGATCGGAGATCACCATGACCGCCTCGTCCGCTGACCTGCCCCCGCTTCCCTCCGAGGTGCGGATGCCCTCACACGCGCGTCCCGGCCACACCATCGTCGCGCTGCACGGCGGCTTGGACGCCGACGCGGCGCCGGCGCCGCGTGAGAACCCGCCGGGCGTGCTGCGGCACCATGGCCTGCTGCTGATACTCGGCACGGGCGAGGTGTCGTCCTGCGAAGAGGCGGGCCTCGTCGCCCTGGCGTCCCCGCGTGCGCAGGCCGAGGCCGCGGCGTGACCGCATGAACCTCGGAGGCGGGCGCCCGGTCCGCCGAGGTCGCCGGCACGGGGCAGCCCGCTCCGAGCCGTTCCCCGTGCGGCCGGGCCCGTGACCCCGTCCGCGCGCCGCAACGCCGAGTCCGCCGGACGGCAGGCCCTGCGCACCGGCCGATGGCAGTGGCCCGGAGGGAGCCTGGCGTCCGAACCCGTCCGCGACACCATCCGCGACGCGCTGCGCAGATGGGGGCTGGGGCTGGTGGCAGGCGAGCTCACCGACCGCCTGACGACGCTCGTCCAGGAACTGCTCGCCCATTCGGGCCGGCGCGGGCGCGGCTCGATCGATATGCGGCTGGAACTGCGGGCGCCCGCCCGTCTCCTGCTGGGCGAGGTCCACCACACGCCCCTCCCCGCCGGTGGAGCCCGCGACCGGCCGGCCGGCGGCCGCGGCATCATCGCCGTCACCTATGGCCGCCGCCCGGCCCGTGAAGGCACCGAGTACGTCCGCTCCTTCTCGTGGTGGCGGTCAGAGGAGGCCCCCGGTGGACCGTGACGCCGGCGTCGCCCCGGACCGGACGGGGAGCGACGAGCGAATGACGATGAAGGGCGAGTACCTCGGGCTGATGAGGGGCCTCGCCGGCGGCATGGCCGTTGCGGTCGTCGCCGTCTGCGCGGTCATCGCCGTGGTCTTCCTGATCGTCTCCTGAACGCCCACGCCTCGGACGTGTCCGGGGCGGCCCAGGGGGCAGGGTCCTGGTGTCCGACCGGGAGGACCAGATGAGCGGGGAACCGGACGGCGGGGTCGGCATGCACCATGACGGCCTGGTCGAGGCCATGAACGCGGGCGTGGTGGCCGTCAACGCGACCGGGCGGATCACCGCCTGGAATCCCCGGGCCCGGGAGCTGCTGGGGTACAGCCGCGAAGAGATGGTCGGGACGCCGATGCAGCGGCTCATGCACCGGGCCGGTGAGGGGGTGCCGCCGGTGGAGCGGGAGTGCCGCCCGCTGCGGACGCTGCGCACCGGAGTCCCCGACCACGGCGACGGCGACCGGTTCGCCCACCGCGACGGGCGGCCGGTGAGGCTGTCCTGGTCGTCCGCGCCGATCTTCGCCGACGATCCGGCCGCGGCCGCCGCTGAACCGGGGGCGGGGGCGGTGGCCGGAGCGGTCATCGTCCTGCAGGACGCCGCCGAGCGGTTCCGGATCGAGCAGGAACGCCAGGACCGGATGGCCGAGGTCCAGCGGGCCAACTCCCGGCTGGCGCTGGTCGCCGAGATCACCACGGTGCTGTCGTCCACGCTGAACGAGGACGAGGTGCTGCGGCGGCTGGTCCGGCTCGTCGTGCCCGCGCTCGGCGACTGGGCGGAGGTCGACCTGCTCATCGCCGACGGACGGATCGAGCGGGCGGCCGCCACGCACCGCGAACTGTCCCCCGCCGACATCGCCGCCCTGGAGGGGCCGCTCCCACCGCTCCCCCGAACCCCGCGCGGACCGCTCGGGCGGGTCCTGCACGGCGGCACGACCCTGGTCGTCGGCGGCGACGCCGCCCGCCCGTATCCCGACGAGCCGCTGACCGCGGCCCAGCACGAGCTCTTCCAGATCATGGACGCCCGTTCCGCGATCATCACCC
>NZ_JAGEOK010000005.1 GCF_017573545.1 Actinomadura nitritigenes | reverse complement strand
CCGCCGGGTAATTTCGCGCGAAGGCGTACCCGCATGCTCCTCATCAACACCCGCGGGCCGCGGGGCCCGCTCGACCGCGGCCGCCACGGCCAGAGGCGGCACGTCCGCTGTGGCGGTGGACCGCCTCCGCCAGGACGCGCGGGCGAGCGCCACGTAACGGGCGATCCACAGGTCACCGATGAGTTCGGCCAGCCCGCCGAGTCGTAGACAGCGAACCGAGAACACCGACGGAGAGAAGGGGTACCCCATGGCACAGGTGATCTGCGACATGTCCATCTCGCTCGACGGGTACGTCACCGGCCCGAACGACAGCCGCGAGAACCCGTTCGGTGACGGTGCCTGGATGCTGCACAAGTGGATGTCCGACCAGGCGACCGAAGAGGATCGGGCCATCCTGAAGCAGGTGGCCGAAGACTGGGGCGCGGTGGTGATGGGCCGCAGGTCATTCGAGAAGAACGAGGGGGAGGGCGGCTGGGGCGAGGGCGGCCCGATGGGCGATGTCCCGTGCTTCGTGGTCACTCACCGAGCACCGACCAGGCCGTACCCGCCTGTGTTCACCTTCGTCACCGACGGGGTGGCCGGCGCGATCGAGCAGGCCGGTGAGGCGGCGGGCGACAAGGTCGTCGGGCTGCACGGCGCGACCGTCATGCAGCAGGCGCTCCCGCTCGGCCTGGTCGACGAGATCCGCGTGCACGTGATCCCGGTCCTGGTCGGCGGCGGTACGCCGTTGTTCGGCGCGCTCGACTCGTCGATCACCCTCGAACGCACCCGCGTGATCGCGACCCCGGCGGCGACCCACCTCTCCTACCGCGTCGTCCGCTGACCGCCAGGGACGATCGTGTCGCCGAAGGACACCACGAAGTCGATCCGGATCGCGTACCGATCCGCCCCGATCCCCGCCTCCGGTAACCCGCCTGCGGACAGCCGTCAGCGGTGAGAACGATCCTGGCGTTCCGCTGGGGATCCCCACAGGAGCACCGACCGGCCGAGACAGCCGCCCCGTGCGGGCGCGTAGTTCTCGGCGAGCGCGGCGTTCGTGGTTGCCCCGCACAGCCTTGGTGCTCAGCTCAACGGTGATGTGGAGCGTGGCGCTCCGTCCCTCAGGTGCCGGCGGCCGTGAGGAAGGCTTCCGCGACGGCCGTGCGAGTGTAGAGAACGTACCTGCCGCTGCGCCGAGCGGTGACGAGACCGGCCGCTCGCAGGGCGGTGAGCTGCTGGGAGACCGCGCCGGGTGAGAGCCGGAGGCGGCGTGCGAGTTCGGTGGTGGAGGCGGGCGAGGTCAGGGCGGTGAGCAGCATCGCCCGTGTGGCGCCGAGCACTCCGGCGAGCGCATCCGGTGCGGCCGGACGGTCGGCGGTCCACAGCAGGCCCACGCCGCGCGTCGGGTAGCGCACGGTGACCGGCCACACGGGGCCGGTCTTGACGAGGACGCGTGGCCAGGCGAAGGCCGACGGCACCAGCACGACGCCCCGTCCATCCAGCCGGTGGGCCGCGGAGTGGTGGACCAGCCGGATCGACAGGGTGTCACCGCGCCAGCGGATCGCGGGGTCGAGCGCGTTGAGCAGCCGGGCGGGCCCGCCGTCGGTCTGCTCCCGCGCGCGGTACAGCACGTCGGCCTCCAGCAGTGCCCGCACGCGCGGCCAGTCCTCGGCCAGGGCCGCCTCCCAGAACGCGCGGATCTCCCTGGCGAGCCGATCCAGCCCGCTGGACGGGCGGGCGTACAACTCCCGCAGCGACGCGATCGGGACGCCGCGGGTCTGGTTCAGCTCGGCACGCACCTCCGCCGCCGGGACGGCACGTAGCGCGGCGAGTTCGTCGTCCAGATCGGGGGAGGGGACGGCGGGCGTCGGGGCGAGGAAGGACGGCAGCGCCCGGGGAGGCGGCGGCACCAGCGCGTCCAGCAGCGCGATGCGTCCGGACGAGCGCAGTTCGGCGATGCGGGGCGCCGCGACCGCGAGCCAGGGCCGGTGCAGCACATGCGCGGCGGGCCGCCGCAGAGTGCGCAGCGCGGCCACGCACTCCCACAGGGGTGAGTACGCGAACCGGGTGCGGGCCAGGTCGCCCGTGGAGAACTCCAAGTCCAGCATGGGGCCTCCCGACGGATTCCGGCCAGTCTAAATCGATTCCGGCTCGGCCCTTCCGGCGGTGACGCTGGGCGGCATGCCGTATCGAGGCGTGTTCGCCGTCCAGCCCTTCCGCCGTGTCTTCGCCGCCGCCGCTGTCAGCGAGATCGGCACCCAGATCAGCTATGTGGCCGTTCCGCTGGTCGCGGTGGTGGCGCTGCACGCTTCGCCTGGTGACGTGGGGGTCCTCGCCGGGCTGAGCACGGTCGCGTTCCTGGCCATCGGCCTGCCGGCGGGCGCGTGGGTGGACCGGATGCGGCGCCGCTGGGTGATGGTGGCCGCGGATCTGGCCCGCGCCGTCCTGCTCGGCTCGATCCCGCTCGCCTGGTGGCAGGGCGTCCTGTCCATGGCGCAGTTGTACACGGTGGTGCTGGCGACCGGTGCGGCCACGGTGTTCTTCGACATCGCCAAGCTCAGCTATCTACCGCAGGCCGTCGGCCGCGGCCGTTTGGAGAACGCCAACGCCCACCTGGTCATGCTGGACGCGGCGGGAGACATCGGCGGCCGCGGCATCGGCGGGTACCTGGCTCAGGCGCTGTCGGCGCCGGTGGCGGTCGGATTGGACGCGCTGACGTACCTGTGGTCGGCGGCGTGCCTGCTGGGCATCCGCGGCCGCGAGCCGGCGCCGGCGCCGGTGCCGCGCGGGCGGCTGACCCACGACATCCGCACCGGCCTTCGCTACGTGCTCGGCCACCCGGTACTGAGGCCGATCCTGCTGGAGGGCGCCTGCACGAACCTGTCGATCCAGCTCACCGTGACCATGCTGCCGGTGGTGTTCATCCGCCGGCTCGGATTCTCCGGCGCGGCGCTCGGCGGCTTCCTGGCGTCCGGCGGTGTGGGCCTGCTCGCCGGGGCGATGGCCGCACGCCGCATCGGCGGCCGGCTCGGCCAGGGCCGCGCGCTGTGGGGGACCAGCCTGGCGCTGGCACCCGCAGGCCTCCTCGTGCCCTTGGTCGGACGCGGCCCCTGGATGTGGCTCGCCGGAGCGGCGTGGCTGGTGACAGCGGCCAAGGTCGGAATCGACAACGTCATCAAGGTGAGCTTCCGCCAGCGGATCACCCCCGGAAACCTGCTCGGCCGAATGAACGCCACGTTCCGTCTGCTGCTGATGGGAGCCCTGACGATCGGTGGTTTCCTGGCAGGGCTGATCGGTGACCAGGCAGGACCGCGGGCGGTCCTGTGGCTCGGCGCCGCGGTTCCCGCCGTCTCGTGGCTGCTGCTGTTCTTCTCCCCGCTCCGCCGGATGTCCGCCCTCCCGGACACGGCCGGGCTTCCCCGCCCGGCCGCGCTACCCGACCCGGATCGCGCCTGACCATCACTGCCTGCGAACAAGAGTCCGAGCGCGGAGGTGCGGCGGTGAGGTCAGCCGGTTGATTGGAAGGCTTGGGCGGCTGCTTCGTTGGAGTCGTAGAGAGGGATGCCGTCCAGCCCGTAGTGAGTGAGCATGCCGGTGACGGAGGCCGTCACGCGGCTGATCGCGAAGGTGATGCCGCGGTCGGTGAGGGTTCTTGTGACCTCGTGAAGTGTTTGGGCGGCGGTGGTGTCGATGTCGGTGACGGCCTCCGCGTCCAGGACGATCCAGCGGACGCCGTCGCCGGCGAGGGCGAGGACCTGATTCTTGAAGGTGGTGGCGTTGGCGAAGAACAGCTGGCTTCCGAAGCGGTAGATGACCAGGCCGGGGGCGGCCTGTGCCGGGGTACCCGGCTCGGGGTCCGGTGAGGTGCGCAGGTAGTGCCCGTTCGGGCCGGCCTGAAGGGTGGCGGTGGCGGGGCGCGCGGCACGGCGGACGACCTCGACCGCCGACAGCAGGAACGCGACGATGACCGCGGTGAGGGAGCCGAGGACGGGGACGCCGAGCGCGCAGCCGGCGGCGATCCAGAATTCCGAGCGGCGCAGCCGCCAGAGCCGCGCGAACGCGGGCACGTCGATGAGCCTGACGACGGCGACGGCGACGATCGCGGCCAGCGCGGTGCTCGGCAGGTAGGCGAGGATCCCGCTGAAGAAGGTGACCAGGACGGCGACGAGGACGGCGCAGGTCAGGCTGGGGATCTGGGAACGGGACGCGGCGGCGTCCATCGCGGCGGTGCGGGACGCGCTGGAGCCGACCGTCATGGACCGGGTGAGTCCGGCGGCGATGTTGGCGAGGCCGAAGGCACGCAGCTCCTGGTCGGCGTCGATGGGGTAGCCGCGTTGCTCGGCGTAGCGGCGGGCGGTGAGCAGGCCGTCGGCGAGGGTCACGGCGCAGATCGCGATGGCGCCGGGGACGAGCGCGGCCCAGTGGGCGAGCGAGACGCGCGGCCAGTGCGGGGTCGGCAGTCCGGACGGCACCTTGCCGAGAATGGCGACCCCGTGCCGGTCCAGGCCGGTGGCGGCGACGACGGCGGTGGCGATGACCAGCGCGATGAGCGGGCCGGGCCAGGCGGGGGCGAGGCGCCGCAGCAGGACGATCACCGCCATGGTCCCGAGGCCGACGGCGACGCTCCAGCCGCGGGCGTCCGGGACCTGGGTGATGATCTGCCACAGCTTCGGGAAGTAGTGGTCGGCGGTGGTCTTGACGGCCAGGATCTTCTCGGTCTGGCTGGTGAGGATCTCGATGGCCAGTCCGGCGATGAATCCGACGAGGACCGGCTCGGACAGGAAGTCGGCCAGGAAACCGAGCCGGAACACCGCGAACAGCAGGAAGACGACGGCGCAGAGCAGCGCCTGCGCGTAGGAGAGCTCGACGTACTGCCGGCTGCCGGGTGCCGCGACGATCGCGGTGAGCAGTGAGGCGATGAGCGCGGCGATGGGCGCGTCCGGGCTGGCGACGAGCTGGCGGGACGAGGACAGCAGCGCGAACACCAGGAGCGGGACGATCGCGGCGTAGAGCCCGACGACCGGCGGCAGCCCGGCGATCTGCGCGTAGCCGATGTTCAGCGGGATCGCCAGAGCCGCGAGGGTGACGCCGGCGAGGACCTCGCGCGACAGCGCGCCGCGGCGGACGCCCGCGATCCCGGTGGCCAGCCAGGCGGGCCGGTCAGCCAATGAGCCCGCCGATGCCCTTGCCGATCAGGACGACGCCGATGACCAGGAGCAGCACGACCATGACCGTGGTGTTGTTGCGCTCGAGCCAGGTCCTCAGGGAGTCCAGCGGCCGGCGCATGCGCTCGGTGTCGGCGACGTAGACGATGACGGGGACGGCCACGCTGCACACCGCGATCACGGTGAAGACGGCGACGGCCACGATCTGGTCGCCGACGCTCAACTCTCCCTCGCTGATGGCGATCCCGGCCGCGACGCACATCATCAGGTTCTTCGGGTTCACCGCGGACAGCAGGACGCCCAGCGACGCCGCCTTGACGGGGGTGAAGGTGTCGATGGCCTTCATCCACTCCGGCATCTCGGCCTGCTCTCCGGGATGGGGACGGGCGGTGAACTGCTTGGCGGCAAGGATCAGCAGCAGCACGCCCAGCAGCAGCTTGATCCAGGAGACTCCGGTCTTGGGGTGCCCGGACGAGGCGTTCATGCCCAGCCCGTTGGCGATCAGCAGGAGCACGACGGTCACCGCGAGCACACCGCCGACCCAGCCCGCCAGGAAGCCGAGACCCGTGACGCGGGCGCGCGGCGCCAGCAGCATGAGGATGACCGCGATGATGGGGATGGGGCTGATCGCCACCCCGATCGCCAGCGGCAGCAGCGTCCCGATGACCTCGCCCATGTCGCCCCCGAACCCGCCGGTAATGGTCGCCGGACTATCGCAATACCCACTTCGATCAAGGCCGAATACCGCCCGGAGAGCTTTCTTGGACCCTCGCATTCATCTCCTTTGCGAGGGTCCCCGTCTCCTAAATCGACGCAAAAATAAAGGGGTCACTATTGCAACGGACGGTCATGGATGCGCAACATCGCGAGGGCCGGCCCGTGACGGGCGGGGCCGGCTGTTTCCTCAGCGCCAGCCGAGTTCGGGTGCGACGTGGGTCAGGATGTTCTCCAGGACGTGCGCGTTGTAGTCCACACCGAGCTGGTTGGGGACCGTGAGCAGCAGGGTGTCCGCGGCCTGGATGGCCTCGTCGCCGGCGAGCTGCTTGACCAGGGCGTCCGGCTCGGCCGCGTACGAGCGTCCGAAGACCGCCCTGGTCTTCTCATCGATCATTCCGATGTGGTCGCCCGAGTCGGCGTTCCGGCCGAAGTAGGCGCGGTCCAGGTCGCTGGTCAGCGCGAAGATGCTGCGGCTCACCGAGACGCGCGGCTCGCGTCGGTGTCCGGCGTCCTTCCACGCCTGCCGGTAGGCCTCGATCTGCTTGCGCTGCTGGACGTGCAGCGGCTCGCCGGTCTCGTCGTCCTTGAGCGTGGAGCTTTGCAGGTTCATGCCGAGCTCGGCCGCCCACACGCTGGTGGCGTTGGAGCTCGACCCCCACCAGATGCGGTCGCGGAGCCCTGCGGAGTGGGGCTCGAGGCGCAGCAGTCCGGGTGGATTGGGGAACATCGGCCGCGGATTCGGCTGGGCGAAGCCTCTGCCCTGCAGCACCGTGAGCAGTACCTCGGTGTGCTTGCGTGCCATGTCGGCGTCGGTGTCGCCCTCGGGCGGCTCGTACCCGAAGTACCGCCACCCGTCGATGACCTGTTCCGGCGATCCCCGGCTGATGCCGAGTTGCAGCCGTCCGCCGGAGATCAGGTCGGCGGCCCCGGCGTCCTCGGCGAAGTACATCGGGTTCTCGTACCGCATATCGATCACGCCGGTACCGATCTCGATGCGCGAGGTCTTCGCGCCGATCGCGGAGAGCAGCGGAAAGGGAGAAGCCAGTTGCCTGGCGAAATGGTGCACCCGGAAATAGGCGCCGTCGGCGCCGAGTTCCTCCGCGGCCACGGCGAGATCGATCGACTGCAGCAGTGCGTCCGCCGCCGACCGCGTCCGCGAGCCCGCACCGTCACTCCAGTGACCGAAGGAGAGAAAACCGATCTTCTTCACACCGGCGTCAACCATCCCAGCGCCTGTGAGATTCCAGCACGGCCGACCCGCGGTCCCCGAGCACGCAGACGGCATCCGCCCGGTGCTCGGCGCCTGGCATCGGGCGGACGCCTCTGCGTTGGAGGGAACCGCTCGAGAGGGAGGGGCTCCCAGCCTCCTCCATCGCGATCCTGCCCCTGAGGCGGGCCAGTGCCGCACCGAGGCAGTGACGGCCGCCGAGCCCGAAGGTGCTGGCCCCGAGTACCCGTGCACCGACCTCGTGGTGCGTTAGATCGTCCGGCCGGTCAGGTCGCGGGTGAGTATCTCCATGAGGTGTCCGTCGGGGTCGGGGAAGTAGACGCCGCGGCCGCCGGTGCGGGAGCGGTAGATCTCGCCCGGGAGGTCGCCGTTGGGAGCGGCGTGATAGCGGAGCCCGGCCGCGGTGATCCGGGCGAAGATCGCGTCGAAGTCGTCCTCGGAGACGAGGAACGCGTAGTGCCGCATGGGGTCGTCGGCGAGGTCCATGTAGTCCAGCGTGACGCCGTTGCCCAGGGTGAGCGGGGCGAACCTGGCGACGTTCGGGGCTGGTCGGTATGCCGAGGATTCCGGCGAGGAAGCCGGCGGAGGCGTGCTTGTCTCGTGCGGGGACGATCGTGTGGTTGAGCTGGATCGGCATTCAGGTTTCCTTTCTTGCCGTCTGCGTGCGGGGCGTCTGCTCGGGCTCGGGTCGTGGTCGTGGTGCGGGAATGAGGAAGTAGACGAGTACGGACATAACGGCGAGCAGGCCGGTGGCCCAGGCGGTCGCGGTCGCGTACCCGTGGACGAGCGCCGCCCGGTGCAGGCCGGGGGCGGCGGGGTGTGCGGCGAGGTAGGTGGCGGTGGCGGTGACCGCGAGCGTGTTCAGGACGGCCGTGCCGATGGAGCCGCCGACCTGGGCGGCGGCGTTGATCATGGCCGAGGCGACCCCCGCCTCCTGCTGGCCGACGCCGTGGACGGCGAGTCGGAAGGCCGGCGGGAACAGCGCGCCCATGCCGGTCCCGATCAGTACCTGGGCGGGCAGGACGGTCGCGAGGTACCCGCTGTCGGGGGTCAGCCGGGCGATGAGGGCCAGCCCGGACGCGGCGACCAGCAGGCCGCCGGCGATCAGCGTCCGCGGCGGCAGGAGCGGCATCAGCCGGTTGCCCAGCTGGTAGCCGCTGACCGCGTTCGCCAGCGTCATCGGCAGCACCGCCAGCCCGGTGCGGACGGGCGAGTAGTGCAGGACCACCTGCAGGTGATAGGTCAGGATGAGGAATGTCCCGAACGCTCCGACGACGGCGGAGGCGACGGCGAGGTAGGCGCCGGCATGGCCGCGGTCGGCGAGGATGCGCAGCGGGAGCAGGGGGTCGGGAATCCGTGCCTGCCGCACGGCGAACACGGCCACCAGCGCGACCCCGCCGACCAGTGCGCCGATCACGGTCGGCCGCCCCCAGCCGCCCGCGGCGGCCTGACTGCAGCCGAACACCACGGCGGCGAGCCCGCCGGTGGCCAGCACGGCCGAGGCGGCGTCGACGCCGGCGGCGCCGAAGCGAGGCGGATCGGGCAGGACGAAATGGCCGAGGCCCAGCACCGCACCGGTGATGGCCACGTTGACGAACAGGCACCATCGCCAGTCGAGGAGGTCGGTGAGCACGCCCCCGGCCAGCAGCCCGGCCGCCGCGCCGCTGCTGGCCACCGCCCCGTAGATGGCGAACGCCCGGGTCCGCTCCCGCTGTTCGGTGAACGTGACCGCGATCATCGACAGCACGGTCGGCGCGATCAACGCGGCGAAGGCCCCCTGCAGGGCGCGCCCGGCGGCCAGGACCGGCAGCGTCGGCGCCAGCCCGGCGAGCAGCGAGGCGACCCCGAATCCGGCGACCCCGAGCCGGAACGATCGGCGCCGTCCGAGGGCGTCGGCCACCCGTCCGCCGAACAGGAGCAGGCCGGCGAAGCACACGGTGTAGGCGGTCACCACCCACTGCCGCTGCGCGTCGCTGAACTCCAGCGCCCGCTGGGCCGAGGGCAGCGCGATGTTCACGATCGTGGCGTCCAGCGCGGTCATCAGCTGCGCGGTGGCGATCACCACCAGCGTGAACCAGCGACCCGCCGGCCGGCCTCGCCCTCCCGGCCGGGTTTCGCCTGTGGGACATGCGTCGGTCATCGCGTTCCACCGCCCAATAAGCGAAGGGGTATCCTTCGTTTAGGTTAAGCGAAGGACTTCCCTCCGTCTAGTGGGATAGGGTGAGGCCGGGTCAGGAGGGGGAGGCGGATGCGAGCCGACGCGCGCCGTAACCAGGAGCGGCTGCTGGAGGCGGCACGGGACGTCTTCGTCGAGCAGGGTCCGGGCGCGTCGCTGGAGGAGATCGCCCGGCGCGCCGAGGTGGGAATCGCCACGCTGTACCGGCGCTTCAAGGATCGCGGCACGCTCATGCATGCCGTCGTCCTCCACGCGTTGACCGGCACCATCGAAGCCGTGCGACGAGCCCGGCAGGACCATCCCGACCCGCTCGACGCGCTGGCCGCCTACGTCCACGCCGTCCTGGACCTGCGGACCTCGGCGGTGATCCCGACGCTGCTGGGCGCGCTCGATCTGGACGAGCCGCACCTCAAGGCCGCCCGCACCACCTCGGCGCGGCTCGTCGAGGAACTGCTGGAGGAGGCCCACAGAACCGGCGGGCTCCGCGCAGACGTCGACTTCGGCGACATCGGCCTGCTGCTCACCCGGCTGTCCCGGCCACTGCCCGGAGCGATTCCCGACGAGACGCAGAACGCCCTGGCCCACCGGCACGCCGACATCTTCCTCGCCGGCCTGCGCGCCGACCCGGCGGCCTCACCCCTCGGCGGCCCCACCCTGAAGCTGGCCGACCTGCAACGACTCCAGCACGGCACCCGATGAGGCCACCACGGCCGTCCCCGCGTCCAGATGCCGCCGACGGACCGTACAGCCCGCCCTTCCCGCCGCACAGCCCCAGTCCTGGACGGGGCTTCGATTCCGTTCGACCCGGGCCGCCGCCGACCGGCCGTAGTCCTCGAGAAAGCATCGCCTCCACGGGCCTGCACCAGCGTCCCCGCGATCTGCGCCGACCGACGGACCCGCCCGTCTCACTGGTCCGGCGCCGCAGGGCGGCCGGAACCAGTGAGACGGGCTTTGACGCCGGGACCCGCCAGGCGCCGAGTGAGCCGTTCGCAGCCGCCTACCGGGGCGGGGTGTCGGTCCAATACGCGATGACGGTCGCGCCGCCCGGCTCGTTGATCAGCCCTTCGGCGCCGTCCATGGTCACGAGGAAGTCGGTGCCGCGGATACGCCCGGTCGCCGGATCGACGACCAGCCGCCGGCCGCCGATCGACAGCCCCTCGCCGCCCTGGACCGGCCCCAGGCTCCGGACATCGGGCATATCGGCGATCGCGCGCAACGCCGCCGCCCTGACCTTCGGCGGCGCGGGCAGTTCGCCGACCAGCGCGACCAGCGAGTCGAACGCCAGCCTGCGCCGGTCGCCGGCGGTCAGGGCGCCGCTGCTCGTCCTGGCGTCACTGTGGCGGACGGCCCGCTCGATCCACGCACGCAACGCCGCGGGCTCCGTCGGGAGCGACCGCAGCCGCGCGGCGGTCACCTGCTCTCCGGCCAGTCTGAACGGCCTCGGCGGCCGCACCTCGACCAGCTTCCCGGGCGCCTTCGCGCTGCGTGTCCAGGAGCGGTCGTCGGTCTGCCAGGTCTCTGCCAGCGTCCTGCCGCCGATCACCGTCTTGACGTACCAATAGGTACCGGACGTCTCGGGTGATCTCGCAGCCGTGCCGGCCGCCGCGAGCAGAACCTGCCTTCCTCCCGCCGGCGCGGACACCGAGGGCGGCCCATGCGGCCCCTCCCCGGGCGTGGCGTCACCCGACGCCACCACCACGGCGGCCGCGGCCACCGCGGCCGCCAGCCCGAGCCCTGCGCCCCCTGCCATCAATGCCTTGCGGCGGTCGCGGACCGGCCCGGTCCGCATCCGGGTCCGCAGCCGGTCCATGCTCCGTCCCGCTGCCTCGTCCGATGCCTCCGGCGGCGCCAGCAGCGTGCCGACCAGTTCGATCTCATCCATGAACGTTCTCCTCCTCGATCAGTGCGCGGAGCTTCGTGCGGGCCCGGCTCAGCCGGGAGCCGACCGTGCCCGACGAGACGCCGAGCGCCTGGGCGATCTCCTCGTAGCCGAGCTGCCCCAGGGCGAGCAGCATCACCGCGTCGCGTTCGCCCTGGCTGAGGGCTGCGAGGCCGCGCGCCAGCTGCGGCAGCATGCGCTGGGCGGTCAGCGAGGTGACCACCTGGTCCTCATGGCCGCCCGCCACCACGTCCGGCCCGACCCGGGCCAGGGCCTTCAAGCGGCGGGCCTCCGCCCGCCGGTGCCGCGCCACCAGGTTCGTGGCGATGCCGAACAGCCACGGCCGCAGCGCGCCCCGCTGCGGGTCGAACCGCTTGCGCTGGTCGAACGCCACCAGGAACGTCTCGGCCGCGATGTCCTCGGCGGTCTGCGCGTCGAGCCGTCCCGCCACGTACCGGTAGACGGGGCGGAAGTACCGGTCGTGGACGGCGGTGAACGCCTCGGGATCCGAAAGGACCTGTTCCGCCAGCTCGGAGTCGGTCCACGGTCGGCCCACGTCCGCGGTCAAGTCGGCGTCTCCATCATGCGGGTCTCCTCAAGTCGACGGATCTTTCCCCCACACTTCGCCGCAGCCCCGATCCTTCTTCCCGTACCGGCAGATGCCCGCCGGCCCGTGCGAGCGCGCCGGTGCGGTGCCGGCCCCCTGAAGACGGCCTTCCGCCCCTCGTGGCCGAGGTCGCCACCGGGTGCGACCTGGGTGATCCGCGGCCTGCTTCGCTTCCCGCCGGGCAAGTTGATCGACTCGGGCACAATACTTCGGCTGCTGATATATCGTCTCCCGTATGGTCAAACGAACCACGGTGATGAGCGAGCCGACGTACTTCGTACTGGCCGCGCTGCTGGACGGGCCCGTGCACGGCTACGGGATCATCAAGCGGGCGCAGGAGCAGTCGGGCGGGCGGGTTCGGCTGGCGGTCGGCACCCTCTACGGAGCTCTGGACCGCCTGGCGAGCGACGGACTGATCGTCGTGGATCGCGAGGAGACCGTCCAGGGCCGTCCGCGTCGCTACTACCGGCTGACCGAGGACGGGCGCCTGGCGCTCACCCGCGAGGCTCTGCGGCTGGAGCAGGCCGCCCGGGTCGTCACGGGCCGCGCCTCCCTGCTGACAGGGGACGCCGGAGCATGAGCGGGGCACTCACCGAAGGCTGGTACCGGCTGTTCCTGCGGGCGTTCCCGTCCGGTCACCGCGCCGAGTACGGGGCTGACATGATCGGCACGTTGCTGAACGGCACCCCGCGCCGCGCTCCCTCGCTGCGGGAGACGGCCGGGCTCCTCAGCGCGGGCTTCGCAGCCCGGGCCCGTGCGGCCACCGCTGTGGCGTGGTGGGCCGACGGGCTGCAACTCGGCCTGCTGGCGCTTGCGCTGGCGAACATGGCCTACGGCATCGCCGACCACTCGTCTCCCTGGTGGCTGGCGGCCTCGGCGGCGCTGGTAGCGGCGTTGCTGCGCGGCTGGGCGCTGGTGGCCCTCCCACTCGCTTTGGCGGTGGCGCTCTCGACCGGTCGGGCCATGCTGCTGGGGACTCAGGCGACGTCCTCGCCGTCGCAGATCCTCGGACCGGCGAACCACAACTGGGTCTCCCTGGCCCCCTACGGCGTGCTGGCGATCGGGGCCGTGGCGCTCGCGGCCGACCGGGCGGCCAGGCGGCGGCCCCTGCGTGCGCGGCCGCTGTGGTGGCTTGCGATTCCCGCGGCCTCCTTGGTGCTCACCTACATGCCCGGAAACCAGGAGTACGGCGAGATCTGGCAGCTGGTCAGGGCGGGCATCGAGAGCGTCCTTCTGCTCGCCGGGGTGCTGGCCACCGCGACCGCGCGCAGCCCGCGCTGGGCACTGGCGGCGGCCGTCTACGTCCTGCCCGGTGTGGCCTCCCCGCTGTTCAACCCGCCGTCGAACGCGCAGGACACCGGCTACTGGTTGACCCTCATCGCGCTCCTGCTGGCCATGGTCGCCACAGCATGGCGACCCGAGCCCGTCCCCGAACGCCGCCGTCCGCGATAGCCGAAACAGCCGAACGCAGACCCGCGCCGTCATCGGACGCAACGGCGAAGGGGCCTGCCTCGCCGGATCCGGCGAGGCAGGCCCCTTCGTTCCTAGCGCTGCCCGGCCCGGTCGACGAGCTTGGTGACCACGCGGGTGAGGGAGTACATGACGGTCCCCACCGGGACGTTGTACCGGGGGTCCTTGCCCTTCATCTTGGAGACCGGGGCGTTGCGGCCGGTGTTGACCCTCCGCTGCGCCACCATCTGGTATGTGGCCGGGTCCAGCAGGAACTGCTCACCGAACCCGTGGGACAGCGCGATGGCGGACCGCCCGGCGCCGTCCTTGACGTTCCGGTCGACCTGGACACTGGGGATCGCGGCCAGCACCCGGTAGAGGGCGGCCTGCGTCGCCGGCGGCATGGTGACGGGCGCGTCCCACAGCATCTGGGCGGCGACGCGGAAGGCCTGCCCGTCCCGGTCCTTGACCATCCGGTCCCGGACGGGTGTGGCGTCCACCTCCTTGTAGACCAGGGCGCGCAGCGTCCGGGGGTCGCTGGGCAGCGACATCAGGCGGTCGGTCGCGGCCTTGGAGTTCTTGGCTCCCGCGCCCGTGTGGCGGTAGACCACCAGCTTGCCGTTCAGCAGGCTCGCGTCCTGGGAGCCGTCGAGCTTGATCCAGTCCTCCGAGTAGTGCGGCTTGGGGCCGTGCTCGGCGGTGGGCCCCATCTCGACCGCCTTGGTGTACCACCACTGGCTGGGGCGCGGCCTGACGGGCGGGCGCGCCTCGGCCGTCTGCGCGGCCTTGCCCAGCACCTGCGTCGCGCTCACCAGCTGGACGGCGGGCGGCCGCGGCGCGGCCGTCCCGTCACCGCCGGAGCCGACCACGACCACCGCGCCCGCGGCGACGGCCGCGGCCGTCACCGCGGAGGCGGCGATGCCCGCACGGTTGCGGAACCGTCGCCGCCGCCCCCGCGCGATGCCCCCGCTGACGAGCCCGTCCAGCGGCGGCTCCAGTCCTTCGGCGGTGCGCCGCAACGCCTCGGCCAGCCGGTCCTCCACCGCGTTCATTCCCGCTTCCTCCTGCATCTCGTCCCTCTCCCGCGTCATCGGATGAGCTCCTCGAACTCCTCGCCCAGCGCCTCGCGGAGCCTGCCCAGCGCCCGCATGCTGCGGTTGCGCACCGCCCCGCCGCTCAGCCGCAGCGCGGACGCCACGTCCTCCACGCTCATGTCCTCCCAGTAGCGCAGGACCAGCACGGCGCGGTCCTGCGGGGGAAGCTGCGCGAGGCCGTTCAGCAGCGTCACGCGGAGCGCCTGGTCGGCGTCGGCGGAGGCCGTCTCGGGCAGTCGCCGCGACGGCGTCTCCCGGTTGCTGTGCTTGCGCACGTGCGACATGTAGGTGCGCATCAGGACGGTCCGCGCGTAGGCGGCCGGGTTGTCGGCGCGCCGCACGCGCCGCCACGACGCGTAGAGCTTTCCCAGCGTCGTCTGCACCAGGTCCTCGGCCAGGTGCGGGTCTCCGCACATCAGGCAGGCGGTGCGGAACAACGAGGCGCCGCGCGCGGCGGCGAATTCGTGAAATCCATGCGGATCTTCGGCCATCGGGCCTTCCCAGCGTCGTCCGTCGGTTCGTCCCTACAGACGCCGCGAGCCGATCGTCTTGTCACAAACGAAACGGGGTGGATGCGCCGCCGGCGGGTCCGTCCCCTCGTTTCGCGAGCTCAGCCGGTGAAGTAGCGGCGCGGGTTCGAGCGGCTCCGAGGCCGAACCAGTCCTGGAGGTGGCGCTGCCCATCGGGGACGGGGCCTGCAAGGGGCCCGTTCGCGAACTCGTCCGCATGGGAGGGGGTTCCCGTCAGGTTGGAGTTCCCGCGCAGGATTCGCAGGATAGCGGGGCACAGGGCGGACGGGGCGTTGGTCGCTCGCGAGGCCTGCTGCGCGTGGTGCAGCCGGGAGCGGACGTGCGTGCCGAGCGGGGAACCGGGGGTAGCACGGTCCGCGGCGGGCATGGTGAGGGACGGATTCCGGCCGTAGCGGAACTCGGGGGTGGGCAGATGTCCGATGGCGTGATCGTCGTGGGGGCCGGGCTGTCCGGGCTGGCCTGTGCGGTGCGGCTGCACGAGGCCGGTGTGCCGGTGCGGGTGCTGGAGGCGTCGGACGGAGTCGGCGGCCGGGTGCGCACCGATATCGTCGAGGGCTTCCGTCTCGACCGGGGCTTCCAGGTCTTCAACACCGCCTATCCGGAGGCACGGCGCGTTCTCGACCTCAAGGCACTGGACCTGCGGTCCTTCGCTTCGGGCCTGCTGGTCTTCCGCGAGGGACGGCGCGAGCGCGTGATGCTGCCGTGGCGGCATCCCGGGCAGGCGCTGAGCGGTGCCCGCGCCGACGTCGGGTCCGTCCGGGACAAGGCCGCGCTGGCCGCGATGACCGCACGCGACCTGGCCGCCCCGGGCTCCCGGGTCCGGGACGGCACCGAACGCGACACGCGCGAGGAACTGCGCCACTGGGGCATCTCGGACGAGATGGTCGAAAAGCTGCTGCGCCCGTTCCTCGCCGGGGTGCTGTTGGAGCGGGAGCTGGAGACCTCCAGCCGCTTCTTCCACCTGATCTGGCGGTCCTTCGCGCGCGGCACCATCTGCGTCCCCGCGCTCGGCATGGGCCGGATGCCGGAGCAGCTCGCCGCCCGGCTTCCGGACGGAGCGGTGTCGTTCGGTACGCCCGTCCGGCAGGTCACCGACGACGGCGTGGAGACCGGCGACGGCGACGCGATCGAGGCCGCGGCCGTGGTCGTCGCCGCCGACCCGGCCGGCGCGGCCGCGCTCGTGCCCGAGATCGAGGCTCCGGTGATGCGCCCGGTCACGACCTACTACCACGTGGCCCCGCGGTCTCCGCTGAAGGAGCCCGTCCAGATCCTCGACGCCGAGGGGATCATCACCGACACGCTCGTCCTCACGGACGCGGCCCCCGAGTACTCGCCGGACGACCGGGCGCTCATCTCGACCTCCGTCCTCGGCATCGACGCCGACGCGGCGCGGGTGCGCGACCGGCTGGGCGAGATCTACGGCGACACCTCCGGCTGGCGCCCGATCGCGTCGTACCGGGTCGAGGCCGCCCTCCCGGCGATGCCGCCGCCCATGCCGCTGCGGCGCCCGGTGCGGTTGCGCGCCGGGCGGTACGTCTGCGGCGACCACCGCGACACCGGCTCCATCCAGGGCGCCCTGGTGTCGGGACGGCGAGCCGCCGAAGCCGTCCTGGCCGACCTGCCCTGAGCCATCGTCGGGGGCGGCTGTCGCACAGCCGATCGATGCACGTCCGCCTTCGGCCTCGCCCGGCTGGGTGGGCCTCCTCCCTCAGCGAGGGACCAAAGTCCCGGTGCGAGATGCCAGTTGTCCGCTGCCGGCGCCGGGGGGCCGTGGTTAGACAGGAAGGTGATGGCGAGCTGCTGAGGTGAACCTATGGGCTGGGAAACGATCCATAAGGCAGAGCATCACGGCCTCCCTCCGAATCTGGAGGACTATGCCGAAGCCTGTGCCCGCTTTACCTGGGAGCAGGCCCGCAAGGCGCTGGACGGGCTGCCGAGCGGACGGGGCCTCAACATCGCCCACGAGGCGGTCGACCGGCACACCGCCGGCCAGCTGCGCGACGAGACCGCTCTGCGCTGCCTGGACAAGCGGGGAACGGTCACCGATCTGACCTACGCACAGCTCCAGGGGGAGACCAACCGGTTCGCCAACGTCCTGCGAGCGCTCGGTGCGGGCAAGGGCGACCGCGTGTTCTCGCTGCTCGGGAGGGTCCCCGAGCTGTACGTGGTGGCGCTGGGGACGCTGAAGAACACGAGCGTGTTCTCGCCGCTGTTCCCGGCGTTCGGGCCCGAACCGATCCGCGAGAGGCTCGGCCTCGGCGACGGGAAGGTGCTGGTCACCAGCCCCGAACTGTACGCGAGGAAGGTCGCGCCGATCCGGGACGAGCTGCCGGGACTGGCGCACGTCCTGATCGTCGGCGGCTACGACGTGCCGCCCGGCACGATCTCCTTCCGCGAGATCATGGAGGACGTCGCACCGGTCTTCGAGATCCCCCCGACCGACCCGGAGGACCCGGCCCTCCTGCATTTCACCAGCGGCACCACGGGGCGGCCGAAGGGCGCGCTGCACGTGCACGAGGCGGTCGTGGCCCACCACGCCACCGCGGAGTTCGCGCTCGACCTGCGCGCGGGCGACGTGTTCTGGTGCACCGCCGACCCGGGGTGGGTCACCGGCACGTCCTACGGCATCATCGCCCCGCTCACGCACGGGGCGACGCTGCTGGTCGACGCCGCGGAGTTCGACGTGCGCCGCTGGTACCGGACGCTCGAGGAGCAGCGGGTCACGGTCTGGTACACGGCTCCGACCGCGCTGCGGATGCTGATGCGGTACGGCTCCGAACCCGCCCGCGGCCATGACCTGTCGGCGCTGCGGTTCGTCGCCTCCGTCGGCGAGGCGCTCAACCCGGAGGCGGTCGTGTGGGGCGTGGAGGCGTTCGGGCTGCCGGTCCACGACAACTGGTGGCAGACCGAGACCGGCGCCATCATGATCAGCAACTTCGCGGCGATGGACATCCGGCCCGGCTCCATGGGCCGCCCGATGCCGGGCATCGAGGTCGCGCTGCTGGAGCGGGGACCGGACGGGCGGGCTCTGGGCCGCGCCGACGGCCATGTCAGGGAGGTGGAGGGCCCGGGCGCCGAAGGCGAACTCGCGCTCCGCCCCGGCTGGCCGTCGATGTTCCGCGGCTACCTCCACGAGGACGCCCGGTACGGCGAAGCGTTCGCCGGCGGCTGGTACCTCACCGGCGACGTCGCGCGCCGGGACGCGGACGGCTACTACTGGTTCGTCGCCCGTGCGGACGACGTGATCAAGTCGGCCGGGCACCTCATCGGCCCCTTCGAGGTCGAGAGCGCGCTGATGGAGCACCCTGCCGTCGCCGAGGCGGGCGTCATCGGCCGGCCGGACCCGGTCGCCGGGGAGATCGTCAAGGCGTTCGTGACCCTGCGTCCCGGCTCCGAGCCGAGCGAGGACCTGCGCAGCGAGCTGATCGCCTTCGGCCGGCGGCGGCTGGCGTCGCTGGCGCCCAGGGAGATCGAGTTCGAGCCGCATCTCCCGCACACACGCAGCGGCAAGGTCATGAGGCGGCTGCTGAAGGCGCGGGAGCTGGGGCTGCCGGAAGGCGACGTGTCGACGTTGGAGCGGACACCATGACCAGGACCAGGACCGGGCGAGCGGGCACGGCGAAGGCCGCGTCGAGCCGCCGCGCCCGCAGCGAAGCCGAGAGCGCCCGTGACGCGAGGGCACAGGACGCGAGCGCGCAGCACGCGAGCGCGCATGACGCCGTCGTCGAGCGGCATCGCGGCCTCCTGCGCGAGATGCTGCGGATCCGGCGCTTCGAGGAGCGCTGCGTCGAGCTCTACAGCTCGTCCGACATACGCGGATTCGTCCATCTCTACATCGGCGAGGAGGCCGTCGCCGCGGGCGTCATGCCGGTGCTGGCCCCCGATGACGCCGTCGTGTCGACCTATCGCGAGCACGGGCACGCCCTGGCCCGCGGCGTCCCGGCGGACGCGATCATGGCGGAGATGTTCGGGCGGTCGACGGGCTGCTCGCGCGGCCGCGGCGGCTCGATGCACCTCTTCGACGCCCGGACGCGCTTCTACGGCGGCAACGCCATCGTCGGCGGCGGGCTGCCGCTCGCGGTCGGGCTGGCCCTCGCCGACCGCATGCGCGGCGCCGACCGGGTCACGGCCTGCTTCTTCGGCGACGGCGCGGTCGCGGAAGGCGAGTTCCACGAATGCCTCAACCTGGCCGCGCTCTGGCACCTGCCCGTGCTGTTCATCTGCGAGAACAACCGCTACGCCATGGGGACCTCCCTGCCGCGCGAGCACGCGCAGACCGACCTGGCGTTGCGCGCCTCGTCCTACGGCATGGTCTCCTGGGCCGCGGACGGCATGGACGTCCTCGCGGTCTCCGCCGCTGCGCAGCGGGCGGTCGAGGCGGTGCGCTGGGGCGGCGGGCCGCATTTCCTGGAGCTGCGCACCTACCGCTACCGGGCCCACTCGATGTACGACCCGGACCGCTACCGCGACAAGGCCGAGATCCAGGAGTGGAAGCGGCACGACCCGATCGACGCCCTCGCCGCCCGGATGCGGGCCGACGACGGGCTCACCGACGGGGACCTCGCCGCGATGGAGGAGGAGATCGCCACCGAGCTGAGCGGCGCCGTCGACGCGGCCCGGGCGGCCCCCTCCGAGCCGATCGAGGACCTGACCCGGTTCGTCTACTCCGAACAGGAGGTGCGGCCATGAGCACCACGACGACCCGCCGCGCGGCCGGCGACTCCGCCCGGAGCACGACCGTCACCTATCGCGAAGCGATGCGGGCGGCTCTGCGGGATGCGCTCGCGAGGGACGAGCGCGTCTTCCTCATGGGCGAGGACGTGGGCCGCTACGGCGGCTGCTTCGCCGTCAGCCTCGGGCTGCTCGAGGCGTTCGGGCCCGAGCGGATCCGGGACACGCCCCTGTCGGAGTCCGCCTTCGTGGGGGCGGGGATCGGCGCGGCCCTCGCCGGGATGCGCCCCATCGTCGAGATCATGACGGTCAACTTCAGCCTGCTCGCGCTCGACCAGATCCTCAACAACGCCGCGACGCTCTCCCACATGTCCGGCGGGCAGTTCGGCGTGCCGCTGGTCATCCGGATGACGACCGGGGCGGGCCGGCAGCTGGCCGCGCAGCACTCCCACAGCCTCGAAGGCTGGTACGCGCACATCCCTGGCCTGCGGATCGTGGCCCCGGCGACGCTGGAGGACGCGCGGGGGATGCTGTGGACGGCGCTGGAGTGCCCGGACCCGGTGCTGATCTTCGAGCACGGCTCGCTCTACGGCATGTCGGGCGAGCTGGCACCGGACGCGGGCCCCACCGACATCGACCGGGCACTGGTCCGCCGCCCCGGTTCCGACGTCACGCTCATCACCTATGGGGGGACGCTGCCGAAGACCCTGGACGCCGCCGATGCGCTGGACGCCGACGGTGTCCAGGCGGAGGTGATCGACCTGCGGTCGCTCCGGCCGCTCGACGACGCCACCGTGATGGACTCGGTCCGCAGGACCCACCGCGCGGTGATCGTGGACGAGGCGTGGCGGTCGGGAAGCCTGTCCGCGGAGATCAGCGCGCGCATCACCGAGCAGGCGTTCTACGACCTGGACGCGCCCGTCGGGCGGGTGTGCGGCGCTGAGGTGCCCACCCCGTACGCGCGGCATCTTGAGGAGGCGGCGCTCCCGCAGACCGCCGACGTGGTCGCCGCCGCCCGCCGGGTGGTGAACGGTGATGCCTGACTTCACCATGCCCGCGCTCGGCGCCGACATGGACCGGGGCACGCTCACCGAATGGCTCGTCAAGCCGGGGGACCGGGTGCACCGGGGCGACATCGTCGCGGTGGTCGAGACCGAGAAGTCCGATATCGAGGTGGAGTGCTTCGCCGACGGGGTGGTCGACGCGCTGCTCGTCGAGCCGGGCGTCTCCGTCCCCGTCGGCACACCGCTCGCCCGGCTGGCCCCGGCGTCCGACACGACGGCCGAACCCGCCGAACCCGCCGAACCCGGCCATGCCGGCCCCGGGCGTCCGGTCGAGGCCGAAGCGGCGCCTCCCGCGGCCGTCTCGCCGCCGCAGGACGGCGGCCCGCGGGAAGAGCAGGCCCGTCCTGCGGCGCGCGCCGATCGGACGGCGACCCCGCTCGTCCGCCGTCTCGCGCAGGAGAAGGGCGTGGAGCTCGGCTCCGTGCACGGCACCGGCCATGGGGGCAGGGTCGTCCGGGCCGACCTCGACCGGGCCACCCGCCCAACGGAACGGCTGAGGGCATCGCCCCTGGCACGGCGGCTCGCCGCTGAACTGGGCGTGGACCTGGGGCAGGTCGTGGGGACCGGCGCCCACGGCACCGTCAAAGCCGATGACGTCCGCGCGGCGGCCTCCGGGGGCCCGGCACGAGCCGGTGCGGGACGTGAGGCGAGGCAGGAACGCCCGAAGAGCGAGCCCGAGACCACCGACCGCGCCGCCGCGATGCGCCGCGCGATCGGCCGCCTCATGGCCCGGAGCAAGCGCGAGATACCCCACTACTATCTCGGCACCACGATCGACATGAGCACGGCGGTCGCCTGGCTGCGCGAGCGCAACCGCGAACTCCCCGTGTCCCGCCGGATCCTGCCCGCCGCGATGCTGCTCAAGGCGAGCGCGCTGGGAGCCCGCGAGGTTCCCGAACTGAACGGCCACTGGCGCGATGACGCGTTCGTCCCCGCGGACGGTGTCGACCTCGGCGTCGTCACCGCGATGCGCGGCGCCGGCGTGGCCACCCCGACGCTGCGCGGGGCCGACCGGCTCGCGCTGGCCGACCTGATGGCGGCGCTCAAGGAGCTGCTCGCCCGCGCCCGGACGGGCCGGATGCGCGGCTCCGAGCTCGGCGACGCCACGATCACCGTCACCGACCTCGGCGATCAGGGCGTGGAGTCGGTGACCGGCGTGATCTTCCCGCCGCAGGTGGCGCTGCTCGGCTTCGGCAAGATCGTCGAGCGGCCGTGGGCCGTTGACGGGCTGCTCGGCGTGCGGCCGGTCGTCACCGCGACCCTCGCGGCCGACCACCGCGCCAGCGACGGGCGGACCGGGGCGCGCCTGCTCGCGGCCGTCGACCGCCTTCTGCAGCACCCGGAGGAGCTATGACACCCCAGGAAGCACGCGAACTGGCCGTCCGCTCGCTGACGAAGGTCGCCCCCGACATCGACCCCGACGTGCTCGACGACGGCGCCGATCTGCGCGACGACCTCGGGCTGGACTCCCTCGACTTCCTCGGCTTCGTGGAGGCGCTGAGCGAGGGGTCCGATGTCCGCATCGAGGAGGACGACTACCAGGAGCTGGCCACGCTGGACGGCTCCGTCGACTTCCTCGTCCGCCGGACGTGACTCCGCGGCGCCGCGCTCGCGGGGCCGTTCTCGACGACGTCGGGTGAGGGCGCTCCGCTCGCGAACATCCGCGGCGGAGTCTCCTCCCACTTCATTGTCCAGCGCGGCCCGGGGCTTGCGGCAAGAGCCGGGTCGGCGGGCAGAATCGCTGCCCGCGCACCGAGATCCGGGGCGCGGACGGGGGAGTGGCATGCGGGTTCTGCTGTCGACGATCGGCTCGCGCGGCGAGGCCCAGCCGATGATCGCGCTGGCGGTGCGCCTGCGCGGGCTCGGGCACGACGCGACGGTGTGCGCTCCGCCGGACTTCCGGGCCTGGGCGGAGTCGCTCGGGGTGGCCTACGCGCCGGTGGGGCCGGAGGTGAGGGGGACGGCCAAGGCCGCCGCCGGGACGGTGCCGACACCGGACGAGCGGCGGCGGATGATCGAGGGGACGGTCGCGGAGCAGTTCCGGGCCGTCCGGGCGGCGGCGGACGGGTGCGACGCCGTGGTCGGCGGGGGAGCGCTGGCGATCGCGGCCCGTTCGGTCGCCGAGGCGCGGGGCGTCCCGTACGTGTACGCGGCGTTCGCGCCGGTCACGCTGCCGTCCCCGCATCACGCGCCGCCGGTCTTCGGCATGCTCGGGCAGAGCCGCGCCGACGGGCCGGTCGACGCCGAGAAGCTCTGGGCCGAGGACGAGCAGCGCTGGAACGCCCTGTGGCGGGTCCCGCTGAACGTCCAGCGCGGGCGGCTCGGCCTCGAGCCCGTCGCGGACGTGCGCTCGCACCTGTTCACCGACCGTCCGTGGCTCGCGGCCGACGCCGTCCTCGCACCGTGGCCCGGCCCGCCCGGCCCGCCCGGCCCGCCCGGCCCGCCCGGCCCGCCCGGCCCGCCCGGCCCGCCCGGCCCGCCCGGCCCGGACGTCCTGCAGACCGGCGCCTGGTTGCTCGACGACACCCGCCCGCTGGACCCCGAACTGGAGGCATTCCTCGCCGGCGGCGAGCCGCCGGTCTACTTCGGGCTCGGCAGCATGCGCGCCCCGGACGGCATCGCCGCGACGGTGCTCGACGCGGCCCGCGCCCTCGGCCGCCGCGTCGTGATCTCGCGGGGCTGGGCGGACCCGGCCCCCTTCGCCGACGCGCCCGACTGCCTCTCGATCGGCGAGGTCAACCAGCAGGCGCTCTTCCCCCGGGTGGCGGCGGTCGTCCATCACGGAGGCGCCGGCACGACCACCGTCGCCGCCATGGCCGGGACGCCGCAGATGCTCCTGCCGCAGATGTTCGACCAGCGCTACCACGCGGAGCGTGTCCGTCACCTCGGGCTGGGCACCTCGGTTCCGCCCGCCGGCAGCGTGCACGAGGCCCTCGGCCGAGCGCTGGACGCCGCGCCGGCCGCGCGTGCCGTCGCGCCGACGATCAGCACCGGCGGCACGCTGACCGCGGCCGACCGCCTGCTCGCCCTCGCCGGTACGGCCGAGCCTGCTTCGTGAAAGGTCACCCGGTGGTGCCCTCACCGCGAGTCATGGGATGACCTGGGCGGTTCCATCGGCCGCGGATCGTTCGATGGCGGCGAGGAGCCGGTGATGGCGCAGGGCGGTCTCGAAACTGGGATGCGGTTGCCGGCCTTCGGCGATGGCCTCGGCGACCTCCTGGTAGAGGGCCGCGATGTTGGCCGGCGGGCCGGACCGGACGCCGGCGGGGACGGTGCGATAGGTGTCGGGCACGGCGAGGATGTCGTCTCCGATCCTGATGTCCCAGTCGCCCCAGTGGATGAACGTCTCGCGCTGGGCCGGGGTGGCGGTCAGTGTTCCGTCGCTGCCGACGAGCTTGAGCAGGAACGCGTCCTGGATGGGGCCGTTGCCGCCGTGCACGGTGACGGAGGCGGTGGCGCCGCTCGCCAGCATCCCGTGCAGCAGCACGTGGCTGGGGGTGGCGTTGGGCACGGTCCGCTCCGTCCCGGCGACCAGCACGTGGTCGTGCGTGCGGGGCAGCCGTGCCGAGACCTCGGTCAGCGGGCCCGCGACCCGTTCGAGTGCGGCCAGGAAATGGCCGGCCATGATGCTCAGGATGGTGGTCCCCCCTGAGGGGTCGAGGCCGAACACCAGGTTCGGCCAGATGCGACTGCCGCCCCAGGGCGCGCCCTCGGCGATCAGCGCGACCGATTCGAGCGTGCCGATCCGGCCTTCGGCCAGGAGGTCGGCGGCGAAGCGGGCGCTCGGCGAGTGGTGCCCCTGGAGGACGACCGCGTGGACGACGCCCGCGGCGGTGGCGGCCTCGGCCAGCTCGCGTGCCTCCTCCGCGTCGACGCCCAACGGCCACTCGGACACGACGTGCTTTCCGGCCTTGAGCGCGGCCCTGATCACGTCGGCATGTCCGGAGGCCTTCACCGAGACGACGACCAGGTCGACATCGGGGTGCGCCGCGAGCTCGCCCGCGTCGGCGAAGGCGAGCCGCACGCCGTGGGCGGAGGCCGCCCTGTCCGCGCTGGCCTGGCTGGTGGTCGCGACGGCGGTCACCTCGAACGCCTCGAGCGCGGCGAGTGCGGGGAGGTGCGAGCCGTCCGCCCAGCCGGTGGCCCCGACGACTCCGACTCTGATCATGCGTCACTCCTTAGTTATGTACCTTGCGGTATGAAACTAGGGTGACGCGACGCCCTCCCGCAAGAGATAATGTACCGATAGGTAAAAAACTGTGAGACGGGACGGAGGACGGCATGCCCGGCGGACGCCCACGCTCGTTCGACACGGACGCCGCGCTCGACCGCGCGCTGGAGGTGTTCTGGCGGCACGGCTACGAGGGCACCTCGCTGACCGACCTGACCACCGCGATGGGCATCAACAAGCCCAGCCTCTATGCCGCCTTCGGCAACAAGGAGGAGCTGTTCGCCAAGGTCCTGGCCCGCTACCTCGACGGCCCCGGCGCCTACACCGCCGACGCGCTGGCCGCGCCCACCGGCCGGGAGGTCATCGAGCGGCTGATCCACGGAGCCGTGGACCTGACCGCGGGCCGGACCACGCCGCACGGCTGCCTGTGCGTCAACAGCGTGCACGCCTGCGGACCCGACGCTCACGCCGTCCGCCGGGACGCCATCGCGGTACGCAAAGCCGGTGAGGCGGCGCTGCGCAGGCGACTGGAGCAGGCCGCCGACCTGCCCTCCCGCTACGAACCGACCACCCTGGCCGCACTCGTCCACACGATCTCCGACGGCATCGCCGTCCAGGCGGCGGCCGGCCGCAGCCACGACGAACTGCGGCAGATCGGCGACGTGGCGCTGCGCGCTCTGCTGGACTGAAAGCCCAGACCACCGCCGCCGACCTCGCGGTCAGCGTGCGGCGCCGGACTCGGCGGGTTCTGCCTCGTCCGCGACAGCGGAAGGCGTGCTCCTGGGACCGCGGAGGGAGATGGAGACCAGCAGGACGCCCATGATGGCGGAGCCCGCCCACATGGCCTGCTGCCAGCCGTCGACGAACGACTGCTGGGCCGCGTGGAGCAGGTCCTGTGCGTGCGGGCCGGTGCTGCTCGCCACCTCGACGGCGTTGGCGACGCCTTGCCGGGCGGTGTCCGCGGCGCCTTCGGGGATGCCGTGCAGCCTGCCGTCGATGGCGTTGCGGTAGCCGGCGGACACGAGGGCGCCGAGCAGGGCGACGCCGAGTGCGGTGCCGAATTCGCGGGTGACGTCGTTGAGGGCGGAGGCGACGCCCTGCTTCTCGCGCGGCAGGGAGGCGGTGATGGCCTCTGTGGACGGGGTCATCGACAGGCCCATGCCGAGGCCCATGGCGAGCATGCCGGGCAGGATGGACGGGTAGCCGCCGCCGACGGAGACGAGCAGGGCCATGAGCGCCATGCCGACGCCGGCCAGCGCGACTCCCGCGGCCATGGTCGAGCGGGCCCCGATACGTGCGGCGAGCTTGGGGGCCAGGCCGGAGGTCGTCATCATCATGATGGCCATCGGCATCATCGCGACCGTGGACAGCAGGCCCGACCAGCCGAGTACGGCCTGGAAGAACGGGAAGAGGACCACGCCGATGCCTGCTTGGACGCCGAAGACCACCAGCAGCGTGATCGAGCCGCCGGCCAGGCCCCGCTCCCGGAACAGCCGCACGTCCAGCAGCGAGGCGTCGCGGCGGTGCAGCTCCCAGGCCACGAAGCCGATGGCGGCGACGAGGCCGGCGGCGAGGCCGGTCAGCGTCGCGGGGGCCGTCCAGCCGCGCTCGGGGCCTTCCTGCAGGACGAAGATGAGACCGACCACGGCGACCGCCGAGACCGATGCGCCGACCGTGTCGAATCGGTGGGCGGAAGTGTCGCGGGAGTTCGGAACCGATGCCAGCGTCATGGCCACGGCCGCGAGGACCAGGACCACCGGCAGGGCGAACAGCCAGCGCCAGTCGGCGACGTCGACCAGGAGCGCGGCCAGGAACATGCCCAGGATGCCGCCGCCTCCGGCGACACCCGTCCACACGCCGATCGCCTTGCCGCGCTGCCCTTCGGGGAAGGTGGAGGTGATGACGGCGAGCGTGACCGGCATGATCATTGCGGCACCGACACCGCCGGCCACGCGCGCGGCGATCATCACCTCCGCCGTCGGGGCCAGGCCCGCGGCAACGGTGGCGGTGCCGAAGACGCCGAGGCCGGCGAGGAGCATGGGTCTGCGGCCCAGGCGGTCGCCCAAGGCGCCGAGCGGCAGCAGCAGCGCGGCCAGGGCGAGGGTGTAGATGTTGATGATCCACAGGATCGTGCTCTGGGAAGCGCCGAACTCCACGGCCATGCGGGTCTGCGCGACGTTCAGGCCGGTCACCGAGGCGATGACCGCCATCAGGGCGATGGACACGGCGATCAGGATCGTGCGCAGCCGACGCGCGTCGGGAACACCTCCGCCGCCGGCCTGCGCGGCCTTTGCGGGCTGGTTCGTGCTCATGGATTCCTCTCGAAACGGACGTGCGGGGTACTGGCGCACCCGCTCCCGGCCACGCCGGGCTCTGCGCACGACGCTAAGCCGGGCTTGCATTCAAGGCATACGATGTTGCTTATGACGCAAGGAGATCGGGATCTGGACAGCCTCGTACGCAAACGCATCCGCGCCCTGCGGGTGGCGCAGGGCTGGTCCCTGGAGGAGCTGGCCGGCCGCGCCCACCTCAGCCAGTCATCACTGAGCCGCATCGAGAACGGGCAGCGCCGCCTCGCATTGGACCAGCTCGTCACGCTCGCCCGCGCCCTGGACACCACGCTGGATCAGCTGGTGGAGACCGCCACCGACGACGTGGTCACCAGCCCGACGATCGACACCGTCCACAACCAGATGCGCTGGACCATCAAGGCCAGCCCCGGGATGAGCGTGGTGCGCCAGCGCCTGACCGAACCGCCTCCCGAGAACCCGGCGCGCATGCGCGCCCACCCGGGGCACGAATGGCTCGTCGTCCTGTCCGGCACGGCGATCCTCATGCTCGGCCACAGCCGCATCCGCCTCGAGGCCAACCAGGCGGCCGAGTTCCCCACGATGATGCCGCACGCCATTGGAGCCGACTCAGGCCCTTGCGAGATCCTGGGCATGTTCGACCGCGACGCACGCCGCGGCCACCAGCGCGACGGCGCCGGCGGCGACGCTCAGGGCGCTCCCGAATGACGGTGCACGCGCAACGGTCGGCGCAGCGGTGACCTCTTGCGCCTCGGGCAGCACCTCCGGCCACCGCCTTGCGCAAACGGCAAGGTTCTGTGCCATGGACGCATAGCCGTCTTAGTGTGAAGAGAATGAACCGACCGCACACGCCCACCACCCATCAAGGCGCTCCGCATGGCCACCACGCCCACGGTCACCGCCACGACCACGGAACCGTCGACCAGGCCGAGATCCTCGACCTGGACGCCGAGATCCTCGCCGAACACACCGCCTCCATCACCGCATGGCTGCCGCTGCCTACCAGCCCCGACCACGTCGTGGACCTGGGCTGCGGCACCGGCGCGGGCACCTTCGCCCTCCTCGACCGCTTCCCCGACGCGCACGTCACCGCCATCGACGCGTCCGCCGAACACCTTGAGCGCCTGCGCACCAAGGCGCGCGCCCGCGGCGTCCAGGATCGCGTGCGCACCGCGCAGGCCGACCTCGATGAGGACGTCTGGCCCGACCTCGGCTCACCGGACCTGGTTTGGGCGTCGGCCTCGATGCACCACATGGCAGACCCCGGCCGCGCACTGCGCAACGTCCACGACGCGCTCGCGCCCGGTGGCCTGTTCGCCGTCGTCGAACTGGCCGGTCACCCCCGCTTCCTGGCCGCAAACGCTCCCGAGGACCGGCCCGGCCTGGAAGAACGCGTCCACGCCGCTGCCGACCGTCTCCAAGTCCAACACATGCCCCACCGCGGCGCCGACTGGGGCCCGATGCTGACCGCCGCCGGCTTCACCGTCGAGGGCGAACGCACCATCGCCGTGAACATCGAAGGCTCGCACAGCGAGGCGATCGGCCTCTACGCCCTCGGCGTCCTGCAACGCATCCGCAGCGTCACCGCCGGCACGCTCTCACCCGAGGACCTCACCGCACTCGACCAGCTCCTCGACACCAGCAGCCCGCACAGCATCCTGCGCCGCGACGACCTGACGGCACGCACCGAGCGCACCGCCTGGGCAGCCCGCCGCACTGGGTAGGCCCGTCGCAGGGTGCGCGGTGCGGCCGTCCGGTTGGGGACGGCCGCCGCGAGTTCGGGCGCTGCTGAAGTCAGAGCTGCATGAGCTTGCTGACCAGGGCGGTGAGCTGGGCGCGTTCGCTGGTGGTGAGAGGGGCGAAGGTCTCCTCCAGGTAGGAGGAGACGGTGCTCTCCGCCCTGGCGAGGCGTTCGCGGCCCTCGTCGGTGATGGTGACGGCGTAAGAGCGGCGGTCGTCGGGGTTGCGCTCGCGGCGGACGAACCCGGACTGCTCCAGGTCGTCGCACACGTTCACCATGACGCTGCGGTCGATCCGCAGTTCCTCGCTGAGCACCTGCTGGGAGCAGGGGCCGACGGTGTCGAGCATCTTCAGCACCAGGTGCTGGCCGACGCCGAGGCCGTGCCGGGCGGCGTGGGCGTCGGCGGCGCGGGCGAGGTACGCCGAGGCGCGGCACATCGCGATGTCCGGGCGTTCGGTCGCCAGCGTCGGGAAGTACGACGGCCGGGCGGTCTTGGAAGGCATGGGGCTCCTGCACTGTCGACGCTCCCGAGGCTACCAGAACCATCTAGCCAGCAATTGTTTGACAGCAGATTATTTGTCGTCATACGGTTCCGTCCTGTTGCAGATCGTCTGCTCAAAGATGGAGTGATGTGCCGGTGATGCGTTCCGACCGCCGGGCGACGGCGGCCCTGATCCTGCTGTGCGCGGCGGTGTTCCTGGACTCGATGGACCTGTCGCTGATGGGCGTGGCGCTGCCCGCCATCGGCGCCGACCTCGCGCTCCCCGAGAGCACGCTGCAATGGCTGATGTCCGGTTACGCGGTCGCCTACGGCGGGTTCCTGCTGCTCGGAGGGAGGCTGGCCGACCTGCTCGGACGGCGCCGGATGTTCCTGGCATCGCTGGCGGTGTTCGCGGCGGCGAGCCTCGCGGGCGGCCTGGCCTCCGACGGCCGGCTCCTGGTCGCCACCCGCGTGGCCAAGGGCGTCGCGGCCGCGCTGACCGCCCCGGCGGCACTGTCGCTCATCACCACGACCTTCGCCGAGGGACCGCGCCGCAACCGGGCACTCGGTGTGTACGCGCTGGCCGGAGCGACCGGCTACAGCGCCGGACTCATCGCCTCCGGACTGCTCGCAGACGTGAGCTGGCGGCTGGTGTTCTTCCTGCCGGTGCCCGTCGCGCTGCTCGTGCTCGCCGTCGCCCCCAGGGTGATCCCGGCCGGACGCACCGACGCCCCGCGCACGGGATTCGACACGGCGGGCGCCGGCGCCGTCACCGGCGGCGTCCTGCTGCTGGTCTACGCACTCACCGAGACGAGCTGGCCCGCCGGTGGGGCGGCGCTGGTGCTGCTGGGGACGTTCGTGGCGATCGAGCGGCGCCGGCGGGACCCGCTGGTGCCGCTGGAGGTGCTGCGTTCGAGGCGGCTCGCCTCTGCCAACGTGGCGGCGCTGGCCTGGGCGTGCGCGACGATCGGCTGGCAGTTCGCGGCCGTCCTGTACCTGCAGGGCGTGCTGGGATACTCGGCGCTGGACACCGGGCTGGGGATCGTCCCGATGGGACTGGCCATCGTCGTCACCGCCAACCTGGCCGGGCGGCTGATCGGACGCTGGGGCCTGCGGCGCACCGCCGCGCTCGGGCTGCTCGTCCAGGGCGCCGGGATCCTGCTGTTCCTGCGCGCGGGCGGGTCCAGCGGCTACGCGGCCGTGCTGCTGCCCGCGCTCATCGTGCACGGCGTGGGCAACGGCCTGTCGTTCCCCAGCCTCAACATCGCCGCGGTCGCCAGCCTGCCCGACGACCGCCAGGGCCTGGCCTCCGGCCTGGTCACCTCCGCCGTCCAGATCGGGGCGGGCATCGGCGTGGCGGTGCTCGCGGCCGTGATGGCCGTCCCGGCCTCCCCGCTGGACGGTTACCGCGCGGCGTTCCTGACCGCCGGATCCTTCTCGCTGCTCGGCGCGCTCATCGCCTACCTGGGTCTGCGGGCCCGCGCCGAACCCGCGGCCGGCGAGCCGGCGACCACCGCACCGACCTCCGCACGAGCATGAGGAGTACCGCGATGACCCTCGACCTGACCCCCGACGAACTGCTGTCCACCACCCGCGCCGTCCGCAAGCGGCTCGACCTCGACCGGCCGGTCCCGCGCCGGCTCATCGAGGAGTGCGTCGACCTGGCCACCCAGGCGCCCACCGGGCGGAACCGGCAGCGCTGGCACTTCATCGTGGTCACCGAGCCGCGTCTGCGCCGCAAGGTGGGCGACATCTTCCGCCGCGCGCTCGCCGCCGCGGAGGGTCACCCACTGAACGAACACGACATCCGCCGCATGAACCATGCGCCGCGCTCCACCCAGGGCGTGTTCGACGGGCTGCGGCACCTGACCGACAACATCCACCGCGTCCCGGCGTTCGTCATCCCCGCCATCGAAGGACGCACCGATCACGCCTCGGCGGCCGTCCAATCCGGCACGTGGGGATCCATCCTGCCCGCCACCTGGAGCTTCATGCTCGCCGCCCGCGCCCGCGGCCTCGGCACCACGTGGACCACCGCCCAAGGACCCCTCGAACGCGAACTCGCCGCCACACTGGGCGTCCCCTACAACGAGGTCATGCTCGCCGCGTTCATCCCGCTCGCGTACACGATCGGCACTGACTTCAAACCGGCGCCCCGCATTTCGCGCGACGAGGTCCTGCACTGGGAGGGGTGGTAAACACCCGAGCATCTGACCCACCGACCCCCGGACGCCCGAGCCGACCGCTCGGGCGTCGTGGAGTAAGTCCACCTCCGACGCGCCGCCGATGCTCACGTGCAGTCCGCCCCGGTCCGCGTCAGCGTTTCGGTTGCGGGGGAGTTCGGCGAGGATGTGCTTACCGGTCGCCGAGCTGTCTCGCGGTTTGCTTCTTCCGTTGATAATGGGTTCGGCCTTTTGCGGCGTTCCCGCAGGTGGCCATGTCGCACCAGCGGCGGCGGCCGCCGCGGGAACTGTCGATGAACACCCAGCCGCACCGCTGCCCAGGGCAGATGCGCGTCCGTTCCAGCGGCAGGGCCCGCAACAGGTCGACCGCTTGCAGGGCCAGTTCGTGGTTGAGGTATTCGAGTCCGGAGGTTTCGACGCCGACCTGGACCCGCGGCGTGTCCCCATGGACGGTGAGACGGGCACCGGCGGCTGCGCGCTTCCAGTGACCCTCCACCTGGCTGACCGCCTCCGCGGGGGCTGGAGCGTCGTGGAGGATCAGCGCCGTGATCAGGTCGTGCAGCGCCTCCCGCAGTTCGCGAGTGAGATCCAGGACCTGCGCGGCGGTGCCGGGATCGGTCTGGGCCAGGTGCTGCAGGGCGGTGAGGTCGGCGGCGGCGAACCGGCCGGTGAGGGCGGCCCATTGAAGGAGCCGCGGGTAGCCGTCGATCCAGTCGACCGGCTCGGCGTTACGGGCCGTGACCGTGTTCACCAGGTCGAGGACGACGTGCCCTCCGATCAGGTCCCGCTGTTCGAACGTGTGCGTCCGGACGACTGCGACCACCTGTGACCGCCTCTCCTCGGCTTGCCTCCGCCTGTCCAACCAGTGTAAGGATGTTATCCGGTTGAAATGACGTCGAAGGAGAATGGGGAGGGCCTTGGCCGCTGCCGTAGAGCTGATCGCGGCTCCGTGGAATCTGGGGCTGCGACCGCCCGCACCCGGATGCGAACCCGGCACCTGGCGGGCCCCGGGCGCGCTGCTGGCGGCAGGGCTGGGCGCGCGGTTGCGGCCGGCCCGTGTGGTGGAACTCGCTCGTCCGCCGTATGAGCTCGAGGCCCAGCCGGCGACCCGCATCCGCAACGGGGTGACGCTGCGCGAGCACACGCTTCGGTTGGGCGACGCGGTCCAGGCCGCGCTCGCCGCGTCCCGGTTCCCGGTCGTGCTGGGCGGCGACTGCAGCATCCTGCTGGGAAGCCTGCTGGGCGCACGCCGCACCGGGCGCTGCGGCCTGGTCCATCTCGACGGGCACAGCGACTTCCGGCACCCCGGTAACCACGACGCCGGTACAGCCCTCGGCGCCGCGGCCGGCATGGACTTGGCTTTGGCCACCGGCCGCGGCGAACTGTTGCTCACCCACTGGCCGCAGGTGGGCCGGCCACTGGTCGCCGACCAGGACGTGATCCAGATCGGGGACCGGGAGGACCGGGCGGTGCCCCCGGTCACCCGGTTCACCGCCCGGCAGATCCAGCGCATCGGCATCGCCGAACTGGGCGAGCGGGTCATCACCTTCCTGGAGCGGCGCGGGCTGGACCGGGTCTGGCTTCACCTCGACCTGGACGTGCTCGACGAACACGTCCTGCCCGCCGTCGACTCCCCGGGCCGTCCCGGCCTGGACTTCGCCCAGCTCGCCGAACTCCTCTCGACCCTGGTGCGCACCGGCCGCGCGGTCGGGCTCGACGTCGCCATCCACGACCCGGAACGCGACCCGGACGGCACCTACGCCGCCCCCATCGTCGACTGCCTCGCCTCCGCCGTGACCCCGCTGACGACCGTGGAGACACTCACATGAAGACCCTGCTCGCCGACGGCCCCAGCGACCTGTACACGGCCGAGATGCAGCAATTCGGGCGTCTGGCCGGACACTGGCGGACCCGGATCACCCACTATCCCGCCGACGGCTCGCCGGCCCGCCGGGTCGACGGGGAATGGGAGTTCGGCTACGCCCTGGAAGGCCGGGCGGTCCTGGACGTCTGGCAGTAGCCCCCACGCCAGGACCTTCCCGCCACGGGACGCGCACCCGACCAGGAGTGCGGCCTGTGCGTACGCATCTGGGACCCCCGCCTGCAATTGTGGCGCTTCACTTTCCACGGCACCGCCCACGGCGACCTGCTGCACATGTACGCCCGCCAGATCGACGACGAGATCGTCATGGAACGCGCCGCGGGCAACGCCCTGGTCCGCTGGACCTTCGCCGACATCACCTCCGACACCTTCCACTGGCGCAACGAACGCTCCACCGACGGCGGACACACCTGGCGACTCGACCAAGAGGTCCGCGCCCACCGCCTCAGGTGAGCACACCCCAATGCGGTACCTGGACCGCCCAAAGGCCACCTGGACGAACAACGTCGAGGCGCCCTGCGCTGATCTCGTCCGCTCCGCGTCCGGACAGCACGTCCATGACGGAGACGTCGGCGTCCGGATGGCGGTGTCGCAGAGCCGTCAGCGCCGATGGCAGTAGGTGCAGGGCAGCCGCCTGGAACGTCCCGACCCGCAGACGGAGCGAGAGGTGGCCGAGCAGTGCGGCCAGTTCCGCCTCGGCCCTGGCCACCTGATGGGTGAACGCTGAACCCTTTCCTTTAACTTCTCTTGGGGGCATGGGACAGGCAGTGGTGGCACACCCGTCGGCCGAGCCCCGGAAGGACTGGAGCGAGGAAGTCGATGACGTACGCCATGACACCGGACGGAACCCGCATCGCCTACCAGCAGGAAGGCCAGGGGGCGCCGCTGGTCCTGCTGGCGGGCCAGGCCAACGACCACCACTGGTGGGATGAGGTCCGCGCCGACTTCCATCCCGCTCGCAGCACCCTCACGCTCGACTACCGCGGCACCGGCGACAGCGACAAGCCCGACACCTTCTACAGCACCGAACTGTTCGCCGAGGACGTCATCGCGGTGCTCGACGAACTCGGCATCGACCGGGCCGACGTCTACGGCACGTCCATGGGCGGGCGAGTGGCCCAGCAGATCGCGGCCCGCCACCCCCACCGGGTAGGCGCCCTGGTTCTCGGCTGCACCTCACCCGGCGGCCCGCACAGCGTCGAACGCGGCAACGACGTCCGTGGCGCCCTGGCGCAACCTCAGCCTGGAGCCGCACGGCAGGCCCTGCTGGAGCTGATGTACACCCCCCGCTGGCTCGCCTCCCATCCCGGCCCGTACCGCACCCTCGGCGACCCTCGCATGCCCGCCCATGCCCGGCGCCGCCACCTCGTGGCCAGCAACCAGCACGACGCCTGGGACCTCCTGCCGGACATCAGCGCCCCCACCCTGGTCGTCCACGGAACCGACGACCTGCTCAACCCCACCGCCAACGCACCCCTGCTCGCCGACCGCATCCCCGGCGCCCGACTTCACCTGATCGCCCATGGCCGGCATGCCTACTTCGAGGAGTGCCGCTCCCACGCCAGCCCCCTCGTCCTGGACTTCCTCACCACCGCGCGCAAGCCGTAGGCGCCTGTTCAGCCGGTGCGTCTGTGCCGGCGGCTCGGCAATTCTTCATCGGTGAAAGCACTGGCTCGAGTTTCGGTTTCGGCGTCCCCGCGGTGTGCCGAGTAACAAGAGATTAATAACTCAGTGCACTGCGTTTAGTGCCGGCTCGCGACAGGTACGGCTCATGCTCGAGGGGAGACCTCTCCCGAGAACGGAGCGATGTCTTGCAGCAAGCCGACCGGATCTCGCCTCAGGTCATGGCGTCGCTCTCGACGCCCGAGCGGGTGGAGACGCATCTGGGCGCTCTGGAATTCCCGCTGGGCATGCCCACCGAGGAGACCGTCGACCGCGTCTACGACCACCTGGACCATGTGCACGCCGTCCGAGCGTTCCTCGACGCATACTCCGGGGTCAATATATGGGCGGCGCGCAGGGGTTTCCTCGATGCCGGGATCAGGGACCACGACGTCCTGCTCTTCTCGGAGTTCATGGATCCCGAGACGCTCGTGCTCACAGGGAACGCGGACACCGTCTACTTCATAACGTTTCTCGACCTGACTGACGGTCCGCTGGTCGTGGAAGTGCCGCCCCTCTCCCTTTGTTTCGTCAATGACATGTGGTTCCGCTGGGTCGCTGATCCCGGTATGGCCGGGCCGGATCGCGGGGCCGGCGGCAAGTACCTCTTCGTGCCGCCCGGTTACGAGGGTCCCCTTCCGGAAGGCGGCTTCTTCGCACAGCCGACCCGCACCACGCGGCTCCTCCTGGGCGGGCGAGCGTTCCTGGAGGGCGACGACCCGAGGCCGGCGGTCGAGCGCATCAAGGAGGGGCTGCGCATCCACCGCTACGCCCCCGGCTTCTTCGGAACCAGCATCGGTGAGATCGTCACGGGCGGCACGGCCCCGCCGTCGCCCTGGACCGCCCAGACGTGGACCGCCGCGCTCCGCAGGCCCGACCCGCCGCGCTTCGTCGAGGGCACCGGGTTCGCCGTGAACACGGTCCCGCCCGCCGACGCGACGTACTTCGACTTCGCGAGCGAGCTCGTGCACGATCAGCCGGCCGAGGCGCTCGATCCCGAGATCGCCGGTGCCCTGGCCGCGATCGGCATCGCCAAGGGCCGCCCCTTCCAGCCGGATCCGCGGATGCGGGAGATCCTCGCCGAAGCGGCCGCGGTGGGGAACGCGACGGCCCGTACCCTCGCCTGCCGCCCGCGCCCGGAGGAGGGGGCCCACTTCTACGGCGCGTCCTCCCAGTGGATCAACGGCCTGCTCGCGTCCGGCTACGACTTCATGACCCCGCCCCCGGACATCACCGACCGCGGCGTCGAGCTCCGTACGAGCGACGGGGCCCGCATGCTCAACCTGCGGACCTGGTGGTGGTACCTGGGGGTGGGCATCAGCCCGGCGTTCACCGCACCGCTGCCCGGCATCGGCTCGCAGTACCTGTTCGCGTTCGCGGACCGGCAGGACCAGGCCCTCGACGGGGGCAGGCACTACCGTCTGGTGCTTCCGCCGGGCATTCCCGCCGCCCGTTTCTGGTCGTGCACCGTCTACGACAACCAGACCCGCTCGATGCTCTCCACGCCGCAACGCTTCCCCCGGGCCGGCAGCCAGGACTATCCGACCCCGGCGGCGGTCGCCGGCGCGGACGGCACGACCACGGTGCACTTCGGTCCCGACCGCCCCGACGGCGTGCCGGAGGGCAACTGGATCCAGACCGTGCCGGGCAAGGGATGGTTCGTGGTCCTGCGGCTCTACAGCCCTCTGCCCCCGTTCTTCGACAGGACCTGGCGGCCGGGCGAGGTCGAGGCGGTGGGCTGACCCGGCGCGGCGGGGACCCGAAGGCGCCACGGTGCGGACGGTCGTCGTTGGAAGAACAGGCCGCGCGGGGTGAAGGCGAGCCGGTCGCCGGCCGGCTCGTCACTGGAATGCAGTTCTGAAGGACCCCTTTGGGAGGAACACGGTGCCTCATGTGAGCGACGCGCCCAGCCCGGGCGTATCAGCCGAGACCCTCGCGTCGATCGGCGTCCCGGACCGGCTGGAGACGGTCTTCGGCGCGATGGGCTTCTTCGACGGCCTGCCCCTGCCCGACACGGTCACCCGGAGCTATGACGCGCTCGACCTGCTGCGCGGGATCGACGTGTACCTCAACTGCCTGCCCGGCGCCGCGATGGCGGCGATGCGGCGCGGGCTGCGGAGCCTCGGCGCCGACTCCCACACGATCGGCTACACGGCCCCGCGGTGCAGCTCGGCGCCCCTGATACTCACGGCCAACACCGAGACCACGTACGGCCTGGCCTTCCTGGCGCTCGATCAGGACGGCCCGACGGTGATCGAGGCGCCGGAGGGCTCGCTGAGCGTCGTCGGCGACTTCTGGCAGCGCTACGTCGCCGACATGGGGATCGCCGGACCCGACGAGGGCAAAGGGGGCAGGTACCTCTTCCTGCCGCCCGGCTACGACGGCGACGTCCCGGACGGCTACTTCGTCTCGCGGTCGCCGACCTCCGCCTGCCTGGCGACGTTCCGCGTGCTGGGGGGTGTCGAGAGCCTGCTCAAGACGCGGATGTACCCGCTCTCGGCCGCGGCCGACCCGCCCGAGCAGCGCTTCGTCAACTTCGCCGACTCCGCCTTCACCACGGTCCCCGCCAACGACCTGTCGTTCTTCCGGGACGTCGACGAGATCGTCCAGGAGGAACCGCCCGAGGCACTCGACCCCGAGCGCGCGGGGCAGCTCGCCTCGATCGGCATCGTGCCCGGCGAGCCCTTCCGGCCGGACGACCGCATGCGCTCGATCCTCGGCAAGGCCGCGCGGATCGGTTCGGGGCTCGTGCGGACGCTGACCTTCAAACCGCGCGACCCGAGTTTCTACTACTACCGGGGCAGCTCGTGGAAGAACATGTTCCCCTCGGGAAGCCACGAGTTCCTCTCGCCGCAGGGTGCGCGCCTGCTGGACGCTCGCGCCATCTACCATCATGCGGCGATCGTGGTCACGCCGGCGATGTCGACGGCGGCGGTCGGGGCCGGATCGCAGTACGCCTACACGGCGGAGGACTCCACCGGCGCCTGGCTCGACGGCGGGAAGAGCTACACGCTCACCCTTCCCAAGGACATCCCGGCGAAGAACTTCTGGGCCGTCGACGTCTACGACTCCCAGACGCGGTCGCTGCTGCGCACCGGCGACCCCTACCCGAGCGTGAACGGCCTCTCGGACGCCGTGCGGACCGAGGACGGCGGCGACACGGTCGTCCATTTCGGCCCGACCGCGCCGGCCGGCAGGGAGGCGAACTGGATCCGGACGGTCCCCGGCAAGGGATGGTTCGTCGTCCTGCGGCTCTACGGCCCGCTCGAAAGCTGGTTCGACCAGAGCTGGCGGCCCGGCGAGATCGAACCCGCGTGACGCGGACGGCCATGGGGAGGCGATCGGCCGGAACCCGCGGTACAGGGGCGGAGTGACACCGGGCCACGGCCGCACGCACGCATCCATCGGATGCGTGCGTGCGGCCGCCGTGTCAGGGGTGGGCGCGCGGCGCGTGAACCCTCGCCGTCCGCGTCAAAGGCGGCTGTGGTCCAGGTGGTGGAGTGCCCGGCGGAAGGCGCGGGCGTGCGCGGCCTCGTCGCCGGCGATCTCGGTGAACAGCCGTGCGGCCTTGAGGTCGCCCTCGGCTCGTGCGGCGCGGGCGAAGCCGGGGTACATGGTGGTGGCCTCGTAGGTCTCCCCGGCGATGCTTCGGCGGAGGTTGTCCGCCGTGTCGTGGACGGCTCCGGCCAGGTTCGCCTGTTCGGCGAAGTGCTCGGTCAGTTCCACCGCGGCCGTCCGCCGGAAGAGGACGGCCAGCCTGGGGCGGTGCTTCTGGGCGTGTTCGGCGTAGAGGGTGTACCTGGCGTGGGCGAACGCCTCTCCGCGCATGGCGGTGTCCAGGTTGCGCAGCGTCCGTGCCGAGTGCACCTTCGGCTTCCCGGCGACGACCGTGACGGGATGCGCGGGGTAGCCCGTCGGGATGCGGCCGTGGTGATGGGTGATGGCGTGGAGCGCCATCTGGAACGCCTTGGCGTGGCGTTTCTCGTCCTGGGCGATCTCCATGAACAGCCGGGCGGCGTTGTCGTCCTTGTCCTGGCGGGCCTCGGCGGCGAAGCGCGGGTACAGGTGCGTCGCCTCCTCGATCTCTCCCTTGATGCTCTGGCGGAGATTGTCGGCGTCGTCGTGGACGAAGTGGATGAGGCGGGCCTCCTGGGTGAAGTGGTCGTGGAGTTCGGTCTCGGCGGTCTTGGCGAACAGGGCCTGCGCCTCGCGCAGGTGCTGGCGCCCTGCCTGGGCCGCGTAGAAGTGGTAGCTGGCGTTGGCCATGGCCTCGCCCTGCATGGCGGTGAGGGTGTTGCGCATGGTGACGGGATGGGCCTCGGCCGCCGATGCCGTGCCCGCCGGACTGAGGGCGCCGATCGCGAGGGCGGTCGTGCAGGCGATCCCGGCGCCGGCCCGGCACAGGGCGGATTTAGCTACGGTCACGTTGTTTACCTCGATGCTCGAAGACATGTGGCACGCGAGCGGACACGAGGCATGGCCCGGCCATGCACTCCATGTGTATATTCGCTCACATTCTGTAATAATCGCCGGGCATCGGTCGCGACCACCCGAACAGGGTCCAGGCTTGGTCAACATGCCTTTTGGCGATCCGGGACCGCCTCGGGACGGGAGGTCCCAAGGCTCCGAAGGTCGCGGGCTTCGCGAAATGGGCGCCGGAGGGATGCAACAGGGCGGGGGTCCCTGCGTCTCTTGGCGTGAACTCAAAACTGGATCTTCTGCCCGACGAACGCCCGGCCCCGGCCGAGCAGCCCGGCCCGCCCACCGAAGACGCAGGTCGGCGCGGGGAGGCGGGGTGGGAGCGGTGGAGGGCCTGGCTCCTGCCCTCGGTTCCGGCTCTGCCGGCGCTGGCGATGGGCCTGTGGGGAGCCGGACGGCTGCCGCTGTGGCGTGACGAGGCGATCACGTCCGAGATCGCCCGCCGCTCGGTCCCCGACATCCTGTGGTGCGCCCGGCACATCGACGCCGTCCACGCCGTCTACTACCTGTTCATGCACTGCGTCGTGCAGGTCTTCGGGGCCGGCGAGTTCGCGCTGCGGCTCCCGTCGATCGCGGCGTTCGCGGCCATGGCGGCGGGCGTCACCGCCCTCGGCCGCAGGATCATGTCCGGATCGGTCGGGCTGATCGCCGGCCTGCTCTGCGCCGGGGCTCCGTTCGCCAACCACTATGCGCACGAGGCCCGGTCCTACTCCCTGGTCGCGGCGCTCACCGTGTGGCTGACTGTGCTGTTCGTGGACCTGGCGGAACGGGGCTCGCGGCGCCGGTACGCCGCCTACGGCGCGGGCATCGCCCTGCTGGGGCTGGTCCATCTGTTCGCACTGCTCATCCTGCCCGCCCACCTGGCGACCCTGCTGCTGACGCGCCGCACCAGGACGATGCTGCGCCGGTGGTCCGCCGCCGCGGCCGGAGCGGTCGTCGCGGTGAGTCCGCTGATCGCGCTGGCGGTGACCCAGCGCAACGCCCTGGACTGGCTGACGCGTCCGGGATGGCGCGACGCGCTCTACCTGGCCGAGGCGTTCACCGGCCCTCCCAGCGTGGCGTACCTGCTCGGCGCGGCGATGGCGGTGGGCCTGCTCACGGCACGGCGCCGCGGCCCGATCGGCCTGCAGGCCCTGGCCCTGCCGTGGCTGCTGCTGCCCGCGACGGTGCTGCTCCTGGTCTCCCAGTTCCATCCCTTCTACACGGGCCGCTACGTGATCGGCAGCCTGCCCGCCATGGCGCTGCCGGCCGCCGCCGGACTCGCCCGGCTGCCGCACCGGACGTGGATCGCGCCGCTCGTCGCGATGGCCGTCCTGGTGGCCCCGTTGCAGGTCGCGCAGCGCCGTCCGGAGAACTGGTGGGACGACCTCCGCGGGGCCGCGGCGATCGTCGAACGGGAGGCCCGGCCGGGTGACGGGATCCTCTTTCTCACGGCGGACCGGCGCTCGATCGCCGAGGCGTACCCGGAGGCGTTCCGCGGGTTGCGCGACGTCGCGCTGCGGCGGACCCCCGCCCAGGCGGGCAATTTCGGCGGCACCGAGTTCGACCCGGCCGAGATCGTCCGCCGGCTGACCGGCGCCGCGACGACCCGGGTCTGGCTGCTGGAGGGGCCCTGGCGCGCGCCGTCCCTGGTCCCGCGGGACCGCGCGAAGGTCGACGCCCTCCAGCGGGACTTCCGGCAGGCCGGTGTCTGGCGCGTCCGCGGCGTCACGCTGTCGCTGTTCCAGCGGTAGACGGCCCGCCGAAAAAAGATCGGCCGCCCGTGCAACATCGCCGCCCCGGATGCGTCTCTTCCCCGTGAGCCTCCTCAACTTCCGTCAGGAAGGCCCCCCAGAACTGGTGGTGCACTCTCCCGAGAGAGCGGTGACGCAGTTGTACGAAGCGCACGCCCTGGACCTGGTCAGGCTGGCCATGGTGATGGTCGGCGACAGGCAGACGGCCGAGGACGTCGTCCAGGACTCCTTCCTCGGCCTGTACCGGCGGTGGGGCCGGCTGAAGGACACCGGCAAGGCCCTGACCTACCTGAGGTCGTCGGTGCTCAACAACTGCCGGTCCGTGCTGCGCCGCAGGAGTCGCCGCCTTCTCGGCGCCCAGGACCCGCCCGTCGCGTCGGCGGAGAGCCGGGTCCTGGACATGGAGCAGGGCAAGGAGATCCTCGACGCGCTGCGCCGCCTGCCGCACCGGCAGCGGGAGACGCTGGTGCTCCGGTTCGTCCTCGACCTGTCCGAGGAGGAGACCGCGCAGATCATGCGGGTGAGCCGGGGCGCCGTCCGGTCCAACACGTCCCGCGGGCGCACCGCCCTTGAGCGCATGCTGGGAGAGACCTCATGAACATCGAACGGCTGCTGAAGGACGCCGCCGCCGCCGAGACGCGCGAGGTGACGCGCGAGTCGCTGCCGCACCTGACGCTGCCCGCCGCCCGCAGCCGCCGGCCGGCGGGACGGTGGACCGTGCCCGTCGCCGCCGTCCTCACCGTGATCGCGGTCGTGGCCGTGACCGTCGCCCTGCGCGGGGCGCTGCGCGGCCCGGAAGCGCTCGGCGCGCACGAGGGCCCTCCGTACTTCCTGGCGACCCACCGCAAGGGCGGCGCCGGGGTCTTCGACTCCTGGACCGGACGCATGATCGCCGACATCCGGCCCCGCGCCGGGCACTACTCCGCGCTCGCCGTCTCGGCCGACCGGCGCACCGCCTTCCTCGCCGACGAGACCGGCCCCTGCCGCACGCGCATCGACAAGGCGACCCTCCGAAGCGACGGGACCGTGGCGAGCAGGACGACCCTGCCCGGCGGGTTCGACACCCGGGTGGACGAGATGGCCGCCACGGCGGACGGCGGCCGCCTCGCGCTCGTCTTCAACAACCTCACCGGTTGCAGCGGCGACGACGTCGCGGTCGTCGACTCCTCGTCCGGTGGCAGCCGGGGATGGCGCCTGCCGCAGCCGAGCGCCGACTCACCGGGGTTCGTGCGGTCCCCGGCGTGGGCGGCGGACGGACGCACCCTCTTCTTCGCGGCCGACAACCCGGAGAGCTTCAGGGTTGAGGACCCCGGGATCGTTCTGCGTGAACTCGACACCCGCGCGGCCGGCACCGACCTCACCCAGGCCCGCACCGTCCTGGGGACCACCATCGACCTGGCTTCCTTCAGGCTCTCCCCGGACGGGCGTACCGTCACGGCCGTCAAGGAGGACACCGGCGACGACGGGACGCTCAGGTCCGTGGCGGTCGTGGAGCTGGCCCTGCCCGTCAGGGCGGGGTCGCGCAAGGCGCCCGTCCGCGAAGTCGCCCGCATGACGGCCGAGCAGATCGCGCCCGCGGCACCGGTGGATTTCCGGACCGCCCTCGACGCGACCGGCAGGCACCTTCTCGTCAGCTCGCGCCACGACCGGGCCGTCTTCCGCATGGACGACGGCGGCTTCCGCCGCCTCCCCGATATGCACCGCACTGACCTGGGCCTGATCGCCTGGTGAGTCCCGCATGGCTCCACCCGCCCCGGAGTACGTCCAGGTAGGGCGGGTATGCCTGCCGCCACCGAGGAGGCCGCCATGCGAACGTTCAGTACCCGCCGTCCGCCGGTACGTGGACGGAGGTAAGGACCCATGGGATCGCGACGCTCTCCTGCGAGCGCCGCTCCCGACACCGGCATGGAGCGACTCGAGACGGCCTTGGTCGAGTTGATGCTGGAGGTCGACGCTTCGATCGGGGCGCTGTTCCTGCTGCCCGCGGGGGAGCGGGTCCTGAGGCTGGCGGTGCTCTGCGGAGCACCCCAGCAGATCGCCGCACCCTGGGAACGGATTCCCATGGACGACCCGAACCCGGTCCCCGACGCCGTCCGCCAGAGGAGCCTCGTGTGGCTGAACGGGTCCGAGGAGGTCGCACGCCGCTATCCCCGGCTGGGGATCGCGCTGCCCTATGACTACGTTCTCGCGGCGGTACCGATCGCCGACGACGCGGAAGCGGCGGGGGGACTGGTGCTGTTCTGGCCGGTCTCGCGACCGCGGGCGCTGAGTCCCGACGAGCACGAGGCGATCACGGTCTTCCGCCGGCGTGCGAGCCTGCTGCTGCGGGGGAACCCCGGCGGGGGGCGGATCCGGTTCCCGGACAGACCGCGCGTCCTCCCGCCCCCTCGGCTCGTCCTGCCCGGCCCATCGGCGGACGAGGAGGCGCAGGCGGCGGTCATGTTCGCCGAACGCCTGCCGTTGGGCTGCTGCGCACTCGACCTGGACGGTCGGGTCGTCTTCGCCAATTCCGCTGCGACAGACCTGGTGGGCGCCGACTTCGCCGATCTGAAGGGCTCCCGTCCGTGGGAGGTGGTGCCGTGGCTCAGCGATCCCACGCTCTTCGAGGGCCACTACCGGGCCGCCGTGGTCAGCCGCCAGCCGTCGTCCTTCACCGCCGTGCGCCCGCCGGGCACCCGGCTGGCATTCCACCTTCACCCGGACGCATCCGGGATCAGCGTCCAGATCGAGCCGGCCCGCACCGATGCCTCCGCCGACCTGGAACCGGTGACGGCGCCCCACCGGCCGCCCGTCCCTGCGGAGCCGACCGGGGTGTCGGCGATCTACCAGCTGACGCATCTGGCCGCCGCCCTCACCGAGGCGGTGGGGCTCGACGAGGTCGTCGGCCTCGTCGCCGACCAGATCGTGCCCGCCTTCGGGCCCAGCGGCATGGCGCTGATGGCGGCGCAGGACGGCAGACTCCGCGTCGTCGGTCACCGGGGAGAGATCACCGAACTGGTGGAACGCCTCGACGGGACCGCGCTGACCTCCGCCGTGCCGGCCGCGCAGACGCTGGTGTCCGGCAGACCCGCCTTCTTCGCCGGTTTCGCCGACCTCACACGCGCCTACCCCCAGGCGATCCCCGTGGAAGGCATGGACGCGCGCGCCTTCCTGCCCCTGATCGCGTCCGACCGCGTCATCGGCTCCCTCATCCTCACCTACGACCACCCGCACCACTATTCGCGGGCAGAGCGCGCCATGTTGATGTCGCTGGCCGGGCTCATCGCCCAAGCGCTGGACCGCGCCCGCCTCTACGACACCAAGCACCAGCTGGCCCGCGCCCTGCAAGAGGCGCTGCTGCCCCGCACCCTGCCCCACATCGACGGCCTCGAGCTGGCCGCCCGGTACCAGCCCGCGGGCCGCGGCATGGACATCGGCGGAGACTTCTACGACTTCGTCCGCATCGACCGGACGACCGCCGTCGCCACGATCGGCGACGTCCAGGGACACCACCCCACCGCGGCCGCCCTCATGGGCCAGGTCCGCACCGGTGTCCACGCCCACGCCACCATCGGCGCACCGCCCGGCGACATCCTCGCCCGCACCAACCGTCTGCTCGTCGACCTGGATCGCGGGCTGTTCACCAGCTGCCTGGTCGCCCGGCTCGATCTGGAACGCGGGCGCGCGCAGTTCGCGACCGCGGGCCACCCGCCACCCCTGATCCGACATCCCGACGGGAGGACCGGAACGCTTCCTCTGGCACCCGGGCTCCTGCTCGGCATCGACCCCGACGCCGACTACCCCACCACAGAGATCCCCCTGACGGCCGGAACCGTTCTGGCCCTCTATACCGACGGGATGGTCGAGGTCCCGGGCACTGACATCGACGAAACCACGGCCGAACTGGCTCGCCAACTCGCCCGTGCAACGGGCCGGACCATGGACGAGGTCGCCGACACCCTCCAGAACAACGCCCCCACGGCCGCGCAGCGGCACGACGACACCGCGCTCCTCCTCATCCAGCGCATCCGGAACTCGCATCGACCGGCGGACAGCCGGTGACCTGCCCGCCCGCACGGTCGACACCATCGCGACCGCCGATGCACCTGGAGCGGCCGGGTCATCTTTGGGGCGGGCGGGGCACCGCGTGAAGCCGCTTTTGCGTGCTCGGGGTAAACGGTCCTTGTGACCGGCCTTGACTTCTCAGCCACGTTCGATGCGTTGCCCGTCGCGTGCGCGGTGCTGTCCTCGGACCTGGTGTACGTCTCGGTGAACCGGGCTTACGAGCGCCTCATGGAGCGACGGCGCGGGGACCTCCTGGGCCATCGGATCTTCGAGGTGTTCCCCGGTGGGCCGTCCGGACGCGGCGTCCAGGAGCTGCGCGCCTCGCTGGAGCGCGCGCTGGCCGAAGGCGATGTCGACGTGATGCCCCTGGTCCGCTATGACCTTGAAGTGCCCGGCCGGCCGGGGACGTTCGAGGAGCGGTACTGGACCGCGGTGAACGCGCCGCTGCCCGGCCCGGACGGCCGGGCCGCCTACGTGATCAACCGGGTGGAGGAGGTCACCTCCTACGTCCAGCAACTGCGGTCGGTGGGGGCGGGCGGCGGCCGGTCCGCGGCCGATCAGGTCGAGGCCGCCGAGGCCGAGTTGTTCCTGCGCGCGCAGGAACTGGAGGAGACCAACCGGCGGCTGCGGCGGGCGCGGGCCCGCGAGCGGCGGGCCACCGACGCGGCTCGCGCGGCACTGAACCACCAGCGGCAGGCGGTGGCGGACACCTCCCACGACCTGCGCCGCCCGCTGACGGGCCTCCAGACCCGGCTGCAGGAGGCGCTGGCCGACCCGCAGGTCGACTCGCAGAAGGTCTTGCACGCGGCTCTGCACGACGCCGAACGCCTCGGTGACATCGTCGGCGACCTGCTGGAACTGGCGCGCCTGGAGGGCGGTGCGCCCTTCCCGACCGAGCCCGTCGATCTGTCGGCACTGGTGGCCGCCGAGGTCGAGCGCGCCGGCCCGGCCTGCCGCACCGCCGTCGACGTCGCCCCCGGCATCACGGTGGAGGGCTCGCCGGTCCGGCTCGCCCGGGTGCTGGCCAACCTGCTGGGCAACGCCGACCGGCACGCCGACAGCCTGATCGAGGTCAAGGCCGGCGTGCGGGAGGGGGAGGCTGTCGTCGAGGTCATCGACGACGGTCCCGGTATTCCGGCGCAGGAGCGGGAAGCGGTGTTCCAGCGCTTCTACCGCCGTGCCGACGCCCGGCGCAGCGACCCCGAGGGCACCGGTCTCGGCCTGCCGATCGCCCGCCAGATCGCCCGCGCCCACCACGGCGACCTGCACATCGCCGACCACCCTCACGGGACCCGCATGCTTCTCCGCTTGCCCAGCACGTCGCCGTAGTCACGGGGCGCCGCCCCCATCGGCGCTTGGCTCGACGGCTTGGCCGTGGAGACGGCCACGGTCCTGCTCGATGCCGCGGGTGTCTCCTGATCGGCACCGGAGCGCAGGACTTCAGTCGGTTCTCTGCAGGCTCGTCGCGGGGTGGGGGAGCAGCCGGTGGGCGCGAATGGCGAGTTCCATCTCGAATCGCCATGCCGGGTCGTGGAGTTGGTCTCCGAACAGTTCGTCGAGGCGGCGCATGCGGTACCGGACGGTCTGGGGATGCAGGTGGAGCCGGACGGCGGCCTGCGCCTGGGAGCCCGTGCTCAGCCAGGCCAGCAGGGTCTCGAGAAGCCGCCGGCGCGGTTCGGTCTCGAGCCGTTCCAACGCGGCCATGCGGCGTTCCACCAGCCGGCGTGCCAGGTGTTCGTCGTTGAGCAGCAGCAGGGTGGAGAGGTGATCGTCGCAGCGGACGTGGTCGGCGTCCCGGAAGGCCCCCTGGCGGAGAAGCGACAGGGCGTGTTCGGCGATGCGCAACGACTGCGCCGCCTCGGCCACGCCGACCCGGGTGCCGACGGCGAAACGCATCCCTTGGAGCGCGCGGCGCAGCCGGTCGATCCGGCCGGGGCGGTCCGGTTCGGGGAGGATCAGGCGGGGTTCGGGGTGGCGCAGGTCGCTGAGCACGTCGGGGTCGAGGGCCGGGGACAGGCGCTCGCCGGTCTCCCACCTCCGGTCGAGGACGACGCAGGCGATCGATCGCGGGACGGTCCACCGTGCCGCGTTCGCCGCCCGTGACAGGGCGTCCGGGGCGACGCTCCCGGGCTCGGCCAGGATGACCTGCAGCAGGCGTTGCCGGTTCCTGCGCAGCGCCTCGGTGCCGTCTTCGGACAGTTCCCTGTAGGAGGCGAGCGCGTGGCCGGAGAGCTCTTCGGCGGAGGCGAGGACCGCCTCGGTCGCACGGAGGAGCTGGTCGGCGGTCGCGCCGGATCGCCGGAGGGCCTCGGCCAGCCTGCGCCACGCGAACCGTGCGCCGGCCTGGTAGGCGCTTTGCAGGAGGACGGGGTCGACGCCGTGGAGGTAGGCGCTTCGCCCCAGGGCACGGTGCATCCTCGCCCGGTCTTCGGGGGATCTCGTCGGGTCCGCGATGTTCCTGACGAAGGCGCGCAGTCTCGGGTCGACGGCGGACGGGGCGTCGTGCTCGGAGCAGTGCGGCGAAGCCCGGGCGACCTCCGGCATCGACCGCCAGACGTCCTCCAGGACCCTCTCCGGCAGATCCGGCAGCTGGGACTGGAAGTACAGCGCGAGCGACTGGTCTCCGAGGCCGTCGCCCGCCTCGGAGGAAGGCGGGGGTACCGGCGCCGCGTGGAAGGATCCGCTCATCCGCCGTGCTCCTTGCCGGCTGCGATGGACGGCCCTATCGCCCCGATGACGGCCGACACCGTCCGCACCAGCCGGTCGGCGAACCCTTCGATGTCGAGGGGGTCGTCGCCTTCCACGACCCAGGTGTTGATCAGGGTCGCCCAGCCGCCGGTGAGGAAGGCCGAGAGATCCTCGATCTCCTGCGGCGCGAGGTCCTGGCCCCACAGAAGCCGGACGGCATGCCGGTTGTGCGGCAGGAAGAACCGGGTCAGCGCCTGGTTGACCCCGAAGGCGCACGAACTCGTCAGGATCGCCCGGTAGAACGGCCGGTGGTCCGCGAAGTGGGCGACCACGGCCACCGCTGCGGCGCGCAGGTCGGGGCTGTCCGGCAGATCGGACAGTCCCGGCAGCAGTTCCCGGCGCAGCAGGTCGAGTGCGGCCTCCAGCAGCAGCACGTCGCGGTTGCCGAACTGCTGGTACACCACCTGCCGGCTCACGTCCGCGACTTCGGCGATCTCCGAGAGCGGGACGGCCGCCGTCCCGCGGTCGGACACCAGGTCGATCGCGGCGCGGATGAGGGAGGACCTCGACCGGCGGACCCGGCGGTCCAGGGCGGGGGCGATCGACGCCGGCTCGGCTGCCACGCCCACGATAATGGACAAGTGTCAATAAAAAGGCAAGTGTCCACTCAAGATGCCAGGTCAGCCCGGTCGACTGTCATGGACGCGACAACCCGGGCGCCTCCCGCGCTCGGATTCACGCGTGGTCGCCCGTCCGCGGCGCCGCCTATGGTCGGCGGACCCGTCGATCAGGAGTGTGATCATGAAACCGTTCCGCCGGCGCCCGAGAGGGAGCACCCTGTCCGCCAGCGCGCTCTTCGTCCTGCTCGCGGCGATGGTCATCAGCCCGGCGCCCGCATCGGCGGCGCCCCCCGGCCAGGGCCCGGTGGTCCGCGTCGCCGGCGGCGCGGTGCGCGGCAAAGCCGACGCCACCGGCGAGACCTTCCTCGGCATCCCGTACGCGGCGCCCCCCACGGGCGCGCTGCGGTTCAGGCCCCCGGCGCCGCCCCGGGCGTGGTCGGGCGTTCGCGACGCCACCGAGCAGGGTCCGCTGTGCCCGCAGTCGGTCCCGCTGGGAAGCACCAGTGAGGACTGCCTCTCCCTCAACGTCTACGTGCCGCCCGGCGCCGCCCACCGGAAGCTGCCGGTGATGGTGTGGATCCACGGCGGCGCGTACATCCTCGGATCAGGGGCGGGCTACGACCCCGCCCCACTCGTGGCCACGGGCCAGGTCATCGTCGTGTCGATGAACTACCGGCTCGGGCCTCTCGGGTTCATGGCGCTGCCCGGGCTCTCCGGCGAGTCCGCGACGACGGGGAACTACGGTCTCCTCGACCAGCAGGCGGCCCTCCGCTGGGTGCGCGCCAACATCGGCGCCTTCGGCGGCGACTCCCGCAACGTCACGGTCTTCGGCGAATCCGCCGGCGGCCACAGCGTCTGCATGCAGCTGATCTCCCCGACCGCGCGGGGGCTGTTCGACAAGGCGATCTCCGAAAGCGGGGGATGCGTCGGCACGCCCCTGGGACCGAGGCCCCTGGCGAAGGCCTACCGCACCGGCCAGGCGTTCGCGGACTCCCTCGGATGCACCGATCCGCGCACGGTCGTCGCGTGCCTGCGCGGCCTGCCCGCGAACAAGCTCGTCGGCGACTTCGGCGGCCTGTTCAGGCTGGACGACCCCGGCTGGGAACCGGTGATCGACGGCAGCGTGGTCACCGAAGACCCCGCGTCGGCGATCAAGGCCGGCCGCTACCAGAAGGTGCCGCTCATCGTCGGGAGCAACAAGGACGAAGGCCGGCTGTTCACGGCCCTCGGATATCACGTGCAGCAGCTGCGGCGCGCGAAGGCCGACGACCTGGACAGGGTGATCGACCTCCGGACGCCCGCGGCCGCCGGTGCGATGCGCGCCGCCTACCCGCCAGCGTCGGCCGGCGACGCCGACCTCGCCCTGTCCGCCTACACCACCGACGGCCTCTTCGCCTGCCCCGCCCACTTCATCGCCCAAGCCGCGGCGTCGTCCGGCTCCCAGCCGGTCTACCAGTACGAATTCGCCGACCCCAAGCCGCCGCTGTCGGACTTCGACCCGCTGATGCCCCTGGGCGACTACCACTCGTCCGAACTGTTCTACCTCTTCAGGACAGTGCAGAGCCTCCCGCCACTGCCCGGCCTGAACGCCGCCCAGCAGCGGCTGTCGCAGCAAATGCTGAGCTACTGGACGACCTTCGCGAAGACCGGCGCCCCCAACGGCTCCGGCACCCCCACCTGGCCGGCCGTCACTCCCGGACGGCCACCGATCCAGCGCCTGACCTCCCAGGGAACCGGGCCGTTCACCACGTTCACCCGCGACCATCACTGCGACCTCTGGGCCGGGGCGACCGGCTGAGCCGGACCTTCCGGGAACGGACGCCGACCGCCGGTCGAGGTTCGCCGCCCGATCGTTCGGCCGGCCGGTTTCCGGCGGGTGATCTCACCGATGTCCACGGACGGTCGGTGACGATGCCCGACCGGCGACCGGCTCGTCTCGAAGCCCGGCAGCGGCGCCGCCGGCGCCGGTGAGCGCGCCGGGGACGGCCGGGGTCCGCTGCCGCGGGGCAGCGGACCGCCGTCACCTGGACGGTCCGTGTCCGGCACGGACCGATCGCCCGTCAGCCGGCGGACATGCCGCAGTCGACGGCGATCGACTGGCCCGTGATGTGCCGGGACGCGTCCGAGCACAGGAAGGAGAACGTCTCGGCGACGTCCGCCGGGTCGATCAGGACGCCGGACGGGTGCAGCGCCGCAGCCTGCTCCTCGGTGAACATGCCGCCCTCGATCGCCTGGGCGAGCAGCGCGGTGCGGACGACCCCGGGGCAGACCGCGTTGATCCGGATGCCCTGCTTCACGTATTCGATGGCGGCGGTGCGGGTCATCGACACGACGCCGCCCTTGGTCGCCGAGTAGTCCGAGATCCCGAGCGGCAGCCCCACCAGCCCGGCCACGGACGCCATGTTGACGATCGTGCCGCCGCCCTGCGCGAGCATCTGCCGGATCTCGTACTTCATGGACAGCCAGACGCCCTTGAGGTTCACCGCGACGAGCTTGTCCCACGCCTCTTCGGTGATCTCGTGCAGCGCCGAGCCCTGCTCCTCGATGCCCGCGTTGTTGACCGCGCAGTCGAGACGGCCGTACGCGCGCACGGCGGCGGCCACCGCCGCCTCGACGTCGGCGCCGGAGGTGATGTCGGTCCGGACGAAGACCGCCTCGCCGCCGTCCGCCTCGATGGCGGCGACGGTCTCCTTGCCGCCGTCCTCGTTGACGTCGGCGACCACCACGCGCGCGCCGCGCGCGGCGAACAGGCGCGCCGTCGCGGCGCCGATGCCCTGCGCGGCACCGGTGATCAGCGCGGACTTGCCTTCGAGCACTTCACTCATGTCGCTCTCCTTCTCCACGGGAAACCAGGCGGCGGCTCGCCACCCGTCCGGTACACGGGGCGGGACCGCTCCCGCCGGGCGCGGTCGCTCAGGGGCGGGCCGCGGTCTGCGCCAGGACGTGCTCGACCACGGTGATCAGAACGCGTTTCGCCGACTCCCGGTCGCGCACGTCGCACATCAGCAGCGGGACGCGGTCCTCGAGGTCCAGCGCGATGCGGACGTCCTCGGGGTCCTTGCGCTCGGCGCCGTCGAAGCAGTTCACCGCGACGACGAAGGGGGTCCGGCGGTCCTCGAAGTAGTCGACCGCGGCGAAGCTGTCGGCGAGGCGGCGCACGTCGGCGAGCACCACCGCGCCGAGCGCGCCGAGCGCCAGCTCGTCCCACATGAACCAGAACCGGTGCTGGCCGGGCGTCCCGAACAGGTACAGCACCAGGTCGTCGGGCAGCGTGATGCGGCCGAAGTCCATCGCCACGGTGGTGCTGATCTTCCCGTCGACGCCGCTGGTGTCGTCGACGCCGACGCTCCGGTCGGTGAGGATCTCCTCGGTGCGCAGCGGCCGGATCTCGCTGATCGAGCCGACCATCGTGGTCTTGCCGACCCCGAAACCCCCCGCGACGAGGATCTTCGCGGCGATCGGCCGCCGGCCGCCGGCCGCGGCCGGGTCACGGACGGCGGCGTCAGAGTGCACGTAGTCCATTGAGCAGTTTCCTTAGTACGAGCTCGTCAGGGATGTCGCCGGTGTTGGTCGGCCGCAGCGCCCTGAGCAGGTTCTCGTCACGCAGGTCGTCGACCAGGACGCGGACGACCCCGATGGGCAGGTCGACCTCGGAGGTCAGGTCGGCGAAGGTGATCGGGCGTTGGCACAGGGCCAGCAGGGTGCGGTGCTCGGGGTCCAGCCGCATCCGCCGCGACACCGGGACCCCCGTCGCCTCCAGCACGGAGATCAGGTCGAGGCCGTCCTCGCGGAACCGGGTCCTGCCCCGGGTGACGGTGTAGGGCCGCACGACCGGCCCCGCGTCGTCATCAAGCCAGCGATCGCTGCTCACCGGGGTCTCACCTCGTACTCGAACCCGACAGCCGGGCGACCGCCGGGGGCCGCTCGGCGATCCGCTCGGCGAGATCGGTCATCTCGTAGGCGATCGTGCCGGCGTCCGCCTGCGGCGGCGCGACCAGGGCGAGGCACGCGTGCTCCCCGGCCGGCACCATGAACACCAGGTACGTGTCCATCTCGATGAAGGTCTGCAGCAGCTGCCCGCCGCCGAACCTGCGGCACGCCCCGCGCGCGAGGCCCTGCACGCCCGCGACCAGCGCGGACAGGTGCTCGGAGTTCTCCCGGCCGAACCGGGTGGAGGACGCCACCAGCAGCCCGTCGTTGGACAGGACGACCGCGCCGCGCACCGGGCCGGTGCGCAGCACCATCTCGTCGAGCAGCCGCTGCACTTCCCGCTCCGTCATCGGCGCCGGAGTCATCGGTTCTCCTCATCCTCGTTGGGCCGGACGGGCCCGGACGTCTCGACGCGTCCGCGCCGCCATCCGCTCTGCATGGACGTCATGACCGAGCGGGCGCGTTCCGGGGAGCGCCCGGTGCCGCGTCCCGGCTGCCGCTGCTCGCCGCTGTCGCGGGGGGACGGGGGCGCGTCGCGCAGCTGTGGCGCGAGGTTGGCGCGGCGGACGCGGCGCGGCATGCCCGCGTGGGTGTCGCCCACCTGGGAGGCCGGCGCGTCCGGCGCCGGGCGGGGAGGCGGCGGGGGAGCGGACGGCGGGACGTCGGACGGGGTGTCTCCGGGACCCGGCTCGTTTCCGCCGAGCCGGTGCCGTCCGCTGGGGTCCTGCGCGTGACCTGGCAGAACGTGCCCGGCGACCGGCAGGGGCCCGGTCCCGGTGACCGACATGGGGCCGGTTCCCGAGACGGGCATGGGGCCGGTTCCGGTGAACCCGCCGGTTCCGGCGGGGACCTGCGCCGGGTATGCCGGGTCCTGGGACCCGGGGCGGGCGGTCGCCATGGCCGGGGCGTTCGCCGGGGCGTTCGCCGCGGCGGGGTCCGCGCCGGGGGCGGCCTCGGCGGCTTCCCGGCCGATCCGGTCAGCGGGGACCACGAGCGAGTGCGGCAGCAGCACGATCGTCTTGATACCGCCGTAGGCGTTCGGCTCCAGCACCACCCTGATCCCGTGCCGGTACGCCAGGCTGGTGACCACGAACAGCCCGAGCTGGTCGCCGTCGGCCAGGTCGAACTCCGGCTCGCGGGACAGCCGCTGGTTGATGGCCGCGAGCTTCTCGGGCGCCATGCCGAGGCCGCGGTCCTGGATCTCCACCACGAAGCCCTGCCCGACCAGCCCGGCGTCCACCTCGACCGGCGTGTTCGGCGGCGAGAAGGCGGCGGCGTTCTCGATGAGCTCGGCCATCAGGTGGATGACGTCGGCGACCGCGGCGCCGACGATCCCCTCCTGCGCCGAGGTCACCACGTCCACGCGCGAGTAGTCCTCGATCTCACCGACGGCGCCGCGCAGCACGTCCACGATGCTGACCGGGTGCCGCCAGCCGCGGCCGGGCGCGGCGCCGGACAGGATGACCAGGCCCTCCGCCTGCCGCCGCATGCGGGTGGTCAGGTGGTCGATGGCGAACAGGTCGGCGAGCGCCTCCGGGTCGGTCGCCTTGCGCTCCAGCGTGTCGAGCATGGCCAGCTGGCGGTGCAGGAGCGACTGGTTGCGCCGGGCCATGTTCTGGAACACCTGGTTGACCGCCTTGCGCAGGTCGGCCTGGCCGACGGCGGCGGCGACCGCGGTGCGCTGGACGCTGGAGAACGCGTCGGCGACGTTGGCCACCTCGGCCGTCTTGCCGAGGCGGAGCGGCGGCGCCTCGACCGCCACGTCGACCTCGTCGCCGCGGCTGAGCCGGCCGACCAGGCCCGGCAGCCGCTCCTCCGCCAGCGACCGCGCGGCGCTCTGCAGCCCGAGCAGGTCGCGGCCGATGCGGCGGGCGAACCGGATCACGAGGAACAGCGTCAGCAGGACCGCGACCAGGCCGAGGCCCCCGACGAGGCCGAGCCGCCACAGGGTCCGGTCCGAGGTCTTCTTGGCGTCGCCGGCCAGCACGGTCCGGGACTTCAGCAGCGCGCCGTCCAGCGCGCCGATGAACCCCTTCAAGTCCTGCTCCCAGGCGGCGGGCGGGAGCGTCAGCCGGCCCTTGGGCCCGGCCGCGAGAATGCGGTCCTCCACCGAGGTGAAGGTGGTGGCGGGCGGAGAGGCCAGCGCCTGCCGGAAGGGGGCGCCGTTGCCGGGGGTGAACTCCGACAGGCTCGTCGTCTGCAGGTAGCGCCGCTCGTACACCAGCTGGTTGATCGCGGCGTACTCGGCGGGGGTCATCCTGCCGCCGCCGACGAGCACGCCGCCGACGAGCGTCGCCTCCCGGCCGCTCAGCTCGATCGCCCGCGACATGCCGGTCAGGTGGTACGCCTGCTGGTAGCCGTTGTCGGCGACCAGGAGGTAGATGAACCGGAAGTGGGAGTCGATGATGTCGTTGTAGGCGTTGAACGCCTCGAGCTTGGTCAGAGCGCCGGAGTCGACCTCGCCGCGCACCTTCGCGATCGCGTTGAGCTTGCCGATCAGCACCGACAGCCGCTGCTTCATCGGTCCGGTCAGGGTGCCGCGGAACCTGCCGGAGTTCGCGGCCTTGTTCATCTGGACGATCGTCCCGTCGGCCTTCTTGCGGACGGCGTCCAGCGACGTGCGCGGCAGCCGGCCGCGGCCGGCCAGCCACACGACCGACTCCTGGCGCTCCTGGGCCACGGTCACCAGCATCGGCTGCACGGCGTTGCCGTAGACCTCGTTGGCGGTGTCGATGTTGCGCTGGTGGAGCGCCTCGGACGCGGTGCTCTGCGCCGCGAAGCCCCACAGCGTGATCAGCGAGACGACCGGGACGACGAGCATGCCGTACAGCGACAACCGGAACGAGCGCCGGCGCGCGGTCCTCACTGGTCGGAACGGAGGTGAGCGGGGCGGACGCGGCTGTTCAGCTCATTCATGTTCGTTTCTCTCAAGCGTCGGTGACGGTCCGGTCGGGACGAGGTCCGTGACACCATAGCCATCGCTTTGATCTTGCGCGGCGGTTTCGGGTCATATTTCACACTCTGGCGGTTTTGCCTGAGGGTGGGCGCGGCGAATGGCACGATGTCCCCGCGTCCACCGCCCCAGGAGGAGAAGCCACATGACACCGCGCGACGCGTCGACCGACCGGCTGGACTGGCTGATCGACGGGTTCGTCAAACGCGTACCCCAGGTGACCAGGGCCGTCGTGCAGTCCGCGGACGGCCTGCTGATGGGGGCGTCCTCCGGCATCACTCCCGACGACGCCGACCACCTGTCCGCGCTGGCCGCCGGGCTGCAGAGCCTCGCGCGGGGCGCGCGGCTCCAGTTCGGCGCGAACGAGGTCCATCAGACGATCATCGAGATGAGCGACGCCTTCCTCTTCGTCACGGCCGCGGGCGAGGGCGCGTCGCTGACCGTGCTGAGCAGCGCCGACGTCGACCCCGCCCAGATCAGCTACGAGATGACCCTCCTGGTCAACCAGGTGGGCGAGCACCTCTCCTCCCGGCCCCGCCTGAACTGAAGTGAGTCATCTCATGCCCGCGGGATTCCGGGTGCGCCTCTGAGCGAAGCGACAAGGCCTGTGGTAATGCCATTGAATGGCATCGATCGAATTTCATGAGCAGCCGGGCGTGAATGCGTTGCCTTGCCGCACACTTATCGGCGGTTCCCCGCAAGAATCGATCAGGAGCGGAGGGGTCTCGCTCGGCGGGTGCCCGTAGGCGGCTTTGTAGGCGGCGGCGAACCGTCCCGCGTGCAGGAAGCCCCAGCGGCCGGCGACGGCGGTGACGGTGGTGGTGGCCGGATCGGCGGTCCGCAGGTCGGCATGGGCGGCGGCGAGCCGCACCTGCCTCAAGTGGCTCATCGGCGTGGTGCCCAGGTGCTCGCGGAAGGCGTACTGGAGGGAGCGGACGCTGACGCGCGCCGCGGCGGCGATGTCGGCGCCGCTGATGGGCCTCGCGGCCTTGTCCTCCATGAAGGCGATCGCGCGGCGGACGGGCGCGGGGTGCCGGTCGCGCGGGTGCCGGCCGTCGCGGGCGGTCGAGGCGCTGTGGGCGAACGTGCTGAGCACGCCGGCCGCCAGGAGCCGGGAGGCGGTGGAGATCATCAGCGGCAGTCCGGGTGCCTCCGGGTCTGCCAGCAGGTTGTCCTGGAGGAAGGCGATGGTGCGTTCCAGCCGCCGGCCCGCGTCGGCCGACACCGGTCGATGGCCGAGCAGCCGGACGGGCTCACCGACGCCGGCGACGTCCGCGAGCAGCCCGGGGTCGAACATCGTGATGCGATAGCGCGGCGCTGGTGGTCGCGCAGGCGGCGCGGCTGGACGCCGATCGGCTGGAGCACCGGGTCTGGCAGGTCGCCGAGCAGGCGGGGATGAGCCTGGAGCAGATGGCGGCGGTGCTGGAACTGCCGTCACCCGAGGTGGCGCTGCGGCACCGGGACTGGCTGCGCGTGCGCGCGTCCCTGCCCACCGACCCGGTCGACGGACCGGCGATGCGGCGCCGCGCCCTGGTACGGATTACGACAGGTGGTCGCCGTCGGGGGCGGCGTGGGCCAGGCCCGTCCGGTAGGCGATGACGACGAGTTGCGCCCGGTCGCGGGCCTCCAGCTTCGTCATGGCGCGCTGCACGTGGGCGCGGACCGTGAAGGGGCTGAGGAACACCCGCTCGGCGATCTCCTGGTTGGACAGGCCGGTCGCGACCAGGGCCACCATCTCGCGTTCGCGCGGGGTGAGCGCGGCGAGCCGTTCCGGGTCGCGCGGTGGGGCGTCGTCCGGTGTGGCGAGGAAGCGGGCGACCAGGGAGCGGGTCGCGGCGGGGGACAGGAGGGTGTCGCCCTCGGCGATCGTGCGCACGGCGTCCAGCAGGTCCTCGGCCCCGATGCCCTTGCCGATGAAGCCGCCGGCCCCCGCGCGCAGCGCCTGGGCGACGTACTCGTCGGTCTCGTACGTGGTGAGGATCAGGATGCGGCTGCCGCGCAGTTCCGGGTCCGCGCAGATCTCCGCGGTGGCGGTGAGACCGTCCACCTCGGGCATCCGGATGTCCATGATCACCACGTCCGGGCGCAGCTCCCGGGTGAGCCTGACCGCCTCCCCGCCGTCGGCGGCCTCGCCGACCACGGTGATGTCGTCGGCGGTGTCGAGGAGCATCCGGAAGGCACCGCGCAGCAGGGCCTGGTCGTCGGCGAGGAGGACCCGGAGCGTCACGGCGCGTCCCCGGCCTCTCCGGCGGCCACCGGGCCGCCGGCACGCCGCGCGTCCTTGGCGGGCGGGAGGGGGAGCTCGGTGGTGACGAGGAAGCCGCCCTCCGGACGCCTGCCGGCGGAGAGGCGGCCGCCGACCGCGGTGGCGCGTTCGCGCATCCCGATCAGGCCGTAACCGGGCGGACGGTCCGCCCCCGGGGCCGCGACCGCGCCCGCTCCGTCGTCGGCGACGGTGATGGTCACGCGGTCGCGGTTCCAGGCGAGGCGCACCCGGGCGCTGCCGGTGCCGGCGTGCTTGGTCACGTTGGTCAGAGCCTCCTGGACGATGCGGTAGGCGGTGAGGTCGACGCCCGGCGGCAGCGGCCTGGCCGTGCCCTCCTGGTGCACCGACACCTCCAGCCCCGCGCGGCGGAAGGATTCGAGGAGGGTGGGGAGCCGGGACAGCCCGGGAGCCGGTTCGGCGGGCGCGGCCGCGTCCCCGGTCTGGCGCAGCAGGCCGACCGTGGCCCGCAGTTCGTCGAGGGCGTCGCCGGTGGTCTCGACGAGTTCCCTCAGGCTCTTGCGGGTCTGCTCGGGGCGGGTGTCGAAGAGGTGGGCGGCGACCGTGGCCTGCGCGTTGGCCAGGGTGATCTGGTGGGCCACGAGGTCGTGCAGTTCCCGGGCGATGCGCAGCCGCTCCTCGGCCACTCTCCGGCGGGCCTCGCTGTCCCGGCTCTTCTCGGCACGCCGGGCCCGCTCCTCCATGGCCGCCAGGAAGGCCCGCCGGTTCTGCGTCGAGTGCCCGAGTATGCCCGCCACCAGCGGGAACGCCGCCACCGCCGCCATCCTGCTCGCGTCCTGCCACGAGAGGCTTCCGAACGCGACCACGAGATCGGAGGCGACCGGCAGCGCCGCCGAGGCGAGCAGCACCGCGCTCGCCGCGCGCCGTTCGGCGCGCACGGCGAGCGAGTAGGCGACGATCACGGCGGGGGCCACGATGGGCGGGCTCAGCAGAAGGCCGAAGGGCGGTACCAGCATGCCGCATGCGGTCGTGGCAGCCATGGCGGCCAGGGGCGCCCTGTGCCGCGCCGGCAGCACGGCGCAGGACACCACGGCGATGAGGTAGGCGGCGGCGGGCGGCGGTGACAGCGCCTTGTCGTCGACCTCCAGCGCGCCGCCGAGCAGGCAGAGCGCGAACGCGACCGCCGTGATCGTTCCCTCGCGCCACCACGTGCCGCGCGGTCGCGGGCCACCGCCACCCGTGTTCGTCATGGTCGCCTCAGCGCCCGTCGACGGGGATCGGCGGCACCGCCGCGTCCGGCACCGTCGCGGAGGCCGGGGTACGCCCGCTCAGCGCCTCGCCCTCGATGTCCACGTTCGGCAGCACGCGCTTCAGGCTACGCGGCAGCCACCAGGCCCGGTGGCCGAGGAGCGCCAGGACCGCGGGCGCGATCGCCATCCGGACCACGAAGGCGTCGAAGGCGACGGCGGAGGCCAGCCCGAGGCCCATCGTCTGGATCGTGGGGTTGTTCATCCCGATGAACCCGGTGAACACGCTGATCATGATGATCGCCGCCGCGGCCACCACGCGTCCGCTGTGCCGGAAGCCGCCGACGATCGCCTCGCCGGGGGACGCGCCATGGACGTAGGCCTCCCGCATCCGGGTGAGGAGGAAGACCTCGTAGTCCATGGCGAGGCCGAACACGATCCCGATGATGAGGATCGGCATCAGCGACATGACCGGTCCGGTCTGCTCGATGCCGATCAGGTCCGCCGCCCAGCCCCACTGGAAGACGGCGACGAGGACGCCGAAGGCGGCGCCCACCGACAGCAGGAAGCCGAGCGCGGCCTTGACCGGGACCAGGACCGACCGGAAGACCACCGTCAGCAGGAGCACGGCCAGGCCGATGACCACGGCCAGGTAGGGGACGAGGGCGTCGGACATCGCTTCGGAGATGTCGATGTTCAGCGCGGTCGTGCCGGTCACCAGGATGTCGGAGCCCGTCCGGGCCTCGACGCCGGAGACCGCCCCCCGGATCGCGTGCACCAGGTCCTTGGTCTCGCCGGCGGCCGGCGCGGTCCGCGGGACGGCGGTGAGGACGGCCGTGTCCTTGGACCGGTCGAGAACCGGATCGTCCACCGACGCGACCCCGTCCAGTCCCCGTACCGTCTTGACGACCTGGTCGGTGGTGGCGCGGGGGTCCGCGGACTCCGACATGTCCACGACCACGGTCAACGGGCCGTTGAAGCCGGGGCCGAAGCCTTCCGACAGCAGGTCGTAGGCGCGGCGCTGGGTGGTCTCCACCGACTTGGACTCGTCTCCGGGCAGCCCGAGTTCGAGGCTCAGCGCCGGGAGGGCGACGGCGCCGAGCCCGAGGCCGGCGATCAGGAGCACGGCCACCGGCCGGCGCAGCACGAACCGCGCCCAGCGCGTGCCGAGCCCGGGCCGACCGGCCGCGGCCGCGGCGGGGCGGTCGCCGCCCGGCCGACCGGCCTTGCGGACGGCGCGCGACAGTATCCGCCTTCCGAAGGCTCCGAACAGCGCGGGGACCAGGGTCAGCGCGACGAGGACGGCGAGAGCCACGGCGCCCGCTCCGGCCAGGCCCATCTTCGTCAGTTCGGGGATCCCCACGACCCCCAGCCCGACCAGGGCGATGAAGACGGTCGCCCCGGCGAAGACGACGGCGGACCCGGCCGTGCCCACCGCCCGGCCGGCGGCCTCCTCCGGCTCGCCGCCCCGGACGCGCTCGTCGCGGAAGCGGGAGGTGATGAAGAGCGCGTAGTCGATCCCGACCGCCAGGCCCAGCATCAGCGCGAGGATGGCGACGGTGGACGTCAGGCCCAGCGGAACGGCCAGCGCGGTGACCAGGCCGAAGGCGATGGCCACGCCCCAGAAGGCGGTCAGCAGCGACAGTCCGGCCGCGACCAGCGACCCGAGGGCGAGGACCAGCACCACCGCCGCCACCACCACGCCGATCATCTCGGTCGTACCGCCCGGCGCCTCCTCCGCGTCCAGGGCCGAGCCGCCGATCTCGACGGTGAGCCCCGCGTCCCGGGCCCTGGCCGCGGCGTCCTCGAGGGCGCTCTTCGTCGGCTCGCGCAGGTCGACGGCGTCCGCGGTATAGGTGATCGTGGAGTAGGCGATGGTGCCGTCCCTGCTGACGGCGCCGGTCTTGTAGGGGTCGGTGGCCGACGCGACCTGATCGCCCCCGTCCAGCGAGCCGAGCGCTTCCTCGACGGCCGCCCTGTTCCCGCCGGCCGTCACCCGCTGCCCGTCCGGCGCCTGGAACACCAGGCGGGCCTCGGCCCCCTGGGCGTTGCTCTGGGGAAAGCGCTCGTCCAGCAGGTCGAACGCCTTCTGCGACTCGGTTCCTGGCATGGAGAGGTCCTCGTCCTGCCCGGACGGCGCCATGGCGGCGGCGACCCCGGCGAGCACGAGGACGCCCAGCCACAGACCGATCACGAGCCGCCGCCGCCGGAAGGCCCACCGTCCGATCCGATAGAGGAAAGTCGCCATCTGTTGATCACTCCAGACACCGTTGGCGAAGGGGGAATGCTGCGCGAGATCCGCGCGCCTCCAACACTTCCCTCCGGCACCCTCGCCGGGCATCGTCCCCTGTCGCCGTCTTCCCTTGGTGCGCCTGGACCGGCCGCTCACGTGTCCTAGTGCGGACGCACTAGCCGAATCGCATCGATGAACTTAGACTGGACTGTAAAGTCTAAACAACGGCCCGAGGGGATCGGTACGAGAGCGGGGAGTGGCGTGGCGTGACCGAACAGCCGAGGACGGACCGGCCGGGGACGCGGCGGAAGGAGCCCGGACGCCGCAGATCCGCCTCCGACGAGAAGATCCTCGCGGCGGCGAAGGAGCTCTTCCTGGCCGACCGCTACGACGGGGTCACCCTGGAGCGGATCGCCGAGCGCGCCGGAGTCTCACGGCAGACCGTCTACAACCGCTTCGGGTCGAAGGAGACGGTCTTCCGGGAGATGGTGCACTACCACTGGTCGGCGTTCGCCGGCCCGGACCGGCGGCTCGTCGAGTGCGACGCCGGCACGAGCGCCGAGGAGGTCCTTCGCGCCTTCGCCCGGTCGCTCCAGCGCTTCGCCACAGAGACGGACCAGATCCGTTTCGCCCGGCTCGTGGTGGCCGAGTCCGGGCGCCTGCCGTGGGTCGCGGACGAGTTCTACCGGGTGGGCAAGGGACCGGTCGTGGAGGCGTTCGTCGGCTGCCTCGACGGTCTGGTCCACAGTGGCCGCCTGAGCTGCCCGGACACCTACCTCGCGGCGCGCCAGTTCATGGGCCTCGTCCAGGAGTTCCTCGTCTGGCCGGGGGTCATGGCCTTCGAGGAGGAGGTCGCCGTCCAGCCCTCCGCGGAGGTGGTGATCGAGGAAGCCGTGCTCACCTTCCTCGCCCGCTATGCCCCCGCGCCCCACGGCCCGGCGCGGTCCGCGTGAGGCCGCCCGCCGCACGACCACCCCATCCGTCCCGCTCTCTCCGGAGAACCGTCATGCCCGCAGACACCATCTCTCTCGGCGAAGTCGAGGTCACCCGCGTCGTCGAGTGGTCCGGCCCCATCCGTACCGCCCACTTCATCATCCCTGACAGCAGTAAGGAGACCTGGCGGGACAACCGGGAGTGGCTGGCGCCGGACTTCTGGAACCCGGCCGATGACGCCTACCGCTGCCGCATCCAGACCTGGGTGCTGCGCAGCGAGGGGAAGACCATCCTGGTGGACACCGGGGTCGGCAACGACCGGGAGCGCCCGCAGATCCCGCAGTTCGCCGGGCTGAAGACCGACTACCTTGCCCGCCTGCGCCAAGCCGGCGTCGCGCCCGAGGACGTCGACGTCGTCGTCAACACCCACATCCACTACGACCACGTCGGCTGGAACACCGAACTGCGCGACGGGCAATGGCTGCCCGCCTTTCCCAACGCCACCTATCTGATCCCCCGTGCCGACTACCTCTACTTCGACCCGGAAAGCCCCCGCCGCAGCCGGGCGCCGCGCGACGAGCACGAACGCATCCGCTGGGAGGGCAGCAAGCTGGTGTTCAACGACAGCATCGCCCCCGTCCACCGAGCCGGACAGGCGGTCCTGTGGGAGGACGCCCACCGCATCGACGGCAACCTGCTGCTGGAGGCCGCACCGGGCCACACCCCCGGCTCGTCCGTCCTCACCCTCCGCTCGGGCACCGACCGCGCCGTCTTCGTCGGGGACATGCTGCACAGCCCCGTCCAAGTCCTCGAACCCGGATGGAACAGCTGCTTCTGCGACGACCTCCGTCTCGCGGCGAAGACTCGCCGCGCCTGTCTCTCCCGCGCAGCCGATCTGCGGGAACTCGTCATCCCGGCGCACTGGCCGGGACACGGAGCCGCCGAGATCCGGAAGGACGGCGATGGCTTCGGCATCACCGCATGGGCCGCCTTCCCGCGCGGAGCTGGTCGAGGGCGGTGATGTCCTCGGGGAAGAAGAGCGGGTCGGCGGTCGGGCATGTGGTGGGCTTGGAGACGGTCGGCAGCGGGCGCGGAATCCACGTCATGGACGATCGAGCCGGTGGACTCTCGGCGGCGCGCGGAACGGAGAGCGGTCAGTGAAACTCGACGTGCAGTTGGACGGGCGGCCGGATGAGGCCGCGGAGCGCGCCCGCGCACTGATCGCCGCGGGGGTGGACGGCCTGTTCACCTTCGAGGGCCCGCACGATGTGTTCCTGCCGCTGATCGTCGCCGCCGGTTCATCGGACGTGCCGCCGACCGACCTGATGACCAACGTCGCGATCGCCCTCCCGCGCAGCCCGATGCATCTGGCCAACATGGCCTACGACCTGCAGTTGCTCAGCGAGGGCCGGTTCCGGCTCGGACTGGGCTCGCAGATCAGGCCGCACATCGAGAAGCGGTACGGCTCGACCTGGAGCAGGCCGGCGGCCCGGATGCGCGAGACGGTGCTCGCGGTGAAGGCGATCCTGAACTCCTGGCAGGACGGCACGCCCCTCGATTTCCGCGGCGAGTTCACCAGGCACACCCTGATGCCCGCGACGTTCGTCCCCGGACCGAACCCCTACGGCGTCCCGCCCGTCCTGCTCGGCGCGCTGGGCCCGGTGATGACCCGGACCGCGGCCGAGGTCGCCGACGGGCTGCTGGTGATGCCGTTCCACAGCCACCGGCACTTCCGCGAGCGCACCCTCCCGGCCGTGGCCGAAGGGCTGGAACTGGCGGGCCGCGAACGCGTCGACCTGTACCCGCAGGCCATCGTCGCGATGGGCGACACTCCCGAGGAGATCGAGGCCGCGAGCCTCGGGGTGAAGGCGCTGCTGGCGTTCTACGGTTCGACCCCGGCCTACAAGCCGGTCCTGGACGTCGAGGGATGGGGGGATCTGCAGCCCGAGCTGAACGCGCTGTCGAAGACCGGCGACATCATGACGATGATCGGCCTGATCGACGACACGATGATGCGGACCCTCGCGGTCGCCGGAACGCCGGCCGAGTGCGCGACCGAGATCAGGAACCGGTTCGGCGACGTGGCCGAACGGGTCTGCGCCTATTTCCCGGGATCGACCCACCCGCAAGAGCGGATCGCGTCCCTGGCGACCGAACTCCGCGCCGGAAGGCGGGATTAGCCCCGTCACGCCGGTGGAGGGGTGAGTTTGGCGGCCACGGCGTCGAGGACCCAGTCCAGCCCGGTCGCGAAGGACGTCTCGGCGTCCACCTCCGTGCCGTCGTACACGAACCTGGCCAGCGCCGGGAAGCGGCCCGTGTCCAGCATCCTGCTCAGATGCGGGCCGGAGGCGCGCTGCCAGTCGCGCTTGGACAGGCCCGTGGCGCGCTCGGCCCGAAGGTTCGCGACCTCGCGCCTGATCGCGCCGGTGACGTAGGCGCTGACGGTCTCCACGGCGCGCATCACGGTGTCGAGGTCGGCGACGCCGTCGAGGGCGGCCAGCATCGCCTCGGCCACGGCGAGGGCGTTGGGGCCCAGCGCCGGACGGCCGCCGAGCAGGTCGGCCAGCCATGGATGCCGGAGGGCGGCCCGCCTGGTGCGGTGGGCGTGGGTGCGCAGCGCCTCCCGCCAGTCACCGGGCTGCTCCTCGGGGAGGATCTCGGCGTAGACCTCGTCCAGCATGAGGTCGAACAGCTCCTCCTTGGAGGCGATGTACCCGTACAGCCGCATCGGGCCGACGTCCAGCCGGGCGGCGACCTTGCGCAACGACACCGCCTCCAGCCCGCTCTCGTCGGCCAGCGCGACGGCGGCGGCGACCATCCGCTCCCGGTCGAGCGGCGCGGGGCGGGTCGGCGGCTCCGGACGGTCCCACACAGTCATGCCTACACCGTACAGTTGCGATACACTGTAAGAGATCAATACGGTGTATCGTCATGAGACGCCGTATCGCCGTGATCGGGGCCGGCCCCGCGGGCCTGACCTTCGCCCGCGTCCTGCACCGTCACGATCACCCCGTCACCGTTCTGGAACGCGATCCCGCCCCCGACGCACGTCCCCCGGGCGGCACGCTGGACCTGCACGAGGGACTGGGCCAGCTCGCGCTGCACAAGGCGGGACTGCTGGCGGAGTTCCAGGCGCTGTCGCGTCCCGAGGGGCAGGCCATGCGCATCCTGGACACCGACGGGACCGTCCTGCGCGACTGGCGGCCCCGTCCGGATGACCGGGCCCATCCCGAGATCGACCGCGGGCAGCTCCGCGACCTGCTGCTCGGTCCCCTGGACGTTCAGTGGGGGCGAGGAGTGGCGGAGGTGGTGCCGGACGGCGGGGACGGCGTGCTGGTCCGTTTCGCCGACGGCCGACAGGAGACGTTCGACCTCGTGGTCGGCGCGGACGGCGCCTGGTCCCGGGTCCGCCCGGCCGTCTCGTCCGCGACGCCGCACTACACCGGCGTCACCTCGGTCGAGACCGCCCTGGACGACGTCGACGCCCGCCACCCCGACCTCGCCCGCCTGGTCGGCGACGGTTCCGTGGCCGTGTACGGCGTGAACCGCGCCCTCGTCGCCCAGCGCAACAGCGGCGGGCACGTGAAGGTGTACGCCCAGTTCCGCGCGCCCGTGGACTGGCACGCGAACCTGGACCCGGCCGATGCCGAGGCCGTGCGATCGAGTCTGCTGGCCCTGTTCGACGGCTGGGCCGCTCCCGTCCTGGAGCTTCTCCGCCACGGCACCGCGTTCGTCCATCGCCCCCTCTACGTCCTGCCCGCCTCCCACACCTGGACCCACGTCCCCGGGGTGACGCTCCTGGGCGACGCCGCCCATCTGATGCCCCCTCTGGGAGCGGGCGCGAACCTCGCGATGCTGGACGGCGCCGAACTCGCCGAGGCCATCACCACCGGCCCTGGAGATCCGGACGAGGCCGTCCGCGCCTTCGAGCAGCGGATGACGGCACGGGCCGGCAGGTGGGCGAAGATCACGATGGCCGGTCTGGAACGCCTCGTGAGCCCGGACCCCGCCGAAGCCGTCGCGCTCTTCGACGAGGTCCAACCCTCCTGACCGCCGCGCCGTCCACCTGTCCGGGACCGGGACGTTCGAGCCCTGGATCGGCCCGCGATTGACGCATGCCGATATGGGCATATGATGGCGGGCATGGCACGAGCAGCGACGACGTCGGACGTCTTCAACGCGATCGCCGAGCCGCAGCGCCGGGAGATCCTGGCGCTGCTGCGGGCGGGCGAGCGGCCGGTGACCGAGTTGGCCCGGGAGCTCGGGATGACCCAGCCGGGGGCGTCCAAGCACCTGCGGGTGCTCCGGGAGGTCGGGCTGGTGCGGGACCGCAAGGCGGGTAAGCAGCGCCTGTACGGCCTCGACGCCCGCGGGCTGCGGCCGGTGCACGAGTGGACCGGCGGCTTCGAGCGGTTCTGGAACGAGAGCTTCGACCGGCTGGACGCGTACGTGCAGGACCTGAAGCAGGCAAGACAGGAAGAGGAGTAGCCGATGAGCGCAATGGGACGAGGAGCGCCGGCGCCGTCCGCGGCGGCCGACCGCGAGATCGTCATCTCCCGGGTGATCGATGCCCCGCGGGAGCTGGTGTTCGAGGCGTTCACCGAAGTCCGGCACCTGTCGCGGTGGTGGGGACCGGAGGGGTTCAGCACCACCACGCGGGCGTTCGAGTTCCGCGTCGGCGGGGTGTGGGACTTCGTGATGCACGGACCGGACGGGACGGACTACCAGGAGTGGATCTCCTGGACCGAGATCGCTCCGCCGGAGCGGATCGCGCTGCTGCACGGTGAGTCCCGCGGCGACCCGAACGCCTTCGAGTCGGTCCTGACGTTCGCGCCCGACGGCGCGGCGACCCGGATCGAGATGCGCACGGTGTTCCCCACCAAGGAGCTGCGCGAGGAGGCGGTCGAGAAGTACCACGCGATCGAGGGCGGCCGGCAGACCCTGGGCAACCTGGCCGCCTACGTCACCGAGATCGTCTCGAAGGGAGCCGAGGACTGATGGCAGGAAAGGTGTTCTTCAGCGTCTCGATGTCGCTGGACGGGTTCATCGCGCCCGAGTCCAGCGAGGAGTTGATGGGGCGGCAGTGGATGGAGCTGCAGCGGTGGATCTTCCCGCAGCGGTTCTTCCGGGAGAACCTCAAGCTCGGCGGGGGCGGTGAGGAAGGGCGGGACAACGACATCGTGCGGGAGACGTTCGAGCGCACCGGCGCGAGCGTGATGGGCAAGCGCATGTTCGACGCCGGCGAGCGGATGTGGCCGGAGGAGGCGCCGTTCCACACGCCGGTCTTCGTCGTGACGCACGAGAAGCGCGACCCCTGGGAGCGGCCGGGCGGGACCGTCTTCCACTTCGTCAACGACGGCATCGAGTCCGCGCTCGACCAGGCCCGCGAGGCCGCCGGCGACCGGGACGTCCGCATCGCGGGCGGCGGCGCGACGATCCTGGAGTACGTGAACGCCGGCCTGATCGACGAGTTCTCGATCGCGCTGTCGCCCGTGCTGTTCGGCTCCGGCATCCGCCTGTTCGAGGGCGTGGACGCCGCCCGCGTGGCCCTGGAGCAGGTCCGCGCGGAGCCCTCGTCGACGGTGACGCACCTGACCTACAGCGTCCGGGAGAGGTAACCGGCTCGACCCGCCTATCTCTCCTCGTCCCGTCGGCGGTCGCGCAGCGGCGGTCGGTCGATCACTTCGACGTACATGATCCGCCCGTTGACGACGTCGAGGTTGAGCATGCCCTTCGCGGGAGCGAGGAGGACGCAACGATGGCCGGGACCGTAGGGCCGGTCCTCGGGATGGGGCTCGGTCTGGAAGCTCTGACAGAAGTCGTCGCCGCAGCCACAGTCGGCGACCAGGCGAAGGTCCCATGCGCAGACGGCGAGCTCGCGTTCGCCCTCCTCCTCCAGCAAGGCCATCAGCTCAGTGACGAGCTCCGGGAAGACCTCGCGCACAAGAGGATGCTCGGCTTCCATGGCAGGCACCATAACCCAGGCGTGAGGCCAGCAGGATCTTGCGGACGATCAGGTCCCTGCCATGCGGAGCCCGGCGTACCTGCTCGCCACCACGGCGAGCGGCTTGCCCCACGTCAGCGGCTCGCCGTGGTGGCGAAACGGCCGGCGAAACCGCGCAGCGGCATGTCGGCACTGGTCAAGATGCCGGGAGGTGCGTCGACCACGGCCTTGATGGCGTTGAGGGCGGGGAGCCCGGTGACGGTCATGCCGATGGAGGCGAAGGCTGCGGCGGAGGAGAAGTCGGTGCCGGGCTTGGGCAGGATCATGTGCTTGCTGTAGATCACGGGATCGCCCTGGATCTTGGTGATGTAGCAGCCCTTGACGTCCCAGCGCGGGTCGGTGTCAGGGGTCATCTGCCATTCGAGGTGGGTCTCGATCCGCGGGACGCCGTCGACGACGCCCTGGTACGTGATGTAGCTGGCTCCCAGCGACCCCTTGGGCAGTCTGTACCAGCCGAGGTCGACGTCCTTGGTGCAGGCGCCCATCTCGTAGGAGAAGGTGACGTCGTCGAGCCGGAGGTCGAAGCAGTCGGCCATCATGTAGATCGAGTCGGTGAACACCCGCGTGTACTTCTCCAGCATCGCGGGCAGCGCGGGGTCGTCGACGGGGCGCCCGTAGCCGACCTCGGCCCAGGTGGCGGCGGAGTGGTGGCAGGAGACGTCGACCGACTCGATGACGGTGACGTTCTCGATCTCGGCGACGTCGGCGGAATGCACGACCCCCAGGATCTGGCAGAGCCCCGGGTTCATGCCGGTGCCGTAGAAGGTGGCGCCGCCGCGCCGGCAGGCGTCGGCCAGGACCTCGCTGACCGGCCGGCCCGACGGGTGCGGATGGTTCCGGTCCCGGTGGTGGCCGGTGATCCAGTCCGCCGTGGTGACGATGTCGATGCCGGCTTCCAGCACACGCTCGTAGAGGGCCTCGTCCGGGAACACCCCGTGGAAGGTGACGACGTCCGGCGCGGCGGCGATGATCTCATCCACCGATCCGGTCGCCGCGATCCCGATCGGGGCGCCGCCCGCGAGCTCACCGGCATCGCGCCCGATCTTCTCCGGGGTGTAGCAGTGCACGCCGATGAGTTCCAGGTCGGGATGCCTGCCGATCCGCCGGATCATCTCGGTGCCCACGTTGCCGGTGGCCACCTGGAAGACCCGGATGGGCGATCTGCGATCTGAGGTCATGGCCTCTGCCTTTCGTGGGGACGGTGCCGCGACCGGAACCCGGCGCCGTCATCCGGCGGGGTAGAACCGCTCGGCCCAGGCGCGGAGCGCGGTGAAGCCGGCGTGCTCGTCCCGGACGAGCCTGGCGGGGTCCGTGTAGCGCTGGTGCGACCAGATCTCGATGTCGGCGAGGAACTGGTCGATGACGCCTTGGGCGTTCCGCCGCGCCGAGGAGCGCGAGGCCGCCTCGTCCTTGCCGGGCCGGCGGGCGATCCAGACGGAGAAGCGCACGTCGCAGGTGCGGTCGTCGACCGGGGTGACCGCCGAGGCGGTCCGGTTGTCGACCATTCCCCAGCTCTTGGTGACCGCCACGCCGAGCCCGGCGTTGATGGCGTGCACACCGCTTCCGGCGTCGTCGATGCTGGTCACCGAGTCGTCGAAGGTGATGGTGAAGTCGACGTAGGAGACCGGCCCGCCGAAGTCCTGGCGGGTGAACACCGGCATGATCGGGACCTTGTGCACGTACTTGAAGTGCGCGAAGTCGACGCCGTTCTCCAGCACGTACTGCGGATGGAGTTCCAGCCGCTCTTGGAACAGCGTCGAGTCGGGGAACGCCGGGTGGTAGTCGTCCGCGGTGACGCCGTCGTCCCATGCCGTGAAGACGTCGGGGACGTCGAAGTAGGGCGGGCGCCCGTGAACGTCGTGCCAGACGTAGACGGCCTCGTTCCGCTCGACCGTCGGCAGGGTGTCGATCCGGGCGCCGAGGTTCGGCCGGGTCTCGTACGGGATGCACGCGTTGCGGCCCTCCGCCGTCCATTCCCAGCCGTGGAACGGGCACTGCAGGCGGTCGCCGACGACCGTCCCCCCGTAGCCCAGGTGCGCGCCGAGATGTCCGCAGTAGGCGTCCATGACGGTCACCCGTCCCGACTCTCCCCGCCAGGCGACCAGGTCGCGGCCGAAGTACGTCATCCGGGTGACGTCGCCCGTCCCGATCTCGGCCGACCACGCGACCTGGAACCAGCCGGTGGGCTTCATCGACAGCGTCGGCTTCGCCATGGGAACCTCCGACCTCCGGGGGTGGAGTAATGGCCACTTCAATGAACAGAATGGCAATTCTGCACCACGGTAGCGAGGCGCTACGATGACGACAACCCCTCTCGAAACGATCCGGGCACGCTCTCGGGGAGGGCGCACCGCGCGGTGCGCGGCGGATCCGTACGCGCGCAGTGGAGGACCATGCACCTCGATGACAGCCCGGCCGCGGTGCCCGACATCCGGGACGCCCGCCGGCGGATGTATCGGCGGCAGATCCTCGCCGCGGCCGAGCGGGAGTTCAGCAAGTCCGGGTTCACCGACGCGCGGATGGAGTCGATCGCGGCGGCCGCCGGCGTGTCCCTCGCGACGGTGTACAAGACCTTCTCCGGGAAGCTCGACATCTGGGACACCCTCCACGACGAGCGGATGCGGGCGCTCCTCGCCGAGGTCGACATGGCGACGCGGACCGCGGCGTCGCCCCTCGAACGCCTCCTCACCGGGGTCGCGACCGTGGCCCGGTTCCTGACCGAGCACGACGAGTACCTCGCGCTCAACCTCCGGGCCGGATCCGGCTGGGCGAGCGGCGCGGACGGCGGACGCGGGGTTCAGCGCACGGTCTGGAGCGCCGGCCTGGACACGCTCGCGGGCGGCGTCGAGGCGTCCATCGCCGCCGGCGAGCTGCCCGGCATCCGCCCGCGCGTCGCCGCCGGGATGATCGTCTCGGCGTTGCAGGTCTGGCTCGACGACTGGGTCCGCACGGAACGGGACCGGCGGGCCGACGCCGTCATCGAGGAGCTGACGACCCGACTGCGCTGGCTGCTCACCGGCGACGCCTCCTGACCGCCGCCCCGTACGACGTCGGCCACGCCGCTGGTGGCGGAGCGGCCGCCGACGGCGTGCGAAGCCGGTCGCGTCACCTCGCCGCCTGACGGGCGCGATCGGCCGGGTCGGGTAGAGGAACATCCATCCGGTGCGCCGAATGGTAGAGCAATGTCCATGGCCGTGGGGTTCTGGCCGGTGGTGTGCTTGCGGCATGGAGCTGACGACAGAGCGGACGGTGGTGCCCGCCGGGGAAGGGCGGGCGGTCCGCGTGGCCGCCGGGCACCGGGTGCGGGTGGTGGACCTGGAGGGCGGGCAGGTCGGTGACCTGTTCGCCTTCGCCGCCGACGATCCGCGGGAGCGGTTGAGCGCCGCGCACACCCGCAGCGTGACGAGCCGGCTCTTCCCGGAGGCCGGGGAGGCGTTCGTGACCGATCGGCGCAGGCCGATCCTCGTCCTGGCCGGCGACACCTCGCCGGGCTCGCACGACATGCTGATCGCCGCCTGCGACCCGGCGCGCTATGCGGCGCTGGGGGTACCCGAGCATCGCTCGTGCGCGCGGAACCTGGAACTGGCGCTGGCGACGCTGGGGCTCGACGCCGGGGTCACGCCGCAGCCGGTCAACGTGTTCATGCGGATACCCGTGCAGGAGTCGGGGCGGTTGCGGTGGCTGCCGGCCGAGAGCCGGGCCGGGGACGCGATCACCTTCGAGGCCGCCATGGACTGCGTGGTCGTGGTCTCGGCGTGCCCGCAGGACATGGTCGGCATCAACAACGACCGGCCGACGCCGCTGGCGATCGACGTGTGGTGACGCCCGGCGCATCGCCGGGGAGCGGCCGTATCACCGAGAGATGAGGGGAAGACCAATGAGCGTTCAGGGAAGCCATTCCGCGCTGGAGCCAGGGCGCATCGGAGACCTGCGGACGGCCAACCGGCTGGTGGTGGCGCCGATGACCAGGGTGTCGGCCGAGCCGGACGGCACGGCGACGCCCGAGATGGCCGCCTACTACACCGAGTTCGCGCGCGGCGGGTTCGGGCTGGTCGTCACCGAGGGGATCTACACGGACTCCGCCTACAGCCAGGGCTATCTCAACCAGCCGGGGCTGGTGTCGGCGCGCAACGCGGCGGCGTGGCGCGACGTCACCGGGAGGGTTCACGAGGCCGGTGGACTCATCGTGGCGCAGCTGATGCACGCGGGGGCGCTGTCGCAGGGCAACCCGCATCGCGATGGCACGGCGGGGCCGTCGGCGGTGAAGCCGCAGGGCGCGAAGATGCCCGAGTACGGCGGGAGCGGCCCGTGGCCCGTGCCCAGGGAGATGGACTCCGCGGACATCGAGGAGGCCGTGGCCGGATTCGTCGCCTCGGCGGTGAACGCCCGCGACGCCGGGTTCGACGGCGTGGAGGTCCATGCCGCCAACGGGTACCTGCTGGACCAGTTCCTCACCGACTACACCAACCTGCGCGAGGACTCCTACGGCGGGCCGGTCGCCAACCGGGTGCGGCTCACGGCCGAGGTCGTGGAAGCGATCCGCGCCGAGGTGGGGCCGGACTGGTGCGTCGGGGTGCGGCTGTCGCAGACGAAGGTGAACGACTTCCACCACCGCTGGCCGGGCGGCGTCCACGACGGGGAGGTGATCTTCGCCGCGCTGGCCGATGCGGGCGCGACGTACCTGCACATCGCCAGCGAGGGCCGCAACTGGATCGAGACGGCCGAGCTGGAGGGCGGGCTCACCATCACGGGCCAGGCCCGCCGGGTGACCGGGCTCCCGGTGATCGCCAACGGCGGGATGCACGACGCGGAGCTGTCGGCGCAGGTCCTCGGGGACGGTCACGCCGACTTCGTGTCCGTGGCCCGGGCCGCCCTGGTCAATCCGGACCTGCCGCGCCGCCTGGCGGAGGGCGGGCGGCTGGAGCGCTTCGACCGTACGCTTCTGGAGCCGATGGTCACGCTGGACAACGCCCGGCGCCGGCGACGGGTGCTCGAGGCGAAGGTCTGACGCGAAGCCGGAAGCCGGGCGTGGACGAGAGATGGATACGGACATGGACGAGGTCATGGGCGGAGACGGGACCGGAAGCTGGCATGGCGGGGCGGCGGCGGTGGCGACGCTGACCTTCGACGTGGACGCCGAGACGCCGATCCTCGCCCACGGCGGACGCTACGCCCGGCACGCGGGCACGATGTCGCACCAGTCCTACGGGCCGGACGTGGGGCTGCCCCGCATCCTGGACCTGCTGGACGAGATGGAGGTGCCGGCGACGTTCTTCGTGCCGGGCTGGGTGGCCGAGCGGCGCCCCGGGCTGGCCGCCTCGATCGTCGAGCGCGGCCACGAGGTGGCGCACCACTCCTACGCGCACCGCCCGCCCACGTCGATGAGCCCGCAGGAGGAGCGCGCGGACTTCGTGCGGGCCCTGGAGGTGTTCGCACGGCAGGGCATCGAGATCACCGGATTCCGCGCGGCATTGTGGGGGGCGTCCTGGCTGACGACGGACCTGGTGGCCGAGCACGGGCTGCGCTACGACTCGTCCCTGATGGGGGACGACCGGCCGTACCGGATCGGCACGGCGGCCGGGGAGATCGTCGAGCTGCCGGTGCACTGGTCGCTGGACGACTGGGAGCAGTACGCCTACCTGCCCGAGCCGAACATCGGGTCGGTGATCGAGTCACCGCGCAAGGCACTGGAGCTGTGGCGCGCGGAGCTGGACGGCATGCGCGCCTACCGGTGCCTGTTCAACCTGTGCGCGCACCCGTTCCTGTCGGGACGTCCCGGCCGCGCGATGGCACTGCGCCACCTCATCGAGTACGCCCGCGAGTGCGCGGATGTGACGTTCGCACGCTGCAGGGACGTCGCCGCGGCGGCCGTCGCCGACCCGGAGGTCCGGGTTCGTCCGCACGAGCGGCCCAAGGTCGACCCGGAGGTCCACCCGGATTGAGAGAGGCGGGCGTCACTCCATTCCGGCGGCCTGGAGGGCGAGGAAGAGATCGACGCGGTCGGCGGTGCGGGTCACGTCCCGGCCCGTCAGCTCGGTGATCTTGGCGAGCCTGTTGCGCAGCGTGTTGACGTGGACGTGCAGGGCCGCCGCGGTGGCCGACCAGTGCCCGTCGTGGTCCAGGAAGGCGCGCAGCGTGCCCTCCAGCTCGGCGCCCCGGCCGGCGTCGTGCTCGCGCAGCGGGGCGAGCACGCCGTCGGACAGGGTCCGCAGGGTCTCGGCGTCCTGCATGCCGAGCAGCAGCCGGTGCGCGCCGAGCTCGGCGAACGTCTGGACGGCGCGTCCCGGACGGCCCTGCCGCAGGGCCCGGCACGCCTCCCGGGACCGGACGAGGGATTCGCGCAGCCCGTCCGGGTCATAGACGACCCCGCCGAGGCCGACGACCGGCCGGTGTCCGGGGAAGCGGCCGGTCACGGCCGAGACGAGCCGTTCGGCCAGGGGGGCCGATTCCCGCTCGCCGTGCCGCCACGCCAGGACGGCCACCACGTCCTGCGACCCGCCCGCCACCACGGCCGGCACGCCCGCGGCGGCGAAGAACTCGCCGGCCGCCTCCGCGAGTCCGGGCAGGGTCGCGTCGGCGCCGGCGAACGCCAGCGCCCACACCGCCAGCGGCCCTTCGGCGTCCACCCCGAACGCGCGCAGCCGGCCGGGGACCTCGGCCGCGCGGCTGCCGCCCGACAGCACCATCTCCAGCAGCTCCCCGGCGAACCGCTGCTCGATCGCCTGCATCGCCTGCTTCTTGGCGACCTCCAGGCTGAGGAAGCGGGCCGCCTGCTCCAGGGCGTCCTGCTCGACGCGCGTGAGGTCGCCGACCGGGCGCAGGCAGACCAGTGCCGCGTCGGCCTCGCCGACCGCCCCGACCAGGTACAGGGCGGCCCTGCCCGCGGCGCCGAGGTCCAGTTCCAGGGGCGGCGGACGGCGCGCCAGACCAGTGGCGACCGTCTGGAGCTGCGCGGGCTCCAGCTCGGCTCCGGCCGACGCGAGCAGGCGGCCCATCCGGTCGATCACCGCGAGCGGCAGTTCGTGGTCGCGGCGCAGCACCCGCAGCACACCGGAGGCGCCCGCGCCCTGGGAGATCGCCGTCGCCAGCGCCTCGCCCCGGCGGACCAGGCCGACGAGCGCGCCCTGCCGCTCCTCGGTGTAGTGGGCGGCCACCGCCTGCGAGATCGCGGTGAACGGCACCGCCGCGGAGATCTCCAGCAGCGGCACACCGGCCTCCTCGCAGGCGCGGACCAGGTCGTCCGGCGTCACGGGGCACTCCGGCCGCAGGCCGAACACCAGGCCCGCCGGGTCGGCGCGCCGGACGTCGGCGACGAACTCGGCGGCGGTGGCGCGGTCGCTCCACAGGCCGTTGGTCAGCACCAGCTCGCGCGGCCGCACGTAGCGCGAGGGGTCGGGCAGCTCGGTGTTGTGGACCCAGGCGGCCGGCTCGTCCAGGGCGCCCGGAGGTCCCGGGACCAGGACCCGCAGTTCCAGAGTCTCGTCCGCCAGCAGGGACCGCAGAGTGAACATGGTGTGAATCTATACAGTCGAAGCGCTCAGCAATAGAGGTTCCTCTACTTCGCATCGTCGGAGCCTGGTGCTTTTGTGTGTCACATCACGGACGGAGGAACCATGTCCAACAACGATCCGGCACAGAGCCGGCCCGAGCAGGTCCGCTTCGACGAGCACGGCATCGACCCCATCCCCGCCTCCTCGCGCGACTCCACGCCATGGCAGCAGTTCTGGATCTGGTGCGGCGCCAACATCGCGCCCATCAACTGGGTGCTCGGCGCGCTCGGCGTCACCCTCGGCCTGAGCCTGGTGGAGACCCTGGTGGTCATCGCCCTCGGCAACGTGGTCGGCTGCGCGGTCTTCGGGCTGTTCAACGTCATGGGCCACCGCACCGGCGTCAACCAGATGGTCCTCGGCCGCGGGCCGTTCGGCCGGCGCGGCGCCCTCGTCCCCGGCCTGGTGCAGGGGCTGCTCACCACGGGCTGGGTCGGCGTCAACACCTGGGTGGTGCTCGACCTGGTCATCGAGATCCTCGGGCAGCTCGGAGTGCACGGCGGCACCGGGCTCAGGTACCTGGTGGCCGCGCTCATCATGGCCCTCCAGCTGACCTTGGCGCTGTACGGGTTCTACGCCATCCGCACGTTCGAGAAGTACACCGTCCCGGCCACGGTGCTGGTGATGGCGATCATGACCGTCCTCGCGCTCGCGCACACGGACCCGCACTGGACGGCCGCGACCGCCACGACCACCGGCGGCAAGGTCACCGCCGTCACCCAGTTGCTCACCGCCATCGGCATCGGCTGGGGGATCACCTGGCTGCCGTACTCGGCCGACTACAGCCGCTTCGTCCGCACGGGCGCCTCCGACCGGTCGGTGTTCTGGTCCACCGCGCTCGGCATGTACGTCCCGACGGTGTGGCTGGCCGCGCTCGGCGCCTGCCTGGCCTCCGCGGGCGGCGGCAGCGACCCCTCCAGCCTCGTGACCGGCGCCTTCGGGGTGATGGCGGTGCCCGTGCTGCTGCTGATCATGCACGGGCCCGTCGCGACCAACATCCTCAACCTGTACTCGTGCTCGCTGGCCGCCCTGTCGGTCGGCATCCGCGTCGCCCGATGGAAGGTGACGCTGGCGGCGGGGACGGTCGCGTCCCTCGTCCTGGCGGTGTTCCTGCAGGCCGAGAGCTTCGCCCAGGCCTTCGACAACTGGATGTCGTCCATCCTCGTCTGGATCAGTCCGTGGGCGGCCGTCTGCCTGGTGGACTTCTTCGTCCTGCGGCGCGGCCGCGTCGACGTGGCCGCCCTGTACCGCGGTCGCGGCGGTCGCGGCGGCCCGGCGCTGGTCAGCCTGGCGCTCGGACTGCTGGCCGGATGGGCGTGGCAGTACGGCATGGTGCCGGCGCTGCAGGGACCGCTCGCGCGGGCGCTGGGCCACACCGACTTCTCCTGGCTGTCGGGCGGTCTGGTCGCGGGCGGGCTCTACTACGCCCTGGCCGTCCGGGCGCGGCGGCAGGTCACGGCCGACGCGGCGGTGGCGGCCGAGGCGGTGTCCTGATGGGAGTCACGGTCCTGACCACCGGAGGCACCATCGCGTCGCGCCCGTCCTCGCGGGGGGACGTCCGGGTGGCGGTCCCGGGGACCGCCCTGGCCGTCCCCGCGGCGGTGCGCGTCCGCGAGGTGATGCTCGCGCACAGCTTCAACCTCACCGTCGCCGACGTCCTCCGCCTGGCCCGGCGGATCCTCGCCGAGGCGGACGCCTCCGGCGTGGACGGCGTGGTCATCACGCACGGCACCGACACCATGGAGGAGACGGCCTACCTGCTCGACCTCGTCCTGCCTCCCGGGCGAACCGTGGTGTTCACCGGCGCCCAGCGGCACGCGTCCGCACCGGACGCCGACGGCCCGCGCAACATCGCCGACTCCGTCCGCGTCGCCGCCGCCTCCGAGACCCGGGGTCTGGGCGCCGTCATCACCATGGCCGGACAGGTCCATGCCGCCCGGTACGCGACCAAGGCGCACACGCTCGCGCCGGAGGCCTTCGCCTCACCGGGTCACGGGCCGGTCGCCCTCGTCCGGGACGACGGGATCGAGGCGATCACCCGGCCCGCACGTCCGGACGGGTTCCGGCTCGCCGAACTGGGCGCGCTGGAGGCCCGGGTGGACATCGTGCCCGTCCACCTGGGCGCCGACGGCGTGCAGATAGCCGCCTGCCGGGCGGCGGGGGCCCGGGGGCTGGTCGTCCAGGCGCTCGGCACGGGCAACCCCACCCCCGGCGTCCTCGCCGAGATCCGGACCTGCCTCGATCAGGACATCCCGGTCCTGGTCACGTCGCGCTGCGCGGAGGGACCGGCGGTCCCCGTCTACGGCGCCGGCGGGGGCGCCGACCTCGCCGAGGCGGGCGCCGTCTTCGCGGGCCCGCTCGGCGCCCCCAAGGCACGGCTGCTCCTCATGGCCGCGCTCGCCGCCGAGGCCGACACCGAACGGGCCCTGGCCCGCCTGCGCCCGCACCTGTCCGCATGACCCGGCAGCCGCCGTCCGTCCGCACCGACCTCGTTCGCGTCCGCGATCCCCGCGCCCCGCCGTCCGCCTGCGCCGTCGTGGTTCCGGCGGCCCCGCCGAGCCAGGCGGCCAGGGGATCGCGCAGCCCTCCGTGAAGCGGACGGTGCGGAACCGGCGGCGGCTGATCGGTCCGGGTCAGGTGTCGCAGCCGATGCCGTCGCCGTCGCGGTCCAGGTCGTAGATGTCGCTGCCGATCACGCGGACGGGGCCCCGCACGTAGGCGGGGCCGTCGCCGCTGCCGCCGGCGCAGTCGACGTCGCTCGCGATGGGCACGCACGCGCCGCCGTAGTTCGGGTCGCACCTCGACGCCTGCTTGGCACCGACCGCGATGATCTGCGAGACCGGGGCCTTGGTGGTCTCTTCATGAATCAGTTTCCTGCTGATCTCCACGCCGTCGCGGAGGGTCACTTCATAGGTGAGCTTCCTGACGCCCGCGACGCCGTGCCGTTTCACTTTGGTGGTTCCCTTGGCAAGGGACGTATCGCGCACCTTCCGGGTGCTGAAGGGGATCTTTCGGGTCACGGTGACCTTCTTCTTCCCGGTCGAGCCCTCGGGCGTCGCCGATGTGGACGCCGCCTGGGAAGCGGAGTCCGCCGGGCTCGATATCGGCGAGACCGCTGCCGAAGGCGAGGGGTCCGCCTTGCAGGCGCTGAACGTGAGCAGGCCGCTTACGGCCAGGGCAACCAGCGTGAAGTGTCGCATGAGTCCCTCCGTAGGGACTGGATCATGCTGACCGTTGACACGGCCGGTCAAGAGAGTTGCCCGGCTCAGGCCATATTCAGCGTGAAGTACCGGGTAAATACGGGGCCCGATACCGGGTGCTCACATTGTTGCCTTTCCCCGGGCGGAGGTCCGGATCACCGTCCCTTTGAGGCGTTACGGGAGTTGCAGAGGGAAGGCCGCTGCTCGGGCGTAGAGCTTGTAGAGCTTGAACGGCCCGGCGAAGGACAGCCCGCAGGCGTTGTTGAGCACGCTCGTCGCCTTCTGGTTGCTCAGCGTCGTGCCGCGCGCCCCTGGATGGTCGATCTGGCCGCCCATGAACACCGCCATCCTGGCCAGCATGTGGTCGCGCTGGCCGGTCGTCATCTCCTTCCAGGAATGGCAGGTCATCGCGGCGAGCATCGCGTCGTCGAGTTCGCTCGTCCCGGGGTTGTGGGGGTCGCCGGCGGACGCCGTCCTGATGGCGGCCGGCGCGGTGGTCCCGGGGGTCTTGAACCAGGGGCAGGGGCCGCCGGGCTTCAGGTTGGACATGCAGGTGAGCAGTTCGAACTCGTTGCCCAGGTTGCCGAGCCCGATGCTGAGGAAGGGAGCCTTGCCGTTCAGGCAGTCCGGAAGGTTGCCGGGGGAGGTGGTGACGGCGCCGTTGGAGTACCAGCAGTTGCCGGAATTGCCGGGGAAGGCGTCCCACCAGAAGTCCACGCCGTTGCCGGTCATCCTGTTGCCGTAGAACTGGTTGCGGTGCGAGGTGGACAGCTTCAGCGGGTCGCAGCCCGTCATGGGCTGGTCGGCGCAGACGAACGCGTCCGGGACGGCGAAGAGCATGGCCCCGCGCCGCCGGTTGTCGCGGAAGGTGTTGTTCCGGACGACGTTGTCGTCACCGCCGGCGATCCACATCCCGCTCCCCACCGGGACCGGAACGGTCGGCACGACGTCGCTGCCCGCCAGGTACGGGTTGAAGTTGTTGGAGAAGAAGTCGTTCTTCTCGACGAGGTCGCCCTGCTGCGGGAAACCGGGGTGCCCGGCGGCGGTGAACACGTCGGTGGTGAAGCCGAGGGCGTTGCCGTAGAAGTTGTTGTGGTGCACCCAGGTGGCGCTGCCGTCGGTGCCCGAGTAGCCGCTGGTGTTGTGGTGCGAGTCGCAGTAGCGGATCTCCTGGCTGTAGCGCGCGGCCGGGTAGACGCGCTCGTCGCGTCCCGCCCCGGTCTTCGCGCCCGACCCGGGATAGAGCCCGGAGTCGCCGTTGCCGGCCGCCTCGCAGTTCTGGATCACGCCGTGGTCCTCGACGAAGGTGAGCACGCCGTACTCGCCCGCGTAGAAGGTCTTGAAGCTGTCCAGCAGGTACCCGTTGCTCTCGAGCACGTAGATGTCGTGCTCGTTGGCGTGCCGGACGGTCAGGTTCCGCAGCACGAAGCCGTCGGCCCGGTCGGCGCGGATGCCCACGTCCTTCGCCGAGTTGCGCGGGCCGCCGTTGCCGGACGACGGGTCGCCGGCGTCCACGACCACGTCGTCGGCGCTCACGCCCGACCCTTCGAGCTGGAGGTTGCAGCGCACGCACGAGCCCCGGTTGGGGATGCCGTGCCGGTCGACGAGCGGCGGGTCCGGGTCCTTGCCGCCGCCGGGGGACCGGCCGAGCACGGCGATCAGGTTGGCGTCGTTCTGGCAGGTGTACTCGCCGAGGTAGGAGTACGCGCCCGTGCTCAGCTTGTACTGGTCGCACGCGGGGTCGTGGGTCGGCTTCTTGCGCGCCGTGGGCTCGGTGTAGACACCCGGCAGCACCACGACGCGGTCGTTGTTCCGCGAATCGGTCACCGCGGGCTGGATCTCGCTGTACCGGCACCGGTCGAACAGCGTGCGGTTGATCCGCCGCAGGTTCCGGGCCTCGGCGGCGCCGAGCGTCCGGTGGTCGTGCGGGCGGACGTTGTAGCCCGACTTCAGCGCCCGCTTGATCGAGGCGTCCAGCCGCTTCAGCGAATCCGGCTGGCACACCACCCGGGTCGTGCTCCGCGGGACGGTGTCGACGGCCGACGCCAGGCTCCGCGGTGTCGGCACCTTCCCGCCCGCGCACGGGCTGACGGAGCAGTCGGGACCGGGAGACGGCCAGTACGACGGCCGCTCGATGTGCGCCTGCGCGGCCTGCACCATGCCGAGGATCAGCACGGCCACGGCCGCCAGGGGCACCCACCACCTTCCGCGAAACCGCAGGCCCATCCGGTGCTCCCTCGCTCGGCGCTCGACGATGATCCCCAAACGCTTGCTCGGTGCCATGGAACCACGATCACCAAATCCGAGGAAGTCTCACAACAAGACTGTTATCGATCTTCGGCCCCCGCGGTGCTCGCCCGGCCGTGGCGAGCGCCCAGCCGTGTTCCTCGATCCTTCTCGGTGGCGACGGCGGAGGCGGAGAGCAGCGTCGCGGCGGCGAGGCCGCCCCAGAGGGCGGCCGGGCCGCGGGAGGCGAGAGCGGTGATGACCGCCGGAGAGACGGCGAGGCCGAAGCCCGTGGAGAGCTGGAAGCGGGCGAGGGCGCGGCCCAGGACACGGGCCGGGGCCAGTGCGGCGACGAGCGCGGTGGCGCTGCCGGCGTAGATGATCTCGCCGATCGTGCAGACCACGGACACCGCGGCGACGGCCGGGGTACCCCAGCCGTGTCCCAGCGAGGCGGCCGCGAGGAACCCCAGGTAGGACGCGGCCAGCACCACGCCGGAGAGGGCCAGCACGGTCCGCCGGGACAGCCGGGACATCAGGACGGTGACCGGTACCTGCAGGGTGACCACCAGCACCGTGTTGGCCACGAAGACGGCCGCCGGCCACACCGGAGATGCGTGGAACTGCGTCACCAGGACCAGCGGTATCGCTATCTCGGGGACGTTGAGGCAGAAGACGTAGACCACGTTGGCGGCGAGGAGGGCGAGCATCCGGGGCGCGGGCTCCTCGTCCCGGTCCTTGTCCGGGGCGGCCCCCGCCGGGTGTGCGCGCACGTGGACCGACCACGCCAAGGCTGCTGCGGCGAGGTAGGCGAGCGCAGTGACCGCTGCCAGCGCCTGCAGCGCGGTGGTGCCGCCCGCCAGGCATGCGGTGGCGACGAGCGCGCCGACGCCCAGGGCGGCGTTGCGCAGGGCGCGGGCCCCCGCGAGGGCGGTGTCGCGTTCCCGGCCGTGGGCGACCGTGGCCACGAGCGCGGCGTGGGCGGCGGGCCATGCCTGGTTGCCGATGCCGAGGAAGAGCGCCGCCGCCGCGAAGAGCCCGACGTGCCCCGCCGGAGCGGCCGACAGCAGCGCCACGCCCAGCACCCGCACCAGCATCGACGCCGCCACGACCGTGCTGCGTGCGCCGCGGTCCAGCCATCGGCCCACCGCGGGCATGCACCCGAGGCCCGCGACGATGCCGACCGTCATGGCGGTGCCGGTGACCGGCGCGGACAGCCGCAGTACCGTCACGCCGTAGAGCAGCAGGAAGGGCCGCAGCAGGCCGGTGCCCAGCGCGTCCACGGCCAGCGCGACGGCATAGCGGGGGCCTCCGGACGCGCGGACGAGGGCGCGGGGCTGGAATCTGGTGATGGTCGCCATGGCGTCAGACGGTGCGTCCGGCCGCCGGGGCGGGGCACGTCGGTTGACGTACATCGTCAATCGACGCCGCGCCGGGCCGCCCGGGCGGCGATGATGAGGGGGTGACGCTGAGGATCGACATCAGCGGCCTGCCGTCCGAGCGCGTGCGGTTCGCCGCCTCCCCGCTGGGCGAGCTGACCGCGATGCTGCACGTGCTGGCCGAACCCGGCCACCATCCGCAGTTCGCCGGCTGGGCCGCGGACGTCTGGGCCGCGCTGCGGCCGGAGCTGGCCGAGCGGCTCAGGGAGGCGGAGTTCCTCTGGCGTTCCTCGCAGGCCGACTTCATGATCCCGGCACGGCCCCGGCCGACGCTCGCCGAGGAGCTGGACGACGTGGACCGGATCGACGACGAGACCTACGTGACCGCCGCGCTCGTCACCACGTGCGGCAGCAACCGGGTCCACTTCCGCGGGGCGTCGCCGCTCACCGACACGACCGCGCGCGAGCGGGCCCTGGACGTGGCCCAGGCCCGCGGCGCGCTGCAGGAGGCCTTCGCGGAACGGCTGCTCGCGGACCCGGCCGCGGTGCGGGCGCGGGTGCGCGACACCCTCGAAGAATGCGCCGAGGCGTTCTTCGACGGCGCCTGGGCGGACGTCGCGGCGCAGCTCGCCGCCGATCTGCGCCTGAAGAACGAACTGCTCAGGCGGCACGGCGTCGGGGCGGCACTCGCCTCGGTCTCCGGCGCGGTCACCCTGGCACCGGACGGCGACTGCATCATCGTGGACAAGGTGCAGGACAAGGCGACCACCGCCCGTGGCGCCGGGGTCACCTTCATCCCCAGCGTGTTCGGCCGCCCGCACCTGGTGGCGGTCCACGCGCCCGGGTGGCATCCGGTGGTGCAGTACCCCGTCGCCGAGCCGGGTCCGGCGGAGCCGGTCTCCCTGGAGACGGTCTCCCTCCGGCTGGACGCGCTCGCGCATCCGGTGCGGCTGCGGCTCCTGCGCACCCTGGCCCGTGGCCCGCACACCACCGGCGAGCTGGCCCACTTCTGGGAGCTCACGCCCCCGGAGGTCTCCCGTCACCTCGCCGTCCTGCGCCGCGCGGGCCTGCTCACCGCTCAACGGAACGGCCGCTACGTCCGATACACCCTGAACCTGTCCGATCTGACGTCGCTGGGCGCCGACCTGCTGGCGGCCGTACTGCGCTGAGCGGCTCCTCGCCGCCGCGGAGTCGGACGCGGAGCGGCCGGGGCCGGGATCATCCCAGTAGACACTGGTGTTTTTTTGGCGGCCGTTGGATAGTGCTCACATGAAACGTGTCATCGCGGTCATCTCCACCGTCGCCGCCCTCGCGTCTCTTCCCGCACCCGCCCTCGCGGCCGCCCCCGAACTGCGCACGGTCTCCCTGCCCTTCCTGTGGCCGACGGCCCGGCTCTACGACGTCACCGCCGACGGCGCGGGCGGTGTCTGGGTCGGCGGCGTACAGGGCAAGTACTGCCTCCGCTGGGGCGACCTGTGCCCCGTGTACAACGACGGGAACCCGGTCGTGCGGCGTCGGGTGGGCTCCGCATGGAAGGAGTATCCGATCAACGGCTGGGCGGGCCAGGGCGAGATCGCGCGGATCGCCTCGGGTGCGGGCGAGACCTGGATCGCCGGCGGACCGAGCGCCAGCGGGAGTTCGAGCACCTACATGGCGCGCTTCGACGGCTCGGCGTTCCAGCAGGTGGCGGCTCCGGCCAAGTACGTCACCACGCTCGTCACCGGCGCGGCCGGCACCTTCGCCAGCGCCTGGGACTTGGATTCCGGGAACGGGCTGTTCAAGCGCACCGGTGATACCTGGACCGCGGTCAACGTGCCCGGAGTCGACTACGTCGCCGACCTTCAGGCGCTCACCGCGTCCGACGCATGGGCGGTCGGCTACAAGGACGGCCTGCAGCAGGTGCCCGCCGTCGCGCACTTCGACGGCGCCGCCTGGAAGAGCGTCCCGCTGCCCGCTGTCACCGAGAACGATTGGTTCCGCAAGGTCGTCCCGGTCGCCGCGAACGACGTCTGGGGCATCACGGCCAAGCGTTTGGCGCACTGGAACGGCACCGCGTGGACCTACATCGCCGCCGCGGCAGGGTTCCCCGACCTCGGCGACTTGACCGTGGACTCGTCCGGGACCCCTTGGGTCGTGGCGGAAGCGTCCGCGCCACCCGAGGAGCCCCCGTACCGCTACAGCGGCGGCAAGTGGGAGGCGGTGACGATCCCTGCCGGGACCGACGTGCACGACCTCGCCGCCGTGGCCGGCGGCATCTGGGGAGTGGGCACGCAAGGAGACGGCCCAGCGGCCTTCAACGGGTCATGATGTCCGGCTGACGGTGAAATCAGCATGGCCGGCATCGAAGACCAACGCGCAGACGGCCTGCCGGGGCTCGTGCTCTCTGATCAAGGAAATTCGATCGCTGTGAGGCCGGAAGGTCCAGTACGGTCCGAGGATGTTCGTGGTGACCGTGACGTACACAGCTCCGATCGATGAGGTGGATCGGTGGAGGCCGGCCCACGGCGAGTGGCTGAATGATCTGCTCGCCAAGCAGTTGCTCCTTGTCGCCGGCCGTCGGCCGGAGTGGGTCGGGGGTGTCTACCTCATCCCGGAGATGCCTTCAGATGAGATCCATCGGTTGCTGGCCACCGACCCGTATCTCCTCAACGGTGTGGCGGAACACCAGGTGGTGGAGTTCACGCCGCTGCTGGTGGCGGCCGGCCTGGAGGAGATCAAGTCTTCCGCCTGACCGGCGGCGACCTGCTTCTCATCGGGACGGGGGCGAAGGAGCGGCGGAGCCGTCGCCGTCGCCGTCGCCGTCGCCACGCAAGGAGTCGAGCGCGTGGCCCGTCGTCGCGTCGACGTGGTCGGGGACGGCGTCATGGCGGTCGCCAACCGTGGACGTCCCGGACGGCTCGAACATCAGGATCGCGGCCCCGGCGGGAGCGGACGGCTTGTGCTCGGTGCCGCGCGGAACGGTGAAGACCGCGCCCCGGGGCAGCCGGACCGTGCGCTCCCCATCCGGGCCGCGCATGGCGATGTGCAGTTCCCCGTCCAGCACCAGGAAGAACTCGTCGGTGTCGTCATGGACGTGCCAGACGTGCTCGCCCTCGACCTTGGCGACGCGCACGTCGTAGTCGTTGACGCGCGTGACGATGCGGGGGCTCCACAGCGCGTCGAAGGAGGCGATGGCCTGGGCGAGGTCGATGGGTCCGTTGCTCATGCATCGCATCCTGGCCGTCCGGGCGCACCCGACGTGAGTGCTAGGAATAGCACATGGCGCAAGGATCCTCGCAAGCACGCGATGCGGTGACCCCGCACCGGGTCGTCGTGATCGTGGACGAGAACTCCAACCCCTTCGAGCTGGGCTGCGCGACCGAGGTCTTCGGCCTGCGCAGGCCCGAGCTCGGCCGCGACCTCTACGACTTCCGGCTGTGCTCGCCCGAGCCCCGCACGTCGATGCGGGACGGGTTCTTCACCCTCACCGGCGTGGCCGGCCTGGACGCGGCCGAGTCGGCGGACACCTTGATCGTGCCCAACCGCCCGGACGTCCGGGTGCCGCGCCGCCCCGCGGTGCTCGACGCGATCCGGCGAGCCCACGCGCGCGGCGCCCGCCTGGTCGGTTTCTGCAGCGGCGCGTTCACCCTGGCCGAGGCCGGGGTCCTCGACGGGCGCCGCGCCACCGCGCACTGGCAGTGGGCGGAGGACTTCCGTGCCCGCTTCCCGTCCGTCCGGCTGGAGACCGACGTGCTGTTCGTGGACGACGGGGACGTCCTCACCGCCGCGGGGAGCGCTGCCGCGCTCGACCTCGGCCTGTACATCGTCCGCCGCGACCACGGCGCGGAGGTCGCCAACGCGGTGAGCCGGCGGTTGGTGTTCGCCGCGCACCGCGACGGCGGGCAGCGGCAGTTCGTGGAGCGGCCCGTGCCCGATGTGCCCGACGAGTCCCTCGCGCCCGTCCTCGCCTGGGCCCAGGAGCGGCTGGACGCCCCGCTCACCGTGTCCGATCTCGCGGCGCGTGCCGCGGTCAGCCCGGCGACGCTGCATCGCCGCTTCCGGGCGCAACTGGGCACCACGCCGCTCGGATGGCTGACGGGGGAGCGGCTCGGCCTGGCGTGCCGCATGATCGAGCGGGGCGAGTCGCGCTTCGAGAGGGTCGCGCGGCACAGCGGGCTGGGCACCGCCGCCAACCTGCGCGCGCTGATGCGCCGCAAGATCGGGCTGACCCCGCTCGAGTACCGGCGCCGCTTCGGCCCAGGCACGGGCACCGACGCCGGCGCCCGCGCTCAGCCGCGGCTTTCGAGGTAGCCGGCGATCGATTCGGCCAGGACGGCGCGCGCCTCGTCGATGTCGGTCCAGGTGCTGAGGTTCTGCTCCAGGTAGAGGCCGTGGACCGCGGCCGGCAGGAGGTGGCGTACGCGCTCCAGCCGGTAGGCGTCGACGACGAGCCCGCGGAAGGCCCGCGCGTAGGCGCGCCGCCAATGACGGTCCCAGAGGTCGAGCTGGGCGGTCGTGCGCGGGTACGTGTCGGCCAGCTCGGCGGTGTTGCGGGGCAGCAGGCCGCGCAGGGTCGCCACCGCTCGGCCGGGGGTGGAGTCGAGACCCGACCACAGGGCGTCGACGATCCGGCTCATCCGCTCGGCGACGGACCCGTCGTCCATCTCCTTCCACGGCAGCATCTCGCCGCGGCTCGCCAGCTCCTCGAGGACCGCGGCCCAGAGCCCGTCGACGTCGCCGAACTGGTGCTGGACCGTGCCCCAGGTCACGCCGGCGCGCTTCGCGACGAGGTTGGCGCTGACCTCGCCGCCGTGCACGCCGTCGGCGAGCACGGCGATCGCCGTTCCGACCACACGGGCGCGGGTCTCCAGACCGCGCCGGTTGAGCCGGGCGCCCCTGGCGTTGACGGGCGTGCCGGGGACGCCGGGGCCCGCCGGGTCGCCCGCCTCCGCCGCCCGGTCGGTCGAGGGCTCGGTCACGAGGCGATTGTAGGCCGGGCGGCGTGACGGCGAGGTCGCACCGGCGAAAGAGGCATAGACGGATCTATGTGATTCTTGTTGATGCTCGTGCCTCCGGTATACGGTCGGCGCATGACAGGCCGCCGTTCCTTCCCCGAAGAATCCGCGGTGGGCGTCGGCGGCTTCGTCCGCGAAGACACGCCGACCGCCGAGGTGGACCGCCGGGAAGCGGTGATGGCGTCGCTCACCGGCACCGTCCGCGAGCTGATCGACGCCACGATCCGGACGACCGTCGACGATGACGAGGTGCACCGGATCCGCGACGGCCTCGCCGCGCTCGTCGCGCGGCTGCGCACCGCCCAGCTGCCCGGCCCCGCCGGCATCCGGTACAACGCCGAGCTTCGGTCCTGGAACTGGGGCAATGCCGTGATGGGCGCGGCGAACGCGATCGCCCCGCCGCTCCGCGTGCAGCACGACTCGTCGGTATGCCACGCGGATGTGGTCCTCGGCGCGGCGTACGAGGGGCCGCCTGGACTGGTGCACGGGGGGGTCTCCGCGATGCTTCTGGACCACATCATGGGGGAGGCGGCGTCCGCGATGCGCCGGACGGCCTTCACCGGGACGCTCACCATGCGCTACCGGCGCGGGACTCCGCTCGGCCCTCTCCACCTCGAGGCGAGCATCGTCCGCGAGGAGGGGCGCAAGATCTTCGTGGCCGGGTCGATCTCGGACGCCGGCGGGGCGACCGTCGAGGCCGACGGGGTGTTCATCCAGCCGGTGGGGACGCCGGCGGGTGGCGGGCGTTGACTCGTCGAGCCGGACGAATACATAGAGGCGACTATGTCTCTGGCCGCCGGAGCCGTTCTTCCTGAGGAGGGGGCGCGATGAGACCGCTCGCGGAGGGGAGCGTCGCCGTCGTCACCGGGTCGTCCCGCGGCATCGGCCTGGAGGTGGCGCGCGCGCTGGCGGACGCGGGAGCGTCCGTCGTGATCAACGGACGCGATCCGGCGGCCGTCGACGGTGCCGTCGCCGCGCTGGGCTCATCGGCACGAGCCGTCGGCGTGGCCGGCTCCGCGGCAGACCCCGGCGTGGTCGAGTCGCTGCTCCGTGCGGCGCGGGAGCTCGGCACTCCTGACATCCTCGTCAACTGCGCGGGCGCCGCCGAGCCCCCGGCGTCCTCGATCCTGGACATCTCCGTGGAGGCCTGGCGCGAGCTCATCGAGGTCCACCTCCACGCGACCTTCCTCACCTGCCGGGCCTTCGCTCCGCTCATGGTCGAGGCGGGACGCGGCTGGATCGTGAACACCAGCTCGCACGCGTTCACCGGGGCCTTCGGGGGAACCGGCTACCCGGCGGGCAAGGGAGGCGTGAACAGCCTGACCTACGCGCTGGCGGCCGAGCTCCGGGAACACGGCATCCGGGTGAACGCGGTCTGCCCTGGAGCCGAGACGCGCCTGTCGAGCGGCGCGGACTATGAGGCCCACATCGAACGGCTGCACCGGCGAGGCATCCTGAACGACCTGATGCACGCCGGAGCGCTGGCGCCGCCTCCCGCCGAGTACGTCGCCCGGCTCTACCTCTTCCTCGCGAGCACCGAGTCGCCCGACGTCACGGGTCGCGTGTTCGCCGGCGCAGGCGGTTACATCGGAGAGTTCCCACCGCCGGTCGAGCGGTACCTCACCTGGCGGGATCATGAGACCTCCCCGCCGTGGACCCCGGACGAGATCGCCGCGACGGTCAACGGGGATCAGTGAAGGCGGCCCTGTACTCAGGATCGACGACCAGCCCGCCGTACCGGCTCACTCTCCGGGCGGCGCTCAGGCCGGAATGGGTGCGGGAGTGGGAGCCACCTGGCGGTCGGTTGATTCGCGCAGCCACAGTGCCGTGGTGAGAGCGGCCACCAGCGCAGCGCAGCCGCAGATGACCAGTCCCAGCGAGTATCCGTGCGAGAGCGCGCGGAGGGCGGCGGGGGCGGCTCCGGGGACGGTCAGGACCGCGAACGGGCCGCCGGCGGCCGCGGCGTGGTCGGCGGCGGCCGCCGTGGCGGGGTTGAGGCCCGCCAGGCGGTGGGGAAGGTCGGAGCCGGCGGCGCTGAGCGCCACGGCGCTGACGATCGTGGGCCCGATGCACATGCCGAAGTCCCGGGCGGTGCTGATCGCGGCGCTGGCCATGCCGGTGGCCGAGATCGGGACCGCCGAGATCGCGGCCGAGGTCATGGCCGAGACCACGAACAGGAAGCCGATGCCTTCCAGCAGGAGCGGTCCGACGTGCGCGCCGAGGGAGGAGCTCGTGACCGGGATGTCGGCCAGCCAGAACTCGCCCGCGGCCAGCAGGACGAGGCCGCCGGTGACCAGCCGGCGGGCCCCGAAGCGGCGCATGGCCTTGGGCAGCCCGGGGCCGAGGACGCAGGGCACGCCCTGCAGGACGATGAAGAACGCGGCGGCGGCGATGCCGGTCTTGTGCTGCAGGGCGCCGGTCCGGATGCTCAGCACGTAGACGCTGCCGAGGAAGGAGAACATGCCGATGACGGCGGCGAGCGCGGCGGCGCTGAAGGCGGGGACGCGGAACACGGCCAGGTGCAGCATCGGCGCCGGCACCCGGCTCTCGATCACGACGAAGGCCACCAGGCCGGCGGCTCCGACGGCGAGCATGACGATCACCGGGGTGGACCAGGTGCTCCCCGCGCCCTGCACGATCCCGTAGAGCAGGCAGAACATCCCGACCGCGATGCTGCCCTGCCCCGCCCAGTCCAGCGACCGGCCTTCGGGCTGGCGGGACTCGGCGGCCAGCAGCGCGGTCGCGAGCATGCTGAGCACGGCCAGCGGAGCGATCGCGTAGAACGACGCGTGCCAGGACGCGTTCTCGCTGAGCGCGCCGCTGACGATCACGCCGAGCACGGTGCCGATGGACATCGACAGGGTCCACAGGGCGACGCCGCGGGAGCGCTCTTCGTCGTCGCGGGCACTGGCGACGGCGATGGCCAGCGACGTCGGGATGAGCGCGCCCGCGCCGATCCCGGCGATCGCCTGCCCGGCCCACAGCAGGTGCACGCTGTGCGCCGAGCCGGCCACCAGGGAGCCGGCGGCCAGCAGCGCCGTGCCGGCCAGCAGGACCCGGCGGCGTCCGAGCAGGTCGCCGAGGACGCCGAAGCTGAGCTCCAGGATCGCCGTCGGCAGCAGGAACGCCGACGTCACCCAGGCCAGGCCGACTCCCGTCGCGTGCAGGGACGTCTGGATCTCGCCGTTGATGGGGGCGGGAGTCACGTTGGCGATCTGCGCCAGCATGATCGCGAAGCAGGCGGCGGCGAGCGTGCCGCCGGCCGACCGGGATGGGTTCGACATGGCCGCCATCATGTGGCCGCCGTCACGCGTTGTGAAATCGATCCTTCGTATGCTCGGCATCCATGGCCTGGATGCGGGCGCCCACCCGGGCCGCGGTCTCGCGCAACCAGATGTGCCCGGCGTCGCGGGCGTGGAGAGGATGCCACCACAGCGCCTCGCGCAGCGGCACGGCCGCGAACGGGCAGGGCAGGACCTTGACGGGAGCGGTCGCCTGGCGGGCCAGCCTCTCCTGCATGAGCGCCACCCGGTCGGTGCCCGCGACGAAGTTCGGCAGCATCTGGAAGGACTGCACCGAGACCTCGACCCGCGGGCTCACCCCGATCATGCTGAGCTGGCGGGTCACCGGGGCGTCGTAGGGCCGCTGGTAGACCGCCCACGGCAGGCGGGCCAGATCGTCGAGGGTGAGCAGGTCGGGCCCGCCGGCGTCCACCACGCACACCCACCGGTCCTCGAACAGGTCCAGCGAGGGAATCCCGTCGATGATCCCGTGCGGGAGCAGCAGCCCGTCCACACGGCCCAGCGACGTCGCCGGGTTCTCCACGACGGCGGGACTGCTCTGCTGCAGGCTGAGCCGGACACCGGGCGCCTCATCGTGGAGGACGCGGGCGAGTTCCGCGCCGAACACGCTGTTGCCGTAATCGGACCCGAGCAGCGTGAACTCCCGCGTCTCGGCGGCGGGGTCGAACTGCGTCTGGCTGGCGAACACCCGCTCCAGCAGATCGCAGGCCGCGGCCGTGCGCTCCAGCAGCGCGGCGCCCAGCGGCGTCAACTCGTAGCCGCCGCCGACACGGGCCAGCAGGTCGTCGTCGAAGTGCCGCCGCAGTCGGGCCAGTGAGGCGCTCATGGCCGGCTGGCTGAGGCCGACGCGCCGGCCCGCCCGCGTCACGTTGCGCTCCTCCAGCAGCGCCCGCAACGCCACCACGAGGTTCATGTCCAGCCGGGCCAGATTCATGACATCCATCTTATGGATTTCACATATACGAAGAATCGATTTCCTTGATCATAATCACGGCGGCAGAGTAGCCGGACACCCGGAAGAGACCGGTACGGCGGCCGCGGCCGCGCCACGCCACGGAGAACGACGACATCGAGGTCACCGCGATCCTCGTCGCGCACGGTCCGGTGTTCCGTCGCCCGCTCGTCCCCCGCTTCGCCGCCGGCGCCGACATCCTCGTCCGTGGCGCCCGGCAGGTCGCGATCAGCCACATCCCGCCGGCTGGCGCGAACGTGCTCTCGGAAGCCGCCTGGAAGAAGGCCGCCGACCGGAGCGCCCCGGGCCTCAAGGGCCACGCCTGCGTAGGGTGTGGTCATACCCTTGAGGCGAGAGGTACCGGCCCCATGAGGCTCGAACTCACCAACCACGAAGCCCTGCACGGTTGGGGCGTCGTCAACAACAGTGCCGATTGGCATGCTCAGCGCAACCGCAAGCCTCCCGTGGCCGAGCAGGCCGTCGGGGACATCCTCTTCAGGGCCTACAACTGCCGGACCGACTCCACGACCACGGTCGAACTCAGCGACGAGGAGCGCGCGAGCCTCGCCGAGCTGGTCAGCGAGCACATCGCAGCGTGGGTGAAGCGCGGGCGGCCGAACGCCGCGGCACCTCACCTGCGCTCGCTGGTCGTGAAGCTGGGCGGCTGACATGCCCCCGCCGGCGGACCTCCCGGCCGTCAGCAGGTCTTGACCACCTTGCCGCCGACCGCCCGCTGGATGCGCTTGTTCACGCCGGTGTTGAGCGAGGTGACCATCCAGCGCCGTCCCGGGTCGGCGACGATGGTCGCGGCCACGCCCATCTGGCAGATGGTCTTCTTGACCTCGAGGAAGGCGCTCGGCGTCTCGTAGAACTCGATGCTGATGTTGGCGGTGCCGCCGCAGATCACCTTTCCGCTGCCCAGCGACTCGGTCCGAGTGGCCTTGGTGCAGCCGAGGTGCGCACCGCGGATCTTCTTGGCGATGTCCATCGGGTCGTGGTAGGCCGCCGCGGCGGCGGTGCTCTTGGGGGAGCCGGCGGGCTCGGCGCCCGCGGCCGTCGAGGTGGCGCCGCTGCTCTTGGGGCCGTTGTCGTCCTTGCCGCCGCCGCACCCGGTCAGTAGGACGGCGCCGGCCAGGGTGGCGATCGCAGCGAGCGGGACGGCGGGGCGCAGGGACGGCATGGCGGAACCTCCGGAGGGGCGTCGTCGTGGAACGCCGACACGATCACGTGTTCGGCGCGTCGCCAAGTACAGCACGTGTTAACTCGACTAACAAGTGGTTCGATTGTGGCGACACGCATCCGGGCGGGCGATAGGGTGTCGGAGTCGCAGATGAGGAGGGTGGACGTGCGCGAGGACGCCACCGTGACCACGTCGGACATCGCCCGGCTCGTCCGGGTGAGCCGGGCGGCGGTCAGCAACTGGCGGCGCCGCCATCCCGACTTTCCGCAGCCCATCGGCGGCACCCCGACCAGCCCCGTGTTCTCGCTGGCCGAGGTCGAGGCGTGGTTGCGCGACCAGGGCAAGCTCGTCGAGACCCCTCCGGAGGAGCGGGCGTGGCAGCTGCTGCGCGCGGCCGGCGACGAACGCGAGCTCGGCGCCGTCCTGCGGCAGGTGGGGGCCTGCCAGCGCGCCGGCATCCCGCTCGGCGGGCTGAGCGACCGGTCGGCCGCGAAACGGCTGGGCGTCGACCAGCGGTCGGTGCCGCTGCTGAGGGCCGTGGACGAACTGTCCGGCGCGTGGGGCCCTGCCCGCGCGTTCGAGTTCCTGGTCGAGCGCTACCTGGAAGTCCGACTGCCCCGGATGGCGCTGACGTCGCCGCAGCTCGCCGCGCTCATCGCCGGGCTGGTCGACCCGGACGCGCGGTCGGTGCTGGACCCGGCGTGCGGGACCGGCGAACTGCTGTCGGCGCTGCCGGCGCCGTCCGGCGGTGCGGAGCGGCGGCTCGTCGGGCAGGAGCGGGACGAGGTGCTCGCCTCGCTGGCCGGGACGCGGCTCGCCCTGCGCGGCACCCCGGCCGACATCCGCACCGGGGACTCGCTGCGGCAGGACGCGTTCGCCGGCCTCACCGTGGACGCGGTGGTGTGCGACCCGCCGTTCAACGAGCGGTACTGGGGCCACGAGGAGCTCACCGCCGACCCGCGGTGGGAGTACGGGCTGCCGCCCCGCATGGAGCCGGAACTGGCCTGGGCGCAGCACGCCCTCGCGCATCTCGTCCCCGGCGGGCTCGCGGTCCTGCTGATGCCGCCCGCGGTGGCGGGGCGGCGTTCGGGGCGGCGCATGCGCACGCAGCTGCTGCGACGCGGCGCGCTGCGCGCCGTGGTCGCGCTTCCCGACGGCCCCCATCTGTGGCTGCTGCGCAGGCCGTCGGGCGACCGGCCGTCCGGGCTGTTGGTGGTGGACGGCGTGGACGGCGCGGACGGCGCGGAGATCGTCCGGACCTGGCGGGACTTCCACGCCGGCCGCGACGTGGACCGGCCCGGGACGAGCCGGATCGTGCCGATCATCGACCTGCTGGACGAGGACGTCGACCTGACCCCGGCGCGGCACCTGGCCGCCGGCACGGGGGAGCGGACCGCCGAGCGGTTCGTCCAGACGCGCGACCGGCTGACCGCGCTGCTCGGGCAGATGTCCGGGCTGGTGCCGGACCTCGGACCCGCGACGCGGGATCGGGAACCGGCGGTCACCTCCGTCGCGGAACTGGCCCGGGTCGGCGCGTTGACCGTGCACCGGGCACCGGCGCGCAGGGACGCGGCCGAGACGGGCGCGGGGCGGCCGATGCTCACCGCCGAGGACGTGATCCACGACCGCGAGCCGACCGGACGGGTCCTCGACCGCGCGGAGGAGGACTGGCTCCTCACGCGCACCGGCGACATCGTTGTGGCGGTGGCCTCCCGCCGGTTCGCGGCGCGGGTGGTGGAGCGCGAGGGTCTGCTGCTCGGCCCGCAGCTGTCGCTCGTCAGGGTCGACCCGGAGGAGCTCGACCCGTACTTCCTGGCGGGCGTCCTGCGCAGTACCGCCAACGTGCGGTCGTCGGCCCTGTCGTCGACGGGCAGCCGGGTGGACGTCCACCGTGCGCGTGTGCCGCGGCTTCCTCTGGAGCAGCAGCGCCGGTACGGAGAGGCGTTCCGGCGGATGGACCGCGTCGCTTCCGCCGCGCGTGACGGCATCGCCCTCACCGAGCAGATGGGCCGGCTCCTCGCGGACGGTGTCGCGGCGGGCGAGCTGGACGTCGCCGACGACTGAGGCCGGGCGGTCCGCGGCGGTCGTGGACGCGCTCGTCCAGAACGCTCCGCGCGGGCCGCGGCATGCGCCAGAATGATCCTTTCCGTACGGAGGGGGCCCGCGTGACGCAGCTGCTCGGGGGACGCTACGAGCTGGTCGCGCCGCTCGGCCGGGGCGGCATGGGCCAGGTATGGGAAGCGGTCGACCGGCAGTTGGAGCGGCGGATCGCGGTGAAGCTGCTCACCAACGAGGCCCTCGCCCGCTGGCCGGACCCCGGAAGGCTGGTGCGCCGCTTCGTGCAGGAGGCGGCGCTCACCGCGGGCCTGCAGCATCCCGGAGTCCCGGCGGTGCACGACGCGGGCTCCTCTGACGACGGCCTCTTCCTGGTCATGGAGCTGGTGGACGGCTGCACGGTCGCGGACCTGGTCGCCGAGCAGGGACCGCTGCCCGTCCCGTGGGCGGCCGCGATCGCCGCACAGGTCTGCTCGGTGTTGGCCGTCGCGCACGGCCGCTCGCTCGTGCACCGCGACATCAAGCCGCAGAACCTGATGGTGACCCGGGACGCGACGGTCAAGGTCCTTGACTTCGGAGTGGCGACCGTCCTGGACGCCGCCGGGGTCGTCCGCATCACCCGCACCGGTGAGATCGTCGGCACGCCCGCGTACATGGCGCCCGAACAACTGCGCAACGAGCGCGCCACCCCGCGCACCGACCTCTACGCGCTGGGCTGCGTCGTCTACGAGATGCTCGCCGGGAGTCCGGTGTTCACGGCGACGTCGCCGCACGCGCTCGGCTACAAGCACCTCGAGGAGGAACCGGCGCCGCTGTGTCGCGCCGACGTCCCGCCCGACCTGGAGGAACTCGTCCGCCGGCTGCTCGCCAAGGATCCGCGGCAACGCCCGGCGGACGCCCGCGAAACCTACGAGCGGCTCCTGGGGTTCGTGCAACGCGCGCATCCGCTCGGTGAGATCGCCCCGGCGGCGGCCGGACCGACGGGGATGCACCTGCACGCCCGTGTCCTGACCCGGCTCGCCGGTGCCGACCAGGGGCCGGCCCAGGCGGGTCCCGTACCAACGTCCGGCCCGCCCCCTCTGCCCACGGGCTTCATGCCTCTTGGCACCTCGTCCCGGATGCCACCTCAGGGCCCCACGTCCATGACGTCCCCACCGGGCTACAGCGTGCCGGGCCAGAGCGTGCCGGGCCAGAGCGTGCCGGGCCAGAGCGTGCCGGGCCAGAGCGTGCCGGGTTACGCGCCGGCCGAAGACGCGGCGATGACCCGGCACGGGCTTGGCTGGAAGATCCTGCACAGCCTATGGATGGCGCCGGCCCTGGCGCTGGGCTTCCTGACCTGGGGCGCGTTCCTCTACATCGGCGTCCGGCACCGGCACCGCGCCTGGCTGATCGCGGCCGCGGCGTACGGGGTCCTGACCGTCGCGGTCGTCGCGCTCATCCTGACGACCACCGACGGGCAGGGAGTGACATCGGCGCCCGCCGCGCTGTGCTGGCTGGCGCTGTTCCTCTGCGGCATCATGCACGCGGCCGGCGTGAACCCGGGGCGCCTGCGCCTGCGCGCGCGCCTGGAGGCACGAGGTGCGCGGACCGCAGCGGGCTCGCCGTATGCCACTGGACATGTCTAGGAGACCGCTGCTGGAGCGCCGACCGGACGGCGAGCGCGTGCAGGCGCCTCGGGATTTCTTGTTAAGAGAGCATCTGAGAGTGTTATCTTCGGTCCCGTCCTGTCGCTTCCGGCAGCCCGTCGTGCGATGCGGACCACGGGAGGATCGACCATGAGCGAGGACGGCGGCGCGCCGCGCGGTCCGGAGCGGCGCCGGCAGGACATCGCCGGCGTCGTGCTGTCGGTCGGCTCGGTCACCGCGGCGGAACTCGCCGATCGTTTCGCCGTCAGCCTCATGACGATCCACCGCGACCTGGACGAACTCGCCCGCCGGGGCATCGTCCGCAAGCACCGCGGCGGGGTCACCGCCCAGCCGTCAGGGGTGTTCGAGAGCAGCGTGGCCTACCGCCTGAAGTCGATGCGGGCCGAGAAGGACGCCATCGCCAGGCGGGCCGCCGAGCTCGTCGAGCCCGGGATGGCGGTGATGCTGGACGACTCCACCACGGCGCTGGCGCTGGCCCGCCGCCTGCCGGGCATCGTTCCGCTGACGGTCGTCACGAACTTCCTGCAGGCGGTCAACCTGCTCGCCCGTGAGCAGGAGATCCGGCTGATGGCGCTCGGCGGCGACTACGATCCGCTGCACGACTCGTTCCTCGGCGTGTCCTGCGTCGACGCGATCGAGGCGCTGAACGTGGACCTGTGCTTCGTGTCCACCTCCGCGGTCGGCGGAGGGTTCGCCTACCACCAGGAGCAGCGCATCGTGCCGGTGAAGCGGGCCATGCTCCGGGCCGCGGCGCGCAGCGTGCTCCTCATCGACCATTCCAAGCTCAACCGGGTGGCGCTGCATCGGGTGGCGCCGCTGTCGGCGTTCGACCGCGTCATCGTCGACGACGGCGCCGGCGCCGAGGCGTTGCGGGATCTCGAGGAGCAGAAGGTGGCCTACGAGCTGGCGGCGACCTGAGCTGCGCGCCGCTCGCCGCCCCGGCCGAGCTCCCGCCCGCACCGCGGCCCGGCGCTTGTTAACGTTTCGAAGTGTTCTTATCTCACGTTCGGTGAGCCCGGCTGGGGCAGGGAGGCACCGGGTCCGACGCCGAGCGCCTTCTCATGTGTCTTGACCACGAGTGGTGTGGTCAGTCCGGTGATAGAGGGTCGACTCGGGGGTGCGGGGGCCGCCCGCGGCGGCTCCGCGGCGGTGCTCGCCAGATCCCCTCAGAAGTGATCCAGCAGACATCTTGACACCCCGATCGGCGGCCTCTTACGCTCAATCTCACATTTTTTGGCGTTATCTTCACAGTTTTGTTGTTGGGATTGCGATCGGAGTGGGCCAGTGGCCGAGTCCCAGAGTGTGGCGCCGTACGGCCTCCGCTGCGATCACCGGGTCCGGCCGCTGGGCATCGACGAGCCCGCGCCGCTGCTGTCGTGGCGGCTGGCGTCCGGCAGGCGCGGCGACGCGCCCGCGGCGTACCGGGTGCGCGTGCGGGCGGAGGACGGCGAGCGTGTCTGGGACACCGGAGAGGTGGCCGACCCCGGTGCCGTCGGTGCACGCTACCAGGGACGACGGTTGCGGCCCCGCACCCGCTACCGCTGGACGGTCACGGTCACCGGCGCGGACGGCGCGTCCGCCGAACGGGAGTCCTGGTTCGAGACGGGGATGATGAGCCCGGCGGAGTGGACGGCCTCCTGGATCGCCCACGACCCGTCCGACCTCGACGTGGTCGACGCTCCCGAGGAGGGCGCGCTCGCCCTCACCGACCACGGGCTCCAGCCGGCCGTCCGGCTGCGCCGGGCGTTCGAGGTCACCGCCGCCCCGGTCCGCGCCCGGCTGTACGTCACCGCCCGCGGGCTGTACGAGGCGCGCGTCAACGGCGTGCGCGCCGGAGACGCCGAGCTCGCCCCCGGCTGGACGGACTACCGCGACCGCATCGATTACCAGGTCTACGACGTGACCGACCTGGTGCGGGCGGGCGGGAACGTCCTCGCCGTCACGATCGCGGACGGCTGGTGGAGCGGGTTCGTCGGTTTCGATCCGCGCCGCTCGGGCGCCCACTACGGAACGTTCCCGCAACTGCTGGCCGAGCTGCACCTCGTCCACGCCGACGGGACCAGTGACATCGTCGCGACCGGCGGCGACTGGCGGAGCGCCCGCTCTCCCATCCGGTACGCCGACCTGCTGATGGGGGAGTGCCATGACCTCCGCCGCGAGACGCCGGGGTGGGATCTCCCCGGCGGCCCCGGTGAGGAGGAAGACGCGGACGTTCCGGCGAGCGGCCGGTGGCGGCCGGTGCGGGTGACCGGTTCGGACCGGAGCCGCCTCACCGCGTCGGTCGCTCAGCCGGTCCGCGCCGTCCGGGAGCTCGCGGCCCGGTCGGTGACCCGCGTCGGCGCGGAGCGTTTCCTGGTCGACTTCGGGCAGAACTTCGCCGGCCGGGTCCGGTTGACGGTACGTGGCCTGGCCCGGGGCGACCGGGTCGTCATCCGGCACGGCGAGACGCTGGACGACGACGGTGCGCTCTACACGGCGAACCTGCGCACCGCCGCGGCCACGGACGTGCTGATCGCGGCCGGGCCCGCCGAGACCGTCTTCGAGCCCCGCTTCACCTACCACGGGTTCCGGTACGCCGAGGTGACCGGGCCGAGCACGCTCGACGCCGGCGGCATCACCGGCGTGGTGCTGCACAGCGACACCCCCTGGGCGGGCGGGTTCACGTGCTCCGACCCGGACGTCAACCGCCTGTACGAGGCCATCGGCTGGGGGCAGCGCTCCAACTTCGTCAGCGTCCCGACCGACTGCCCGCAACGGGACGAGCGGCTCGGCTGGCTGGCCGACGCCCAGGTCTTCCTGCCCACCGCGTGCCTCAACGCCGACGTCGCCGCGTTCTTCGACGGCTGGCTGCGGGAGGTGCGGGGCGCGCAGTCGCCGGACGGCGCGTTCAGCAACGTGGCGCCGAGGCTCGCCGGGGTCGCCGACGACGGCGCGCCCGGCTGGGGCGACGCGGGGGTCCTCGTGCCCTGGCACCTCTACCGGGTGTACGCGGATGAGCGCTTCCTCGAACGCAACCTCGACGCCATGTGCGCCTGGGTCGACCACGTTCACCGGAACAACCCCGACCTGGTGTGGAGCCGCCGGGTCGGCCCCCACTTCGCCGACTGGCTCGCGCCCGCGCCCACGCCCCGGGACGTGCTCGCCACCGCCTACTTCGCGCACAGCGCCGAGCTGACGTCGCGGGCCGGCGAGGTCGTCGGCGAGCCGGAGGTCGCCGCGCGGTACGGCGCGCTGGCCGGGCACATCCGCAAGACCTTCACCGAGCGGTTCGTGACCCCGGACGGCGGGATCGAGGGCGACACCCAGACCGCCTACCTGCTGGCCCTGGCGTTCGACCTGCTCCCGCCGGACCTCGTGCCCGGTGCGGTGCGACGCCTGGTCGAGCTCGTCCGGGAGGCGGGCCCGGGCCTCACCACCGGGTTCCTCGGGGTGAGCCTGATCGCCCCCGTCCTCGACGCGCACGGCCACAGCGACCTCGCGCACGCGCTGCTGCGCCGTACCGAGCCGCCGTCATGGCTGCACCCGCTGCGGCACGGCGCGACCACCATCTGGGAGCGGTGGGACGGCTATACCGGCGAGCGGGGTTTCCAGGCCGCGGCGATGAACTCCTTCAACCACTACGCGCTCGGCTCGATCGGCGAATGGCTCTACCGCGGCGTCGCCGGCCTCGACCAGGCGCCCGGATCGGTCGGCTACCGGGAAGTGCTGGTCCGGCCGAGGCCCGGCGACCTCGCCTCCGCCGAAGCGAGCCACGAGTCGGTGCGCGGGACCGTCGCCACCCGCTGGACCCGCCGGGACGGCATGTTCCACCTTCAGGTGACGGTGCCGCCCGGCGCGACCGCCACCGTCCACATCCCCGCGGACGACCCCGGGGGGGTCACGGAGAGCGGGGTACCGGTGGCCGAGGCCGCCGGGGTCCGGATCGTCGGCACGGAGCCGGGGGAGCTCCGCTGCCGGACCGCTTCGGGGGAGTACCGCTTCACCGCGGAACTTCATTGACCACCGTCCCCACGTGGGACGGGCATGGCCGGCCGCCGTCACCTCGGCGACCCGCGCCATGAACGCGAGGAGGACAGATGACATCGTCGTTCGACAGGGCGGCCCTCAGCCGCCGCGGTTTCCTGCGGCTGTCGGGCGGAGCGGCCGCGGTGGCCGCTCTGCCGGCGGCCCTCACGGCCTGCGGGGGGTCGTCCGGCGGGTCCGGCGGCACCCTGCGCCTGGTCGGCGTGGCCGACCAGCAGAAGCCGCTCGACCTGCTCACCAAGGCCTACACCAAGGCGAAGTTCAGCACCTCGTTCGCCCCCACCGACCAGGTGGAGACCTCGCTGCGCACCCAGCTGGGCGCGGGCAACGCCCCCGACGTGCACGTGGTCTACCCGGGCAACGGCAGCGCGATGAGCATGGTGCAGATCGCCAAGGCCGGGTTGCTCGCCGACCTGAGCGACCAGGCCTGGACGAAGCGGGTCCCGGCGGGGCTGAAGCCCGCCTTCCAGATGGACGGCAAGACGTTCCTGTACTCGGCCGGATCCAGCGTGATCGGCGCGATCTACAACAAGAAGGTCTTCCAGGAGGCGGGGGTCACCCCGCCGAAGACCTGGAGCGAGTTCCTCCAGGTCTGCGACAAGATCAAGAAGAAGGGCAAGGTCCCGATCGCGCTCGGCGCGCAGACCCAGTGGGTCACGCAGCTGATCACCTACGCGCTCGTGCCGTCCACCGTGTACGCCAAGAACCCGCAGTTCGACAGCCAGATGAAGGCGGGGACGGCGACGTTCGCGAACTCCGGCTGGGTGCAGGCGCTCGACATGTACCTGGAGCTGCAGAAGCGGGGCTTCTTCAACGACAACCCCAACGGCACCACGTTCGAGCAGCAGACGTCCATGGTCGCCACCGGCAAGGCCGCCATGGCGATCCAGGTCTCCGCGGTCCTGCCCGACTTCCGCAAGGCCGCGCCGAGCCCCGACGACCTGTCGATGTTCCCGGTGCCGGGCGCCGACGACGCCTCCCAGGTGTGGATCCCCGCCGGGGTCGTCGTGGGGCTCGGCGTCAGCGCCCGCAGCAAGAACCGCGACGCCGCCAAGGCGTTCATCGACTTCCTCGGCCGCCAGGAGAACATCAACCGCTGGGCCGAGTCCGTCGCCTGCGTCCCGCTCGTCCGGGACGCCGGCTCCAAGATCGACCCGGTGCTGACGCCGTTCCTGCCGTACATGGACGGCAACAAGGCCGTCCCCTTCATGGACCAGGCCTGGCCCAACGCCGAGGTGCAGCCCGCCCACTTCGCGATGGTGCAGGAGCTGCTCGCCGGCAAGACGACGGTCGCCAAGGGACTGGCCAAGCTGGACGAGACCTACCGGAAGAAGCAGCCGTGACCTCGTCCCCTCAGCGCGCACCGGCCGCTCCGGCGGCCGGTGCGCCGGCCGCCGGAGCACCGAAGGCGCGCGGTGCCCGGCGGCCGCCCCGCGGCCGCCGGCGGCGAGGCGGCTTCCTGGCGCCGCCCTGGTGGTTCGCGGCGCCCGCCCTGCTCGTGTACGTGCTGGTCGTGCTGTATCCGAGCGCCAGCGGGATCGTCTACGCCTTCACCGACTGGAACGGCATCGGTGACCGGTCCTTCAACGGCATCGACAACTTCCGGCGGCTGCTGCAGGACGACGCCGCCCGCGGATCGCTGGTCAACACGCTGCTGCTGACCGTCGCGATCGTCGTCGTCCAGAACGGCATCGGGCTGCTGCTCGCGCTCGGGGTGCACACCCGCATCAGATCGCGCGCGGTGCTGCGGGTCGTGTTCTTCGCGCCCGCCGTCGTCAGCCCCGTGATGGTGGCGTTCCTGTGGAAGTACGTCTACAACCCGGCGCCGGACGCGGGGCTCAACGCGATCCTCGGCGGGCTCGGTCTCGGGTCGCTGCGCCAGGACTGGCTGGGCGACCCGTCGCTGGCGCTGTGGTCGGTGGCGGGGATGGTCATCTGGCAGTTCGCCGGCTACTCGATGGTCATCTTCCTGGCCGGGCTGGAGGGCGTGCCCGCGGAACTGCACGAGGCCGCGATGATCGACGGCGCCGGGCGGTTCCAGCGGTTCCGCAGCGTGACCTGGCCGCTGCTGGCCCCCGCGGTCACGATCAACGTGATGCTGTCGACCATCGGCGGGCTGAAGCTGTTCGACCAGGTCTACGCGGCCACGAGCGGCGGCCCCGGCCACTCCAGCGAGACGCTCTCGACCGTCCTGTACAAGCAGGCGTTCGTGTTCGGCAACTACGGCTACAGTACGGCGATCGCGCTGGTCCTGGCGCTGTTCGTCGCCGCGGTCTCGCTGATCCAGATCTACTACCTGCGCAGCCGGGAGGTGGCGGCATGAGCCTGCGGTACGGATTCCGCACCTTCCTGCTGGAAGTGCTGATGATCGCCGTCGCGCTGGCGTTCCTGTTCCCGGTGTACGCGCTCATCACGCTGTCGCTGAAGGACAAGCAGCAGATCGCCTCGGCGCCGCTGTCCCCGCCGACGTCGCCGACGTTCGAGAACTTCTCCGGCGCCTGGTCGCGGGCCTCGCTCGGGTCGGCGCTGCTGAACAGCACGGTGATCACGGTGGTCAGCCTGGTGGCGCTCATCGCCATCGGGTCGTTCGCCGCCTACTTCCTGGCCCGCTGCGCCACCCGGATGGGGTTCGTGCTGTACGTGCTGTTCCTGCTCGGCATCGTGCTGCCGTTCCAGCTCGGCATGATCCCGCTGTTCAAGCTGGCCGACTCGGCGGGCCTGCTCGGCACCTACCAGGGGATGATCATCTTCTACACCGGCATCCAGCTGCCGTTCACGATCTTCCTCTACACCGGGTTCATCCGGGCGCTGCCGGGCGACTACGCCAACGCCGCGCTGATCGACGGCGCCGGCCATCTCCAGGCGTTCACCCGGGTGGTGTTCCCGCTACTGCGGCCGATCACCGGCACCGTGCTGATCCTCAACGCCGTGTTCGTCTGGAACGACTTCTTCACGCCGCTGCTCTACCTCGGCGGGTCGGCGCGGGAGACCGTCCCGGTGCGGATCTTCGCGTTCGTGGGGCAGTACGTGTCGGACTACGGCCTGGTCTTCGCCGGCCTGGTGCTCGCCGCGCTGCCGATCATCGTGGTCTTCCTGCTGCTGCAGCGGTACGTGATCAAGGGCTTCGCCAGCGGGCTGAAGGGGTGAGCGCGGCCGCGATCCCGCCCCGGCTGCGGGCGGCCCTGGACGCGCCGCCGTCCGCGTACTCGCCGGCGCCCATCTGGTGGTGGAGCGGCGAGCGGCTGGACCGGCGGCGCCTCCGCGACCAGCTCGAACGGTTCGCCGAGGGCGGCGTCCACAACCTGGTGGTGCTGAACCTGGCGCCCTCGGGGCCGATGTTCGGCTCGGACGCCGACGACCCGCCGTTCTTCTCCGACGCCTGGTGGGACCTGCTGGACGCGGTGTGCGAGGACGCCGCCGGGCTGGGGGTGTCGCTCTGGTTCTACGACCAGCTCGGCTTCTCCGGCGCCGACCTGCAGGCCCGGCTGGTGCGCGACGTCCCCGCCTACGCGGGCCGATGGCTGGAACCGTCCGGGACGGCGGGCGTGCGGGGCTTCGACTACCTGTCGGCCGAAGCGTGCGAGGTGCTGCTCGACCGCGTGCACGGCGAGTTCGCGCGGCGGCTCGGCCACCGGCTCGGCAACGTGATCGTCGGGTCGTTCCAGGACGAGCTGCCCTCGCTGCCGACCTGGTCGCGGACGTTCGCCGACGAGTTCGCGCGGCGCCGGGGCTACGACCTGACCCCGCACCTCGGGGCGCTGTGGGCGAGCGCGGGGAGCGGGGCGAGCGGGCGGGACGCGTTCCGGATCTGCCGCGACTACCACCTCACCCGCGCGGAACTGGCCGAGGACGCGTTCTTCCGGCCGCTCGCCGAGTGGCACCAGGCGCACGGCCTGCTGCACGGGTGCGACCAGCAGGATCCGGCACGGGCCGGGCTCCCGGTGGACGGCGTCAGGATCTACGCCGACTACGCGCGCACGCACCGCTGGTTCGGCGCCCCCGGTTCGGACCACCACGGCGACGCCCGCATCCACGCGTCGCTGGCGCACCTGTACGGCCGCGGCCGGACCTGGATCGAGGCGTTCCACTCCAGCGGCTGGGGCGGGACGCTGGAGGAGACCTTCGACTGGCTGCTTCCCTGGCTGCGGTCGGGCGCCACCCTCTACAACCCGCACGCCGTCTACTACACGACCAAGGCGGGCTGGTGGGAATGGGCGCCGCCGTCCACCGACTGGCGCCAGCCCTACTGGAGGCACCACCGGGTGTTCGCCGACGCGGTCACCCGGCTGTGCGCCGCGCTGTCGCTGGGAAGGCACGTCTGCGACGTCGCGGTGCTGTTCCCGACCGCCACCGCGCAGGCCGGGACGCGCCTCGACGGCGTCGACCCGGACGCCGTCCGCGCCCAGGACGCCTACCGCGCCCTGGTCGGCGACATGGCGTGGTTCCGGATGGTCCCCGGCGTGCTCGACCGGCTGGGAATCGACGCCGACGTCGTGGACGACGACTCGGTGCAGCGGGCCGACGTCACGGGAGGACGGCTGGACGTCGCGGACGAGTCGTACGGCACCGTCGTCCTGCCCGCGTGCACCGTGCTCGAAGGGGAGACCGCGCGCAGGCTCGCCGCGTTCGCCGAGGCCGGCGGGCGCGTCGTCGCGGTGGGTCCGCCGCCGCGGCACGGCGTCGGCGACCCGGACGCCGACGCGGCGGTGGCGAGGCTCCGCGCCTTGGCGGAGGTCGTGCCGGACGCCGACGGCATCGGGGCGGCCCTTGCGGCCGACCGCCGCGTGGACGCACCGGTCCCCGCCCTCGTCCGCGAGGTCGACGGCGCCACCGTGGTCTTCGTGACCGCCGCTCCGTCCATGGCCAGCCGCGTGTCGGTCGAGCGTCCCGGCGAGCGCGGCGCCGACCTCGGCTGGCTCGACGTGACCTACGACTTCGACCCGGACCGCTACCTGCGCGACATGCGGGTGCGGGTGCGCGGTGTCCGCGGCCCGGCGTTCCTGGCCGGCCCGTTCGGGGGGCCGCCGCGCCCGCTGGAGGTCCGGGCGGTCGACGCGACCTGGTCGGAGGTGGTCGTGCCGTTCGACGACGCTCCCGCCGCACTGCTCGTCTTCCCCGGCGGCGAGGACGCCGCGGACGGCGCGGACCGGAAGGGGGCCGCCCCCGCCGAAGAGCGGCAGGCGGCTGCGGTCCTGGACCTCGGTACCTCCTGGACGATGGAGGCGGTGCCCACCCTCGACAACTCCTGGGGCGACTTCGCCCGCCCCGCCGGCCGGGACGTCCCGATCGAGAGCTGGAGCTTCCTGCACCAGGTGGAGGGTGAGACGGACTGGGCCGAGGCGCACGCCACGTTCGGCCCGCACGGCGTCTGGGCACTGGAGTCCGAGGGCTCGTGGCGCCCGGCCGTGTACTCCGACTCGCGCGGCATCCGCAAGGACGCCGTGCACCGCGACTTCCTCGGGCCGAAGGGGCACGTGCCGGAGGAGTTCCTCGACTTCGGTGAGGTCCCGGCCGGGGAGGCGGTGCTCTTCTGTGCGCGGGTGACCGTGCCGGCGGACGGCGGCTTCGTGGCGGTCGGCGCGCCGGCGGCCAAGACGCTGCTGGTCGACGGGGCCGAGGTCCCGCTCGACGACCGAGGGCACCTGGCGATCGCCACGGCCCCCGTCGCGGGTGGCGAGCGCGAGGTCGAGGTCCGGTTCGTCCCGGACGAGGAGGTGCGGCTGCGCGCCCACCTCGCCGTGATCACCGATCCCGGCCGCTATCGGCGACCGGAGTGGATCACGGTGGCCGGGCCAGGGAGGCCGGGTGCGCGGATCACGCTCACCGCCCCCCGCAGGGACGCGGCGGCCACCTCCGGCCCGTCGGTCCTCCAGGTGGCCTCGGCCGCCCCCTGCCGGATCCTCGTCGACGGCGAGGAGGTCGGCCGCCAGGGCGGGTTCGACCCGTACGCCGAGCACGCGGTGCCCCGCGTCGGCCGCTACGAGGTGACCGGCGGCGAGGTGACGCTGGTCCTCACGGAGAGCGGGGCGCCTCCGGCCGTGATGGTGGACGGCGCGGTGGTCTCCGGCGCCGGGTGGACGGCCGCGCGCGACGGGGAGCCGGTGCCCGTCCTGCCGAACCGCCGCCAGTACGGCGACCCGGCCTCGCTGCACCTGCGGCGGCGCCCCCATCCGCTGCCCGGTGCGGCCTGGCTCGATGACACGGTGGAGAGCGGCGACGTGCTGCCCGCGCGGTTCGCCGTTCCGGGCGTCGGTCCGCGCGTCGAGCGGCTCCGCGTCACCGTGCCGCCGGGCGCCACCCGGATGGGCGCCGACGTGCGCGGTGAACTGCTGGAGGTGCTCCTGGACGGCGAGCGGCTGGAACCGGGCCCGGAGATGCGGCTGCCTCCCCGGCCCGGCCCCGGCGGGGCTCCGCTCCGGGCGCCCGGCCGGAGGACGGCGGAGCTGCGGATCCGGACCGTCCCCGGGCACCAGGCCGGCGCCGCGCTCGCCGGGCCCGTGCGGTTCGCCCTGGGCTCCGGAACGATCGAGCTGGGCGACTGGGAGGACGCGGGGCTGGCCGGCTACAGCGGGGCGGTCCGCTACCGCCGCCGCGTCGACCTGCCCTCCGCCCCGGCCCCGGCGACGGCGGCGCTCGACCTCGGACGGGTGCGCGGCACCGCCGAGGTCACGGTCAACGGCGTGCACGCGGGCGTGCGGATCTGCGCCCCGTACCGCTTCGACCTCGGCGCCGCCCTCCGGGAGGGCCCGAACGAGATCGAGATCCTGGTCTGCGGCACGCTCGCGCCCTACCTCGACGAGGTGAGCCCGACCCACTTCGTCTTCCCCGGTCAGCGGGTCTCCGGCCTGTTCGGTCCGGTGCGCCTGCTCATGCCCACGGACGGGGGAACCTCTCGCCGTTCAGCCGATCCCCCGCCGTGAGGCCGAGGCCGTCGGTCACGGGGTGCGCGCCGCCGCTGAAGGCGGTCTCCGCGTCCATGTAGATGGTGACGTGCGCGAGCCGGGCCGTCCCCGTGCGGTTCGGCAGCGCCATGTGCCCCGTGTAACCGCTGTGGAAGGTGCAGTCGCCGGCCCGCAGGGGGAGGGTGACGCGGGGCGCCCACCGCAGCGCCGGCTCCGCCGCGAACAGGTCCTCCGCATCGTGCAGGTCCTGCGGGCGGAGACCGGCGTGATGCTGGGTGCCGGGCAGGAACGTCATGCAGCCCCGCTCCGGCGGGACGTCGACCAGCGCGATCCAGGCGGAGAGCGGCAGGCGGTCGCCCCGGTGCGGCCAGTACGGGCGGTCCTGATGGAATTCCGTGGCGGTGTCGCTGTGCGGCTCCTTCACCAGCATCTGGTCGTGCCACAGCCGCAGCGGGAATCCGGCGAGCTGCTCGGCGATCCTGCCGAGACGCCGGTCCAGGGTGAGATCCCGCAGCGTCCGGTCGCGCCTCCACACGTCGACCAGTTGGCTGAAGGTGCCGCGTGTCTCCAGGCTCTCCGCGCGATGCGCCTCCAGGTAGTTCTCGGCGCCGGCCCTGAACCGCTCGATCTGGGGCGGGTCGAGGACGCCTCGGACTCGGACGAAACCGTACTCGCGATACGCCTCCACCAGATCTTGCGAGACTCGGCCGTCGGCTCCGACATCGGTGCTCGCCTGCTCGTTCACCATGAGGACTCCGTTCGTCGGGATGTGCCAAGCCTCGCCGGGGCACGCGGTCGAGGGCTAGGCCGATCCCGGCGATAGGTCGTACGATCACGACATGCTCGCCACCCTGCACGAGCAGGCGCTGTTCGTCGACGGTCCGGTCTGGGGCGGCGTCCACCACCTGAGCGCCGGCGTCGAACCGCACACGCACGACTTCCTCGAGATCGCGGTCATCGGCCCCGGCGGCGGCCGGCACGTCACCAGCCACGGTGAGCGTCCGCTGCGGCACGGCGACGCGATCGTGCTGCGGCCGGGCGCGTGGCACGCCTTCGGCGACTGCGCCGACCTCACCGTCGCGAACTGCTGCCTGTCCGCCGGCGCGCTGCGGGCCGAGCTGTACCAGCTGCCGATGCTGCGCCGTCTGCTGTGGACCGACCCGGTGTCCCACGGCGCTCGCGGTGTGGCGGTCCGGTCCCTCGCCCCCTCGGACGCCGACGAGGCCATCGCGCAGATCAGCCTGCTCGAAGGGGACCTGGCGGCGGGCCGCCGCCGGCCCGGCCGGGCGGTCGGCCGCCTGATGACCGTGCTGGGGATCCTGGCCGACGGCGCCGAGCCCGACCACGCGACGCTGGAACCGGCCGTCCATCCCGCGGTGGCCGCGACGATCGCGCGGCTCGAAGCGGCGCCCGCGGAGCCGTGGCGGCTGGCCGACCTCGCGCGGGCCGTCAACCTGGACCCCGCCTATCTCGGCCGGCTGTTCGCGCAGTGCACCGGCTCGACCCCGATGGGATTCCTGGCCCGGCTGAGAGCCGAGCGGGCGGCGGCGCTGCTGGTGAACTCGGTCCTGCCCGCCGCCCGGGTCGGTGCCGCCGTCGGCTGGGACGACCCGACGTACTTCGCCCGGCGCTTCAGGACCCTCGTCGGACTGACCCCCACCGAATACAGGAGACGCAACAAAGCCGCGCAGTAGCGGCGACGGCCGACTGCGCCGCCGTCGCCTTCGAGCAGGTGGACTCGGCACCGGCCTGCGGCACGTGTCCGGCTCACGCCGACCGACGGAACGTCCGGTGAGCGGGTCAGGCGAGGTGGGTGGTGAGCAGCCGGTGGAGGTTGCCGCCGAGGATCTTGCGGATGTCGGGCTCGGGGAGGCCCCGGGCGAGGAGTTCGTCGGTGAGCAGGGGCAGGCCCGAGGGGCCGGCCAGGCCGGGGAGCGTGGCCATGACGTCGAAGCCGGCGTTCGTCGCGGGGTCCTCGCAGCAGGGCGGCGTGAGGTCGGCGTAGACCTCGTGGACGAAGTCGGGGCCGAGGCCGACGTGGTCGATGCCCGCGACCGACGCGACGTGCTCGATGTGGTCGGCCAGGCGGGCGATGGTGTACCCGGACGGATCGGCGGCCAGGAAGCCGGGCAGGAAGTTCACGCAGACCACGCCGCCGGACGCCGTGACGCCCCGGATCTGGTCGTCGGTCAGGTTGCGGTGGTGGTCGCGCAGGGCGCGGGCGCTGGAATGGGTGGCGATCAGCGGCCGGGACGCCAGTTCCAGCACGTGCTCGACCCCGGTGGCGCCCAGGTGGGAGATGTCCAGCAGGATGCCGAGCCGTTCCATCTCGGCGACGGCCTGGACGCCGGTTGCGGTCAGGCGGCTCGCGGTGGCGTCCTCGCCGCTGCCGTCGGCGAGCGGGGTGCGCCCCCAGTGCGCCATCGACGCGACCCGCACACCGAGCCGATGCACGGTTGCGAGGAGTTCGATGTCGGCGTCCAGGCCGGGCATGCTCTCCAGCGCCAAGACCAGCGCGATCCTCCCCTCGGCCAGCGCCGCGTCGATCTGCGGCCCGTCGAGGCAGAGCCGGACGTCCTCCGGGTTCCCCTCGGCGATGACGTGGGCGCACTCGATCATCCGGAGCGTCTCGCGCAGCGCCCCCTCGGGCCTGAACCGGCTGTCGATGAACACGGGGAGCACCTGCAGGTCGACTCCACCGGCGCGCAGCTGGGGCAGCCACCGCTCCCTGAAGAACGACGCCCACCGCGCGGGCGGACGGGCCACGACCGCCATCAGCAGGTCGTTGTGCGCGTCGGCCACCACCGCGCTCTCGTGCAAGTCAGCAGGCATGATCGGCACTGTAACCCAGCACATCCGAGAATCGCCGGGTCACCACCGGCCGATGAGCGGCCTGTCCGGCCCGCGCCGCCAGGCTTCGGTGAGGCGGACGAGGCGGTCGGGGGCGGCGATGCCGCGCACGGTCGCGATCCTGCCGCCCGCGAGGTCGAACGTCACGGAGCCGATGACCTGGTCGCCGACCACGAAGAGGAGCGCGGGGCCGCCGTTGACCAGTGCGTAGTGGACGGCGGGCGAGCCGCCGGCGAACCGCCGCTTCGCGTCGGTGGGAGTGAAGCCGGCCCGTGCGACGGCGGCGATGCGTCGCGGGGTGTCGTGCCGCAGAAGCCTCCCGGTCAGGCCCGCGCCGTCGGAGATCGCGGTCGCGTCGTCGGTGAGCAGCGCCACCAGCCGTTCGGTGCGGCCCGAGGAGGCGGCGGCGAAGAACTCCTCGACGACCCTGCGGGCGTCCGCCGGGTCGACCTCGCAGCCGCGGCGCGCGGCGGTGAGGCGCCGCCGGGCCCGGTGGAGGTGCTGCTGGCTCGCGGACTCGGTGATGTCGAGGATCTCCGCGATCTCGGCGTGGCCGTGGGAGAACGCCTCGCGCAGGACGTAGACGGCCCGCTCGGGGGGCGACAGGCGCTCCATCAGCGTCAGCACGGCCAGGGAGACCGATTCGCGCTGCTCGAACGTGTCGGCCGGGCCGAGCATCGGGTCGCCGTCGAGGAGCGGTTCGGGCAGCCGGTCGCCGGCGCTGCCTTCGCGGCGGGCTCGCGCCGAGCGGAGCCGGTCGAGGCAGAGGTGGGTGACGACCTTGGTCAGCCATGCCTCCGGCACCCTGATCCGCTGCCGGTCCGCCGCCTGCCAGTGCAGGAACGCGTCCTGCACGGCGTCCTCGGCGTCGGCGGCGGAGCCCAGCAGGCGGTAGGCCAGCGCGGCCAGCCGGTTCCGGCTGGCCTCGAACCGGCCGGTGTCGAAGCGATCCGCGCTCGTGCCGTCCACGCCGGCCACCCTATGAGGCGACAACGCGACCTCCTTCTCCGCGGGCGGCCGCCTCGCCGGCGGTCGTGCCCGGCGCGGCGGCCGAGCGGTGCCTGCGCCTGGGCACGCCGAAGGTCGGGTGCGAGGTGGCCCACAGCGACATCGTGAGGATGCCCGCCTTGATCCCCGCGGCCTTCCGGCCGCCGATGTACCTCGGTTTCGCCCGCCCTTCGTCGTCGACCGGCTGGAGGATCCCGTCCCGCCGTCCGAGGCTGATGTGGTTGTAGGTGTGGACCAGCCTGGTCTTCGCGATCTCGCGCCCGGTCAGGCGGCCCACGATCGCCTCGACGGCCTGCCGGCCGGTGTGGCCGGCCGAGGCGCAGGACATCGGAAGCGGCCGGCCGTTGTCGCCGATGGCGTGGGCGCTGTCACCGACGGCGTAGACGCTCGGATGCGAGACCGACCGCATGGTGCGATCGACGACGATCTGGCCGTTCTCGGCGACCTCCAGCCCGCCGGCGGCGGCGATGGGGCCGACCGCGAACCCGGCCGTCCACACGGTCGCGTCCGACGCCAGGGCGGTGCCGTCGGCGCACAGGACCCGCGTCGCTTCGACGGCGTCGACGGCGGTGTGCTCCAGGACGGTGATGCGCAGCCGGTCGCAGGCCCGGCGCAGGTGGTCGCGGGCTCCGGCGGAGAGCCGGGCGCCCAGCTCGCCACGGGCGATCAGCGCCACCGGCAGAGCGGGGCGGGATTCGGCGATCTCGGTGGCGGTCTCGATGCCGGTCGGCCCGTCGCCGACGACCAGCACGCGCCCGCCTCCGTCCCGCCTGCCGAGGCCGTCCAGGCGCTCGCGCAGCCGCAGCGCCGAGGGCCTGGCGGCGACGTCGAAGGCGTGCTCGGCCGCGCCCGGGACGGTGTGATCGGCGCCGCGGCTGCCGAGCGCGTACAAGAGCGTGTCGTAGCCCACCTCGCCCCCGCCGCCGGCGTCGGCGACGGTGACGACCCGGCGCTCGGGGTCGACGGCGGTCACACGGGCGACGCGCAGCCGTATCCCCGTGCCCGCGAACACGTCGGCGAGCTTCGGTGCCTCGATCTGGCGTCCCGCCGCCAGCCGATGCAGCCGCAGCCGCTGGACGAAGTCCGGCACGGCGTTGACCACGGTGATCTCGGTGTCGGCCGGGGACAGCCGGCGGGCGAGGGTCCCGGCCGCGTAGGCCCCGGCATAGCCGGCGCCGAGGACGACGATGCGGTGCTTCATGTGAGGATCCCGTCGGTTCGCTTGCTCTCGGGACCTGAGCGGGGCGGCGGCCCGATTCCTGACAGGAACCGCATGTGGCGTGGGTCACGCGCCGCACCGGCGCGCCGCACCGAAGCCGTGTGAGGGGGCGGCGAGTTCCGGGAGTTCATCCGCCGGCCATCGGGACGACGCGTGGATCTCGGTAGGAGCTGGCACATTCTCGCCATGTCTGCGGGTCTCAGCGCCGCCGCCGAGCGCGCGGCGCCATCAGCCTCGGCGGGTCGCCGCCGCGCGGGTCCGGCATGGCTGCTGCCGGGCGGCCTCGTGCTCGCCTGGCTCGTGGTCCTGCTGACCCATCTGCGCACTCCCGTGCCGTCCGACCAGCTCAATTACATGGAAGCCGCGGCGCGGTTCCCGGAGCCGGTCGAGGTCACCACGGAGATGCACCAGGTGACGCGGTTCGGCCTGATCATTCCCGCTCGCCTGGCCATCGCCGTGTTCGGGTACTCGCAGGCCGCCTACGCGACCGTGCCGGTGCTCGCCACGCTGACGCTGCTCCTCGGCACGTTCGCGCTGGGCACGGTGCTGTTCGCCCGGCCGGTGGGGGCCGCCGGCGCCCTGGTCGTGGTCGCGGCGACCCCGGTCTTCGCCGACTCCACGGACCTGCTTCCCGACGTCCTCGCGGCCGGGCTCTTCACCTGTGCGGCGGCTCTGGCGGTGTCCGCCGCCCAGCGGCCGGACCCGCCCGGCAGGGCGCTGCTGCTCACGGTGGGGGCGCTGCTCGGCTGGTCCTACCTGGCCCGCGAGTTCGTGGTCTTCATGTGGCCGGTGGTCCTGGTGGTGCTGTACCGCAGGGCGCGCGTGGCCGGAATGGTCTGGGTGCTGGTCCCCATCGTGGCGATCGGGGCCGCCGAACTCCTGCTGTGCTGGCGGCTCTACGGCGACCCGCTGGCGCGGGTGCTGGCGATCACCGGGCACGGGAAGAGGGCTTCGGCGCCCGACATCGCGTCGACCTACCGTGACAAGCCGCGGATGCTGTACGTCCTGCGGCTGCCCAAGACCTTGCGGACGTATCCGGACGGCGGGCTTCTCGTCGCGCTGCTCGGCCTGACACTGCTGGGAGGGCTGCTGCGTCCGCGCCGGATGGCGGTCCCCATCGCCGGCTGCGCGCTGCTGTGGGTGCCGCTCACCCTGCTCGGCGGCGTGCTCGACCCCAGCGCCCCCAAGCTGCGGTTGCAGCTGATCCGGTACTGGTTCCCCATCTTTCCCGAGTTCGTGCTGGGCGGGCTCGGGCTGCTCTGGCTCGGGGCGGTGTCCCTGGCCGGCCGGTTCCCGGAAGGCGCCCGGCCGCGGCGCTTCCTGCCGGCCGCGCTGGTGCTGACCGTCGCCCTGGTCACCTGCGGCGCCGCCGCCCGCTCCTGGTGGCAGGCGCCCTCGACCCGGGCGGGCGGCGGCACCCAGATGGAGTCGCTGCGGTCCTGGATGCGTGATCACGACAGCCCCGGCGCCCGGGTGTGGGCGGACCCCCGCACCGGCAAGGTGCTCCGGGTCTACCAGGACGGCGCCTGGGGCGGGCGGGCCTGGTCGACCCGGATCCGCGCCGTCCGCCCGGGGTCCGAAGGGCCGCGGCGGGGGGACCTCCTCGTGCTGTACGACACCGACGGCGGACGGCTGTGCCAGGTCTGCCAGAAGGCCGCCCAGCCCATGCTGAGCGATCCGACCTGGACGGGCCCCCGCTGGCAGCAGGTCTATGGCACCCGCGACCATGTCATCCGCGTGTACCGCCTCGCGCGATGAGCGGCGGGGCAGGACGAGCCGGTCGACCACCGGCGCCCCGGCGCACCCCCGGGAGATCATCCAGTGATCATCTGGAGTTCGCCCGGGCGTCGTCGTCCACGAAGGACGATCTTGACTGCTCCGGCACGCCGCCGGAGCGGAAGGAGACCAGCGTGATGCGCAAGGCCGCCCTCGCCCTCATCACCTCCGCCGCCGCGGTCGGCGCCGCCGGCGTCGCCCTGGCCGGCCCCGCCTCGGCCGCGACCTCGCCGGCCGCCGTCTGCGGTTCCGGCTACTCGGTCATCGACCACAAGGCTCTGACCGGCTCGACCGTCTACCTGCTGTGGAACGGCTCATCCGGCCGCAACTGCGTGGTGACGGTGAAGACCACGTCCGTGGGCACCAAGACGCGCACGGGCGCCTACCTGTACGTCCAGGGAAGCAGCCCGATCGACGACACCGACAGCTACGCCTACTACGCCGGTCCCGTCTCCGCGCCCGCCGTCGGCAAGTGCGTCCAGTGGGGCGGCGGCACCAACAACCAGTTCTGGTACAGCGGCTGGACGCACTGCACCTGACCTTCGGGGAGTCCCGCGGGCCCGGACCGAGCGATCGGTCCGGGCCTTCCCGCGTCCCGGAGCGGACGCGGCGCTAGACCAGGGCGCGGGCGGTCATCGCGGCATCGAGCAGGCGGACGCCCTGCGGGGCGGACAGATCGAGACCGGTGAGCTTCGCGATCCTGCCCAGGCGGTAGTCGAGGGTGTTGCGGTGGATCCGCAGTTCGGCCGAGGTCCGGCTGCGGTTGTGGCCGTGCCGGACGAACGAGCGGGCCGTCTCCATCAGGACGGGGTTCGCGGCGAGGGGGTCCAGCTTGGCGGCGAGGCGGCTCAGCGCCCGGCCTGGCCTGGTGAGCTGGTACTCGAGCAGGACGTCGTCCAGCCGGTAGAGGCCGGGCGGCAGGTGGAGGCGGCGGGCCAGGTCGGCGACCTCCTCCGCCTCGCCGAGCGCCTCGGGCACGGCGTCCAGCGTGCCCGCCTCGGCGGCCGCCGCGGTGACGGCACGGGCGGTCGCCTCGCCGATCCGGGCGAGGAGCGCGGGCAGCCGCTCGAACGCGTCCGGCGCGGCGGGGAGCAGCGCCGTCCCCCCGTCGGCGGTGAGGGCGGCCAGCACGTCGGCCTGCTGGTGGGCGTCCAGCACCGACTGGACGCGGCGGATCGTGCTGCGGGCGCCGGCCTCGCCGGGCGCGAGCCGCAGCAGGACGACGAGGTAGCCGGACGCGAGCGCCACGCCCGACTGCTCGGCCAGCTCGGCGGCGGGTTCGCCGGACAGCAGCGCGGAGATCAGATCGCGGCGCAGGTCGCGGCGTTGCCCCTCGATCTGCTGGTGCTCGTGGAGGTGGGCCAGGGCGACGGCGGGCAGGACGCTCGCGAGGTAGCGGAGGGTGTGGACGGCATAGCGCCGCATCTCGGGCGCGTCGGCCTCGCCGGACAGCAGCTCGAACTCGGTCATCGAGGCGACCAGGTAGGCGGCGATGGCCGCGTCCAGCGGCAGCCCGTCCGCGGCGCGCCGTGCCGACCAGTCGATGATCTCGGTGAGCTCCGCGGTGTCCGGGGTGCGCTCCTCGCGGAGGGTCCTGACGATCAGCCGGGTGGTCGCGGTGAACGCGCGGTGCACCTCGCCGTCGAGCAGGTCCCGGGGAGCGCCCGGTAGAACGGGATCTCGGCGGCGCAGCGGTCGACGGCCGCGCGGGTGAGCTCGGCCAACCGCGCCGTCTGGGGTCCTCGATTCGGGACATCGCCCAATTCTTCCACCTCAGAATTGCCGCTGATGCGCACAGACAGGGGTCCTGGGACCTGGCAGTTTGTGCATTTGCCACCCCCAAGGCCGTCTCGCCGGTCCGCGGCCGCAAGGCGCCCGTGACCGCGCCGACCGCCGACCCGTTCCCGGGAGAGGAGACCGCTTGTCATCACCGGCACCGCTCCCCGCGGCCGAGGCACCCCTCGTCCCGGCCTCCGGCACGACCCTCGGAGGCCGGGACGACCTGATCATGGCACGCGGCGGCGTCATCGAGGCGCCGTCACCGATCACGGCTGCCGACCACATCCCCGTGGCGATGCTCGACCGGTCGCCGGAACTGGCGTCCCTGCTCGTCGACCGGAAACTCCGCCCGCTCCTGCGCTCACCGCGCGTCCAGGCGCGCGAGAAGCTGGCCGAGACGTTCCTGGCCTGTATCGAGAGCGACTACAGCGCGACCGAGGTCGCCGCCCGGATGCACGTGCACGCCCAGACCGTGCGCTACCGCCTGCGCCAGCTCGAGGCCCTGTTCGGCGACGACCTGCACGACCCGGCCCAGCGCCTGGAATTCCACCTCGCCCTGCGCGCCTGGATCGCGCCGCACGTCGACGACGACCGTGAACGCTCCTGAAATGCAGGATGCGCGTGGTGCCAACCCGTCCCCGCCGCTTCCGGAAAAAGTCCCGAGGATTCGTCGCCGCGGATGTCGAGGAGGGAGGACCGGTTCCGTCCCAGGGGTACGAGCGACCGAGAACGGCCCGACGACGGCCCGACGACAGGAGCGACCACCATGGAGCAGCACGAGATCGACGAGATCCTCAGCCGTCCGCTCAGCCAGGAGCTGCTGGCACGCGACCTGACCCGGCTGGCCTATGTCGCCAAGGACGGCACGCCCCGCAACGTACCGATCGCGTTCACCTGGAACGGCTCGGAGATCGTCATGTGCACCACCAAGAACGCCCCGAAGCTGCGGTCCCTGCGCCATCGGCCCGAGGTCGCGCTGACGATCGACACCGAGGTCCACCCGCCGAAGATCCTGCTCATCCGGGGGCGCGCCGAGCTGGACGTCGTCGACGGCATCCCGGAGGAGTATCTCCAGATGAACGGCAGCTACGAGATGACGCCGGAGCAGCGCGTCGAGTGGGAGGCCGAGGTCCGCTCGCTCTACGACGGCATGGTCCGGGTCGTCGTCACGCCGACCTGGGTGAAGCTCATCGACTTCGAGAACACCCTGCCGTCGGCGGTCGAGGAGCTGGTGCGGCAGCGGGCCGAACGCGAGCACGCCTGAGATCGACGCGGCCGGACCGACGAGCACGCGGCCGAGCCGGTCGCCGGGCCGTCGCGGCGCGCCGCCGCGCGATGATCGGCTACACGACGTTCGGGGGCCTGCCGTGGGTTCGCCACCAGGTGGCCGCCGCCTCCGTGGTGAGACCGGTGGTCCAGAGGTCGGCCGGGTCGTCGGGCAGCAGGCGTTCCCGCAGCGCGTCCCGCAGGGGGAAGGGGAGTGCCGCGCCGGTCGTGGGGATGTCGTCGCCCAGGACCTCGGCGGGGAACGCGCAGACCGCGACGGCGTCGGCCAGGCCGAATCCCGCGCGTTCGGCCAGGTCGCGAACGGTGTCGGTGGCATCGATCGGCGCGGGGCCGCGTTCGGTCAGCAGCCGGAGGAGCCGGACGACGCGATCGGCGTTGCCCCAGCAGGGGACGGGGGCCCGAGACGCCTGCCAGCCGGGCGGCTCGATGGGGGCGAACGTGCCGGCGGGCGCGTACTCCACGGCCGTCGCGGTCCGGTCGTGCCGCTGGTAGCCCGTGATCAGCAGGGCGCCGTTCGGGGTACGCCAGAGCTGCCCGGGGGCCGTCCTCTCCAGTTTCCTGTCGACCATCTGGCGCTCGGCGTTGGACCCCTCCTCGCCGTCCGAAGGAGTGAGGCGAAGGACCCGGCAGGCTCCGGTGCCGTCGCCGATCGGGGCGTTGGCCCAGAGGCGGAGGACGTCGAGGACGCCTTCGCGTTGCGAACCGGAGGTCCACGGCAGGACGGCCGGGAGCGCGCGACCCGCCAGGGCGTCCGGCTCGACCACATGACCGCCGGCCGGCAGGGAGACCGTCTGGACGAGGTAGGGCTTGTCGGCCGCGGGCTCGGCGGCCGCCGACTCCAGAGCGCGGGCCGCAAGCCGTTGGCGCACGAGCCACCTCGTCCGCACCGTGGTGCGCGCGAAGGGGAGTCCGGGGTCCGGTGAGACGAGGGCGGGCAGTGACGGAGGCTGGGGACGCCCGACCCGGTCGCGGAGCTCGATGGCCAGGACGAGGCACTCGGCGGCGGTACGCGCGGCATCGAGGACGCCCTCGCGCAGGGCCGGCGCGGTCACCTCGGGCAGCACGGCCTCCAGCGCGTCGGCGGCAGCGGGCGGCCCGGCCAGCGTCGCCTCCAGCAGGCGCGCCGCACCCTCGCGATCGAGACGGCGCAGCGCCGCCGACCCGTCCGGGTCCACCGGGTCGCGCCGCGGCCACCAGCCGGGCGGCGGCACGAGCCCGCCCTTCGTGCCCATGACGGGCGAGAAGAGCAGCCGGGCCGTCCGGGTGCCGTCGGGAGCGGTGACGGTGATCGCACCCCGGCTCAACCGGACCTCGCTCGGCCCGGTGGCGCCTGGGAACCTCACCTCGGCGGCTCCCGGTGCCTGGGGGCGCGCGGTGGCGGCGGAGGGGTCCAGGGTGAGCGCGACGGTCGGGCCCGTCCGCCCCTCGACCCGGAACGTCTGCCAGAGACCGCCCTCGATCCGCGACAGCAGGCCGCTCCTGCCGTCGTACCAGGGCAGCAGCCCATCGGGCAGCTGGGGAAGCGCCAGCGACAGGGCGTCGTCACCGGTGACGGACGCGTGGCCGTGCCAGGACCGTTCCGCGATGGTGAGGTATCCGAGGTGCTGGACGATCGTCCGCGCCGCCTTCGGAGACTTGTGCGGCGTCCCGTCGCCGGGCACGGCCAATTCGGCGGGAATGCCGCCGCGCAGGGCCGCCAGCAGGGCGTCCGCGGGGTCGGCGGGTTCGAGCCCTTCGGCGACGCCCGGCTCCAGGGCGAGGAGACCGCCGCGGCCGGTGAGCCGCACCAGCCGGTGCAGGGCGCCGTGCAGGAAGGGCAGGTCCGGGCTGCCCGCGTCGGCCTTCCAGCCGTCGACGGCTTCGCTCAGCACCTCGCGGGTCTCCGGCAGGTCCCAGAGCGCCCTCACCGTGGCCGCGTAGTCGACGTTGCCGAAATACCCCAGATCGCGGACGAACGCGTCCAGCAGACCGGCGAAACGCGCGCGTCCTTCCGGCCCGGACGCCACCTCCGTGGCCTGGTGCGCCGCGTCGAATCCCCGTTCCCACCAGCGGGGCGAGTCGCTGTTCATCTCTCCCGTCGGGACGATGTGCCGGTGGTCGGGAGGCGGAAGCGCCGGGTCCGTCTCCTCGCCGTACACCACCTCGGCGTTCGGGAAGAGCCGGTCGCCCGCCTGGTCGACGAGCTCCAGCAGGACGGGGGCCGCGCAACCGCGTCCCGCGGTGGCGAACCACTGCGCCGGCAGGTGCGCCCCCGCCCCGCTCGCGGCCAAGGACTCCAGCCACATCTGCCGGATCTCCTCGGCGACCTCCTCGCCGCCGTCCTCCTCGTGCCGGGCGCGGTCGGGCTCGGCGGCGATCAGCAGCTTCATCAGGTCGTCGTCGCGTCGGGCCACCTCGGCGAGCGGCTCGCGGGCGGCCGCCCAGACCTGGTGGGACGCGATGGGCATGAGCCCGGCGCGCAGCAGCCGCTCGGCCAGGAACGCCTCCTCGTCGCGCTTCTTGATCTTCGCGGCGCGGGCCAGTCCGCGCAGGTCGGGAAAGATCCGGGCGTACGGGATGAGCCCGGCGTCGAATCCCGCGCAGATCACCTCACGGAAGCGGGCGTGCGCCTCCTCCGCCGGCAAGTGCTCGGCGAGCGTCCTGGCGTGGTCGCGCAGCGCGGCGGGTCCGACGCCGCCCGCGGGCACCAGTTCGAGGAAGACGTCCTGCACCCGGGCGAGGTCGAGAAGCGCGGGATGGTCCTTCTCGATCTTGCGGGCCTGCCCGAACGCCCAGAACGCGAGCTCGCTCTCACCGGCCCGAGCGAGCTCCCGGCAGGCCTGCTCGAAGAACGGCGCCAGCTCGGCGGCGGGCAGCGGGCTCGCGGCCTTGGTCAGCATCCTCTTGGCGCCCTTGGGTCCGGCGGCGGCGAGGTCCGCCGGTGCGGGCATCTGCGGGAATCGGGTCATTCCGTACTTCGTCCCTCATCATCCGAACGAACCGTGAACCACTGCGACGGCCCGCCCGCATGATCGGTTCCGCCCGCCCGCCCGACCGCCCGCCGGGGACCGGCGCTCGCGGGCTGATCGGTCAGGACGTCGCCTGCCCGAGCGCCAGGAGGTTGCCCTCGCTGTCGCGGAAGAACGCGCCGCGCTCGCCGCGTCCCTTGCTGGGATAGTTGCCGGGGACGGTCACGATCTCGCCCTCGACCTTGAAGCCGGGAACATCGACCTCCTCGAACTCCACGCCACGGGCCCGCAGCTCGGCGACGACCCGGTCGAGGTCGTCCACCTCGAAGCCCATCTGCGTCGCGGTGCCGGAGGCGTTCCCGGACGACAGGAACAGATGGAACTCCGTCCGCCCGCACAGGTAGCGGAGCCCGCCCTCACGCTCCTCGACGGCCTCGAGGCCGAGGCGGTCACGGTAGAAGCGCCGGGCACGGTCCAGATCCCGGCAGGGGATCTTGGTGACGACATGCGCGGAGTCGAGCGGTCCGGCCATGGCGTGCCTCCTCATCGAGACCACTGATGGTGTGCGCGGTGATCGCGGGCAGTTCCACGGTGACGCGGATCCCGCCGGCGGGGCGCGGCGTGAGGGTGAGGGTCCCGCCGTGCGCCTCGGTGATCGTCTTGACGATGGCCAGGCCGAGCCCGACGCCCGCGTGGTCGGTGTGCATGCGTTCGGTGCCGCGCTGGAAGGGCTCGGTGAGGGTCGAGACCAGCTGCGGGGCGAGCTTCTCGCCGGTGTTCTCGACCGTGAGCACCACCGTCCGGGCGCGGGCGCTGGTGGTGATCCACACGGTGCCCTGGTCAGGCAGGTTGTGGACGATCGCGTTCTGCACGAGGTTCATGGTCAGCTGGAGCAGGAGCGCCTGCGATCCGACGGTGGGGGCGACGTCGCCGCAGGTCTCGATGCCGATGCCGCGCTTCTCGGCGAGGGGGAGGAGCGTCTCGGTGGCCTCTTCCGCTATGAGGGACAGGTCGACGTCCTCCCGGGTGAAGGACCGCTGGTTCGCGCGGCTGAGGAGGAGCAGCGCCTCGGTGAGGTCGATCGCCCGTGCGTTCACGGCGTGGAGGCGGTCGATGACCTCGCGGGCGTCCCGGTCCGGATCGGTGCGGGCCACGTCGAGCAGTGCCTTCGAGATCGCCAGCGGGGTCCGCAGTTCGTGCGAGGCGTTGGCCGCGAACCTCCGCTGTTCGGCCACGTGCGCCTCGAGCCGTGCCAGCATCGTGTCGAAGGCGTCGGCGAGCTCGCGGAACTCGTCCTGGCGGCCCGGCAGCCGGATCCGGTGCGAGAGCGATCCGGTCGAGGCCAGCCGGGCGGCGTCCGCGACGCGGGTCAGCGGGGCGAGCATCCGGCCGGCCAGGAGCCACCCTCCCGCGAGCCCGAACACCAGCAGGAACGCCATGACCGCCGCCGCCCTCGGAGCGAAGACGCGCAGGAGGTTGGACCGGATGGGAAAGACACCGTTGTCGGAGGTGCCGGAGGCCACGAGGAGCGCACGGTCGGGGACGTAGCGCAGGAGGAACACCCACACGGCGGCGAGCAGCAGGGCTCCCGCGAGCATGAGGAACGCCGCGTAGCTGAGGGTGAGTTTGAGACGGACGCTCAGCCCGGGTGCTCTATCCATGGTCCCCTCCCTCGTTTCCGGCCTCCGCTTGCGTGTCGATGCGGTAGCCGACGCCCGGCACGGTCGCGATGATCCATGGCTCGCCGAGCCGTTTGCGCAGTGCCGAGACGGTGATCCGCACCGCGTTGGTGAACGGGTCGGCGTTCTCGTCCCACGCCCGCTCCAGGAGCTCCTCGGCGCTGACGACGCCCCCTTCGGCGGCGACGAGGACGTCGAGCACGGCGAACTGCTTCCTGGTCAGCGCGACGTAGCGGCCGTCCCGGTAGACCTCGCGGCGGAACGGGTCGAGCCGCAGACCCGCGATCTCCCGCACCGGTGGCCTGCTGTAGGCCCGTCTGCGGTCGAGCGCCCTCAGGCGGAGCACGAGCTCCTGCAGCTCGAACGGCTTGGTGAGGTAGTCGTCGGCGCCGAGCTCGAACCCCGAGGCCTTGTCGTCGAGGCGGTCGGCGGCGGTGAGCATGATGATCGGCATGCCGCTGCCGGAGGCGACGATGCGTTCGGCGATCTCGTCACCGGACGGTCCGGGGACGTCGCGGTCGAGGACGGCGATGTCGTAGGCGTTGATCCCCAGCAGCCCCAGAGCGGTGTCGCCGTCCCCCGCGATGTCCGCCGCGATCGCCTCCAGGCGCAGGCCATCGCGGATGGCTTCTGCCATGTAGGGCTCGTCCTCGAGGATCAGCACACGCATGCTCACGATGCTACGAACCGCCGCGTATCGTCGGCATATCGAAAACCGCATACACGCCGGCAACACCGGCCTGCGTTGACTTGCGGCATGACCGCGAACCCGCCATCCGCACGAGGAGCGACCCGCCGGATTCGCCGGCTCCTTGTCATCGGCCTGATCGTCGTCATCGCGGCGATCGCCGCGACCCTCGGCCACCGGGCGCGGGACTCCTCGTCCTCCTCGCCCTCGTCGAGGCCGTCCTCACCGGCACCGCCCTCGTCCTCCGCGCGGGCCTCGAAGGCTCCTCGCAGTGCGCACCATGGTGCCCTCGGTAAGGCCGACGGCCTCGTCCCCGACGGCGTGACGGTCTTCGACGACGGGATTCCGGCCGTGGCCAACCTCCGTCCGGCCCTGCTCGAAGCCCTCCGCAGGGCCGCGACGGACGCCGCGCACGACGGCGTCACGTTCTACGTCAACAGCGGCTGGCGCTCCCCGGGGTACCAAGATCAGCTTCTTCGCCAGGCGATCGCCCGGTACGGGTCGGAGGACGCGGCCTCCCGCTGGGTGGCCACCGCCGCGACGTCCCTCCACGTGTCGGGAGACGCGGTCGACCTCGGCCGTTCCGACGCGACGGCGTGGCTTTCCCGGCACGGTGCCGGATACGGGCTGTGCCAGATCTACCGCAACGAACCCTGGCACTACGAACTGCGCACCAGCGCGATCGATCGTGGCTGCCCCCACATGTACGCCGACCCCACCCAAGACCCGAGGATGAAGCAGTGACCGACAGCGAACGAGGACGGACGATGGCGCAGGTCGACGCGGCGGAGACCGACCAGGGCGGCGCCGGCGCCCCTGACACCGGCTCCGGTGCCCGGCGCGACGGCGTCCGCCGGGCGATCCGCGCCGCCTCCCGGCCGGAGCCGTGGAGGCGCGGCCCGGTCCTCGCGGCACTGGCGCTGCTGCTCGGCCTGGTCATGCTGCTGCACGCGGAGATCCCCAACCGGATCGGGAACCTCGGCAGCCTGGTGGAGACGGTCCTGCCGTGGCTCGGCCTGTTCGTCCCGGTGCTGCTGGCCCTGGCGCTGTGGCGCCGCTCGGCCTCCGCGACGATCGCGCTGCTGGTGCCGGTCGCGGCGTGGCTCACCCTCTTCGGCGGCATGCTCGGCGACAAGTCCCATCCGGGCGGCGACCTCACCGTGGCCAGCCAGAACGTCGGCGCCGACAACCCCGATCCCGCCGGCACCGCCCGCGACCTGGCCGCCACCGGCGCGAAGGTGCTGGCGCTTGAAGAGCTGACCGCGCAGGCCAAGGGGATCTACGAGAAGGAACTGGCGCAGGCGTATCCGTACCACACGGTGCAGGGCACGGTCGGGTTGTGGAGCAAGCTGCCGCTGTCGGACATCCGGCCGGTCGAGATCGAGACGGACTACGGCCCCCTGGCGGCCACCAAGCCGGCCCGGGTCAAGCTGGCCTACAACCGGGCGCTGCGCGCAACGGTGACGACGGACCACGGGCCGCTGGCGGTCTACGTCGCCCACCTGGGGTCCGCACGCGTGAATCCCAGGGCGGGCTTCTGGACGGTCTCGCGGGACAGGAACGCGCAGGCGCTGGGCAAGGCCATCGCCGCCGAGCCGAACCGGCGGGTGGTGCTGCTCGGCGACCTGAACGGCACCACCGACGACCGCGCCTTCGACGCCCTCACCTCGCGGATGCGCTCGGTCCAGGACGTGGCCGGGGACGGCTTCGGCTTCAGCTGGCCGGCGGAGTTCCCGATGGTGCGGATCGATCAGATCCTGGTCAGGGGCATGAAACCGGAGAACTCGCGGGTCCTGCCCGCGACCGGCAGCGACCACCGGCCGGTGGCGGCCGGGATCGACTGGTGACCACCGCGCCACCGGCCGGCCCCTGCCCCCGCCGCACCGGCCTCCGCACCTGGGAAGGCGTTGGCCGTCGAGGCGGCGAGGGGTGGGGGATTTCGCCAACTCTTGCCGGATCTCGCCGAAACGGTTGACCTTGGTGCGGTGCAGCCGAACCTATGCTACACATCGTGACAATTCAGAGACGTACCGTGTTGGCGGGGGCGGCCGGGCTGGCCGGCGCGGGGCTCTGCGCCGCATGCGGCGCAGGTTCCTCCCCGCGCGGCGCGGACACGAGACGCAGTACCGGCGGTTCCGCGAGTGCCTCCGCCGCGGCGCGGCCCGTCCGGTCCCGGCCGGACGAGGTCGTCCATGGGGCACGGACCGCCCGCGCTGTGGCCTTGACGTTCCACGGGTCCGGCGACCCGGCGCTGGCCCAGCGACTCCTGCGGGAGGTGAACGCGGCGGGTGCGCACATCACCGTCATGGCGGTCGGGCGGTGGCTGGACGAGGAGCCGCGCATGGCGCGGTCGTTCCTTGACGGCGGCCATGAACTGGGCAACCACACGCAGAACCACCGCGACATCGACGCGATGCCCGCGGCGGCCTCGTACGCCGAGATCGCCCAGTGCGCCGAGCGGCTGCGGAAACTGACCGGTACGCCGGGCGCCTGGTTCCGGCCGTCGCAGGCGCGGCACGCGTCGCCGCGGGTGCGTGCCCAGGCGGCGGCGCTGGGATATCGGGGCTGCCTGTCCTGGGACGTGGACTCGCTGGACTTCACCGATCCCGGCGCCTCGGCCATCACCCGCAGAGTTCTCGGCGAGGCGCGCGGCGGCTCGGTGGTGAGCATGCACCTCGGGCACGCCGGGACCGTCGAGGCGCTGCCGTCCATCCTGGACGGCCTGCGCGGGCGTGGCCTGCGTCCCGTCACCGTTTCGGAGCTGGTGGGGACATGAAGCGCCGATGGGTGATCGTGGCCGCCGCAGGGATGCTGGCCGCGGCATGCTCCTCCGAGGGCCCCGCCGGCGGCGCGCGCGAACAGGCGCCCGAGAAGGCCGTCGCCGAGATGAAGTCGCCCGTGGACCTGTACGAGCACGACCGGCCCGGCCTGCTGAGCCCGGCGGTGCGCGGCCTGCCGGCGCGGGTGTACGTCCCCGACTCCGAGGGCGACGACGTGATCGTGCTGGACCAGAAGACGTTCAAGCAGATCGGACGGTTCAAGGTCGGCCGCAAGCCGCAGCACGTCGTCCCGTCCTGGGACCTGAAGACGCTCTGGGTCAACGACAACGACTCCAACGACCTCGTCCCGATCGACCCGCGCACCGGGACGCCGGGCAAGCCCGTCCAGGTCGACGACCCCTACAACATGTACTTCACCCCGGACGGCCGCTTCGCGATCGTCATGGCGGAGCGGCTCCAGCGCATCGACTTCCGGGACGCCCACACGATGCAGGTGCGCAAGCGCGTGAACGTGCCGTGCACCGGCCCCAACCACGCCGACTTCTCGGCGTCGGGGGACTTCTTCCTCACCGCCTGCGAGTTCTCCGGCGACGTCCTGCGCCTCGACACCCGGCGGCAGCGGGTCACGGGCGTCGTCAAACTGGCGGACCACGCGATGCCGCAGGACGTGAAGACGTCCCCGGACGGGAAGACCTTCTACATCGCCGACATGGCCTCGAACGGCGTCTGGACGATCGACGCCGCGACCTTCCGCAAGACCGGCTTCATCCCGACCGGCAAGGGCGCCCACGGCCTGTACGTGAGCCGCGACTCGACGACCCTCTACGTCACCAACCGCGGCGAGGGCACCATCTCGCTCATCTCGTTCAAGACCGGCCGGGTCGTACGCCGCTGGCGGCTGCCCGGCGGCGGCTCACCGGACATGGGCGGGATCTCGGCGGACGGGAAGGTGCTGTGGCTCTCGGGCCGCTACAACTCCGAGGTCTACGCGATCTCCACTTCCACCGGCCGGCTGATCCGCCGCGTCCGCGTCGGCGACGGACCCCACGGCCTGTGCGTGTATCCCCAGCCGGGCCGCTACTCCCTCGGCCACACCGGCGTCTTCCGCTGAACACGGCACCCGGTGCGGAAATCCGCGCCCCTAATGGCGGGGATGTGCACCAGGTGCGTTTTCAGGATCGTCTCGCCCGGGAACGGCCGGCTGCGATCTCCTGATCAGGTTTCGGGAAATTGGACCTGCAGGACCAGCGGGCTGGCGTCGGGGCCGGTCTGGGGCTCGACGTGCATTCCCGCGGCGATGAGCGCGGTGGTGTAGGCGGCGAGCTCGGCGAAGGGGCTGAGGGTGCGGCGGCGGGCGCGGGAGGCGCAGGCGACCAGGAAGGGCTCGCCGTCGCGGCCGCCGTCGACGAAGAACCCGTCGCCGGGGTGGCAGAACTCGGGGCGTCCGGCCTTGCGGAGGATCGTCCGAATGGTCTCGGCGTCGCGGTCGCGCCGGGTGCGCAATGGCTCCCGCCAGCGTCCGTATCCGAAAGCGGGAACGTCTCCGACCTGTTCGGCGAGGGGGGACAACCTGTCATCTCCTGTACATGCGCGGGCCATCGGAGGAGGTGATGGCCAAGGGGCGTTCGGGGGTTCGGGGCGGCTAAAGGGGTTGTGGATATGCCCGTCAGAAGGAACTTCAACCGTGCGGTTTCCTGGACCACGTGTTTTGTTCGCACGACGAAGCTTCGGGATGTCCGGCCGAAAGTCCGTTCTGGTCGCCGGTGTGCTGGACGGCGACCTTGCGGGGCCTGGCCTGTTCCAGGACGGGGATGCGGACGGCCAGGACGCCGTTGTTGTAGGCGGCTTCGATGGCGTCGGCGTCCAGGTGCTCCGACAGGTAGACGCGGCGGGTGAAGGCGCCCATCGTGCGCTCGCGGACGAACACCCGCTCGTTGTCGCCGAACTCCTCCTCGCGGCGCGCGGTGACGGTCAGCACGCCGCGGTCCACGGTGACCTCGATCGAGCCCGGGTCGATACCGGGCAGGTCGAACCGCAGCACCACATCGTCGGCGCGGCGGATCCCGTCCATCGGCATGCCCGCACCGTCCCCGCGACCGCCCAGCCCCGCCTGCCGGACCGCACGGTCGAACTGACGCTCGAACTCCTGCACGAACGGATCGATCGACGTCAGCAGCATCCTTGCTCACCTCCGAAGATCCCCGGGACCTCCACACCCCGGGACTACCACTGCCTCACAGGAAGAACCCTGCAACTGAAATTGTAAGTACCGCGCCGCCGCGGTCGTCAAACACCGGTGTGAGCGCCCACCCGTCCTCCAGGTCAGGTTCTAGCCGCAGAGCGCCTGTTCGGCCAGGTCAACCAGATGAGTTGCTGGTGCGAGCGCCGAGCTGCAAAGCGCTTCGCCGGCCGGACCGGCGCGGCCGGTCACCGCCGCTCGAAAGGTCTCCGGGGGCGTGTCCGGACGCTGCTTGACATGTTCCTGTAACTCTAGGTATGGAGATGTTGAATCGGTCGTTGGCCTGGTGACGCTGGTAGAGGCTCCGGGAGGCGATCGAGATGCGGGGCATGGCCCGGACGTGGGCGCCGCGGCGGGACGTCCGCGAGTTCGCGGAGCTGGTCTACGCCGACGAGCAGTGGCTGCGGGACGAGTTCGACGCCTTGGTCGCGGCGAACTACGGCACGCCGCCCGCCCGGCCCGGGCCGCCCGCTCCTCCGGACACTCCGCCGACCGGGCGGCCGTGGCGATATCTCGTGCCGATGGTCCCTGAGCGTCTCTCGGACAGGGGCCCGACCGCCGCCGGCAGAGGGATCCGGCGGCAGCGCTCACCTCCGCCGCGCACAAGCCCGCTTCGCATCGGTGGTTCCGCCGCAACCTGGAGGCCGGCTCCCGCGACGGCCCGGCCATGACGCACTCGACGGCGGACCCGCAGCAACGCACGGCGACGGAAGGGAGGAAACGGCAGGAGGAAGAGAGTCTCGCTCAGCGTCAGCGCAGCGGCCAGGCCCGCGAGTCCCCCCTCGATCCTCGCCGGCCTGGCCGCTGCCATGCCCGACCGCGGAAGGCGGCCTACGTCCTCACCCGCGCCCGCTCCCGGCATCCGGGGGTGTGCGGTCGAAGTGCGGCGCCAGCAGGCGGGCGGACGTCTGACGGGTCGCGAGGACGATCGCCCCGAACACCTCGGCGCGGTCGCCGAGAACGCTCCCGGTGACGGTGATGCCCTGGTTGATCGCCGGGGGGAGGCGGTCGCCCAGGACTTCGCGGATCCCGTCGAGCAGGGGACGGCCGAGCGCGGCGACCTGCCCGCCGACGACGACCATCCGTGGTTCGAGCATCGCGCAGATGCCCGCGAGCGCCCGGCCGACCATGCGGCCGGCGTCGGTGACCACCCGCCGGGCTCCCGGATCGTCGGCGGCGAGCAGGGCCACCACGTCGGTGATCGTGGTGTCCGGACCTCGCGTGCGGGAGAAGGCGGCGGTGAGCGCCTGCGCCCCCACGGCGGTCTCCAGGCAGCCCCGGTTCCCGCAGCGGCAGACGTAGCCGCCGTCGACCACGGCGATGTGGCCGAGCTCGCCCGCCGTCCCGGTGGCGCCCTGGTACGAGCGGCCGTCCAGGATCAGCCCGGCGCCCACGCCGTCCGACAGCATGATGTAGATCAGGTCGTCCACGCCGCGTCCGGCGCCGAAGGTCCATTCGGCGAGGGCGCCCAGGTTGGCGTCGTTCCCCACGTGCACCGGCAGGCCGATGCGCCTGTTCAGATGCGCCGCGATGTCGGCGTCGGTCCAGCCGGACAGCATGGACGGCAGGCTCAGTGTGTGGGAGCGCGACTGGACGGGCGCCGACACCGCGACGCCCATGCCGAAGATGCGCCCGGCGTCCCGTCCCACGGTCGCGACCAGGTCGAGGGCGGTGTCCGCGATGAACTCGAGGGCCTCGTCCGGACGGTGGTCGACGTCGATCTCGCGGTGGTGCTCGCCCAGGACGCCGCCGGACAGGTCGGCCAGCAGCACGCGGACGTCGGTGTGGCGCAGGTGCACGCCGAGCAGCCCGCCGCCCTCGGGATTGAGCGTGAGCGGGGTCGCGGGACGACCTCCCCGGGCCGTCGAGGGGACCGCTCCGTCGGCCGACTCGGTCAGGACGCCCTCGGCGAGGAGCGCGGTGACGAGGCCGGAGACGGTGGTCCGGGACAGGCCGGTCGCCCGGGCGATGTCGACCCTGCTGATCCGGCCGTGCCGCCGGACGGCATCGATGACCAGCAGCCGGTTGCGCGAGCGCAGCGAGGTGAGGGAGCCGGGAGCGTCGTCCACGGTGCCGACCCTAGAGGTTTATCCGGACTCTGTACAAACTATGGCCGTTTCCGGCCTTATTCGTTCTTGACGCTGATTAACCTGCGTTCCTACAGTTCAGCAAAGCCGACGGCCTGACGGAGGCCTGGCTCCACCCCCTGGAGTTGACGTGCGCGAGAACACATCGACGCTGCTCGTGAGGCGGACACTCCTCCGCAGAGGGATGGCCGGCCTGACCGCATTGGCGGCGGCGTCGGCGCTGACCCTTTCCGCGTGCGGGAATTCGGACGACGATTCCAAGGGCGGTTCCGGGTCGGGGGCGGTGAAGGGCAAGGTCGGCGTGATCCTGCCCGACACGACCTCGTCCACCCGGTGGGAGAGCTTCGACCGGCCGTACCTCGAGCAGGCGTTCAAGACGGCGGGCGTCCAGTACGACATCCAGAACGCCGAGGGCTCGACCCAGCGGTTCCAGACGATCGCCGACCAGATGCTCACGAGCGGGGTAAGCGTGCTGCTGGTGACGGGACTCGACTCGAACTCCGCGGCGGCCGTGCAGCGCAAGGCCCGGTCGCAGGGCGTCAAGACGATCGACTACGACCGGCTGACGCTGGGCGGGGTGTCGGACTACTACGTCTCCTTCGACAACGTCCGTGTCGGCGAGGAACTGGGCAAGGGCCTGCAGAAGTGCTTGGGCGACAAGCCGGCCAACATCGCCTACCTCAATGGCTCGCCGACCGACAACAACGCCACCCTCTTCGCCCAGGGCGCGCACAACATCCTGGACAAGGTCTCCAGCTACAAGAAGGTGGCCGAACAGGCGGTCCCCGATTGGAAGCCGGAGAAGGCGGCGACCATCTTCGAGCAGATCTGGACCGAGCAGCACGGCAAGATCGACGGGGTGCTGGCCGCCAACGACAACCTCGGCAACGCCGCGATCGCGGTGGCCAAGAAGAACCAGGAGGGCGGCAAGGTCGCGGTCACCGGGCAGGACGCCACCCTCCAGGGACTGCAGAACATCCTGGACGGCACCCAGTGCATGACCGTCTACAAGCCCGTCAAGCAGGAGGCCGACGCCGCCTCCAAGCTCGCCATCTCCCTGCTGAAGGGCCAGAAGGGCGAGACCAGCGCCACCGTGAACGACCCGCAGGGAAAGCGGGACGTGCCCTCGGTGCTGCTCACCCCGATCGGGATCTTCAAGGACAACGTCAAGCAGGTCGTGGCCGACGGGTTCGTCAAGGCCGCGGATCTGTGCAAGGGCGCCTACGCGGCGAAGTGCAAGGACGCCGGAATCCAGTGACCGGAACGGCGTAGGGCCGCCGGCTGACGAGGCCGGCGGGACGGATGCGCCCGTCGCGGCTCCCGCGGCGGGCGCTCACCGTTTCGATCCGGCCGCTTGAAGAGAGCCGCAATGGCGGGGAATTTCCATTCGGTGCCGATGTCCCGGCAGGTCATCCCGACCGTTGCGCAGACCGAGAAACGTCCTCGGCGCCTCGGATGTTCAGGCCGGCGCCGGACCCCGCCTGCCTGCTTCGGCATGGGCCTCCAACAGGCCGTCGACCCCGCGCAGGAAGGTTTCGCAGACCAGTTCCGGGTCGAAGAGGCAACCGGAAGCCATGGCGCCGTCACGCAGCATCACGAAATGCCGTGCAGCGAGTTCGGCAGGTGTCTTCCGGATGCGCGCCAGCAACTCGGTCACGGTGTCCAGGAACCATTGCCGGTGGGCGATCACGGCTTTGTGCACGGGGTGATCGGGGTCGGGGTATTCGGCGGCGGCGTTCAGGAAGGCGCATCCCCGGAAATCGGGGGACCGGATGCCCTGCGCGATGGACTCGCCGATGGCCCGGATGGTGTCGGCCGCCGGTAGCCCGTGGGCGACGGCATCGTCCACCTGGGCGCGCATGGCCCGGTCCACCTCGTCCAGATAGGCGAGGATGAGGTCTTCCTTGCCGGGGAAGTGCCGGTAGAGAGTGGCCCGCGTCACCCGCGCCTCCGCGACGATCCGGTCGATCCCGACCGAGTGGATCCCCTCCGCGTAGAAGATCCTCGTCGCCGTGCCGAGCAGGCGGTCGCGCGCCTCGGAGGGCCGGCCTCCGGATTCTCGCCCCATGGGGCCATCGTAGCGAGTAGAACGTTCGGTCTTGACAGGGTGCGTCCAGGTTGCGATGGTGAGCGAAGACAGAACGTTCGTTCTACCTCCCCTGGACGGTTCGCCGTCCTGGAAAGGACCACTGTGACCGCCATCGCCTCGAAGAGCATCGCCGGGACCGCCGACACCCTGCGGCGGCTGTACTTCGCCCGCTTCGGATTCGCCGTCGTCTGGGCCCTCGTGATGTTCACGACCGCCTCCGACCTGGGCCCTCTCGCGGTCACTCTGCTGGTGCTCTACCCGCTGTTCGACGTGGCCGCCGCCGTCATCGACGCCCGCGCGTCGCGCAGTACCGGTTCGCCCGTGCTGCTGTACGTGAACATCGCGATCAGCCTGCTCGCCGCCGGCGGCGTTGCCATCGCCTGCGCTTCCGGCATTCCGGCGGTCCTGCGGGTCTGGGGCGCCTGGGCCGTCGCGGCCGGGCTCGTCCAGCTGATCGTGGGCGTCACTCGCCGCGCGATGGGCGGCCAGTGGCCGATGATCATCAGCGGTGCCATCTCCGTGGTCGCCGGCGCTTCGTTCATCGTCGGTGCCTCCGCCGAAGACCCGACGCTGGCCAACGCGGCCGGCTACGCCGTCCCCGGCGGCCTCTTCTTCCTGCTCTCGGCCGTCCGTCTCGGCCGCACCGCGAAGAGTTGACGGGCGTCGATCCCCTGAACGGCCCGCGCAGTGACGGCGAGGGCCTTCGCCTGGCGCGCAATCACCATTTCAGTGGCATCATCGCGAAATAGCAGAACTGATCACCTCCTTGGTTGATCCGCTGGTCGCAGCGGTTCTGTAGCGCACTGCTCCGGGTGCATGTATTGCCTGGAATGTCTCCCTGGTATTGCAGTTATCGCTGCACGTCCGGTGATTTCCCTGATACCTGTGTGAGTTGCAGGCATGCACCGTCGAATTCGGGTCCCGATGAGGGACCTGGTTCGGACAGAAGGGGAAATCATGGGCAGAAATACTAGGAAGCGCGCAGGCGCGGGAATCGTCTCCCTGGCGGCGGTCCCGTTGGCCATGGCCCTGGGCGGCCCGGCGCCGGCCGCCCTGGCGCGCACCGCGCCCGCCGCCCCCGGGGCGCCGTCCTCGCTGGTGCGCGCGAACATGTCGTACGCGCTGTACCAGGCCCGAGGAGGCCGGATCACCTGCGGGTTCGACGGCTACACCACCACCCGCGGCCGGCACGAGGGCATCGACATCGCCCGCGGCGTCGGGTCGGACGTGCACGCCCTGGTCGGCGGAAGGGTCATCTACGTCGCGCGCGGTCACACCGGCAGGTCGGGGCTGTCCACGATCTCCATCTACAACGCCTCGCTGAGGAAGACGGTGATCTACCTGCACTCCGCGCCGCGGCCCTCCCTGCGCGTGGGCCAGACGGTCAACCGCGGGCAGGTCATCGCCGACGAGTCGTGGAACGGGGTGTCGAGCCGCTCGACCGCGCACACCCACGTCGAGATGCGTCTCGGCAGCCGGACGCACGCGGCCAAGAGCGTCGGCGACCCGCACCTGGACAACCCGAACCCGGGCCGGTTCTGGAACTCCCAGGGCTACAACGTCCGATAGCGGGCCGAGATCTGCCCGAGCACGAAGTCGTCGGCCGCCCGAGACTCCCTTCCTCGGGGAGATCGGGCGGCCGCGGCCTGGCCATGTCGCCAAGGCAGTTCGCGAACGCCGACCAGGAGAACCGCGAGGAAGGCCGCCCCCGCCGCCCCCGCTCGACCGGCGAATCCGGCCGGAGCCTCGGCTGTGTGCCGGGACGGCACGCCGTCCTATTCGGCGCATCGGCGGGGTGCGTGCTCCCATCACGGCGGAGTCGCCCGCTGGTCGTGAGACGGGCGGTGCGTCGATGCGGCGGAGCACGCCGGACGGCGCGGATGAGTGGCGCGCAGGGCAATGGTCTCGATGTGCCGCCGCTCGCGGATTCTTTGCCCGTGCATGAATGGATGCGCCGTTTGTTGGTACGTCTAGCCTTCCCGGAAGTGGTGAAGCGAGGCGGGAGGTGGCGGCATGACCGCGACACCGAGCGTGCGGCCGCTCGGTCCGAGGTTGCTGGTGGACGTCGCGGCCGCGGATTCGTGGCTGGTGATCGAGCTGCATGGAGAGCTGGACATCGCCACGGTGCCTGCGGTGGTGGAGCAGGCGGAGACGGCGATCGCGATGGCGGGAGCGCCGCGTCTGGCGCTGGACCTGTCGCGGGTGAGCTTCTGCGACTCATCAGCGATCAACGCGTTCATCCGGCTGTGGAAACGGCTGCGCGGGGCGGGTGGCGAGTTGGCGTTGCTTCGGCCTCACAGAAGGGTCGCCACAGTGCTGAGGCGCACCGGCCTGGACCGCGTCCTGCGGATCTGCGAGGCGCTCCCGGCCTGAGCGAGACCGTTCCCCGGTCTAAGCCCGTCACCGCGTCGTCCCTCGTGTCGCCAGACACGTCTGGGGTGCTCTGATCGACCTGCCGGCACCGCCGGGTGGTGGTTCAGCTCATGCCGGGCCACCTGGTGGAGGAGGGGAGCAACTGGGCGATCGTGCTGCGGGCCCGCCTCGTCGGCGTCATCGGGCTCGGGCGCAGTGCCCGGTACGCCGCGTATGTACCGGCCGCGCCCAGCGCCCCGGCGCCGAGCGCGGCGGTGATGCGGGCGGCGCGCATGCCGAGCGGCGGTGCCGGTCTCCGGCCCTGTCCGGCCTTTTCCGGCCTGCCGGTGACGGGACGTCCGTCCTGTTCGCGGGCCAGGCGCATGAGCTGGGCGATGTGCAGGGCGCGGCGGCCCGTCCCGGCGTCCTGGATCTGGGTCTTGCAGGAGAAGCCGTTCGCGACGATCGCGGTGGTGTCGTCGGCGTCGCGGACGGCGGGCAGCAGCGCCTGCTCGCCGCAGTCCATCGAGATGCCGTACTTGCCGTTCTCGAATCCCCAGGATCCGGCGAGGCCGCAGCAGCCGCCCTTGAGGCTCTCGGTGTCCAGGCCCATCCGTTCGAGGACCTTCTTCTCGGTGTCGACGCCGCCGGTCGCGCGGTGGTGGCAGTGCCCCCACAGCAGCGCCTTGCCGCCGCCGGTCAGCTTCGGCGGGGCGATGTCGTACCGGTGGAAGAACTCGGCGAAGTGGTGGACGTTGCGGGCGAGCCGCTCGGCGTCGTCGTCGTGGGGGAGCAGCTTGGTCAGCTCGTCCTTGAAGACGGCCAGGCAGCTCGGCTCCATCCCGACCACCGGAGTGCCGGCGCGGACGTGCGGGCGCAGCACGTCCAGCACGTTGTGCAGGTAGCGCTCGGCCATGTCCAGGAAGCCGTAGTCGTAGAGCGGGCGGCCGCAGCACACGTGGCCCTCCGGCATGGTCACCTGCCAGCCGGCGGCCTCGATCGCCTCGACGCACGCCACGCCGACGTCGGTGTGGAAGTGGTTGTTGAAGGTGTCGGGGAACAGCACGACGGGCCGCCCGTGCGGGTTCGCGGTGCCGCCGCGCTCGGCGAACCACCGTTGCAGCGTCATCGGCGCGAACCGGGGCAGCGGGCGGCGCCGGTCGATGCCCGCGACGAGCTTCGCCAGCCGCGCCAGGCCCGGCGTGTGCGTCGCGAGGTTCGCGATCTCCGGCATCCGGGACGCGATCCGCGCGGCCTGGTCGATGAAGCCGAACGCGTAGGCGTACCGGGGACGCCACCGCCGCGCCGACTTGTAGTGGTGGTACAGGAACTCCGACTTGTAGGTCGGGACGTCCACGCTGACCGGGCAGTCGTTGGTGCAGCCCTTGCAGGCCAGGCACAGGTCGAGGACCTCCGCGACCTCCTTGGACTGCCAGCCGTCGGTGATCGCCTCGCCCTGCAGCATCTCGAACAGCAGCCGGGCCCGGCCGCGGGTGCTGTGCTTCTCCTCGCGGGTCACCTGGTAGCTCGGGCACATCGTGTTCGTCGCCTGCGGGACGCGGCACTCGCCGATCCCGACGCAGCGCAGCGTCGCGTGCGCGAAGTCGCCGCCGTCCTCGGTGTAGGCGAACTTCACCTCGGGACGCGGCGGGTTGTAGCCGGTGCCGAGCCGGAGGTTCTCGTCCAGCCGGTAGGGGTCGATGACCTTGCCGGGGTTCATCTTCCCGTCCGGGTCCCAGATGAGCTTGAACTCGCGCATCGCCTGGATGAGCTCCGGACCGTACTGCTTCTCCAGCAGCTCGCCGCGCTGCTGCCCGTCGCCGTGCTCGCCGGACACCGACCCGCCGAACGAGGTGACGAGGTCCGCCGCCTCCTCCATGAACGCGCGGTAGCGGGCGAGACCCTCGGCGGAGCGCAGGTCGAAGCTCATCCGGGAGTGGATGCAGCCCTGCGCGAAGTGCCCGTACATGGCGCCGTCGATGCCGTGCCTGTCCATGACCTGGCGGAGCGCCCGCACGTACTCGCCGGTCTTGGGCGGCGGGACGGCCGAGTCCTCCCAGCCGGGCCAGTGGTCCTTGCCGGGCGGGAACGCGGTGGAGCCGAGGCCGGCCTCCCGTATCGTCCAGAGCTCCTGGCTGGCGCCGCCCTCCTGCTTGCTCTTCTCCAGGAGGACGCGGTCGCGGTCATAGCCCTTCTCGCCGACGAGCCATTCGACGAACCGCTCCGCCCGGCCGACCGACTCCTCCTCGGTGTTGGCGCCGAACTGGACGAGCAGCCACGCTCCGCCGCCCGCGCGCGGCAGCTCCTGGATGTCGGAGAGGTTCTTGCCCTCCATCCGCTGGTCGTGGATCAGCTTGTGGTCGAGGGCCTCCAGCCCGATCGGGCGGAACCGCTCGATCATCTCGCCGGTGTGCTCGGCGGCGTCCGCCAGGTCCGCGTACTCGACGACCACGAGGGTGCGCTGCAGCAGCGCCGGGGTGAGGAGCAGCACCGCCTGCAGAGCGGTCGCGCAGGTGCTCTCGGTGCCGACCAGGGCGCGCGCGACATTGAAGCCCCGCTCCGGCAGCAGCTCGTCCAGGTTGTACCCCGACACGCGGCGCGGCATGTCCTCCACCGACGGGAAGCCCGCGCGGATCGCGTCGGCGTACCGGTCGCGCAGGTCGCGGAGCGCCGCGTAGATCTCGCCCTTCCGGCCGCCCGCCGCGATGATCTCGTCCAGCCGGTCCTCCTCATTCACGCCGACCCAGAACCGGTCGCCGCCGTAGGTGACGATCTCCAGCGCGTGGACGTTGTCGGACGTGCGCGGCCCCGGCCCGTACAGCTGCGACTGGACCGAGTGGATGCCGCAGGAGTTGTTGCCGATGTTGCCGCCGATCACGCACCGCGAGTGCGACGACGGGTCCGGCCCGAACACCAGCCCGGCCTTCCCGCCGGTGTGCCGGTTCAGCTCCTCGTTGATGACACCGGGCTCGCAGGTGACGCGGCGGTTCTCGGCGTCCAGTTCGCCGATGCGGGTCAGGTACTTGGAGTGGTCGATGACGACCGCGTAGTTGACGGTCTCGCCCGACAGGCTCGTCCCGCCGCCCCGGTTCAGCACGGGCGCGCCGTACTCCTTGCAGATCCGATGCACGGCCACGACGTCGTCCAGCGTCTTCGGGACGACGACGCCGATCGGCACCTGCCGGTAGTTCGACGCGTCGTTGGCGTAGAGCGCTCGGGCGCCGTCGTCGAAGCGGACCTCGCCCTCGACCGCCTTGGCCAGCGCCTTCGCCAGCTTCCCGACGTCGATGACCTGGCTGCCGCGCGGCGGTCCGGGCATCGAGGGGACCGCCTTCGCGGGCACCTCCATGGTCGCGGAACGTCTGCCTGCCATGAGAGCCCCCTGTTCGTCCCCGGGCCGCAGCGCCGCGGCATGCCGCCCCTGGTTCCTCGCCTGTGCCCGTACCTGTTGATCGGGCGCGTTGATAAGTACCTATCGCGGCGCTGCCCAAACGCCCGCGCCGGCGACGGGCCGGGGGTGCGCCCACCCGTTGACAAGCAGCCGGGCCTCCGCCTAGATTCACAAGCAACTACTTGTACAAGAGGTTGCTTGTACAAGACGGAAGGGGATCGAGATGACCGGCACCACCAGCACGCGGGACGCGGACTTCACCGCGGTCCTGAACCTGCCCGCCACGCCCGCCGCCGTGGCGGCGCTGTTCACCTCCGCCGCCGGCGTCAGCCGCTGGTGGGGGCCGACCGAAGGCGACGGGGCGGTCGGCGGCACCCTCGTCACCGGGTTCGGCGAGCACGGCGCCAACGCGATGCGCGTCCTGGAGTCCGGACCCGACCGTGTGGTCTGGGAGTCGATCGCGCCGGACGGGGCCGTGCCCACCGGCCACACCAGGGAGTGGCTCGGCACGAGGATGGAGTTCGACATCGCCCCCGCCGACGGCGGCACCGAGCTGCGCTTCCGGCACGCCGGCCTGACCCCGCGGCTCGACTGCTGGGACGCCTGCGTCGACGCCTGGAGGCATTTCATGGCGAGCATCGAGACCCTCGCCGAAACCGGCACCGGCACCCCGTTCGGGACGTGAGATCCTGGCCCGATGACCGAGCGGAAGCAGGCGGTGCCCGCGGCGCCCGACGCGGTGCTGCGGGCGCTCGCCGACCCCCACCGCCGGCAGATCCTGCGCCTGGTCCAGCACACCGAGCTGGCCGCGGGCCAGATCGCGGCGTCCTTCCCCCTCACCCAGCAGGCGGTCAGCCAGCACATCGGCGTGCTGAAGCAGGCGGGCCTGCTCACCGAGCGCCGTGAGGGGACCCGCCGCCTCTACGCGCTGCGCCACGAAGCCCTGGAGCCGGTGCGCGAGCTGCTCTCGGAGTTCTGGCCGGACGCCCTCGGCCGCCTGAAAAGGGCAGTGGAGACAGCCCACCCGCGTCCACCGAAGGGGCCGCAGTGACCGCCGAGATCCGCGACGGAGCCGTCCTCGCCACCGAGCACATCAAGGCGCCGCCCGAGGTCGTGTTCCCCTACTTCACCGATCCCGCGCTCATCGTCACGTGGCTCGGCGACCGGGCCGACCTCGACCCGCGGCCGGGCGGCGCGTTCGCGCTCGACATGGGCGAGACCCTCGTCCGCGGCGTCTATGTCACCGTCGACCCGCCCCATCGCGCCGTGTTCACCTGGGGGGTCCCCGGCGACGACGCGCTGCCGCCCGGGGAGTCGACCGTCGAGGTCGTGCTGACCCCCGACGCCGACGGGACGAGGGTCGTGCTCACCCACCGCGGCCTGCCGGCCGTCCACCTGGACGGCCACCGCGCCGGCTGGGAGGGCAGGCTCGGCTCGCTGCCCGCCGCGGCCGGCTGATCGGCGACGCGAAATCCGCACAGAGGACGCATTGCGTTGCGGCCGTCCACACCGGAGGCCGGAGCCATGCGCCCTGCCCCTCGATGGATCGCCAAAGTGGTCGTCGCTTGGGCGGTGATGATGGCCGGCGCCTTCGTCGCAGGCCAGGCGTGGCGCGGTGAGTCGCTGGTGATCGGTGCGGTGTTCAGCCTGATGCTGGCCGCGATGGTCACCGCGCTCAGCGTCGTGGTGGATCGCGACGGCCACGCCGGTCGACGTCGCCGTGAGGCCGACGCGCTGCGCCGGATGGTGTACGGCGACGAGCGCCCCCGGACATGCCGAGATGATCTGCGGCCATGACGAGACCGTGAGGTGCCGGGGCATCTGACGATCGTCGGCCGCGGCCTGGCCCGGCCGGCCGATGAGCCCCGCACCGGCCGGCGCCCCCGAAGGGCCAGGTCGAACAGGTGGTGCGGCCGGAACGGTTTCCCCGAGGGCGCCGTTCCGGCGCCGGATTCCGGCTGCCTTTCCCCCGATCAGGCCGTAGCACTTTTCGACTCCATCGAGCCGCTTTCCCCGTCGGCCGATCACGTGCGATCACCGTGCTCGGCGAGCGGTGACGATGAGAGTCGTTCCGGTCGCCCGACCGGAACCCACCAGGCTTCTTCGTGTTCCTCCCGCTGCGTCAGGTCGTCGAGTCGATCAAGGGACGGCCGGACTCATCATGATTCTCCTTCGCGGCCCCGGTGTCATTGATGGCCGGCGCACGAATCGTTGACATTCAGCGCAACGGCGCTCGCCTGGCGTGCGCGTCGATCGGCGAGGGACCGAGCGAGATCGCGGCGCCGGTCCCCGATGGCGTGCTCGCGGGGGCGGCCGGCCTCGCGACGGTGCGGGGAGGGGGCGGGCTCATCTTTGCAGGTCAAGCGGGCCAGCGCCGAGTGCCGTCCGACATGGTGCTCAGATGAGCAAAATGCCACGCAAATGTTGCGCCTGCATGAACGGGGTTCTTACGGTGTGACCCCCAGCACAACCCCGGGAGGGCAAGATGCGCAGAACGTTCCTGGCAGGGGCGCTCGCGACGGTGGTCACGGTGGCATCGGCATGCTCGGTGTCGACCGGGCCGAGCGGTGGCTCGGCGCACAAGGGCGGCGACGGCGGCCAGCTGACGATCGGCTTCAGCGAGGTCACCCAGCAGTCGCCGTTCTACGTCCAGCTGAAGGACGGGGCGCAGCAGGCGGCGGCCAAGGCGGGGGCCAAGCTGCTGTTCGCGGACGCCAACGGCGACGTCACCAAGCAGAACAACGACATCCAGGACCTGATCACGCGGGGCGTGGACGTCCTGCTGGTCAACCCGGTGGATCCGAAGGGCGCCGCCGCGGGGCTGGCGGCGGCCAAGGCCGCGAAGATCCCCGTCATCACCCTGGACCGGCCGGTCCCGGAGGGGGCGGTGTCGCACGTCGGGCGCGACAACGTGCAGATGGGCAAGCTGGTGGGGCAGCGGCTCGCGCAGGCGCTCGGCCCGGCCGGCGGCAAGGTCATCGAGATCCAGGGCGACGCCGGCGGCGCGGTCGCCCGGGACCGCGGGAACGGCTTCGCGCAGGGCGTTCAGGGCAACCCGAAGATCAAGATCGTCAAGGGCCCGTACTGCGACTACATCCGGTCCAAGGCGGTCAGCGCCATGCAGGACCTGCTGCAGGCGAACCCCGACGTGAAGGCCGTGTACGCGCAGAACGACGACATGGCCCTCGGTGCCCTGCAGGTGCTGCGGGAGAACAAGCGGACCGACGTCAAGGTCGCCGGTGTGGACGGGCTCATGGAGGCGGTGAAGCTCATCCCGCAGGGCCAGTTCGTCGCCACCGCCCTCAACGACCCGATCAGCGAGGCCGCGCAGGCGGTGCAGACCGCGGTGAAGGTCGGGCACGGCGAGAAGGTCGCGCCCTACGTCGACGCGGGGACGGCCCTGATCGACCCGGCCGACGCGGCGAAGTACAGCGGCTCCAGCGTGTTCGCCCCCGCGCAGTCCGCGTCCTGAGCCCGAGAAACGCAAGAAGGGAACACAGTGCCTGAGAAAATGCTCGCGGCCGTCCTGCACTCGCCGGGTGACATCCGCGTGGAGGAGGTGGCGAAGCCCGAGCCCGGTCCGGGAGAGGCGCTGGTCCGCGTCGACGCCTGCGGGGTGTGCGGTTCGGACATCGCCCGCATGCTGAGCGCCGGCGCGCACCGCATGCCCATCATCTGCGGGCACGAGTTCGCCGGACGGGTCGTCGACGCGGGGCGCGAGGTGCGCGGGTCCTCCGCGGGGGACCTGGTCGCGGTGCCGCCGCTGATCCCCTGCTTCACCTGCGGGGAGTGCCAGCGCGGCCGGTTCAGCCTCTGCCTGGACTACGACTACTTCGGCAGCCGCCGGGACGGCGCCTACGCCGAGTACGTCACCGTCCCGGAGCGGAACCTGTTCCCGGTGCCGGAGCAGGTCCCCGCCGCGGCCGCGGCGATGCTGGACCCGGCGTCGATCGCCCTGCACGCGATCTGGCGGACCCGGCTGGGCGTCGGGCACCGGGTCGCGGTGCTCGGGGCCGGGCCGATCGGGCTGTTCGCCGTCCAGTGGGCGCGGCTGGCGGGCGCGTCGGACGTGCTGGCCGTCGACCTGAACGAGCGCAAGCTCGCGCAGGCGTCGGAGGCCGGCGCCACGCACACCACGACCAGCGGCGAGGAGGCCCGCGACCTGGCGGGGGACGGGTACGACGTGGTGATCGAGTCGGCCGGCACCCCGGTGACCGCCGACATGGCGGCGGCGCTGTGCGCCCGGCACGGCGAGGCGGTGTTCATCGGCATCCCGCATGCGCCGGTGGAGTTCGCCAAGGGGACCTTCAACGACTTCCTGCGCCGGGAGGTCAGCCTGCACGGCGCCTGGAACTCGTTCTCGGCCCCGTTCCCCGGCGACGAGTGGCGGGCGGCGGCGGAGGCGTTCGCGTCCGGCGCGCTGCGCTGGAAGTTCATGATCACGCATGAGCCGGGGCTGGACGCGCTGCCGCAGCTCATGAAGCAGCTGGGGGAACGTTCCATTTTCAGCTCGAAGGTGCTCTTCCGGCCGGGGGAGCGGCCGTGACCGCGCTGCTGTCGATCGACCTCGGCACCGAGGGCGCGCGCGTCGCGGTGTTCGCCGACGACGGCGCGGTCCTCGGGACCGGCCACGACGTCTACCCCACCCGGTACCCGCGGCCCGGCTGGGCCGAGCAGGACCCCGAGGACTGGTGGCGCGCCGTGGTGGGCGCGACCCGCGCCGCGCTCGCCGGGGCGGGGGAGCCGGAGATCGCGGGGGTCGCCGTCGCCACCACCGCCTCCACCGTCGTCGTCCTCGACGACGCGGGCCGGCCGCTGCGTCCGGCGATCCTGTGGATGGACGCCCGCGCCGCCGCCGAGTCCGAGGCGACCGCCGCGACGGGCCACGACGTGCTGAAGTACGCGGGCGGCTCCGACGCCGTCGAGTGGCTGGTGCCCAAGGCGATGTGGCTCGCCCGGCACGAACCCGGCGTCTACCGGAGCGCCGCCCGCATCGTCGAGGCCGTCGACTACCTCACCTGGCGGCTCACCGGCAGGTGGACGGCGTCGCAGATGAACGCCTGCTGCAAGTACAACCACGACCCGCGCGGCGTGGGGCACCCGCACGACCTGTACGCGCTGCTCGGCGTCCCGGACCTGGCCGCGAAGCTTCCGCCCGACGTGCTCCGGGTCGGCGCGGCGGCGGGCGAGGTCACGGCGGCGACGTGCGCCGAGCTGGGGCTGCGCGGGCGGCCGACCGTCGCGGTCGGCGGCATCGACGCGCACCTGTCGCTGCTGGCCACCGGTGGTCTGGAGCCGGGCCGGCTGTCGATCGTCTGCGGGACGTCCAACGCGTTCGTCGCCGAGATCGACACCCCGGTGTTCACCCCGGCCATCTGGGGCCCGTACCCGGACGCGCTGCGCCCCGGGCACTGGCTGGTGGAAGGCGGGCAGGTGTCGGCGGGCTCGGTCCTGCGCTGGACGAGCGAGGACCTCCTCGGCGTGAAGCGCGCGGAGCTGCCCCGGCTGTGCGCCGAGGCCGAGCAGGTCGGGCCGGGGGAGCACGGGCTGGTCGTCCTGGACCACTTCATGGGCAACCGCACGCCGCTCCGCGACCCGGGGCTGCGCGGCGCGGTGCTCGGCCTGACGCTCGGCACCACCCCCGCGCAGCTCTACCGGGCCGCGGTGGAGAGCGTCGCGTACGGGACGCGGCAGGTGCTGGAGTCGTTCCTCGCCGCCGGAGTCCCGGTGGAGGACATCTACGTGTCCGGCGGCGTCCGGCACAACCCGCTCTGGCTGAGGACCATGGCGGACGTGCTGGACCGCCCGCTGCTGCTCGTCGGCCGCCCCGGCGGGGCCGCCGACGCCGGCGACAACCTCACGCTGCGGGCCTGCGCGGTGCTCGCCGCGACCGCCACCGGCGCTCATCACGGGCTGGCCGAGGCCGCCGAGGCGTTCGCGCCGGCCACCACCCTCGTCGAGCCGGCGGAGCGCGACGTCCACGGCGGCGCCTACGAGGCGGGCTACGACCTGTACCGGCAGGCCACCGCCGCCACCCGCGAGGTGTCGCACCTGCTCAGCCGCCCCCGCGAGGAGACCGGATGAACGCCGAGGACCCCGACTACGAGACGCTGCTGCTGCGCGTCGCCGAGATGTACTACGAGGGCGACCAGACCCAGGAGCAGATCGGCCGGAAACTGCACCTGACCCGCTGGAAGGTCGGGCGGCTCCTCGCCGAGGCCCGCACCGCTGGGATCGTCCGGATCGAGATCGTGCACCCCCGGCACCGGCTGCACGTGCGGGAACGCCAGCTCAAGGAGCGCTACGGGCTGCGGGACGCGGTCGTGGTCCCGGTCGACGCCGTCGGCGAGGTCGAGACGCGCGACCGGGTCGCCGGCGCCGCCGCCCGCTACCTCGCCGACCTGACCCCGGCGCCGCGCAGCCTCGGCGTGTCGTGGGGCCGCACGCTGGACGCGGTCGCCGCGCACATCTCCCCGGGCTGGACGCGCGGCGTCCAGATCGTCCAGGTGAACGGCGGGCTCAGCCGGTCGCGCCGCCCCACCTCGGCGTCCGACATGGCCAGCCGGCTCGCCCACCACGGCGGCGGCACCGTCACGCTGCTGTCGGCGCCGGCGATCGTGGAGCAGGACTCGACGCGCGCCGCGCTGGAGGGCGAGCGGTCGGTGGGAGGCGTCCTCGACCTGGCCAGGCAGTGCGGCGCGTTCCTGTTCAGCCCCGGCGCGCTGTCGCACGACTCCGTGCTCGTCGAGTCCGGCTACCTCACCTCCGGCGACATCGACGCGCTCGCCGCGTCCGGCGGCGTCGGCGACGTCGTCGGCCGGTTCATCGACGGCGCCGGACGGATCGTCTGGGACGAGCTCGACCGCCGGACGATCGGCATCACGATCGACGACCTGCGGGCGGGGGCGTGGTCGATCGCCGTCGTCGCGGGCGAGCGCAAGCACCGGGTGTGCCGGGCCGTCGTCACCGGCGGGATCTGCAATGTCCTGGTGACCGACGACGTCACCGCCGCTCATCTGCTGGAGGAGGCCACATGAGCGACTCGCCGCCGCTCCTCGAGATGAAGGGGATCGTCAAGCGCTTCCCCGGCACGCTCGCCTGCGACGGCGCGAACCTGTCGGTCCGCGCGGGCGAGGTCCACTGCCTGCTCGGCGAGAACGGCGCCGGCAAGAGCACGCTGATGAAGATCCTCGCCGGCTCCTACCGGCCCGACGAGGGAGAGGTCCTGCTCTCCGGCGGGCCGCTGCGCGCCACGAGCCCGCAGGACGGCATCGCCGCCGGGATCAGCGTCATCTACCAGGAGCTCGACCTCGCGCCGGACCTGACCGTCGCGCAGAACCTGTTCCTCGGACGCGCGCCCGCGCGCGGCCCGTTCGTCCGGCGGCAGGCGCGCTCCGCCGCGGCGGCCGAGGCCGTCCGCCGCGTCGGCGGGACGTTCTCGCCCGCCGACCGGGTCGGCGACCTGCCGATCGCGGCGCAGCAGCTCACCGCGATCGCCCGGGCACTGACGATGGACGCGAAGGTCATCGTCATGGACGAGCCGTCCGCGACGCTGGGCGAGCGCGACCTGGAGGCGGTGTTCGAGGTCATCCGCGGCCTCGCCGCCGAGGGCCGCGCCATCATCTACATCTCGCACCGGCTGGACGAGGTGTCGCAGATCGGCGACCGCGCCACCGTCATGCGCGACGGGCGCGACGTCGGCGTGTTCGACCTCGCCGCCACCACCCACGACGACCTCGTCGCGGCGATGATCGGCGGCTCCCGCGACCTGGTCCGCCGCGTGGACCGCCCCGCGCCGTCGGGAGAGCCCCGGCTGGTCATCGAGCGGGCGCGGGTCGGCGGCATCCTCGACGTCTCCGGCATCGAGGTCCGTCCCGGCGAGATCGTGGGGCTGGCGGGACTCGCCGGTGCGGGACGGACCACCCTGCTCAACGCCCTGTTCGGGGTCGCCCGCGCGGACGTCCGCGCCCGCCTGGACGGCGCGCCGCTGCCGGTGGCCGGGCCCCGGACCGCCGTCCGCAACGGCCTCGCGCTGGTCCCCGAGAGCCGCAAGGAGCAGGGCCTGTTCCTCGGCCTCGGCGTGTCCCGCAACGCCGCCATCAGCGCGCTGCGCCCGCTGGCGCCGCGCTCCCGCGGCCGCCGCGCGACCGCGCCCGTCCTCGCCGGCCTCGGCGTCAAGCACGCCTCCCCGGACCAGCCCGTCGGCGAGCTGTCGGGCGGCAACCAGCAGAAGGTCGTGCTCGCCAAGTGGATCACCCGGGGCATGCGGGTGCTGCTGCTGGACGAACCCACCCGCGGCCTCGACATCGGCGCCAAGGCCGACCTCTACCGGCAGGTCCGGCGGCTCGCGGACGACGGCGTCGCCGTCCTGCTCGCCAGCAGCGAGCTCGCCGAGCTCACCGCCCACGCCGACGGCATCTGGGTGCTGCACGAGGGCCGCAACATCGCGCGGTTCGACCCCCGCACCACCGCGGAGGCCGACATCGCCCACACCGTCATCACTGGAGCCACCCCATGAGCCAAACCGCCTCCAAGGCCCGGCCGGCCCTGGCCGGCATCGTGCCCCGGCGCCACGGTCTCGCGCTGCTGCGCAACGGGAACCTGCTCGTCGTCTTCCTGCTGCTGTGCGTCGTCGCGTCGATCCTGGCACCGGAGTTCCTGACCACCCGCAACATCGCCAACCTGCTGCAGCAGTCGAGCCTCACCGGCATCGTCGCGATCGGCATGACGATGGTCATCCTCACGGCCGGCATCGACCTGTCGGTCGGCAGTACCGCCGCGTTCGCCGGGATGACGGTGGCCGTGCTGATGTCGGACGGCTGGCCGCCCGTGCTCGCCGTCCTGGTGTCGCTCGCGGCCGGCGCCGCCGCCGGGGCCGTGATGGGCGGGCTGTCGGCGTACCTGTCGCTGCCCAGCTTCATGACGACCCTCGCCGGCCTCACCAGCATCCGGGGCCTGACCTACCTGCTGACCGGCGGCACGCCGGCGGGCGGCGACCAGCCCGAGGGCTTCCAGCTCCTCGGCGGCGGGTTCGTCGGCCGCGTCCCGATCGTCGGCCTGATCTTCATCGCGATCACGGTCCTCGCCTGGCTGATGCTGCGCGGGACGACGTTCGGCGAGTACATCTACGCGGTCGGCAGCAACCGGGAGGCCGCGCGGCTGTCCGGGCTGCCCGTGCGGGCGGTGACCGTCGCGGTCTTCGCGATCTCCGGGCTGCTCGCCGCGTTCGCGGGCGTCCTGCTGACCTCGCGGCTGACCATCGGCCAGCCGACCGCCTTCAACGGCCTGGAACTGGACGCCATCGCCGCCGTCGTCCTCGGCGGGACCAACCTGTTCGGCGGGCGCGGCAACGTCTTCGGCACGTTCGTGGCGGTCCTGCTGCTGTCGGTGGTGAAGAACCTGTTCAACCTCGTCGGGCTGAGCTCGTTCTTCCAGATGGTGGTGACCGGCCTGATCGTGGTGGCGGCGCTCATCCTCAACCGGATCCTGGAGAACAGGGGTGCCCGTGCCTGACACGATGACGGCTCTGGAGAGGGCCGACGAGCGGGAACTGCGCGCTTTCCTGCACGGCCTTCCCGCCGTGGACCAGACCGGGGCGGAGGAGCGTGCGGCCCGGCTGGCCACCCGGTCGATCAAGACGTCGGCGAAGGCCGCGGCGATCGATCTGGCGATCTCGATGGTGGATCTGACCACGCTGGAGGGCGCGGACACGGCGGGGAAGGTGCGGGCGTTGTGCGCCAAGGCCATCCGGCCCGATCCGGCCGACTCGTCGGCGCCCGGTGTCGCGGCCGTGTGCGTGTACCCCGACCTGGTGGACGTGGCGGTGCAGGCGCTGCTTGGCAGCGGGGTCGGTGTCGCCAGCGTGGCGACGGCGTTCCCGTCGGGGCGGGCGCCGCTGGAGGCCAAGCTCGCCGATACCCGCGCGGCCGTGCAGGCGGGCGCGACCGAGATCGACATGGTGATCGACCGGGGCGCGTTCCTGTCGGGTGACTTCCTGAAGGTCTCCGACGAGATCACGGCGGTGAAGGAGGCGTGCGGGGACGCGCATCTGAAGGTGATCCTGGAGACCGGTGAGCTGGCGACGCTGGACAACGTGCGGCGGGCGTCGTGGCTGGCGATGCGGGCGGGTGCGGGCTTCATCAAGACCTCGACGGGGAAGGTGTCCCCGGCGGCGACGCTGCCGGTGACGCTGGTGATGCTGGAGGCCGTCCGCGATTACCGCGCCGCGACCGGCCGCCAGGTCGGCGTCAAACCCGCCGGTGGGATCCGCACCACCAAGGACGCGATCAAGTACCTGGTGCTGGTGAACGAGACCGCGGGCCCGGACTGGCTGACCCCGCAGTGGTTCCGCCTCGGCGCGTCGTCGGTGTTGAACGACCTGCTGATGCAGCGCCGCAAACTCTCCACCGGCGTCTACTCCGGTCCCGACTACTTCACCCTGGACTGATCATGGTGTTCGAGTACGCGCCCGCGCCGGAGTCGGCGTCGATCGTCGACATCCGCGCCTCCTACGGGCTGTTCATCGACGGCGAGTTCACCGACGGTGGCGGCGAGCCGTTCACCTCGGTGAACCCCGCCACCGAGGAGACCCTCGCCGAGGTCGCCGCCGCCGACCAGGCGGACGTGGACCGCGCCGTGGCGGCGGCGCGGCGGGCGTTCGAGACGGTGTGGGGGCCGATGCCGGGCGCCGAGCGCGCCAAGTACCTGTACCGGATCGCGCGGCTGCTCCAGGAGCGGTCGCGGGAGCTGGCCGTCCTGGAGTCCATCGACAACGGCAAACCGATCCGCGAGTCCCGCGACGTCGACCTGCCGCTGGTCGCCGCGCACTTCTTCTACTACGCGGGCTGGGCCGACAAACTCGGCTACGCCGGTTTCGGTCCGGATCCGCGGCCGGTGGGGGTCGCGGGGCAGGTGATCCCGTGGAACTTTCCGCTGCTGATGCTGGCGTGGAAGATCGCGCCCGCGCTGGCCTGCGGCAACACCGTCGTGCTGAAGCCGGCCGAGACCACGCCGCTGACCGCGCTGCTGTTCGCCGACATCTGCCGCCAGGCCGACCTGCCGCCCGGCGTCGTCAACATCATCACCGGCGCGGGTGAGACGGGACGGCTGCTGGCCGGGCATCCCGGGATCGACAAGGTCGCCTTCACCGGCTCCACCGACGTGGGCCGCCAGATCGCCCGCCAGGTCGCGGGCACGTCCAAGCGGCTGACGCTGGAGCTGGGCGGGAAGGCCGCCAACATCGTCTTCGACGACGCGCCGCTCGACCAGGCCGTCGAGGGCATCGTCAACGGGATCTTCTTCAACCAGGGGCACGTGTGCTGCGCCGGCTCGCGGCTGCTGGTCCAGGAGTCGGTCGCCGACGAGGTCCTCGAACGGCTCGAGCGGCGGATGGCGACGCTGCGCGTGGGCGACCCCCTCGACAAGAACACCGACATCGGCGCGATCAACTCCGCCGCCCAGCTCGCCCGGATCCGGGAGCTCGTGGCGGCGGGCGAGGCGGAGGGCGCCGAACGCTGGGCGCCGCACTGCGACCTGCCCGACCGCGGCTACTGGTTCCCGCCCACCGTCTTCACCAACGTGGCGGCCTCGCACCGGATCGCGCAGGAGGAGATCTTCGGGCCGGTCCTGTCGGTGCTGACCTTCCGCACGCCCGACGAGGCGATCACCAAGGCCAACAACACCCCGTACGGGCTGTCGGCGGGGATCTGGACCGACAAGGGCTCGCGGATCCTGTGGGCGGCCCAGCGGCTGCGCGCCGGTGTGGTGTGGGCCAACACCTTCAACAAGTTCGACCCCGCCTCCCCGTTCGGCGGCTACAAGGAATCCGGATACGGCCGCGAAGGCGGGCGCCACGGCCTGGAGGCCTATCTCGATGTCTGACCGTCTCACCGTCCGCAAGACCTACAAGCTGTACATCGCCGGGGCGTTCCCCCGGTCCGAATCCGGCAGGACCTACGTGGTGAACGACGCCGAGGGCGCCTTCGCGGCCAATGCCGCGAAGGCGTCCCGCAAGGACGTCCGCGACGCGGTCGCGGCGGCCCGCAAGGCCCAGCCCGGCTGGGCGGACCGCACCGCCTACAACCGCGGCCAGATCCTCTACCGCGTCGCCGAGATGCTGGAGGACCGCCACGACCAGTTCACCGGTGCGCTCCGCCGGTCCGGGCTGGGCAAGGCCGAGGCGGCCGCCCAGGTGGACGCGGCCGTCGACCGGTGGGTCTGGTACGCCGGGTGGGCCGACAAGCTCAGCGCCGTCACCGGCGCCGCCAACCCCGTCTCCGGCCCGTTCTTCAACTTCTCCACTCCCGAACCGACCGGCGTGGTCGCCGTCATCGCCCCCGACGACCCCCTCCTCGGCCTGGTCTCGGTGCTCGCCCCGGCGATCGTCGCCGGGAACGCCGCCGTCGTCCTGGCGTCCGAACCCGCCCCGCTGCCGGCGATCACCCTCGCCGAGGTCCTGGCCACCAGCGACCTGCCCGGCGGGGTGGTGAACATCCTCACCGGCCACCGCGACGAGCTGGCCCCCTGGCTGGCCTCCCACATGGACGTCAACGCCATCGACCTCACCGGCGCCGCCCCTGGCCAGGCGCCCGAACTCGAACGGGCCGCCGCCGGGAACCTCAAACGCGTCGTGCGCCCGGCCGGCGCCGACTGGACCGCCGCCCCGGGCATCGACCGCATGACCGCGTTCCTGGAGACCAAGACGGTCTGGCACCCCGTCGGCATCTGAGCTCGCCCCACCCGCTCCGCCGACGCCGCGCGTGCGTGCGCGGTGGCGCCGATTGACGCGCCACCGCGCACAAACGGACGCTCTGGACGAGCCATCCGCGCCTACATGGTGAGTTCTTCGTGAAGCCGCCGGTCAGGGATGCCGTGCGGCCGTGCGGTCGAGTCCCTCGCGGACCTGCCGGGCGAGCGCGACGGGATCGCCGACGCGGAACATGTGCGAGAAGTACAGCTGCGGGTGCTCTGCCGTCTCCTGGTTGTAGAGGCAGCCCACCAGCCAGTGCCGGTGACGCATGACCGTGATGACCGGCTGCGTCTCCTTCGCCGTCATGGAGAAGTCCGGAACCACCGCCGCCTTGTCCCTCGTGAGCGGCTGGAACTGGACGCTGGTGGACACCCCGAGGTCCGGATCGACGACCACGCCGCCGAGCCTGATCCTGTCGGTACGCGGCACGGTCACCGTGACGATCCCGTTCTCTCCGACGGTGGCGTCCCCGCCGAGGATCTTCGCCAGCTTCCGGACGGGAAGCGGGGTCGTGGGGTGCGGCGGCGCATGCTGCGGGAGCGGCGTGGACGTCACGCCGATGACGGCGCGCGCGGCACCGGCCAGCCGGAGCGGGTCCCCGATCGCCCGGAAATGCAGGAACCACACCATCGGGCGCAGGTCGTAGAAGTGCTGGTGCTGCGCCTGGAACGTGAGCCCGTGGGCGATGAACGCGTCGATGACCGGCTGGATCTCCTGCGGCCGCAGGGCCAGGTCGCCGTTGAGGATCGTCTTCCCGTGCCCGAGCGACTGGAAGAACAGCTCGTGCTGGATCTGGAAGCCGTCCTCGAACCTCACCCGCGGCCGGCCGCCGCTGACGTGGAGGTCCTTGCGGTCGATGTCGACTTCGAGGACCCCGCTGCTGCTCACCTGGCCATCGGCCTGCAGTATCTTCTCGATCTTCTTGACCGGCAGCCGTCCCGCGGTCCTGGTGTGCGCGGTGCCGATCCGTCCTGATGCCGAGCCGGGCGTCGACGCCGTGGCGGTACCGGCGCTCGCCGTGCCCCCGCTGACGACGAGGCCGGCGAGAAGCGTGACCGCGCCGCAGAACCGGCCGACCGCTCCGCGCCGCGTTGTTCCCGATGAACAGAGTGCGATCACGTGTTTCCTCCTTTGGTCGGTTCAGCTCTGCCCTGACCTGGGCAAGCGCGAACGCGAGCGATGATCAGGGGAGTGCATCGCACGGGCATCGCGGTGCGGGGGAACCGGTGAAGGAGGGCGCCGCGCGGTCAACCATTTCCCTCGAAAGGATTTATCTCCCAATTTGGGGGGCGTGGCCGTTATGGCTTGCGGGCGATACCGCCGTACCAGTTGACCTGGTCCGCCGCCGGGCGGGGAGCGTCGCCGTCGGGGCGCCATTCCGACACCAGGGTCACTCCGGGGTCCAGCAGTTCCAGGCCGTCGAAGGCGAGGGCGGTGAACGCCTCCCGGGGCCGGGCCTGGGCGGGGACGCCGCCGTCGCGGTAGGCCTGCTCCAGGCCGTGGACTCCCTGCGGGTCGTGTTCCGGGGTGACGTGCGAGGCGACCAGGAAGCTGCCGGACGGCAGCGCCTCCATCAGCTCCCTGACGATCTCGCCGGGATGCTGCTCGTCCACGATGAAGTGCAGGATCGCGACCAGCATCAGGGCGACCGGCCGGTCGAGGTCCAGCGTGGTGCGGACGGCGGGGTCGGCGAGGATCGCCGTCGGCCGGCGCAGGTCGGCGTGGACGTAGGCGGTCCTGCCTTCGGGCGTGCCGATGAGCAGGGACCGGGCGTGGGCCAGCACGATCGGGTCGTTGTCGACGTACACGACGCGGCAGGCGGGGTCCTCGGCCTGGGCGATCTCGTGGACGTTGCCGGCGCTGGGCAGGCCCGCGCCGATGTCGAGGAACTGGGTGATCCCCTGTTCGCGGACCAGGTGGCGGACGGCCCGGGCCAGGAACGAGCGGTTCTCCCGGACGGCGGTCCGCACGGCCTGCCAGCTGCGCGCCGCGATCTCCGCGGTGTCCCGGTCGACCTGGTAGTGGTCCTTCCCGCCCAGGTAGTAGTCGTACATCCGGGCCGAGTGCGCGACCGTCGTGTCGATCCGCACCGGTTCGCCGGCCGGCCGGGACACGGCGCTCGGCACCTCCCATGCATTCCGGGCACGCTCGGACACCCTGGCCTCCTCCGTGTACAGCCGACAAATATGAATCATATTGGTGAAAAGCGGCCGGAGTGAACGGTCGAAAAGCGTCAGCCCGATGTCCAGGGGCGGAGTTTCTCCGGATTGCGCACGGCCCAGATCTGCTTGATCCGGTCGTCGACGACCTCGAAGGCGAACACGGTCACGACGACCCCGTCGAGCCGGGCGACCAGACCGGGCCGGCCGTTGACCGTGCGCTCCAGGAGCGTCATTCCGGTGGGCATCCGGTCGGCGATCTCCATCCAGCCGCGGGCGATCGGCTCGGCGCCCTCGATGGGGTCGAGGAAGGCCATGACGAGGCCGCCGCCGTCGGCGACCGCCGTGGCGTCGGGATCGAGCAGGCCGATCAGGGCCTCGATGTCCTTGGCCTCCCAGGCCGCTTTGAAGGCCCGGACGACGCCGGCCTGCTTCGCCACGGGCGGCTTCGGATCCCGCAGGCCGTGGAGCCGGCGGCGGGCCGAGGAGGCGAGCTGGCGGCATGCGGCCGGGGTGCGGCCGGTGACCTCGGCCACCTCGGCGAAGGGGTAGCGGAAGACGTCGTGGAGGATGAACGCCACGCGCTCGGCCGGGGTCATCGACTCCAGGACGACGAGGAAGGCCATGTTGACCGACTCATCCAGAGTGACCCGGTCGGCAGGGTCGGCCGCGGTGCCGTCCGTCCGGTCGGCGGCCCACTCGGCGGGCTCGGGCAGCGGCTCGGGAAGCCAGGCGCCCACGTAGCGTTCGCGGCGCGCCCGTGCCGACTTGAGCGTGTTGAGGCAGATGCGGCCGGCGACCGTGGTCAGCCACGCTCCGGGCGACTCGACGGCGTCCCGCTGGGAGGGGGACATGGCGTACCAGCGGGCGTAGGTCTCCTGGACGGCGTCCTCGGCCTCGGCCAGCGAGCCGAGCAGCCGGTAGGCGAGATTGATCAGCTGCCGCCGCTCGCCCATGATCACGCTGAGGGCTGGATCGGTCCGGTCGTGTCCCGGCCTGGACGTGTCGGTCATGTGCGTCGCCGGCTCTCTTCTCGGTCTCATGTGCGCTCACCCCTTCGACAAGGCACCGCCCCGGAATGTGAGGTCGGCGGGCGCCTCACATTCCGCGGGGCGGCCTTGTCGGTACCAGCGGAGACGAACACACCGTTCAACAGCCCCAGGAGGAACCATGACCACTCCGGCTCCGGCGGCATCGTTCACCGGCCCGGCGCCCGCGGAGGCGCTGGAGCGGGCGGCCGCCGCGTTGAGGGAGAACAACTTCGCCGTCGAGATCCTCGATGACGCCGCCGCCGCGCGTACCCGCGTCAAGGACCTTATTCCGGCGGGCGCCACCGTCTTCACCGGGGCCAGCGAGACCCTCCGGCTGTCCGGCATCGACGAGGACCTGAACCGCAGCGGCCGATACGACTCGGTCAAGGCGCGCAGCTCGTCCATGGACCGCGCCACCCAGCTGACCGAGATCTGGAAGATGCTCGCCTGCCCCGACGTCCTCGTGGGGAGCGTCGCCGCGGTCACCGAGACCGGCTCCCTGGTCGCCGCCTCGGCCAGCGGAAGCCAGCTGGCCGGCTACGCGGGCGCCGCGCCCCAGGTGATCTGGGTCGTCGGAGCGCAGAAGGTGGTGCCCGACCTGAGCACCGCACTGCGCCGCATCGAGGACCACTGCGTCCCGCTGGAGAACGAGCGCTGCGTGGAGGCCTACGGGGTGCCCAGTGCCCTCAACCGCGTCCTCGTCCTCAACGCGGAACCTCACCCCGGGCGCGGCACCGTCCTGCTGCTCCGCGAGGCGATCGGTTTCTGACAGCGCTCGGAGCCACCGAGCCGAGACGCCCCCAGAGGGGGCGAGCCGTTCGGCTGGAACGGTGACACCGGCCTCCGGGCGTGCCGGAGGCCGGTGTCGATCGCGGCCGCTCGTGCCGGGGAGCCGGTTCGGCGCGCGAGGCACAGCGGCGTGAGGGCTACTGCCAGATCTCGAGAACCCAGCCGGCGCCGCTGACGTAGATGCACTTGTAGGGCCAGCCCTCGCGCTCGTACTGCTGGCCGGCGTCGACGCACTTCGGATGGGTGCCGTAGCTGCCGACGTCCCACCAGGTCGCGGCGGGCGCCGCCGGAGAGGCGTGGGCGGGAACCGCCGCGACGCCGGTCGCGACTCCGAGCCCGGTCGTCGTGAGAGTTGCGGCGGCGAGAGCGAGCGCACGGGTGCGTAGACCCTGCGCGCGAGATCGTGCGGACATGGAGCGTCCCTTCGTTGTCCGGGAGGCCGTGCCTTGGCGTCCTCGCTGGATGCCATTGAGAGGATCGGCGCGGCCGCGATGTGACATCCGGCGCCGGTTCCCCCGCGCGAGTGAGCCGTCTCGCCCGCGAGCGGGAGGCGCCCGGCACGGCCGGTCCGCGATCGTCGGGGCCATGACGATCCGACGAGCCGGGACGGCCGCCTTCGTATGGGTGACGGGATTTCTGCTCTGGCATGTGGTGTGGGCGCTGACCGGGCTGTCCATGCCGGACCCCGACCACCAGCACGGCTCCGCCCGGGTGGCCGTGCAGGTGTTCACGGCCCTGGTCTGGGTGATGACGGCGGTCGGGGTGCTCACACCGCTGGCGATGATGCGCGGCTGGCGCTGGTTCCCGTCCCGCCTTCAGCTGGCCGCCTGCTGGGCGGGCTGCGCACTGCTCGGCCTGCGCGGCGGCACCGGCGTCCTCGACGACGTGGTCCGCTGGCTCGGCGTCCTCCCGCGCGGCCTGTCCGGCCTCACTACCGCCCAGGTGTACGGCACACCCCATCCCTCATGGTGGGCGGTCACCGCCGGTACCGTCACCGACGCCCTGTTCGTCTCTGGAGGCGTGGTCTTCGGCCTTGCCGCACGAAGCCTGCACCGGTCCGCGCCGTCCACCGTGCCGGCCTCGCGGACCGGGCACCGGCCGGTGACGCGGTGACGCGCTCGGCTCACGGCGCCGGGGGCCCGCCGGTCAACTCGTCGGCCAGCAGGTCCATGAGGAGACCGTCGTGCCAGGTGCCGTCGGTGCCGCGTTCGTACTGCCGCATGACGCCGACCGGCCGGAACCCGACCTTCTCGTAGCAGCGGATGGCGGCGGTGTTCGCGACGGCCGGGTCGATGGTGATCCGGTGGTGACCGTGGTCGTCGAACACGTGCCGCGCGAGGGTGCGGATGGCGTCGGGTCCCAGGCCGCGCCCGCGCACGGACGGGTCGAGGTAGATGTCGATGCCCGCGTGCCGGTAATCGGGGTCCTGCTCCGCGTGCCACTGGATCAGGCCGGCGGTGCGGCCCTCGTGCTCGATGACCAGCTGTTCGACGTCGGCATCGGCGAGCTCGCGGGCCACGTCGGCGGCGAGGTCGGGGCCGCCGCGCCACCACGTGTGGACCTCCGGCGTCGCGCGGATCGCGGCCAGCGCGGGCACGTCCGCCTCCGTCGCGGGCCGCAGGGTCACCGACTCACCGTGGAGGATCTTGCTCACGGCCCGACGATATCCGCGGCGCCGCCGATGGGCGACGGGTTATTGCCGGCGGCTCGCGAGCCCTGGTGGAGTGGCGGGAGACCCGCCGCCCAAGGAGGCGCCGTGCACGACGCGGACCACCGCCTTGCCGCCGCGCCGCGTGCGCGGCCGGCCGTTCCGCGGGTGCGGGCGGCGTCCCGCCTGCGAGAGGCGGCTCGATCGTGATCGATCTGCTGATCAGCGGCGGCACCGTCGTCGACGGCACCGGGGCGCCGCCTCGTCGCGCTGACGTCGCCGTCATCGGCGGGCGCGTCGAGGCGGTCGGCGACCTCGCCGGACGGCCCGCCGCCCGGACCCTGGACGCGTCCGGACATGTGGTGGCCCCAGGCTTCGTCGACGTGCACACCCACTCGGACCTGACGCTGCTGTCCGCGCCGGAGGCGCACAGCACGGTCCGGCAGGGCGTCACGACGGTCGTGATCGGCAACTGCGGGCTCGGCGTGGCGCCCGTCGCCGCCGATCCGGACGCCCTCCGGGCCGCCGCCGGGTACCTGGACCTCGACCCGTCGGTCCGGTGGGACTGGACGGACCTGCCCGGGCACCTCGCGGCGCTGGACGCCGCGCGCCCGGCGGTGAACGTGGCCGCGCTGGTCGCGCACACGCCGCTGCGCGCGGCGGCCGTGGGGTTCGAGGACCGTCCGGCGGGCGCCGCCGCGCTCGACCGGATGCGCGGCATGCTCGGCGACGCGCTCTCCGCCGGCGCCGCCGGCGTCTCCACGGGCCTCGCCTACGCCCCGCCCTGCTACGCGCGGGAGGACGAACTGGAGGTACTCGGCCGCACCGCCGCCGCGTCCGGCCGCCTTTTCGCCTGGCACGTGCGCGACTACGCCGACGGGCTGCTCGGCTCCGTCCGGCAGGCGCTGCAGGTCGCGGCGGCCACCGGCTGCCGCACCCAGATCTCCCACCTGGTCGCCGTCGGCCGCCGCAACCACGGGTCGGTCGCGCGCGCCCTGGACCTGATCGACGCGGCGCGCTCGTCCGGGCTGGACGTGGCCTTCGACGTCTACCCGTACCTGGCGGGCAACGCGCCGCTGTCGCAACTGCTGCCCTCCTGGGCGCAGGAGGGCGGCGAGGAGGGGATGCGGGCACGGCTCCGGGACCGGGACGTCCGCGCGCGCGTCGCCCGCAGTTGGCGGGACATGCCCAACTCCTGGGACGAGATCACCATCAGCCGCGTCCCCGGCGCCACTGCGGCAGGGGAGGATCCCGTCGGCCGGACGGTGTCCGCCTTCGCTGCCCGCACGGGGAGGGACCCGAGCGCCGCCGTCCTCGACCTGGTCGCCGCGCACGGCAACGGCGTCCAGATGATCGCAGGCGGGCGGAGCGAGCGCGACCTGCTCGACGCGCTCTCCCATCCCGTGGCCGTGATCGGATCCGACGGGCAGGCGCTCGACCCGGACGGCCCGACCGGCCGGGGCGCCCCGCACCCCCGCTCCTACGGCTGCTACCCCCCGGCTGTTCGCCGAGTACGTCCGCACCGGGCGGCTGTCGCTCGCCGAAGCGGTGCGCAAGTGCACGCTCGCGCCCGCCGAGCGCGCCGGGCTCGCCGGGCGCGGCGCGCTGCGGCCCGGGACGGCCGCCGACATCGTCGTGTTCGACCCCGCCGGCATCGCCGACCGGGCCACGTTCGCGGCACCCCAGCGGTATCCGGACGGGATCCGCGCGGTCGTCGTCGGCGGACGCCCCGTGGTCGAGGACGGCGCGCACGGCGGCGCGCGTCCCGGCGTGATCCTGCGCGTCCCCTGATCGCCCGCCCGGCCACGGGACCGCTCAGCGCACGGCGACACCGGCGATCTGCGTCCGGACCGGGACGAAGCCGGACCGGAACCGGAACTCGGTGATCTCCACCGAGGCGAACCCGGCCGCGCGGACGGCGGCCGCGGTGTCCCGGTCGGTGCGGCAGCCCTCGAAAGCCCACCGCCACGGCCGGCGCACCAGCCGCTGGACGCGCCGCACGGTGCCGGGCGGCGCGGCGACGTGCTCGATGAACGCGAACCGGCCGCCGGGCCGCAGGATCCGGCGGACCTCCCGGAGCACCCGGGCCGGGTCGTGGACGCTGCAGAGCACCCACGTGCAGATCACGGCGTCCACGCTCGCGTCCTCCAGGTCGATCGTCTCGCCCGGCACCGGATGGATGGTCAGGTCGACGCCGCGGACGGCGGCCGTGCGCGCCAGTCGCCGGTGGAAGTACGGGTTCGGTTCGATGGCGTGCACGGTCGCTCCCGGCGGCAGGTAGCGCAGGTTCGGGCCGTTGCCGGCGCCGATCTCGGCGACGACGCCGCCCGTCCCGGGGAGGATCCGCCGCTTGTGGCCGGCGAGCCGCCGGTCGGTGTAACCGGCCGTCAGCGCGAAGAACGCCGAGTTCAGGCGCCCGCGTACCGGGTTCGGGCTCAGTGCCGGCAGGGTGCTGGCCTCGGGCATGTACCGCTCCTCGACATCGATGCCGCCGATGGGAAGGCCGACCGTCCTGGTGGCGGTCGTGGCGGCCTCTGAAGGATCCGGCGGCGCACGGCGTCCTGTCAGGCGGGGAAATACGCCGGGCGCTACCCCAATCCACTACCTCAGGTGTCGCGCCGGGCCCACCAGGCGGCGACCTGGGCGCGGGAGCGGACGTCGAGCCGCCGGCGGATCCGTTCGACGTGGCCTTCGGCGGAACGTTCCTCGATCCCGAGACGCCGGGCGATCTGGCGGTTGCTCAGCCCGTCCGCGACCAGGGCGGCGACCTGGCGCTGCCGGGGAGTGAGCACATCGTCCACGGACCGCGGGGCGTGCCGCCCGGGCGCGGTCTCGCCCAGGTGCTCCAGGACGGCGTCGACCAGCGGTGCGGAGTCCCCGGCCCAGGGGAAGTGGCCGCGGCCGGGGAGCGTCATCAGCCGCGCGCCGGGGATCCGCGCGGCCAGGTCCCGCCCGAGCCGGTAGGGGATCGCCCGGTCGCCGCGCCGGTGCAGCACCAGCGTCGGCGTGACGACCCCGGCCAGCTCGTCCACGACGCATGCCTGATAGCACTGGTCCAGCAGCTCGCAGGCGAACTCCGCGGTGGCCGTGCCCCGCTGCAGCCGCGTGAAGTGCTCTCTGGTGTCGGCGTCGGCGTCGGCCATGAAGATGTCGGCCAGCACGTCCGAGCCGAGCCCCCAGTGCGCGCGCACCATGCCGAGCAAAGCCGCCCGGACCTCCGGGGACGCGACCTGGCGGCCGTCGGCGTAACCGCCGTAGACGATCAGGCGCCCGACGCGTTCCGGATGCCGTACGGCGAAGGCCAGCGACGCCGCCGCCGCAGTCGAGACGCCCAGCAGGTCGAACCGCTCCTGCCGCAGATGGCCGGCGACCGTCCGCAGCACCCGCACGTCGGTGTCCACCGTCTGGCGGCACGGCCAGGGATCGGACAGCCCACAGCCGGGCTTGTCGTACAGCACCACCGTCCGGTGCGCGGCCAGCGGAACGAGGAACGCGCGGACGGCCGGGTCCTGCCACCACAGCTCCAGGTGGCTGATCCAGGCGGGAGGGACGATCAGCAGGGGCCCGTCGCCGACCGTGGCGTAGGCGATCCGCGCCCCGCCCTCGGCGGCGCAGAAACGGATCTCGAAGCGCGGCTCCCGGCCGCCGACCATCCCGCCGTCCATCACCGGGCCCCCACGCTCCGTCCTCGGAACAGGCCGGGGCCGGCCCCGCGGCCAACCCCATCAAGGTCGCACACCGCCATACTCGACCGCCGACGCGCGCGGCTCCTCGAGCCGGGATGGCCGGACACGGCCACACGCGCGTCCGCGCCGGCGCTCTCAGAGCGTGATCTTGTATCGGCCCAGCAGGATCTGCAGGAGCTCGTCGGCGATCTCCTCCAGCGTCGCGTCGACCCATCCCACGACCCAGTCGTGCATGAGGCCGTTGACGGCGCCGATGAAGCCCGTGGCGGCGATGCGGTAGCTGCCCGGGGGCATCTCGCCGCGCTCGACGGCCTGGTCCGCCGTCCGGCCGATGAAGTCGATCCAGGTGGCGCGGCGTTCGAGGCGCTGGCGGTCCATCCGGGGGCTGACACCGATGACCTCGACGTAGGCGATGCGGGCGTGCCGCGGGTCGGAGGTGGCGCCCTTGACGTAGGCGCGCAGCATCGTGGTGATGCGCTCGGGCAGCGGCCGGTCCTGGACGCGGGGGAGCACGTCGATGACGGCCTGCTCGGCGACGTCGTTGACGTACAGGTGCAGGTCGGCCAGAAGGTCTTCCAGGGTGCGGTACTCCTCGTAGAACTGGCGCGTCGAGAGCCCGGCCGTCCTGCACAGGTCGGCGAGCCGGGTGCCCCGGTAGCCCGGGCCGGCTCCGAACGACTCCAGGCCCGCGTCGCGGAACCGGCGGCGCCGCTCGGCCCGCCGCTCGTCCGCGTCCTTGCCCCGGTACCGGCCCGCCCCGGGGGTGCTCCTGCCCGCCACTCCGCCCTCCGCCTGGTGCTGCACAGAATCTTCCCGCATCGCTCTTGTGACGGGCGTCACCCCCGCCTACCATCCAGTAACCAAAGTCTGAAAACGGCCAATTTCAGACTTCCCGGTCCGCGTTCCCACCCCCCTGGGAGAAGCACTCATGCACGCTGAACCCGCCCCCGCCCGGATCCTCCCCGCCCGCAGGCGCCGGCGCCTGCGGGGCCTCGCCGCAGCGGCCGTCCTGGCCGCCTGCGCCATCGCCCCGGTCTCCGCCCCCCTCGCCTCCGCTGCCGCCGCCGCGCCGCTGCGCGAGGTCATGTTCGTCGGCAACAACTGGGACGGCACCGCCGACGTCATCAACCCCAGCGGCGACTTCGCCAAGATCGGCCGCATCAACGTCGTTCCCGACAAGGCCCAGCGCCTGACCGAGATCTACACCAACCCCGTCCGCCTCGCCGTCTTCCTCGGCATCCGGGCGACCGCCGGAGAGGGGCACGACCAGCTCGTCGACGACCTGTACTCCACCCCCGACGGCAGTGCCCTCGTCGCCTCGCGGCCCAGCTTCGGCGACGTCGTCTCGATCGACCTGGCCACCGGGAAGGTCAGGTGGCGCTTCCAGGTGTCGGGCTACCGCGCCGACCACATGGCCGTCTCACCCGACGGCACCAAGGTCGCGGTCTCGGCCTCGCTCAGCAAGACCGTCCACGTGCTCGACATCAACACCGGCCAGCAGCTCGGGTCGTTCGCCTCCGGCGACAAGCCCCACGAGAGCATCTTCACGGCCGACGGCAAGTACATCTGGAACATGTCCATCGGCAACGTCGAGACCGACCTCGACGACCCGTCCCTCGACTGGACCAAGGGCGACCGGCACATCACCATCGCCGACGCGACCACCTACAAGGTCGTCAAGACCATCGACATGCGCGCGCGCCTGGACGCGTTCGGCCGCAAGGACCTGTCCAACGCCGTCCGACCCGCGGTGTTCACCCCCGACTTCTCCAAGCTGTACTTCCAGGTCTCCTTCTTCAACGGCTTCATCGAGTACGACGTCGCCACCGACAAGATCACCCGCATCAAGACCCTTCCCAAGAACCCCGCCACCAGCGACGACCGCACCACCTTCGTCAACGACTCGCGCCACCACGGCCTGTCCATGAGCCCCGACGGCGCCAAGCTGTGCGTCGCCGGGACGATGGACGACTACGCGACGATCGTCGACCGCGCCACCCTCCAGGAGGGCCCGCTCGTCACCGCGTCCAAGCCGTACTGGGCGACCGTCAGCGGCGACGGCCGCGACTGCGTCATCTCTGAGAGCGGCGCCGACCAGGTCACCGCGATCGACTTCGCCACCGGCCAGAAGGTGGTCTCCGTGCCGGTCGGTGACCACCCGCAGCGCGTCCGCATCGCGCACATCCCCGCCGGCTGGACCAGCCCCACCACCTGATCCCCCCCGACCCGCCGGGAGGTAGGGCGCGCCGCGCGGCGCGCCCTACCTCCCGCCGCACGGTCTTCAGTCGGTGAGGCGGCCGAGGCCGTCGTGGGCGGCCGCGATGATCTCCATCCCCCGATCGTCGTCCGCGGGTTCGCGCATCTGGTTCGTCACGTACGCCACCGCCATGCGGGCGCCGGGTTCCACCACGACGATCGCGCCGCCCCAGCCTCCCCACCCGTAGGCACTGCCGAAAAGCCCGTAGCCCAGGCCCCACCGGACCGGCATGCCCAGGAGGCGGTCCACGCCCTGGAACTGTTCCTCCCGCGCACGATCACAACCCGCCTGCGACAGCAGCCGCCGCCCGCGGATCGCACCTCCGCAAGCCATGACCGACTGCACGAGGGCGACCGAGCGGGCGTTGCCGAATCCGCTCGCCGCGGGAATCTGCGCGCGGCGCCAGGCGACGCTGTTCCCGTCCCGCACCCTCACTGTGGTGGCGCCGGTCGCGGGGGACGCGCCACCGCCGGGCGCGCCGGCGGCATAGCTCTCGTCCCGGGACGGCGGCGGGACCGTGAGCGCCACCCGGTGGTCGTGCCCGGCGGGCAGGCCGATGTGGAAGTCGGCGCCCAGCGGCGCGGCGACCTCCTCGGCGAAGAACTCGCCGACGCTCCGGCCCGTGATCCGGCGGACGACCTCGCCCACGAGGAACCCCTGGGTGAGCGAGTGGTACCCGGCCGCGCTTCCCGGTTCCCACTGCGGAGCCTGCGCGGCCAGACGGGCGGTGGCGGACGGCCAGTCATAGAGCTCCTCGACCGGCCCGTCCCAGTCGGGCAGGCCCGCGGTGTGCGAGAGGAGGTGCCGCACCAGCACCTTCTCCTTGCCCGCCGCGGCGAACTCCGGCCAGTACCGCGCGACCGGCGCGCCGAGGTCGAGGTCGCCGCGGTCGGCCAGCACCAGCGCGCACAGCGCCGTCATCGTCTTGGTGACCGACCAGACGTTGGTGATCGTGTCGCGCTGCCAGGGGACCGTGCGGTCCGCGTCGGCGAACCCTCCCCAGACGTCCACGACGGGCTCGCCGTCCACGAAGACGGCGACCGAGCCGCCCGCGTCCCCGCTGTCCAGCAGCCCCGCCAGCGCATCGGGCACCGCGGCGAACGGGTCGTCGTAGGACCCCTGAATGTCGGCCATGCGTAGTATTCAGCGCGCATGCTCCGCTAGAAGCAACCGGTTTTCTCCGCGGCCGAGCGCGGACGGACGGCGGCTAGAGTCGGCGCATGCCCCGCTGGATGCCTCGCGCGGAGGAGCGGCTGAGAGACGCCGCGGTCGAGCTGTTTCTTGAGCGCGGCTTCGAGAACGTGACGGTCACCGACATCACAGGGAATGAAGCGGTACCGCGGGGTCGATTTTGTGGCCAACCTCGGCTAGAGCGGCGTGTAGCCGTCCGATCACTGCTTGACTCGGGACCGGACGAGGTCGCCGGCCGTGAGGAGAGCACGGTGTCGCTGTATCTGATCAAAGGCCAGTACCGGATCGTGCACAGCCAGCCCGACGGGGACTCCGTGCACTTCTTCCCGAGCGCCGCGGACGCGTTCACCCGGCTGCACCTGAACGTGCGCCTCGGCGCGAGCGGCGCGGCGCAGCTGCGGCTCGACGCGATCGACGCGCTGGAGACCCACTACACGCCGCCCGGCCACGGCGGCCACAGCATGCACCAGCCGCTGGAGCTCGCCCACGCTGCCGGCTCCCGGCTGCTGGAGCTGATCGGGTTCACCGGCGTGGTCCGCGACGGCGAGGTCGTCACCGGCGCGACGCCGGACGCCACGCCCGGGTACATCCTGACCCGGTTCGGGGACAAGTACGGCCGCCCCGTCGCGTTCGCCTTCGCCGGCGACACCGACCGGCCCGACCTGGAACCGGTGTTCACCGACTCCGCGCTGCTGAAGACCAGCGTGAACCACCGGCTGCTGGCCGACGGGCTGGTCTACCCGACCTTCTACAGCAAGCTCTACCCCGACCTGCGCGCCACGCTGACCGAGGCCGCCGAAGCCGCCCGCACGGCCGGGACGGGGGTCTGGGCCTCCGACGCCACCACCGGCGGCGCGACCATCCATGCCCAGGACGATCTGTCAGAGCGGCTGGTCATCCTGCCCAAGCTGTTCCGCCGCCTGGCCGAGTACTACGCCCTCGCGCCGGGCGACCCCTCGCTCGCCGGCTTCAAGGCGTACATGGCCACCCTCAACGACCGGCTGTACGTCATCTCCGACGCCCACGCGACCGGGTTCGACACCGTCGTCGAGGTCACCGGCGACACCGTCCGGCTCACCAAGCCCATCACCGACCTGATCTTCATCGAGGGCTAGAGCGGACGCGCCGGGGGAGCGGCGCCCGCACCGGGCATGGGGGGATGATGCTCCCATGGCGGACGTGGTGTTCTTCGATCTGGACGGCACCCTGGTCGATCACCGGCGCGCGGTCCTGGAGGCGATCGGCCGGATCGTCCGGGAGGCGCCGCACGCGACGGCTCCACCGGACGAACTGGTGACGCTGTGGTGGACGCTGGAGGGGCGGCACATGCGGGAGTACCTCGCCGGCCGGTGCTCCTTCGCCGAGCATCACCGGCGCAGGCTCCGTTCCTTCCTGCCGATGCTGGGCGAGCCGGTCCCCGAGAGTCCCGGCCTTCTGGACGCCTGGTTCGCCGAGCGCTACCTCACCGTGTTCGAGGAGTCCTGGCGGAGCTACCCCGACGTCCGGCCGTGCCTGGACGCCCTGAAGCGGAGCACCGGCGGGCCGCGCCTGGCCGTCCTCACCAACGGGGACCCTGACCAGCAGCGCGCCAAGCTCGCCCGCTTCGGCCTGCTCGGCTACTTCGAGGCCGTCCTGACCCCGGCCGATCTCGGTGCGGCCAAGCCCGATCCCGACGCCTTCACCACCGCGTGCCGGCTGATGCGGACGGACCCCGTTCAGGCGGTCAACGTGGGCGACATGCTGGAGAGCGATGTGAACGCGGCGGCCCTCGCCGGGCTCACCGGCATCTGGCTGGACCGCGGCATCGACTTCGTCACCGGCGGGCCGTCCCCGGCGGCGGACGAGGCGGTGCTCCGCATCGAGCGGCTCACCGACCTCCCCGGCCGCCTGTCGCGCACGACCGCCTGACCGGCTCGCCCATGCCGCCGTCACGCGGGGGCGAGTCGTCGGGGGTGCGGCGCGGGGCCGCGAGCACCTTCGGCGCCTCGCGCAGGGCGGGGACGCCCGGTAGGCGATCGACGGGCCGCCGTGCGAGCGGAAACCTGGAGCCGGGCCGGGACGTCTCATGATCGACAACGTCCGCCGGCCGCGATACTGGAAACGATGACACGAGACCCCCATGTCGAGGACGCCCCCGACAGCGCACTGCCCGCCCTGCTCGTACAGCCGCCCTGGAAGGGCGGGACGAAGGGACCGCCGGCCGTCCTCGGCCTGAAGGCGCCGCGGGAGCCGACCGTCGTCCGCTGGGCGCCCGGCCGGCGGGAGAAGTGGCTGCAGGCGCCGTACGAGTACTCGCAGAAACGCATGCCCGAGGACACCGACTGGGACGAGCTCGCCGCGTTCTTCGCCGGTGACCGGGCCCTGGAACTCTGGAAGCCGCGCGAGTGGCGGTCCCGGTCGCGGTTCGAGCACCTCTACATGGGGCTCGTCATGCAGGCGCCCCGGGAGCTCGGCGAGAAGCTGCTCGCCGACGAACGCTACTGGGACGCCTTCGCCGACTTCTCGGTCGGCGCCGACCGCGGCGCGGTGGCACGTCACGAGATGGCCGCTTACCCGCCCGCGCTGCACCAGGCGAAGAAGAAGAAATGGAGCGTGTACGCGCTCGAGCCCTTCCTGGACCACGCCGTCGCCCAAGCCATGATCAAGGACTTCGACGGCAGGGGGAGCGACGAGGCGCAGGACGCCTGGTACGACCTGCACGGGGTGGACGCCGTGCGGCTGACGATCCCGGACGCGCTGCGCAAGCCGGGGCCCAAGCGGGAACGCGCCGAGGCGGCACTGCGCTCGGTCGCGCGACGCCACGGGCACGACGTCCTGGTGGAGGCCGCCGGGTACTACGGGGACGAGGCCGTGCAGGCGGTCTCCAGGCTGCGCACCGACCCGCTCGACCTGTACCCCGACCCGCTGCCGGAGCTGCCCCAGGGCTGGGATCCCGAACGGCTGCCGCGGATCCTGCTGCGCCTTCGCCGTCAGGCGCTTCCCCCGGCCGCGACCAGGAACCTCCTGACGATGCTGGCCATCTCCGAGAGGCAGAAGCCGTACGCCGGCGTCCCCCTGGTCACCGCGCCCCTCGACCCGGAGTCGCTCGCGGAGTTCGCCTGGGCCCTCTACGAGGCCGACCGCCATCCCAAACTGTGGGCGTCGCCGGGCGTGCAGTACGCCCTGGCCGAGTGGGGCGACGACACCACCGCCGACCGGCTCGCGCCGATCGTCGCACGGTGGTCCAGGGCTTACGTGTGGGAGTCGGGCGGGCAGTCCGCGCTCCGCCTCTTCAGCCGCCTCGGCACCGACCGCGCCCTCCGGCACCTGGACCGGCTCGCGAACAAGGCCACCGACCAGAAGTGGATCGGGCGGTTCGCGCGGGACGCGCTGAAGCGCGCCGCCGAGCAGCGCGGGCTCACCCAGGAGCAGCTCGCCGACCGGCTCGTCCCCGACCTCGGACTCGACGCCGACGGCTCGCTGACGCTCGACTACGGGCCGCGCCGCTTCGTGGTGGGCTTCGACGAGGAGATTCGGCCCTTCGTCACCGAGGCGGAGAGCGGCAAGCCTCGCAAGACGCTGCCGAAGCCGGGCGCCAAGGACGACGACGCCCTCGCCTCCGCCGCGTACAAGCGGTTCACCGACCTCAGGAAGGAGGCCCGCACCGTCGCCGCGGAGCAGGTCAAGCGGCTGGAGGCGGCGATGGTGGCCGGGCGGACCTGGACCGCCGAGGAGTTCGCCGCGCTGTTCGTCGCGCACCCGCTCATGCGCCACATCGCCCGGCGGCTGGTGTGGTCGGCGGGGACGGACGCGTTCCGGGTGGCCGAGGATGGGACCCTCGCCGACGTCCGCGACGACGCCTTCGAGCTTCCCGGTGACGCCCGGGTCGCGCTGCCCCACCCACTCGTCCTCGGCGAGGGCGCCCTCCGGGACTGGGCCGCGATCTTCGCCGACTACGAGATCCTGCAGCCGTTCCCGCAGCTCGGCCGTCCCGTGCACGCCCTCGCGGAGGACGAGCGGGGGAGCGACCGCCTGTCCCGCTTCGAGGGCGGCTCCGTCCACTTCGGCGGGATCCTCGGCCTGACGTCCCGCGGCTGGACGCTCGGCGAGAAGGAGACCGGCGGCTTCCGCCGGCAGGTGATGCTCATGACGCCGGACGAGCGGCACCTGATGGTCACCTTCGAACCCGGCATCCGCGTCTTCGATCCCGAGGAGTACGCCGAGCAGCGCATCGAACGCGTGATGCTCCTGACGGGCCGCTACTCCGGGAAGCCCCTCGCGTTCGGCGACCTCGACCCCGTCACCGCCTCCGAGATCCTCACCGACCTGCACCGTCTCACCGGGTGAGCCCGCCGGCCCCCGGCCGATGGTCGGCCGGGGGCCTTTCTCCTGTGGCCGCCCGGGAGCCGAAGCGACGCGGGCCGTCCCGGAGGGGGAACCAGTGTTTGACAACCGCGGCGGCATGCTACCTATAATTTCAGTTGCAGGGTTCTTCCTGTGAGGCAGTGGTAGTCCCGGGGTGTGGAGGTCCCGGGGATCTTCGGAGGTGAGCAAGGATGCTGCTGACGTCGATCGATCCGTTCGTGCAGGAGTTCGAGCGTCAATTCGACCGTGCGGTCCGGCAGGCGGGGCTGGGCGGTCGCGGGGACGGTGCGGGCATGCCGATGGACGGGATCCGCCGCGCCGACGATGTGGTGCTGCGGTTCGACCTGCCCGGTATCGACCCGGGCTCGATCGAGGTCACCGTGGACCGCGGCGTGCTGACCGTCACCGCGCGCCGCGAGGAGGAGTTCGGTGACAACGAGCGGGTGTTCGTCCGCGAGCGCACGATGGGCGCCTTCACCCGCCGCGTCTACCTGTCGGAGCACCTGGACGCCGACGCCATCGAGGCCGCCTACAACAACGGCGTCCTGGCCGTCCGCATCCCCGTCCTGGAACAGGCCAGGCCCCGCAAGGTCGCCGTCCAGCACACCGGCGACCAGAGGGCGATCAAGAGCTGACCGGCATGCGGCCATCGCCTCCCGCGTCCGAGCGCTCGCCGGAACGCTCCGGCGCCGGCGCGATGGCCGGTGACGACGCAGGCCATGGCCCGGTGGGTGCGCGGCGCCCGCCGGGCCAGGTCGTCGGCTTTCACACCCGGCAGGCGCGCAGCCATGATCTTAAGTGGGCTCGCCCCGGGAACGCACATCGACCGGGCCGGACCGCCGGCGAGCGGCCCGCGTCGACGCACGAGACGCGGCGCGGGACGAGGGCCGCACAGTGAGAGGGGCCGTTATGGGATTGCCGATCGATGACGAGTACGCGGCCCTGTTCACCGTGGGGCAGGTCGCCGACATGCTGCAGGTGCAGCAGGCGTTCCTGCGGCGCATCGACACCCAGCAGGTCGTCTCGCCGCAGCGCTCGGCCGGCGGGCAGCGCCGCTACAGCCGCTGGGAGATCGGCCGCATCCAGCAGGTCGTCACCATGATGGACGAGGGCATGACGCTGCCCGCCATCCGGCGGATCTTCGAGCTCCAGCACGAACTCGACGAGCTCACCCGCGAACGCGACGAACTGGCCGCACGCTTGACCGCGCTCGGCCAGAACCCCGCCGGCCGGCCGCCTCGCCGGCCCGGCCCCCGCCCAGGAGGTGAGTGACACCATGACGCAGCCGCTGACGGCGGCCGGGGACGGCGACGCCATGACCCCGGGGGCGCCGCACCCGCCGGGCATCACCACCAGCCACCGCGGCGACACGATCGTGATGCTGCTGTCCGGCGAGCTCGACATGGCCGCCGAGGACCGGTTCCGCGCCGCCGTCCGCGCCGCCCTGGCCGACCGGCCCCGCACGCTCGTGGTGGAGATGTCCGGGCTGGAGTTCCTCGACTGCACCGGCCTGTCGACCCTGATCTGGGCCCGCAACCGGCTGCACCGCGAGGCCGGCGCCCTGCGGATCCGCAACCCGCGACCCATCGTCCGGCGGGTGCTGACCCTCGGCGGCCTGGCGCCGCAGATCGTCTGACCGCCGCGCAGCCCGATGGGCTGGCCGCCGCTTCGGCCGAGCCGGGCGTCGAGCCGTCCCGCCCGCTGTGGACCCGCATCGTCGACCGCGACGCCTGGCGGCCCGCGTCGGTCATGTTCCTGCTCATGTTCGGCACGGCCGGCATCAACACCTTCATGGCCGCCTACGCGCTCGGGCGCGGCATCGGCGGCTCCGGCCTGTTCTACGTCGCAAGCGGCCTGATGCTCGCCGTCTCGCGGCTGACGGCCGGACGCCTGGGTCCTCGCGCCGGGGATCGCACTGCTCGTCCTTGGGCAGATCGGCGTCTGGTGGTGCCCGAACCTCCTCGTGCAGGATGCTCTCCGGCGCGTCCTACGGGCTGGGGATGGCGGCCGCCCAGCCCGGTGGTCGACCCGAAGAAGGCCCCCATGTGGGCCGCCGCCCAGGCCGGATACGGCGAGGTCGTCGTGGCGACCAAGACGTACCTGTCGGGGCACGCGTCCGCCGCCAAGAAGTTCGTCGCGGCCGTCCAGCAGGCGAACGGCTACCTGGCCACCCACCAGGGCGACCCGACGGTGTTGAGCGTGGCGCGGAAGGTTCAGTCCGGCGTCCCGGACCCGGTGCTGCAGAGCAGCGTCGCGCTGGTCGAGTGGCCGAAGAGCGGCGCGATGGACGACGCCGGATGGACCAAGACCCTCGCCTTCGTCAACTCCCTCGGGGCGCTCCCCGACGGCGCGAAGGTCACCTCCGACAACTGGACCAACACGTACCTGCCGGCCGATGGCCAGTCGTGACATGACCCGGCGGCGGGAACGGCCCCACCGCCATTCCGGAGAAGGCTCGGGGGACGAGCGAAAGGAATGGTAGAGCGATGGAAACCAGCATGAGGCGCAGGACGTTCCTGGCGGCCGGCGCGGTCACGGTCGGCGCCACCCTGCTGCCCAGGCCCTTCTCCGTGGCGTCCGCCGCGGCCGGCAAGAAGGGCGTGATGCTGATGAACCGGATCGGTCCGTCGTCCTCGGACCTCTACATCTGCGACAGCGACGGCGGCAACGAGCGCAGACTGCTGGCGACGGCGGGATACGACTACAACGCCGCCGTCTCCGCCGACGGCCGATCGGTCGTCTTCACCTCGGAGCGGACGGGCGACGGGAACTCCTGCCTCTACCGGGCCCGCATCGACGGCACGGGCATCCAGCCCCTGGTGGTCGGCGCGGCCATGAACGACTCCGGCGTCCTGTCACCGGACGGGACCAGGCTGGCCTTCGTCTCCACCCGCGGCGACCACAAGGCGCACATCTGGGTGCTCGACCTGCGCACCAACGCGACGCGCTGCCTGACCGGCGGCTCGCCGGTCGCCGGCGACCCCGCCCTTCCCGACGGCCACTTCCGCCCGTCCTGGTCGCCCGACGGGCGGTGGATCGCCTTCTCCAGCGACCGCGACACGGCCTGGCGCGGGCATGACGACGGCCGCGGCTGGGAGCACACGCAGGAGCTCGGCATCTACGTCATCCGCCCTGACGGCACCGGGTTCCGGCAGGTCGCGTCCCGGCCGGGCTACTGCCTCGGCTCGCCGAAGTGGTCGCCGGACGGCAGCCGGATCGTCTTCTACGAGATCACGACCGAGGGGACCTGGCTCGCCCACCGCCCGGAGGGCATCGGGAGGGTCGAGTCCCAGATCGTCTCGGTCGACGTCGCGACCGGCGCGCGCGTCGAGCACACCTCCGGTCCCGACCTGAAGGTCTCGCCCCAGTACGTGAACGCCACCGAGATCGGCTACCTGGTCAAGGGCGGGGCCGACGAGGGCCTGGCCTACACGGCGGGGACCCTGCCGGCGGTCAAGCGGGCGCTGCGCTCCCCGGTGTGGACGCCCGACGGGAAGTCGGTGGTCTACCAGAAGGTCGGCTTCACGCCGCGCCCGCTCGACACGCCGCTCTACAGCTGGGACTCCGACTGGGAGTACCGGCACTGCGACGTGTTCCCCGTCCTGTCGAGGCAGGGCCGCCTCGCCATCACCGAGAAGCAGCTCGGCAACTCCTCGATCGTCACCCTGCGCCCGGACGGCACGGACCGCCGGGTCGTCTTCGACAACGCGACCAGCGGCCTCGACCCGGTGCTGATCGCCAAGGGGCTGGCCGGCGCGTTCCGGCCCGCGTGGTCGCCGGACGGCGAATGGATCGCCTTCGGCCTCGGCGGCTGGTTCCAGGAGCGGGCGGAGATGACCGCCGTGGTCGCGCGGGTGCGGAGCGACGGCTCGGGCTTCGAGAAGCTCACCGACGGCACGACCAACGCCGGCTTCCCGAGCTACTCGGCGGACGGGAACCAGATCGTCTACCGCGTGTGGGGCGCGGACGCCAAGGGCCTGCGCATCCTGGACCTCAGGACCGGGGCGACGCGCGTCCTCACCACCGAGCCCGACAACCTTCCCGACTGGTCTGCGGACGGCGCGCTCATCCTCTTCACTCGCAGGACGAGCGACACCAACTTCGACGTGTGCACCATCCGGCCCGACGGAACCGGCCTGCGGGTCCTGACGAGCAGCGGCTCGAACGACGGCCACGCCGTCTGGAACCACGACGGCCGCATCCTCTACAACAGCGGAATGTACGGCTTCCGCCAGGAGGCGGCGCTGTACGACAACACCTTCCAGCCGTACGGCCAGATCTTCAGCATGAAGGCGGACGGCTCCGACAAGAAGCTGCTGACCGACAGCCAGTGAGAGGACTCGATGCCGCTCTACCTCACGCAGGAGGTCCTTTCCCAGTGACCTGACAAGGCCGCCCCCCGCATCCTCAGGCTCACCGGGCCGCCCATCGGCGCTCTTAGGGCCTGGCGACGCGGGGGGGCGGCCGTGATTTCCGTGTTCCCGGTCCGGAAGGGGTGACAATCGGGAAGTTTGAGCAAGGAACTCCGGGGGACGGTTGACGACCGCATTCTGCGGCATGTGACTCGGCGCGCACCGCCGGAATCATCCCGTCACCGCACGGCCTGATTCCCGGTCCGCGATTCGATGGCGGCCGGAATTGGCCGGGGGCCGGGAAAACCGCCGGCGGGCCGGGACGATGCCGGTCGTCGCGTCGGAGCGCCCCGCGGAGCGCGGTCGGCGACGGCCTCCGATGGTGCGGGAGCGGGCTGGCGCCGGTTCCCGAACCCGGGTTTCGGGGCGCTGAACAAGGGGTGCTCCGCAGTGAAGTCGGCCGTTCGGGAAGGTGGCGATACCGGTCGCCTTGACAGGCGGGTAGTTGCGATTTGTCATGGCGATGGGTGCGGGTGGCGGGGCAGATCGGTGCGTGTTACCGTTGGCTCGCCCTGGGTCACGGGGTGTGTTTCTGAAATCGGTTGATCTTTCAAAAACGCAATACGGCGGGATGGGTGGCGATGTGGGCGCCGTCCGGACTCCAACGGCAACCAGACCGCGCCGATCGGAGCCTTCATGAGCGAATGCCCGAGTGAGCATGCCGCCGGATTCCCCGTGATGGGTGTTCTTCGGCCGGCGCGGACGGACGCCGGCGCGCGGGGGCGGTCTTGACACCGCGGACCGTTCTGATCGTCGACAGCCACACCCTCGTCCGGCAGGGGGTGCGCGAGATCCTCGAAGAGGACGCCGGGCTGAAGGTGGTGGGGGAGGCCGGCGACGGCGACGAGGCCGTCACGATCGTCACCGAGCAGCGTCCCGACGTCGTCCTGCTGGAGGTCGGCGGGCTCGGCCCGGACGCCGTCACCACGGTGCGGCGCATCCGGCGGCGGTCGCCGGGCACCAAGGTCATCATCCTCAGCATGCAGGAGGGCCCCGAGCTGCTGCGCGCGCTGCTGGAGGCGGGCATCCGCGGCTACCTGCTGAAGACGGTCACGCGGCACGAGCTGGTCGCGGCGATCCAGGCGGTGGAGGATCCGGAGCGCATCGTGCTGAGCGTCTCGCGGCGCAGCCTGCCCGAGGACGACGGGGCGCAGCCGGTCCAGCTCACCGAGCGGGAGCGGCAGGTGCTGGAGCTCACCGCGCGGGCGCTCACCAACCGGCAGATCGCGAACCGGCTCTCCCTCACCGAGGCCACGGTCAAGCGCCACCTGCGCAACATCTTCGCCAAGCTCGGCGCGGGGTCGCGGCTCGACGCCGTGAACCGCGCCTCCCACGCGGGCCTCATCGAACCCCCGCGGAACGAGCACTAGAACCGCGCCTGTCCTCCCGCACGGCCGGGCTCTGACGGGACGCGAACCGGGCTCGACGCGCGCGTCCTACGTTGTCGGCGATCGTTCGCCCAGCGGAAGGACCGCCGTGCTCCGCCAGATCCGACCCGTGCAGGCCGGCAGGTTCCGCTCGGTGATGCGCGGCTTCGCCACCGGAGTGACGGTGGCGGCCGCGGACGCCGGGAGCGGACCGGCCGGGACGACGATGAACTCGTTCACCTCCGTCTCGCTGGAACCGCCGCTCGTCCTGTTCTGCATCGGATCCGGGTCGCGGACGTGGCCGGTGGTGGAACGGGCGGGCTGCTTCGCGGTGAGCTTCCTGTGCGCCGGCCAGGAGCCCCTGGCGCGCCGTTTCGCGGCGCCCGGGGTGGACCGGTTCGCCGGGCAGGAGGTCGTCACCGCGGCGACGGGATCGCCGGTGCTCGCCGAGGCCGCCGGGTTCGTCGACTGCAGAGTCGTGGACGTCGTCGGGCTCGGCGACCACCACGTGGTGGTCGGCCTGGTGGTGGCGGCGGGCCGGCTCCGCGACGCCAGACCGCTGGTCTTCGCCGACGGAGGGTACGGGAGTGTCTGAGATGAGGGCCCGCGTGGCCCGGCTGGAGGCCGAGCGCCGCGCCGCCGCCGAGGCCGGCGGCGACCGGGGCATGAAGGCCCAGAGGTCCAAGGGGAAGCTGACCGTCCGGGAACGGCTCGACCTGCTGTTCGACGAGGGCACCTTCACCGAGATCGAGACGTTTCGGCGGCACCGGGCGCAGGGCTTCGGCATGGAGGGCCGGCGCCCGCCGACGGACGGCGTCGTGGTCGGCTGGGGCCTGGTCGAGGGCCGGCGGGTGTTCGCCTACGCGCACGACTTCCGGGTCTTCGGCGGCAGCCTCGGCGAGGCGCACGCCGCCAAGATCCACAAGATCATGGACCTGGCGGCGAAGGCGGGCGCGCCGCTGGTCGGGCTCTGCGACGGGGCGGGCGCGCGCATCCAGGAGGGCGTGACCGCGCTCGCCGGATACGGCGGCATCTTCCAGCGCAACGTCCGCAACTCCGGGGTGATCCCGCAGATCAGCGTGATGCTCGGCCCGTGCGCGGGCGGCGCGGCGTACTCGCCGTCGCTCACCGACTTCGTCTTCATGGTGCGCGACACCGCGCAGATGTTCATCACCGGCCCGGACGTGGTCGGCGCGGTCACCGGCGAGACGATCACCCATGAGGAGCTGGGCGGCGCCGAGGTGCACGCGTCCCGGACCGGGGTCGCCGAGGCGATGTACGACGGCGAGGAGGAGTGCCTCGCGGACGTGCGGTACCTGCTGTCGCTGCTGCCGTCCGACAACACCCGGTTCGCGCCCGAGCGGCCCACCGCCGACCCGCCGGACCGGTCGTGCCCGGCGCTGCGCGACATGGTGCCGGTCGACGCGAAGGCCGCCTACGACGTGCGCGCCGTCGTCGAGGAGATCGTCGACGACGGTGAGATGTTCGAGATCCATGAGATGTGGGGCACGACGGTGGTGTGCGCGTTCGTCCGGTTCGCGGGCCGGGTCACCGGGCTGGTGGCCAACCAGCCCGCGGAGACGGCCGGGGTCCTGGACATCACCGCCGCGGAGAAGGCGTCCCGGTTCGTCCAGTTCTGCGACGCGTTCAACATCCCGATCGTGACGCTGGTGGACGTGCCGGGCTTCCTGCCCGGGGTGGACCAGGAGCACGGCGGGATCATCCGGCACGGCGCCAAGCTGCTCTACGCGTACTGCGACGCCACCGTGCCGCGCGTGCAGCTCGTCCTGCGCAAGGCGTACGGCGGCGCGTACATCGTGATGGACTCGCGGTCGATCGGAGCGGACGTGTCCCTCGCCTGGCCGACCAACGAGATCGCCGTGATGGGCGCCGAGGCGGCGGTGAACGTCGTGTACCGGCGGGAGATCGCCGCCGCCGACGACCCGGAGGCCGAGCGCCGGGCCCGCGTCGAGGACTACCGGCGCGAGCTGATGGACCCGTTCCACGCGGCCGAGCGCGGCCTGGTGGACGAGGTGATCGACCCGGCGGAGACGCGGGTCCGGATCGTCGACGCGCTCGACATGCTCGCCGCCAAGTACGTGCCCCGGCCGAGCCGCAAGCACGGGAACCAGCCGCAGTGACCACCGGCAGGCGCGTGACGACCGGCCCGCGCGTGACCACCGGCCCGCGCGGGGACGCGGGCCGGCAGGGGAGAGAGCCGCGATGAGCGCCGACTTCGAGATCGTGAAGGGCCGCCTGGACGAGCGGGAGCTGGCGGCGCTCGTCGCCGTGCTCGTGCACGGCGGGCAGGACGGCGGAGACCGCGCGGACGAGGCCGCCGCCCCGCGAGGAGCGGAGCGGCGGCCCGGACCGCGCTGGGACCCCGAGGGGCTCAGCCCGCCCCGGCCCGCGTCCGCTCCACCACTGCCGCGGACCAGGTGAAGCCCGCGCCGACGCCCGCGAGCAGGCAGCGCTCACCGGGCGCGAGGCGGCCGGAGACGACCAGCTCGCCGAGCCCGGCGATCTGGTCCCCGGCGCCGAGGTGACCGATCCGGCTGCCCCAGTCCCACGTCGTCCGCTCGCGGTCGACGCCGAGCGGCTCGAAGAACTGCACGTTCATCTTCGGCAGGCCGAGGTGCGGCAGGACGAACCAGTCGATGTCGCCGCGCTCGACGCCCGCCTCGGACAGTGCGCCCTCGACGGCGCGCACCTGCCCGTCCCGCAGCCGCCGCAGGACCTCGGTGAAGCCGAGTTCGGAGACCGCCTCCTCGCGCGGCGTCTCGGCGTCGATCGGGCGGGCCGCCTCCAGCGGGGCGTCCGCGAACGGCCGCGCGCCCCGTCCGAGCTTCTCCAGGCCCGGGTCCGAGACGGAGACCGCGCTGCGCAGCAGGACGGCGTCCCGCCCGTCCTCCGGAGTCCCCGCGCCGCGCGCCAGGACCATCGCGGTGCCGCCGTCGCCGCAGATCGTGCCCGGGTCCGTCCGCCAGCGGTCGAAGCCCGGCAGGGCGAACCGGTCGCCGGTCGACACCAGCGCCTTGGCTCCCGCGGGCCGGGCCGCCAGGAACGAGGCGGCCAGCTCGATCGCCGCCATACCGCCGTTGGACTGCTGCCCCACCTCGACGGCGGGGCAGGCGTTGCCGACCGCCTCGCGCTGCACGTAGGAGGCGGCGGCCCACAGGTCGTGCCCCTGGTAGTGGACGCTGGCGTGCAGGATCAGTTCGATGTCGGACGGGTCCGCGCCGGCGTCCGCCATGGCCCGCCGCGCGGCGTCCGCCGCCATCACCGGCGGTGCCTCCGCGGAGACGCACACGGCCTCGATGCCGGTGCGCCAGACGTCCTTGCGGGCGCAGAGCCCGCGTCTCTCCGCGTCCGCCGTCTCGATCGGGTCGGGCAGGTGGCGGCCGATCCCCGCCACGTGGATGTCCTCGTACCTCATGCCGCGAGGGTCGCAGCCGGGCGTCAGGGAGCTGTCGAGGACAGGTCGTCCCGGCCCCCTCCGCGGCGCCGGACGCGAATGACCCTAGGCCGGATCTCGACGCGGCCGCCTTAGACAGGGGGACATGACCGACGACCACCGGGCAGGCGGGGGACGCCCGCTGCCGATCGCCCTGCTGATCCCCGGCCAGGGAGCGCAGCATCCGCGGATGGCCGCGTCCCTGTACGGCACCGTCGAGACCTTCACCCGCACCATGGACGAGGCGTTCGCGCTCATGGGCCCGCGCGGCCCGCACGTGCGCGCGCAGTGGCTCGCCGAGCGGCCGTCTCCGGAGTTCGACGACGTCACGGTGGCGCAGCCGCTGCTGTACGCGGTCGGGTACGCGCTCGGGCGGACCCTGGTGGACCGGTGCGGGAGCCCGGACGCGCTGCTCGGGCACTCCGCCGGCGAGATGGTGGCCGGCGCGCTCGCCGGGGTCTTCGACTTCGCCGACGGCATGCGGCTGATGATGGAGCGGCTCCCGGCGCTCGCCGCGACGGAACCGGGCGGGATGCTCGCGGTCGCCGCCTCGGTGCGGGACGTGGAGCCCCTGCTCGGCGACGACGTCCACCTCGCGGCCGTCAACGCGCCCCGGCAGCTGCTGCTCGCCGGGGCGGAGGAGCCGCTGCTGCGCGCCATGTCCCGGCTGAAGGACGGCGGCGTCACCGTCCGGCGCGTCCCCGCGCGGCAGGCGTTCCACAGCCCGCTGGTGGCGGCGGCGTCGGCCGAGGCCGGCGACCGCTGGACCGGCGTGGACCTGCGGCCGCCCGCCGTGCGGCTGTACTCGGCCTACGACGCGGCGCCGCTCACCGCCGGGCGGGCGTGCGACCCGTCCTTCTGGATCGGGCAGCCGGCCCGGACCGTCCACTTCGCGCGGGCGCTCGACCGGCTCCTGGACGACGGCGACCACCTGCTGGTGGAGACCGGTCCGGGGCAGAGCCTGACGATGCTCGCCCGCCGGCATCCCCGCGTCGCGGCCGGGCGCAGCCAGGTGATCGGGATGTCGCCCGACCGGCGGCTCGGCGACGACGCCGAGCGCGACGCCGTGCGGTCGGCGGCCGAACGGGTGCTGACGCGCCGCTGACCCCGGGGGCCCGCCGACGGGCCGCCCCGCCAGACGACGGAGGAGCTGGAACCGCAATGAGCATCCCCATCGCCGTCATCGGCATGTCCGCCCGCGTCCCCGGAGGACCGGGCCTGGAGGAGTTCTGGTCGCTGCTGCTGCGCGGCGACGAGGCGATCCGCCCGGCGCCCGGCGACCGCGCCGGCCCGCGCGGGCGCGGCGGCTTCCTCGACCGCGTGGACGGCTTCGACGCGGCCTTCTTCGGCGTCCCGCCGCGCGAGGCCGCCGAACTCGACCCGCAGCAGCGCCTGATGCTCGAACTCACCTGGGAGGCGCTGGAGGACGCCCGCGTCCTGCCCGCCTCGCTGCACGAGAGCCGCACGGGCGTGTTCGTCGGCGCGATGGCCGAGGACTACGGGCTCCTCCAGGCCCGCCACGCCGGCGCCGAAACCTCGCCGTTCACGCTCACCGGGACGCGCCGCGGCTTCATCTCCGGGCGCGTCTCCCACGTGTTCGGCCTGCGCGGACCCAGCGTCACCGTCGACACGGCCCAGTCGTCCTCCCTGGTGGCGGTGTACCAGGCGGTGCAGAGCCTGCGGGACGGCGACTGCGGGCTCGCCGTCGCGGGCGGCGTGCAGGTGAACCTGGCGGAGGAGAGCGACGACGCGCTGCGGGAGCTGGGCGCGCTGTCACCGGACGGGCGGTGCCGCCCCCTCGACGCGGCCGCCAACGGCTTCGTCCGCGGCGAGGGCGGGGGCGCGGTGGTGCTCAAGCCGCTCGACGCGGCGCTGCGGGACGGCGACCGCGTGCACTGCGTGATCCTCGGCGGCGCGGTCAACAACGACGGCGCCACGCCCGGGCTGACCGCCCCGAGCCGCGACGCCCAGGAAGAGGTGCTGCGGCTCGCCTACGAGCGGTCCGGCGTCGATCCGGGCGCGGTGCAGTACGTGGAGCTGCACGGTACCGGGACGCGGCGCGGCGACCCGGTGGAGGCCGCCGCGCTCGGCAGTGTGCTGGGCGCGGCCCGTCCCCCGGGCGATCCGCTGCTGGTGGGCTCGGTGAAGGCGAACATCGGCCACCTGGAGGCCGCGGCCGGGATCGCCGGGTTCATCAAGACGGCCGCGGGGATGTCGCGCGGGCGGCTCCCCGCGACGGCGAACTTCGCCGACCCGAACCCCGACATCGACCTCGCGGGGCTGAACCTGCGGGTCCACGACCGTCCCGGCGACTGGCCGGAGGGGGAGCGGGTCGCGGGCGTCTCGGCGTTCGGACTCGGCGGTTCCAACTGCCATCTCGTCCTCGCCGGACCGCCCCGCACCGACAGCGACACCGACGCCGACGGCGACGCCGGGGAGGCTCCCGCACCCGCTCGCGGACCCGTCCCCTGGGTGGTGAGCGGACGATCGGAGCAGGCACTGCGCGCCCAGGCCGGCCGCCTCGCCGAGCCGGCCGCGGCACGGCCGGACGCGCGGGACGTCGGCCGCTCGCTGGCGGCGGCGCGGACGGTGTTCGAGCACGGCGCCGTCGTGACCGGCGACCACCTGGCGGGGCTGCGCGACCTCGCGGAGGGCCGCGACGCGCCCGGAGTCGTCCGGGTCCGGAGGCGCGACGGCCGCACCGCCCTCCTCTTCCCAGGGCAGGGCGTGCAGCGCGCGGGCATGGGGCGCCGCCTCTACGAGACGTATCCGGCGTTCGCGCGGGCCCTCGACGAGGTCGGCGCCGCGCTGGAACCGGCGATCGGCACGCCGATCACCGAGGCGATGTGGAGCGGCGGCCTGGACCGCCAGGAGCTGGTGCAGCCCGCCGTGTTCGCCGTCGAGGTCGCGCTCTTCCGGCTGCTGGAGTCGTGGGGCGTCCGGCCCGACCTGGTCGCGGGCCACTCCCTCGGGGAGATCACCGCCGCGCACGTCGCCGGGGTGCTCCCGCTGGCGGACGCGGCGGAGTTCGTCGCGGCGCGGGGGCGGCTGTTCGAGGGCCTGGCGTCCGGTGTCGCGGTCGCGGTGGAGGCGGGCGAGGACGAGGCCCGCGCCGCGCTCGCGGACCGGCTCGACCGCGCCGACGTCGCCGCCGTCAACGGCCCCCGGTCCGTGGTGATCGCGGGGGACGAGGAGACCGTGACCGCGGTCGCCGGGCACTTCGCCGACGCCGGGCGGCGCACCAAACGGCTGCGGATCGGCCGCGCCGTCCACTCACCGCTCGTCGAGCCGCTGCTGGACGAGCTGCGCGCCGTCGCCGCCGGGCTGGACTGGCGGCGACCGGACGGCGGCCCGGCCGTCGTCTCCTCGGTGACGGGCGCGGAGGTGGACGCCGCGCGGCTCGCGGACCCCGCGCACTGGGCGGGCAACGCGCGCCGGACCGTCCGGTTCGGCGAGGCCCTCGAGTCGCTGCACGCCCTGGGCGCGCGGCGGTTCGTCGAGGCCGGTCCCGGCACCGCGCTCACCGACCTGATCCCGGCGAACGTGTCCGATCCGGCAGTGACCGTCCTGCCCTGCCTGCCGCGCGGGCAGGACGAGGTGCGCGGCGCGGTGACGGCCCTGGCCGGGGTCCACCTCGCCGGGGGCCGGGTGGACTGGGACGCCTTCTTCGGTCCGGACTCCCGCCTCGTCGATCTGCCGACGTACGCGTTCCAGCGCGACCGGCACTGGCTCGACACCGCCGAGGACCGGCCGGGCCCCGCCGCGCCGGAGACCGACACCCGGCGGCTGGTGGCCGAGACCCTCGAACAGGCGCTCGGGGCCGGCGCGGCGGCCGACCCGGACATGCCGTTCCGGGACCTCGGGGTGGACTCGCGGATGGCCGTGGTGATCCGCGACAGGCTGTCGGCCGCCCTCGGCCGGGACCTGCCCGGGTCGCTGCTGTTCGACCATCCCACCGCCGCGGAACTCGCCGATGCCCTGCGCCCCGACGCCGGGACCGCGCGCCCGGAGCCCGGCGCCCGGACGGCCGACCGGCCGCCCTCCGAGCCCGGCGAGAACGAGGACGACATCGCGATCGTCGCGATGAGCTGCCGCTATCCGGGCGGCGTGCGCTCGCCGGAGGACCTGTGGCGGCTGGTCGACGAGGGAGCCGACGCGATCGGGCCGTTCCCGGACGACCGCGGCTGGGACCTCGACGAGCTGCCGGAGGGCCCGGCCGCGGGCGGGTTCCTCGACGGCGCCGCCGAGTTCGACGCGGCGTTCTTCGGGATCTCTCCGCGCGAGGCCGCGGGGATCGACCCGCAGCAGCGGCTGCTGCTGGAGACCGCGTGGGAGGCGTTCGAACGGGCCGGGCTCGACCGCGCCGCGCTCCGCGGCAGCCGCACCGGCGTCTTCGTCGGCGCCACCGCCCAGGACTACGGCCCGCGCCTCGCCGAGCCCGACGACGGCACGCGCGGCCACCGGCTCACCGGCACCGCGCCCAGCGTCGCGTCCGGGCGCATCGCCTACGTCCTCGGCCTGCGCGGCCCGGCCGTCACCGTGGACACCGCGTGCTCGGCGTCCCTGGTCGGCGTGCACATGGCGGCGCAGGCGATCAGGCAGGGCGAGTGCGACACCGCGCTCGCGGGAGGCGTGACCGTGCTCGCGACCCCCGGCATGTTCCTGGACTTCGGCCGCCAGCAGGGCCTCGCCTCCGACGGCCGCTGCAAGGCGTTCTCCGCCGACGCCGACGGCACGGCCTGGGCCGAGGGCGCCGGGCTGGCCGTCCTGCAGCGGCTGGGCGACGCCCGGCGGGCGGGACGTCCCGTCCTGGCCGTCCTGCGCGGCAGCGCCGTCAACCAGGACGGGGCCAGCAACGGGCTCACCGCGCCGAACGGCACCGCCCAGGAGCAGGTCATCCGGGACGCCCTCGACCGGGCCGAGATCGGCCCGGAGGGCGTGGACGCGATCGAGGCGCACGGCACGGGCACCGCGCTGGGCGACCCGATCGAGGCGGGCGCGCTGGCCCGCACCTACGGCGCCGCCCGCGCCGGAGGCGACCCGGTCCGGCTGGGCTCGCTGAAGTCCAACATCGGGCACGCCCAGGCGGCGGCCGGCATCGGCGGGCTGATCAAGATGGTGGAGGCGCTGCGCGCCGGGCGGCTGCCCCGCACGCTGCACGCCGCCGCGCCGTCCCCGCACGTCGACTGGGACGACAGCGGCCTCGCCCTGCTGACCGACCCGGTGCCCTGGCCGCGCGCGGACCGCCCGCGCCGGGCGGCCGTCTCGTCGTTCGGGATCAGCGGCACCAACGCGCACGTCATCGTCGAGGAGGCCGCGGCGCCGCCCGCCGGGGAGCCTGATCGTCCCGGCCCCGTCCCGCTGCCGCTGTCGGCCCGTACCGGCACCGCGCTGCGCGCCCAGGCCGGACGGGTCCGCGCGTTCATGGCCGCGCACCCGGAGGAGCGGCCCGCCGACATCGCCCGGACGCTCGCGGCGCGGACGCCGATGCGATGGCGCGCCGCCGTCGTCGGCGACACCCGCGACGACCTCATGGACGGCCTGAGGACCCTGGCGGACGGGGGCCGGGTGCCGGCGGCCGTGCGCGGCTACCGGTCGCCCGCCGCCGTGCGGGCCGAGGCGCGCGAGGCGCCCGATCCGGTGTTCGTGTTCCCCGGTCAGGGGGCGCAGTGGCGGCGAATGGCCCTCGACCTGCTGCGCGAGTCACCGGTGTTCCGCGACCGGATGGCCGAGTGCGAGCGGGCGCTGTCGGCCCACTGCGACTGGTCGCTGCGCGACGTGCTGGACAGCGATCCGCTGGACCGGGTGGACGTCGTCCAGCCGGCGCTGTTCGCCGTGATGGTGTCGCTCGCGCGGCTGTGGGAGACGGCCGGCGTCCGCCCGGCGGCGGTGGTCGGCCACTCGCAGGGCGAGATCGCCGCCGCCTGCGTGTCCGGCGCACTGTCGCTGGACGACGCCGCCAAGGTCGTCTGCCTGCGCAGCCAGGCGCTGCGGAAGGTCGCGGGCAGCGGCGGCATGGCGTCGGTGCCGCTCCCCGCGAACGAGATCGAGCTGCCCGGCCGGGTGTGGACGGCCGCGGTGAACGGGCCGTCCTCCACCGTCGTCGCCGGGGACGCCGACGCCCTCGACGCCTTCGTCGCCCGGCTCCAGGACGCGGGCGTCGACGCCAGGCGCGTGGACGTGGACTACGCCTCCCACACCGAGGCCATGGAGCCGATGCGCGACCCGCTCCTCGCCGACCTCGCCGGGCTCGACCCGGCCGGCCCGTCCGTCCCGCTGTGGTCCACGCTGACCGGCGGGCCGCTCGACCGGGCGATGGACGAGCGCTACTGGTTCGACAACATCCGCGGCACCGTCCGGTTCCACGACGCCGTGTGCGCGCTGATCGACGCCGGGCACACGCGGTTCGTCGAGGTCGGTCCGCATCCCGTGCTGGCGCGCGCGATCGCCGAGGCGGCGGGGGAGCGCGAGGTGACCGTGCTCGGCACGCTGCGGCGCGAGGCCGGCGGGCTCGCGCAGTTCCTCACCGCCGCCGCCGCGGCCTACGCCGACGGCGTGGGCGTGGACTGGGGCGTCTTCGTCCCCGGAGGCCGGATCGTGCCGATGCCGACCTACCCGTTCGAGCGCAAGCGCTACTGGCGGTCCGCCGGGGCCGGGGCGGCGGGCGCGGCGGGCGTCGCGGGCGCGGCGAAGGCGGGGCATCCGCTGCTGGACACCGAGGTGGAACTGCCCGGCGGCGGTCTCCTGCGCACCGGGAGGCTGTCCGTCGCGCGGCATCCGTGGCTCGCCGACCACGAGGTGGCGGGGGAGATCCTGGTGCCTGGCACCGCCCAGGTCGAGATGGCCTGCTCGGCGGGCGCCCGGATCGGCCACGCGCGCCTGCGCGAGCTGGTGCTGGAACGTCCGCTCGGCGTCCCCGCCTCCGGCGAGGTCGAGGTCCGCCTCCTGGCGGGAGCGGACCGGTCGGTCGTCATCGAGTCCCGGCCGAGCGGCGCCCACGACTGGACCCGGAACGCGACCGGGACCCTGGACGGCGACGCGGGACCCCTGGACGACGGCGCCGAGCCCGAGCCGATGCGGCACGCCGAGCAGTGGCCGCCGCCCGGCGCGGACCCGCTGCCGCTGGACGGCGCCTACGACCGGCTCGCCGCACGCGGCTACGGCTACGGCCCGGCGTTCCGCGGCCTGCGCCGCGCGTGGCGGGACGGCGACGACCTCTACGCCGAGGTCGGCTCCGACCAGGACCGGGGCGGGCACCGCGTCCATCCCGCGCTGCTGGACGCGGCCCTGCACCCGCTGCTCCTGCCCGGCGAAGGACCCGCGGAGGTCCCGTTCGTCTGGAAGGGCGTCTCCTGCCGGCCCGCCGGCGGCTCGTCGCTCCGCGTGCGGCTGACCCGCGACGGCGACGGGACGGCCCGGCTGGAGGCCGCCGACGCCGAAGGGCACGCGGTCGCCGTCGTCGAGTCGCTCGACCTGCGGCCGCTCGCCGGGGACGCGCCCGGCGGCCTCTACGAGACCCGATGGGGCGAGCTGCCGGACGGACCGGACGGCGGCGCACCCGACGCACACGAGGTGCACGTCGTGCCCGTCCCCGACCTCGGCGGCCTCTTGCCGGACGATGCCCACCGCGCGGCACGGGCCGTCCTGGGACGCCTCCAGGAGATCCCCGACTCCGACGCGGTGGCCGTCGTCACCAGCAACGCGCAACGCGTCCTGCCGGGCGACGAGGTGAACGGGCTGGCCCAGGCGACGGTGACCGGGCTCGTGCGCTCGGCCCGCGCCGAACGGCCGGGACGCCTCGTCCTGATCGACGGTGATGGCGACCGGTGCTCCGAGGAGGCGCTGCCCAGGGCGCTCGCGACCGGGGAATCCGAAGTGGCCGTCAGGCGGGGCCGCCTGTACGCGCCCCGGCTGGCTCCCGCCGTCGACGACGAGCCCACTCCGGACGAGCTCACCCCGCCGGACGCCCCGGACGGGAGCGCCTGGCGGCTGGACGTCACCCGCCGCGGCTCGCTGGACGACCTGGCGCTCGTCCCCGCGCCCGAGGCCGCACGGCCGCTCGGGGAGGGCGAGGTCCGCGTCGCCGTCCGGGCCTCCGGGCTGAACTTCCGGGACGTCGCCGTCGCGCTGCGCCTGGTCCCCACCGAACGGACCATGGGCAGCGAAGGGGCCGGGATCGTCACCGAGACCGGACCCGGCGTCACGACCCTGCGCCGGGGGGACCGGGTCACGGGCGTGTTCGAACGCTCGCACGGGCCCGTCGCGGTCGCCGACGCCCGGCGGGTCGTCCCGATGCCGCCGGGCTGGACGTTCGCCCGCGCCGCGTCGGTGCCGATCGTCTTCGCCACCGCCTACCAGTGCCTCGCCGAGATCGCGGAGCTGGGACGCGGGGAGAGCGTGCTGATCCACGCGGCCACCGGCGGCGTGGGGCTGGCCGCCGTGCAGCTCGCCCGGCATCTGGGCGCCGAGGTGTACGCCACCGCGAGCCCGCCCAAGCAGCACGTGCTGCGCGACCTCGGCCTCGACGGCGACCACATCGCCTCGTCCCGCGACCTGGAGTTCGAGGAGCGGTTCCGGGGGCGGATCGACGTCGTCCTCAACTCGCTGGCCCGCGAGACCGTGGACGCGTCGCTGCGGGTGCTGCGCCCCGGCGGCCGCTTCGTGGAGATCGGCAAGACCGACATCCGCGACCCGGGGGCCGTCGCCGCCGCGCATCCCCACGTCCGGTACGCCGCGTACGACCTGCTCAGTGTCCGACCCGAACGGGTCGGCGAGGTCCTGCGGACCGTGCTCGACCTGCACGAGGGCGGCGCCTTGCGGCCCCTCCCGGTCCAGACCCACGACGTGCGGCGGGCGCCCGAGGCGCTGCGCACCCTGCGGCGCGCCGAGCACATCGGAAAGCTCGTCCTCACCGTCCCGCCGCCCGCGGCGTTCGACCCTGCCGGAACGGTGCTCATCACCGGCGGCACGGGGAAGCTGGGCGCCCTGCTCGCGCGGCACCTCGTCCGCGAGCACGGGGTTCGCAGGCTGGTCCTGGCGGGCCGGAGGGGACGCGCCGCCGAGGGCGTCCCGGAACTGGAGGCGGAGTTGACCCGCCTCGGCGCCGAGGCCGCCTTCCCGGCCTGCGACACCGCCGACCGCGACGCCCTGGCCCGCCTGCTGGCCGAGCACCCGCCGACCGCCGTGGTGCACGCCGCCGGGGTCCTGGACGACGGTCTCGCCGCGACGCTGACCGGCGACCGCGTGGACGCAGTCCTGCGGCCCAAGACGGACGCCGCCTGGCACCTGCACGAGCTGACCCGGGACACCGACCTGACGGCGTTCGTCATGTTCTCCTCGGCGGTCGGCGTGCTCGGCGCGCCCGGGCAGTCCAACTACGCCGCCGCCAACACCTGGCTGGACGCCCTCGCGAGCCATCGGCGCGCCCGCGGCCTGCCCGCCGTCTCGCTCTCCTGGGGGCTCTGGGACGAGGTGGGCGGCATGACCGGCCACCTGTCCGGCGAGCAGGTCGACCGGCTGCGCCGCACCGGGATCGCGCCGCTGCCCGCCGAGCGCGGGCTGGCCCTGTTCGACGCGGCGCTCCGGTCGTCCCGCGAGCACCTCGTCCCCCTGCATCTGGACGTCCGCGACGTGCGGCCGGGCACGGTCCCGATGCTCGCCGACCTCGCCGGCGAGGCCCCGGAGCCCGCCGCCGGGGACGAGGCTTCCGGCACCGGTCTCGCGGAGCGCCTGCGCGGCGCCTCCGGCGATGACCTGGAACGCGTCCTGACCGCGGCCGTGTGCGACACCGCCGGGGAGATCCTCGGATATCCCGAGCCCGGCGCCGTCGGACCGGACGACGCGTTCAAGGAACTCGGCTTCGACTCCCTGCTCAGCGTGGACCTGCGCAACCGCGTCAACCGCGAGCTCGGGATCGAGCTGCCGACCACCGCGGTCATGGACAACCCGACCCCCGCCGAACTGGCCGGGGTCATCCGGGCGGAGCTGCCGCCCGGACACGGCACCGCCGAACAGAAGGAGGAGGGACGATGAGTGGACAGCGCGAACGCCACGCCTTCGTGAGCGGGGCGACCAGCGGCATCGGCCGCGCGGTCGCCGGGCGGCTGGCGAGCGAGGGCGCGCGGGTGTTCATCTGCGCGCGCGACGCCGAGGCCGTCGCCCGCACCGTCAAGGAGCTGCGCGACGACGGCGGCGACGTGGACGGCACCGCGTGCGACGTCCGCGACGCGGGGCAGATCCGGTCCGTGGTCGAGGAGGCCAACGCCGCAGGCCGCATCAACGTGCTGGTCAACAACGTCGGCCGGGGCGGCGGCGGGCAGACCGCCGAGATCCCCGACGAGCTGTGGGACGACGTCGTCGCCACCAACCTGACGAGCGTCTTCCGGGTGACGCGCGAGTTCCTGGCGTCCGGGCTCAAGGACGCCGAATGGGGACGCGTCGTCAACATCGCGTCCACGGCCGGCAAGCAGGGCGTCGTCCTCGGCGCGCCGTACTCGGCGTCCAAGCACGGCGTCGTCGGCTTCACCAAGGCGCTCGGCCTGGAGCTGGCCAAGAGCGGCGTCACCGTGAACGCCGTCTGCCCCGGCTACGTCGAGACGCCGATGGCGCAGACGATCCGGCGCGGCTACGCCGACTACTGGGACGTCACCGAGGGCGAGGTGCTGGCCCGCTTCGAGGCCAAGATCCCGCTGGGCCGCTACACCACGCCCGAGGAGGTCGCCGCGATGGTCGCCTACCTGACCGGTCCGGACACCGGCGCGGTCACCGCTCAGGCGATCAACGTGTGCGGCGGGCTCGGCAACTTCTGAGGAGCGCCATGACCATGCGACAAGGCACCGCGCCGACCACCCGGCACACCGAGCACGCCACCCGGATCGGCGCGCCGCCGGACGCGGTCTACCGGATCGTGGCGGACGTGACGTCCTGGCCGGTGCACTTCCCGCCGACCGTGCACGCCGTCCGGCTCTCCGGCGACGACCGCGCGGAGCGCATCCGGATCTGGGCGCTCGCCAACGGCGCGCTCCGCACCTGGGTGTCGGAGCGCGCCCTCGACCCCGGCGCGCGGACGGTCGCGTTCGCGCAGGCCGAGCCGAGCGCACCGGTGGCCGCGATGCACGGGACCTGGCGGATCGAGCCCGGTGAGGACGGCGGCTCCCACGTCGTCCTGGTCCACGACTACTCGGCCGTGGACGACGACCCCGACGCCCTGGCGCTCATCGACGGCGCCGTCGAGGCCAACAGCGGCAAGGAGCTGGACGCGCTCAGGCACGCGGCCGAGACCGGCGCCGCCGCCGACCTGACCCTGGAGTTCAGCGACGGCGAACTCGTCCACGGGCCGCTTCAGGCGGCCTACGACTTCGTCAACGAGTGCGACCGGTGGCCCGAGCGGCTCCCGCACGTGGCGCGCGTCGCCCTGACCGAGGACGAGCCCGGCCTCCAGTTCATGGAGATGGACACCCGGTCGCCGGACGGCTCCGCGCACACCACCGCGTCCGGCCGGGTGTGCGTGCCGGGGGAGCGCATCGTCTACAAGCAGACCACGACGCCTCCTGTCATGCGCACGCACAACGGCGAGTGGCTGTTCGAGCCCGCGGGGGACGGCGCGGTGCGCGTCACGTCCCGGCACACGGTCGTCATCGACCCCGGGGCGCTGGAGGGACCGGCCGCCGGCGGGATGGACCTGCCGGCGGTGCGCAGGAAGATCCGCGAGACGCTCGGCGCCAACAGCAGGGCGACCCTGCGCGCCGCCAAGCGGTACGCGGAGAACGAGAGGAGCGAGAAATGAAGGAACTGACCCTGGACGACCTGAAGGACGCCCTGCGCGCGGCGGCGGGCGAGGCGGAGGCCCTGCAGGACGGTTCGGACGACCTTCTGGAGGTGCCGTTCTCGGAGCTGGGTTACGACTCGCTCGCCGTCATGGAGACCACCGCGCAGGTGGAGCGCAAGCTCGGCGTCGAACTGCCCGAGGAGGAGACCGCCGAACTGAAGACGCCCCGCGAGTACCTGGAATTCGTCAACGCCAGGATCGGGGAGACCGTGTAGAACCGGAACGGCGAGAAGAGCCGGCGGCCCGTGCGGGCCGCCGGCTCTTCTCGTTTGCCTTTCCAGCGCTCTGGAATTCCCCCGGTCAGGCCATTCCGTCGACCCGGACGACCCGTTCCCGGATCAGCCAGGAACCGCCGTCCGGGACCAGCACGTCCTCGCAGGTGGTGCTCGCGTGCAGGACGGTCCCCTTCTCCCGGCTCGACTGGAACACCAGCGCGTAACTGCACACGCGGACGTTCCCGTCCTCCGGGACGACGTGGCTCATGCCGAGCCAGTGGCGCCGGACGATGCCCGCCTCGGTGAGCTTGTCGGCGACGGCCCGGGACGCCGACCGGATCTCGTCGCGCCCGCGGACGGGCTCGGGGTGGCCCTGGGCGTCGAAGACGCCGTCGGGAGTGAATGCCTCCGCCCATTCCTCGACCTTTCCGGCGTCGAGGAGCTGCATGTGCCAGGCGTAGAAGGCGTCGATGTCGGCCCGCAGCTGTGCGGGTGCGATGGTGGTCGGCACTGTGCGTCCCTTCGGTGAGTGGGTTCTCCGGTCAGTGGACGGGCTGCGCGGACGGCAGCCCGGCGTCGCGGTGGGTCCGGGGCCTCGGCACGGCCGCCCCGGTTCCGGCGGGGGCGGCGTCCGCTGCCGCCGTGCAGGCGAGCGGCGTCCGGGGCTGCTCGCCCTGCAGGACGGCGGCGTGCACCTCGCTGAGCTCGGGCGACGGGCTGAGCCCCAGGTCCTCGGCGAGGATGTGGCGCGCCGCGTGGAACGCCTCGAGCGCGTCGTAGCGGCGGCCGGAACGTGCCAGCGCGCACACCAGGAGCGTGTGGTACCACTCGTCGTACGGCTTCAGCGCCACGAGCGACCTCAGCTCGCCGATGAGCTCGCGGTGCCGGCCGAGGCGCAGGTCCGCCTCGATGCGCAGGTTCAGCGCGTGGGCGCGGTGCTCGTCCAGGGCCGCCGCATGGCCCTCCAGCACCCGGCCCAGCTCGACGTTCGCCATCGGCGGACCGGTCCACAGGTCGAGCGCGCGGCACAGCGGCCCCACCGCGTCGGCGGAGCGGCCGTCCTGGAGCAGCCCGCGGCCCTCGGCGAGCAGCCGGTCGAACCGGCTGAGGTCCAGCTGCTCGGGCGCGACCCGCAGCATGTAGCCCGGCGGGCGGGTGACGAGCGCGTCCCTGCCCGGGGCAGGGCCGTCGCCGCCGGTCAGCCAGCGCCGGATCTGGTACACGTACGTCTGCGCGGTGCGGGCCGCGCTGCGCGGCGGGTCGTCACCCCACAGCTCCTCGATGATCGTGTCGAGCGGCACGACGCGGCCCGTGCGCACCAGCAGCAGCGCGAGCGTGTTCAGCACGCGCGGCGCGGTCGGTGCGAACGCCGATCCGCCGCCCGCGACCTCCAGCGGGCCGAGCAGCTTGAAGCGCAGCATCCGAGTTTCGACCTCCGTCGTTCTGTCGCGGTCCTTCATGGCATTCGCCGCTTCTAGCCGGGAAGGCGCCCGTTAAGCGCCCGCTCGTCGTTCGGTGAGGCGCCTGCTCCCGAACGCCCATCACCGCGTGCGCCTTCCGGCGCGGCCGGGGGTATCGAAAGGAGTACTCCGCGGTCCGCGCGAACGCGTTTCCCCGCGCCCGCCTTCGGTTATCAAGCGCGGCGTCAGAGAACGCCCCGTCGACCGAAGAGGAGTGATCCTCGGTGACGACCGATACGACGGTTGCCGAGAGGGGCACGTCAGAGCGGCTCGGGCTCGTCCTCGCCATCTGCTGCGCCGGCCAGTTCCTGGTGGTGCTGGACGCCTCGGTGATGAACGTCGCGCTTCCCTCCATCAGAACCGCCCTGCATTTCCGCACCGACTCGCTGCAATGGATCATCAACGCGTACACGATCGTGTTCGCGGGATTCCTGCTGCTCGGCGGGCGGCTCGCGGACATCTACGGGCGGCGCCGGGTGTTCCTCGGCGGCATCGCCGTCTTCACCCTCGCGAGCCTGGCCGGCGGCCTGGCCTGGAACCCCGCCTCGCTGCTGGCAGCCCGGGGCGTCCAGGGCCTCGGCGCCGCCGTCATGGCCCCGGCGACGCTGACCGTCCTCGGCACCACCTTCACCGACAAGGAGCGGCGCGCCCGGGCCTTCGGACTCTGGGGCGCGGTCGCCGCGGGCGGCGGGGCGATCGGCGCGCTCGTCGGCGGAGCCATCACCGAATGGCTCTCCTGGCGCTGGATCCTGCTCGTCAACGTCCCCGTCGGCGTCCTGCTGACGGCGGGTGCCGCGTACGCGGTCACCGAGTCCCGGAAGGAGGACGACGACCGCCGCATGGACCTGCCCGGCGCCCTCGCCATCACGGCCGGGCTGATCCTGCTCGTGTACGGCATCGTCCGGTCCGAGAAGGAGGGCTGGGACTCGCCGCAGATCATCGTGAGCCTCGGTCTCGCGGTCGTCCTGCTGGCCCTGTTCGCGGTGAACGAGGTCCGCCGCAGGACCCACCCGCTGGTGCCGCTCGGCATCTTCCGCAACCGCTCCGTCACGGCGGCCAACCTGGTCGCGTTCACCAGCACCGCCGCCCTGTGGGGCACGTTCTTCCTGTTCACGCTGCTGCTCCAGCTCGTCCTCGGGTACAGCCCGCTGGAGACCGGTTTCGCGTACCTGCCGCTGTCCCTCGGCATCGTCGTGGCCGCGCGCGGCATCGCCCCGCTCGTGCCCAAGGTCGGCCCGCGGCCGCTGCTGGTCGCCGGGCTGCTGCTGTCGGCGGCCGGCCTGGCCTGGCTGTCGGGCGCCGGAGCGGGCGCCGGCTTCCTGACCGACCTGTTCGGCCCGACGCTGGTCCTCGGCATCGGCCAGGGCCTGGTGTCGGCGTCCATGACCGTCGCGGGCACCTCCGAGGTCGGCTACCGCGAGCAGGGCCTGGTCTCCGGGCTGCTCAACACCAGCCGACAGGTCGGCGGCGCGCTCGGTCTCGGCATCCTGGCGGTCGTCGCCGCCGCGCACACCTCCGACGTCGCGCACGGGGCGCACGCCACCGCGCGGGCCCTCGCCGCGGGCTTCGACCGGGCCCTCCTGGTCTCCGCGCTGTTCCCGCTCATCGGCGCGGCCGCCGCCCTGGCCGTCCCGAAGGTCCGCCGCGACGAGGAGCAGGCCGCGCGCGGCTGAGTCACCCGCCGCCGGACCTCCCGAGGCACGGCCCTCGACAGCATCCCGACAGGACGTCGACGGGCACGGGCGAGATTGGGGCCATGGATGCGAGCCAGCCGGCGACCACGACCACGGTCCCTCCCGTCCGCAAGTCCGTCGACGTCCCCGTGCCGCCGGAGCGCGCCTTCGCGCACTTCACCGGGCGGCCCACCGAATGGTGGCCGGAGAGCCACGTGCTGGTCGCCGCGCGGGAGCGGGTGGTCTTCGAACCGCGCGCGGGCGGCCGCTGGTACGAGCGCTCCACCGACGGCTCCGAGCTCGACTGGGGCCGCGTGCTGGTCTGGGAGCCGCCGCACCGCCTCGTGCTGACGTGGCGCATCGACGGCGACTTCCGTCCCATCGGCGACGACGAGCGGGCCAGCCGCGTCGAGGTGACCTTCACCCCTCGCGGGCCCGGCGGGACCCGCGTGGAGCTGGCCCATGTCGAGCTGGCCCGGCACGGCCGGGCCGCCGGGCGCATCCGCGCGGCCGTCGACGGCCCGAGCCCCGGCGAGACGCTCGCGACGTTCGCCGCCACCCTCACTCCAGGAGGCGACCATGCCTGACCGCGAACTCCCGCACGACGCCCATCCGCTAGACGACGAGGCGCGCGGCGCCCCCTTCCCCTGGCGGCGCCCCGGCCCGTTCGCCCCGCCCGACCGGCACCGCGAGTGCCGCGAGCGGCCGGGCCTCACCCGCGTCCCCCGGTCCGCGGGCGAGCCGACCTGGGTCGTCACCCGGTACGCGGAGGTCCGGGAGGCCCTGAACGACGAGCGGCTCGGCAACGACCGCGGCCACCCGGGCTTCCCCGCCCCGTTCCCGATCCCGAAGGACTTCACGCTCAACTCGTCCCTGCTCGGCATGGACCCGCCGCGGCACACCGACTACCGCAAGCGGGTCGCCAAGGACTTCACCGTCCGGCGCGTCAAGCTGCTCCGCCCCCGCGTCGAGGAGATCGTGGACGGGCAGGTGGACGCGCTGCTGGACGCGGGCCCGCCGCGCGACCTGCTCGCCGACCTGGCGCTGCCGATCACCATCTCGGTGATCATGGAGCTGCTCGGAATCCCGGCGAAGGACAAGGACTTCCTGCACGTCCGCACCCGGACGATGTTCGGCGGGACCGCCTCGGCCGCCGAGCGCAAGGAGGCGGTCAACCAGCTCGACGCCTACTTCCGCGACCTGGTCGCCGCCAAGTACGACGAGCCCGGGGACGACCTCGTCGCCAAGCTCACCGGCGCCTTCCCGCGCGAGGACGACTTCGACGAGCTGGTCCACCTCACCCGGCTGCTGTTCAACGGCGGGCACGAGAGCACCGCCAGCATGATCGCGCTCGGCACGCTGGCGCTGCTGCGCCACCCCGACCAGCTCGACCGGCTGCGCGACGACCCCGACCTCGCCCCGGCCGCCGTCGAGGAGCTGCTGCGCTACCTCAGCGTCACCGACCTCACCACGGCGCGGGTCGCGCGCACCGACCTGACGATCTCCGGCACCGAGGTGCGGGAGGGCGACGGCGTCTTCCCGCTCACCGCCGCCGCCAACCGGGACCCCGAGGCGTTCGAGCGGCCCGACGAGCTCGACATCACCCGCGGCTCCCGCAAGCACCTGGCCTTCGGCCACGGCCGCCACCTCTGCCTCGGGTCGGAGCTGGCCCGGCTGGAGCTGGAGGTCGTCTTCCGCACGCTCTACCGCCGGCTGCCCGATCTGCGGCTCGCCGTCCCGTTCGAGGAGCTGTCCTTCAAGGACGGCGGGCTCGTGTACGGCGTCGAGGCGCTGCCCGTGACCTGGTGACCCGTCTGGAGTGATGACCGTGACCACGACCATGACCGACGAGCGCACGGCCCTCGGCGCGGCGGTGCGGGCCGCCGCCGACCACGCGGACGAGGCCGACCGCACCGGCCGGCTGTCCGGCGAGGCGGTCGCCGCCGTGACCGCGACCGCCCTGCCCCGGCACTTCGTGCCCGCCCGCTGGGGCGGCGCCGAATCCACGTTCCGCGAGCTGACCGGGGCGGTCTCCGAACTCGGCGAGGCGTGCGCGTCCACCGCCTGGTGCGCCGCGATGTTCGCCTACACCGGCCGGTTCGCCGCCCATCTGCCGATCGACGGCCAGCGGGACCTGTGGGACGGCACGCCGGGCGCGCTGCTCGTCCCCGGCCTGGTGCCCGCCGGGTCCGCCGAGGAGACCGAGGGCGGTTTCCTGCTGCGCGGGCGCTGGCGCTACGTCAGCGGCGTCGAGTTCGCCGACTGGGCGCTCATCGCCGGGCCCGCGTCCGGCGGCGTCGAACCGCGCTTCTTCGCGGTGCCCCGTACCGACTTCACCTGCGAACCGACCTGGGACGCGGTCGGCATGCGGGCCACCGGCAGCCACACCCTCGCGGTGGAGGAGGCGTTCGTGCCCGCGCATCGGACGGCGCTGTTCAAGGAGGTGATGGGCGGGCTGAACCACACCTCGCAGGCGCCGCAGCACAACGTCCCGCTTCCCGCCGTCGGCGGCCTGACCTGCATCTCCGCGCTGATCGGCGCGGCGCGCGGGGCCCTCGCCTCCGCGACCCGCACGGCCGCCGCCAAGCGCGCGGCGGCACCGCCCTCCGGCGCGCCGCGCACCGGCGGCCCACCGCCGGCCGGCGACGCGGCGTCCCTGGCGATCGCGACCTCCGCCGCCCGGATCGAGGCGGCCGAGCTGCTGATCGACCAGGTGGTGTCCGCGCTGGACGCCGGAGAGGGCCGCCCGCGCGCGTTCGAGAACGCCAACCGCGCCTCCTACGCGGCGTCCCTGCTGGTGGAGGCGGTCAACGCGCTCATGAAGTCGGCGGGCACCGCCGCGCAGGACCGGAGCGACCCGCTGCAGCGGTGCTGGCGGGACGTCACCGTCGGCTGCTCGCACGCCGCGCTGCGTCCCGAGCGCGCCGCGCCCGGCTTCGTCGAGGCGCTCGCCGCGCGGACCTGACCCGCTCCCGGGGGCGCGACCGCCTCCGCGGGCGGAACCGACCGGAAAGGAGACGACGATGGAATACGGAGTGGCACTGCCCACCATGGTCCGCGGGGTCGAGGGCCGCGACCTGCTGGACTGGGCGCACCGGGCCGAGGCCGCCGGGTTCGCCGACCTCGCGGTGCTCGACCGGCTGGTGTACGGGAACGACGAACCGCTGGTCGCGCTGGCCGCGGCGGCGGCCGTGACCGAACGGATCAGGCTGACGACCGGGATCCTCATCGCCCCGTACCGGAGCAACACCGCGCTGGTCGCCAAGCAGGCCGCGTCCGTCCACCACCTGTCGGACGGCCGGCTCTCGCTCGGCGTCGCGGTGGGCGCCCGGCCGGACGACTACGCCGCGTCCGGCGCCGGGTTCGGCGACCGCGGGCGCCGCCTCGACGCGATGCTCGCCGAGATGCGCAAGATCTGGGCGGGCGGCGACATCGGCCCCGAGCCGCCCGGCGGCGACCCCGAGATCCTCGTCGGCGGCCGGGCCCCGTCCGCGCTGCGCCGCGCCGTCGCGCACGGCGACGGCTACTTCGCCGCCGCGGGCCCGCCGCAGACGTTCGCCGAACGGGCCGCCGACGTCCGCCGGCGCTGGCGGGAGGCCGGGCGCCCCGGGAGCCCGCGCATGGTCGCGCAGGCGTACTACGCCCTCGGCCCCGGCGCGGACACCGCCGTCCGCGAGCACCTCGGCGACTACTACTCCTTCGCCGGGAGGCTCGCCGACATGATGATCAAGGGGGCGCCGACCACCCCGGAGCGGCTGCGCGAGACCGCCGGCGCCTTCGCGGAGGCGGGCTGCGACGAGCTCGTGCTGGTGCCCTGCGCGTCCGGGCCCGAGCAGCTGGACCTGCTCGCCGAGACGCTCGAGGAGGCCGCCTGATGTCCCGCAGAAGGACCGTCATCACCGGGATCGGCGTGGTCGCCCCCGGCGGGATCGGCACCGGCCCCTTCTGGGAGCTGGTCACCTCCGGCCGGACGGCGACCCGCCGGATCACCCAGTTCGACCCGTCCGAGCACCGCTGCCAGGTCGCCGCCGAGTGCGACTTCGACCCGGCGGCCGCCGGGCTCACCCCGCAGGAGGTCCGGCGCAACGACCGGTTCGTCCAGCTCGCCAAGGTGGCCGCGCGGGAGGCCGTGGACGACAGCGGCCTCCGCGTGGACGGGCGGCTCGCCGAGCGCACCGGCGTCGCGATGGGCAGCGCCGTCGCCGGGACCAAGAGCATGGAGGCCGAGTACGTCGTGCTCAGCGACGGCGGCGCGCACTGGAAGGTCGACCCGGCCTACGTCAGCCCGCACATGTACGACTACTTCCTGCCGAGCTCGGTGGCCGCCGAGGTCGCGCTGACCACGGGCGCGCGCGGGCCGGCCACGGTCGTCTCGACGGGCTGCACCTCCGGCATCGACGCGGTGGCGCACGCCGCCGAGGTGATCCGGGACGGGGCGGCCGACGTGGTCGTCACCGGCGGCAGCGACGCCCCGATCTCGCCGATCACCGTCACCTGCTTCGACGTGATCAAGGCGCAGTCGGTCTACAACGACGACCCGGAGCACGCGTGCCGCCCGTTCGACCGCACCCGCCGCGGGCTGATCCTCGGCGAGGGCTCCGCCGTGCTCGTGCTGGAGGAGTACGAGCACGCCCGGCGCCGCGGCGCGCGGATCTACGCCGAGCTCGCGGGCGCCGCGTCCCGCTGCAACGCCTACCACATGACCGGCCTCAAACCGGACGGCCGGGAGATGGCGGAGGCGATCACCACCGCGCTGGCCGAGGCCCGGATGGGCCCCGAGGACGTCGACTACGTGAACGCGCACGGCTCGGGTACCAAGCAGAACGACCGGCACGAGACCGCGGCGTTCAAGCGCGCCCTCGGGGAGCGCGCCCGCCGCGTGCCCGTCAGCGGCATCAAGGCGGCGGTCGGCCACTCGCTCGGCGCGATCGGGTCCATCGAGATCGCCGCGTGCGCGCTGGCGATGGCGCACGGCGTGGTGCCGCCCACCGCCAACCTGCGCGAGTCCGACCCCGAGTGCGACCTGGACTACGTCCCGCTCGACGCGCGCGAGCACCGCGTGCGCGGGGCGCTGACCGTCGGCAGCGGGTTCGGCGGATTCCAGAGCGCGATGGTGTTCCGCGATCCGGAGAGCGCCTCGGAAGGGAGCAGCGCATGAGCGGCCAGGCGGTGGTGACCGGCCTCGGCGTGACCGCGCCGAACGGGATCGGCGCCCACGAGTACTGGGACGCCGTCCGGAACGGCCGGAGCGGCATCGGCGCGATCACGAGGTTCGACGCGTCCGGCTACCCGGTGGCGGTGGCGGGGGAGATCCCCGAGTGCCCCGCCGAACGGGACCTGCCGGATCGGCTCCTGCCGCAGAGCGACCGGGTGACGCGCCTCGCCCTCGTCGCCGCCGGCGAGGCGCTGCGGGACGCGGCGATCAAGCCGGGCGACATGCCCGAGTACAAGATGGGCGTCGTCACGGCGAGCACGTCGGGCGGTCTGGAGTTCGGGCAGCGGGAGCTGCAGAAGCTGTGGGGGAGCGGCTGGCGGGACGTGAGCGCGTACATGTCGTTCGCCTGGTACTACGCCGTGCACACCGGCCAGATCTCCATCCACAACGGCATGCGGGGCCCCGGCGGGGTGCTCGCCTCCGAGCAGTCCGGCGGGCTCGACACCCTGGCGTTCGCCCGCCGGAAGATCCGCAGCGGCACGGCGATGATGGTGGCGGGCGGCGTCGACGGGACGCTCTGCCCGTACGGCGTCGCGATCCAGACCGCGAGCCGGGAGCTCAGCTCGCGCGCCGACCCCGCGGCGGCCTACCTGCCGTTCGACGCCGACGCCGACGGCTGCGTCCCCGGCGAGGGCGGGGCCGTCCTCACCGTCGAGGACCGTGCCGACGCCGAGGAGCGCGGCGCCCCGCAGATCTACGGCGTGGTCGCCGGGCACGGCGCCGCGTTCGACCCGGAGCCCGGCTGCGCCGACGGCCTGTGCCGGGCGGCGCGGGCGGCGCTCGACGACGCGGGGCTGCCCGCCTCGGCGGTCGACGTGGTGTTCGCCGACGCGGCGGGCCGCCGCGACCTCGACGACGGCGAGGCGGCGGCGCTGACCCGGCTGTTCGGGCCGCGCGCCGTCCCGGTGACGGCACCGAAGTCGATGACGGGGCGGCTGCTGTCCGGCGGCGCGGCCCTGGACCTGGCGACCGCGCTCCTGTCCCTGCGCGACGGGGTGATCCCGCCGACCGTCGGCACCCGACCGGACCGCGCCGACGACCGCCTCGACCTGGTCGCGGACGAGCCGCGGACCGCCGCGATCGGCACGGCGCTCGTCCTCGCCCGCGGACGCGGCGGGTTCGCGTCGGCGGCCGTGCTCACCGCGCCGTAGCCGCCGCCTTCCCAGCCGAGGAGCCCGCATGTCCGAGATCCGTCCGTACCGGGTCGCGATCCCCGAACCCGAGGTCGACGACCTGCGCCGCCGGCTGCGTGCCACCCGGTGGGCGCCCGACCCGCCCGGCACCGGCTGGTCGCGCGGCGTCCCCACCGCCTACCTGCGGAGCCTCGCCGGGTACTGGGCCGACGGGTACGACTGGCGGCGGCACGAGGCGGAGCTGAACGCCCACCCGCAGTTCGTCACCGAGATCGACGGGACCCGCGTGCACTTCATGCACGAGCGTTCCGCGAACCCCGGCGCCGTCCCGCTGGTGCTGCTCCATGGGTGGCCGGGGTCGGTCGCCGACTTCCCCGCCCTGATCGGCGCCCTCCGGGACGACTTCCACCTGGTGGCGCCGTCCCTGCCCGGTTTCGGGTTCTCCGGCCCGCCGCCGGGGCCGGGATGGACCGACGGCCGGACCGCCAAGGCGCTGAACGCGCTGATGAGCCGGCTCGGATACGCCGAGTACGGGGTGCACGGGGGCGACGTCGGCGCGTTCGTGGCCCCGCTGATGGGCCGGGACGCCCCGGACCGCGTCCGCGGCGTCCACGTCAACGCGCTCGTCACGGTGCCCGGCGGCGACGAGGACATCGACGCGCTGGACGGCGCGGACCGCGAGAGGTTCGAGGCGCTCCAGCGGTGGCAGCGGAACGAGGGCGCCTACCTGCGCGTCCAGGGCACCAGCCCGCAGACGCTCGCGCACGCCCACCACGACTCGCCCGCCGGGCTGCTCGCCTGGTTCGCCGAGCGGTACCGCGACCTGACCGGGACCGCCGACCTGCCGGACGACGCCGTCGGCAGGGACGCCGTCCTGACCGACGTCAGCGTCTACTGGTTCACCGGCACGGCGGGCTCGGCGGCGCACAGCTACTACGAGCGCTTCCACGACGAGGCGCGGTGGGAGCACGACGGCCGCTCCCCGGTGCCCACGGCCGTGGCCGTCTTCCCCACCGACCACGCCATCCGCCCGTTCGCGGAGCGCGCGAACACGATCGTCCGGTGGACGGAGTTCGAGCGGGGCGGCCACTTCCCCGCGCTGGAGTCCCCGGACCTGCTGGCCGCCGACCTCCGGGCGTTCTTCCTCGACCAGATCTTCGGGAGACCACGATGACCGAGCCGCACCTGCAACGGCTGGCCGACGGCGTGCACGCCTACGTGCAGCCGGACGGCGGATGGTGCCTGAACAACGCCGGCGTCATCGCGTCCGGCGGCACCACGATCGTGGTGGACACCGCCGCGACCATGAAACGCGCGCTGGCCCTGAGGGACGCGGTGCGCGAGGTCGCGCCCGCGCCGCCGCGCCTCGTCGTGAACACCCACTTCCACGGCGACCACACGTTCGGCAACTGCGTCTTCACGCCGGAGGCCGTCGTGGTGGCGCACGAGGGGACGCGCGAGGAGGCGATCCTCGCGGACCTGCACCTCAGCGGCCTCTGGCCGGACGTCGAGTGGGGCGACATCCGGCTCGAACCGCCGGCGCTCACCTACGAGCGGCGGATGACGCTGCACGCCGGCGGCCTGCGCGCCGAGCTGTTCCGGCTCGGCCCCGCGCACACTCGCGACGACACCGCCGTCTGGCTGCCGGACCAGCGGATCCTGTTCGCCGGAGACCTCGTCATGTCCGGCGTCACGCCGTTCTGCATGATGGGCTCGGTCGAGGGCTCCCTCCGCGCCGTCGGGCGGCTGCGCGAGCTGGACCCGGCCGTCATCGTCCCCGGGCACGGCCCCGTCGGCGGGCCCGAGCTGCTGGACGAGGCGGAGCGCTACCTGCGGTGGGTGCGCGACGAGGCCCGGCAGGGGCTCGCCGAAGGTCTGCACCCTCTGGAGATCGCGCGCCGCGCCGAGCCGGACGGGCGGCTCCTCGACCCCGAGCGCCTCGTCCCCAACCTGCGGCGCGCCTGCGCCGAGGAGCGCGGCGCCCCGCCCGGCGAGCGCATGGACGTCGCGGCGATGTTCGGCGAAATGATCACCTACCACGGCGGGCCGCTGCCCTGCCGGGCCTGATCCGGAGGAGACCGTGCGCAAGATCCTGATCGCGAACCGGGGCGAGATCGCGGTCCGCGTCGTGCGGGCGTGCCGCGACGCCGGGCTGGCCTGCGTCGCCGTGTACGCCGACCCCGACGTGGACGCGCCGCACGCGCGGATGGCCGACGAGGCGTACGCGCTCGGCGGCGCCGCCCCCGCGGAGACCTACCTGGACATCGGCAAGCTGCTCAAGGCGGCGGCGGACGCCGGCGCCGACGCGGTGCACCCCGGCTACGGGTTCCTCTCCGAGAGCGCCGAGTTCGCCCAGGCGGTCATCGACGAGGGCCTGGTGTGGATCGGCCCGCCCCCGTCCGCCATCGAGCTGCTCGGCGACAAGGTGCGGGCCCGCCGCGTCGCCCGCGAGCAGGGCGCCCCGCTGGCCCCCGGCACCGCGGAGCCGGTGTCCGGCGCCGACGAGGCCGTGGCGTTCGGACGCGAGCACGGCCTGCCCGTGGCGATCAAGGCCGCGTTCGGCGGCGGGGGCCGGGGCCTCAAGGTGGCCCGCTCCCTCGACGAGATCCCCGAGCGGTTCGAGTCGGCCGTCCGGGAGGCCGAGGCGGCGTTCGGGCGCGGCGAATGCTTCGTCGAGCGCTACCTCGACCGTCCCCGGCACGTCGAGACGCAATGCCTGGCGGACCGGCACGGCGAGGTCGTCGTGGTGTCCACCCGCGACTGCACCCTGCAACGCCGCCACCAGAAACTCGTGGAGGAGGCCCCTGCGCCCTTCCTCACCGGCGACCAGCGGCGGACGCTGTACGAGGCGTCCCGGAAGATCCTGCGGGCCGCCGGGTACGTGGGCGCGGGCACCTGCGAGTTCCTCGTCGCGGCCGACGGCACGGTGTCGTTTCTCGAGGTCAACACCCGGCTGCAGGTCGAGCACCCGGTCACCGAGGAGGTGACCGGCATCGACCTGGTCAGGGAGATGTTCCGCATCGCCGACGGCGAACCGCTCGGCTACGGCGACCCCGAACCGCGCGGCCACGCGATCGAGTTCCGGATCAACGCCGAGGACCCGGGCCGCGGCTTCATGCCCGCGACCGGGACGCTCGCGACGTGGCGTCCTCCCTCCGGCCCGGGCGTGCGCATGGACGGCGGCTACGCCGAGGGCCAGGAGGTCCCGGGCCAGTTCGACTCCATGCTCGGCAAGCTCGTCGTCACCGGCGCCACCCGAGACATCGCCCTGCAGCGGGCCCGCCGCGCCCTGGCGGAGTTCGAGGTCGCCGGGGTCCCGACCGTCCTGCCGTTCCACCGCGCGGTCGTCGAGGAGAGGGCCTTCACCGGCGAGCCCTTCGATGTCCACACGGCCTGGATCGAGTCCGGTGGCGCCCCCTCGATCCCGGCTCAACCGGACCCCTCGACCGACCCCGGCCCGTCCGGCCGCAGGGCCGTCACCGTCGAGGTGGACGGCAGGCGCGTCGAGGTCGTCCTGCACTCGTCCACCGGATCTTCCGAAGCCTCCGCTCCGGCGCCGTCCCGGCCCAGGCCGCGCAGGGCCAAGACCAAGGAGGACGACGGCGACGCCCTGATCTGCCCTCTCCAGGCCACCGTGGTGAAGGTCCTCGCCGAAGAGGGCGACGCGGTCGCCGCCGGCGACACCGTCGTCGTGGTCGAGGCGATGAAGATGGAGCAGCCCCTCACCGCCCACAAATCGGGCACCGTCTCCGCCCTCGACGCCCTGCCCGGCCGCCCGGTGGCCACCGGTACCCGGATCTGCCTGATCACCTGATCCGGCTCCCTCGGCATCGCTCCTGCTCATGGACCCGCCGGGCCGGGGTAGTGGGGGAGCATGGGGGACACGACAGGGGGAGACGCCGGGCTCGATGTGGGCGCGGTGGCGCGCCGGCTGGGGGTGGAGGTCTCCACCCTGCACACCTGGGATCGGCGGTACGGCGTGGGGCCGACGGGCCGCGGCGGCGCCGGGCACCGCCGCTACACACCGGCCGACCTCGACCGGCTCGAGACGATGCGGCGGCTGGTCGGCGCCGGGACGCAGCCGGCCGAGGCCGCGGTGGCCGCCCTGGACACGCCGCCCGAAGAGCCGGCGGCGCCGCACGTGCACGGCGCCGGCGACGACCGCATCCCTCTCGACGCGCCGGCCGCCGAGCATGACCCGTCACGTGCCGCGCAGGTGGGGGACCTGGCGCGCGCGGCGATGGCGATGGACGAACCTGCGATGACCGAGGCGGTGCGGTCGGCCCTGCGGCAGGACGGCGTCGCGGCGGCGTGGGACCAGGTGCTGGTGCCGGTGCTGGTGGGAATCGGACGCAAGCACGCGGCCACCGGCCGGTACGTCGAGGTGGAGCATCTGCTGTCGGCGGTGGTGTCGCGCTGCCTGGTGGCGGTGACGCCGCCCGGCGCCGATTTCCCGGGCCGGCGGGGTCGCGGTCCCGTGATGCTGGCGTGCGCTCCGGAGGAGCAGCACAGCCTGCCGCTCCTCGCGCTGGCCGCCGCGCTGTCGGAGGCAGGTGCGGCGAGGCTCATGCTGGGGGCGCGGGTACCGCCTTCGGCGCTGTCCGCCGCGATCGCGCGGGCCGGGTCGCACTCGGTGTTCGTCTGGTCGCAGACCCCCGAGACCGGTGACCCGTCCTGGCTCGGCGACCTGCCCGCGACGCGTCCCCCGCTGCGGATCGTGGTCGGCGGGCCCGGCTGGGACCTCGACCGGCTCCCGCCCGGCGCGGCCTTCGCGGTGTCGGTGTCCGCGGCGCTCGACGCGCTGGGCGTGGAGCCCCGGCGCTGACGGGCACCGCCCTCGCTCTTACATTCATTCGGAATGTATGTAAGTCTTCGGGCATGCGAACCGTGAACCTCTCAGCAGGGCCCATCGCCTACCGCGACCTCGGCGACGGGCCGCCGGTCGTCTTCGTGCACGGCCTGCTCGTCAACGGCGAGATCTGGCGGCACGAGACGGGGCCGCTGGTGGACGCCGGCCACCGGTGCCTGGTGCCGACCTGGCCGCTCGGCGCCCACGCCCAGCCCATGCACCCCGACGCCGACCTCACCCCCGCCGGCCTCGCCGGGCTCCTCGAGGAGTTCCTCGAGGCCCTCGATCTGAAGGACGTCACGCTCGTCGGGAACGACACCGGGGGAGCGCTCGTCCAGATCCTCATGACCCGGCGCCCCGAGCGGGTCGCCCGGATCGTGCTGGCCTCCTGCGACGTGCTGGACCGCTTCCCCCCGCCCCCCTTCGGGTTCCTGGCGCCCATGTCCCGGCTGCCGGGCTCGCTGTGGCTCACCGCCCAGCTGTTCCGGATCCGCCCGCTGCTGCGCCTGCCGATCGCCCTCGGCTGGGTCGCGAAGCGCCCGATCCCGCGCGAGGTCGCCGACTCCTACCTGGCCCCGATCCAGACCAGCCGCGCCGTCCGGCGCGACCTCGGCAAGCTCCTGCGCGGCTTCGACAAGCGCCACACCCTGGCCGCCTTCGAGGCCAACGGTGACTACGACCGGCCCGTCCTCCTGCTCTGGGCGAAGGAGGAGCGGCTGTTCCCGCTGCCGCTCGCCGAACGCCTCGCCGCGAGGCTCCCCGACGCGCGCCTCGACCTGGTCGAGGACTCCTACACCTTCATCTCCGAGGACCGGCCCGGCCTGCTCGCCGGCAAGGTCAAGGAGTTCGCCATAATGACGCGGTGAGACGTACCCAGGAGGACCGCACGCGCGCCACCCGCGCGGCCCTCGTCGCCGCCGCCAGGGAGTTGTTCGCCGAGCACGGCTACGCCGCCGTCTCCGCCGAGCAGATCGTGGCGGCAGCGGGGGTGACCAGGGGCGCCCTCCAGCACCACTTCGGCGACAAGAAGGCCCTGTTCGCCGTGGTCCTCGACCAGATGGAGGTCGAGCTCTCCGAGCGCATCTTCGTCGCCACCGACGACCCCTGGGAGCTGCTCACCGGCGGTCTCGCCCGGTTCCTCGACGCCTGCGAGGAACCGGAACTGGTCCAGATCGCGCTCCGCGACGCCCCGGCGGTCCTCGGCTGGCAGGCGTGGCGCGAGATCGAGGCCCGCCACAACCTCTCCCTCATCGAGGCCGGCCTCGCCCTGGCCATGGACGCCGGCGTCATCCGGCGCCAGCCCGTCCGCACCCTGGCCCACCTGCTCCTCAGCTCGTGCATCGAGGCGGCCCTCCTGATCGCCGCGGGCCACCCCCGGGCCGAGACCGAGCAGACCCTGCTGGCCCTCCTCGACGGCATCCGCGCACCGGACGCGCCCGCCCGCTGATCGCGCGCCCGCGCCGCCCGCGCCGCGGCCGTCCGGTCTACCCGGGGTCGCGGTCCCTCCTGGTCCCGGCCTGCTGCCATGGCCAGCGGCCTTCCAGTTCGACCTCCAGCGAGAAGCTCAGGAACGTCCGGACGCCGACGATCGCGGCGAGGACCGCGACGCTGCCGAGCGTCGGCGAGACGGCGACGGTGCGGATGATGTCGCCGGCGACCAGCACCTCCAGCCCCAGCAGGATCGCCCGCCCGAGATCCTGCCGGTAGAGCCGGTAGAGACCCGGGAAAGGGGCGCGGCGCAGCCGGAGCCGACGCGCGAAGACCACGGTGGCGGTGACCGCGCCGCACACGATGAGCGCGACGCCGGCCAGGTCGACGGCCCGGCCGACGTTCTCGACGATCTCGTCCGCGTTCACGGCCGGACCAGCGGCCGGGCCGAGTAGGGCCCCGGCCTCTCGGCTCCCCGATTCATGGCGTCCCCCGCTTGCGAGCTCGCACGGCTCGGCGTTGGACTCATACACCAACTTCGCGGGACGTAACCGTCGGCGATGACCGGGACCGCCGCCGCGTCCGCCTGGTGGAGAGCCGGCCCGCTCCCCACCAGGCGGGCGACGTCAGAGGATGCCGCGGGCGGAGAACGCCGACTGCGCGGCCTGGGCGGCCTGGGGCCCGTACAGGCGCTGCGCCGCCGCGACCGTGGCCTGCGCGGCCGCCTTGAACGAGGTGTCGGGCGAGAACGCGAACTGCGCCTCGACGATCAGGGTGTCGGCCTTCGTGCTGCCGAGGGCCTGCCGGATGTCCCACAGCGCCCGCGACCAGATCTCGCCGTCGGCATGGACCTCGCCGACGACGTCCTCGGGGTAGTGCTTGGTGCCGTCGAGCCTCCGCAGGCAGTGCGTGGGACCGGAGGTGTAGGCCACCGAGTCCCAGTCGGCCACGCATGCCTCGGGGGTCTTGGTGGGGGTGCCGGTCGCCCAGCTGGTGACCGCCACCGCCAGGTAGTCGCCGAACGCCTCGCCGATCGCGCCCGACTCGGCGTTGGTGCCGAACCCGGGGACCTGCCCGTCCTGCACGGAGTGGCCGTACTCGTGGATGATCACCTCGGCGTCCTCGGCGTCGTCCACGCCGCCCTTGCCGAGCGTGATGTTCGCCTTGTTCCCCTTGAAGAAGGAGTTGTCGCCGCCGTACTGGTCGATCCGCAGCTCGATCTGGCGCTGGTTGACCGGCCGCAGCGCGGACCCGAAGCCGAGGTGCTGCAGGTAGTGCTGCGCGGTCGTCACCCAGTAGTAGCCCATCACCTGCTCGAACTGGTCGACGTCGCGGTGGTAGGCGGGCAGGGCGCCGCCGGTGATCCGGGCCGCCTTGCCGGTCTCGCTCTTGACCGCTACGTACCGTCCGGTCAGCGAGCCCGACCCGTCGAGGTCGGTGAGCGTGACGTTCCGGTAGGCGGGTGCCAGAGCGGCGTAGTCGGCGTCCTTGGCGTCGGTGAGCGACTCGTCACCGAGCTGCTGGACGGGGTTGGGGAAGAAGACGGTCCCCGTGGCGGTACCGCCCGAGTCCGCGGCGGAGACGGCGGACAGCGATCCCACCAGGGGAAACGCCATGACGGCCGCCACTGCGAAACGTTGTGTCCTGCGCATGTGCGGACGCTAAGGTCCGCTCCCCCGGCGGGACAGGTCCAATCCGCGTCGGATTCCAAGTCTGTCTGTCCCTGCCCACCGGCACCGCCGAAGCCTGGCGATCTTTGTCCTGGAAAGTCGGCGGGATTCCTGGTGGGGCGGGGGTGGCCGGTCGGCGGGCGGGCGTTGACTGTAAAGACTCTTGACAGTAATGGCGCCGTCGGGAACCGTGAATGGCGTAGCCACCTCTCCCTGAAGCGCGCGTGTCACGGCAACGGCGAACCGGCCCCCACCCCGCAGGAGGGTTTCCGTTGGTCACCCGCAGATCGTTCCTCGCCGCGGCCGGAACGGCCGCACTCGCCGTCCCGTTCGGACGCGGCCTGCTCGGCGGGCCCGCGTCCGCGGCCCCCTCGACGTGCGGGCTCACGCTCGCCAACCACGGCTCCGCTCCCGTGAACGCCTACATCACCGGCCGCGAGCAGGGCACCGGCCGGCTGATGCTGCTCCGCGCCGACAGCACGCCGTACTATCCTCCGTCGCCCTCGGCGCCGGTGACCCCATTGCCCGTGGACTGCTCGATCCCGGTCGGCGCCGGCCGCGCGGCGGACCTCACGCTCGGGCAGATGTACGGCGCCCGCATCTACTTCGTGAAGAACGACAGGCTCGACTTCTACGTCAACCCGGGGCCCGCGCTCGTCGAACCGGCGTTCGCCGACCCGTCCGACTCCAACTACCTGAAGACCTGGTCGTTCTGCGAGTTCACGTTCGATCCCGCGCAGCTGTTCGCGAACATCTCCTATGTCGACCTGCTCACCGCGCTGCCGATCGGCCTCGACCTCGCCGGCGACTCCGCGCACACGGTCGCGCCCGCGCCCGCCGGAGCGGCCACCGCGGTCGCGGACGCCCTCGTCGCGCAGAAGGACGCGGACGGGCGGCCCTGGGACCGGCTCGTCATCCGCAACGGCGACGGCGTCCTGCGGGTGATCGCGCCGCAGGGCCACATGGCGAACGACCCCGGCGCGTTCTCCTCGTACTGGGACGGCCACGTGGGCCGGGTGTGGGACACGTACGCCGGCACCGACCTCAGGGTGGACCTCCAGGGCGGGCGCGGGGTCTTCACCGGGCGCGTCACCGGCGGCGTGCTCACGTTCGACGACGGCAGCACGTTCGCGCGCCCGGCGTCCAAGGACATCTTCACCTGCAACGACGGGCCGTTCGCCAACGACCCGGGTGCCTCCGACATCAAGAAGGGCCTGCTCGCGCGCATCGCCGCGGCGTTCAACCGCAGCACGCTTCTGAGCAGCGCCGACCAGCCGAACGGCACTCTCGAATCGGACTACTACAAGGACCCGATCACCAACCACTGGGCGCGGATCCTGCACGCCCACACCCCGATCGGGTACGCCTTCCCGTACGACGACGTCTGTCCCGACGGGCAGCCGGACGTCTCCGGCGCCGCGAGCGACGGCAACCCGCACCGCCTGACCGTCACCGTCGGCTAGGAGCACCGCCCCTGAGCATCGCCCAGTCCGGCGACCAGGTTCCGGGCGCGTCGTGGTCGGCCGCTGTGGCGGCGAGGAAGGCGCGCAGGGTGGCCAGCGCCGGGTGGGCGTTGTCGCGGTGCCAGAGGAGCGAGTGCGGGTAGACGGGCATGGGGTCGGTCACCGGGATGCGGCGCAGGCCGTGGTCGGCGGGCCAGACGAGGCGGGTCCGTCCGCCCATGAAGGTGGCCAGGGCCGGAGTGTCGGCGACCGTGTCGAGGAGCGCGTCGGAGCCGAAGTTCGGGCCGGTCGCCTCGATGGTGAGGCCGAACTCGGCGACGAGGTCGTCGTAGTAGGCGGCCCACTCGGTTCCGGGGACGATGCCGGGCATCCAGATCCGGTGCCCGGCGAGCCCGGCGAGGGGCACCGACCGGGCGGACGCCAGCGCGTGAGCCGGGCCGGTCAGGAGCTGGAGCGGCTCGTCGAGCACCCGGGCGGACGCGATGTCCGGGGGAAGGGGCCGGCCGGGCGCGCCGACGGCGCGGAAGGACGCGTCGATCGCGCCGGACCGGACGGCGGAGAGGGCCGTCTCGATCTCGAACAGCATCACCACGTCGAGCTCGATCTCGGGGTGCGCGCGGTGGAAGGCGCGCATCAGGCCCGAGGCCGCGCTGCGCGAGGCGATGATGTCGACGCGCAGCGGGCGGCGGGCGGTGTGCACGGACGCGACGGCCCGGTCGGCGGCGCGCAGCAGCTCCCGCGCGTGGGGGAGGAACGCCTGTCCGTCGATGGTGAGCTTGGCGCCGCGCGCGGTGCGGGTGAACAACCGGACGTCGAGTGCGCGCTCCAGCGAGGCGATGCGCTTGGAGACGGCCTGCTGGGTGACCGCGAGCTCGGCGGCGGCCTCCTGGAACTGCCCCGCGTCGGCGGCGGCGACGAAGGTCCGGACGGTGTCGAGATCCATCCGGCCACCCTATGAGCACAACCATCGGTTGTAGGTAGGGGGTGAGTCCGGTGTATCCCGGGACCGGCGTGACCGCCTCGCCCGCCCAACGAGGCAAGGATGCTAGCATCCTGTCAAATTAGTAAGCGAGGGAGCGGCATGGTGAACGCCGATGTGCGGAAGGCCGTCAGAGGACGGGTCCTGGAGCCCGGTGACGACGGCTTCGACGCGGCGCGCAGGGCCTGGAACCGGACGGTCGACCAGCCGGTGGCGGCCGTGGTGGCGGCCGAGGACGCCGAGGACGTGGCCGCTCTGGTCCGCTACGCGCGGCGGTCCGGACTGGCGGTGACCGCGCAGGCCGGCGGCCATGACGCCTCGGGTGACGTCGAAGGGGTGATCCTCCTGCGCACCGGACGCCTGGACGGCGTGCGGGTCCGGGCGGAGGAGCGGCTGGCCCGGGTGGGAGCCGGAGTGAACTGGGGACGGGTGCTGTCGGCGGCCGGCCCCCGCGGCCTCACGGGCCTGGCCGGCAGCTCGCCGGTGGTGAACGTGGCCGGGTACACCCTGGGCGGGGGCCTGTCCTGGTTCGGCCGCCGGTACGGCTGGGCCGCCGACAGCGTGCGCGCTTTCGACGCCGTCGACGCGGACGGGGAACGGACGAGGGTGACCGCCGAGTCCGACCCGGAGCTGTTCTGGGGGCTGAAGGGCGGCGGCGGTGACTTCGCGCTGGTGACCTCGCTGGAGTTCGATCTGCATCCGGCGCCGTCGGTGTACGGCGGACGGGTGGTCTGGCCGGGCACGCGCGCCGCCGAGGTGTTCGAGACCTTCCAGACGATCACCCGGGACGCCCCGCCCGAGCTGACCGTGTGGTTCGGCCGGTTCGCCTTCCCCGGGGCCCCGCCGATGGCGGCACTGGACCTCACCTACCTCGGCGACCCGCGCGAGGGCGCGGCACTGGTGCGCGGCATCGACGGCATCGACGGCGCGATCAGCGACGACCGCGGGCTCGTGGCGGTGGCCGGCCTCGGCGGGATCGCCGCCGAGCCGACCGCCCCGGCCGCGTCACTGCCCCGGGCGGAGCTCCTGACCGGCCTGGACGAGGGGCTGGCCACGGAGCCGATCGAACCGCTGATCTCCATCCAGATCCGGCACCTGTCGGGCGCGCTGGCCGGTCCGGGCGGCGGCGCGAGCGGAACACTGGACGAGCCTTACCTCCTCCAGATGGTCGGCACCGGACCCGATCCGGACCTCGCCCGCGCCGTCCGCGAGAAGCAGGCCCGGTTCGTCGAGCGGTTCGAGGCCGTCATCGCCGGACGCAAGCCGTACACGCTGCTGACCCCCGAGGAGACCGCGGCCGACGCCTTCCCCGGACCGGTCCTCGCCCGGTTGCGCGAGCTGAAGCGCTCCCGCGACCCGCAGGGCGTCTTCCGCGCCAACCACTCCGTCCACAGGTAGGCGGACCCGAGGTCACCACGGGACGTCGACCAGGATCTTGCCGACGACCGTGCCGCTCTCCAACGCCCGGTGCGCGTCGGCGGTGCGGTCGAGCGGGAAGCGGACCAGCGGCAGGCCGTGCTCCTCGCCGACCGGAAGGGCGCCGGCGCGGACCGCGGCGGCGACGTCCTCGGCGGCCGCGGCGCGCACCTCCGGACCGGCCGTGTAGAGCACCAGGAACTGGAAGCGCGTGTTCAGCACCATGTTCCGTACGACGTCCAGTTCCACCGGCCTGCCGCCGTCGTTGGCATAGGTCGAGATCGTGCCCCGCGTCCGGAGCACGGCCAGGTCCAGTGCGAGGTTCGCGCCGAGCGCGACCTCGGCGACGATGTCGACGCCGTCCGGGGCGATCTCGCGGATCGCGGCCGCGGGGTCGCCCTCGCGGTAGTTGACCACGTGGTGAGCGCCGGCGGCGGTGGCCAGCCGGGCCTTCTCCGGGCCGCTGACCGTGCCGATCACGGTGGCGCCGGCCCATCGGGCGAGCTGGATCACCGCGTGCCCGACCGCCCCGGCGCCGCCGGCGGCGAGCACCACCCTGCCGTCGAGCGCGCCGGGCCGCAGCCGGCGCGGCCCGTCCTCGGCGACGGTGAGCGCGCGGTGCGCGGTGAGAGCCGGGACGCCGAGCGAGGCACCCACCTCGAAGCCCGCCTCGTCCGGCAGCGGCACGGCCTGCTCGGCGGGCACGACGGTGAATTCGGCGGCGGTGCCGGTGGGGCGCCCGGCGGCGGCCAGGAACAGCCAGACCCGCTGGCCGGTCCGGCCCGGATCGACGCCCTCGCCGACGGCGTCGATCACGCCGGCGCCGTCCAGGTGCGGAGTGACCTCGGGAAATCCGAGGGGGCCGCCGGAGCGGGCCTGCCGGTCGGCCGGGTTGACCCCGGAGACGGCGATCCGGACGCGGACCTCGCCGGGGCCGGGTGCGGGCAGGTCGCGGTCGACGAGCCGGAGGACGCCGGGACCGCCGCTGTCGCGGTGAACGATCGCCCTCATGCCCGCTCCTGCCCGATCCGGACGTCGTTGGAGCGGGACTCGACGGCGTCGAGGGCGGCGCGGGCGTCGTCGTCGAACGTGATCTCGCCGACCGCCATGTTGGCCTCCAGATGGGCGGGGTCGGCGGTGCCGGGTATGAGCAGGACGTTCGGGGCGCGGTGCAGCAGCCAGGCGAGACCGACCTGGGACGGCGTGACGCCGAGCGACTCGGCCACGGCGTGGACGGCCGGCTCCTCGGTGACCTTCGGCAGGCCGGGGAAGGCCCCGCCGAGCGGGAAGAACGGCACCCAGGCGATGCCCTCCGCCGCGCACAGCCGCAGCATGTCCTCGTCGTCGCGGGAGACGAGGCTGTAGGCGTTCTGCACGCAGGCGATCCCGGCGGGCAGGGCGCGGCGCAGGCCGTCGAGGGTGACGCTGCTCAGCCCGATCGCGCCGATCTTGCCCTCGTCGCGCAGGGCGGTCATCACCGCGAGCTGGTCGTCGAGGTCGACCACCTGGTCGCCCTCGGGACGCAGGGACCGGTGTCGAGGCGGCGGAGGTTGACGACGGGCAATCGGTCGACGCCGAGGCCGCGCAGGTTGTCCTCGACGCTGGCCCGCAGCTGCTCGGGCCGCTGGGCGGTCCGCAGCGGCAGCCGTCCGCCGGGGTCGGGATCGGCGCCGACCTTGGTGACGACCAGGACCTCGTCGTCGGGGCGCAGGGCTTCACGGATCACCGCGTTGGCGAAGCCGAAGCCGTAGAACGTGGCGGTGTCCACATGGTCCACGCCCAGCTCGATCGCGCGGCGCAGGAGCGCGGCGGCCTCGCCGGGGCGGTCGTGCAGGCGGTCGAGCTGGGCCGCGCCGTACCCGATCCGGGACACGGTACGGCCGGCGAACGCGGCGGTGAGGGCGTTGATGGGAGGTCTCCTCGATCGGTGGTCGCGCACCACGCCTCGGCAGGGCCGGCGAGGCCGCCCTGGACGGCCGTGGTGACGCGCTGGCGGCCTCACGGTACAAGTTTTGGATGACAGATTTCAATTTTTGTCAGCCAGACACCCGCACGAAGCTGACATAGTCTGATTGCCGTCAGCGCGATGAGGAGGACGGGTGCGCGGGGAGCCGCTCGACGCGGAGACGATCGTGTCCGCCACCGAAGAGGTGCTGCGCCGCCACGGTCCGGAGAAGACCACGGTGCTCGACGTCGCGCGGCTGCTGGGAGTGAGCCACGGGAGCGTGTACCGGCATTTCCCGTCCAAGGCGGCTCTGCGCGAGGCCGTGATCCGGCGCTGGCTCGACCGGGTGCGCGAGGACTTCGCCGCCGCGGCCCGGAGTCGCGAGTCGTCGCCCCCCGACCGGTTGCGCGGCCTGCTCACCTCGATGTTCGCCGCGAAGTGGGCCAAGGCGAAGGAGGACCCGGAGCTGTTCGCCACGTTCCGGGTGCTGGCGGCGGAGCACAGCAGCGTGTCCTCCGGCCATGTCGCGTTCCTGATCGCCCAGATCAGCGCCATCGTCGTCGACGGCATCGCCGGCGGCGACTTCGCGGCAGGTGAGCCGGAGGTGATCGCACGGGCCGTCCTCAACGCGACCAGCCGCTTCCACGATCCGATGCACGCCGCGGAGTGGTGTTCCCCGGAGGTCGAGGCGGAGTCCGAGGCGGTCGTCTCGCTCATCCTCGACGGCATCCGCGCGCGGTGAGAACGCCCCGCCCACGTGGCCGTGGTGGCCGGAGGCGTCTCGCCCGCCGGTGAGGCCGGGGGTCAGTGCGGGGCGAACGTGCCGTAAGTGCCCTGGTGGAACAGCAGCGGCGTCTCACCGTCGCCTTCCTGCAGGTGCAGGACGCGGCCGACGACGATGTGGTGGTCGCCGGCGTCGTGGAGCTGCTCGGTGACGCAGTCGATCCAGGCGACGGCGCCGTTGATGACCGGGTTGCCGGCGGGGGACGGCCGCCACTCGATGTCGTGGAACTTGTCCGTCTTGCGCACGGCCACGGCGCGGCAGACGTCCTCCTGGCCGGCCGACAGCACGTTCACGCAGAACCGTTCGCCGGACTCGCGCAGCGCGCGCCATGAGCCGGAGTTCCGGTCCGGCAGGAAGGCCACCAGCGGGGGGTCGAGCGAGACGGACGTGAACGAGCCGACCGTCATGCCGATGGCGGCACCGGACCGGTCGAGGGCGGTCACCACGACGACGCCGGTGGGGTAGTGGCCGAGCACGTGGCGGAAGCGGGCGGGGTCGACGGCCGGAGCGCCGGTCTGGTGGGCGGTGAGGGGCATGGCGGGAACTCCTCCCTGTAGCGATCGCTACAGAGATTGCCATGCGGAACCCCGGCGTGACAACCGTCCGTCCCCATCAGGGCGCCGTCCGGCCGTCCCACCGGGGCCGCGCTCAGGCCCGTCCGGCGTCCGCGACCGCCTGCTCGACGACGGCCACGATGATCGTGATGAAGTCGTCCGCGTCCGCGGACCCGTCGATCTGGTGGGCCAGGAAGAGCCCGTCGGTCGAGGCCATCACGATGCGGGCCAGGTCCATCGCCAGCTCGGGCCGGCGGGCCCGCAGCCCGGTGCTGAAATACGAGGTGAACCAGGCCGCGATGCTGCTGGCCACCGCGTCGCGGGCGGCCAGGAAGTACTGGCGCGCCTCCGCCTCGACCTCGCGGGACTCCAGCAGCAGCATGTGCCCGATGCGCAGGAAGTCCGGCGCGCCGGGCAGGCCGCGCGTCGAGCGCGACAGGATGTCCCGGAGCCCCTCCGCCAGCGTCCGCCCGTCGCGCGGATCGCGCTCCCAGCGCGGCTCGGCGGCGATCCACTGCTCGAAGCTGTGCCGGACGACCTCGGCGAGCAGGTGGTCCTTGTCCCGGAAGAACCAGTAGACGGAGCTGGCCGGCAGGCCGGACCGCTTGGTGACCTTCGAGATCGTGGTGCCCTCGTAGCCGTTCTCGGCGGCGATCTCGGCGGCCGCCGTGAGGATGCGGACGCGGGACATCTCCCGGTCGTCGCCGGGCCGGGGGGAGGCGGACGGCACGGTGCTCACGCCGCCTCGCCGAGCCAGGCGCCGGCCTGCGCGTAGACGCCGTCGGCGATGAGGTCGACCAGGCGTTCCAGGTCCCAGCCGCGGTCGGAGCGGACGCCGAGGTACAGCCCGTCCATGACGGCGAGGTGGAAGCGGGCCATCCGGTCGGCGACCTCCCGCCGGCGCTCCGGGTCGCCGGACGCGAGCACCTGCTCCCACCAGGTCCGGATGGCGTCGCGGGTCTCGGTGCGGACCTCGATGTAGCGGCGCCGCGCGGCCAGCTCCTTCGGCCGGTTCGCCAGCCCGAGCATGAGGCCGAGCCGCCAGAACTCCGGCCGGTCGACGATGGCCCGCGAGGCCCGCTGCAGCCGGTCGCGGACCTCCTCGGCGGGGTCGCCGGTCTCGACCCGCTCCTGCCAGGTCGGCGCGGTCTCCCGCCAGCGCCGGTAGCTGAACTCCAGGGTCTCGGCGAGCAGCTGGTCCTTGTTGCGGAAGTGCCAGTAGACGGAGCTGGGCGGCAGCCCGGTGGCCTCCGTCACCAGGGCGATGGAGGTGCCGTCGTAGCCGCGCTCGGCGGCGATGGCGAGGGTCGCCTCGAGGATCCGCAGCCTCGACTCCTCGCCTTGCTGATGGCGCCGTGCCGTCTTCCGCATCTGCACTTGCTCCTCTGGACCTCGGAGAACTCCGCCCCGGCAGGGGGTTGTGTCGACCATCACATCATGGGTACGGTCACACCGCGTCCCTGTAGTGATCACTCCAGTCCGTGTAGCGATCAATACGGATCCATTGTGGCGCGTATGGCTTCCTGGCGGCGCCACCGGCGCTGGCCGGCGAAACGGAGAACACCCATGCCCACCCCTCGCAGCGATCGCCGCCGGCGGCTGATCGCCCCCCTCATGGCGGCGCTGGCGGCGACCGCGAGCCTGACCGCCTGCGGCTCCGGCGACACCGGCGTCAGCGCCGCGGACGCCAGGACCCAGGCCGCCGACCTCGTCAGGGTCCTGAAGCTCAAGGACGGCGCCGCGCTCGGCGGCGACGTCACCTTCGCGCTCGGCGCGGCCCTCACCCTCTCCGGCCCGTCCGCCGGGAACGGCCAGTCGATGCGCAACGCCATCGAGCTGGCGGTGAAGCAGATCAAGGCCGCCGGCGGGCCCACGATCAAGCCGAGCGTCAAGGACATCAAGGGCCCCGACCCCGTCGCCGCCAAGCAGGCCGCGTCCGAACTCGCGTCCGAGGGCGTCCCGGCCAAGATCGGCTCGATGGGCGACGGGCTCGGCGCCATGCTGGCCGACACCGACAAGAGCAGGATCCTCACCCTCGACGGCGTCGGCGGGGCCCAGGTCTTCACCCGCGGCACGAAGTACTTCTACGGCACCCGCGAGGTCGCGCCGTCCGACGCCGTCCCCGGCGCCCTGGAATGGTTCGAGCGCACCCACCCGCAGGGCCGGACGGTCGGCCTCGCCGGCGTGGACCTCGGCGCCGCGAACGCCGCCATCAAGGCCGACTTGACCAGGAAGTTCGCCGCCGCGGGCCTGACCTACAACGGCCTGTGGGAGACCGTCGCGCCGAGCTCCCAGGACTTCGCGAGCATGATCGCCAAGATCAGGAAGAACCCGCCGGACCTGCTCTGGGTCGCCTTCAGCGGCGCCTCGCCCGGCGCGTTCGCGGCCCAGGCCAAGGCCGCCGGCATCAAGAGCGAACTCCTCGGCATCGAGTTCACTCAGGAGGCCGTCCAGGCGTCCAAGGGCGTCCTCGACTCCGACGGCCTCAAGTTCGCGATGGACTACTTCGACCCGTCCGCCCCGCCGAACCCGCTGGCCAGGCTCTTCGCCGACGCCTACAAGAGGGCCTATGGGCAGCCGGCCGACTTCTACGCCGCCAACGCCTACGAGGAGACGCTGATGGTCTGGGACCTCATCCGCCGCGTCAAGGCGGCCGGCGGCGATCCCGGCGACGGCGCCCAGCTGAAGGCCGCGCTGGAGAAGGACCCGCGGTTCGCCTCCGTCTACGGCGGCGACACCGCCACGGTCGGCACCCTGAAGATCGACCTGAGGACCCACGGCGTCGCGAGCCGCCCCATGGGTGTCTTCGAGTACAAGGACGGCAAGGTCAAGGCGCTCGCCACCTACGACGTCGACGGCCGGGGCTTCCGCCTCGCGGACTGACCCGACTCGCCTCCCGGGGGACGGTCCGCAGCGGCCGTCCCCCGTCCCTCGATCCGGGAGGATCCATGCACGTCCTGCTGGACGGCGAACTCTGGCAGCTGACCGTCAACGGTCTCGTGCGGGGCGCCCTCTACGCCGCGCTCGGCGCCGGGCTGGCGCTCGTCATCGGGGTCACCGGCCGCTTCCACTTCGCCTACGCCCTGACCTACACCGTCGCCCCCTACGCCGCCTACTGGGTGATGGACGGCCTCGGCGCGCCGTTCTGGCCGTCGGCGCTCGCGGGCCTCGCGGCGGCGGTCGCCGTCAGCATGCTGCTGGAACTCGGCGTCTACGAGCCCGTCGCCCGCCGCGCCGCCGACCGCGCCATGCTCGCCGTGCTCGTGACCTCGATCGGCGTCAGCACCGCGGGCATCGCCCTGCTCCAGCTCGAGTTCGGCACGAGCAGCCTGCCGTTCTACGGACCGGACCAGGTGCAGCACCACCTCGGCGCGGCGCGGATCTCCAACTTCGACGTCGACCAGGCGGCCACCTGCCTCGTCCTCGTCCTCGCCCTCACCGCCTTCCTGGCGTTCACGCCGGTCGGCCGCTCGATCAAGGCCGTCCGCAGCAACCCGGGCCTCGCCGCCGTGCTGGGGATCAGGGTCCGCCGCGTCAACCTCGTCTGCTTCGCCATCGCCGGTCTCATCTCCGGCGCCTGCGCGCTCTGGTACGGGCTGCTCTACACGGTCCAGCCGACCATGGGCGACTCGACGGTCATCTACGGATTCGTGGTGGCCTTCCTTGCGGGCATCCGCTCGTCGCCGCTGCGCGCGCTGCCCGTCGGGATCGGGCTCGGCCTGCTGGAGCAGTGGGCGTCGAACCGGCTGCCGCTGCAGTGGACGCAGACCGCCGTCTTCATCGTCCTCACCGCCTACCTCGCGTTCCTGGCGGTGAAGGACCGCGTGCCCCGCCCGCGCCCCGCCCGTCCCGTGCCGCTGGAGAAGGTCTGACGCCATGTGGATCAATTATCTGGACCAGGCGCTGCTGCTCGCGGCCCTCGCCGTCAGCGTCAACCTCCTCGTCGGCTACGCCGGGCAGGTCTCCGTCGCGCACGCCGCCTTCGCGGGCGTCGGCGGCTACACCGCCTGCTTCCTCGCCGGCCTGCACGGCTGGCCCTACCTCGCCTCCCTCGCCGTCGCCGTGCTGGTCACCACCGTGCTCGGGGTGCTGATCGGGCTGATCGCGCTCGGGCTCGCCGAGGAGTTCCTCATCCTGATGACGCTGGCGTTCTCACTCGGGATCATCGGCGTCCTCGCCACCTTCGACGCCCTCGGCGGCGTCACGGGCATCACCGGCGTCGACGGCCTGCGGCTGTTCGGGAGGACGCTGGACACCCCGGCCGACTGGCTGATCCCGTCGGCGGTGGTGCTCGCCCTCGTCTTCGCCGTCTGCCGCCGCCTCGGCGAGTCGCCCTACGGGCAGGTGCTCAAGGGCATCCGCGAGGACGCCGTGGCGACCCGCGCGCTCGGCAAGAACACCTTCGGCTACAAGATCGGCATCTTCGCGATCACCAGCGGGCTGACCGGGCTGGTCGGCGGCCTCTACTCGGGCTGGCTCGGCCAGGCGACCCCGTCGGCGTACGGGTTCCCGCTCGCCATGGCGGTGTTCGCGATGGTCATCGTCGGCGGCAACGCCAACCTCGCCGGCTCGATCGCGGCCGGGGTCGTCCTCACGATGATCGAGCCGGTGCTGCGCCAGGTCCTCGCCGTTCAGAGCACCCAGGCCGCGCTGGTTCAGGTGGTGCTGTACGGCGTGCTGCTACTGCTCGTCATGCTCGTCCGGCCTCAGGGCCTGTTCCGCGAGCGCCCCAGGAAGATCGCCGTGCCCGCCGCACCCGAAGCGCCCGCCGCGCCTGCCTCGGGGCCGAGGGCGCGGACCTCGCCGCGTCCCAGGCCCGCCGACCGGACGCCCTACGCCGAGGCCGACATCGTGCTCCGCGCCGAGGGGCTCTCCAAGCGCTTCGGCGGCATCACCGCCGCCAAGAACATCGACCTCGAGCTGCGGCGCGGCACCGTCACGGCGCTCGTCGGCCCGAACGGCGCCGGCAAGACCACCGCGTTCGACCTGCTCACCGGCACCGTCGTCCCCGACACCGGCTCGGTGACCCTGAACGGCTCCGAGCTGGTCGGGATGCGCCCGGACCTGATCGTCCGCGCCGGGCTGGCGCGCACCTTCCAGGACGTCCGGCTGCTCAACCGGCTGACGTGCCTGGAGAACGTCATGCTCGCCGTCCCCGGCAACCCGGGGGAGCGGATCGGCCGGCTGTTCGCGCCCGGCCGCGGCGTCTCCCGCGCGGACCGGGAGGCCGCCGCGGAGGCGATGCGGTGGCTGGAGTTCGTCGGCATGGCGGGCCAGGCCGCGACACCGGCCGACGCGCTGTCCTACGGCCAGTCGAAGCTGGTCTCGCTCGCGCGGGCGCTGGCGACGCGGGCCGACGTCCTGCTGCTCGACGAACCGGCCTCCGGCGTCGACGCGGCCTGGGTGGAGACCATGCTCGCCATGGTCGCGGCGGTCCGCGACGAGGGCCGGACCGTCTGCCTGGTCGAGCACGACCTCGACGTCGTCCGCCGGCTCTCCGACCACACCTGCTTCATGGAACTCGGCGAGATCACCGCGTCCGGCACGCTCGACGAGCTGACCGGGTCCGCCCGCCTCGCCGAGGCGTACTTCGGCGCCCAGTGACGAGGAGGACCCGATGTCCCAGAACAGCGCGCCGCTGCTCGACGTGAGCGGCCTGGTCGCCGGCTACGGACGCAAGGAGGTGCTCCACGGCGTCGGCCTCCGCGTCGAGGCGGGCGAGATCGTGACCCTGATGGGGCACAACGGCGCGGGCAAGACGACCACCATCCGGGCCGTCCTCGGGGCCGTCCGCCCGCGCGCCGGGACCGTCCGGATCGCCGGGCGCGACACCACCCGCCGGCCCGTCCGCAAGGCCGTCGCGGCGGGCGTCGCCATGATCCCGTCCGAGCGGTTCGTGTTCCCCGACCTGTCGGTGCACGACAACCTCCTTCTGGGCGCCGCCAACGCGCCGCCCGGCTCCGGCACCGTGCAGCGCCTCGCGACGGTGAAGAAGCTCTTCCCGATCCTCGACGAGCGCTGGAGGCAACCGGCGGGCTCGATGTCGGGCGGGCAGCAGCGGATGGTCAGCCTGGGCATGGCGCTGATGGCGCGCCCCCGCCTGCTGCTGCTGGACGAGCCGTCCCTCGGCCTCGCGCCGTCGGTCGTCGAGACCATCTTCGACCGCCTGCGCTCCCTCGCCGACGACGAGGGGATCGGCGTCCTGCTCCTCGAACAGAACGTCAAGCAGGCCCTGAAGATCGCCGACCGCGCCTACGCGATGCGCTCCGGCCGCGTGATCCTGGAAGAGACCGCGGACGAGATGCGTCAGCGGACCGACTTCTGGGACCTCTTCTGACCGTCCCCTCGGATCGGAGGCCCGGCGGCCCCGCGCGGCTTTGACCTCAAGCGCTTGAGGTGTGTTGTGCTGCTGGACATGAGCACTTTCACCATTCAGGACGTCTCGCGGCGCACGGGTCTCAGCGAGCCGACGCTGCGCTATTACGAGGACGTCGGGCTCGTCGGGCCGGTCCAGCGGGACGAGAGCAGCGGGCACCGCCGCTACGGCGTCGAGGACCTCGACGTGCTGGAGACGCTGGCCTGCCTGCGCGCGGCCGGTGTGGGGATCGACGACATGCGCACCTACCAGGCCAACCGTGCCCGCGGCCGGGCCGCGGCGGGGGAGCAGCGCGATCTGCTGCTGCGGCACGCCGAGCGCGTCGAGGCGGAGATCGCCGCCCGGCGGGCGCGGCTCGGCTACCTGCGCGACAAGGCGGCGCTGTGGGACGCCCGCGACCGCGGTGACGCCGCCGCAGAGGCCGAGGTGATGCGCCGCCTCGTGGAGTCGGTCGACCGCCTGGAGGTCCTGCGATGAGCCGGGTCCTGGTCACCGGCGGGTCGGGCTACCTCGGCACGCACCTGGTCGCCGCGCTGCTGCGGGACGGCAGGGAGGTGCGCACCACGGTGCGCTCGACGGCCCGCGAGGCCGACGTGCGCGCGGCGGTGCGCCGCGGCGGCGCCGACGACGCCGGACTGGAGGTCGTCGCGGCGGACCTGATGGCCGACGACGGCTGGGCCGCCGCGGTGGCCGGCTGCGCGGAGGTCCACCACGTCGCCTCGCCCATCCCGGCCGCCCAGCCCGAGGACCCCGACGAGCTGATCGTCCCCGCCCGCGAGGGCACGCTGCGGGTACTGCGCGCCGCGCGTGCGGCGGGCGCCCGGCGCGTGGTGCTGACCTCGTCCTTCGCCGCGGTGGGATACACGCCGAAGCCGGGCGCCGAGTACACCGAGGCCGACTGGACCGATCCCGGCACGCCGGGACTGGCGCCCTACCCGCGCTCGAAGGCGATCGCCGAGCGGGCCGCGTGGGATCTGATGGGCGGCGGGGACGGCGGCACCGAACTCGTCGCCGTCAACCCGACGGGCATCTTCGGGCCCACGCTGACGTCCGTCCCGGGCTCCTCGATGCAGCTGATCAAGGCGATGCTCGACGGTGCGATGAGCCGCGCGCCCCGGCTGCGCTTCGGCGTGGTCGACGTCCGCGACGTGGCCGATCTGCACATCCGCGCGATGGCGGCGCCCGGGGCCGCGGGCCGCCGGTTCCTGGCCGTCGGCGATGGCCCGGCGCTCGGCCTCCTGGACATCGCCGAGATCCTGCGCCGCGGTCTCGGCCCGCTCGCCGCGCGGGTGCCCACGGAGGAGGAGCCGGGCGACGAGCCGCCGAGGCCGGTCATCCACAACGACCGGGCCCGGCAGGAACTCGGCTGGCGCCCGCGCCCGGTCGAGACGACGATCGTGGAGTCGGCCGAAAGCCTGCGCGACCTCGGCCTCCTGAAGCCGAGCGAATGACGCTTCACGGCGCGGGCGGCTTCGCCCGGACGGCCCTCACCCGCGTCCCACAGCTCGATGAGCTCAGCGGGAGGCAGAGCCGGTCAGACCCAGGTGGGGAGGGCACGTTCGGCGTAGCGGGCGCCGAAGCCGCCGGTGGGCAGGATCTGGGCGATGGCCTGCAGGTCGTCGTCGGTGAGGACGAGGTCGGCGGCGGTGGTGTTCTCTTCGACCCGCTGGGGGCTGCGGGTGCCGGGGATCGGCACGATGTCCTCGCCCTGCGCCAGGATCCAGGCGAGCGCCAGCTGGGAGACCGTCGCGTTCCTGGTGGCGGCCAGTTCGGTGAGCTGCTCGACGGCCTTCAGGTTCTTCTCGAAGTTGCCGGGCTGCCAGCGGGCGTCGCGGTTGCGCATGTCGGTCGAGTCGTAGGACCCGGCGGGCTTGGCGGTGCCGGTGATGAAGCCGCGTCCCAGCGGGGAGTAGGCCACGAACCCGATGCCGAGTTCGCGCAGCACCGGGAACAACTGCTCCACATCGCGTTCGAACAGCGAGTACTCGGTCTGCAGCACCGACACCGGCTGGACGGCATGGGCCTTGCGGATGGTCTGAGGGCCGGCCTCGGACAGGCCGAAGTACGTCACCTTGCCCGCGTCGATCAGTTCCTTGACCGTGCCGGCGACGTCCTCGATCGGCACGTCCGGGTCGACGCGGTGCTGGTAGAGCACATCGATGTGGTCGACGCCCAGGTAGCGCAGGCTGTTGTCGGCGACCTTGCGGATGTTGTCCGGGCGGCTGTTGAGGGCGCCGGTGAACCCGCCGGTCAGGTCGAAGCCGAACTTGGTGGCGATGACCACCTCGTCGCGGAAGCCCTTGACCGCCTTGCCGACGAGGGTCTCGTTGGAGCCGGTGCCGAGGCCGTAGAGCTCGGCGGTGTCGAAGAAGGTGACGCCCAGGTCGAAGGCGCGGCGGATGGCGGCGATCCCCTCCTGCTCGTCGCCGGGGCCGTAGGCCATCGTCAGTCCCATCGTGCCGTAGCCGATGGCCGAGGTGACCAGGCCCTGCCGCCCCAGAGTGCGCTGCTGCATGACCAACCCTCCGTGAAGGAATCGCAAGGAACGAACCAAACCGTTCGGTATGGTCCGGTCCCACCGTACCCACCTCCGCGAGCGAGTCAAACCGAACGGTTCGGTTGGCTAGGGTGAAGGAATGGCCAGCACCGAGTCCGCCCGCGCCGACTCCACCCGGGGCCGGATCGTCGCCGCCGCCCGCGACGAGTTCGCCCGGCACGGAATCGCCGGCGCCCGGGTCGACCGGATCGCGAAGGCCGCCCGCACCAGCAAGGAACGCGTCTACGCGTACTTCCGCAGCAAGGAGGAGCTGTACCAGCACGTCGCGGCCGCCGAACTCGCGGCGGCGGCCGACGCCGTCCATCTGGATCCCGCCGACCTGCCCGCCTATGCCGGGCAGCTGTTCGACTACTTCACCGCCCACCCCGACCGGTACCGGTTCATCACCTGGGGCCGCCTGGAGCTGGCCGCCGTCCCTGACGGCGACCGCGGTCCGTACCACGACGCGGTCCTCACCAAGATCGAGGCCATTCGCCGCGCCCAGGAGTCGAGCGACCTCGACCCCGTGTGGGATCCCGTCGACGTCCTGGCGGTGGTGTCCCAGATCGCGCACACCTGGCTCGACCAGGCCGAACTGGCCGCCGTCGCCCGCCGCGCCGCCGCGGACACGGCCCCGGGCGCGCGCCGCGCCGCCGTCGTCCGCGCCGTCGGCGCGATCTTCCCGCCCGCCCGGCGCTCCTCCTGAAGGCGGGCTGAGAACCGGAGCCTCGGCCCTTGCGGGGGCCGGGGCTCCGGTCGGGGCGGGTCAGCGGAAGGTGTGCTCCATCTCGCCGATGCCCTCCACCCAGGTGCGCAGCGTCTCGCCGGGCCGCAGGAAGCGCTGGGGGCTCCTGCCGAGGCCGACGCCGTCGGGGGTGCCGGTGAAGATCACGTCGCCGGGTCGCAGGGTGATGACCTGCGACAGCTTCGCGATCGTGCGGGGGATCGAGAAGATCAACTTGGATGTGCGGCCGTCCTGCACGGTCTCGCCGTCGATCGCGCAGCCGAGCGCGAGGTCGTCGCGGTCGGGGATCTCGTCGAGCGTGACGAGCCAGGGGCCGATCGGCGCGAAGCCCGGATGGGACTTGGCGAAGCCGAACTGCGGGGCCTCGCCGGTGAACTGGAGGATCCGTTCCGAGAGGTCCTGGCCGGCGGAGAGGCCGGCCACGTGGTCCCAGGCCGCGCCGGCCGCGACGCGGTGGGCCGTCCTGCCGATGACCGCGACGACCTCGACCTCCCAGTCGGTGTGGCCGCCGTCGGGCAGGGCGATCTCGCCGTAGGGGCCGGTGACGGACGAGGCGAACTTGGTGAAGACCGGCGGCAGGTCCTTCGGCGGCTCGAAGCCGGTCTCCGCGGCGTGGTCGGCGTAGTTCAGCCCGATCGCGATCACCTGGGACGGCGCCGGGGACGGCGAGCCCAGCCGGAACGCGTCGATCTCGACGTCGGGCGCGGGGGCGGCGGTGGCCGCCCATGCGGTGAAGGCGTCCCAGTGGTCGTAGACGCTCTGCGGGTCGGGGCCGAAGCGGCCGTCCGAGGCGGTCGCGATGTCCGCGGCCTTGCCGTCGGAGACGATCAGCACGGCCCGGCCCGCGTGGTTGGCGATGCGCATTCGCGTCTCCTTAGAGGCGGCCGTCGATGAGGCCCGTCAGGAGCCGCTCGAAGGTCTCGGGGTGCTCGATCTGCATCCAGTGGCCGCACCGCCCGAGGACGTACAGGTTCGCGTTCGGGATCGCGGCGGCGAAGTACTCGCTCGCGTCGACCGGGATGATCCGGTCGTCGCGGCCGTGGACGCACAGCACCTCGTGGGTGATGGTCGCGAGTTCCTCCGGCGTGAAGAAGCGGCGGGCGCCGTCCGGGTCGAACGACGCCTCGTGCGAGCGGCGGACGTCCTCGCGGTCCACGTAGGCCATCCGCTCGGCCACGACCCGGTCGACCGTGGCGCGCAGGGGGTCGAGGTCGTACACGAACTCGCTGAGGAGGCCCTTGAGGGACTCGGCGCTCGGGCTCGCGTAGAACTCGCGCAGGTGCGTGAGGCCGGGGCTGACCGGCATGTCCGGTGCGCCGCCGCTGCCCATCAGCAGGATCCTGCCGACGAGGCCGGGCCGTGCCAGCGTCATCAGCAGGGCGAGCTGGCCGCCCATCGAGTTGCCGACCAGGTGGACCTTCTCCAGGCCGAGATCGTCCACCAGCGCCAGCAGCGCCTCGGCCCGCAGCTCGTTGAACGGGCCCATGCCGCGCGGCGCGTCGACGGGATGCGAGGAGTCCCCGAACCCGATCTGGTCGGGCGCCAGGCACCAGAACCGGGGCCCGAGATCGGTGATGATCCGCTCCCAGTTGGACAGCCCGGTCGCGCCCGGACCGGAGCCGTGCAGGAACAGCACGGCCTCCGAGCCCCGCTCGCCCGCCTCGTGCAGCCGGAACGCCAGCTCGCCGCCGCGGACCTTGACGGCGACGTCGGACGAGGCGATCACAGGTGCACCTCCGCGAGCTTCTCGGCGCCGAGGTGCCGCCCGCCCCACGCCTTCGCGAGGGGGTCGTCGAACAGGAAGGCGTGGCTCCCGGCCGCGATGGCGTCCTGGAACCTCGTCTGCAGCGGGTGGTCGACGAAGGCGGAACGGCCCGACGAGACCCGCATCAGCTCCTGGACGGTGTCGACCGCCGCGTTCGCCGACCGGGCGACGTCCCAGCGCCAGAAGGCGCGCTGCTCCGGCGACGGAATCCCGCCGCGCTCGGCGTGCTCCATCAGCTCGGAGGCCGTCCTCCTGACCTTCAGCACGGCGGCGTCGAGCTGCCAGGCCGCCTCGGCGAGATGGTCCTGCACGACGGGCTCCTCGCGGAGCAGCTGCCCGTAGTTGGTGCGGCGGGCGCGGGTCTCGGTGACCCACTGGTCGTAGAAGCCGAGGCACGCGCCGAGCGCCCCGGCGGCGATGATCAGGTTGAAGGTGACCGCCCACGGCGTCCGGTACAGCGGCCCGTCGTTGAGCTCCTGGCCGGGCAGCGGCGTGCCGAGGCCGTGCGTGTAGTGCACGTGCGACTGGCCGCGGTGCTCGGGCACGAGCACGCCGTCCACGACGATGTCGTTGGAGCCGGTGCCGCGCAGGCCCGCGACGTTCCAGGTGTCCTCGATGCGGTAGTCCGCCTCGTCGAGGATCACGGACGTGAAGTCGGGGTACTCGGTGCCGTTCACCTCGCGGCGCCCGGCGATGCCGCCGAGGATGACGCCCGAGCAGATCCCGCTGCCGGAGGAGAAGCTCCACCGGCCCGACACCCGGTAGCCGCCGGGGACCTTCTCGATCCTGCCGGTCGGCGTGTAGGACGAGGCGATCCTGCGGCCCGGGTCGTCGCCCCAGACCTCCTTCTGCGTCTCCTCGGGGAACAGGGCGATCTGCCACGGGTGGACGCCGACGACGGACGCCACCCAGCCGGCGGACGCCGACGCGCGGCCGATCTCGATCACCGTGTCGGCGTACTCGGCGAGGTGCGCCTCGCCGCCGCCCCAGCGGGCCGGCTGCAGCGCCCGCAGCACGCCCGTCGACTCGAGCGCCGCGACGGCCGCCTCGGTGAGCTTCCCCTGCTCCGCGCTCGCCGCGTCGGCCGCGGCGAGCGCCGGCGCGGCGGCCCGCGCCTTGTCGATCATGCTCATGGTCATTCCGTCCCGTTCCCGACGAAGGTCCGCACGATCGCCTGGAAGCGCGCGGCCTGCTCGATCTGCGTCCAGTGGCCGCACTTGTTGATCACGTAGAGGTCCGCCTGCGGCAGGTGCTCGGCGAGGTAGTAGCCGCATTCGAGCGGAACGATGACGTCCTGGCGGCCGTGCACCACCAGGGCCGGAACGTCGATCTTCGCGAGGTCGTCCGGCCCGAAGGTGAGCATCTCCGGCCCGAACATCGCCCGGTGCCCGGCCTCGATCCAGGGCCGCCGCACGATCGGCATCCGCTCCGCCGCGACCGCCTCGACCGTGCCGCCGAAGGCGTTCTTGTCGTGCACGAACCGGATGAGCAGGTCGGCCATCGCCTCGACGGTCGGATCGTCGAAGTAGGTGATGAGCTTGATCAGCTCCGGCGTCGGCTCCAGGCCCGGCATGCCGCCCGAGCCCATCAGCACCAGCCCGCCGACGAGGTCCGGCCGGAGCTGGGCGATGCGCAGCGAGTACATCCCGCCCATCGAGTTGCCGACGAGGACGACCTTCTCCAGGCCCAGCGCGTCCACGAGTTCCAGCAGCGCCTCGATGCGGACCTCGGCCTGCGCGGTGAAGCCCTGCGGCTGCGGGTCCGGGTGGCTGGAGTCGCCGAAGCCCAGGATGTCGGGGGCGATGCAGTGATAAGTGTCGCCGAGTCCCTCGATGACCTCCCGCCAGTTGGACCCAGCGGTCACTCCGGGCCCGGAGCCGTGCAGGAAGAGCAGGGCGGGGTCGCCCGGCGTGCCGGTCTGGTTGACGTGCAGGTGGCGGCCCCCGCCGATCGCGACGTCCTCGGTACGGATCGCGGCGGTCATTCGCCCGCCTCCCCGCCGGTGACGGTGCGGAAGATCCCGGGCGGCCCGTCGATGTACGCCTGGGAGCGGTGGTGCCCCCAGATCGACGGCAGGTCGTGGTTGCCCGCGACCCACGTCAGGTCGTCGACGGTGATCCCGCCGTGCCCGTACTCGATCTGCATCGACGACGGGGTCTGCACGTAGATGGAGGTCATCAGGTCGTTGGTGTGCCGGCCGAGCGACAGCAGGATCTCCCGCTCCGGGTCGGCGGTGAACAGGTCGATCGCGGTGCCGAGGTCGTCGAACGACTCGACCTCCAGCATCAGGTGGTTGATCCCCGTCATGCCGGGGATCTCGGCGACCGCGAGGGAGTGGTGGCGGCCGTTGCAGTGGTAGAAGCGCAGGTTGAAGATGTCGCTCTTCACCCGGTCCGACAGCCGGAAGCCGAGCGTCCCGGCGTAGAACGCGTCGGCCCGCTCCAGGTCCGGCACGATCAGCACGACGTGGCCGAGGCCGAGGTCGCCGGTGACGAAGCGGCCGCGCATGGGACGTCCGGGGAAGAACGAGTTCGGCTGCGAGTACTGCCCCCAGACCAGCTCGTGCCGGTTGCCGAACGGGTCGGCGAACCAGTACAGCTCGGCGACCTGGCGCTCCTTGAGCTCCTCGGCGCCGCCGGCGCGCACCTCGACGCCCTTGCCGCGCAGCTCGGCGACGTAGGCGCGCAGCTCGGTCTCGTTGCCGCAGTCCCAGCCGATGTAGCGGAGCTCGTCCCGCTCCGCCGGGTGGACGGCGATCCGGTAGCCCCTGTCGTCGACCTTGACGCGGACCGCGCCGTCCGGGCCGTCGCCGGCGATGACCGCGCCGAGCAGCCGGGTGGCGTAGTCGCGCCACTCCCCGGCCTTCGGCGACGCGATCCCGAGGTAGGCGAGTTGCGAAATCAAAGCATGACCTCCGGTGCGGACGAGTCGAGGAGCGCGGCGCCGTAGTACTGGCCGACGCCGTCGGAGACCAGGAACGCGTGGCCGAGTTCGGCGATGACGTCCTGGTAGAGGCGGTGCAGCGGGTGGTCGACGAAGACGGTGCGGCCCGAGGCGACCCGCATCAGCCTGTTGATCGCGAAGCCGGTCTCCTGGCAGCCCCTGGTGACGTTCCACCGGAGCCGGGCGCGCCGCCGCTTGTCCAGGAACTCACCGGCCTCGGCGGCCTCGGTGATCGTGTCGATCGCGTCGTACATCTTCATGACGGCCGCGTCGTGCACCCATTCGGCCTCGGCCAGGTGCATCTGCATCAGCGGGTCGTCGGCGTAGGTGCCGCCCCAGTTCGCCTTGCGGACGCGGGTGTCGGCCGTCCAGTCGTCGAGGACGCGGCGGGCGAGCCCGAGCATCGGCGCGACCAGCACCAGGTTGAACATGACCGCCCACGGGACCTTGTAGAGCGCGCTCGGGTTGGTCTCCATGCCCGGGGCGGGACGGTCGGGGTTGTACTCGTAGAGCGGGCTGGACAGGAAGCGGCGTTCGGGGATGAAGGCGTCGGCGACGACGATGTCCTTGCTGCCGGTGCCGCGGGAGCCGCGGACGTGCCAGGTGTCGTCGATGGCGTACTGGTCGCGGTACAGCAGCGCGGACCCGTAGTTCGGCACCTCGACGCCCGGCGCGACCTCGACCTTCCCGGCGAACCCGCCGAGGATCACGCCCTGGGCGTGGTCGCAGCCGGAGGAGAACGACCAGCGGCCGTGCACCCGGTACCCGCCGTCGACGGGCTCGATCCTTCCGGTCGGGGCGTAGGAGGACGAGGCGTTCCAGTCCGGGTCGGACTCCCAGATCTCGGCCTGCGTCTCCTCGGGGAAGAGGGCCAGCTGCCACGGGTGCGACCCCATGACCCCGGCCACCCAGCCGGCGGACGGCGCGATCCGACCCAGTTCGTAGACGCTCGTCAGGTGCTCGCGCAGCGTGAGCTCGGCGCCGCCCCAGCGCTTGGGCTGGAGGCCGCGCATCAGCCCGGTCTCGCGCATGTGCGTGAAGGCCCGGCCGGTCAGCGCGCGCTGCTCGGCCGAGAGGTCCTCCTCGGCGCGGAGCTCCGGTTCCAGCCGGCGGATCTCGTCCAGGACGGTCATCGGTGACGTTCCTTCGGTGTGGGGAGAACGTGAGAGCGTGACCGGCATCTCTGTAACAGTCACTACATGGACCGTAGAGCGATCGCTCCAGGGATGGCAAGGGGCGGCGGCAAGATTCTGTGACCGCGCGCACAGTGCCCCGGCGTCCGAGGTGGCTCGCCGGTTCGGCATGTGGGCTGCCGAACCCGGGCAAGATCGGGCCGGGTGAGAGGGGGGCCGGCTTGCGGGCCGGTCTGGTCGGGGTTGCGCTCGGCTGGTGACTGGTGTCACGGTAAAGCTCTGTAGTAATCACTCCATGGAGGAGGTGCTGTGCCGCACACCCCACCCTGGGAGCCGGGCCTGCTCGCGTCCCTGACCGGTGTCGGCCCCGGCCCGAGCGCCCGCGACAAGCGGGTCGCGCTGCGCGCCGCGCTGGCCAGGACCGTGCCCCGGCCGGACGCGGACGGGCCGGGCACGGGAATCGAGCCGCTGGTGCTGCCGGGCGCGACCGACGCCCTCGGCGCCCGGCTCGTCGAGGACGCCGGCTTCGCCGCCGTCTACGCCACCGGCGCCGGGCTCGCGAACGCCGTCTTCGGCCTGCCCGACATCGGGCTGATCTCCCAGACCGAGGTCGCCGACCACGCCGGACGGCTCACCGAGGCGACCCGCATCCCGCTCGTCTGCGACGCCGACACCGGGTACGGGGGCCCGCTCGCGGCGATGCGCACCGTCCGGCTGCTGGAGCGCGCCGGGGTGGCCGGCCTCCAGCTGGAGGACCAGGAGATGCCCAAGCGGTGCGGCCACTTCGACGCGCACGCGCTGATCCCGTCCGGGCACATGCGGACCAAGATCGCGGCGGCGTGCGAAGCGCGCACCGACGACGCGCTCGTGATCGTCGCCCGGACGGACGCCCGGTCCGCGCACGGGATCGACGAGGCGATCGAGCGCGGCCGCGCCTACGCCGAGGCCGGCGCCGACGTCCTGTTCGTCGAGGCGCCCCGGACGGTCGACGAGCTCGCCCTGGTCGGGCGCGAGCTGGCGGGCGTCCCGCTGATCGTCAACGTCGTCGAGGGCGGGAAGACCCCGCAGCTCGACGTGGCGGAGTACGCCGAGCTGGGCTTCGGCGTCGTGCTGTTCGCCAACTACCTGATGCGCTCGATGCACCTCGCCGGGCAGGAGGCGCTGGCGCACCTGAAGGAGCACGGCGAGACCGCGTCCCGCGCCGGCCGGATGGCCGGCTGGGAGCAGCGGCAGAGCCTGTTCAACCTGCCGCGCTTCAGCGCCGCCGAGCGCGCGCTGGACCGGGAGCCGGGGAGCGCGCCGTGAGATCCCTCCCCGGCCTGCCGGTCGAGACCGCGCCGCCCGAGCGCGTCGGCGTCCTCGTCCTCGGCGCGGGCCTCGCCGGGTGCGCCGCGCTGCTGGCCGCCGCCGAGGCGGGACGGTACGCGCTGCTGCTGGAGAAGACCGGCGACATCGGCGGCTCCACCGTGAAGTCGGCGGGCCTGTCCGCGTTCGCCGGCACCGACGAGCAGGCCGGGCAGGGCATCGCCGACTCCGCCGGCCTGCTTCGCAAGGACCTCCTCGACGTCGGGAAGGACCGCAACGACCCGGCGCTCGTCGACCTGTACTGCGAGCACCAGCTGGAGACGTACCGGTGGCTGAAGGACCACGGTGTCCGGTACGGGGAGATCCACGCCGCCTCGGGCCAGTCGGCGCCGCGCAGCCACCCCGCCGACACCACCCGCATGCTGGAACTGCTGCTCAAGGCGGCCGGCGACCTCGGCGCGCGCATCATGCTCGGCGCGCCCGCCCACCGGCTGCTGCACGACGGAGCCCGCGTGACCGGCGTCCGGCTCGCCGACGGCCGCGAGGTACTGGCCGACGCCGTCGTCCTCGCCACCGGCGGGTTCTCGATGAACCCGGACCTGCTCGCCACCTTCGCGCCGCAGATGGAGCACGCGCTCCGCCAGGGCGGCGCCGGCAACCAGGGCGACGGCCTCAAGATGGCCATGGCGCTCGGCGCCGGCGTGCGCGACACCCCGTACATCAAGGGCACCTACGGGCACTTCCACGTCGAGCACCCCGACGAGGACGGCACCGGCATCCTCGCCGTCTACAAGGGCGCGATCGCGGTCAACCGCGAAGGCCGCCGCTTCGTGGACGAGTCGCGGAACTACAAGGAGATCGGCGACGCCGCGCTCGCCCAGCCCGGCGTGACCACCTGGCAGGTCTTCGACGCCCGGACGATGGCCCTCGCCAACGACGAGGTCCCGATCTACGAGTTCGCGGGACGCGAGCGGGCCGGGATGCTGCTGAAAGCCGGCACGATCGCGGGCCTGGAAGCCGAGATCGGCCTCCCCGAAGGTTCCTTGCGGCGCACCGTCGCGGACTACAACGCCGCGATCGCGTCCGGACGGGAGGACGCGTTCGGGCGCGTCCACCTGTCCGGCGGCGTGGGGGAGCGGACGCCGATCGACCGGCCGCCCTTCTACGCCCACCCCTCCGGCACCGTCGTGCTCGCGACGTACTGCGGGCTCACCGTCGACACCCGGATGCGGGTCCTCGACTGGTGGGGCGAGCCCATCGGGCGCCTCTACGCCGCCGGTGAGATCACCGGCGGATTCCACGGTGCCGGCTACATGACCGGCACCTCCATCGGCAAGTCCGGCGTCTTCGGCCGGATCGCCGGCCGGAACGCCGCCGGCGAGGAGAGCGAGCTCCAGTGGTGACGTCCGCCTTCCAGCTGACCGGCCAGGTCGCCCTGGTCGTCGGCGTGGCCCCCGGCGGCCTCGGTGAACGCGCGGCGCACGCGCTCGCGGACGCGGGAGCGCGGACCGCCGTCGCCGACCTGCCGTCACGCGCCGCCGGCCTCGCCGCCGCGGCACGCGACCTCGGGGCGAGCGCGCACGAGGTCGACGTCACCGACGAGGCGTCCGTCGCCGCGCTCATCCAGGACGTCGTCGCCGCGCACGGGCGGCTCGACATCGTCGTCAACGCCGCGGGCGTCATGCTGCGCAAGCCGTACGACGAGACCACGGTCGAGGAGTTCGAGCGGGTCGTCCGGGTCAACCTCACCGGGACATGGCTCGTTGGACGCGAGGCGGGCAAGGCCCTCACCCGGCAGGGGAGCGGCGGCCGCATCGTCAACCTCACCACCGTCTACGCGGAACGCGTCGGGCCCGTCCCCGAATCGGCGTACTACTCGTCCAAGGCCGGCGTCGTGAACGTGACGCGGGCGCTGGCCGCCGAACTCGGCCCGCACGGCGTCAACGTCAACTGCCTGGCGCCCGGCGTCTTCTACCCCACCCAGATGACCGCCGCGCTCGGCGCCGACCCCGACCGCCTGAAGTGGTTCGGCGAGCGCACCATGCTCGGCCGCCTCGGCGACCCGGCCACCGACTTCGCCGGCCCCCTGCTCCTGCTCGCGAGCCCCGCCGCCTCGTACATGACCGGCCAGGTCGTGTACGTCGACGGCGGCTGGTCCGCCTGGTAGCCGTTCCCTCCAAGGAGATCCCTGATGACCACCGCCACGAAGGCCCTGCTCATGCTCGACTACCAGGTCGCGCTCTGCGAGGAGGGGCCGCACCTGCGGATGCCCCCGCTCGCCGCGCAGATCGCCGAGCGCGGCGTCCTCGCCACGGCCGAGCGGGTGCTGGCCGCCGCCCGCGCGGCCGGGACGCTCGTCGTGCACGTCCGGCTCGCGTTCGACCCGTCCTACCGGCTCCGCACCAACCGGCTGCCGCGCTTCGGCCCCTACGAGGAGCAGCGCGCGATGCTCGCCGGCTCGCCGGAGGCGCGGATCGTCGAGGCGCTGGCGCCCATCGACGGAGAGCCCGTCGTCGACAAGGGCTGCGTCGACCCGTTCGTCGGGACTCCGCTGCGGGACGTCCTGGCCGCCGAAGGCGTCACCGAGGTCGTCCTCGGCGGCGTCGCCACCAACCTGGTCGTGGAGTCCGCCGCCCGGCACGCCTCCGACTCCGGCCTCCAGGTGACCGTGGTCGAGGACATGTGCGCCTCCTTCCGGCCCGAATTCCACGCGTTCTCCGTGACGAACATGCTGCCGCTGTTCGGCTCCGTGACCGGCTCCGCCGAGCTCGCATTCTGAGGGGACGCCACGTCATGACCGAACAGATTCACCGCTACGACGTCGTCGTGGTCGGCGGCGGGGTCGCGGGCCTGTCGGCCGCGGTCTCGGCGGCCGAGAACGGCGCCCGCGTCGCGCTGCTGGAGCGCTCCCCGGAGGCCGAGACCGGCGGCAACACCCGCTACACCGAGGCGTTCCTGCGGATGAAGTCGCTCGACGAGGTCGCCGACGGCTTCGAGGACGCCCTCGTCGACGACTTCATGGGCCATCCCGACCCGTCCATCGTCAACGACGCGGCGCTCCCGCCCCGGCGGCAGGGCGCGCTGTACCGCGCCACCCACACCGTCGACCCGGACTACGTCGCCGTGCTGGCGGAGAACGCGCCGCCGACGCTGCGCTGGATGTCCGGCCACGGCGTCCGGTTCGACTTCATGCCGACCCCCTTCCTCACCCGCTCGACGACCCGGATGGCGCCGGTCGGCGGCGGCCTCGCCATCGTCGAGACGATGGGCAAGGCCGCGCGCGGGCTCGGCGCGGAGTTCCACTTCGCGACCACGGCCCGGCGGCTCGCCTCGTCCGACCGCGGCGTCACCGGCGTGTTCGCGCACACCCCGGCCGGCCCCGCCGTGTTCGAGGGCGCCGTCGTCCTCGCCAGCGGCGGCTACCAGGGCAACTTCGAGCTGATGGCCCGCTACCACGGCGACAGGGCGCTGACCTGCCGCCCCGTCGCCAAGGGCGGCAACTACAACAAGGGTGAGGGGCTGGAGATGGCGCTCGCGCTCGGCGCCGCCACCGCCGGGAACTTCGCTCTCTTCCACGCCGAGCCGATCGACCCGCGCAGCGGCGAGCCGGAGGCCGCGATCTTCTGCTTCCCCTACGGCGTCCTCGTCAACAAGGAGGGGCTGCGGTTCGTGGACGAGGCGCGCGGCACCGTCGACGCCTGGTACGAGCGGACCACCCGCGCCGTCCAGGCCCAGACCGACGGGATCGCCTGGGTGATCCTCGACCAGCGGGGGCTCGCGGTGCCGAACCTGATGGCGGGCGTGCGCACCGACGTCCCGCCCGTCACCGCCCCCACCATCGGCGACCTGGCGCGGGCGCTCGGCCTGCCCGCCGCGACCGTCGAGCGGACCGTCGAGGCGTACAACGCGGCCTGCCCTCCCTCCGACGGCTTCGACCACGGCGCGCCCGACGGCCTCGCGACCACCGGGCTGGACGTCCCGAAGTCGAACTGGAGCCGGCCCGTCGAGCAGGGGCCGTTCGCCGCGTACCCGATCATGGCGGCGAACGTCTTCAGCTTCGGCGGACTCAGGACCACCTCCGCCGCCGAGGTCGTCGACCGCGACGGCCGTCCCATGACCGGCCTGTACGCGGCGGGGGAGCTGACCGGGCTGTACTACTCCGACTACACCGGCTCGACGTCGGTGCTGCGCGGCGCGACGTTCGGGCGGATCGCCGGCGCGAACGCCGCCCGCGCCGCGGCGGGGGTGTGACCGTGCGGATCTGGCACCAGTCCTTCACCGTCCTCGACGACGTCCCGCACTACCGCGACGCGCTCGCCCGCCACCTGCGGTCGCAGGCCGCCCCCGGGACCGAGATCGACTTCCACGGGATGAGGCCCGGCACCTACCCGTCCGACTATCCCGGGACGCACATCGGCTACGCCTACCTCGCCGGACTGCACAAGGAGCAGTTCGTGCACGCGGCGCTGCGCGCTCAGGACGAGGGCTACGACGCGTTCCTGATCGCGACCATCCCCGACACCGCGTACGAGGAGGTCCGGACGATCGTCGACATCCCCGTCATCGCGTTCGGCCAGACCTCGGTCCTCATGGCCGGAACGCTCGGCGACCGGGTGGGGATCGTCACCTTCATCGCCGCCCTCGAACCGCAGCTCCGCCGCAACATGCGCGACTACCGGCTCGACCGCCTCGTGGGGCCCATCGTGCAGGTCGAGGCGGAGTTCACCGACGTCATGGCGGCGTACGCCGGCCCGGAACCGCTGCTGGACGCGTTCACCCGCGCCGCGCGCAAAGCGATCGCGGACGGCGCGAACGTCATCGTCCCCGGCGAGGGGCCGCTCAACGTGTTCCTCGCCGACCAGGGCCTGTCCCGCGTCGACGACGTGCCGGTGCTCGACTCCCTCGGCACCTGCGTCCGCGTCGCGGAGCTGCGCGCCGCGCAGTACCGGGCCACCGGCCTCGCCCCGGCGCGGACCGGCTTCTACGGGGCGCGCCCGCCCCGCCCGCTGATCGACGCCGCGCGGGACTTCTACGGCACGAGCGGGACGCTGTCATGACCTGGGACACCGAGGTCGACGTGGCCGTCGTCGGCGGCGGGGCCTGCGGCGTGATGACCGCGCTGCGGGCGGCCCGCGACCCCGGCCGCGTCGTCGCCGTCTTCGAGAAGTCCGCGCGTGAGGGATGCAACGCCGCCATCTCGTCCGGCTCCCTCGCCGCCGGAGGCACCCGCTTCCAGGAGGCCGCGGGCATCGACGACTCGCCGCAGCGGCACGCCGACGACATCCTGCGCGCCAGCGGTGACGAGGAATGGCGCCCGGTGGTGGAGGCGCTCTGCGCGGCCGCCCCGCGCGTCGTGGAGTGGATCGCCGACACCGGCTACCCGATCGAGCTCGGCACCGACATGCCCCGCGCCGGGATGACGGCCCTGCGCCTGCACACCGACACCGGCCGCCTCGGCGGCGCCCGCCTCATGCGGCACCTGCGCGGCCTCCTCGAAGCCCGCGACAACGCCGCCTTCGTCGACGAGGCCCCCGCCGTCGGCCTCATGTCGGACGGCGGAAAGGTCACCGGCGTCGTCATCGCGCAGAACGGCTCGATGCAGCGCGTCCGGGCCGGCGCCGTCGTCCTCGCCACCGACGGCTTCGCGGCCGACCAGAACCTGGTCGAGCGGCACCTGCCCCACCTCGGCACGCCGTACTACGGCGGCGTCTCCACCTCGACCGGCGATGCGCTCGCCTGGGCGGAGCGCCTCGGCGCCCAGGTGCGCAACATGGGCGCCGGCCTGCGCTCCGGCCTCGTCGTCGTGGACCACGGCACCCGCGTGTCCCCGGCCCTGCCGTTCAACGGCGCCGTCCTGGTCAACGCCGACGGCGAGCGCTTCGTGGACGAGGAGTCGAAGGGCTACTCGTCCATGGCGGGCGTCCTGCAGCGGCAGCCCGGCGAGCGCGCCGCGATGATCTGGGACGCCGCCGCGATGGCCGCCACCCGCGAGTCGGAGATGATGCGCGAGAGCCTCGCCGCGGGCGCCGTCCGCGACTGCGCCACCCTCGACGACCTCGCCGCCTGCCTGGGGCGGACGGCCGCGGAGACCGAACGCGCACTGACCCCGCTGCCCGGCCGCCGCAGGCTCACCGCCCCCTACCATCTCGCCTGGGTCACCCACGGCCTGCTCGCCACCCAGGGCGGCCTGGTCATCGACCCGTCCGGCCGCGTCCTGAACGGGGCCGGCGAGCCGATCCCCGGCCTGTTCGCGGGCGGCGGCGCCGCCTGCGGCCTCGCCGGACCCCACTCCGACGGCTACCTGTCCGGCAACGGCCTGCTCTCCGCCTTCGGCATGGGCTGGATCATCGGCGGCGGGCGCGGGCTCAGCCCGGCGCCGGCGCGGTCCGGAAGGCGGGGATGACCTCGCGTCCGAAGCGGCGGATGCACTCCAGCTCCTGCTCGTGGCCCGGCCCCGACGCCATCCGGAAGGACATGATCAGGTAGTCGGGGCCGATCGCCTCCTCGAAGGCGCGGATGGAGGCGACGCAGTCGTCCGGGCTGCCGACCACCAGGCGGTCGATGCGGTGGCGGTCGAAGTGGAAGTCCTCCTCGGAGGTGACGTCCCGCAGGAAGGGCTCGCGCTCGGCCACCCAGCGGGGGACCTTCTCGAAGTAGAACCAGTGGTCGGCGCGGATGTGCGGCCACCAGGTGCGCTCGACCTCGTCCAGCGAGTCGGCCACCCAGCCGTCTCTCAGGAGGCTGACGCCGAGCCTGTCGGACGTGCCGTACTCCTTGCCCGCGGCACGGTAGAGGTCGGCCCAGTCCTTCATGACGTGGATGTTGTGCAGCGGATCGGTCGGCCACGGGCAGCCGAAGCGCGCCGCCCGGCGCACGCCGGGCTCGGACATCGCGCCCAGCCACAGCCGCGCTCCCACCGGCCGGGGCGTGATCCGGCCCCGGACGTCGAAGTGCCTGCCGTGGAAGTCCAGGTCCTCGCCGGCCCACGCCCGCTGCACGATCTCGATGCACTCCTCGAAGCGCGACACCTGGGAGCGCGGGTCGAGCCCGTACAGCTCGAACTCGGCGGGGAAGTTGCCGAGCCCGCAGCCCAGCCGCAGCCGCCCGTTCGCGAGGATGTCGGCCATCGCCGCGTGCTCGGCGACGTGGACCGGGTGCTCGAACGGCAGCAGGTGGATCGTCGTGCCGATCTCCACGCGCTCGGTGATCGCCGCCAGCGCCCCCAGCGCCGCCCAGGGGGAGGGCGGATACCCGTCCGGCATCATGTGGTGCTCGGGGATGAACAGCCCGTCGAAGCCCACCTCCTCGGCGACCTCGGCGGCGGCGAGGACCTCGCGCCAGCGGCCGACGATGTTCGCCGCGTCGGGCGGGTCCTGCGGACGGAACAGGATGCCGAACTTCATCGGCGGCCTCTCTCCTCTTGTGCGGCGGCTCCCGAGGTTCCCGCCCACCACCGTAACGTCCGGAAACTGGCGGAACATGTCCCCGAACCGCCACATGCGCGGCACGGATCCCGCGGGCGTCCGGCCGTCGGCGGACGCCGGACGCCCGCGTGCGGGTCACGGGCTGCTGGGCGAGACCGTGGGCTGCGGCGCGGGCGCGTTCAGCGCCTGCTGGTCGGCGAGCGCGATGGCCAGCTCGCCGGCGGCGGTGGGGTGCAGGGGCGCCTCGGCGCCCGTCCCCTGGACGAACGGGCCCTGGGAGCAGAGGCCGTGCCCGGAGAAGTGCTGCGGGACGGAGCGGAACCCGAAGGCGCGGGCCCCCCTGTCCAGCAGGGCGTTCATGTCCGCCAGCCGTCCCCGGAGCGCGTCGGCCATCGCCTGGTCGACGCCCTGCGACCGGAGGCAGTCGACGTTCTCGCCGAACGGGTCGTAGTACTGGTTGATGAGGACGGTCGGGTGCTGCGGCAGCCGGTTCAACTGGCCGAGCAGGTCGTAGTAGTCCTTGGCGAAGGTGTTGAGCTGCTGCTGGTAGTAGGCCGTGGAGGCGCGGTCGTCGCAGGCCTTCGCGGCCAGGCAGAGCCCGGTCAGCTGGGCCCAGCGCACGTCGTTCGCGCCGATGCTGACGATGACCACGGACGCCTTGCTCGCCCGCTGGGCGACCGCCAGCTGCGGGGGAGCGACCCGGTGGCCGACGTTCTGGACGTCGAGCAGGCCGGACGCCACCGTCGCGCCGCTGCACGCGAGGTTCAGGACCTTCCACCGGTTGGACTGCGCGAGGTAGACCGCGTACGAGTCGCGGCTGCGCTTGCACGCCCGGTCGAGGGCGTCCGGGTCGTCCACGAGGGGATTGCCCATGGCCGCCGCGGTGGAGTCGCCGATGACGACGGCGTTGACGTCGTTGAGGGCCGGGCCCCGCGCCGGCGGAACGGGGGAGGACGGCGCCCGTCCCACGAGGTCCTCGACCGAGCGGACCCTCTTCAGCGCCTCCGGCGTGCTGGAGGCCAGCAGGTACACGCACGCCGAGTTCGCGGCGAGCACGCACAGCACCCCCGTCGCCAGCACCTTGACGCGGGTGGCGCCCGACCAGTGCTGCACTCCCGCGAGCGCCGCCAGCAGCAGCGCCGAGAAGCCGGCCGAGACCAGCGTCTCCCACAGCAGGTAGCGGCGCCAGCCGTCGGTCAGCCGCGCGCTCAGGTCGAGGGTGCCGTGGTCGCCGTCCCGGGCGAACTGCCCGACCTGCGCGTTGATCGTGATGTGGGTGAGCTCGAGGCGGGGGCGGATCGGGCCGCGGAACTCCGGCCGGGTCGAGATCGCCTGCCCGAACAGGTTCACCTCGCCCGGTCCCGAGCCGGACAGGCGCGGGGACGTGGCGCCGACCTGCACCGTCTGCCCGGCCGCCTTGACCGTCTGCATGGGGGTGACGCGCACCGCCAGCCAGATCGACAGGGCGCCGAGGAACAGGCAGGCCACCACGTTGAGCAGGATCCTCACCCGCCGGCGCCAGGCGGGCGGCTCAAGGCGGCCGGTCGTCGTCCGGTCCTTGCTGGACTTGATCAGCTGCATCGTCTCGTCTCTTGTCGGGGACGGGCCGTAGCTGGTCTTCCCAAGCGGCCACCGGTGATTCGTCACTCTTCCGCTCGACCTCCGGAACGGACCGGCAGCCCGAGGGCGGCGGGCCCGCCGCGGCGCTCACGGCGCCGGGGTCAGGGGGCGGCGAGCGGGAGGCGGGTGGTGAAGCGCGCCCCGTGCCCGGGGCGGGAGTCCACGGTGAGGGTGCCGTGGTGGGCGCTCGCGATGTCGCGGGAGATGGGCAGGCCCAGCCCCGTGCCGTTGGGGTCGCGTTCGCGGGAGCTGTCCAGGCGGGTGAACCGCTCGAAGATCTCCTCGTGCCGGTCGGGCGGGATGCCGTCGCCGTCGTCGGCGACGGTCAGCACCGCCGCCGCCTGCTCTCCCGGCGGCCGATCGACGTCGAGGGTCACCTCGACGCGGCTGTCGGCGTGCCGCTGGGCGTTGTCGAGCAGGTTGGCGAGCAGCCGGTCGATGAGCAGCCGGTCGCAGTCCAGCACGACCCGCCGGGCGAGCTTCCCGATGATGTGGATCCGGTCGGTGGCCTCGCGCCGGCGGAGCTCGGCGGCGACGAGGGCGCTGAGATCGGTGCGCTGCGGGTGCAGCGGCTGCCCGGTGTCCAGCCGGGTGAGCGTGAGCAGGTCGGTCACGATGGCCTCCTGGCGCTCGACGCTGGCGAGCACGTCGGCGGCCACGCGCGGCCACCGCGCCTCGGGGTCGGCGAGCGCGTTCTCCAGCCGCAGGCGGATCGACGTCAGCGGCCCGCGCAGGTCGTGGGAGGCCTCCGAGGTGAGGTTGCGGAGATCGCTGACGGCCGTGTCGAGGCGCGCGAGGGTCGTGTTCATGGTCTCGGCCATGGCCTTGAGCTCCTCGGGCTCCGGCACGGGGACCCGGCGCGCCAGGTCGGTGGCGGTGATCTCGGCGAACTCGTCGCGGATCTCGGCCATGGGCGCGAGGACGCGGCTGCCCGAGCGGTGCACGATCGCGTACACCATCGCGGCCCCGGCCACCGTCGCCACCGCCGTGGCCGCCGCCAGCCGCCGCGACCCGTACCAGGGCACCCGGGGGAAGGCGAGATAGATCATCAGCGGGGCCTTGCCGCGCTGGCGGTGGGTGACCTCGGCCGGAATGCGCGTCGCGAGCAGCGTCCTGTCCCCGGAGCCCCGGGTGCGCCACGGCCGGCGCGGGCTCCGCAGCCGGTGCTCGACCTGCGTCCGCGCCCGGGGCGGGACGACCCGGCTGAGAGGCGGGCCGTTCTCGAGGCCCTCCGTCGCCGCCAGGATCCGGCCGCCGGCGTCGATGACCTGGACCGCGTTCCCGAACCGGCTCGGCAGCGTGGGGCTCAGGGGCCCGCGCAGCATCTGGTGGAACAGCTGGTCGACCGTCAGCTCACCGCGTTCACGCGCCAGGACGGCCCGGTCCCGGCCCGCCTTCCGGAGGAACAGCATGGCGGTCCCCGCCGCCTCCAAAGCGGTCAGCCCGGCGGCGGCCAGCGCCGAACTCGTCCGAAGCGGCAGCCGCTCCACCTTGCGGAGCGGCAGACCCAGCACGCCCACCGGCACGACCCTTCTCAAGCGAAAGAACGCTCAGGTTGGCTGTATCCCCGGGACCCGAAGGCGAACGAACCCCGAGGCAAAGTTGTCTCCAACCATGCGGCCCGCCACCGCATGGGAAAATGTCGCGTGATCTCGGGGAGCGGCGCGGAACCGGACGGCGAGCGCCTCCCGCCGCGGGTCGCGCGTTCGATGCTGTGGACGGCGCTGGCGCTGCTCTTCTGCATCCGGGCGTTCGACGCGGCCAGAGGCGGCGTGGACGCGGAAGGGCTGCTCCTGGCGGCGGCTCCCTATCCGCCGTTGGTGGCGTTGCTGGCCGGGCGGTTTCGGCTGGACGTCCGCATCGGGCTGCTGATGGCCTCGGCGGTGCTGGCGCTGATGCCGTTCGCCGTGGTCGGCATGGCGTGGGGATGGTTGCCGTGGACGGTCGTGGCCGGCGTGCTGGTCGCACTTCCGGCGCGGGCGTCGTGGCCGTTGCTCGGGGCCGTCCTGGCGGCCACGGCCGCCGCCGGCATGGTGGCCGGGGAGCCGTTCCATGTCTGGGCCTGGCGGCCGCTGGCCCTGGCGACGGACGCGCTCATCGTGTTCAGCCTGCACACCGTCAGCGGCCTGGTGGCGGACCTGCACGCCACGCGCGACGAACTGGCCGGGATCGAGACGCTCAAGGAGCGGCTGCGCCTGGACGCGGAGCTGCGCCGGACCGTCGGGGCCGGACTGCGGTCGATCGCCGGGAGGCTGGCGGCGGCGGACGGGGCACCGCCCGAAGACGCCCGTGCGGTGATCCGCGAGGCGACCGAGACGGCGAGGCGAACGCTGGCCGAGGTCCGTTCGATGGCCGGCGCGTACCGTGCGGAGGGGAGCCGCCGCACACCGCCCCCGGTCCGGTCGCCGGGGTTCGTCCGCGTCATCCTCGCCGCCGTGGTGCTCATCCAGGCGGTGCGGCCGCTGATCAACGTCTTCGCCCTCTCCGGAGACCCGCGCTGGCTGTGCCCGCTCGTCCCGCTGCTCGCGGCGGCCGTGGTGCTGCTGCTGTCGCCGCCGTCGCGCGGGCGGCTCGTCGCGCTGGCGCTGCTGCTGGTCCCGGTGGCCTGGCCGGGGAGCTACGCGGCGGGCACGCTGGCGGTGGTCAGCAACATGTGGGGCCTGCTCATCGGTGCGGCGCTGGCCTGGGTGCGCCCGCCGAGATCGTGGGCGATCGCCGCGGCCGTCCTCGCGCTGCAGGTCGTGCTGTGCGTCACCCCGCCTCCCGTCGCCTCGCCGGCGGACATGGTGACGAACGTGCTCTCCCCCCTCATCCTGGCGTGGCTGTTCTACGGCCTGTCCCGGCTCGGTGACCTGGTCGTCCTCCTCGACCGGGCCCGGCACGAGCTGGCGGCGGCCGCCGTCGCCGCCGAGCGCGTCCGGATCGGGCGCGACCTGCACGACGTCCTGGGGTTCAGCCTGTCGGCGGTGGCGCTGCGCGGCGAGCTGGCCCTGCGCCTGCTGGACCGCGATCCGGTGCGCGCCGCCACCGAGCTCGCGGCGCTGGTCCCCGTCCTCGAACGGGCGCACGCCGAGCTCGGCGCCATCGCGGGCGGACGGGTCCGCCTGGAGCCGCGCCACGAGGTCGACGCGGCGATCGAGGCGCTGGAGGCCGCGGGCATCGCCGTCCGCGCCGAGGTGGAGACCGGGCCGCTGCCGGACGGGACCGGCACCGCCCTTGCCGCCGTTCTCCGCGAAGCCGTCACCAACGTCCTTCGGCACAGCCGCACCCGCACCCGCACCATCACGGTCACCCGATCGGACGGCGCCGTGCGGCTGCGGGTCGCCGACGACGGCGACGGCCGGCTCCGGGCGCCGGCCGGCGGGGGAACGGGCCTGGAGAGCCTGGCGGCCCGCGCCGGCGGGCGGCTGTCGGCGGGGCCGCGCCGGGAGGGCGGCTTCGAGGTGGTGGCCGAGTTCCGGTCAGATCCACCCGGACTCGGTGGCGATGCGGACGGCGTCGATCCGGTTGCGGGCGCCGAGCTTGCCGACCGCTGAGGTCAGGTAGTTCCGCACCGTCCCGTAGGACAGGAACAGCCGCTCCGCGATCTCCATCGGCTGGGCGCCGGTGGCCGACAGGCGCAGCACCTCCGTCTCCCGCTGCGTGAGCGGGCTCTCCGGCGCCAGCAGCGCCGCGGACGCGAGCGCCGGATCGATCACGCTGCCGCCCGCCGCGACCGTGCGGACCGCCGCCGCCAGCTCGTCCGGCCGGACGTCCTTGCGCACCGGGAGGCGGCGATCGCGCTGCTGCGGGAGAAGCTGCCGATCAACGACGGGCTGCGCCATGCCAGCCTCAACCCGACCGTGCACGCCGAGGAGGACGGCACCGCGACCGCGCTGTCCTACCTGCTCGGCGTGCTCGTGGGCGAGGACGGTGACGGGCCGCAGCGGCCCGTCATCGCGGGCGAGGGCCTGCGGGTCGACCGGTTCCGCAAGGAGGACGGTCTCTGGCGGATGACCGCCTGCACCGTGGACCAGATGTGGGTGCACAGCTCGTTCCCCATCCCCATCCCCGACGCCGAGCGAGCGCACTACCGTCTGGACGCCGCCTCCCGGCCCCCCATCTGATCGACCGAAGACCTGCGCGCCCCCGGGCCCCCCGCCCCGCCGGTCTTTTCGCAGGCACGGAGAGAACACGCGGCCGGGCAAGGACGACGGCCGGCGGTCGACGATGGTGACGCGGCCGAGCGGCGAGCGCTGCCGCTCGGCCGACACCGGGACCGGTCGTGCACCTTTGGTGAGGCTTACCTTATATTCGACCGATGCATCCTTCTGAGATCCGGACGGTGACGACCGAGGCGGAGCTGCGGGACATCGTCCCGGACCCGCCGCGGCCCCTCTGGGACAAGGACATCGGCAGGATCGACGAGCACGCGCGCACGATCATCGCGCACTCGCCGCTCGTGCTGCTGGCGACCGCGGACGCGGAGGGTTCCTGCGACGTCTCGCCGCGCGGGGACCCCGCCGGCTCCGTGCTGGTCCTGGACTCCCACCGGCTGGCGCTCGCCGACCGTCCCGGCAACCACCGGGCCGACAGCTTCCGCAACGTGCTGCGCAACCCCCGCGTCGGCCTGCTCTTCCTCGTGCCGGGGATGAACGAGACGCTGCGGGTGAACGGGCGCGCGACGCTCGTGTCGGACGCGCCGTTCTTCGACGACCTGGTCGTCCAGGGCAAGCGGCCGCGGCTGGCGCTCCTCGTCGACGTCGAGGAGCTGTACATGCACTGCGCGAAGGCGTTCCTGCGCTCGTCCCTGTGGGACCCCGGCACATGGCCGGACCGCGGCGCACTGCCCACGCTCGGGCGGATCGCCAAGGACCACATGGGACTCAAGGACCTGTCCGCCGACGCGATCGACGCGGACCTCGCCGTGGACGCCGCGACGAACCGGTACTGACGATCCGCCGGCTTCGAGGTCACAAGCGGCGGTGCTGATCGCGTTTGTCACCGCGGCGGCGATTAACGCCGGCGGGCGACGCCGAGAAGAATGGAAACCGTGGGTGGCAGCGGGTCCGCCGCACGACGTCATGATGGAGGCACCGATGTTCGGCTTCAAGATCCTCCCCACCCTCGCGGCCGTGGTGCTCGGCGCCGGCATCGCCACCGGGAACGGACGGGCCGCCTTCATGGCGGCGCTGGCGCTGCTCGGGCTCCAGTGGGTGATCGGGAAGGTGCGCTCCTGAGCCACGGCCGCCCCTCGGCCCAGGGCGCGGGACGCCCGGCGACCTGGACGACCGCTTCCCGGGACCGCTAGACCCGTGACCCACCGCAGGGCGGCTCCCAATGGTCGGCCGGTCAGCGCGCGGGCGGGCGGTCGGCGTCCGGGACCGCCGCTGAGGGACGCCGTTCGCGCGACGGGGACCGGGTGTCCGGACGGCGGGCGGCGCCGGCCGTTGCGCGTCCGCTGAGCGCCCAGGTGGCGAGCGCGCAGAGCGCGAACGTCGCGCCGAGGACGGTGGAGCCGGTCCAGCCCGCCGCGTCGAACGCGGCCGTGGTCGCGGCCGCTCCGAGGGCGGAACCGAGCGAGTAGAAGAGCATGTAGGCGCCGATGGTGGCGCTGGTGCGGCCGGGGTAGGCGGCGGTCAGGGTGTGCTGGTTGCTCACGTGCACGGCCTGAACGGCGAAGTCGAGCAGGACCACGCCGGCGATCAGCAGCGGCAGCGACCACGGGAGCTGCCCGATCGCCGCCCAGGAGACGAGCAGGAGCGCGAGCGCGACGCCGGTGACCCGGCGCGCGTGCCCGGCGTCGCCCCAGCGTCCGGACCGCGCGGCGCCGAGGGCTCCGGCCAGCCCGGCGACTCCGAACAGCCCGATCCGCGCTTCGCCGAGGTGCCACGGCGCACCGGCCAGCGGCAGGGCCATGCCGCTCCACAGGGTGCCGAACGAGGCGAACAGGAAGAACGCGATCAGCCCTCGGGTGAGGAACACCGGCTGGGCGAACAGCCTGCCGAAGGACCGCAGGGCCTGCCCGTACCGGGAGGCGTCCGGGCGGGCGTCGGCGGGCAGCAGCGTGAGGGCGAGCAGCGCCAGGAGGGCGGCGAGGACCGCGAGGGCGAGGTAGACGCTGCGCCATCCCCACAGGCCGGCGAGGAGTCCCGCGACGACGCGCGCGCCGAGGATGCCGATCACCACGCCCGAGGTCACGATGCCGATGTTGCGCCCGCGCTCGGCCGGCGGGGAGATCGAGGCCGCGTACGCGACGGTGGTCTGCACCACCACCGCGAACACTCCCGCCGCGGCCAGCCCGGCGAACGCCGCCCAGGCGACCGGGGCCGCCGCGGTGACCGCCGTCCCCGCCGCCACCAGGGCGAGGTGCGCCGCGATCAGGCGCCTGCGGTCGAGGACGTCGCCCAGCGGCACCAGGAGCACCAGTCCCGCCAGGTAGCCGAGCTGTCCGGCGGCCACGAACCAGCCGAGGGCGTCGACCGGAACGCCCAGGTCGCGTCCCATCGGTCCCAGCACCGGCTGCCCGGCGTAGACGCTCGCCACCGCGACCCCGCACACCGCCGCGAGCAGCGGCGTCATCCTCCCGTTCACCGGGCACCTCCGTTTGGTTTCATTTTGCAACTGATCGGAGGCTAGGCCAGAATGGTTTCAATCCGCAACTCATTGGAGGGGTGATGGCACCCGATGCCGCAGAGGGGCAGAGCCCTCCGTGGACGGACCCGACCTGCCCGGTCGCCCGCACGGTCGATCTCGTCGGCGACCGGTGGAGCCTGCTCATCGTCCGGGACGCGATGGACGGCGCCCGCTCGTTCACCGACTTCCAGCAGCGCACCGGCATCGCCCGCAACATCCTGACCGAACGGCTCCGCAAGCTCACCGCCCGCGGCCTGCTCGCCCAGGTCGACTCCCCTTCGGGCAGGCGCAGGCTGTACGCGCTCACCGACGCGGGCAAGGACCTCTTCCCCGTGATCGTCGCGCTGCGGCAATGGGGCGAGCGGCACGCCTTCGAGGCGGGGGAGGAGCACTCGGTCCTGGTCGACGGCGACGGCGTCCCCGTGCCCGACGTCCTGCCCGTCGCGGCGGACGGATCGCCGCTGACGAGCGAGACGACCTCGGTGCGGCGCCCCACCTGACCCGCGCGGGAGGCGCCGCCGTTCCATGAGGGCTCCATTGCGCGAACCCATGGATATCAGGTGCTTTTTCGGAAAACCACATCGAGTGAGCGGCCACCCGTTTTCCGCCTGGCCGCTAGTGGACTCGCCGAGGTCGGATTTCAGCGGATCTCTAGTGATCCTCGAATGCCGATTCTCCCGCTCGCCTTAACGTGGCGCCATGACGACACCCCAGAAGAGCCCGGCGGCAGAGACCTGGCAGATCGGAAAGGTGACCGTCCATCGGATAGCCGAAGTCCCGCTGCGCGGGTTCGGCCGGTGGCTGTTGCCTCAGGCGACCCCGGACGTGGTCGCGGAATCGACATGGCTGAGCCCTTTCTACGTGGACGACGACGGGCAGCTCCTCGGATCGGTCCACGCCTTCGCCGTCCAGGTCGGCGACACCCGCGTGCTGGTGGACGCCGGCGTGGGCAACGGCAAGGCCCGCCCCTTCCCCGCGTGGGACCACCTGTCCACGCCGTTCCTCGACCGGCTGGCCGAGGCGGGCTTCACGCCCGGCAACGTCGACGTCGTGATCAACACGCACCTGCACCAGGACCACGTCGGCTGGAACACCCGGCTCGACGGGGACCGCTGGGTGCCCACGTTCACGAACGCCCGCTACGTGTCGGCCCAGGCCGAGTACGACTACTGGGGCGGCGTCGAGCTGGAGCCGGACCAGCGCGAGATGTTCACCGACTCCATCGACCCCGTCCGGGAGGCCGGGCTGCTGGACCCCGTCGACGTGCCCGACGCCGGCGTCGAGGTGGCCCCGGGCGTGACGATCGTGCCGGCGCCCGGCCACACGCCGGGCCAGGTCATGGTCCGGCTGGACGGCGGCGACCGCGCCGCCGTGATCTCCGCCGACTGCCTCCACCACCCGGTGCAGTTCGCCCGCACCGCGATGTGCGCGACCGTCGACGTGGACGCCGAGCAGGCGACGAGGACCCGGCGCGCGCTGTTCGCCGACCTCGCCGGGACCGACTCGGTCCTGTTCGGCAGCCACTTCGACGCCCCGTCCGCCGGCCTGGTCCGCAAGGACGGCGACCACTACCGCTTCCTCCCCGTCGAGCTCGACTGAACGGCGGCCGGACGGCCCCTCTGACCCGAACGTCCCTCCCGGCCGGGCCGGGAGGGACGTTCGTGTTCCCCGATCACGCGTTCCCCGGCGTCGAGTGCCCCGACGCCGGACGGGAACGGCCGGAGGTCCCGGGCCGGCGGGGACCCGGGACCTCCGGCCGGAGGGGACGGCGGTCAGGCGGCGGCCGGCTTGCGGGCGCGGATGAGGCGCTCGGTGGCGGTGATGCGCTCGACCGTGACGCCGGTGTACCCCGCGTCGCCGAGCCAGCGCTTCGCGTCCGCGAAGGTGTACTCGGCGGCGCCCGACCGGACGAGCTTCATGTTGAGGCTCATCAGCAGGGAGTGCGCGGGTCCGGTCCGGTCGTCGTCGATGAGCTCGTCGTAGACCAGCAGCTCGCCGCCGGGGCGCAGGGCCTCGAACGCGCGGGTCACCAGCGCGACGCGGCTCTCCTCGTCCCAGTCGTGCAGCACGTGCCCGAAGATGTAGGCGTCGGCCTCGGGAAGCGCGTCGGTGAGGAAGTCGCCGCCGTGGAAGGTGGTGCGGTCGGCGGTTCCCAGGGCCGCCATGTGCTCGTCGAACAGGGGCCGCAGCGGCGGCATGTCGAAGCAGGCGGTCCTCAGGTGCTCGTGCGCGCGCGCGAGCGAGCCGGCGAGGTTGCCGCGCGCGCCGCCGAGATCGACCACGTCCCGGTGCCCGCTCCAGTCGACCCGCTCGACCAGGTAGGCGGTGACGGCCGCGGAGGCGCTGTCCATCGCGTTCATGAAGCCCCGGACGCGGTCGAGGTCGCGGTAGAACTCGCCGAACGAGTCGAATCCCTCCTGCAGCGACCCGGACCTCAGCAGGTCGGTGAGGCGGCCCCACGCCGGGTAGAGCGCGCGCCCCATGAAGGTGAGGAAGCCGCCGACGTAGCCCTCGCCGTTCTGGTCGAGGAGGCGGGCGGCGGCCGGCGCGTTGGCGTACCGGCCGTCCCGGCGCTCCAGCAGGCCCAGGGCCGTCAGGGCGTCGAGGAAGTCCGCCGCCGCGCGCGCGTGCAGGCCGAGCTTGCCGGTGATCTCCTCGAGGGTGGCGGGCCCGGTAGCCAGCATGGTGAACAGGCCCAGCTCCACCCCGCTGAACAGCGCCCGCGACCGCCAGAAGCCGCCGGCCACCTCCATCACGAATTCCAGGTCCGCGGTTTCCTGATTCGGCGAGTCCATTCCATGGTCCTTTCGGAGTCCGAACGGGTGAAACTGTCTTCCGATTTCACTCCTTCTGTATGGTCGGTTACGGCAGTCGAGAAGCTCTAAGGAAATGATCGGGAGCCGCTGGGCGCCTCTTTCCTTCGATCCGGATCGGGGCCAGTGTGGTGGCATGCGAATATCTCTCATCACCGGCGCCAACAAGGGAATCGGTTTCGAGGTCGCGCGGCAGCTCGGCGGGCTCGGCGAGCAGAAGGTGCTCGTGGGCGCGCGCAATGAGGAGCGCGGCCGGAAGGCGGCCGCCGCGCTGCGGGCGGAGGGGGTGGACGCCGCATACGTGCACGTCGACGTCACCGACGCCGCCGGACTGGAGCGCGCCGCGAAGCGAATGGAGCGCGAGTACGGCCGACTCGACGCGCTGGTCAACAACGCCGGGATCGCCATTCTGGACTGGAACCTGCGCCCCGGCCGGGTTCCGCTCGACGTGGTGCGCCGGACCTACGAGACGAACGTGGTGGGGGTGATCGCGGTGACCGACGCGATGCTGCCGCTGCTGCGCCGCTCGGCCGCGGGGCGCATCGTCAACGTCTCCAGCCGCCTGGGATCGCTCACGGTCACCAGCGACCTGGCGTCACCGGTCTCGCGGGTGAACCTGCTGGCCTACAACTCCTCCAAGGCCGCCCTCAACGCCGTGACCGTGGCCTACGCCAAGGAGCTCGCGGAGACGCCGATCAAGGTGAACTCCGTCAATCCCGGCTTCTGCGACACCGACATGGCGTCCGACCTGATCGCTGCCATGGGGGCGGGCCGGGGCGTGCGCACGCCGGCGGAGGGCGCGCGGGCCGCGGTCACCGCCGCGACGCTGCCCGACGACGGCCCGACGGGCTCCTTCTTCGGAGACGAGGGCCCCGTGCCATGGTGAGCGCCCTGGCGCGCCGGGCCGGTCAGGCCGGCCCGGCGGCCTTCGCCAGTTCGGCGCGGAACCCGCCGATGACGCCGCTCAGCCCGATCTCGAAGCGGTCCTCGAGACCGCGCTCGTTGAAGCCGGCGGTGACGGCGATGAGGTTGGGGTACTGCTCCGGCGGCAGGTGCTGCACGAACTCCTGCATCTGGTCGAACCGCTCGCGGGCCTCCGCGCCGGTGCCGAACGAGATCTCCTGGGTCACGAAGCCGACCGCGTAGTACAGCAGCACCAGGTAGCAGATGTTGGTGAGCCTGTCGTCGAAGCCCGCGCGGCGCAGCGTGCCGATCACGTACTCGGCCAGGCGCAGCCAGTTCGGCCCGAGCGGCACCCGGCCGGTCAGCAGCCGGGTCGCCGCCGGGTGGGCCAGCAGCACGCGGCGGATCTCGCGGGCCACGCTCGTCAGCCGCTCGGCCCAGTCGGCCTCGTCGGCGGCGGGCAGCCGGCACTCGCCGAGCACGGCGTCCACGACCAGGTCGAACAGCTCGTCCTTGCTCCGGAAGTGCCAGTAGAGCGAGGGCGACTTGATGTTCAGCGCGGTCGCGAGGCCGCGCATGCTGAACGCCTCGAAACCGTCCTTCTCCAGCAGTTCGAGGGCGGCCTCGACGATCTCGCTCCGGCTGAGGCGCGGATCGGGGCCCTTCTCCTCGTTCCACAGCCCCTCGGGATTGGGGCGCAACCGCAGCTTGGCGCGGTTGGGGCGGTCTGCCATCGGACCCCCGGAGGTCGCGTCGGTCGGATGAATTCACTCTAGCATTGATAGGACCCCCTACCGATGCTAGGCTGCACCTAGCAATGATAGGGAACTCGTCGAGTCAGGAAGGGTCACGGATCCGATGACTGCGCAGAGGCCCGTCTCGGACGTCTATGGCGGCCGTACGGGGGATAACAGGGAAGAAGCCGGGTGGTGGCCGCTCGTCGCGATCGTCACCGCCGTCTCCATGCTCATGATGAGCGCCACGATCGTCACCGTGGCGCTCCCGGACGTCCAGCGCGACCTCAAGGCGAACCTCACCGACCTGCAGTGGGTCGTGAACTCCTTCACCCTCGCCATGGCGGTGTTCCAGCTGACCGCCGGGTCCCTCGGCGACCGCGTCGGCCGCCGCCGGATGTTCCTGATCGGCGTCGCCGCGTTCGGCCTGGCGTCGCTGGCGTGCGCCGTGTCCACCACCCCCGACATGCTCATCTGGTCCCGGGCGGTGCAGGGGCTGGCGGGGGCCGTCATGTTCGCCACGACGCTCGCGCTCGTCGCGCAGATCTACCACGGGCAGATGCGCGGCCTCGCCTTCGGCGTCCGCGGCGCCGCGGCGGGCGTCGCCGTCGCGCTCGGCCCGCTCCTCGGCGGCGCGCTCGTGGCCGGCATCGACTGGCGCTGGGTCTTCTACATCAACATCCCGTTCGCGGCCGTCACCCTGGTCATCGCCTGGGTGAAGCTGCCTCGGCACGAGGAGCTGCGCAAGGGCAAGAGCCTCGACGCCGGCGGCCTGCTCACGCTCACCGCGTCGCTGGTGCTCCTGATGGTCGCGCTGCTGCGCGGCGAGGACTGGGGATGGTCCAGCGACCGCGTCATCGCGATGTTCGCCGGCGCCGCCGTCTTCATGGCGGTCTTCCTGATCATCGAGTGGCTGCACCGGGAGCCGATGCTGGACCTGTCGCTGTTCCGCAGCCGCGCGTTCAGCGGCACGCAGCTCGCCACGGTCGCCACCCACGGCAGCTTCTTCGCCCTGCTGCTGTACCTCTCGCTCTACTTCCAGAACCAGCTCGGCTACTCGGCCTTCAAGACCGGCCTGTGCTTCCTCGCGGTCAACATCCCGATCCTGCTCTCGGGGCCCGCGGCGGGCGCGTTCATGGACCGGCTCCCGGCCTGGGTGCTGCCGACCCTCGGGCTGGTGCTCGTCGGCACCGGCCTCGTCGTCATGCACGGCCTGACGCTCGACTCCTCGTGGACGCATCTGGCCCCGGGCATGGTGATCGCGGGCTTCGGCCTCGGCATGGCCCTCCCGGCGATCGGGTCGCTGTCCATGGAGGTGGCCGACGGGCCGCGCCTCGGCATGGCCGCGGGCGTCAACAACACCGTCAGCCAGACCGCCATGGCGATGGGAATCGCCGTCTACGGCGCGGTCCTCGGGCGCCAGGTCACCCACACGATGTCCGACGACCTGGCGGGCAGGCACCTGCCGATCCACGACATCGCCGGGGCCGCGTCCGCCGGCCAGATCAAGGCGGTGGCCGCCCACCTGCCCGGCGCGCTGCGGAAGCCGGTCGTCGACGCGGCCGAGCACGGGATCGTGAACGGCCTGAACCTGCTCTTCTTCGTGGTCGCCGCGGTGGCCTTCGCCGGAGCGGTCCTGGCCGTGCTCCTGATCCGCACGCCCGAGCACAGGGGCTGACGGCACCGTCCCCGGTGACCACCGGGCACGGGCGGCCGTGAACGGTGCGAGGCCGTTCCGGCGCGGTGGGCGGCCTGCCCCGTGGGCCGCCCGCCGGCCCGGGCCGGCGGACCACCGGCGGCGCGCCCAGATGCTCGGAGACCCCCTTGCCACCCTGGAGGTACTGATGGCGGAGACGCGTCCGCGGCTCAGGGACGACCTGCTGGAACTCGCCGTACACGCGGCGGTGCCGAACGACGGCCGGGGCTACGGCGCCGACCTCAACGAGGCCCCCTTCCCACCCACGGACAGCGTGCTCGCGATGGCGAGGAGAGCGATGTCCGAGGTCAACCGATACCCCGACGACCGCTGCTCCGAGCTCGTCCAGGCGCTCTCCGACGAGCTCTCCGTCCCCGCGCCGCACATCGCGGTCGGGGCCGGCGCCACCGCGATCATCCAGCAGGTGCTGCTCGCGGCCGTGCGGCACGGCGACGAGGTCGTCTGCTCCTGGCCGTCGACCGAGCGCTACCCCGGCCTGATCCAGGTCGCCGGGGCCCGGCTGGAGGGCGTGCCGCTGGACGGCGCGCACCAGGACCTCGGGGCGCTGGCCGGCGCGGTCACCGAACGGACCCGGGTGGTGTTCGTCGGCAACCCGAGCGACCTCACCGGGACCACGGTGCACCGGCACGCGCTGCAGAACTTCCTCCGGCGGGTCCCACCGGACGTGCTGGTGGTGATCGACGAGGAGTACCGGGAGTTCGTCGGCGAGCCGGCCGCGCCGGACGGGGTGCGCCTGTACCGCGAGCACCCGAACGTCGCGGTGATCCGCACGTTCTCCAAGGCGTACGGCCTGGCCGGGCTGCGGGTCGGCTTCATGGTCGCGCAACCGCGGGTGATCGGCGCGGTCCGGCGGACGGCGCTGCCGTTCGGCGTGAGCGCGGTCGCGCAGAAGGCCGCGCTGTCCGCGCTGCGCGACCAGTTCGAGCTGCGCCGGCGCATCGCCGTCCTGGTGAAGGAGCGCGACCGGCTGCTGCGGCTGCTGCGGGCGCAGGGCTGGGACGTGCCCACCAGCGGGGCGAACTTCCTGTGGCTCCCGCTCGGCACGCGGACCGACCGGTTCGTCCAGATGTGCGCCGAGCACGGCGTCAAGGTCAACGGCTATGCCGGCCGCGGAGCCCGCATCACCGTGGGAGAGCCGGAGGCGAACGACCTCGTCGGCTTCGTCGCCGCCCGGTTCGCGGCCTCGTGACCGCCGCGACCGCCGAGCGGGCCGGCCCGGGCGGCCGCGGGGTCAGCCCGGCTCCCTCACGGGACGGGGGGCGGGCGCCACCCGCTCCCGGCGCCGCCGGCTCCAGCGGCGCATCGCGGGCCGTTCCACCCACGTGTGGAGCGCGGCGGCCAGGACCAGCGCGACGCCGAGCAGGCCGGCCTCGACGCCGAACGCGGCGGGTGCGCTCCAGCCGCCGCCCAGGACGAGACGGCCGTAGGTGAGCACGGGGAGGTGCACCAGGTAGAGGGCGAACGAGATCTCGCCCAGCCAGGTCATGACCGGGACGGCCAGAAGGGAGGAGCGCCCGCGCGAGTCGCGGTCGGCTGCGGCCGCGATGACCAGGGCGAGCGGGACCACCGTCGGGGCGACCATCGCCCAGGGGGAGGGCACCAGCTTCACCTGGAGGGCGACACCGGCGGCCAGCAGGCAGGACGCCGGGCCGAGCCCCGGGCCGACCCAGCGGCCCGAGAGCACGATCCGGGCCATGACCACGCCCAAGGTGAACTCCAGGAGCCGGACGGGAGGCAGCGAGTACACCGCCCAGTAGTCCCAGACCGACATCGGGAACCACGGCATCTTCGGGGTGTCGGGCAGGAGCCACTGGGCGGCGGCCGGAACCAGGACGACCAGCGCCACCAGGCCCGCCGCGCAGGCCCAGAGCCGTTCCGGCCGGATCGCCCGGACCGCCCGGATCACCAGCGGGAAGCACAGGTAGAACAGCAGCTCGCAGCTCAGCGACCAGCTGGGGATGTGCAGGGCGTTCATCACGTCGGCGTCGGGCACCCAGGCGTGCACGAGCAGCAGGCTCGGCAGCGTCTTGCCCCAGGTGGCGCGGTGGGCCGCGGCCTGGCCCGGGAGGAACGCCAGCAGCAGCACGGCGGTCCACGTGACCAGGTGGTTGGGGTAGATCTTGACGACGCGGCGGCGCCAGAAGTCGCGCGCCGCGTCGCCGGGACGCGACGACCAGGTCAGGACGAAGCCGCTCAGCACGAAGAAGAAGGCCACGCCGAGCCAGCCCGCGGCCGTGGCGGGCGCCTCCAGGGAGGGCGCCGGCCCCCGGTCGCCGTAGAACGACTGGAAGGTGGCGTGGCAGAAGAACACCAGGAGCGCCGCCAGGATCCGCATCCCGGTCAGCGAGGGAAGCCTGGTGCGCGGGTCGTTCACGGGCGCCTCGCTCACGGCCGGCCACCGCCTCCGGCGTCGGAGTAGATGACGTGCTCGGGGGTGACGCGCACCGTGACGCGCCGCTCGTCGCTGCTCCGGTGCGCGTAGTCGGGCGCGCCCCAGTACTTGCGGGCGATCCGGTCGGTCATCTCCTCGGCGCCCTTCTCCTCGATGCGCCCCGTGCCGGACACGGTGAGGGAGTGGAACGGGACCGCGGGATCCAGCACGCTGACGGCCACCCGGCCGTCGGTGCGCAGGATGCGCTCCTTGACCCGGCCGATCGCGGTCGTGAAGACGACCTCGTCGCCGTCCACGTCCACGCAGACGATCGTGCAGTGGGGCGAGCCGTCGGGCCGGATGACGGTCGCCCAGGCGAAGTAGGGCTCACGGAGCATGGCCTTGGCCTGGTCGCTCAGCGGCGTCGCGTTCATGTCGGGCCTTTCGCGTTCGGGGATCGGGCGTGGCTCAGACGTCGGGCATGCCGAAGTCGACGTTGGGGGCGTCGATCCCGCCGTCGATCTCGAAGACCTTGCCGGTCACGTACGAGGCGGCGGGGGAGGCGAGGTAGCGGACGGCCGCGGCGATGTCGCCGGGCACGCCCACCCGCCGCATCGGGGTCGCCCGCTCCAGCCGGTCGCGCATCGCGTCGTCGGCGAGCACCGGCTCCAGCACCGCGGTCGCCACCGCGCCCGGCGTCACGGCGTTCACCCGGACGCGCGGCGCCAGGTCCCGCGCGGCGAGCCGGGTGTACTGCGCCAGGGCGCCCTTGGCGGTGCCGTACGCCAGCCAGCCGCGGCCGCCGACGCGCCCCACCGTCGAGGTGATGTTGACGACGGCGCCGCCGCTCGCCGGCGCGTCCAGCAGGTGCGGGACGGCGGAGCCGGTGACGGCGTGCGCGATGCCCACGTTGAAGCGGAAGGCGTCCACGAGGTCGTCGGGCGTGAGCGCGGTGAAGGGCCGGATGGTGGCGCTGCCCACGTTGTTGACGACGATGTCGAGCCGGCCGAAGGCCTCGACCGCGCGGTCCGGCAGGGCGGCGGCGAGGCCGAGGTCGGACAGGTCGCCGGGGACGGCGAGGGCCCGGCGGCCCGCGGCCTCGATCTCGGCCGCGACCTTCGCCAGCTGGTCGGCCGAGCGCGCCGCGATCACCACGTTGGCGCCCGCGCGGGCCAGCTCGATCGCGGTCGCGGCGCCGATGCCGCGCCCGGCGCCGGTGACCACCGCGACCCTGTCGTCGAGGCGGAAGGCGTCGCGGGCGGGTGCGTCCTGATCCATGTGTCTACTCCTGGGGTCGCGGCGCGGACGGGGGCGCGGAGGGGGCGATGTTGGCGTTGAAGCGGAACAGGTTGTCCGGGTCGTACGCCTTCTTGACCGCGGTGAGCCGCGCGTAGGCGTCCGGGGCGAACGCGCCCGGCACGTACGTCGCGGGCTCGTCCGCGGAGACGAAGTTGACGTAGGGGCCGCCGGTGGCGTGGGGGCGGATCGCCGCCGACGCCTTCGCGCTCCAGGCGGCGAGGTCGGCGGCCGTGTCGTCGCGTTCGGCCAGGGCGTTGACGGCCACGAGGTGGGCCGCGTCGCGGAAGCCGAACGGCGTGTCCTCGGGCGCCGTCTCGGCGATGGCGCCGCCGAGCTGCTGGATCTGCAGCATGGCGAGGCGTCCGGGGGCGTCCGCGGCGGCGGCCAGGAGCCCGTCGACGGCGGCGTCGTCGAGCCGGCCCAGGAAATGGCTCGCGCCGTGGGCGCGCTGCCGTTCGGGAAAGCGGTTCGGCGGCTGCTGCAACTGCAGGTAGGTCATCGGCCGGACGGCGTCGGCCACCGGCGGCCCGAACTCGCGCAGCGGCCGCAGCATCCGCTCCGCCTCGTCCGGCGGGGCGAACGCGGCGACGCCGACCATCACGATGGGACGCCCGCGCACCGGCTCGGGGACGAAGGGCGCCGGGGGCGCGGCCATCAGCGTCAGCCGGACCGCGAGCCGACCGGGGGCCGCGTCGGCGACCTCCTGGTAGTGGCGCAGCACCTGCGCCCCGCGCTCGATCGGATGGATCAGCACGCCGCCGGTGAGCTCGCGCAGGGGATGCAGCGCGAACCGCATCCGCGTCACGACGCCGAAGTTCCCCCCGCCGCCGCGCAGCGCCCAGAACAGCTCCGGCTCGCTGCCCGCGTCGACCCGGTGGGTCGCGCCGTCCGCCGTGACCACCTCGGCCTCGACCAGATTGTCGCAGGTCAGACCGTACAGCCGGTGCAGCCAGCCGAAGCCGCCGCCGAGCGCGGTGCCGGCGACACCGACCTGGGGCGCGTCGGCGCCGGTCACCGCGAGCCCGTGCTCCTGGGCGGCCGCGTCGACCGGTCCCCAGCGCAGCCCGCCGCCCGTGGTCACCGTCCGGGACCGCGCGTCGACCTCGAGCCCGTCCAGCCCGGACAGATCGATGACCAGGGCGCCGTCGGCGGTGCCGTGCCCCGCCAGGCCGTGCCCGCCGCCGCGGATCGCGACCGGCAGGCCATGGTGCCGGGCGTGCGCGATCGCCACGGCCACCGCCTCCGGCGCGGCCGGCCGGGCGACGAGGGCGGGCCGCCGGTCGATGTCGACGTTCCACACCGAGCGCGCCGCGTCGAACCCGGGGTCGCCCGGCCGGACCAGGATGCCGTCAAAATGGCGGCCGAGCGTGTCGTCCAGGACCTTTCTCATTGGCTGCCTCCCTCCCGTCGTTGGTTTTCTCGAGTGTTCATAAGACCGGTAGAGATTGGCTGAAGAGGGGCTGAAGGCGCGCCGGTCCGTGCCCCCACCATTTCCTGAGTGCTCCTTCAGGCCGGCTCGCGAAAGTGGACGGGACAGCCGTTCGACCTGCCCTTCGGGCACGGTCCACAGGATGAGGGAAGAAGGGCGATGTCAGACCAGGGAAGCGTGAAGTCCGAGTACGACGTCATCGTGATCGGCGGTGGCCCCGCGGGCGCGTCGACCGCCGGCCTGCTGGCCCAGCGCGGGCACCGGGTGCTCGTCCTGGAACGCGAGCAGTTCCCGCGTTACCACATCGGGGAGTCGCTCATCACCGGATGCGTCGGCGTTCTCGACGAACTCGGCCTCCGGGAGCGGCTCGACGCGCTCGGATTCGTCAAGAAGTTCGGCGGGAGCCTCGTGTGGGGGCGGGACGGCCGATGGGGCTTCAAATTCACCGAGGGCGAGCCGGAATTCCCGCACGCCTACAACGTCCGCCGCGCCGACTTCGACGCGCTGGTGCTCGGGCGGGCCCGGGAACTCGGCGCGCACGTCCGCGAGGAGGCCGCGGTCAAGGGCCCGATCGTCGAGGACGGCCGGGTCGTCGGCGTCCGCTACAAGCTGCGCGGCGGCGAGGAGACCGAGGCGCGGGCGACGATGGTGGTCGACGCGTCCGGCCAGGCGCGGCTGCTCGGCCGGCACCTGACCACCGTCGAGTGGACCGAGGACCTGCGCAACGTGGCGGTCTGGGCCTACTTCCAGGGCGGTGAGCCGCTGACCGGCGACGAGAGCGGCAACATCTTCATCGAGCACGTCCCCGGCGGATGGTTCTGGTACATCCCGATCTACGACGGCACCCACAGCGTCGGCTACGTGACCTCCGCGGCCGAGGCGACCGGTGCCGGGCAGGGGCTGCCGGAGCTGTTCCAGGCCAAGATCGCCGAGACCGCCCATCTGAAGGACATGCTCGCGAACGCCGTCCAGACCAGCGGCCACCGCAACGCCCGCGACTGGTCGTACGCCTGCGGCCGGCTGAGCGGCCCCGGCTGGGTGCTGGTGGGCGACGCCGCGGCGTTCGTGGACCCGCTGTTCTCGACCGGCGTGACGCTGGCGATGCTGGCCGCCGCCGCGGCGGCCAAGGGCATCGACGTCGTCCTGAAGGACCCCTCGCGCGAGACGGACGTGTTCGAGCGGTACGAGGCGTCCTACCGCGACTTCCTGGAGAACATCGTGTCGTTCGTCCGCTTCTTCTACGACGCCGGGCTCAACCAGGAGGCGTACCACCAGTACGCGCAGGCGCTCATCGACCCGGGGAAGCTGTTCTTCCCGCGCAAGGACTTCGTGACCCTGATCTCCGGGCTCAACTCGCTGCAGCCCATCTTCGACCCGGAGCCGGGCGGGTCGGTGCCGGCCGCGACCTGACCGGCCGCACGCGCCGGAGGGGCGGTCCGATTCCTCGGACCGCCCCTCTCATCGTGCGCCGGGCCTCACATGACGATGTCGGCCAGCAGGTCCACCTGAGACGGGTCGGGATTGACCGGCAGCAGGATCAGCTCGTCGGTGCCGACCTCCGCGTACTCCTTCACGGTGCGGCGGAGGGTCTCGGCGTCCTTGAGCGTCGCGTCGGCGACGCGGTCCGCCACCCGCTCGGAGAACGAGTAGTAGCTGCGCAGGTACTCGCGCGCGCGCCGGTCGGCGTCCTCCCCGACCGAGAAGTACGCCAGCGCCTGCAGGAAGGGCGCGCCGTCGCGGCCCGCCGCCTTCCAGGCCCGCCGCGCCTGCTCGGCGCCGCCGGCGAAGGAGTCCGCGCCGTCCGCCCCGGCGATCCACCCGTCGCCGAAGCGCGCGACGCGGCGGAACGACCGGGGCGCGAAACCGCCGATGATGATCTGGGGGGCCCGGCCGAACGGGCCGATGCCGCCCTCGCCCGCCCAGACCGCGGTCATCTCCGCCAGCATGCGGTCGAACTCCCGGCCGCGCTCGGCGTAGGGGGCGTTCGAGGCGACGTAGTCGTCGTCGCGGCCGCCCGGGGCCATGCCCAGCACCAGCCGTCCGCCGGACAGCTTGTTGACCGAGGCCGCCTGCTTGGCGAGCAGCGCGGCGTTCAGCCGGCACGGCGCGATGACCACGCTGGTGGCGAGCCGGATCCGGCGGGTGACCGCGGCCGCCGCCGACAGCGCGACCAGCGGCTCGTAGTTGTCGAAGACGAGCCGGTCGATGGCGGACAGGCAGGAGTACCCGTCGTCCTCGGCGCGGCGCGCCCATTCCAGGATCTGCTCGGGGCCGGCGCCGGGGATGTTGGCCGGCAGGCCGATGCCGATCTGCATGTCGGGTCCTTTCGGGGATCGGTCGGTACTGTTCGCCGGACACGTGGACGGAGCGCCCGCGGGTGGGCCGACACCGCGGGCGCTCCTCGGCGGGGCGCGACCCGGACCGTCAGGGCGTGAGCAGGACGCGCCCGCGCACGCCGCCCTTGGCGAGCATCGCGTGCGCCTGGGGTGCCTGCTCGAACGGGAAGTCCTGCGCCACCCGGAGGGTGAGGCGGCCCTGCTCGGCCAGCGACACCAGCTCCGCGAGCCGGGCGCCGTCGGCGGTCACGTGGACGCGGTGCACGCCGATGCCGCGCTCGGGCCCGGGCGTCTTCGGCGGGGTCAGCCCGGCGTACGCGCCGCCGTCGCGGACCGCGGCGATCATCTCGGGCCCGATGGTCGCGGCGTCGACCAGCGCGTCCACGCCGTCCGGCGCGTGCGCCCTCAGCGCCGCCACCGGGTCGTCGGAGCGCGGCACGAACGTCGCGCCGAGCCCGGTGAGGAACGCCTCGTCCTGCGCCGACGCGAGCGCGAGGACCCGGTGGCCCCGGCCCCGCGCCAGCTCGGCGGTGTAGCCGCCGACGGCACCGCCCGCGCCGGTGACGGCGATGGTCGCGCCGGGCGCGGGGTCGAGCAGTTCCAGGATCCGCAGCGCCGTGAGGCCGTTGACCGGGATGGTCGCGGCCTGCAGCGGGGTGGCGCCCGCGGGCGCCCGCGTCACCGACGCGGCGTTCAGCACGACGTACTCGGCGTAGGTGCCGGCCCTGGTGTCGAGCCAGTCCGACATCCCGATGACGGCGTCGCCGGGGGCGAAGCCGGTGACGTCGGGCGCCACCGCGTCGATCTCGCCCGCCACGTCCCAGCCGAGGACGTACCGCGGACCCGGGGGGAGCATCCCGCCGAGCCAGCCGGCCCGCGCCACCAGGTCGAAGTTGTTGACCGTGGCCGCCTTGACCCGGACGCGGACCTGGCCCGCCTCCGGCTCCGGCGTGGGGACCTCGACCACCGACAGCACCTCGGGGCCGCCGAACGAGGTCATCGCCACTGCTCGCATCGTCGCGTCCTCTCCGGCTCAGGCCTGGTCGTGGAGGTAGGCGAGCCGGCAGGGGTTCGGGTCCACCGAGGTGATGATCCCGCTGACCTCCTTGAAGTAGGACTGGAGGTCGGAGCGGGCGCGCATGTCCTCGAAGTCCTCCTTGCTCTCCCACTCGGTGATGGTGATCAGGCGCTTGCCGTCGTGGCTCAGGTGCATGGCGACCCCGACGTTGCCCTTGTGCGCGCCCATGACGTCGGCGCCCTTGGACATCACCTCGAACAGCCTCTCCTGGTGCTCGGGGTTCGTGTCGAAGATGTTGACCATCGTGAAGTGCGCCTTGTCGGCCGGAATGCGTGCCATCGGGATGACGTCCTTTCAGTCGTGCCCGCGGTGCGGGTCGTTACCTCGTGGTGGGGGCGATCTCGTCGTGGGTGTAGGCGACGCGGCAGGCGATGAGCTGCACGTCGCTGACCAGGCCGTGGACCTCGCGGAAGTGCTCCTGCCGGTCGGGCAGGGCGCGCATCGCGTCGAAGGCCTCCTTCTTCTCCCACTGCGCGTAGCCGATGAGGCGCGTGCCGTCGTGGCTGAGGTGGAGGCCGGCCGACACCAGGCCGGGGAAGCCGCGGAGCCGCTCCTCGCCCTCCTTGATCACCTCGAAGAGCCGGCGCTGGTTCTCCGGGGTCGTGGTGAAGACGGTGATGGTCGTGTAGTAGTCGTCGTCGGTCGAGATGTGCACCATGGCCGGGTCCTCCGCGTCGGTGGCTGGCGGTCTCGGGAACGGGCGGTCGGAGAATCAGGAGGTCGCGGTCACGGCGCGGCCGGTGACGGCGTCCAGGACCTTCGCCAGGGCCGTCCCGGGGTCCTCGGCCGCCTCCTCCGCGCGCCAGGCGACGAACCCGTCGGGCCGGACGAGCACCGCGCCCGAGGGGCCGATCCCCGCCGCCTCCGGGAACGCGCCGCCGGGGTCGTCGAGGTCCATGGCGGGTCCGACGGCGTACGCCCGCAGGGGCATGCCCGAACGCTCGGCCTCCCGCCGGGCGGCGCGCGTCCAGGCCGCGCCCTCGGGCCCGGCCAGCAGCGCGTAGGCGTCGCCGGCCAGGTCGACCGAGGACACCCGCTCGCCGTCGCGCTCCAGCCAGACGTGCGGCACGCGCATGCCGGGACGGCCGTCGATGTCCAGCTCTTCCGGGAGCGCCTCGGTGAACGCCTCCCCGGCGACGGCGCGCGACGCGTAGCGGTACCCCATCGTGATGGTGGTCTGGTCGCGCTGGTCGTACTTGGCGGCCTCCTTCGGGTTGCTCCACTGGATGTGGCGCATCCACGCCTGGTCGGCCGTCTCCTTCCCGACGGGCCGGCGCTCGGCCTCGTAGGTGTCGAGGAGCGCCTCGCCGGCCCAGCCGTTGATGACCGCGGCCAGCTTCCACGCGATGTTGTTGGCGTCCTGGACGCCCGCGTTGGCGCCGAACCCGCCGGTCGGCGGCATCACGTGGCAGGCGTCGCCGGCGAGGAAGACCCGCCCGGACCGGTACCGGTCGACGACCTCGTGCGCCATCCACCAGCCCATGGTCATGTGCACGTCGATGGACAGGTCGGGGACGCCGGTGGCCGTGCGGATCAGGTCCGCGCACTCGGCGTGGGAGATCCTGCCCTCCTCGATGTCCTCCGGCCCGCAGAACAGGCCGAAGATCCACCGCTCGTCGTCCAGCTTGAACAGCATGCCGGGCGCGGTGCGGTTGGTCAGGTAGAGGATGAGGAACCGGCGGCCGCCGAGGATCGCGTCCAGGTCGGCCTTGAACAGCACGTTCAGCACGTGGCCGACGGTGCCCTCGCCGGACCGCGCGATGCCGAGCCCGGTCCGGATCCGGCCGCCGGCGCCGTCCGCGGCGATCATGTACCGGGCGCGCACGGTCCGCTCGGCGCCGGTGGCGCGGTCGCGGATCGCCGCGGTGACGCCGTCGGCGTCCTGCTCGAACCAGAGCATCTCGGTGTTGAACTCGGCCCGCGCGCCGCGCGCGACGGCCTCGCGGAGCATGATCGGCTCCACCCGGTCCTGGCCGCACCAGACGGGCTCGACGGGGCCGACGTCATCGAACTGGTTGACGCCCTGCTCCATGACGATGACGTCCTCGTTCACGACGTGGGCCAGGGAGTCGGCGCGCAGGATGGCGCGCGGCAGGTGGTGCGGCGGCAGGTCGGTGCGCGCCCAGTACTCGCCGCGCACGACCTTCTCGGCGGTGTCCCAGACGGCCTGCTGGACGCCCACGGTGCGGAACAGCTCCATCGTCCGCGGGCTGACGTGGGTGGAGCGCAGCAGCTGGGAGGTCGTCGTGTTGCGTTCCACCAGCAGGCAGTCGACGCCGTTCTGCCGGAGGAAAAGGGCGGCGGCAAGGCCGGTCAGCCCGCCTCCAATGATCAGTACGGGAACCTCGACATCGGGCACGGTGCGTCCTCATTCGGTCGTGGGCCGCATTGATGAGCGACCAGCCTCATGCGGTAAATCACTCTGCGGCAATGCTGACCAATCGCTCTAGATTCTCACTGAGGGATCTGTGAAAGGCCACGTCAGATGGCATGTGGCGCAGTTATTGGCAGGCCGGCCGCGATCGTCCCCGAGCGCTGATAAAACGCTGGTGAATCACTAGAATCGCTTTCCTCTGTCCTGATCCGGACATTGCGGTCCGGTGGCCTTGTGAAAAGAAATGCGCGTGCCGAGTATGGGGAATCGATGTCGCCCGGTAATTGGCATCGGGCAGTGCACATCCAGCGGACAGTAGGACTTGCAGATGAGCCAGATGACCCTGGAAGAGTTGATCGACATCACCCGCGCCCAGGCCGGCGAGGCCGAGCAGGGCGTGCTCGACGGGGATGTCATCGACGTGCTCTTCGAATACCTCGGCTACGACTCGGTGGCCCTGCTCGAGGTCGTCAGCGAGATCAAGCACCGCTTCGGCGTCGACCTGTCCGACGAGGCGGTCGGATCGGCCCGGACGCTGCGCAAGCTCCTCGCCCTGATCAACCAGGCCATCGACGGCGACGTGAAGCGAAGGAGCGCGTGATGCCCCCTACTCCGGCCAACCCCGTCCCGGACGACCTCCACGCCCAGCACCTGATCCTGCTGGCCTGCTCGGGCCGGCTGTCGCAGCTGGTCGAGCTGCTGATCGAGTTCGAGATCGCCGACCGGCTCGCGGACGGCCCGCTGCCGGTCGAGACCCTGGCCGAGCAGACCGGCACCCATGCCCCCTCGCTCTACCGGATCCTGCGGACCGCCGCGTCGGTCGGCCTGTTCGCCGAGACCGGGACGAAGGGCACCTTCGAGCTGACCCCGCTCGCCGACGGGCTGCGCTCCGGCAACCCCCGCGCGGTCCTCGCCCTCGCCAAGTACAACCGCATGGACCTCACGCAGCGCGCCTACGCCGAGCTGAGGCACAGCGTCCGGACGGGCGAGCCGGCCTTCGAGAAGGCGTTCGGTGTCACGTTCGTCGAGTACCTGCAGCAGAACCCCGAGATCGACGCCTACTACGACGGCTTCATGTCGCACTGGAGCCGGCAGTTCGTCGAGCAGGAGCTGGCCCAGTGGGACCTGGCGCGGTTCCGCCGGATCGCCGACCTCGGCGGCGGCGACGGCTTCTTCCTCGCCCACGTCCTGAAGACGTTCCCCGACACCACCGGCCACCTGATCGAGCTGCCCTGGATGGCCGAGAAGGCCGCCAAGCTGCTCGCCGAGCACCAGGTGGGCGACCGCGCCGAGGTCGTCGCCGGCGACCTGCGGACCGCGGACGTCCCCGGCGACTGCGACTGCTACTTCATCAAGGCCGTCCTGCACGACCTGAACGACGAGGACGCCGGGCTGGTCCTGCGCCGCGTCCGCGCGGCGATCGGCGACCGGGACGCCCGGCTGCTGGTCGTGGACTCGGTGCTGGAGCCGGGCAACGCATGGGACCACGGCAAGTTCCTCGACCTGGACATGCTCGTGCTGCACGGCGGCCGGGAGCGCACCCTCGACGACTGGAACGCGCTGTTCGCCGAGGCCGGCTTCGAGCTGATCTCCGAGCCCGTCTACCACTGGACGCTCCTCGAGTGCCGTCCGGTGTGATCACCGAACCCCAGGAGGTACCCCATGCCCGCGCCCGCGGTGCCGCGCGAACGGCTGCACGACATCCTCACCACGCACATCGGCCTGGAGCCCGAGCAGATCGACGACGGGCTGTCCCTCGCCGAGCTCGGCATCGACTCGATCGGCGTCATCGAGCTGGAGAAGGTCCTGCAGGACGACTACGGGATCAGCCTGCCCGACGAGTCGCAGGCGATGACCATCGCCGAGATCCACGCCCACATCAACGCCGCTCCGGGGAGTGAGAACTGATGGCGAGCTCCACCGACAACTCCATCCACGTCGACGCGCCGATCGAGCTGGTCTGGCGGACGATGAACGACGTCCGCCGCTGGCCGAGCCTGTTCACCGAGTACGCCTCCATCGAGGTGCTGCACGAGGAGGGCACCACGGTCCGGTTCCGCCTCACCATGGTCCCCGACCCCGACGGGACGGTGTGGAGCTGGGTCAGCGAGCGCACCTGGGACGACGAGACCAGGACCTCGCGGGCGCACCGGGTCGAGACCGGGCCCTTCGAGTACATGCGGATCTACTGGGACTTCCGCACCGAGGGCGAGGGGACCCTCATGCGGTGGCGGCAGGAGTTCGAGGCCAAGCCCACGGCGCCGTTCACCGACGAGGAGATCACCAAGCGCCTCAACGACAACACCGCGATCCAGCAGGCGGTGATCAAGGAGAAGATCGAGCGCATCGCGCTCGGCGGGGCCGAGATCGGCCGCACGTGACCGGACGGCCCGCCCGCGCGCCCGCAGGGCGCGCCCGCGGGCCGTCTCGAGGAGACAGCCATGCCACAACGGACCCTGCACTCCCGGTTCGCCGACTCGGCCGCCCGGCATCCGGACGCCGTCGCCCTCGAACTGGCCGGCGACCGCTTCACCTACCGCGAGCTCGACGAGCTGGCGGGCCGCGTCGCCGGCCGGATCGCCGCGCGGTGCGGCGGCGCGCCCCGCGCCGTCGGCCTGCACGCCTCGCGCACCCTCGCCGCGTACGCGGGCTACCTGGCGATCCAGCGGCTCGGCGCGGTGACCGTACCGCTCAACCCGTCCTTCCCGGCGGAGCGCAACGAGCGGGTCATCACGGCCGGACGGGTCGAGGCGGTGGTCTCGCAGGACCCCGGGTTCGCGGCCGCCGTACCCGTCATCGGGCTGGGCCCGTCGTTCCCCGGCGAGCTCGCGGGCGAGCGGCCGGCGCCGGCGGGACCGGCGGGGGACACCGCCTACATCCTGTTCACCTCGGGATCGACCGGGGTCCCCAAGGGCGTGCCGGTCGGCCATGACAACCTGTCGGCCTACCTGGACCACGTCGTCCCGCGCTACGGGCTCGGCCCCGGCTCCCGGGTGTCGCAGACCTTCGACCTCACCTTCGACCTGTCCGTCTTCGACCTGTTCGCCTCCTGGGCGTCCGGCGCCGCCGTCGTCGTCCCGCGCCGCGGCGAGCTGATGAACCCGGCCCGCTTCGTCACCGGGCGGGGGATCACCCACTGGTTCTCGGTGCCGTCGCTCATCTCGGTGGCGCGGCGGCTCGGCCGCCTCACCCCGGCCTCGATGCCGGACCTGCGATGGAGCCTGTTCTGCGGCGAGCAGCTCACCGTGTCGCAGGCGCGGGCCTGGCGGGACGCCGCCCCGAACGGCGTCCTGGAGAACCTCTACGGGCCGACCGAGCTGACGCTGAGCTGCACGCAGCACCGCTACACCGAGGGCCTCACGCCGCTCAACGGCACCGTGCCCATCGGCGACCCCTATCCCGGCCACGACATCCTGGTGATCGGCGAGGACGGGGCCCCCGCGCCCGCCGGCGAGCTGTGCGTGCGCGGCCCGCAGCGCTTCGCCGGCTACCTGGACCCCGCCGACAACGCCGGGCGCTTCGTCGCGTTCGAGGCCGGACGCGCCACCGCGTGGGACGGTCCCGGCTCGCCGGGGCCCGAACTCTGGTACCGGACGGGCGACCTCGTCCGGCGCGAGGCCGGCGGCCTGGTCCATCTCGGCCGCACCGACCACCAGGTCAAGGTGCAGGGCTACCGGGTCGAGCTCGGGGAGATCGAGTCGGTGCTGCGCGACCAGCCCGGCGTCCAGGACGCCATCGTCGTGGCGGTCTCGCAGGGCGACGGCGCGATGGCGCTGCACGCCGTCCACACCGGCGAGCGGCTCGGCCAAGAGGAGCTGAAGGCGGCGCTCGCGCGGCGGCTGCCGCCCCACATGATGCCGCGCTCGCTCACGCACTGGGAGACGTTGCCGCTGAACGGCAACGGCAAGGTCGACCGCCGCACCATCGCCGACTCCATCGCCGAAGACAGGGAGCACTGAGATGCAGCGAGTGCTGTTCATCGACCGGATGCGGCCCGAGGACGCGCCGGCCGTCGCCAGGATCTGGACCGAGCACGACGGCACCGGGCTGCCCGAGCGGATCGGCGTCGTCAACCGGACGCTCTACCGCTTCCACGGCCTCTACGTCCACATGGTGGAGGCGCGCGACGACCTGCCCGGCGACCTCACCGAGCGGATCTTCGCGGCCCGCACGGATCCGGCGTTCGTCGACACGCGCGACCGCCTGGCCGCCCATCTCGAGCCGTACCTGCCGGAGTTCCGGAACCTGAAAGACACCCGAGCCGAGCAGTTCTACCGCTGGCAAGCATGACGGAAGGGCCTTCCATGTCCGGTCTGACCAAGGTGTCGATGGAGGACGTCAGCCCCAGCCGGCGGCTCGGCGGCGGCATCCGCCCGCTGCTCAGCCCCACGTCGGTCGGGGCGACCGCGGGCTTCCTCGGCACCATGTCGCTCGACCGCGGCGACTTCGTCGCCGCGCACTACCACCCGTTCTCCGAGGAGTTCATCTTCGTCGCCGAGGGCAGCGTGCTGCTGCGGATCGACGAGGACGAGCTGCTCCTCGGCACCCACGAGGCCGCCATGGTCCCGAAGACCCGGTCGCACCGCATCGAGAACGCCTCGGCGTCGCCGGCGCTGCTGGTCTTCCAGATGGCGCCGCTGGCCCCGACCCCCGAGCAGGGCCACGTGGAGGTCGAGCCCGTTCCCTACCCGGACGCGCCCCCGCCGTCCCTGCGGACGAGGTGACCACGATGCGCAGAGCCGTCATCACCGGAATCGGGGTCGTCGCGCCCGGCGGGGTCGGGACCAAGCCGTTCTGGGAGCAGATCACCTCGGGGCGCCCGGCGACCCGGCGCGTGACCCTGTTCGACCCCGAGGGGTACCGGTCCCAGATCGCCGGGGAGGTGGACTTCGACCCCGTGGCCGCGGGGCTGCGCCCCGACCAGGCCGCGGGCCTGGACAGGATGGTCCAGTTCGCGCTGGTGTCGCTGGCCGAGGCGCTCACCGACGGCGGGCTGCCGCTGGACGGCGTGGACCCCGGCCGGATCGGGGTGAGCGTCGGCACGGCCGTCGGCTGCACGATGGGGCTGGAGAGCCAGTACGCCAAGACCAGCTCCCACGGCCGCGACTGGCTCACCGACCACACGCTGGCCGCCGGCAACCTCTACGACTTCTTCGTCCCGACCTCGCTGGCCCGCGAGGTCGCCTGGGCGGCGGGCGCCGAGGGGCCGGTCACCGTGGTCTCGACCGGGTGCACGTCGGGACTGGACGCCGTCGGCCACGCGCTGGAGCTGGTCCGCGAGGGCGCCGCCGACCTGATGATCACCGGCGCGACCGACGCGCCGCTGTCCCCGATCACCTACGCGTGCTTCGACGCGCTGCGGGCGACCTCGCCCGACAACCACGACCCCGAGGGGTCCTGCCGGCCGTTCGACCGCACCCGCAACGGCTTCGCGCTGGGCGAGGGCTCGGCGATCTTCGTGCTGGAGGAGTACGAGCACGCCCGCCGGCGCGGCGCGCACGTCTACGCCGAGCTGTCGGGGTTCGCCACCCGCTGCAACGCCTACCACATGACCGGCCTGAAGGCCGACGGCAAGGAGATGGCCGAGGCGATCCGGTCCGCGATGGACCAGTCGCGGATCAACGCCGACGGCTTCGACTACATCAGCGCCCACGGGTCGGGCACCCGGCAGAACGACCTGCACGAGACGGCGGCGTTCAAGGACGCGCTCGGCGCCGCCGCCTACCGCACCCCGATCAGCTCGATCAAGTCGATGATCGGGCACTCGCTCGGCTCGGTGGGCTCGATCGAGATCGCGGCCTGCGCGCTGGCCATCGAGCACGGCGTGGTCCCGCCGACCGCCAACCTGCGCGAGCCCGACCCCGACTGCGACCTGGACTACATCCCGCTCGTCGCCCGCGAGTACCCGGTCGGCGCGGCGCTCACGGTCGGCAGCGGGTTCGGCGGCTTCCAGAGCGCGGCGGTGCTGCGCAGGCCGGAGGCGGCATGAGCGGCCGGATCGTGGTGACCGGGGCCGGGGTGCTGGCGCCCAACGGCCTCGGCGTCGCCGACTACTGGAGGGCGACCCTGGCCGGGCGCGGCGGCGTCGCCGCGCCCGAGCGGCTCGACCTGTCGCCGTACCCGCTCAAGGCGGCCGGGGAGATCCCGGGGTTCGAGCCGGCCGGCGTCGTGCCCGGACGGCTGATCCCGCAGACCGACCGCACCACCCGCTTCGCCCTCGCCGGGGCGTCCTGGGCGCTGGAGGACGCCGCCGCGGACCCGTCCGCAGCGGGCCGCTACGACGTCGGCGTGGTCACGGCGAACGGCTGCGGCGGGTTCGAGTTCGGGCAGCGCGAGCTGCAGAAGCTGTGGAGCCAGGGACCGCAGCGGGTCAGCGCGTACCAGTCCTTCGCCTGGTTCTACGCGGTGAACACCGGCCAGCTCTCGATCCGGCACGGCGCGCGCGGACACGGCTCCGTCGTGGTGACCGAGCAGGCCGGGGGCCTGGACGCGCTCGCCGCGGCGCGCCGCAAGCTGCGCGACGGGACGCTCCGCCTCGCCGTCACCGGAGGGGTGGAGGCGCCGCTGTGCCCCTGGGGCATCACGGCGCAGCTGCCCAACGGCCTGCTGAGCGAGGTGCCCGACCCGCACCGCGCCTACCTGCCGTTCGACCGGGGCGCCGCCGGATACGTCCCCGGCGAGGGCGGCGCGATCCTCGTCATGGAGGCCGAGGACGCGGCCCGCGAGCGCGGGGCGCCGCACGTCTACGGCGAGATCGCCGGGTACGCGGCCTCCTTCGACCCGCCGCCGGGGTCCGAGCGGCCGCCCGTGCTGACCAAGGCCATCGCCGGGGCGCTCGACGACGCCGGCGTGCGCGCCGACCAGGTCGACGTGGTCGTGCCGGACGCGATGGGCGTGCCGGCGATGGACCGGGCCGAGGCGGCGGCGATCGCCGAGGTGTTCGGGCCGCGGGGCGTTCCCGTCGCCGTGCCCAAGACGATGACCGGGCGGCTGTACTCCGGCGGCGGCCCGCTGGACGTCGTCGCCGCCCTGCTGATGATCCGCGACGGCGTGGTGCCGGCCGCGGTCAACATCGGCGACATCCCCGCCGAGTACGAGCTCGACGTGGTCCTGGAGCGGTCCCGCGCACTGCCGGTCCGTACCGTCCTCGTCATCGCGCGCGGGCTCGGCGGCTTCAACTCCGCGCTGGTGGTGCGCGGGGTCCGGCCATGACCCGCCACGGATTGGAGGCCTTCTGATGGGACGGATTTCGGTCGCGGACGGCTACTACACCCTGGTCAACATGTTCACGGTGCGGCCGGAGGACCAGCGCCGCATGTACGACGAGATCGTCGACGTCACCGGCGTCATCAGGCGTTTCCCCGGCTTCGTGTCGGCCAACGTGCACCTGAGCGAGGACGGCACCCGGGTGGTCAACTACGCGCAGTGGCGCAGCCGCGAGGAGTTCGAGGCGATGCAGACCCACCCGAGCGTGCAGGACCACTTCAGGCGCTGCCGCGCGCTGGCGGAGATCGACTCGGTGTTCTGCTCGGTCGACTTCGCGCACGGCGGCGCGGCCGGCGCGCCGGCGGGAGGCGGGCGATGACGATCACCAACGGCGGGCGGCCGCTGCCCGGCCCGACCCGGACGGAGGCGGCGCCCGAGGACGCGTGGCTGCGCTGCGACGGCTGCGGCGCGCTGGTCTACGGCCGCAAGTTCGACCGCAACCTGAAGGTGTGCCCGGACTGCGGGCACCACGGGAGGCTGACCGTCTGGGAACGGCTCGAGCTGCTCCTGGACCCCGGAAGCCTGCGCCGCTTCGGCGAGACGGTCCGCTCCACCGACCTGCTCGGCTTCACCGACACCAAGCCGTATCCCCAGCGGCTGGCCGAGAACCGCAGCCGGACCGGCAACCCGGCCGCCATCGTCTGCGGGCACGCGAGGGTCGAGGGCCGGCCGGTCGTCGTCGCCGCGCTGGACTTCGCCTTCCTGGGCGGCAGCATCGGCGCCGCGGTCGGCGAGCTCGTCGCGCGGGCGGCCCGGACCGCGCTGCACGACCGCGTCCCGCTCGTGATCATCTCGGCGTCGGGCGGGGCCCGCATGCAGGAGGGCGCCATCTCGCTCATGCAGATGGCGAAGACCAGCCAGGAGCTCAACCGGCTGCACGCGGCCGGGATCCTGGTCGTCAACCTCAACCTCAACCCCACGTTCGGCGGCGCGACCGCGTCGTTCTCGATGCTCGGCGACGTGATCATCGCCGAGCCGGGCGCGCGGATCGGGTTCGCCGGTCCCCAGGTGATCCGGCAGACGATCCGCCAGGAGCTGCCGCAGGGGTTCCAGACGGCGGAGTACCTGCTCGACAACGGCCAGATCGACATGGTCGTGCCGCGCGAGGGGCTCCGCGCGATGCTCGGCCGCGTGCTGCGCCTGCACGCCCCCCGGCCGCGGAGACGGACGCCGGAGGACGCGGGGCGTCCGCCCGCCGCCACGGTGACCGACCCCGGCGCGCTGGAGGAGCGGCCCGCCGCCGACGTGGTGGCGCGGGCGCGTTCCGTCGAGCGGCCGACCACGCTGGACTACTGCGCCTACATGTTCGGCGACTTCGTCGAGCTGCACGGCGACCGCGCCCGCGGCGACGACCCGGCCGTGGTCGGCGGGCTCGCCGACCTCGACGGCCGCACGGTCGTGGTCATCGGCCACCAGAAGGGCCACGACGTCGCGGAGATGGTCCGGCGCAACTTCGGGATGCCGCACCCCTGGGGCTACCAGAAGGCGTACCGGCTCATGCAGTACGCGGCCAGGTTCGGGTTCCCGCTCATCACGTTCGTCGACACGCCGGGCGCGTACCCCGGGATCGAGGCGGAGAGCAACGGGCAGGCGTTCTCGATCGCCCGGTGCCTGGAGCGCATGTCGGACCTGCCGGTGCCCGTCGTCTCCGTCGTCACCGGGGAGGGCGGCAGCGGCGGTGCCCTGGCGCTGGCCGTCGCCAACCGGGTGCTGATCCTCGACAGCGCGTACTTCTCGGTCATCAGCCCGGAGGGCTGCTCGACGATCCTCTTCGGCAGCGCGGCCGCGGCGCCCCGCGCGGCCGAGCAGCTCCGCCTGACGCCGCCCGACCTGCTGCGCCTCGGCGTCGTGGACGGCGTGATCCGCGAGCCGGGCGAGGGCGCGCACGCCGACCACCTGGCGACCGCCGACCGGATCAAGGCGGCGCTGCTGGAGCAGCTCGACGCGCTGGCGGCGCTGACCGCGGAGGGCCCCGGCCCGCTCGTCGAGGCGCGCTACCGGCGGTACGCCGGGTTCGGGGACCCGGCCGGGATCACGACCACCGAGGACCAGGACCATGGACAGCGTTGACACCGGCGCGGGCGCCGGGGACATCGAGCGGATCCGCACCCTGAGCAGCACCGTGAGGGAGATCGTCGACGGGCTCCCCGGGCGCGTCCAGCGGGTGACGGTCCGGGCGGGCGAGCTCTCGGTCGACCTCAGCTTCCACACGCCCGAGGGCGGGACGTCCGCCGCCGCGGCTCCGGCCGCGGCGGCCCCGGCGGTCCCCGCGGCCGCCGCGGCCGAGGCGGGGGACGGCACGGCCGGCGAGGCCGTCCGCGCCCCGCTCGTGGGCACGTTCTACGGGCGGCCGTCCCCGGACGAGCCGCCGTTCGTCGAGGTCGGCGACGTCGTCGAGGAGGGCCAGCAGGTCGCGCTGATCGAGGCGATGAAGCTGTTCAACGCGGTCACCGCGGCCGTCCGGGGCCGGATCGCCAAGGTCCACGTCGCCGACGGCGACATGGTCGAGTACGACCAGCCCCTGTTCGACCTGGTGCCGGAGGGCTGAGGAGGACGCCGTGTTCAGCAGGGTGCTCATCGCCAACCGCGGCGAGATCGCGGTCCGGATCATCCGGGCCTGCCGCGGGCTCGGCCTGTCCACCGTCGCCGCCTACTCGACCGCCGACGCGGACTCGCTGCACGTGGCGCTCGCCGACGAGGCCGTGTGCGTGGGCCCGGCGGCGCCGCGCCAGAGCTACCTCGACATCCCCAACGTGATCGGCGCCGCGCTCAGGACGGGCGCGGACGCCGTCCACCCCGGCTACGGGTTCCTCTCCGAGGACCCGTACTTCGCCGAGATCTGCGCCCAGAACGGCATCACCTTCATCGGCCCGCCGCCGGAGGTCATGGAGTCGGCGGGGGACAAGGCGATCGCGCGCCGCCTCATGGGGGAGGCGGGCCTGCCGCTGCTGCCCGGCACGACCGAGCCGGTGGCCTCCCTCGACGCCGCGCTGGAGGTGGCGGACCGCGTCGGCTACCCGGTGGTGCTCAAGGCGGTCGCGGGCGGCGGCGGCCGGGGCATCTCCATGGCGGCCTCGCGCGCCGAGCTGCGCGAGACGTACGCCAGGACGCGGAGCGGGGCGCAGGCGGTCTTCGGGGACAGCCGCGTCTACCTGGAGCGCTACCTGCCGGTCGCCCGGCACATCGAGTTCCAGGTGCTCGGCGACGCGCACGGCCGGATCGTCCACCTGGGCGAGCGCGACTGCTCGGTGCAGCGGCGCCACCAGAAGCTCGTCGAGGAGGGGCCGTCGCCGGCCCTGGACGACGACCTGCGCGCCGAGATGGGGGAGGCGGCGTTGAGGGGCGCCAAGGCCCTCGGCTACCGGGGCGCGGGGACCGTGGAGTTCCTCCTCGACGACGACGGCCGGTACTGGTTCATGGAGATGAACGCGCGCATCCAGGTCGAGCACCCGGTCACCGAGATGATCACCGGTGTGGACCTGGTGACCGAGCAGATCAGGATCGCCGCCGGGGAGCCGCTCACCCTCGACCAGGCCGACGTGCGGCTGACCGGGCACGCGATCGAGGTGCGGGTCAACGCCGAGGATCCCGACCGCGGCTTCGCGCCGACCCCCGGGACGCTCGCCGAGTTCCGCGCGCCCGGCGGCCCCGGGGTGCGGATCGACTCGCACTGCGTGCCCGGCGCCGCGATCCCGCCGTACTACGACTCGATGATCGCCAAGCTGATCGTCTGGGACCAGGACCGGCCCGCGTGCCTGCGGCGGCTGCGCACGGCGCTGGACGAGCTGCGGGTGGAGGGCCCGGGGCTGCGCACCACCGTGCCGTTCCACCGGCGGGTGCTGGAGCACCCGGTGTTCCGCGCGGGGGAGACCCACACCGATTTCGTCGACCGGCATCTGCGGGGGTGAGCGGCGATGACGACGAGCGACGTCTGGTTCCTCGGCGGGCCCGCCCCGGCGGAGGCGGACCTCGTCCTGTTCTGCGTGCCGCACGCGGGCGGCGGCGGTGTCGGCTACAAGTCCTGGAGCGCGATGCTGCCCGCGTCCGTCCACGTGCAGCCCGTCCAGCTGCCGGGACGGGAGACGCGGGCCGCCGAGACGCCGGACTTCGACCCGGCCGACCTGGCCCGGGCGCTGGCCGCCCGCGCTGGGGGGCTGCGCTACGCGATCTACGGCCACAGCATGGGCGGGGTGCTCGCCCAGGAGGTGGTCCGCGAGCTGATCCGGCTGGGCGAGCTGCTGCCCGAGCGGCTCGTGGTCGGCGCGAGCCACCCGCCGCACATCGAGAGCGCGTGGGTCGGCCGCTGGCGGGGCCTCCGGGACGAGGAACTGCTGGAGGAGATCACCGCGCTCGGGGGCACCCCGGAGGTCGTGCGGCGGCATCCGCGCCTGCGGGACCGGCTGGTGCGCGTGCTGCGCGCCGACGTCGGCTGGCTGTCGGAGTACCGGCTGCCGCCGGCGGAGGAGATGCCGAGGGAGCTCCCGGTGCCCATCGCGGCCATCGCGGGCGCGCGCGACCCGATCGCCCCGCCCGAGGCGATGGCCGCCTGGCGCGAGCTCACCTCGGGCGGGTTCGCGCTCACCGTCATCGACGCCGGCCACTTCTTCCACCTGGACGCCCCGGCCGAGATCGCCGGGCTCCTGCCGGCCGGGCCCGCCGCGGCGAGGACGCCGGCCGGCCCGTGACGGCTCCCGGTCACCCGGCGTGTCAAGAGGCCCGGAGGTGAGCACCGTGTCACCGGCGCCGCCGGAAGATAAGGGCGCCCGGTGGCCGGGTAATTTGGGCGCCCGGTGCAACCCTCCGTGATGCGGGCTCTGCATTCCGTCATTTATTTGCCGCGAAGATGATCACTCGCATTCGCGGTGACTTGTGCCGCCGTCGGTATCGGGCGTTCATCGCCTCGTCAGCGGACGTTATATGCGAGGGCCTCGCCGTTTCTGCCGGACCGGCGGTCGCGGTGGCCGGATACGGCCAACGGATCCCTTGAATCGCGCCGGGCCTGGACATAGATTCAAATCACCCGAACACTGCTAGGTTGTATGCGATGTAAACGTGGCGACCAGCACGCGATGAAGGGGGTTCAAAGACGGCGGCCGGCGCATTTGCTAGAAAGTTGAATTAGTTTCCGCCTGTGTTGGTCGGATGTTTCTTTGCGGTGCCGGACGGTGTCCGTAGGTGGCGGACACCGGGGCGGCGAGTGCAACTGGGGATGATGATTCCATGCAGTTTCGACTGTTGGGCGGTCTTGACGTCTCTACGGGCGGTGAGGAGCGGATCATGCTCCCGCCCAAGCTGCGCACCATCATGGCGATGTTGCTCATACTGCACGACCAGGTCGTTCCCACCAGCCAGTTCATCGACGAGATATGGCTGGGGGACCCGCCGGTGACGGTCGTGGCCACCATGCAGACCTACATCTACCAGCTCCGCAAGCTCCTCGGCATCGGCGAGTCCGGGCACGAGCAGGGCATCGCGCTGCTCACCGAGCCGTCGGGCTACCAGCTCCAGGTGGCCCCCGAGTGCATCGACGTCCCGGTCTTCGAGCGCTGCTTTCAGGCCGGCCAGAAGGCGTTCGCGGATGGCGACTACGCGCGGGCCGCCAACTCGCTGGAGAGCGCCCTCTCGCTGTGGCGGTCCCAGGCGCTCGCGGACGTCCAGAAGGGACCGTTCCTGGAGTCCTACGCGGCGCACCTCGAGGAGACCAAGATCCAGGTCACCGAGTTGCGCATCGACGCGTACCTGCAGCTCGGACGGAACCTGGACGCGATCCGCGAGCTGAAGTCCCTGATCATCAACCAGCCGCTGCACGAGGGCCTGCACTCCAAGCTGATGCTGGCGCTGCACCGGTCCGGCCGCCGGCACGAGGCGCTGGCGGTCTTCGGCCGGCTCCGCCGCTCCCTGGTGGACGAGCTCGGCATCGAGCCGTCGCCGCCGGTCCAGCGGCTGCACCGCGCGCTCCTCGCCGCGGACCCGTCGCTGGACCTGCCCGCCGTACGGGCCGCCGAGGACGTGCTCACCGCGCCCACGGTGGTCGCCGTGCCCGCCCAGATCCCCGCCGACATTCCCGATTTCATCGGCCGCGATTTCGTGCTCGGCCGGCTGGAGCAGACCTTCCTGCAGAACGGAAGAAAGCAGGCTCCACCGATGGTCTCGATCACCGGAATGGCCGGGGTGGGCAAGTCCGCATTGGCGGTCCGGCTCGCCCACCGGGTCCGGCAGCGCTTTCCGGACGGTCAGTTCTTCGCCGCGCTGCGCCGCAACGGGGCGGCGGTCGATCCGTCCGATGTGCTCGCCGACCATCTGCACGCGATCGGTTTCGCGCACAGCCAGATACCGGCCGCGCTGGAAAGCCGCAGTCAATTGTTCTGCAGCTGGTGCGCGGATCGCCGGGTGCTCATCGTTCTGGACGACGCGATGAGCGAGGAACAGGTGCGGCCGCTGCTGCCGGGAAGCCCGCAATGCGCGGTGATCATGACGAACAGGTCACCGCTCTACGGGATTTCCGGGCTGCGGACGTTCGAGATCAATCCGCTCGCGGAGGACGACGCGATCGAGCTGCTCGGAATGATCGTCGGCCGCCGGTGGAGCGGTCCCGAGCGCAAGGCCGCCCGTTCCATCGTCGACTACTGCGAGAACCTGCCGCTGGCCGTGCGCGCGGTCGGCGCCCGGCTCGCCCGTCCGGCCTCGCCCTCGCTCGACCGGTGGGTGGCGAGCCTGGAGTACGGCCGCCGGCGCATCGAGGAGCTGTGCTCGGGCACCTTCGACATGTGGACGCGGCTGGAGCAGAGCTATCTCGAGCTCGACGACTCCGCGCGGGCCGTCCTCCTGCTGCTCGGCCGGCACGCGCCCGCCCGCTTCGGCGTCGACGAGATCGCCCGGTGGTTCCAGATCGACTCCTTCGAGCTCGAGCGGATGCTGTCCACCCTCGTCGACGCCCGGCTCCTGCTCGTCGACGCCGACGGCGCGGGGGAGACCCGCTACACGCTCCTCTCCATGATCCGCGCCTTCGCCCTGGAGCGGTTCACGGCCGAGCTCGGCGAGCACGGCGAGGGCGTGGACGCCGCCGACGGAACCGTCGACGACGATTGGGACGAACCGACGGTCCCCCTCGCCCCGCCGCCGCGGCAGCTCGCGCTGATGAGGCCGAGCCCGAGCCACTGACGCCGGCCTCGCCGACGCGTCCCTCTCAGTATCCGATCGCACCGTCAGGCACGCGGGCGACCGCCCAGCCTCCGCTCCAGCTCCCCATGCTCCCCACTACCGCCGCCTCCCATGCTCCCCCCACCGCCACCTCCGGGCCCGTCGCGAGCACCGCCGCGAACGCCGCCGAATCGCCCGCACCGATCGCGCAACTCCCCGGCTCCAGCGCCGTCGCCGGGGAGAAGGACCGCGCGCTGTGCCGGGTCGTCTCACAGCCGGGCGTGCGCCGCGCGCAGGCGTTCCTCGTCCGGGCGCGCCGCTCGGTCGCCGGACACCTCGTCGGCCCAGCCGAGCAGGCGGTGCAGGTGGTCGTCGACGAGCGAGGCGGCGATGCCCGGGTCTCCGGCCGCGATCTCTCCGCCGGTGCCGTCGATGGTGATCAGCGTCCCTTCGGGGACGACGCGCTCGCCGACCCGCGCGCACCCCGCCTCGGCGTCGACGGTGAGGTCCGCCGCGTCGACGACGGCGGCCTTGCCCATGGCCCGCGCGACGACGGCGGCGTGGCTCGCCGGTCCGCCGCGGCTCGTGACCACCCCGGAAGCGGCGGCCAGGCCGTGCATGTCGAGCGGTGAGGTGACGGGACGTACCAGGATCACCGGCCCGCCGGCGGCCATGCGGACGGCCCGGTCGGCGGTGACCGCGACGCGTCCGGTCGCGACGCCGGGGCATGCCCCCCGGCCGCGCGTGAGGAGGTCGACCCCGTCGCCGGTGCGCATCCGCGGTGTGCCGGCGCTGCGGAGATGGTGCGGTGAGATCCGCCGCAGGGCCGTGCGCCGGTCGATGAGCCGTTCGTCGGCGAGGTCGACGGCGACGCGGACCGCGGCGCGGCCCGTGAGGCCGCCGGGCCGTACCTGCAGGAACCACAAGGCGCCGGTCTCGAAGGTGAACTCGACGTGGCAGGCGTCGCGGTAGTGCCGTTCGACGCGGTGCAGGGCGGCCACGAGGCGTTCCCATACCGCCGGCTCCCGGCCGGCGAGCTCGGACAGCGGCCGGGTGCTGGAGTGCCCGGCGACGACGTCCTCGCCCTGCCTGCCGAACAGGACGTCGCCGAACGGCGAACCGGCGCCCGTGTTCGGGTCGCGGCTGAAGGCGACGCCGGTACCGCTGCGCTCGTCCCGGTTGCCGAACACCATGGCCTGCACGATCACGGCCGTGCCGAGGTGGTGCGGGACGCCGTGCAGCTCGCGGTACGTGACGGCGCGCGGGTTGTTCCAGGACGAGAAGACCGCCCTCACCGCCGCCCGCAGCTGACCCATGGCGTCGTCGGGGACGGCCATGGCGGCGGACGGCGCGGCCGGGTCCGCGGCGTCCGGGAGCGCGCTCGAAGCGCTCGCGAAGCTCGCGAGGAACCGGCGGCGCGTCTCGTCCGCGAAGGCCGGGTCGCCGGTCTCGGCGGCCAGCGCCGCGGTCGCCTCGGTGGTCAGACCGAGGTCGAGGACGGTGCTCATCATGCCGGGCATCGACACGGCGGCGCCCGATCGGACCGATACCGCCAGCGGGCGCGGGCCCGCGCCGAAGCGCCTTCCGGTCGCGGCCTCCAGCCGGCGGACGGCGGCGGACAGCTCGGCGTCGAAGCCCGCCGGAAGGCTCCCGTCCCGGAGGAAGGCCCGGCAGGCGCGGGTGCCGATGACGAAACCCGCCGGCACCGGCAGGCCGAGGCGTCGCAGGACGACGAGGCCGTGGCCCTTGCCGCCGAGGACGTCCGCCGGTTCAGCGACTCTGGCAGCGAGGGGATGGATCCAGTCCATCGGAACGCGGTTCACCGGCGCGGGATGCCGAGGGTGGCGAGCTGGTCCTCGTGGAGCTGGAACCACACGGTGTGGTAGGCCGTGGTGCTGTCCGTCAGATGCTCCAGCGCACCGGACCGGGCCCGGTCGAGCGCCGCGGTGAGCCGCACCCGGTACCGCCCGAACCGGGGCAGCGCCGCGGACAGGTCCGCGATGACGGCTCCGGCGCGCCGGTCCAGGTCGGCGAAGCGGTCCAGGACCAGGGCGTCGTAGGCCGGGTCGGAGTGGTCGTTCGGCGCCATCGTGCCGTCCAGGGCGCGCAGCTGCCATGCGGAGCAGAGCTCCAGCAGCTCCGAGTTCAGCACCATGAACCTCTGGTAGGCCGCCGTCAGCGCCTCCCGGGTACCGGCGGAGTCGAGCTCGCGGACGGTCCGCCGGGCGTCCTCGGCACGGCCGGCCTCGGTGAGGCCCCAGGCGCCGTGCTCCCCGGGTGACCGAGTCACCCACCCGGCCACGGCGAGGTCGATCAAGTGGGACTCCGCGTCCGCTTCGGGGAGCCCCGCCGCGTCGGCCACGCGGGGCAGCCCGGCGTGGCCGACGCACCGGAGCACGTGCAGCACGATCGACGTGCTCATCGTCCGTTCCCTCCGCTCGGCGGCTCGGCCGGCGCGGCGGCGGTCGCCGCGGCGTAGGCGGCGCCCCTGCCCTCGGCCCGAGCGACGATCTTCCCGTCCCGGACGCGCACGGCGGCCTCGGTGTCCCCGGCCGTGCCGGCGCCCGCGGCGGCCGCGAGCGAGCCCCGCTCGTCGAGGACGAGGCGCATCGGCGGCCCGGCCGCCGGCCCGAACGCCCGCCGCAGGCACACGGCGAGGTCGGCGATCCGCAGCCGGACGAGCGCCCCGACCTCGGCGGGGTCGTCCGTCACCAGCGCCACGGTGACGGCCTCTCCCGGCCGGTGCGCGCGAACCGCCTCCTCCGCCGCACCGAGACGGCCCGTCCCGAGGACCACCACGACCCCGTCCTCAGCCCAGCCGACGGGATGACCCGTGATCGCATCCGCCAGGTCCGCGGGCGGCGTCCAGGTGTCGTGGCACACGCGCGGCGCGGCGACGTACGGCAGGTGAGGCGGGTCCCAGGCGTCGTCCGCCTCGAGATCGGCGAGACGCCGGCAGGCACGGGCCACGTCGAACGGGTCGCCGAAGCCGGGCGCCGTCTCGGCGAGATGGCCCGCCCCGTGCAGCAGGGTCAGGATCAGCTCCGCCGACCGCACGCGCCGTCCCGCCCCCGGCCCTCCGCACGACTCCAGGGCGAGAGCCACCAGCAGGGCCTCCAACCTCGCGAGCTGGGCCATCGCCGTGCGGCCCGGCTCGTCGCCGAACACCCCGGTCAGCGAGCGCGCCTTCAGCCTGCCGGTGTCAGGCGCGTCGCCGGCCAGCGGCAGCCGCTCGAGCCAGACGCGGGCGAAGGCCTCCGCCCCGTCCGCCCCGTCCGCCGGGCCGGCGGCCTCGAACGGGCCGTCCGCGGCGGGCTCGTCCCGCTGGACGGAGTCGAGCAGCACCGCCAGGTACAAGGACCGCTTGCTCGGGAAGTTCGAGTACACGGCGCCGCGCGTCAGTTCGGCGCGGGCGGCGATGCGGTCGACCTTGGCATCGGCGAAGCCGTGCTCGGTGAACTCCTCCACCGCCGCCGCGAGCACGGCGGCCCGCGTCCGAGCCTGCTGCTGCGCCCGGGTCAGCCGGACCATCGGATCCCCCTCGCGTTCCTCGACCTCGCTCAGGATACTCAGAACATCCGGATGATATGAACATCTGAGTTCGCCTCCGCAGACTCGGCGCCCGGGAACCCGTGTGCCGCGCTATCGCTGGATGACCGAGCGAAGCCAGGCGAGTCGCTGCGTGTCCTCCCCGGCCTCGGTGACCTTCTGCCCCCTCGCATCCGGGAGCGTCCGGCCGCACGACCCGGAGGTCCGACTGCTTGAGGTCGGGGGAGCGGCAGGGCCGGACGCGGGTCGGCGCCACCAGAACGAGATCCGTTCATCGGCGATCGCGCGACCCCTCGCCGGAATCGCGGCGGGGCGCCCGGCAAGCCGCCGGCGATGGCGTGGGGGCCTGATCGCCCTCCCCCCGGTCGAGTCCGCTTGACTTCAAGTGGACTTGAAGCCGCAGGATCCCGCACATGGACCAGAAACAGACGGCAGGCCGCACCAGCGGCGAGACCGATGCGCTCATCGCCCTGCTCGACATCGGCGACTCCATCCCCGGGGCGAGCGAACTGCGCGCGCGTTCCTACGAGTTGCTCGGCATCGCGCCGGACGCGGCGGTGGTCGACGTCGGATGCGGGTCCGGCCGCGCGGTCGCCGAGATGGCCGAGCGGGGCGCGCGGGCCGTCGGCGTCGATCTCGACGAGCGGATGGTCGCCGTGGCAGGCGAGCGCTGGCCCGCCGCGGACTTCCGCGTGGCGAACGCCTACGAGCTGCCCTTCGCCGACGGCGAGCTCCACGGCTACCGGGCCGAGAAGATGTACCACGTCCTGGACGACCCCGCCCGCGCGATCGGCGAGGCGAGGCGCGTGCTCGCCCCCGGCGGGCGCCTCGTGCTGATCGGGCAGGACTGGGACACCTTCGTCATCGACGCCGACGACGAGGCGCTCACCCGCACCATCGTGCACGCGCGCCGACCGGGTCCGCACGCCCCGCGTCGTCCGCCGCAGCCGCAACCTCCTCCTCGACGCGGGCTTCGCCGACGCCGCCGTCGAGGTCCACACCAGGGTCTTCACCGACGCGACGATGGTGCCCGCCCTGGCCGACCTCGCCGAGGGGGCGCGCTCGGCCGGGGCGATCAGCGACGCGCAGGCCGAAGCCTGGGTCGCCGAGCAGCGTGAACGGGGCCGCCGCGGCCGCCTGTTCTTCGCCCTCCCCCTCTTCGTCACCACCGCCACCCGCCAGTGACCCCGCAGCGCGGCAGCGGTCCCCTGCACCGGGGACCGCTGCCGGGGGAGGTCGTCAGCGGGCGGTGGCTTGGCCGTTCGCTACGGTCAGTGCGGCTTGGACCCCCGTGGCGCAGTGCGGGTTGTCCGGATGGGCGGGCTTCGGGGTGAGGCGGAGTTCCTGGTCCAGGAACGCGCGGTGGTGGCGGTCGCGCAGGGTGAGCGTGACCTGGACGGGCGATGCGGGCAGATCCGTGATGGCGGCGAATCCGTGCCGGCCGCCGTCGGGCGAGGCGGACGCGCCGCAGGCGGAGTCGGGCCCGTCACCGTCGCAACCCAGCGGGACGCTCGTCGAGGACGGATGCAAGGCGACGTGCCTGGTGCGGCACGTCCCGCCCCAGCAGGCCCGTATCGACGCGGACGAGACACGGGAGGCGTCCGGAGCGGCGATGTCGATGCTGATGCCCGTCGGAGAGTAGACCAGGGCGCACGGCCGCGCGCCGTTCTCGGAGCCGCAGGCGGCGAGGGCGAGCAGCACGGCGCCGAGCGCCGCGGTTCGGAAGGGCGTTGCCCTGGCGGGTGCGTGCTCGAATCGGCTGACCATCCACCATGATCAGCACATGACGCCCCGCCCGCCACCCCGCGCCGTCGCCGAGCCGCCGGGCACGCGGGGCCGGAACGGCGCGGCGCGCGGGTGCGATGTTTGCCGGATCCGCCGGCGGGGAGCGCAGCACAAGAGGCCGATGCGGACGATCAGGAAGGGGCGCGGCATGGCCTGCTTGATGCGAGGAGCGCTGCGGGGCGCCGCCGCGGGCGCGGCGGGCACGACCGCGCTCAACGGCGTCACCTATCTGGACATGGCCCTGCGCGGACGCCCGGGAAGCGACACGCCCGAGGAGACGGTGCGCGCGCTGTCGGAGAAGACCGGCATCCCGGTGCCGGGCGAGGGCGACGAGCAGGACAACCGCGTCTCCGGCCTCGGCCCGCTGACCGGGCTGGTGGCCGGCATCGGCACCGGAGCGCTGCTGGGGATGGTCACCGCCGCCGGCTGGCGGCCGGGCCGGGCCGCGACCGCCGCGCTGGCCACCGCCACGGCCATGCTCGGCAGCAGCGGCCCGATGACCGCGCTGGGCATCACCGATCCGCGCACCTGGCCGGTGTCGTCCTGGATCAGCGACCTGGTCCCGCACGCCGCCTACGGCGCGGTCACCGCCGCGGTCCTGTACGGCCTCGAACACTGACGCGCACCGGAGCGGGCACGCCGCTCGGGCCGGAACCGGGAGGGGCCCCCGCCATGCGACCGACCGCGATCAGTGAGGAGCCGGGGCTGACGGTCGGCGTCGAGGAGGAGTTCCTGCTCACCGACCCTGTGAGCGGCGAGACGACGGCCCGCGCCGACGCCGTGCTCGCGCGCACACGGAGCCTGCCTATGCCCTCCGGCGCGCAGTTCCACCTCGAACTCCTCGGTACGCAGGTCGAGGCGGCGTCCGCGGTGTGCACGGATCTGCCGACGCTGGGGCGGCGGCTCGCGGCCGCCCGCAGCGAGCTCGCCGCGTCCGCGCGGCGGGAGGGCGCGCTGCTGATCTCCTCGGGGACGGCGCCCTTGCCCGGCCCCCTGCCGCCGGCCTCGGAGGGGGAGCGGTTCGCCCGGATCCGCGACCTGTACGCGGGCGTGGTGCGCGACTACGAGGTGTCCGGCTGCCACGTGCACGTCGGCGTCGCCGATCGGGACACCGCGGTCGCCGTCGTCAACCACCTGCGCCCCTGGCTCCCGACCCTGCTGGCCGTGTCGGCGAACTCGCCGCACGCGGGTGGCGCCGACACCGGCTATGCGAGCTGGCGGATGCTCCAGCAGGCCCGGTTCCCGGGGGCCGGGCTGCCGCCCTGGTTCCCGTCCGCCGAGGACCACGACCGGGAGACGGCCCGGCTCGCCGAATGTGGGGTGGTCGTGGACCCCGCCATGTCGTTCTGGCTGGCGCGGCCCTCCCCGCACCTGCCGACGGTCGAGGTCCGCGCGGCCGACGCCGTGCCGACCGCCGAGGAGGCGCTGCTGCAGGCCGCCCTCACCCGGGGGCTGGTGCGGACCGCGCTGGCGGAGCTGGCGGCGGGGCGGACCGCGTCCCGGGTGCCGAACGACCAGGTCGGGGCGGCCGCCGTCTGGGCGGCGGCCCGCTACGGGCTGGCGGGCGACGGCGTCGATCCGGTCGGGGAGCGGCGCGTCCCGGCCGCACGGCTGGCCGCCGCGCTCCTCGACCACGTGGCGCCCGCCCTGGAGGAGACCGGCGACCTCGACCGGACGCGGACGCTGCTCGGACGCGTCCTGCGCGAGGGGACGGGCGCCGACCACCAGCGCCGGGCGGCGGCCGGAGGCATGCGCGCGGTGGTCGAGGCGCTCGCCCGCAGGACGTCTCCGCACCCCACCTCCGCGAACGGGGACGAAGTGGACGCCGACGGCCGAATGGATGGGATCGGAGCGGGTACCGCAGGCCCATCGCCCGAGACGCTCCGGTGAGCAGCCGGGAAGGCACGAGGAGGGTCATGACGACCGTTGCGACGAGCCCGTCCCGGATCGGCGCGCGGCCGCCGCTGCCCGCGGCGCGCGGTGCGCTGTCGGAGGCGGTGCTGGCCGCGCTCTCCCGCCTGGAGCCCGCGGAGCCGGCACCGATGCTGGACGCCGCCCGCGCCGCGGCCCGCCGGGACGCCCCCGATCCCTTCGGCGAGGACCTGCACCTGGCCCTGTACGTCTGCTACGAGCTGCACTACCGCGGTTTCGGCGGGGTCGACGACGGCTGGGAGTGGGCGCCCGCGCTGCTCGCCCTCCGCGGTGAGCTCGAGTGCCGCTTCCTGGAGGGCCTCCGCGCGGAGACCGGCTCCGGTGACGACGTGGAGGGCGCCCTCGCCGAGGTGCTCGCCGAGCCGGCCGACGCGTACGGCGTCTCGCACCACCTGCGGGACGAGGGGGAGTGGTGGCAGGTGCGCGAACACGCCGTGCACCGCTCCGCCTACCACCTCAAGGAGGCCGACCCCCACGCCTGGCTGATCCCCCGGCTGCGGGGCCGGGCGAAGGCGGCGCTGGTCGCGGTGGAGTTCGACGAGTTCGGCGGCGGCCGCGGCGAGGACATGCACTCCGCGCTGTTCGCCGACCTCATGGAGGACCTCGGCCTCGACCCGTCCTACGGCCGTTACCTGGACCTGGTCCCGGCGCGGATGCTCGCGATCGTCAACATGATGTCGCTGTTCGGCCTGCACCGCTCGCTGCGCGGCGCGATGGCCGGGCACTTCGCCGCCGCCGAGATCACCACGGCGCCCGCCGCGCGCCGGATGGCCGCCGCGCTGGAGCGCCTCGGCGCGGGCCCGCGCTGCGTGCGCTTCCACACCGAGCACATCGAGGCCGACGCCGTGCACGAGCAGGTGCTCCGGCACGACGTCCTCGGCGACCTGCTGGCCCGGGAGCCCGACCTCGCCGGTGACGTGGTGTTCGGCGTCCGCGCCACCGAGTTCCTGGAGGGCCGGTTCGGCGAGCACCTGCTGGCGTCGTGGCGCGCGGGCCGCACCTCGCTCCTCCAGGCGCTCCCCGCCGGCTCCGTCTGACCGGCTCCGTCTCGCCGCTCCTCAACGGCTCCGTCCGGCCCGAACAAGCCGGACGGAGCCGGACGGAGCCGGACGGAGCCGGACGGAGCCGGACGGCCTAGCTCGGCGCGGGGGGCCTGCGGCGGGGCTTGCGGCGGTGGCTGGTGTCGCAGAACGGGTAGCGGCGGCTCCGGCGGCACGCGCACAGCGCGACCATGAACCGGTCGGACGACACGGTCGTGCCGTCCGGCAGCTCGACCTCGACGGGGCCCTCCACCAGCACGGGCCCGTCCGGGTCCAGCCGGACCCGGCGGGGCGCGGGGCGGTCAGTTCCGGTCGGCACGGACCACCACCAGTTCCTCGGAGCGGCCGCCGGGCCGGGCCAGCCCCGCGGCCTCCAGCTCGGCGGCCCGCGCCCGCAGCACCGGGCCGTACGGCTGGGTGCGCCGTGCGGCGACCGACGCCGTCATTCCCTGGGCCCGCAGCGCGTCCAGCGTCGCCTGGACCCCGGAGACGGCCGACTGCACGATCAGCAGCGTGCCGCCGCGGCGGAGCTGGCGGGGCGCCCGCTCGCAGATCCGGTCGATCAGCGCCCGGCCGTCCGGGCCCCCGTTCCACCAGCGGGCCGCGCGCCCCGCCGTCGCGGACCCGCTCGGCACGTACGGCGGGTTCGTCACGATCATGTCGAACGCCTGGCCGGCCACCGGGCCGAACAGGTCGCCCCGCAGGACCCTGATCGGCAGCCGGTTCAACCGGGCGTTGGCCCGGGCGGCCAGCACGGCTCGCGTGGACACGTCCACCGCCGTCACCCGGCCCGCACCCGCCCTGGCGGCGGCGAGCGCGAGCGCGCCGGTCCCCGTGCACACGTCCAGGACGCGGGCCCCCTTCAACAGCGGAGCCTTCCGTAGAACCTCGACGAGCAGGAAGGTATCGCCTTGGGGAGCGTAGACCCCCGGCGGCCTCATGAGCCTCATCCCTCCCGGCTACCCCCCACCTGCCCGCCAAACATGGGGGGCGCGGGGAGCCGGTGAGGCGCCTGTTACGACCGGGGCTTGTCGCGGAGGCGCTCGACGGGGTGCGGGCCGTCGGTGACGACGCGGTACTCGTCGCCGAACTTGTCGCGGTGCTCGTCGATGACGCGCTCCTGCGGGGGCCGCTCGGCGTTGATCCTGTCCTGCATCCTCTCGAACCGCTCGTGCATGTCCTGGACGTAGCCGGTGCCGAGGGTCGTGCAGTCGATCTGGGTGCCGAGCAGGTGCCGGACGAGCTGCTTGTTGGGCTCGAAGGTGACCGGTTCGGGCAGCGCGGAAGCCAGGACGCTCTCGGGGTCGCGGCCGTCGTGGCGGCGCATCATGTCGCAGGCGATCCGCAGGTGCTCCAGCTCCATGTTCAGGTGCAGCTCCCAGATGCCCTTGACGCGCGGGTCGGTCTCGGTCTGCATGAACGAGTAGTACAGGTAGCACTCGTGGTACTCGTGGTTCACGAGGCGCTCCCACCAGGACTCGCCCGGGTCGACCAGCGACTCGTAGTGGGTGACGTGCTCCTCCTCCACGAGCCCGATCTCCTGGTAGAGCTGGCGGGCGATCGGCTCCATGTACATGGGGCCGACGTTCATGTAGAAGTTCATCGTCTGCTGCTCGGCCGACATGATCGTCAGGGCGTGGAGCTTGGACAGCGGCGCGGCGGTGGCCTTGTCGTAGGGCTCGCGGACGTTGTCCATCGGGTCGCGGTGCTGCAGGTAGCCGGGGCGGCCGGGCATGACCTCGGTGAGCTGGTCGACGATCTTCTCGGCCTTGCGGTGCTCGATGATCTCGTACAGGTTGGCGTACCGGTACAGGTGGTCGAAGTCCTCCAGCAGGCCGAACTCGTACGCCTGCTTGAGGTAGGGGTCGGGCTCCATGCGGGCGACCCAGCCGGTCAGGTCGACCGCGACCTGCTCGTAGCTGATGGTGGTCTCCAGGATCGACGCCTGGCCGGGCAGCAGCCAGTTGACGACCTTCTGCTGCTGCGCCTCGATGTAGCGGACGCGGGCGAGCTCCTGCTTGACCTCCGGGTCCGGGCACACGCGGGCGAAGTGGTGGCTGAACATGATCGCCTCCACCTCGATGCCGTTCATCGTGATGATGCGGCACTTGGTGTAGGGATCGGACTCGTCGGGGTCGATGGGGGCGACGTCCAGCTGCGCCCAGTTGCGCAGCTGGTCCTCCAGCGGGATACCGCGGTGTTCGAGCGGGTTGAAGGCCACCGGGGCTCACCCCTCCTTATGAGACCGGATCATGACGATGCTTGCTGCGCCTACCCGGGCGGGCCCGTTCTGCACGCGCGCCGGAATCCGATTGCGAGATCTTTGCCGACGGGCCGGCGGCGCGCCCCGGACCCGCCGCGCTTAACCCCGCCGCCCCCGGGTACGGGACGCCGCGTCGCTCACCGCCGGCTCCGGCCCGCGGTGCACATCCACACGAGGGAAGGGTTCATGCAGACCACACCGACCGACGCGCGGACCAGCGAGGACGTCGTCGACCTGCTGCGCGCCCAGCACGCCCGGATCCGCGACCTGTTCGACGAGGTGATGCACTCCGACGGGCGGGAGCGCGAGGACGCCTTCCGGCAACTGGTGCGGCTGCTGGCGATCCACGAGACCGCCGAGGAGGAGATCATCCACCCGGCCGCGCGGCGGCTGCCCGGCGGCGACGGCATCGTGGACGACCGGCTGGCGGAGGAGCGCGAGGCCAAGGAGCTGCTGTCGGAGCTGGACGGCATGGACATCGACGACCCGCGGTTCCTCAAGTCCGTCGACAAGCTCCGCATGGACGTGCTCACCCACGCCCGCGCCGAGGAGCGCTACGAGTTCGACCGGCTCCGCGACCAGTTCAACCCCACCCAGCTCAGGGGCTTCGCCGCCGCCGTCCGCGCCGCCCAGGCCATCGCGCCCACCCACCCGCACCCGGGGGTGGAGTCGGCGTCCAAGAACATGCTGGCCGGTCCCATGGCCGCGGTCGTCGACCGCGTCCGCGACATGATCCGCAACGCCCGCGACCACGGCTGACCGCCCGCGAGCCGTCCGCCGGCAGAGGAGGACAGATGGCAGACGTGTTCGAGGTGCTGGGACGCGACCACACCGAGGTCAAGCGGATGCTGGACGAGCTGGAGGCCGGGCCCACCGCGGCGACCGGCGCGAGCGAGAACGCGCTGGAGCGGCGCCGCACCCTGCTGCAGAAGCTCATCACCGCGGAGTCCATGCACGAGGCGGTCGAGGAGGAGTACTTCTGGCCCACCGTCCGCGAGCACGTCCCGGACGGGGACGCGCTCGCCGACCACGCCATCGTGCAGGAGCAGTCCGGCAAGCAGGAACTCGACGACCTCATCGCCGTGCATCCGCTGCAGGACCGGTTCGAGGGGCTGCTGTCGGACTTCATCGCCGGTGCTCGCGAGCACATCGACTTCGAGGAGGAGCAGGTGTGGCCGCGCCTGCGCGGGGTCATCACCGCGGAGCAGGCGACCGGGCTCGGCGGCAGGCTCCAGGCCGCCAAACGGCTCGCGCCGACGCGCCCGCACTCCAACACGCCTCCGAAGCCGGGGCTCCTGAAGGCGACCGCCCCGGTCGTCGGCGTGGCCGACCGGATGCTCGACAGGATGACCGGCCGCGATCGGGGCTGACCGGGCGTTCGGGGCCGGGCGTTCGGGCCGGGCGGCGCCGGCGGTGGAGACGGTGAGCGACGCCCCCGGATCCCATCGCTCACCGCCGTCTTCGCGGATCAGGCGCCCGCCGGCGTTCGCGTGCCGGTCGCCCGGGATCGGAGAAGGTCCGCCACGTCGGCGAGGCCCGTCTCGATCCGGCCGTAGACGCGGGGGTCGAGCAGCGTGACGCCGTCGAAGGCCCCCGAGGACGCGAAGACCGCCACCGGTACGGTCAGCGCCTGGAAGAAGGCGAAGAGCGGCCGCATGGCGTGCTCCAGGACGAGCGCGTGGTGGTCGCCTCCGCCGGTCGCCGCCAGCAGGACGGGCTTGTTGGCGAGCGCGTACTGGTCGACGAGATCGAAGAAGTGCTTGAACATGCCGGGATAGGAGCCCCGGTACACCGGCGCCGCCGCGATCAGGAGGTCGGCCCCTTCGGCGAGCCGGAGCGCGGCCTCCACCTCGGGCGTGACATCGTCGCGCTCGATGGCCCCGGTGAAGCCCGGCCCCAGGTGGTACACGTCGACCTGGGACGTCTCGATGGGGAGCATCCCCTTCAACGTGTCGAGGACGGCGGCGACGAGACCCATGGTCTTGGACCGCGCGTTCGGGCTGCCGTTGACGACCACGACGCGCAGCGCCGCGTCCGTGGTGTGCGCGTCCTGCCCTGCGCCGAGCATGCCGGTCATGCGGCTTCACCCTTCCCACCGTGCCCGGGCCGGCCGGAAGGACCGGCGGGCTCGCTCTCGCGGGCGGCGACCTCGCGGCGCACGACGGGCGCCACCTCCGTGCCGAGCCGCTCGATCGCTTCGAGGTGCTCCTTCTGCGGCATCCCGCCGAAGCCCATCTGGATGACGGCCCGGTTCAGGCCGTACAGCTCGTGGTAGGCGAGCAGCTTGTCGATGACCTCCTGCGGGCTGCCCACCAGCAGCCCGGCTCCGGGCGCCGCCTGCGCGTCGAACGCGGCCCGCGGCAGCAGGAGTCCCCGGCCCCGCTGATGGTTGTTCTCCATCATCCCCTTCGCGAAGTACGGGTACATCACGTCCCTCGCCTGCCGGCTGGTGCGCCCCACGTACCCGTGGGCGTTGATGCTGATCGGAAGGGCGCGGGCGTCGTGCCCCGCCTCCTCGGCGGCCGCGCGGTAGAACTCGACCGTCCGCTCGTGGTAGGTCAGCGGGCCCAGCAGCAGGGCCAGCGCCATCGGCAGGCCGAGCCTGCCGGTGCTGATAGCGGACGCCGTCGATCCGCCGACGCCCACCCAGATCGGGAGGGTGCCGCCGTCGGCGCGGGGCGCGATGTCGGCGTCGACGAGCGGGGCGCGGAAGCGCCCCTGCCAGGTGAGCGGGTTCCGCTCCCGGATCCGGAGCAGCAGGTCGAGCTTCTCGCGGAAGAGCTCTCCGTAGTCCCGCAGGTCGTGGCCGAACAGCGGGAAGGACTCGGTGTAGGAGCCGCGGCCCGCGATGATCTCGGCCCGGCCGTGCGACAGCAGGTCGATCGTCGCGAACTGCTCCCAGACCCGGACCGGGTCCTCCGAGCCGAGCACGGTGACCGCGCTCGTCAGCCGGATGCGCTCGGTCGCCTCCGCCGCGGCCGCGAGCAGGATCGCCGGCGCCGACCCGACGAAGTCGGAGCGGTGGTGCTCGCCGACGCCGAACACGTCGAGGCCCGCCTGGTCGGCGACCTTCGCCTGCTCGATCGTCTCGCGCACGCGCCGCCGGGGCGACGGCGTCCGCCCCGTGACGGGGTCCTCCGTGACCTCGCCGAAGGTCATGATCCCGATCTCGAACGTCATCGCCGTCCCCTCTCCTCCGGCGGGCCCGTCCCGCCACGCCCGGCATAAGTTATCTGCACAGGCAAATATTCCGCGGCGCGAAGCCGCGGCCGTACGGGAAGGGGACGCCGGGCGCCCGGCCGGTCGGAGGGGACTACTGCGGCTCGGCGGCGAGCCGGCTCCAGATGCGGGCGAGGTGACGGAGGTCCTCGTCGTCGAGCCGGTCGAGGAAGAGCCTGCGGAGGTCGCCGTACTGCTGCCGCCAGGCCTTGCGCAGCAGGGCGCGGCCCTCGTCCGTCAGGGTGACCTCGAAACCGCGGCCGTCGGCTGCCGAGCGGCGCCGCTCGATGAGCCCGCGCCGCTCCAGGCGGTCGGCGAGGCGGGTGAACCCGCCGGAGGACATCAGCCGGCGCTCGGCCAGCTCGGACATCCGCATGCCCTGCGGGCCGGCCTCGCCGACCAGCGCGAGCACGCTGTACTCGGACATGCTCACGTTCAGGGGCGCGAGCCCGTCCTGGATCGAACGCCAGATCCGGTCATGGGTGAGCAGGAAGCCCCGCCAGGCCTCGTCCTCCAGAGGGCGCAGCCTCTCAGTCGCCATGGCGGCACTGTACCGGCGTGCGGAAACGCGCGGCGGGGCCGGCCTCCGGCCACGTCGCGCCGGGGACGTGGCCGGAGGAGCCGGTCAGTAGTTGGGGTTGTTGGTCGTCGGGATCTGGATGCTGATCGGGTAGTCGGCCCCGGACAGCACGAGCAGGACGCCCTGCCGGATGATCTCGTCGAACACCCAGTAGAACTCCCGCAGCTCCTTGGGCGCCTTGGTGATGTCGAGGATGCCCTCGCGGACGGCGACGAACGGCGGCCAGAGGTTCTCGAACACCGGGTCCCACACCGGTTCCTTCGGGATCTTCAGCCAGGTCGCGATCTCGTCGCCGAGCACGTAGCGGGTGAGCGCGCCGAGGATGTGCTTGGTGAGGATGCCGCCGTCGATGAAGGCGGCGAGGTTCAGCAGGATGTCGGCGAGCTTGATGCCCTCGTCGGTGGGCGCCAGGATCGGGTCGAGCACCTGGGCGGCCTGGGAGTTCGCCTCGTCCCACGACTTCGGGATGTACTCGTCCTTGATGCCCAGCATGTGCGCGGCGAGCTGCCAGGAGTGCAGGAAGGCCGCGGACTCGTCGTCCGGGATCGCCACCTTCCACTTGGCGAACTGCTTCATGACCGTCGTGGGCAGGCTGTGCCAGGTGACCATCATGTCGGCCTGGCTGATCGGGATCTTCTCGTCGGCGACCTTGGTCCAGTACGGGGACTTGGGCAGCAGGTTGCGCACGCCCGCGTGGGCCAGCCGCGTCTTCACGCAGGTCACGATCATCTCGCCGTCGGGCTGGAAGGCCTTCTCGGTGCCGATGTCGTAGCCGAGCTTGGCGGTCTTGGTGATGCGGTCGCGCATGTCCGCGCCGCCCTTGGAGTAGTAGACCGCGCGCGCCTCGTGGGGGATGGCCGTGCTCATCATCCCGCTGGCGAACCCGTAGGTGACGCCGAGGTAGAGCCCGCGCTTCTGGTTGAACTCGAACGCCTTCGCGAGCTTGTCCTGGTCGGTCCACGAGGGCAGCCGGCGGGCACGTTCCACGAAGTCCCGCACGTCCGCCGGCAGCCCGCTCGGCAGCGCCTGGCCGTTCTTCGTCCACGTCTTGAGCAGATCGTTGACCTTGGGGACGTCGCCGCGTTCGAGCAGCGAGGCGACCAGGGGGTCGGCCTCCTCGTCCCACACCCACTTGGGGTCGGCGCCCTCGCCGCGGCCGACGACCGAGCCCTTGGGCGACCACGTCCACAGTGAGTTCGCTCGCGCGGGCGTCGCGACGGTCAGCGCGCCGAGCGCGCCGAGCGTTCCGCCGGCCATCAGCACGCTGCGCCTGCTGGGTTTCTCCATGCCTTCGCTCCTCCTCGGGGGCCAGACACCTTCCTGACACGCGGTGACGCATCGTCGCGGCCCGCCTCCGGCACGCGGGAAGCCGGCGGCCCGCCGCGGGGTCGTGCGAAGCGCGGTCCGGACGGCCGCCGCGGCAAGGGACACACCCTGGTTTCCGGTGAGCCACCCGGAACACTAGACCGTTATTGGCGTCCCGCCAATAGTTGTTGGCGAGATGGCTTCGAGATGGCCGGGGGATGGCCGCGGGGCGGGGCGGCCGGGGATCTATTGGCGCCCTGATGGTTACTATTGGCGCTCCGCCAATCAGTGCTCTACGGTGTCGGTGCCCGACGACGACCGAGGAGGTGATCAGCGTGGCCGTCGCCTACCTGCCCGCCCGCGTCCACGGGCTCCTCAGCGAGGTCGGCGAGCTGTTCGTCATCGTCCCTGGAGGGGCTGCGGCGCACCTGGGACGTGCGCCGCTGGTTCTGGGAGTTCGCCGAGCAGGCCTGGTTCCTGGCGCGCGTGACGAGCCTGCCGGTGATCCTGGTGTCGCTGCCGCTGGGCGCGACCGTGGCGCTGCAGGTGGGACAGCTGGCCGCCCAGCTCGGCGCCCAGTCGGCGACCGGCGGGGCGGTCGTCGTCGGGCTGGTGCGCGAGGTCGCGCCGATCGCCGCCGCGCTGATCATCGCGGGCGCGGGCGGATCGGCGATGACCGCCGACATGGGCGCCCGCCGCATCCGCGACGAGCCGGCGGCCATGGAGACCATGGCGGTCAACCCCGTGCACCGGCTGGTCACGCCGCGGCTGTGGGCGTCCAGCCTGATCTCGACGCTGCTGGCCTCGCTGGTCATCGTCTCGCGCGCCGCCGATCCGGCATCCGCCGATGAATGGAGGATCAGTGAAGACCGAGACCACCGAGGACATCCGCTCGCCCGCCGCGGCCGAAGAGAAGGACGCGGACCCCGCCGCGGCGCAGGAGACCGGGAAGGCGGTGAAGCTCGCCCGCAGCCACGGCAGATGGAAGGTCACCGACGTGACCTCCGTCGGCGCCGCGAACGAGAGCATGACCGACCCCGACGGGAAGCAGCAGAACACGCCCGCGCCGCCCCGACCGTCGCCCTCGACCGGCGGCTGACGGGACGGCCATGGGCACCTTCGGAACGAGCGAGATCCTCATCGTGCTGGCCGTGGTGCTGGTCCTGCTCGGATCGACACGGCTCCCGAACCTCGCGCGATCGATCGGCAGGTCGGCGCGCATCCTGCGGGACGAGACGCAGGGACTGCGGAGCGACGACCCCGCGCCCGAAGGCGCGCGGCTCGAACATCCAGGTCAGTCGACCACGACGGAGGCGAAATGAGCATTTACGAGTCGATCGGCGGCGAGGAGGCCCTGACGGCCGTGGTGGACGACCTCTACGACCGCATCCTCGCCGACGGCACGCTGAAGACCTTCTTCGCCGGCATGAACCTCGGCAAGCTGAAAGGCCGCCAGGTCGAGTTCTTCGCGCAGGCGCTCGGCGGCCCGGCCGTCTACCGGGGCGGGACGATGAAGGACGTCCACCGCGGCCTCGGGATCGACCGCCGCCACTTCGACCGGGTCGCCGAGCACCTGGTGGCCTCGCTCGCCGCGGCCGGCGTTCCGGAGGCGACCATCGCCGAGATCGCCGCCGTGGTGATGCCCCTGGCGGACGACATCGTGTCCGGCAGGCCCACGCTGAAGGTCGTCGCGCCGGAGTGAGCCCGTGGCCTGCACGCGTGCGGGGCGTGCGGACCACGGCCGGAGTCCGCATTGATGACGTGCTGGCCTCCTGCTTAGCTGGAGCCGTGATCGGTATGCGCGACTTCGACGAGGCCGATGCCCCCGCGCTGGTCTCCTGGGTCGACGGCCCGGCCGCCCTGGTGATGTGGTCGGGCCCCACCGGGTTCACCTGGCCGCTCGACCGGGAGCAGCTCGCCCGGTACTCGGCCAAGGCCGGGCCCGGGCTCAGGATCTGGACGTTCACCGACGAGGAGAACCTCGCCGAACCGGTCGCGCACGCGTCGCTGACCGTCGACCCGCAGGGCCGGACGGCCCGGCTCGGGCGCGTCCTGGTCCACCCCGGCCGGCGCGGCCGCGGCATCGGGGCCGCGCTGGTCGGGGCCGTCCAGCGGGTGGCGTTCGACGACATGGGCGTGCACAGGCTCGGCCTGGGGGTCTTCGCCCACAACAGCACGGCCGTCGCCCTCTACGAGCGGCTGGGTTTCGTCCGGGAGGGCGTGTCCCGGGAGGTCATCGAGGTGGACGGCGCCTGGTGGTCGTCCATCGAGATGTCGATGCTCGACCGCGAGTGGCACGGTTCCGGCGCGACCACACCGTCCGCCTGACGCCCCGGTCCGTTCCGCCGCGACTCCGGCTCCGTACCGGTGAGCGTCCGCCGCCCCGCGTGCGCCCCGGATCGGCGGCGTCTCCATACGAAGTATTTCGGGGATCTTTTGACGGAGCTTTCGTGGCCCGGACGAAGCCCCGTCTTAGCTGGTTGTCAGGCGGCGACGAACGTCCCCGGAAACGGAAGGGAAGCCTGGCATGAGGATCGTGGTCATCGGCGGCACCGGCCTGATCGGCTCGAAGGTCGTGGCGAGGCTCGGCGAGCACGGGCACGAGGCGGTCCCCGCGTCGCCGAACACGGGCGTCGACACGCTCACCGGCGCGGGGCTGGACGAGGCGCTGGCCGGCGCGGACGTGGTGGTCGACGTGTCGAACTCCCCGTCGTTCGAGGACGCGGCGGTGCTGGACTTCTTCCGGACCTCGACGGGGAACCTGCTGGCGGCGGAGAAGAAGGCCGGGGTGGGGCATCACGTCGCGCTGTCGGTGGTGGGCACCGAGGAGCGGCCGGACATCGGCTACTTCCGGGCGAAGCTCGCCCAGGAGAGGCTGATCGAGGAATCGGGGATCCCGTTCTCGCTCGTGCACGCCACGCAGTTCTTCGAGTTCGCCCCCCGGATCGCCGACGCCGCCACGGACGGCGACACGGTCCGGATGCCCTCGGTGCTGTTCCAGCCCATCGCCGGCGAGGAGGTCGCGGAGGCGGTCTGCAAGGCCGCGGTGGGGTCGCCGACGAACGGACGGGTCGAGATCGCCGGGCCCGAGCGCTTCCGGATGGACGGGTTCTTCCGCACCGCCCTGGCGGCATGGGGCGACCGGCGCGAGGTCGTCACCGACCCCGACGCGCCCTACTACGGCGGCGTGATGCGGGAGCCGGACCTCGTGCCCGCCGACGGCGCGGCCCTCGGCACCGTCAAGTACACCAACTGGCTGGCGACCAACCCGCCGAAGTAGCGCGTCCGGAGCGATGAGTTCCCGGCCTCCCGGAGGTCGACACCGGCATGGACACACGGACACTCACGACCCCTGAAGCCGACCTCGTCTACGACGTGCGCGGGCCGCTGCCGCCCGCGGACGGCCGCCCGCCGCTGGTCATGATCGGCCAGCCCATGGACGCCGTCGGTTTCGCCACGCTGGCGTCGCACTTCCCCGACCGCACGGTGATCACCTACGACCCGCGCGGCCTCGGCCGCAGCACCCGCAAGGACGGCCGGAACGACCACGTGCCCGAGGTCCAGGCCGAGGACGTGCACGCCCTCGTCGAGGCGCTCGGCGCGGGCCCGGTCGAGATGTTCGCCAGCAGCGGCGGCGCGGTGACCGCGCTCGCCCTCGTGGCCGCCCACCCCGATGACGTGACCACCCTGGTGGCGCACGAGCCGCCGCTCATCCCCGTACTGCCCGACGCCCCGGCCGCCGAGCGCGCGCGGGCCGCCGTCCGGGACGTCTACGAGGCCAAGGGCCTGGGCGCCGGCATGGCGGCCTTCATCGCGATGACCTCGTGGCAGGGCGAGTTCACCGACGCCTACTTCGACCGGCCCGCGCCCGACCCCGCGCAGTACGGGCTGCCGAGCGAGGACGACGGCTCCCGCGCCGACCCCCTGCTCTCCGACCGGTCGTGGGCGGTCAGCGGGTACCGGCCCGACGTCGAGGCGCTGACCGCGGCGCCCGCGCGGATCGTGATCGCGGTGGGGGAGGAGACGGGGGACACCTTGACCGGACGCACCTCGGAGGCGGCGGCCGGACTGCTCGGCCGGCGCGCGGCGGTGTTCCCGAGCCACCACGGCGGCTTCCTGGGCGACGAGTACGGTCACGCCGGGCAGCCCGAGGCGTTCGCGCGCAGGCTGCGCGAGGTCCTCGGCGGCGCCGGCTGAGAACCCCGGAAGGCCGCCGGTCGCGCGGCCGGGCGGGCGGACGGGCGGCGTCCCGCCATCGAGGTTGCCGCCCCGCTTCGGGGCGTGCCATGCTCCGCCGATGACGCCGCTGACATTGGTGGAGACCAGGCCCGGGTCGTACTCGCTGCTGCTGGACGCGGGAACGACCCAGGTCGACGGAGTCGTCGAGGAACTCGGCCACGAGCCGAACGGCTATTTCTGGGAAGGCGTCGCTCGGTTCCTGGTCGGCACGGAGGCGAAGGGCCTCGAAGGGCGTTTCTCGTACGACCCGGAAGGCGGCATGTTCTGCGCGTGCGGCGCCGACCGGACGGCGCTGGAGGAACTGGGCGGGCTCCTGAGCGCCGTGGCCGCGGACGCCGGCCGGATGCGGAAGCTGGTGGCGTCGGCCGAGTCCACCGGCTTCGAGTTCGACGACTGAGGCGAAGACGGGGTCGGGGACCGACGTGAGGGCACTGCGGCACGTCTACTGGATCGGCGGCGGGAGCGGTGCGGGGAAATCGACCATCGCCCGCCGCATCGCCGCGCGGCACGGTCTCCGGTTGTACTCGACCGATGACGCGATGGCGGACCATTCCGGCCGCACCACCCCGGGGGACGGCCCGTACCTGAGCGAGTTCGCGTCCATGGACATGGACGAGCGATGGCTGAGCCGGTCTCCGGAGACCATGCTCGAGACGTTCCACTGGTTCCGCGGCGAGGGCTTCGGGCTGATCGTCGAGGACCTGCTCCGCCTCCCGGCGGAGCCGCGCGTGGTCGTGGAGGGCTTCCGGCTGCTGCCGCACCTCGTGAAGCCGCTGCTCGCCGCGCCCGGCCAGGCCGTCTGGCTCCTGCCGACGCCCGGGTTCCGCCGGGCCGCGTTCGAGAGCAGGGGCTCGACGTGGTCCATCGCCGGGAGGACCAGCGACCCGGAGCGGGCCCTGCGCAACCTGCTCGAACGCGACCGGCTGTTCACCGGGCGCCTCCGGGAGGAGACGAGGGCCCTGGGCCTCTGCGGCATCGAGGTCGACGCCGCCATGACCGAGGACGAGCTGGAGGGCCGGGTGACGGCGGCGCTCGGCCTCTGAGCACGGCGGACACCGGGCTCACACGCCGGACACCGGGCTCACACGGCGCGGACGGCCTCCTCGCGCGGGAAGAACGGGATGTCCAGGCGGACGTGGTCGGCGGCGGCGAGGATCTCCTCGGCGTCGTCGACCGGCGGGTGGATGTGGTCGTTGATCCACTTCTTGACGGCCGCGCCCTCGGCGCCCGCGGCCACCACCGCCCGCTCCCAGCCCCGGGTGAAGACCGCGCCGGCGCCGCCCAGGTCGAGGCAGGTGACGTAGGGGCCGGGGGTGAAGTCGCGGAGCGGAACGCCGAGCAGGTCGGCGGCCGCGTTGTACCCGGCGACCTTGCCGAGCGGCACCGCGTGCTGGCACGCCTGCATGACCGTGTGCCCGGCGTCGAACGGCGCGGCGGCGGTGTCGCCGGCGGCGAACACCTCGGGGAGGGCGCGCAGCCGCCGGTCCACGGGCACCCGGCCGAGCGCGTCGAGGTCGCCGGAGATCTGCCGGGTGAGGTCGCTGGCCCTGAGCCCGGCCGACCAGACGACCGCGTCCGCCGCGACCTCCGTCCCGTCGGAGAGGACGGCGCGTCCGTCGCCGACCTCCGTCACCGTCGTCCCGAGCCGGCGTTCGACGCCGAGGCCGTCCAGCGCCGCCTCGATCTCCGGACGCGGGCCGGGGCCGAGCTGGTCGCCGACCACCGGCGACCGGTCCACCAGCAGCACCCGGCCCCGGGCCGCCAGCGCGGTCGCGGCCTCCAGGCCGACGAACCCGGCGCCGACGACCACGGCGGCGTAGCCCTCGCGGCCGCGCAGGTGGGCGGTGAGGCGCCGGGCGCCCTCCAGCGTGTCGATGTCGAAGAGCCGTTCGGCGCCGGGAAGACCGTGCGGCCGGACGAGCGCGCTGCCCGCCGCCAGCACCAGGCGGTCGTAGCCGATCTCGCGACCGCCGGCCACCACCACGCGGCGGCCGGTGTCGATCGTGCTCACCGCGGCCCGCACGTGCCCGACGCCGATCGGCTCGAGGATCCTGCGCAGCTCGACCTTGGCCAGCTCCGGCTCGGGCTCGTACAGGCGGGGCCGCAGCACCAGGTGCTCGCCCGGCGCGATGAGCGTGATGCGCAGGCCCCCGCCCGCGGCGGCGTCCGCCTCGATGTCCGCCCGTGCGCGCGCCAGCGCCGCTCCCGCCGCGCTCCACACGCCCGCGAACCCGCCTCCGATGATCACAACGTGCGCCATCGCCGGTCCTCTCTCAGCCTCGCCCCGGGCGGCTCCCGGGGAGTCGGCAGGGAGACAAGACGGCGGGGTCAGGTGTGACCGGCGTGCCGGAGCTTCTCCGGATTGGCCAGCCTCCGGAACGCGGTGATCCGCCCCTCGGCGATCTCGACGGTGTCGAGCCAGACCAGCGCGCCGCCCTGGTAGGTCGCGAGCGCCGGCCGGCCGTTGGCCTCGACGATCCGGACCGCGTCCGGACGCCGCATCTCCAGCTGCCTGACCGCGAGCTGGGCGATCCGCTCCGCGCCCCGGACCGGCCTGCGCGCGGCGGTCGCCTTGCCTCCGCCGTCCGCGACGTAGACGGCGTCGGGGTGCAGCAGCCTGACGAGCCCGGCCATGTCCCCCGACTCGGCCGCCGCCTTGAACGCCCTGAGCACCCGCTCGGTCTCGGCCCTGGACGCCCGCGGCCGCTCCCGGACCGCCGCAACCCGGGCCCGCGCCCGGGACGCGAGCTTGCGGCCGGCGGCGGGCGTGCCGCCGAGCACCTCGGCGATCCGCCCGAACGGGAAGCCGAACACGTCGTGCAGCACCAGCGCGACGCGCTCGGCGGGCGTGAGCGTCTCCATGACCACCAGCATCGCGGTGCCCACCGACTCGTCCATGAGCACCGGCGCGGCGGCGTCGGGCCCGGTCAGCAGCGGCTCCGGCAGCCACGGTCCCACGTAGGACTCGCGCCGGACGCGCGCCGACGTCAGCACGTTGTAGGACGTCCGCGCGGCCACGGTGACCAGCCAGGCCCGCAGGTCCCGCACGCCGGACAGGTCCGCGCCGGCGGCGCGCAGCCAGACCTCCTGCGTCACGTCCTCGGCCTCCGCCACGCTGCCGAGGATCCGGTAGGCCGCCCCGAAGACCGCGGGACGGTGCGCCTCCCACTCGTCCTCCGCCAACGCGCCGGTCGGTTCCACCCTCGGCCCCCGCCCCCTCGGATCACTGATCGGCGTCCGATCCTAGACACCCGCCCGCGCTCACCGCCGCCCCGGCCTGGCCGGCCTGCCGATCCGCCGGGTCGCCGCCGGTCAGGAACGGCATGAGCAGGGCGAGGAGTTCCCGGGGGCGGTCGAGCGGGATGATGTGGCCGCAGTCCCCGACGAGGTGCCCGGTCAGGTCGTCGGCGAGGGGCCGCAGCTGCCGCTCCAGCGCGTCGCCGACCGGCTGCGCGCCGATCGCCAGCGCCGGCATCGTGAGCCTGGACGAGGCGGCGGCGTCCAGGAACTGCCGCGCGCTGGTCGGACCGGCCCGGTAGTGGGAGAACGCGCAGCGCAGAGCGTCGCGCCCGGTGTAGGCGCGGACGAAGTCGTCCCGGATGTCGCGCGGCACTCCGCGACCGCGCGTCCCGGCCGTCAGGAACCAGCCGATGTAGTCGGCTTCGTGCCCCGCCAGGACGGTCTCGGCGAGGTCGGGGACGCGGTGGAAGCCGAACCACCACGGCGGCCCGCCCACGAAGAAGTCCTCGGCGCCGGGCAGCGGTCCCAGCGTGCCCTCCATGAGCACGAGCCGCCGCACGCGGTGCGGTCGCCGCATGGCGAGCATGAAGGCGGGCGGGACGCCCGCGTCGATGGCGACCACCGCCGCGGACTCCTCTCCGAGCGCGTCCAGGATCCCCTCGGCGTCGTCGGCGAGGCTCGCGGCGTCGTACCCGCCCGCCGCCCGGGTGCTCCCGCCGAGACCCCGCAGGTCGGGCGCGATGACCCGGTGACGGCGGACGAGGTCCGGGACGACCTCCGTCCACACCCGCCAGGTATGGGGGAAGCCGTGGAGCAGCAGGACGGCCGGCCCATGTCCGCCGACTGCCACGTTGGCCTCGATGCCGTTGGCGGCCACCCGCATCAGCGTGACGTCCGGGACGGGGCCGCCGGTGGCCGACGGGTTCGGCATGGTGCCTCCCTTGGTTGGTTACCATTGGTTACCAGGGGAGCGTAAGTGGCTCCCATTCGGGCCGCCAGACGGCACTTCTGCGACAGGTGGTGAACCTCAGGTGACCTCCTCACCGGCCGGTACCGCGAAAGGGGCGCGCGGGGACCTGTTCGATCCCGGCTGCCCCACCCGGCGGCTGCTCGACCGGATCGGCACCAAGTGGACGTCCATGGCGGTCAAGGTCCTCGCCGACGCCGCGCCGGACGAGCTGCGCTTCGCCGAGCTCCGGCGGCGGATGCCCGGCGTCTCCCAGAAGATGCTGTCGGCGACGCTGCAGAGCCTCGCCCGCGACGGCCTGGTCGCCCGGCGGGTCGAGCCGACCGTCCCGCCGCGCGTCCACTACCGGCTCACCGACCTGGGCCTGTCCCTTGAGGGTGCGCTCGCCGTCGTGCGCGCGTGGGCGGAGGAGCACATGGCCGAGGTCGACCGCGCCAACGCCGCGCACACCCCGGCTCCCTGACGACGCACCGGGTCCCGCGCGGCTTTCGCCGGGAGGTGCGGTTCTGAGAATCTTTGATCCATGTATCCCGGTTCCGCCCTTGGTGAGTTCCTCCGGTCCCGCCGTGCCCGGCTCCGGCCCGAGGACGTGGGGTTGAACCCGGGGGTGAAGCACCGGCGGGTGGCCGGGCTGCGCAGGGAGGAGCTGGCGCCGCTCGCCGGGGTCAGCGTGGGGTACTACACGCGGCTGGAGCAGGGGCGGAGTCCGAACGTCTCCGACGAGGTGCTCGACTCCATCGCCCGCGTCCTGCGGCTGGACGGCGACGAGCTGGCCCACCTGCACCGCCTCGCCCGGGTGGTGCGGGCCCGGGAGCGGGTCAGGCCGGAGCGGCTGCGTCCGGGCATCGAGCTGCTGGTGGACTCGTTCACCGAGGCGCCCGCCATCGCGGTGGGGAGGCGGGGCGACATCCTCGCCTGGAACCGCCTGGCGCACGCGCTCCTGGCCCCGCACCACGACTTCGACGGCGAGGAGAAGCCGAACTTCGTCCGCGTCGACTTCCTGGAGACGGGCTTCTCGCGGGGCCTCTATGTCGACTGGGAGCAGAAGGCCCGCGACGACATCGCCTACCTGGAGGGCTCGCTGAGCAGGTTCCCCGGCGACGAGGGGCTCGCCGCCCTGGTCGAGGAGCTGCTGGCGCTCAGCCCGGAGTTCCGCGCCATGTGGACGGAGCACCCGGTGGCGAACTGCGCGTCCATCTCGCGTGGTTACCGGCATCCGGAGGTGGGCGTCATGACCCTCACCGCCGAGCTGCTGCGGACGCCCGACGACGCGGGCCAGGGCGTGACCGTGTTCCAGGCGGAACCGGGATCGCCGTCGCGGGAGCGGTTGCGCCGGCTCGCCGAGCTCGTCGCCGCGGCCGCTCACTGACCGGCAGCCGGTCGGGTCGCCGGCGAACGCTCGGCCGGTTCGCCGGTGGAGGGCGCGCCGGCCGGGACGGCGCCGGCCCGGCGGAGCAGGACGCCGCCCGCGACCGCGCCGAGCAGCGCGACCGCGCCGGCCGCCAGGAACGCGGCGTGGAGCCCGCCCAGCGCCGCCCGCACCTCGGTGGTGGCCGGGGCGAGCGCCTCGGTCCGGGCGGCGGCGATCGCGGTGAGCCCGGCGACGCCGATCGCGCCGACGAAGGTGGGCATCTGGGCGAGGCTGCCCGCGACGCCCTGGTCGTCCCGGCCCAGGCCGGACGTGATCGCCGTGATGGCGGCCACCACGGTCAGGACGTGGCCGAAGCCCATCGTCGCGGACGTGGCCAGCAGGACGGCCAGGCCGCCGTGCACGGGCAGGGCCGCCATGGCGGCGGTGCCGGCGGCCTGCACGGTGAGGCCGGTCGCGATGGTCGCGGCCGTCCCGCGGGCGTTGATCAGCCGGGCGGCGAGGGTGCCGCCGGCCAGGGCCGCGAGGCCCTCGCCGAGGAATCCGAGCCCGGTCCGCAGGGGCGAGTAGCCGAGGACGTCCTGCATGTAGATGCTGAGCAGAAGGGTCGCGCCGCCGCACATGCCGAAGGTGACCAGGCCGACGGACATGCCCCACTTGACCGTCGCGCGGCGCAGCAGGCGCGGCGGGACGAGCGGTGCGGCGTGCCGCGCCTCGACGGCGAGGAAGGAACCGAGCAGGACCGCTGCCGCCAGCAGGGTCGTGAGCGTCGTGAGGCTGCCCCAGCCCGCGTCCCCGCCCGTGGAGATTCCGTAGACCAGCGCGAACAGCCCGCCGCTCGCCAGGATCGCGCCGGGGACGTCGAGCCCGGTCCGGCTCCGTCCGGCCGTCTCGCGCACCACCGTGAGCGCGCCGAGCAGGACCAGCGAGCCGATGCTGGCGAGGAGGAGCATCGTCCAGCGCCAGTTCAGCCCGCTGGTGATCAGACCGCCGCCGATCGTCCCGACCACGAATCCCAGCGACAGCAGCGCGCCGTTCACACCGAGGGCCCGGGTGCGCCGCGGCCCCTCGGGGAACGCGGAGGTCATCAGCGCGAGCGCGGTCGGGCCGATCATGGCCGCCGCGACGCCCTGCCCGGCGCGTGCCGCGACCAGCGTCGCCGGGCTCGGCGCCAGCGCGGCCGCCAGCGACATCAGGGTGAAGCCCGCCACGCCGGTCATGAACAGCCGCCGCCTGCCGACCATGTCGGACGCCCGCCCGAACAGCGGCATCAGCGCGGCCGTCGGCAGCAGGCACGAGGTCGCCACCCACTGGAGGGCCGACGCTCCGGAGAACCCCAGGTCCCGGCCGATCTCCGGCAGGGCCACGGTGATGATCGAGTAGTCCAGGCCGGTCATGAACGTCGCGCCGCACAGCGTGATGAGGATGAGCCGGCCCCGCGCTCCAAGTCGCGCGGCGCTCCGGGAGGTCTCCGTCGTCATGCACTTGAGACTGCTGCCGGGGGGAAAGGCCGACCAGAACTCCGCTGGAGGTACATCTGCCAGGTGCAGGCGGGGCCGGGCGGCCTTGCGGCGGGCCGGATCTTTCCCCGTGTCCGGGTGTGGCGGCGGCCGGATCGGGTGATCGCACAGGGAGTGACCGAACGACGACGCAGCGGCAGCGGAGGCGCCCATGTCGAAGCCCGGACGACCGGCGGCGGCCCTGGCCGCCTGCGCGATCCTCACCGGCGCCGCCCCGCCGTACGCCGCGAGCGGCACCGCACGGGGGCGCGCCGAGCCCGTCGCCCTCGCGCCCGCGGGGGAGGACGGCGCCTCGGAACTCGTCCGGGGCTGGCGGATCCAGTCCTCGGCCGTCGCGGGGAGCGACGGCGCGCGGATCTCCCGGCCGGGCTACCGGGCGTCCGGCTGGCTGCCGATCGGCCGCCCCGAGACGCTGATGGCGGGCCTGCTGGAGAACGGCAGGTACCCGGACGTCTTCTACTCGGACCGGCTGGCATCGGTGCCGACCGGGCAGTTCGCCGTGAACTGGTGGTACCGCGACGAGGTGGTCCTGCACCCGCGCCGCGGCGGCCGCACCTTCCTGATCATGGACGGCGTCTCCGGCACCGCCGACCTGTGGATGAACGGCGCCCGGATCGACGGCCGCTCGCGGCTCCAGGGCTCCTACTCGCGGTTCGAGTACGACGTGACCCGGTACGCGCGCGACGGCGCCAACGCGATCGCGCTCGACGTCGCGCCGAACAAGGCGAAGACCTACCTCACCGGCAGCCGCCTCGACTGGAACCCGGCCGCGCCGGACCGGGGCACCGGGCTGGAGCGTCCACCGAAGATCGTCCAGGACGGCCCGGTGTCGCTGAGGGACGTCCACGTCGTGCAGCGCAACGCCGAGGACTTCTCCCGGTCCGACCTCACCGTGAAGGCCGTGCTGCGCAACAACACCGGAACCGTGCGGCGGGCCGAGTTCTCCGGCACGGTCGGCCGGGGCCCGACGCGGCTGCCGTTCAGGACGGCGGTGACGCTGCCGCCGGGCACGGCCCGCCCGGTCGCGCTCGGCCTGCGCCTCGACCATCCGGACGTGTGGTGGCCGTACCAGCTCGGTGGCCAGCCGCTCTACCACCTCGCCGCGCGCCTGCGCGCGGGCGGCCGGTACGCCGAGGACTTCGGCATCCGCACCGTCACCTCGTCGCTGACCCGCGCCGTCCCCGGCAGGACGCACGTGCCGCACGGCTACCGGCGGTTCGAGGTCAACGGCGTGCCGATCGTGATCCGCGGCGGCGGCTGGTCGCCGGACATGTTCCTGCGCTACTCGCCCCGGAACGCCCGCGACCAGCTCGCCTACGTCAAGGACCTCGGGCTGAACGCGCTGCGCTTCGAGGGCAACTTCCCGCCGGACGACATGTTCCGGCAGATGGACCGCGCGGGCGTCCTTGCCATGACCGGCTGGCAGTGCTGCGACCGCTGGGAGGACCCTTATGCCAGGTGGAGCGAGGAACTCCGAGCGAACGCCGCCGTCCAGGCCGCGGCCGTGGCGCGCAGGCTGCGCGACCACCCGAGCGTGTTCGCCTTCTTCCAGGGCAGCGACGCGGCGCCGGACGCGGCGAAGGAATCGGTGTACGTGCCGGCGTTCGAGGCCGCCGACTGGGGCACGCCGCAGATCGCGTCGGCGGAGGACAAGGCGTCGCCGCGGCTGGGCCCGTCCGGCGCCAAGGAGGGGCCGTACGGCTACGTGCCGCCGGTCTACTGGTGGAGCAACGGCCGCGAGACCGCCGACGTGAACGACCCGTCGTACACGAACGCCGGGAGCGCCTGGGGCTTCGACACCGAGACGAGCGCGGGCAACACCGTCCCGACGCGGGACTCGCTCGACCGCTTCCTGACCCCGCGCGACCAGGCCGCGCTCTGGGATCCCGCCACCGCGCGCGGCCCGCGTTCCGGCCGGGACCTCTTCCACGTGTACCCCTACAACGACTACACCCGGATGGCGCGCATGGGGCAGTACAACACCCCGCTGTGGCACCGGTACGGGCCCTGGTCCGACATGGCCTCCTACCAGCGGATCGCGCAGATGGGCGGGTACGAGATCGCCCGGGCGCAGTTCGAGGCCTACCTCGGCAACTCCAGGGACCCGGCCAACCCGAGCACCGGCGTCATCTACTGGATGCTGAACAAGGCGTGGCCGTCGCTGCAGTGGAACCTCTTCAACCAGGACTTCGACCAGCCCGGCGTGTACTTCGGCGCGAAGAAGGCGGGCGAGCCGGTGCACGTCATGTACGACTACGCGTCCGGGGCGGTCGAGGTCGCCAACCTGACCGGCGGGAGGCAGGCCGGGCTGACGGCGCGGGTGCGGCTGATCGACATCGACGGCACCGTGAGGCGGACCTCCCGCGTCGCCGTCCCGGCACTGGCCGCGCAGGACGTCCGGACCGTGGCCGCCGCGCGGCCGCCGAAGGGCGTCTCCCGCACCTACTTCCTCGAACTCACGCTGACCCGGCGCGGCGCGACCGTGAGCCGCAACGTCTACTGGCTGTCCACGAAGCCGGACGAGGTGGACTGGAAGAACACCCTCGGCAAGGGCAGCGGCGCGGCGTTCCGGCCGGGCGGGTACGCCGACCTGACCGGGCTGCGCGGCCTGCCGCGCGCCGCCGTGCGCGCGTCGGCCGCCACCCGCCGCGACGGCGCCGACCTCGTGACCACCGTGACGATCAGGGCGACCGGGACGGCGCCGGCCGTCTTCACCAGGGCGGACGTGCGGCGGGGCGCGCCGGGCGGGCGTCCGCTGCCCGGCGACGGCCAGGTGCTGCCGATCCGCTGGAGCGACAACGACGTCACGCTGTGGCCCGGGCAGTCCCAGACGCTGACCGCCCGCTACCGCGCCTCCGACCTGCGCGGCGCCGCCCCGGTCGTCGGCCTCGGCGGCTGGAACCTGCCGCCGCTGACCCTTCCCGCCGCGTCGCGCACGTGACCGGTCCCGTGCGGGTGATTCACGCCCCGCCCCCGGCGAGCGCGATGGCGCCGATGAGCGCGGCGTCGTCGACGAAGCGGGCCGTCACCACCTCCGGCGGGAACGGGACCGCGCGCGCCACGGTCGCGCGGATCGCGGGGAGCAGGGACGGCTCGGCGGCCATGCCGCCGCCGAGGACCACCCGCTCCGGGTCGAGCGTGGTCGCGAGGTTGGCGACCGCCATGCCGAGCGCCGCCGCCGTGTCGTCCAGCAGCGCGGCCGCCCTCGGCTCGTCCCGGCGGGCGAACAGGCCGGCGGCCGTGACCGGCTCGCCGAGCAGCGCCGAGGCCCGCGCGGCCAGGCCGCTGCCCGAGGCGTACTCCTCCAGCGGCGCGCGGCCCTGCGCGCACCCGGGCTCGCCGGGACGCCGCAGCAGGTACCCGATCTCGCCGGCGGCGCCGTGCGCGCCCGGCACGACGCGCCCGCCGACGACGAGCCCGGCGCCGAGGCCGGTGCCGAGGTTCACGTAGACGCCGGTGCCGACGCCCGCGAGCCGGCCCCAGCGCGCCTCCGCGGCGGTGGCGGCGTTCACGTCGTTGTCGACGCGCACGGGCACGCCGAGGCCGCCGGAGACCAGGTCGGGCAGCGGCAGGTCCTCCCAGCCGGGGACGTTGGGCGCCAGCCGCACCCGCCCGTCCCGGACGACGCCGAACGTCGAGACGCCCACCGCGGTCAGCGTGCCGGGGGTCTCGGCGACGAGGCGGTGCGCCGCGTCCAGCGCCCGGCGCACCACCTGCTCCGCGCCGCCCTCCGCCCGGGTCTCCAGGCGGACGCGGCGGAGCGGCGCTCCGGTCGCGTCGGCGGTGGCCAGCGCGACCTTGGTCCCCCCGAAGTCGATCCCGAGGATCATGCGGCCTGCGGCTCGGTGCCGCCGGGTTCGGCGAAGGGCTCGCTGATCTCCTTCGGCCCGAACGGCCAGATCCGCTCCAGCCGGGCCCAGACCAGGTACGCGACGACGCCGGCCGCGAGCCAGACCAGCGACAGCACGATCGGCCTGGTGCCCGCCGACTTGTAGATGTAGATCCAGCCCGCGAGCGCGACCAGGCTCGGCAGCGGGTACAGCCACATCCGGTAGGGGCGCGGCAGGTTCGGCTGCCGGCGCCGCAGCACGGTGAGGGCGACGATCTGCGCGACCGACTGCACCAGCACGAACACCGCGGTCAGCATGCTGATGACGTCCGTCAGGGTGAACAGCGAGCCGAGCGCCGTGATGACGCCCATCGCGTACAGCCCGAACGTCGGGAACTTCAGGCGCGGGTGCATCCGCGCGAACCACGGCAGGAACAGCTTGTCGCGGGCCGCGTTGTAGGGCACCCGGGAGCCGCCGAGCAGGCCCGCGAACACCGACGCGAACGCGGTGACGATGATCCCGACCGTGAAGACCCGCGCCGCGCCCTTGCCCCACGTCCGCTCCAGCACGAGGGACGCGAACGAGCTGGACTCCTGCGTCTTCTCCCACGGGATCACGCCGAGGACGCCGACCTGGAACAGGAAGTACAGCGCCATGATGCCGAGGATCGAGAAGATGATCGCCCGGGGGATGACCCGTCCCGGCTGCCGGACCTCCGCCCCGAGGTAGGCCGCCGTGTTGTAGCCGAGGTAGTCGTACACGGCGATGACGAGCCCGGCGCCGAGGCCGTGGAAGAACTTCGACCCCGCGTCGTGCGGGTAGGTGAACGCCAGGTCGGAGTGGAAGTGGGTGAACGCGGCCAGGATCACGCCGAGCACGGAGACCAGCATCACGACGAAGAAGACCGTTGTGAGCAGGCCGATGTCGCCGATCTTCCGGTACAGCGCGGCGACGACGACCGCGACGACGGCGATCGCGAGGACGTGGCCGGCGGTCGACAGGCCGGAGCCGTCCACGAGCGAGGGCCACAGGTAGCCCGCGTACTGCACGAGCCCGATCACCCCGGTCGACATGATCAGCGGGATGAAGAGCACCGCCGACCAGACGAAGAGGAACGGCATCAGCCGCCCGGTCCGGTACTGGAACGCCTCGCGCAGGTAGAGGTAGGTGCCGCCGGCGCCGGGCATGGACGCGCCGAGCTCGGCCCAGACCAGGCCGTCGGCCAGCACGATCAGCGCGCCGACCAGCCAGCCGAACATCGCCTGCGGGCCCTCCATCGTGGAGATCATCGCCGGGATGGTGACGAACGGGCCGATTCCACACATCTGGGTCATGTTCACGGTGGTGGCCTGGAACACGCCGAGCCGCCGCTCGAACCCCGAACCCGCGGGAGCGGTCATCGCGGTCTCTCCCTTCCTCGTGACCGGACGTCTCACCCCCGCTCGACGTACCTGTGAATGTAAGGGAGGCTCCCTAACAAATCAACGCCCGGCGCGTGCGCCGTGCCGGGATATGTCAGGCTTTACACGTGCCGAGCCGGGAGACCGCCAACACCACCAGCGTGCTGCGGATCATGAACGAACGCGCCGTGTACGAGCGGATCCGCCTGCTCGGGCCGGTGTCGCGCCCGCAGCTCGCCGCCGCGACCGGCCTGTCCAAGCCCACGATCTCGCTCGCGCTCGCCGACCTCGAACGCGTCGGGCTGGTCAAGGCGATCGGCCGCCGCACCGGCGGGGCGGGGCGGTCCGCCCGGCTGTACGGGATCCGGCCGGAGACGGGCTGGGTGATCGGGCTCGACGTCGGCCGGGAGTGGATCCGCGCCGCGCTCGCCGACCTGTCCGGCGAGATCGCGGTGCGCGAGGACGTCCGCTCGGTCGGCGCCGACGGGAGCGCCGAACCGGCCGCGCTCATCGACCGGATCGGCCGGATCGTCGACGAGCTGGCGAAGGCCGCCGACGGCGCCGTCACCACCATCGTGCTCGGCACGCCCGGCGTCCACGACGTCGAGAACCGGCGCCTCCGCCTGGCGCCCAACCTGCCCGGCTGGGACGTCCCGGGCGTCACCGGCCGGCTGGCGCGGCGGCTGCCCGCGCCCTGCACCATCGAGAACGACATCGACCTCGCCGCGCTGGGAGAGCAGGGCTACGGGCTGGGCGAGGGCGTGCCGCACTTCGCGTTCGTGTCGATCGGCACCGGCATCGGGATGGGGATCGTCCTGAACGGCGAGCTGCACCGCGGCGCCCGCGGCGCGGCCGGGGAGATCGCCTGGCTGCCGTTCGGCGAGGCCGACCCGGGGGAGGCCCGCTCGCACGGGATGCTGGAGTCGGTCGCGTCCGGCCCCGGCATCGCGGCCGCCGCGCGGCGGCTCGGCATGACCGGGCCGATCACCGCCAAGCGCGTCTTCGACGAGGCCCGGGCGGGCGACCCCCTCGCGGCGGAGGCCGTCGCGCACGAGGCCGGGCACGTCGCCCGCGCCCTGGCCAGCGTCGTCGCGCTCCTCGACCCCGACCTGATCGTCCTGGGCGGCGGCATCGGCGGACACGGTGCCGACGTGCTCCTCGGCGCGGTGCGGGACCGCCTCGAAACGATGACCCCGCTCGGCGCGCCGCGCGTCGAGGTCTCGGCCCTCGGTGACGACGCCGTCGTCCTCGGGGCCCTGGCCACGGGCCTGGAGACGGCCCGCGACCTCGTCTTCACCCGCGCCGTCACCGAGTCCTGACCCGGCCTGGACGGCGGGCCCCGGCGCTCAGGAAGCCGGCAGGTCCAGCTCGGCGGCGAGGGCCTCGAGCAGATCGGCCTGGCGTTGCGGGTGGACGTCCAGGAGGTTGGTGGCGATGTGCATCTCGTCGGCGCCGGCCTCGGCGGCCCGGTCGAGGTTGCGCAGCGTGGTGTCGACGAAGTCGGCGGTGGAGACGTCGGTGCCGGGCGGTGCCGGGAAGGTGCTGACGAGGACGGTGCCGGTGCCGCCCGCGTCGCGGTACCAGCGGACGTGGGTGCGGGTGTCGTCCCAGTCCACGGCGGTGGTGACGAAGCCGTCCCCGATCCGGGCCGCGCGCTCGACGGTGGGGCGGGTGATCGCGCCGAACAGGACCGGGATGCGGTCGCCGTACGGCTTCGGGCCGATCCTGGAGGCCGGGATCCGGTAGTGCTCGCCGTGGAACTCGACCGGGTCGGGCCCCCAGCAGGCGCGCATGGCGGCGACGTGCTCGGCGAAGCCCGCGCCGCGGCGGCCGGCGGGCACTCCGGCGGCGGTGAACTCCTCGGGGATGTAGTACGGGGCGAGCCGGGTCCCGCCGCCCTGCCCGACGCCCGCGACCACGCGGCCCCGGGACAGCCGGTCGAGGGTCGCGAGCCGGCGCGCCACGACGACGGGCGGCTGGAAGATCGTGTTCAGGATCGCGGTGGTCAGCCGGATCCGCCGGGTGTGGGCCGCCGCCCAGGTCAGCACCTCCAGAACGTCCCACGGCGCCGACTTGGGCAGCCCGGCGTCGTTGGTCCAGTGCGGGCCGACCGGGGTGAGGAGCCGGTCGCTGACCGACACAGCGTGGAAGCCGAGCCGTTCGGCGGCCTGCGCGACGGCGGCGACGGCGTCGGGCCCGGCGTGGGGTCCGAAGTGCTGGAGGGTGACTCCGAGGCGGGGCATGTCCATCTTCGATCTCCGTTCGTGGTCGCCCGGGCGTGCGGCCAGGCGAAGGCGTCCCTTCACGAACAGGTCGGAGCCGTCTTCCCGTTCTTGCGCTCTCGCGGCCGGAAAGTTCGAGGAGTCTCGTCCGCCGCAGGCGCTGGGTCAGGCTCAGAGCGCGGGGGCGGACGTCACGGGGACGCGGGCGGGGACGGTGTGGTGCCCCGGCCCCCGACGCCGATGGGCAGCCGGACGGCGGGCGGGAGCGGCGCGCCGGGCGCGTCCGCCCGGAACGACTGGATCATGAGGGCCGCGAAGCGCCGCGAGGCCGCGACGCGCGCCGCCCGCGACCCGGCCCGGATGCCCTCGTTCGCCATCAGGGCCAGCACGACGTCCTCCAGCACGATGTCCTCGCGCAGCGCGCCCGCCTCCTTCGCCCGCCGCACGAGTTCGGCCAGGCCGCGCAGCGTGCGTTCGCGCCCCTCGGCGAAGTCGAAGACCCGCGGGTACTGGGAGATGAGCGCGTGGGCGAAGCCGCGGTCCAGGGCGTGGACCTCCATCAGCCGCTCGACCACCGTGCGGAACCCCGCCCACGGGTCGTCGGCGGCCAGGCCCTCCTCGACGACGGCGATGCACACGGCCATCTGATCGGCGAAGGCCGCCGCGAGCAGCGCCTCCTTCGTGGGGAAGCGGCGGTAGAGGGTGGCCGCGCCGACGTGCGCCCGGCGGGCGATCTCGCGGATCGGGACGTCCAGGCCCTCGGCGGCGAACGCCTCGCGCGCCACGTCGAGGATGCGCTCCCGGTTGTCGCGGGCGTCCGAGCGCAGTTTCCGAGCCACTTCGTCCGTCACCGCTCTCACTTTAGGCGAACCGGACGGGGCGTTCCGTTACGGTCGGCCGCATGAGAGCAGTCCAGTTCAACGAGTACGGCCCGCCGAGCGTGCTCTACGTCGCCGAGGTCGAGGCGCCGCACGCCGGGCCGGGCCGGATCCGCGTCGCCGTCCGGGCGTCGGGGATCTCACCGGGGGAGACGCTGATCCGCTCCGGGGCGATGCGCGACATGGTGCCCACGGCGCTGCCGTACCGGACGGGGTTCGACGCCGCCGGGGTGGTGGACGAGGTCGGCGAGGGCGTCACCGGCGTGGAGATCGGCGACGAGGTGTTCGGCATGGCCGACCCGGCGGAGCGCGGCGCCAACGCGGAGTACGCGGTCCTCGCCGCCTGGGCGCCCAAGCCGGCGGCATGGACCTGGGAGGAGGCGGGCGGCGCCGCCGGCGGTGTCGAGACGTCCACCCGGGTCCTCGACCGGCTCGCGGTCGGCGCCGGGCAGACCCTGCTCGTGCAGGGCGCGGCCGGCGGGGTGGGGACGATCGCCGTGCAGATGGCGGTCGCTCGCGGTGCCACCGTCATCGGTACGGCGAGCGAGCGCAACCACGGGTTCCTGCGCTCCCTGGGCGCGGAGCCGGCGACGTACGGCGCGGGCCTCGCCGGACGGGTCCGCGCGCTCGCCCCAGGCGGGGTGGACGCCGTGTTCGACTGCGCCGGAGGGGCGCTGCCCGACCTCGTCGCCATCGCTGGGGACCCGGCGCGGGTGGTGACGATCGCCCCGGACCTCACCGCGGCGTCCCACGGCGTGCACCTGTCGCACGGAGCGCCGGTCGACGAGACCGGCACGGCCCTGGGCGTCGGCGCCGACCCGCTGGCGGTGCACGGACTCCCGATCGCGGTGGCCCTCGCCCGCGAGGGCCGCCTGCGGGTGCCGGTCGCGGCGGCGTTCCCGCTCGCCGAGGCCGCGGCGGCGCACGAGCTGAGCGAGAGCCGCCACGCCCGCGGCAAGATCGTCCTGGTGGGCTAGGGGCCGCTCAGGGCCGGGCCCCGCAGCTCCTTGGGGCAGGAGGTGCCCCGGGGCATCTTGTACGGGGCGGCCAGCCGGTAGGTGCCGGCCTTCGGAGCGACGAGCTCCGTCCACGCGTCGCCCGTGGCGTCCGGCTCGGTCGGCGCCAGGCAGCCGTTGGGGTTCACGTACTGCGGCGGCCGGCTGCCGTCGTACTCCCGCATCCGCTTGGACGCCTCCGTCTCGAAGGGAGGCTGGAGGCTGTGGCCGTCCGCGTCGACCAGGCTCAGCCAGGGCGAGTAGGGGATGCGGATGAGGATCCGGCCCGGTGCGCCGACCTTCAGCGTCATCTCGTTCTGCTCGGCGCGGACGACGGTCGCGTTCGGCTCGGCGAGGGGAGCGGGGTCGGTGACGGCGTACAGATGCCAGTTGCTGTCGCTCCACACCTTCTTCAGGTAGGGCAGCCCGTTGCCGACCAGTTCCCGCTCGCGTTCGGCGCCGTTGTCGGGCGCGTCCGCCGGGAGGACGACGTAGTGGACGGCCCAGTGCTTCAGCCAGTCGTGGTACGTGGCCACCGTGAGCGTGCCGTCGTAGAACAGGTGGTTGCGCTTGATGTCGGCCTGGCGGTTCCAGCCCCGCGCGAGGTTCACGTAGGGGGCGAGGGCCGACGCCTCCCGGTGGGAGCGGGCCGGCACGACCTCGACCCGCCCGCGCTCGGCCCCCGCCTTGCGCAGCTCGTGGACGAGGGGGGCGAGGCGGCGGGTCCAGGCCGCCGCCGGATGGGCCCGGACGACGTCCTGGACGGTCTTGATGCCGATCCAGGTCGTGAACCCGAGGAACACCAGCACGATCGCGTACCACCTGCGCGAGCGCGGCTCCGTGAACGGCAGCGCGGCGATCAGCGCGACCCCGGTGAACAGCATCGGGAGGCGGGTGATGTTCGTGCCGACCTGCGAGGTGATCAGCGTGGCGACCAGCACGGTCGCCGAGGTCACCACCGCCGTGATCCGGACCGTCCGCCATTCCTTGGGCACCAGGAGGATGACGGCGACCCCGAAGACGATCGGCAGGATGGCCGACCCCAGGGGCATCGGCTGGGTGCCCGAGAAGGGGAAGAGCCAGGCGGACAGCGCGACCACGACGACGGGCGCGACCCCGAGGGCGTACGCGGCGGGCCTGCGCTTCTGCAGGAACAGGGCCGCGGCGACGAGCCCGATGTAGAGCCCGGCCACGGGGGAGCAGGCGGTCGCGAGGCCGGCGAGCGGCCCGGCGGCCGCGGCCTTCGCCCAGCGGTTGCCGCGCAGGGCGCGCGGGGTGGCGAAGACGATCGCGGCCGCGGCGATGGCGAACATCAGGCCGAGGCCGAACGTGACGCGGCCCGACACCGCGTTGCAGACGAGCGCGAGGGCGCCCGCGAGCGACGGCCAGAGCGGCCGGCGGACGTGCCCGCTGCGCGCCAGGATCACGGTGATCAGCGCCGCCGAGACCGTGCCCGCGATGATCATCGTGGTGCGGACGCCGAGGACCGACATCACGTACGGCGAGACGGCGCTGTAGGAGACCGGGTGCATCCCGCCGTACCAGGCGAGGTTGTACGCCGACCCCGGATGGCGGCCCGCGAACTCGGCCCAGGCGTCCTGCGCCGCGAGGTCGCCGCCGCTGCTGGCGAGGGTGCCGAGCCACAGCAGGTGCAGGGCCGCCGTGATCGCCGTCACCAGCGTGACCGGGTGGCGCAGGAACCGGTTCAGCGCCGGGTGCCGGGCTCCGGAGTCGCTTGGCGCGTCCCGTCCGGCCGGACGCCCGGTCGGCTGCGGCGTTCGCTCGCCGCCGAGGCGGGTCCGGCCCTCGGCCTGCTTAGTGTCGCCGTCCGGGGGCGTCTCGAGCCCCGGGTCGGGATCATGGGCGCGCGGGGCCTGCGCTGCGGTCACTGACGGGACGCTCCATGTCTGTGCTCATGCCCGGCGGGGCGTTATGAACCGGCATATGAACACTACGGGGGGAACCGTGGACATTTCATATCGCCCACCTCGGCGGCCGTGCGGCGGGGCCGTCCCGTGGCCGGGCGGTCACCGCGCGTTCCGGCGGGCAGGGCCGAACCAGGGCCGAACCAGGGCCGCGCCGGGGCGACGCCGGGCGGTGGCGGGTCGGCCCCGGTCAGTCGGGGCGGGGCGAGCCGGGCGCCTGGAGCTGCCCGGCCGCGGCCTCCGCGTCGCGGCGCAGCTCCGGCGGGATCAGCTCGAGCAGCTGGTCGGGGCGGAGGGGCAGGTCGAGGAGGCTGAGCTTCACGCGGCTGCGGCTCGCGTGGTCGCGCGCCGACAGCCGGACGACCTGCCCGGCCTCGGGGAGCATCGTCGAGGTGAGCCGGTCCCCGTGCCCGAGCTCCGCGGCCGGCGTCCCGTCGATGTCGAGGGTGATGGGCGCGCTGTCCTCCGCCACGGAGAGGCGGATCTGGTCGGCCGCGCCGAGCACGACGGGCCTGCTGATCCCGGACATGGGCGCGACCGGAGTGATGGCCACCGCGTTGGAGGAGGGCGACACGATCGGGCCGCCGGCGGCGTAGTTGTAGGCGGTGGAGCCGGTCGGCGTCGAGACGACCAGCGCGTCGGCCCGGTAGTAGCCGTACTGCAGGTCGTTGACCGTGAGGTCGAGGGAGACGGCGCCGGTCCGCGACGACCGGCCGAGCACCATGTCGTTGAACCCGGACCGGGTCGTCAGCTCGATGGGGCCGGCGTCCACGCACAGGGCGGCGTGCTGCTCGATGGTGAAGTCGCGGGCGGCGAGCCGCGCCAGCGCCGCGGGCAGCTGCGCCGGGTGCACCTCGGCGAGGAAGCCCAGGTTGCCGTGGTTGACCCCGAGGACGGGCACCGGACGGTCGATCACCAGCCGCATCGCGCCGAGGATCGTGCCGTCGCCGCCGAGGGCGATCAGCTCGTCGACCTCGGCCGCGAACCGGGCGTCCGGCACGATCTCGACGCCGGGCGGCACCCGGTCCCGGTCGGCGGGCCGGGCCAGCACCCGGGCCGGGCGTTCGCGGGCGGCCGCCATGATCGCGTCGATCGACGGGCCCAGCGGCCTGGTCGGATGGAGCACCAGCCCGACCGTGTTGACCTGCGGTTCCACACCCATGCCCTCACACTACGGGGTGCCTTTCCGGCGGGATCGCGTACAGGTGCACCAGGCCGCGGGTCACCGCGGCCGGCCACACCGTCGCGTGCTGCTCGCCGGGAACGACCTCGCTGCGGACGGCGAGACCGCGGCGGCCGCCCAGCCGCTCGGTGAACGCGGCGAGGTCGGCGACCATGTCGAGGCCCGCCAGAGCGCGGAGGGTCTCGGCCGGAATGATCGGCCAGCTCCGGTGCGGGCCGTCCTCCAGTTCGCCGACGGCGAGGTAGACGTCGCCCGCGGCCCGCACGGCGATGGGCGTCCGGCGCTGATCGAGCAGCAGGTGGTCGTCCCACCACAGCGACGGGCTGACGGCCAGGAAGTGGCGGAATCCCTCGGGGCGGCGCGCCAGGGCCCAGCAGGTGAAGAGCCCGCCCAGGGAGAAGCCCGCGAGCCCCCGGTCGGCGGGGTCGAGCGGATGGGCGGATTCCACGTGGGGGGCGATCACGTCCCGGATCAGGTCGATCATCGCGTCGGCGCCGCCCGTCCCGTAGACGGTCCTCACCCGCAGGTACGGGGAGTCGGCGCGGGTCGGCGTCATGTCCCGGGCGCGCTGGGCGCTCAGCCGGCGGAGGTCGTCGGTGGCGGGCGAGATGCCGACGACGGCCACCGGACGCAGCTGCCCCGGCGCGTAGGCCAGCGTGGTGTGGGCGATCTGCGCCGCGGTGGCGAACGTCAGCAGGCCGTCGAGGAGGTACAGCACCGGGTACGGGCCGGGACCCGCCACCCCTCGCAGGTTCGGCGGCGGCAGGGCCACCGTGACGTGCCACCGGTCGGTGGGCTCGCCTCCGGTGACCAGCGTGTACCGGACCGCGCCCGGCAGTTCCGCGCGCTCCGCCGTCCAGCTGATCGCCATCCGGCAATGGTAAAGAGGGCGGCATCGGAAGATCGGCGATGCGGAACGGCCGGTGTCCGCCACGGGCAGGCTCTGCTTGCTCCCGGTCCATGAGGTGCTTTGACATCTTGTATAGGCATCAGTCAAATCGTACGGTCGTGGGGTGAGCAGCCGCCCGCCGGTCCCGGAGCCGAGCACCCGGCCGAGCCTGCGCGAGGAGCACAGGAGGATCACCCGCGAGCGGGTGCTGGCGGGCGCGGTGGCCGTGTTCGGCGAGAAGTCCCTCGTCGACGCGACGATGGAGGACGTCGCCCGGGCGGCGGGCGTCACCAGGGCGACGGTGTACGCGTACTTCCCCGGCAAGGGGGAGATCCTCCAGGCGCTGCTGGCGCGCGTCTACGACCTCGCGGACGAGGTCTACGGCGACCTGGCCGCCCTTCCGGAATGGACCCGCGAGGGAGTCCGGGCCTGGCTGGAGGGCGCCGTCGCGCGCTGGCGGCCGATGGCACCGGTGATCCGCGTGCTGACCGCGGCCGGCGGCACCGCGCTCGGCGACGCCGACCGCGCCCGCGCCCGCTCGCTCGCCGCCCACGAGCACTACGTGGGCCTGCTGACCGGCGCCTCCTGGCGATGGCGGGGCGCGACCCCCGCGGAGGCCCGGCAGCGGGCGCTGATGGCGGTGCTGCAGGTCGAGTCGTACCTGACCATCTGGCTCGCCGGGGGCTGGCCGGCGGCCGGCGCCGACCCGGTCGGCCTGCTCGCCGACGCCGTGTGCCACCTCCTGGCGCCCGCGATGGACGACCCGGACGCCTGACGGGATGAGCGCGCAGACCGCCGTCGCACCCGCACGCGGGCCGCCGGGCGCGGCGCCGCGTCGCGGACGGACGTCCGGCAGCGTCACCGCCCACAGGCTCCCACCCCCCGCCGCCCGCCGCCGTGCCGCGCACGAGCCGTCACCATGCCGCCCGCATCCCGGGGCCGCCCGGCCCCGGTGCCGTGCCGGTGCGCACCCGCCAATGGTGAAACGAGAACCCCCGCGAAGGAGTGGGTGATGACGACCACGAAACCCTGGTCCGAGGTGTTCGGCGAGAGCGACCGCCTCGACGTCTCCCCGGCGCTCGCCGGGCTGCGCAAGCGGCCCCTGTGCCGGATCCGGCTGCCCTACGGCGAGCCCGCCTGGCTGGCCACCCGCTACGAGGACGTCAAGGTGGTCCTCGGCGACCCGAGGTTCAGCCGCGCCGCCGCCACCGGACGCGACGAGCCCCGCGCGCGGCTCCACATCGGGTCGCCCGGCTCCCTGCTGCGCCAGGACCCGCCGGAGCACAGCCGCCTGCGCAGGCTCGTGGCCAAGGCGTTCACCGCCCGGCGCGTGGAGCTGCTGCGCCCCCGCACCCGGCGGATCGCCGGCGACCTCGCCGCCCGGATGCGGGCGCAGGGGCCGCCCGCCGACCTCGTCGAGGACTTCGCGCTGCCGCTGCCGATCACCGTCATCTGCGAGCTGCTCGGCGTCCCGGTGGAGGACCGGGCGGACTTCCGGCTGTGGTCGGACGCGTTCCTGTCCACGACGCGGTTCACCCGGGACGAGGTGACCGAGTACGTGGGGCGCATGCGGGACTACATGGCGGCGCTCGTCGCGGAGCACCGCGAGACGCCCCGCGACGACCTCATCGGCGCGCTCATCGAGGCGCGGGACCGGGACGACCGGCTGTCCGAGGAGGAGCTGCTCGCGATGGCGGAGGGCATCCTCGTCGCCGGGCACGAGACGACGGCGTCGCAGATCCCCAACTTCGTCTACGTGCTGCTGACCCATCCCGAGCAGCTCGCGGCGCTGCGCGCGGACCCGGACCTGATCCCGCGGGCGGTCGAGGAGCTGATGCGGTACGTCCCCCTCGGCGGTGGAGCCGGCAGCGCGCGCTACGCGCTGGAGGACGTCGAGCTGGGCGGGGTCACCGTGCGGGCGGGGGAGCCCGTCGTGGTCGCGTTGCAGTCGGCGAACCGGGACGAGTCCGTCTACTCCGATCCCGACACGTTCGACCCGCGGCGCGGCGAGGCGTCCCACATCGGCTTCGGGCACGGCCCGCACCACTGCCTCGGCGCCCAGCTCGCCCGCATGGAGCTCCAGGTCGCGCTGCGCACGCTGCTGGACGGGTTCCCGGGCCTGCGCCTCGCGGGACGGGAGGAGGACATCATCTGGAAGGCCGGCTCGGCCACCCGGGCGCCCGAGCGGATGCCGGTCACCTGGGACGCGCCCGGAACCCCCGGAAGGAGGACCGCATGACGTGGCTGATCGAGGTGGACGGGCGGACCTGCATCGGCTCGGGCATCTGCGCCGGGACGGCACCCGGCCACTTCGCCGTCGTCGACGGCACGTCGCGTCCGGTCCGCGACGAGGCGGAACCGGACGACCGGGCCCTCGACGCGGCCGAGTCCTGCCCCGTCGAGGCGATCACCATCCGCGCCGAGGGGACGGGCGAGGTGCTGGCGCCCCAGGAGTGAGCAGCACGTGACGGCGGTGCCGCGCCCGGCGCGAGGCGCGGGCGCGGCACCGCCCCCCGGAGGGCGGATGCGCCCCTGGAGCGGAGGCGAACCTATACCTCCGCCTGATGTTGGCTTGCCCGCCGGAGCGGAATCCTCCGCGGAGGTCCCCGACATCCGGAAGGCGTGAGTGGAGGACGGACGCAGCGCCGACGTCGTGGTCGTCGGCGCCGGATTCGCCGGGCTCGCGGCGGCGCACGAGCTGGCCGGCGCGGGCGCGCGCGTGGCGGTCGCCGAGGCCCGCGACCGGGTCGGCGGCCGGGTGCTCACCCGCCTGCTCCCCGACGGGACGCAGCTGGACCTCGGCGGGCAGTGGGTCGGGCCGAGCCAGCACGAGATGCGCGAGCTGATCGCCCGGTACCGGGTGCCGACCTATCCCACGCCGGAGCACGGACGGGCCGTCGTGGACTACGAGGGCACGCTGGTCGACGCGCTCCCGCCGGAGGCCATGGCGCTGCGCGGCGAACTCGACCGGCTCAGCCGCGAGGTGCCGGCGGACGCGCCCTGGACGCATCCGCGCGCCCGGTCCTGGGACGGCACGACGCTCGCCTCGTGGCTGGCGGGCCGGACGGGCGATCCGGCCGTCGCGCGGGCCGTCGGACGGCAGACGGCCGGGGGCCTGCTCTCGCTCGACGCCGCCGACGCCTCGCTTCTGGAGACGCTGTTCTACCTGGCCGGCGGCGGCGGGCTGGACGTCCTGGTCGGTTTCGCGGGCGGTGCCCAGGCCGAGCGGCTCGTCGGCGGGCCTCAGGAACTCGCGATCCGGATGGCCGCCGCCCTGCCCGCCGGCACGATCCGCCTCGGCGCCCCGGTCCGGCGCATCGAGCACGGCCCCGGGGGAGCGGTCGTCCACGCGGGCGGCCTGCGGCTGGAGGCGGCCCACGTCATCGTCGCGATCCCGCCCGTCCTGGCCGGTCGCATCGAGTACGACCCGCCGCTGCCACCGCAGCGGGACGGCCTCACCCAGCGGATGGCGTCCGGATACGCACTGAAGACGCACGCGGTGTACCAGGAGCCGTTCTGGAGGGCGCGGGGCCTGTCGGGGATCAGCTTCAGCAGTGCCGGCGTCCTCACCGAGACGGTGGACAACACCCCGCCCGGCGGGCCGAGCGCGGTCCTGACCTCGTTCGCCTACGGCGCGGACGCGCACCTGCTGCGCGCGCGGACGCCACGGGACCGCCGCCGCGCCGTCCTGGACCGGCTGGGCGAGCTGTTCGGCGACGAGGCGCGCGACCCGGTGGCCTACGTGGAGTTCGACTGGTGCGCCGAACCGTGGACCCGCGGCTGCTTCTCGGGCCACCTCGCGCCCGGCGGCTGGACGGGGTTCGGGCCGGCCCTCCGCGCGCCCGCCGGCGTCCTGCACTGGGCGGGCACCGAGACCGCCACGCGGTGGAACGGCTACTTCGACGGGGCCGTCCAGTCCGGACGCCGCGCCGCGGCCGAGATCCTCACCGGCGCGCCGGACGGTGCCGGAGGTCACGTCCCTCCGCTGCCCGATCGGTCGGATCCCGGCCGCTCGGGCGGCGGTCCGGGCGGGAGCCCGTAGACCGTCAGCCAGATCGTCCGGGCGAGGGTCCGCGCGATGCGCTCGTCGCCCGTGCCCTCGTCGTGGTGGCAGTGCGCCGAGATGGTCCGTTCCACCGTCCAGATCAGCACCTGCGCGGTCGTCCGGACGTCCATCTCCGGATCGACGGTGCCCGCCCGCAGTTCCGCGTCGAGCCGCGCCTGGACGACCTCGGTGAAACGGCGCATCCGGTCCCGCCAGAACTCCGCGACGTCGGGGTCGTAGCCCGCGACCTCGCCCAGCGCGTGCAGCACGCGGCGGTGCTCGCGGTACGCCGCGATCATCTGGCGCATGGCGTGCGCGACGCCGTCCACGCCGTCCGCGTGGTCGGCCCCCCACCAGATGACGGCCTCGCCGAACAGCGCCTCGACCGCCTCGTCGGCCAGCGCGATGAGGAGGCGGCTCTTGTCCGGGAAGTGCAGGTAGAAGGTGGAGCGCGCGACGCGGGCGCGCTCGGCGATGCGCTGGACGGGCAGCTCGGTGTACGGCGTCCCGTCGGCCATCATCTCCGCGGTCGTCCGCAGCACCCGGCGCCGGACGTCCTCGCGCCGTTCACGGACCTTGCTGCGCGGCTGGGTGGTGGACGCCATGGCGGCAGCGTACCCGCGGCGGCACGGGCGCGGACGGCTCCCGGCGGCCGAGATCGGACAGTGTGTCGACACACTGCTTGACAGCGTCTCGACACCGAATCACACTCGGTCCACGGCTCACCAGCAGGGGCCGGACGTCACGGGGGCTCAGCCGAGGAGGCTCAACGTGCCACGTCGCTTCGCCGCCCGCCGCCACGCCACCGCCCGCCGCCACGCCACCGCCCGCCGCTTCTCTTCCCGCCGCGCCGCCGCCGCGCTGGCCCTCGGGGCCGCCGCACTCGTCCCGGTCGCGGCGCCGCCCGCGGCCGGCGCGCAGGCCGCGCCCCCGCCGTCCGGTCCCGGCTCCTGGATCCCGCACACCGACATCGCGCGCTCGGACCTCACGCAGGTGCCGGGCAAGCTCGCCGAACCGTCCGACGACGGGCCGCACCCCGGGTCCACCACCGAGTGGTGGTACACGCACGTCATGGACCCGGCGACGCACCGCACCTTCATCGCGATGCTGTTCACCGCGCCCGTCCCCACCGCCGTGATCTTCTGGTACCCGGAGAAGGGGCAGAAGGTCGTCCTGCCGGAGCCGACCGCGGCGGTGACCGCGAAGCCCGGCCCGGACGTCGACAGCAGCGCCGGCAGCCTGGTGTGGGACGCCGCGCGCCGCGCCTACCACCTGCGGTGGCACGGGATCTTCGCCAAGGCCGACATCTGGTTCGACCGCGCGCTGCCCGGCGTCACCGGCGGGCCGATCCGCTACGACGGCGGGCAGACGATGTACTGGAGCGCGCCCGTCGCGACGAGCCGGGTGCGCGGCTGGCTCCAGCCGCCGGGATCGTCCTCGCGCGTCAGCGTGAACGGCTGGCGCGGCTACCACGACCACAACTGGGGCGAGTTCAGCGTCGCCGACCAGCGCTACTCCGGCTGGGAGTGGGGCGTGTCCCACGAGCCGGACGGCACCGCCACGCTGCTCGGCGGCGTGGTGAAGGGCGACGGCACCTGGCAGGGCGTGGTCGGGCGCGTCACCGCCCGCGCGACCTACGGCTGCATGACCAGCATCAAGCTGTCGGACTGGCGGACGTCCGGGCTGTTCTCCTATCCGGAGACGACCACGCTGTCCTGCCCGTCCTCGCTGCTCGCGACGCCGCAGGGCCTGAAGGGCGCCCGGCCCGGCCTGCGCACGAGCTTCCACGTGGTCGACCCGTTCGTCCTGGACGCCGGGCTCCTCGCCCTGCCGGAGTCGCTCGGCCGCACCGTCCCCGGCTCGCTCGGGCTCATCGAGCACATCCGCACGCTCCCGTCGCGGCTGCCGCACTCCTGACCCCGCGCTCGCGACCCCGGACGGTCCGGCCCCGGACGCGTCCCTCCCGCACGTTCACCGGCCCCGAGGAGGCGGCGACCCATGACCATCGAGCACGGGAACGACACCGGCACCGGCGCGGACGGCGTCTCGCGCCGCCGGGTCCTGTACGGCACGGCCGCGGCGGGCGCGGCGACCCTGCTGCCCGGAACCGCGGCCGCCCGCGCGGCGGGCAGGCGGAACGCGGGCACGGTCGCCGTCCTGGGCGGCGGCATGGCCGGCCTGGCCGCCGCGCACGAACTCGCCGAACGCGGATTCGCCGTCACCGTCTTCGAGCGCAAGGCGCTCGGCGGGAAGGCGCGCAGCATCCCGGTCGAGGGAACCGGCAAGGGCGGACGGCGGGACCTGCCGGGCGAGCACGGGTTCCGCTTCTTCCCCGGCTTCTACCGGAACGTGCCCGACACGATGCGGCGCATCCCGTTCCCCGGTAACGCCAACGGCGTCCACGACAACCTCTTCCCGCTCAGTTCGACGCGCATCTCCCGCAACGCCGGCCGGTCCGACATCATCGTGCCGGAAGTGCTCGCGCCGGGCGGCGGGAGCCTGAGCCTGGACGTGCTGAAGGAGACCCTGACCGGCCTCGCCGAGCAGGCCGCCGCCATTCCCGCCTCCGAGCTGGCCCTTTTCCTCAACCGCTTCATCGTGTACCTCACCAGCAGCGACGACCGGCGCCTCGGGCAATGGGAGCGGGTGCCGTGGTGGGAGTACATGCGCGCCGACGGCAGGTCCAAGGACTACCGGGCGATCCTGGTGCGGTTCCTGACGCGCGGGCTGGTCGCGGTGAAGGAGGAGGTCGCCAGCACCAGGACGGTCGGCGCGATGGGGGAGGCGTTCCTGCTGTCGGGGCTCGGGCTCGGCACCGACGGGGGTCTCGCCCGCATGCTGAACGCGCCCACGAACGAGGCGTGGATCGACCCGTGGACAGGGTACCTGCGCGGACGCGGCGTCCGGTTCGAGGTCGGGCAGACCGTGGAGGCGCTGGAGGTGGGCGGCGGCCGCGTCCGCTCCGTCCGGCTCGTGGACGCGGCGGGCCGCCGCCGCAGCGCCGCCGCCGACTGGTTCGTCTGCGCGATGCCGGTTGACCGGGCGAAGGCGCTGCTGTCGCCGGCCGTCCTCGCCCTCGACCCGTCCCTGGCGTCGATGAGGGACCTGCGCACCGAATGGATGAACGGGCTCCAGTTCTTCCTGCGCCGCTCTCCGCAGGGCATCGACCAGGAGGTCAATTTCATGGACTCGCCGTGGCAGATCACCGCGGTGCTGCAGAGCAGATTGTGGAAGCACGACTTCACCCGCGACTTCGGTGACGGGAAGGTCGCCGACTGCCTCTCCCTCGACATCTCCGACTGGGACACCCCCGGAATCGTCTACGGGAAGCCGGCGAAGAAATGCACGCGGGCGCAGATCGCCAAGGAATGCTGGGCGCAGATGAAGGACCACCTGGAGGACACCGGGCGGTCCGTCCTTCCCGACGACCTCCTGCACTCGTGGTTCCTCGACCCCGCGATCAGCTGGAAGGCGTCGGCCGGGGGGAACGTCAACGACGAGCCGCTGATGGTGAACACGGTCGGCAGCTGGGAGAAGCGCCCGGAGGCCCGGACGAGGATCCCGAACCTGTTCATGGCGGGCGACTACGTCCGGACGAACGTCGACCTCGCCACCATGGAGGGCGCCAACGAGTCGGGGCGCGCCGCGGTCAACGCGCTGCTCGACGCGTCGGGGTCGCCCGCGGACCGCGTCGAGATGTGGACGCTCTACCAGCCGCCCGAGCTGGACGGCCTGAAGAAGCTCGACGCCCGGCGCTACCGCGCCGGCGAGCGGAACCTCTTCGACACCCTGTGACCCTGGCCGCCGCACTGAATGCTTGATACAAAAGATGTATCAACGTCTCAGAGCGGGTGATGCGGCATGGCCGACGTCGACGTGAAACCGGGCCGGACCGAGGCGGGCGCCATCCCCGGCCGCGGCTCCCTCATCTGGCGGTACGCGGGGGACTGGCGGGGCGCCTTCAGCGGCCGGGCGATCCTCCTCCTGCAGGTGGCGCACCCGGTCGTCGGAGCCGGGGTCGCCGAGCACTCGGAGTTCCTGGAGGACCGCTGGGGCCGGCTCCTGCGGACCGTCGAGTCGACCATGAACTTCCTCGGCTACCGGGGCGAGGAGCGCGGCCGGCGGGAGGCCGCCCGGCTGCGGGAGATCCACAAGGACATCAAGGGCGTCGACGCGCAGGGCCGCCGCTACCACGCCCTCAACCCCGAGGCCTACCTGTGGGTGCACGCCACCCTGCTGCACGGCATGATCGAGACGCAGCGGCTGTTCGGCACGCCCCTCACGCCCGACCGCGAACGCGTCCTGCACGGCGAGTGGGCGCGGCTGGCGCTGGCGCTCGGCATCACCGAACGCCACATCCCCGGCAGCCCCGCGGCGTTCCGCGATTACTTCGACACCATGGTGAACGAGCGGCTGGAGGACAACGCCACCGTGCGGCTGCTCATCGAGCTGGACCGCAGGCCGCTGCCGCCCCCGCCGCGCTGGCCGCTGCCCGACCTCGCCTGGTCCGGCGTCGCCGGGCCGCCGACGGTCATGCTCGGCCGGATGGGCGTCGGCTGCCTCCCGCCCGTCCTGCGGGAGCGGTTCGGGCTGCGCTGGACGCCCGCCGACGAGCGGCGCTTCCGGCTGTTCGCGCAGGCGATGCGGGCCGGCGACCGGGTGCTGGTCGACCGGCTGCGCTACTCGCCGATCGCGGCGCGCGCCATGCGGCGGGCCCGGCGCGGGCGCTAGGGTCGGTGGCACCATGACCGAGCCGACGGACCGGGCGCCGCTGCACGACCTGCTCGCCGGCCCGGCGGTGTCCGGTCCGCAGGTCGACCGGATCCTCGACGCCGCCCTGGAGCTGTACGGGACGTTCGGGCTGCGCCGCACCACCGTCGACGACGTCGCCCGCGCTTCCGGGCTCGGCCGCGCCACCCTCTACCGGCGCTTCCCGACCAAGAACGACCTGGTGACGGGGGTCCTGCTGCGCGAGGCCCGGCGGTTCTTCGCCGAGCTGGACGCCGCCGTCGCGGCCTGCCCGACGGTGGAGGAGCGCCTCGTCGAGGGCTTCGTCGCGACGCTGCGGATCAGCCGCGAGCAGCGGCTGGTGAACCGCCTGCTCGTCCTGGAGCCCGACCTGCTCCTCCCGCACGCCACCGGCCGCGCCGGCCCGCTGCTCGCCGCCGCGCGCGGCTACCTGGCCCGCCGGCTCCGCGCCGCGCAGCGGCAGGGCGACGCCGGCGCGTTCGACCCGGAGGTGGTGGCGGAGATCCTCATCCGGCTCACCCACTCCCTCCTGCTCACGCCGGAGGGCCACATCCCGCTGGACGACGAGGGCGCCCGGGCCTTCGCCCGCCGCTACCTCACCCCGATGATCCGCTGACCCGGCCGGCCGGTGCCCGCCGCACCGCGGCGGGCACCGGCCCAGGCGCCGGTCAGTGTCAGTGTGGGGGGGCGACCCCCACACCCCCGGCAAGAGCAGCCTGACCGACGCCTTGCGCTCCGCTGGAGCTCCGCTCCAGGCGCCGGTCAGGCGTTGTAGCCCATGATGGCCTTGGTCTCGAGGTACTCCTCGAAGCCGAGCGCTCCCCACTCGCGGCCGTTGCCGGACTGGCGGTAGCCGCCGAACGGCGCGTTGAAGTCGGGACCGGCGCCGTTGAGGTGGACGTTGCCGGTGCGCAGCCGGCGGGCCATCGCCTTGGCGCGGTCGGCGCTGCCGGAGATGTAGCCGGACAGGCCGTAGAGGGTGTCGTTGGCGATGCGCACCGCGTCGTCGTCGTCCTCGTAGCCGATCAGCACGAGCACCGGGCCGAAGATCTCCTCGCGGGCGATCGTCATCTCGTTGGAGACGTGCGAGAACACCGTCGGGCGCACGAAGTAGCCGGTCTCCAGGCCCTCGGGCTTGCCGGGGCCGCCGACCTCCAGCTTGGCGCCCTCGCCGATGCCCTTCTCGATGAGCTGCTGGATCCGGCCGTACTGCGTGGCCGACACGACCGGCCCGATCCGCGTGGTCTCGTCGCGCGGGTCGCCGACCACGATGTCGCGGGCGGCCTCCGCGGCGATGGCCGCGGCCTCCTCCATGCGCGCGGCCGGGACGAGCATCCGGCTGGGGGCGTTGCACGACTGGCCCGAGTTGGTGCACATGTTGCCGACGTCCCGCGTGATGACGGCCTTCAGATCGGCGTCGTCCAGGATGATGTTGGCGGACTTGCCGCCGAGCTCCTGCGCGACCCGCTTGACGGTCGGGGCCGCGGCGCGGGCCACCTCGATGCCGGCGCGGGTGGACCCGGTGAACGACACCATGTCGACGTCCGGGTGCGCCGACAGCGGCGCGCCGACGCCGAGGCCGTCGCCGTTGACGAGGTTGAACACGCCCGCCGGGACGCCCGCCTCGTCGAGGATCTCGGCGAACAGGATCGCGTTCAGCGGCGCGACCTCCGACGGCTTGAGCACCATCGTGCAGCCGGTGGCGAGGGCCGGGCCGACCTTGCAGGCGATCTGGTTGAGCGGCCAGTTCCACGGGGTGATCAGCCCGCAGACCCCGACCGGCTCGCGGGTGACCAGGGTGCCGCCCATCGGGCGGTCGAACTCGAAGTCGGCCAGCACGGCGCGCGCGGTGCCGAGGTGGCCGAGGCCGGCGATCGCCTGCGCGGCCCGCGCCAGCGAGAGGGGCGCGCCCATCTCCTGGCTGATGATGTCGGCCAGCTCCTCCAGCCGCCGGGTGTAGACGGCGACGACGGAGTCGAGCAGGTCGAGCCGCTCCTGCTTGCTCGTCTGCGAGAACGTCTCGAACGCCTCCTTCGCCGCGGCGACGGCCGCGTCGACGTCCTCGGCGCCGCCCATGGCGATGGAGGTGATGGCCTGTTCCGTGGCCGGGTTGACGACCTCGAGCGTCGTGTCGGTGCGGGGCGCGACCCACTGGCCGCCGATGTAGAACTGCTTGACGTGGTCCATGGGCTTCCTCCGGCAGGGAACGGGCCGTTCTTCGTTGCACGCTCAACATACGAAACCCGTTCGGTCCGGTAAACGCCCACCCCGGGCGCGCCGCCGAACCTCACGTGAAAGTCTTTCATGTCCGTTACCGGGCGGACGCGTGATCGCGGTCGTCCCGTTACCCGCGCGGCCCACGCTGTGCGGTCATGAGCCCTCGCCGCGATGGTCCCTCCCGCCGCTCCTTCCTCGCCACCGGCGCGGGCGTCGCCGGTGGCGCCGCCGCCGCCTCGCTGCTCCCGCCGTCGGTGCACGCCGCGCTCGCGCAGCCGGTGCGGCCCGGCGGGCTGGAGTCCGTCGAGCACGTCGTGTTCCTGATGCAGGAGAACCGCGCGTTCGACCACTACTTCGGGACGCTGCGCGGCGTGCGCGGCTTCGGCGACCGCAACGCGATCGAGCTGCGCGACGGGCATCCGGTGTTCGCGCAGCCGGGCCTGCTGCGGCGCGTCAAGCCGTTCCTGGCCCGCGACGCGATCGGGCACGGGCCGTTCACGGACGTCAACTACATCGCGGGCGTCGACCACGGCTGGGACAGCGGCCAGAAGGCGCGCGGCGGCGGATGGCACGACGGCTGGATCGCGGCCAAGCTCATGCCGACGATGGTCCACTACGACCGCGCGGACCTGCCGTTCCAGTACGAGCTGGCCGACACGTTCACCGTCTGCGACGCCTACCACTGCTCCGTGTTCGGGCCCACGAACCCGAACAGGACGTACCACTGGACCGGGACGATCGGCTACGAGGCGAACGGGCACCGCGCGGTCGAGAACGACGCCTACGACGAGGCGAACCATCCCGGCTACGCGCAGACGTCCTATGTCGAACGGCTGTCGAAGGCGGGCCGGACGTGGAAGGTGTACCAGGAATGGGACAACTTCACCGACAACCCGCTGGAGTTCCTCACCAGGTTCAAGGGGATCATGCGCAAGGCGCTCGCGGCGGCCGGCTCGTACAAGAGCCTCACGGAGTTCTACGGCGCCGTCGCGGGGGCGGGCGCGGAGGACCGGAAGAGCATGCTGGCCGCGCTGGACAAGGGAGTCGCGGCGCTCCCCGCGCCGGAACGCGACCTGTTCGAGCGCGCGCTGCGGCGGAGTGAGGGCGGCACCCTCGGCGCGGCGTTCCGGGCCGACGTCGAGGCGGGGCGGCTGCCGGAGGTGTCCTACATCGTCGCGCCGGCCGCCGAGTCCGAGCATCCGGGGTCCGGCAGCCCGATCCAGGGCGCGGGCATCACCTACCAGGTCCTGGACGCGATCGCCTCGGACCGGCGGACGTGGGAGACCACGGCGCTGTTCCTGATGTTCGACGAGAACGACGGCTACTTCGACCACGTGCCGCCGCCGCTGCCGCCCGCGGACGCCGCGGACGAGCACGCCGACGGCGCGCCGATCGGGCTGGGCTTCCGCGTGCCGATGACCGTCGTCTCGCCGTGGACCGCGGGCGGGTACGTGTGCTCGGAGGTGTTCGACCACACCTCGACGATCCGCTTCCTGGAGCGGTGGCTCGGCATCCGCGAGCCGAACATCAGCGCGTGGCGCAGGACCGTCGCGGGCGACCTGACCTCGGCGTTCGACTTCCGGCATCCGGCCGGCCCGCCGTCGGTGACCCGGCCCGGGACGCCGCCGAAGTTCTACCTGCGCTGGCCCGCGCTCCCTCCGGTCGTCCAGAAGGACCCCGTCCCGGAGCCGGGGACGCGGCCGGCGCGCGCGCTGCCGTACCGCACCGACGCGTCGGCGCGCCTGGACGGCGGCGCCCTGGTCGTCACCATGACCGAGCGGGGCACGCGCGCCTCGCACCTCGCGCTGTATCCGTACGCGGGCGAGTTCGCGGCGCCGCGCCACTTCGACGTGGCCGGGCGCGCGGTCGAGCGGGTGGCGCTGAAGGACGGGCGGTACCGCCTCACCCTGACGGGGCCGAACGGGTTCCGCCGCGAGTTCGCGGGCGCGGCCTCCGGCGCGGCCGCGGGCGCGGACGTGACGTCCCGCGCCGCCGCCGACGCCGGCCGTATCGAGATCACCGTCCGGAACCGCGGCACGCGGCCCCTCACGTTCACCTTGAGCGCCCTCGCCTACGGCAAGGCGACCCGCAAGGCGACGGTGGCCGCGGGCAAGAGCGTGACGGTCTCCTGGGCCACCGGGCACGGCTGGTACGACGTGGAGGTCCGCGCGGCCGAGGACGCGGCGTTCCGCCGCCGCCTGATGGGGCACCTGGAGAACGGCCGCCCGTCGGTCTCCGGCTGACCGGCGGGCGGGAGCCGCTCCGCAGGCGCGGGGCGGCTCAGGCGTCCTCGACGACCATGAGGGTGTTGCCCTCGGGGTCGCGGAACCAGAACATCGGCGGCACGGGGCCGCCCATGCGGCTGACCTCGGCGTCGACGTCGGCCCCCGCGGCCTTCAGCCGCGCGTGGCAGCCGTCGATGTCGGCGGTCGACAGCGCGATGCCGGTGTCCCGGCCGCCCGCCTCGGTGCCCTCGGGCGGCGGGCAGAGCGCGATCGGCGTCTCGGCGCCCTCCGGAGCGACCTCGATCCAGCGGTAGCCGCCGCCGAACGGCTGGTCGGCGCGCTTCTCGAGCCCGAGCGTCCCGCAGTAGAACTCCAGCGCCCGGTCCTGGTCGCGCACCGGAATGATCACGTTCGCGACCCTGCGGACGGCCGCGGTGGTGGTCGTGTCGCTCATGGCGCCCTCCCCCTTCTGTGTCGACCGGTCGGTGTCGATCGGTCCGTCGATGAGGCAGACCAGGGGAGCGCCCGGAACTCATCGCTCCATCCGCGCCGGTTTCCGGCGCGGCGCGAGCGTGCCCGGCCGACCAGGGCGCCTTGGCGGACTACTTGCCGACATGTGCTCACTCTTGTACGTTACTGGCGCATAAGGCGCACAAACGAGCAATTAGGAGCCTCGGTGTCGTTCGTTCTTGAGGAGATCGCGTCGCAGCCGGGCTGCTGGGAGCGCGCCGCCGAACTGGCGGACGGGGTGGACGGGCTTCCCGCGCGGGGCGAGCGCGTCGCGGTCGTCGGGTGCGGCACCTCGCTGTTCATCGCCCAGGCGTACGCGGCGCTGCGGGAGGCGTCCGGGGCGGGGGAGAGCGACGCGTTCCCGGCGTCGGAGTTCCCGCACGGGCGCCGCTACGACCGGGTGGTGGCGATCTGCCGCTCCGGCACCACGACGGAGGTCCTGGACCTGCTGCGCGCGACCGACCTGCCCACCACGGCGCTGATCGGGGACCCGCGGACGCCCATCATGGACCTCGCCGGCGCCCGCGTCGTGCTCGACTTCGCCGACGAGCGCTCCGTCGTGCAGACCCGGTTCGCGACGACCGCGCTCGCGCTGCTGCGCGCGCACCTCGGCCTGCTGCCCGCGGACCTGATCGAGCAGTGCCGCGCCGCCGTCGAGGCGCCGCTGCCCGAGGGCGCCGTCGAGCGCGGCCAGTTCACCTTCCTCGGCGCGGGCTGGACGAACGGGATCGCGAACGAGGCGGCGCTGAAGGTCCGCGAGGCCGCCGGCGCGTGGACCGAGTCGTACCCGGCGATGGAGTACCGGCACGGCCCGATCAGCGTCACCGACGAGCACAGCCTGACCTGGTTCTTCGGGACGCCGCCGGAGGGCCTGCCCGAGCAGGTCGCCGCCACCGGGGCGCTGGCCGAGGCGTCGGGGGCGGACGCGATGGCGGACCTGGTGCGGGTCCAGCGGCTCGCGGTGGCGCTGGCCGAGGCCAAGGGCCTGGACCCGGACCGGCCGCGCAACCTGACCCGCTCGATCATCCTGTCCTGATGATCCTCACGGTCACCCTCAATCCCGCCTGGGACGTGACCTACCGGGTCCCCAGGCTGACGCCGCACGGCTCGCACCGCGTCGCGTCGGTGCTGCAGCGTCCCGGCGGCAAGGGCCTGAACGTCGCCCGCGTCCTGCACGCCCTCGGCGAGGAGACGCTGGTGACGGGGCTGGCGGGCGGCGCCACGGGGGCCCTGGTGGCGGGCGCGCTGGAGGTCCCGCACGCCTTCGCCGCCGTCGCGGGGGAGACGCGGCGGACCGTCACGGTCGTCGACACCGACGCGACGATCTTCAACGAGCCGGGGCCGGACGTCCGCCCGGACGAGTGGGCGGCGTTCCAGGAGTCGTTCGCCGCGCTCGCCGCCGGGGCGTCGGTGGCGGTGCTGTCCGGCAGCCTGCCGCCGGGCGTGCCGGAGGACGCCTACGCCGTCCTCACCCGGCTGGCCCGCGAGGCGGGCGCCCGGGTGCTGGTGGACGCGGGCGGGCCCGCGCTGCGCGCCGCCGCCGGCGCGCGCCCCGACCTGCTCAAGCCCAACGAGGCGGAGATGGCCGCGGCCGGCCTCGACGCTTCCGCCGCCGGGGAGTCCGGTGCGCTGGTCGTCTCGCGCGGCGCCGGCGGCATGGTCGCCGTCACGCCCGACGGCTGCTTCGAGGCCGTCCCGCACGAGGTCGTCGCCGGCAACCCGACCGGCGCCGGCGACGCCGCGGCGGCGGCGCTCGCGGTCGCGCTGCGCGACCGGACGCCCTGGCCGGGCGCGCTCGGCGAGGCCGCCGCGCTGGCGGCCGCCGCGGTCGCCGCGCCCGCCGCCGGCGAGTTCGACCCCGACGTTCTCCGGCGGCACCGCCGGGCCACGAAGGTGAGGGAGACATCATGCCCCTGGTGAACACGGCCGAGCTGGTGCGGCCAGGCGAAGGCGTCGCCGCGTTCAACGTGATCACGCTGGAGCACGCCGAGGCGATCGTCGCGGCGGCCGAGGAGACCGGACGCCCGGTCATCTGCCAGATCAGCCAGAACGCGGTCCGCTTCCACGGCGGACGGCTCGGCCCGATCGCCGCCGGCACCCGCGCCGTGGCGGAGGGCTCGGCGGCCCGCGTCGCCCTGCATCTGGACCACGTGACCGACGAGGACCTGATGCACCAGGCCGCCGACCACGGGTTCGGCTCGGTGATGTACGACGGCTCCGAGCACGACTACGACGAGAACGTCGCCCGCACCGCGGCGGCCGCCGCCTGGGCCCACGAGCGCGGCCTCTGGCTGGAGGCCGAGCTCGGCGAGGTGGGCGGCAAGGACGGCGCGCACGCCCCCGGCGTCCGCACCGACCCCGGCGAGGCCGCCGCGTTCGTGGCCGCGACCGGCGTCGACGCCCTCGCGGTCGCCGTCGGCAGCTCGCACGCGATGACCGAGCGCACCGCCGTCCTCGACCACGCCCTGATCGCGCGGCTGCGCGACGCGGTGCCGGTCCCGCTGGTGCTGCACGGCTCGTCCGGGGTCGCCGACGACGAGCTGCGCCGCGCGGTCGGTCAGGGAATGACAAAGATCAACATCGGCACGGCCCTCAACATCGCCTTCACCGGGGCGGTCCGCGCGAACCTGGACCGGGGCGTCGACCCGCGCCGCTACCTCGCGCCCGCCCGCGACGCCATGCGGGAGCAGGTCGCGCACCTGCTGGAGGTCATCGCGCCCCGTTCCGCCGAGAGCATTGGATCACGTGCATGCTGAACATCGCCTTCGTCGGCGCCGGCTCGGTCGAGTTCACCCGCCAGCTGCTGCGCGACATCCTCTCCTACCCCGAGCTCGGCGGCGTCCGGCTCGCGCTGCACGACATCGACCCCGAGCGGCTGGAGGTCGCCGAGGGCCTGGCGAAGCTCACCGCGAAGGAGCACGGCGCCGCGCCCGTCATCACCGCGTCGCCGGACCGGCGCCGCGCGCTGGAGGGCGCCGACGTGGTCGTCAACATGGTCGCGGTCGGCGGGCACGCCGCGACGGTGAAGGACTTCGAGGTCGCGGCGGAGTTCGGCGTCCGGCAGACCATCGGCGACACCCTCGGCATCGGCGGCATCTTCCGGGCGCTGCGCACGTTCCCGCTGCTGGAGGGGCTGGCCGCCGACATCCGGGCCGTCTGCCCGGACGCGTGGCTGCTCAACTACACCAACCCGATGGCGATGAACCTGCAGTACCTCGCGGCGATCGCGCCGGAGGTGAAGGCCGCCGGCCTGTGCCACTCGGTGTACTGGACCGTCCGCGACCTGTCGGAGCTGGTCGGCGTGCCCTACGAGGAGGTCGACTTCCACTCGGCGGGCGTCAACCACCAGGCGTGGGTGCTGAAGTGGGAGCACCGCGGCCGCGACCTGTACCCGGCGCTGGACGCCGCCATCGAGGCCGACCCCGAGCTGAGGCGGCGGGTGCGCGTCGACATGTACCGGCGCCTCGGCCGCTACCCGACGGAGACCAGCGAGCACTCGTCCGAGTACGTCCCCTGGTACCTGAAGGACGAGGCGGAGATCGAGCGGCTGCGCATCCCGGTCGGCGAGTACGTGAAGATCAGCGAGGGCAACCTGGCCGAGTACGCGCGGGTCCGCGACTGCCTGGCGCGCGGCGAGTGCCCGTCGCCGCGCGAGGACGAGGACGCCACCGAGTACGCGCCGCAGGTGATCCACAGCCTCGCCACCGGCGAGCGCCGCACCATCCAGGTGACCACCGCCAACACCGGCCTGATCACCAACCTGCCGATGGGCGCCGGCGTCGAGGTTCCCGCGACGCTCGACCGGATGGGCGTGCACCCGCACCACGTCGGCGCGCTGCCCCCGCAGCTCGCGGCGCTGAACCGCGCCTTCCTGAACGTGGTGGAGCTGACCGTCGCCGCCGCCGTCGAGGGCGACCCGGCGCACGTCCGGCACGCCGCGATGTGCGACCCGGCGACCGCCGCCGCGCTGCCCGTCGAGCGGATCGCGGAGCTGTGCGACGCGCTGACGGCGGCGCACGGCGACGCGCTGCCCGCCGCCCTGCGGAGGACGTGATGCTGGACCTGCTGGTCGTCGGGGACGCCAATCCGGACGTCCTCGTGCACGGCGCCCCCGACGTCCCGCCCTACGGCCAGGCGGAGACGCTCGTCGGGGGCGGCGTGCTCGCGCTCGGCGGGTCCGCGGCGATCGCCGCGCACGGCGCCGCCCGGCTCGGCCTGGCCACCGCGTTCGCGGGGCTGGTCGGCCGGGACGCCGCCGGCGACTTCGTGCTGGACGCGCTGGGCACGGCGGGCGTCGACGTGTCCCGCGTCGTCCGGCACGACACGCTGCCGACCGCGCTCACCGTGTGCCTCAACCGGCCCGGCGGCGACCGGGCGATCCTGACCGCGTCCGGGTGCCTGGCCGAGTTCGGGCCCGAGCACGTCCCGGACGTCGCGGCGCGGCACGTGCACGCCGCGTCCTACTTCCTCCAGCCGCGCCTCGCCGGGGCGCTGCCCGCGCTGCTGCGCGGGCACCGGGCGTCCGGCGCGACGACCTCGCTGGACACCAACGACGACCCGTCCGGGCGCTGGGAACTCGCTCCCGGGCTGCTCGCCGAGTGCACGTTCCTGCTGCCCAACGAGGCCGAGGCGCTCGCGCTGAGCGGCCGTGCCGCGCTCTCCGAGGCGCTGGACGCGCTGGCGGGCGCCGGCTGCGTCCCGGTCGTCAAGCGCGGCGGCGAGGGCGCCGTCGCCCTGAGGGCGGACGGGACGGCGGTGCGCGCCGGCGCGCCGCGCGCCGACCCCGTCGACACCGTCGGCGCGGGCGACAGCTTCGACGCCGGCTTCCTCGCGGGGTGGCTCGACCGCGGCGACCTGGCCCACGCGCTCGCGCTGGGCGCGGTGTGCGGCGCGCTGTCCACGCGCGCCGCCGGCGGCACCGCGGGGCAGGCGACCCTCGCCGAAGCACTCGCGCATATTGCGTGATTATCTCTTGCTGAAACGGCTATTTTCGCGCACCATTCGTACTCTATAATGATCGGATGCGTCAGCAGGACCGTCTTCCCCTCATCCTCGAACGGCTCGCCGAGCACGGCTCGGTGAGCGTGGTCGACCTGTCGGCCGAGCTTCAGGCCTCGCCCGCCTCGATCCGCCGCGACCTGCAGGTGCTCGAGGAGCAGCAGCTCCTCAAGCGCACGCACGGCGGCGCGATGGCGGCCGAGGTCATCTACGAGCTGCCGATGCGCTACCGCGGCGGCCGTAGCCAGGAGGAGAAGCGCCGCATCGCGCAGGCCGCGGTGCGGCTGGTCGACGGCTCGGTGCACTCGGTCGGCTTCAACGGCGGCACCACGATCACCGAGCTGGCCCGGCTGCTGTCCACCGGCCGCGCGCTCAAGGTCGTCACCAACGCCCTCAACATCGCCGCCGACCTGTCCGTGCGGCCCGCGATCGACCTGGTCGTCACCGGCGGCGGCGTCCGCCCCGAGTCCTACGAGCTGGTGGGGCCGATCGCCGACCGCACCCTCGCCGACATCAGCCTGGACCTGGTGTTCCTCGGCGTGGACGGGATCGACGCCGAGGCCGGCATCAGCACCCACGACGAGATCGAGGCCCGCACCGACCACTGCCTGATGCGGGCCACCCGCCGGGTGGTGGTGCTCGCCGACGGCTCCAAGATCGGGCACCGCGCCTTCTCCCGGATCGCCCCGATCGGGGAGGTCGACATGCTGATCACCGACGCCGGCGCGGACCGCGCCGAGCTGGACCGGATCCAGGCGGCGGGCGTCGAGGTGACCGTGGCCTGAGGCCCCGGCCACCCCGCTCGCCCGCGACCCCGCGACCCCGCGACCCGCGCCGCGGTGGCGCGGTGCCGAAGTGGCCCGGTGGCGCGGCTACTTCAGGCCCGCGGTCGCCACCGACCGCACGAAGAACCGCTGCGCGACGAAGAACAGCACGAACACCGGCAGCTGGCTGATCACCGTGCCGGCCATGAGCCGCGGCCAGTTCGTGGTGTGCGCGCCCTGGAACGTCTGCAGGCCGAGCTGGACGGTCATGTGCTCCGGGCTCTGCACCGCGATCAGCGGCCAGAGGAAGTCGTTCCACGTCTGCAGGAACGTCAGCACCGCGAGCGTCGCCAGCGTCGGGCGCATCAGCGGCAGCATCACCTGGAACAGGATCCGCAGCCGGCTCGCGCCGTCGATCCGCGCGGCCTCCTCCAGCTCCCGCGGCACCGTCATGAAGAACTGCCGCAGCAGGAAGATGCCGAACGCGGTCGCCAGGTTCGGCACGATCAGCGCGCCGAGCGTGTCGGTGAGCCCGAGCGTCCGCACCATGATCAGCGTCGGCAGCATGACGATCTGGAACGGCACCATCAGCGTGGCCAGGACCGCGACGAACAGCGCCTTGCTGCCGAGGAACCGGATCCGGGCGAAGGCGTAGCCCGCCAGCGAGCAGAACACGAGGTTCCCGGCCACGCAGCTGACCGACACGATCGCGCTGTTGCCCAGCCAGTGCCCGAGCGGCGCGTCCCGCAGCGCGTCGGTGTAGTTGTGCCACTCGATCCCCGACGGCAGGCCGGGCGGGAACCGCCGCGTCTCGGCCTCGGTGGAGATCGACAGCAGCACCATCCAGAGCAGCGGCGCCACCATCACCAGCGCGATCGGCAGCAGCACCAGGTGCAGCGGGCTCGGCCGCCGGAACCGGCGCGCGGCCGGGGCGTTCGTCGTCGTCATGCTCATCGGCCCTCGTAGAAGGAGGTACGGCGGGTGATGGCGAGCTGCACCACGGTCACCAGCAGGATGACCAGGAACAGCGCGCAGCCGACCGCGGCCGCGTAACCGCCGTCGAAGTCCACGAACGCCTTGTTGTACAGGTGGTAGACGATGACGGTGGTGGCGCGCAGCGGCCCGCCCTTGGTCGTCACGTACACCTCGTCGAACAGCTGCAGCGAGTTGATCGTCAGCCAGACGACGAGGAAGCCGGACGCGGGGGCCAGCAGCGGCAGCTCGACGTGCCGGAACGCCTTCAGCCGGCCGCAGCCGTCCAGCGCGGCCGCCTCCATCAGGTCCTTCGGGACGCCCTGCAGCGCGGACAGGTAGATGATGACGGCGAAGCCGAGCCACCCCCACACCGTCATCGCCACCAGCGCGAACAGCGCCTGGTTCGGATCCTGGAAGAAGCCCTGCTCGGGCAGGCCCGCCTTGGACAGCGCGGCGTTGACCGGGCCGAACTGCGGGTTCAGCAGCCAGTTGAAGATGATCCCGGTCGCGACCGTCGAGGTCACCAGCGGGACGAACACCGCCATCCGGTACAGCGTGATCCCGCGGATCCGCTGGTTGAGCAGCACCGCGATCGGCAGCGCCAGCACCATCGTCAGCGGCACGAACAGCACTGTGTAGATCGCCGACCGCCGGGCGGCGTCCCACATCAGCGGGTCCTTGACCAGCTCGGCGTACTTGGCGCCGCCCGCGAAGGTGCCGGGGGAGGTCAGGTCGGTGTCCTGGAAGGACAGCCAGAACGACCACAGCACCGGGAGCATGCCGAAGACGCCGATGAGCAGGACGGCCGGGGAGACGAACCCCCAGCCCGCCAGGTGCTCGCCCAGCCGCCGCCGCGACCGGCGCGGCCGCCGGTCCTTCGCGGCGGGGGCGGGCAGCGCGGTGGACGCCATCAGGAGCCCGCCAGGATGTCGTCGACCTGCTTCGCCGCGTCGGCGAGCGCGGCCTGCGGCTGCTTCTTGCCGAGCAGCACCGCCTGCACGGCCGTGCCGAGCACCTGCGAGATCTGCGGGTACTGCTTGATGTTCGGGCGCGCCTTGGTGACGTTCTTGCTGAGGTTGTCGATGAACACCTTGTTGCCGGGGTACTTGGCCAGGTAGTCCTTGTAGCCGGGCAGCTTCTCCTCGGACGCGCGCAGCGGCAGGTCACCGGTCTGCGTGGCGTACCGCAGGTGGACCTGCGGGGAGGTCAGCCACTTCAGGAACGCCCAGGCGGTCTTCTGCGCCTTCTTGTCGAAGAGCATGTAGTAGTCGGGGCCGGAGATCGTGGCGTGCGTGACCTTGGCGGGCAGGTACTGCACGCCGTACGAGACGTCCTTGTTGATCTGGCCGAGGTCCCACGGGCCGGTCCACAGCATGCCGATCCGGCCGGAGTTGAACAGGTTGAGGTACTGCTGGTCGCCGGTGTCGAGGTAGACCGACTTGTCGGTGACGGACATGTCGTGCAGCAGCTGCATGGCCTGCCGCCCGGCGGGCGAGTCGAAGGCGGCCTTCTTGTTCGCGGGGTCGAGCAGGTCGCCGCCGGCCTGCCAGAGGAGCGCGAGGAAGCGCCAGACGGTGTCCTCGGTCCCGTCGTTGACGTAGGCCCATCCGTACTTGCCGTTCCCCGACAGCTTCCTCGCCGCGTTCCTGAAGTCGTCCCAGGTCCAGTCCGGCGTCGGGTACTTCAGGCCCGCGGCGTCGAAGAGCTTCTTGTTGTAGACGAGGCCGAGGTTGTCGACCAGCGCGGGGATCCCGTAGATCTTGTCGTCCACGGTGGCGCCCTGGCGGGCCGCGGGGAAGAAGTCGTTCCAGTCGACGTCCGGGCTGCCCTTGACCAGCGAGGTGAGATCCTGGGTCTGGTGGCGGCCGGTCAGCGCGGTGATCGACGAGCCGTACTGGTAGGCGACCGAGGGCGCCTTGCCGGACACGAAGGACGCGAGGGTCTTCTGCAGCGTGTTGTCGTTGTTGCTGAAGACCGGCTCGACCTTCTGGTCGGGATGGGCGCCGTTCCACTCGCCGACGAGCTTGGTGATCGTCTCGGACTGGACGTCGGTGTACCCGTGCCAGAACGTGATCTTCTTCGCGTCGCCGCCGCCCGAGCCGCAGGCCGAGGAGAGGCCGGCCACCAAGGCGACCCCGGTGACCAGCGCGGTGATCCGGCGACCGCTCGGCTGCCTCATGATCGCCTCCAGATACTCGTGCTCGATTGTGCAGGATGCGCGGCACTTTAGAACACAATCGCTCATCGGGCAAGGGATCGCGGGACCTCCACGTGGATTGCTGGTCGGTAACCCCGCCAATCGATCACGATGTTGCAGCGAAGTTGCGTGATCGTGCTTGATGACGGCATTCGATCGACAATGATCAGGCGGGGGAGGCGATGATGGCGGAAGCGAGCGGACCGGCCGTACCGCCGAGCGGGGCCGAGGCGGCGGCCGGGACGGGGGCGGCATGAGACGGGCGATGGCGGTCCTCTCGGGCCTGCTGGTCCTGTTCGCGCTGTCCGGTGCGGTGCCGGCGGGCGCGGTGACCGGCAGCGTCCGCGTCCGGCCGGGGGACGACTGGACGCTGCCCGGATGGGTGCGCCCCTCGCCGAACAGCGGGTTCTTCTCCGAGCAGGCCGCCCCGGAGTACCACGTCGACCTGCGAGGGCTCGACCTCACCTGGCGGCAGCTCCAGCCCGGCGGGCCCGGACGGCTGCGCGACGACACCACCGGCACCGCCGAGGACATGACGTTCCGGCCACTGCGCGAGCAGCTCGCGCAGGCGCGGCCGTTCTGGATGCGCGTCTTCGCCAGCGGTTCGTCATGGGCGCCGGGATGGGTGGCCGACGAGTGCGGCGTGGACCCGATCGGCCCGGACTATGAGGGGCGGTACCACCTGCCCATCTGGAACGAGTGCGTGTGGGGACGGCTCCTCGGCCTCTACAGGAGGCTGTTCGTCGAGTCCGGCCTGCGCGCCGATCCGCGGCTGCGGTTCGTCTACGTCCCCGGCGCCTTCACCTGGGCGGAGTTCGACTACGACATCGTCGGCGCCGCCGCCAAGCGAGGGCTGACCTTCGAGGCGTACCGGTCCTGGTACGCGCACGCGTGGCGCGACCTCGCCGCGCTGTTCGGGCCGTACCGCACCAAGCTGGTCTTCACCGGCGAGGACTACCCCTGGGGTCCGTGGGGGAGCAGGACGGACCTGTTCGCCAGGCAGGCGGTCGACGCCGGCCTCGGCGTCCGCACGGGCATCACCGAGGAGTTCGATCACCACCTCGGCGAGGCCCCTTCCTACGGGAGCCGCATAGAACCCGACGGGCACATGACGGTGGACGAGAGCCTGCCCGTCCACGACGGACGGCACGTCGTCGCCACCGAGAACGAGTGCTTCAACGACTGCGGCTACAGCACCGCCGACCCCTACTACGCCGTCCGCCAGGCGAACCTGAAGGCGCTGCAACTGCGGATGAACTGGGTGTACGTGGTGCCGGGCCCGTCCTATATGAAGCAGTACCCGGCCCAGTGGCGGTGGCTACGGCTGAGCCTCGGCAAGACCGCGTCCGACTCCCCGGACGCCTGGGCCGCGCTGCGCGACGCGGAGGACACCTACTGGAAGGACGCGGCCGGGCCGTTCACCGGGAACCGCGCGTGGCGGACCCGGCCGTGGGTGCGCAACCTCGAACGCTGGCTCGTCCAGCGCGACGTCCGGCCGGACGGCACCCCGCGGCGCTCCACGGCCGACGTCCACCGCAACGTCCTCTCCGAGGAGAACGGCACCGCCTACGAGGGGCTCCGCACCGACCGCGCGCACGGCCAGACCTCGATGTACTTCGACGTCGACGAGCGGTTCCGCGCCCGGCGCGACCGGCGGCCGGTGGACGTCAAGGTGACCTACCGCGACGCGGGCCGCGGCGCGTGGTGGATCGAGTACGAGGGCGGGCGGTCGCCGCACGTCCGGCGCTCGGGCGACGGCGCGTGGAAGACCGCGACGGTGCGGCTGCCCCGTCCGGTGTTCGCCGGACGCCTGCGCGGCGGCACCGACTTCCGCCTCGTCACCGGCGCGGGCGACGACCTGGACGTCCGCTTCGTGCGCGTTGTTCGCCGCACCGGGCCCTGACGGCGGGCGCCGGAGGCCGCCCGGCGGTTTTGCATCCCGCAGGGCGGATAAGGAGCGGACGAGTGACTTCGCGCGATCGCGGGACGCGACCGTTCTCTTGGGCCTTGGGGAGGCAATGATGAGCATGCCGCACAGGATGGTGCGCCGGTTGGAACAGGCGGAGGTGCTGGACAAGGTCGCCGGGCCGCTGAGCTCCGCGGTCCAGCGCGCGGTACGGCCGCGGATCGTCCGCAACCTGCTGAGCGGGACCAACCTGGGCCATCCGCTGCACCCGCCGCTCACCGACGTGGCGATCGGCGCCTGGAGCATGTCCACGCTGCTGGACGCCGTCGGGGGACCCGACGCCGAACCCGCCGCCGACCTGCTGGCGATCACGGGTGTGGCCGCCGCCGTGCCGACCGCGATGTCCGGGCTGAACGACTGGGCCGACACCCTCGGAGCCGAACGGCGGGTGGGCATCGTCCACGCCGCCGCCAACACCATGGCACTGGCGCTGTACGGGGCGTCCATCGCCATGCGGGCCCGCAGGGCCCGCGGCGCCGGCAAGGCCCTCGGGTTCGCGGGATTCGGGGTGCTGGGGTTCAGCGCCTACCTCGGGGGCCACCTGTCCTTCACGATGGGCGTCAACGTCAACCGCACCGCCTGGCAGCAGGGCCCGCAGGACTGGACGCCCGTCCTGGGCGAGGACGAACTGCCCGACAGCGAGCACCGGACGGTGGACGTCGACGGCGTCCCGATCATGCTCTACCGGGCGGACCGGCAGATCTACGCGCTGGCGGCCACGTGCACCCACCTGGGCGGGCCGCTGGACGAGGGCACGATCGCGGACGGCTGCGTCACGTGTCCCTGGCACGGCAGCACCTTCCGGCTCTCCGACGGCGGCATCGTGCGCGGCCCGGCCAGCACGCCGGAACCCCGCTTCGAGACCCGCGTCCAGGACGGGCGCATCGAGGTCCGCGTGCCGCCGCCGGGCGCGCCGGTCCGCAAGGGCGAGGGCGCGCACGCCGGTCCGACCGAGCGGATGGGCCGGGCGGCCCGCCGCCGGATGGCGCGGGTCTCCTGACGGGCCGCTCCGCGTCCCGCCGTTTCGCGTCCCGCCGCGGGCGGGCCGGGCGCCGCGCTCACGGCGTCCGGCCCGCGACGCGTCCGCGGCTCAGCCGAGGACGGCCGGCTTCAGCTCCTCCTCGCACCACTCGCGGAAGGTCGTGGGCGACGTGGCCTCGGGGGTGCGCGGCTCGGCGCTGTCCAGGCCGTTCTCCTTGGCCACCGCCATCTCGACCAGCCCCTCGGCGTTCGCCTCGGACACCCCGCGCGCGAGCATGCTCTCCTTGAACGCCTCGACGGAGATCCGCTGGTGCCGCACGGGCCGCCCGAGGACCTCGGACATGATGCGCGCCAGGTCGTCGTTCGACAGGTCCTCCGGGCCGAGCACCGGGACGTCGCCGCGCCCCGTCCACGACGGGTCGAGCAGCAGCTTGACGGCGGCGTCGGCGATGTCGCGGCAGGCGCACGTCGGCAGCTTGCGGTCCCCGGAGATCGCCGAGAAGAACACGCCCTCGTTCCTGATGCTCTCCACCTGGCCGAGCATGTTGTCCATGAAGGTCGGCAGCGTCAGCGCCCGGTAGTGCACGCCGGTGCCCGCGATGAGGTCGTCCATCTTCAGCGTCGCCGTCACGTGGCCGGCGTGGGGGAGCACCCCGCGGCCGAGGGCGGAGACGCCGACGACCCGCTGGACGCCCTGGCTCCGGAACGCCTCGCAGGCCGGCTGCGCGAAGCGGGAGTACACGTCGTCGAGGCTCTCGGCCCGGTGGTTCGGCGGCGCGAGCCAGAACACGGCGTCGGCGCCCGCGAACGCCTTGGTCACGACGTCGGGGTCGCCGTGCGACCCTTCGACCACCTCGGCGCGCTCGCGCACACGGCCGGGCAGCCGGGACGCGTCGCGCACGATCACGCGGACGGGTGCCCCGGCGGCGAGCACGCCGTCGACGACCCGCCGGCCGATCCTGCCGGTGGGCGTGGTGATGACGATCATTGAAGTCTCCAGACACGGAAAGGGGAGGGCGCCGGAACGGCGCCGGCATCGACCAGTCAAGCCGCCGCCGCCGCGGACCTGAAGGATCGATCCGGTCCGCATTGATACCCTGGTGATATGAATGACCTGGAGTCGCGGCAGCTCAGGTACTTCGTGGCCGTCGCCGAGGAGCTGAGCTTCAGGCGGGGCGCCGAGCGGCTGGGCATGGCGCAGCCGCCGCTGTCCCGCGCGATCCGCGAGCTGGAACGCGGCCTCGGCGTCCGGCTGTTCGAGCGCAGCACCCGCCAGGTCAGGCTCACCCCCGCCGGGGAGGTCCTGCTCCGCGACGCCCGGACCGCGCTGGAGGCGCTCACCGCCGCCGCCCGGCGGACCCGCAACGCCGGACGGCCCGCGCCCGAACTCCGGCTCGCGTTGAAGGCCGACTTCGACGCCGGGCTGCTGCCCCAGTTCCTCGCCGCGTACCGGCGCGAGGCGGAGGCGATCCCGGTGGAGTTGGTGCTCGGCGGCCGGGGCGACCAGGAGGCCGCGCTGCGCGACGGCCGCGCGGACGTCGCGGTCGTCCCCGAGCTGACCGACGGCCGCGGGCTGGACGTGGAACCGCTGCTGACCGAGCCCCGGCTGGTCGCGCTGGCCGCGTCCGACCCGCTCGCCGCCCGCCCCTCGCTGTCGCTCGCCGACCTCGCCGGCCGGATGCTGCCCGACGGCAAGCCCGCCGAGCTGGGCGGCCTGCCGCCCGGCCCGGACGGCGGCGACGGACCCGGCCGGCCCGCCGCGCGCGGGTCGTTCGCCGAGAGCCGCCGGCCCGTCCGGGACCTGACGGAGCTGTTCAGCCTGGTGGAGGTGGGCGGCGTCATCTGGTTCGTGCCGGTGTCGATCGCGCGGCGGCACGCCCGTCCCGGCATCGCCTACCGTGCGGTGCGCGACCTTCCCCCGGCGGAGTTCTCCATCGCCTGGCCGCAGGACTGCCGCTCACCGGCCGTCGCCGCGTTCGTCCGGGCGGCCACCGCCGTCGCGGCCGCCGCGCAGCCCGTGCTCACCGCGCAGCCGCTGGACGTCGCGCGGCCCGCCGACCCGGCGGTGCCGGTGGAGGCCGGGGCGCCGGCGGGCGCGGCTCAGCGGGCGGACGGCGCCGGGGAGGCGCCCTCGCCCGGGCTGGGCAGGAGCACGATGAAGCCGGTGACGGTGCGCAGGTAGCGCCGGAGGTCCTCCGGGTCGTCGGCGTCGACGCCGGCGCTGTTCACGAAGACCAGCGACAGCACGATCCGGGTCAGCACGTCGATGAGCACCGGCACGTCGACCGGCGGGAACTCGCCCCGGTCGATCTTCTCCTGCACGACCGGGGCCGCGAGGGCCGTGACGCGGGCGACCGTGAGGTCCGCGCGGATCGTGAACCACGGCAGCACCATGTCGGGGACGTCCCGGACGGCGGCGGACAGCAGCGGGTGCCGGCGGGCCCGGCCGACGAGGAAGGCCAGCAGGTCCGACACGTAGTCGGCGTCCCAGCGGGCGGCGTCGATGATCGGCGCGGCCTCGGCGAGGTAGGCGGTGAGCTCGCGCTCGATCAGCGCGTCCTTGATCTCGTCGAGGCTGCCGCCGTACTTGTACAGGGTCGGGCGCGACAGCCCGGCCCGGCGCGCGATCGCCGACAGCAGCCGGTTCGAGGTGAACCCGCCCTCCGTCAGGCACGCGGCGGCGGCGTCGAGGATGCGGGCGTGGATGTCCCCGTCCTGCCTCGGCATGCGCCCGATTCTATGGCCGGGCCCACAGTCCCCGCCCATTGACCCGGTAAGCGACCACTGTTTACAGTTCCCATAGGAAGTGTAAACGATCTAGGAGGTCCCCGATGGCGCAGGTGACCGAGTACCGCGAGTTCCTGCGGACCCTCTCCAACGGATCGGTCCACCGCCGGTTCGACCCGTACCTGGACATCGACTGGGACTCCCCGGACTTCGCCGTCGACCCCGCCGACCCGCGGTGGATCCTGCCCGACTGCGACCCGCTCGGCGCGCACCCCTGGTACAAGGCGCAGCCCGAGGAGAAGAAGATCGCGATCGGGCTGTGGCGGACCGCGAACATGCAGAAGGTCGGCCTCGTCTTCGAGAGCGTGCTCATCCGCGGGATGATGCAGTACGCGATGAGGCTGCCGAACGGCTCCCCGGAGTTCCGGTACTGCCTCCACGAGATGTCGGAGGAGTGCAACCACATCCAGATGTTCCAGGAGCTGGTCGACCGCACCGGCGTGGACGTGCCCGGCATGAAGGCGCCCTACCGGGCGACCTCGCCGTTCTGGCACCTGGCCGCCTACGCGCCGGTCATCTTCTTCATCGGCATCCTCGCGGGCGAGGAGCCCATCGACCACTTCCAGAAGGACGTCATCCGGGACGGCGCCGCCCGCCCGCCCGCGCTGCTGCGCACCATGGAGATCCACATCGCCGAGGAGGCGCGGCACATCTCGTTCGCGCACCGCTTCCTCAACGAGCACGTGGCCCGGCAGACCAAGGCGGGCAAGGGCGTCACCTCCATCGCCTACCCGCTGGTCATGCGCTGGCTGGCCGGCGCGATCATGGCGCCGCCGCGGCGCTTCGCCAAGGAGTTCGGCATCCCCCGCAAGGTGATGCGCGAGGCGTTCTGGCGGCGCGAGGAGTCGAAGGCGATCCTGCGCGGCTACTTCGGCGACGTGCGGATGCTCGCCGAGGAGCTCGGGCTGATGAACGCCGCCGCCCGGAAGGTGTGGAGGGCCTGCGGCATCGACGGCAGGCCGTCCCGGTACCGCGGCGAGCCGCACCGCCAGGCCCACGCCGCCTGACCCGTTAGGAAGCGCCCCCAGCCATGCCCCACGTGGTCACGCAGTCCTGCTGCGGCGACGCGTCCTGCGTGTACGCCTGCCCGGTGAACTGCATCCATCCCACTCCGGACGAGCCGGACTTCCTCACGTCCGACATGCTCTACATCGACCCGGTCGCCTGCGTCGACTGCGGCGCCTGCGTGACCGCGTGCCCGGTCGACGCGATCGTCCCGCACGACCGGCTGCCGGAGTCGCAGGAGCCGTTCGTGCAGATCAACGAGGCGTTCTACCGGGACGGCCGGGTGCGGCCGCTGCTGGCGCCGCACGTCCCCCCGCTGAGGGTGCCCGAGGGTCGGGAGCCGCTCGACGTGGCGATCGTGGGGACGGGCCCGGCGGCGATGTACGCCGCGGACGAGCTGCTGACCGTCCCCGGCGCGCGGGTCACGATGTACGAGCGGCTGCCCGCCCCGTACGGGCTGGCGCGCACCGGCGTCGCCCCCGACCACTTGAAGACCCGCCAGGTCAGCGACCTGTTCGACCGGATCGCGGCGCAGGACGGGATACGGATCGTCTACGGCACGAAGGTCGGCCGCGACGTGACGCACCAGGACCTCCTCGACCGGCACCACGCGGTGGTCTACGCCGTCGGCGCGTCCGCGGACCGGCGCCTGGACGTCCCGGGCCGCGACCTGCCCGGCACCGCGACGGCCACCGAGTTCGTCGCCTGGTACAACGGCCATCCCGACCACGCCGACCGCCGGTTCGACCTGTCGCACGAGCGGGCCGTCATCGTCGGCAACGGCAACGTCGCGCTCGACGTCGCCCGCATCCTGACCGCCGATCCCGAGCGCCTGGCCGGCACGAGCATCGCGCCCCGGGCCCTGGAGGCGCTGCGGGACGGCCGCGTGCGGGAGGTCGTCATCGTCGCCCGGCGGGGCGTCGCGCACTCGGCCTTCACGCTCCCGGAACTGGTCGGGCTCATGCAGGTGCCGGGCATCGACCTGGTGCTCGACTCCGCCGACCTCGACCTCGACCTCGACGCCGGCACGGGCGCCCTCGGCCACGCCGCCGCGCAGAAGCTCCGGCTCCTCCGCGAGCTGGCGGAACGGCCCGCGACGGGGAACGGGAAGCGGATCGTCCTGCGGTACCTGGCGTCGCCGCTCGCCATCGTCGGCGACGACCGCGTCCGGGGCGTCGAGCTGGGCCGCAACGCCTACGTCCCCGGCTCCGGCGACCGGGTCGAGCCCACCGGCGAGCGCGAGACGCTCGACGCCGGCCTGGTGCTCGGCTCGATCGGCTACCGCGGGACCGCCGTTCCCGGCGTCCCGTTCGACGAGGCCCGCGCGGTCATCCCGAACGCCGGCGGCCGCGTCCTCGCCGAGCCGGGCGGCGCCGTCCTGCCCGGCGTCTACGCCACCGGCTGGATCAAGCGCGGCCCGACCGGCTTCATCGGGACCAACAAGCAGGACGCCATGGAGACCGTCCGCCACCTCGTGGAGGACTACGCCGAGGGCCGCCTGCGCGCGCCTCGCGCGAGCCTCGTCTGAACCTCAGCTCACCCGGTGCCGCACGCGCCAGAGCCCGAACGCGGTAAGGAGTCCGGCGAGCAGGAGATAGGCGGCGGTCTCCAGCCCCTGGAACGCCCAGTAGCGGCTTCTCGGCTGGTAGGCGACGTCGACGTGGAGATGGAGCCGGCCGAGGCAGACGGCGGTGTCGCCGAACCTCCCGCCGGCGCCGGTCCGCGGCGGGCTGTTCAGGCACGCGTTGAACCTCGCCCCGCTGAGCGTCCGGCCGTCCGCCGTGCGGAACGGGCTGGTGCCGCTCACCCAGGCGCCGGGGGAGCCGGGGACGGCGAGGCCGTGGACGACGGCGCCGCCGGTGACGCTGCCCATGTTCTGCGCCCCGTTGATGGCCTGGGCGGTCATCGGCAGGGTCGCCCTCTCGGGCGGGAGGAGGTGGGGCCGCACCGTGTTCGGGAAGACGAACTGGAGCACGATGAACGCGACGCCGGTGACGGCCATCGCGGGCAGCGTCCGGCGCACGAGGAGCCCGACGACCGTGCCGAGCGTGAACGCCAGGACGGCGTAGCCGACCGGCGCGATGTCGCGGGCGCCGAACACGATGGTGGAGAAGCGGTCGTCGGTCGCCTCGTCGAACGGGCGCGCCGCCCAGGTGAGCAGCGCGGAGGCGGCGCCGGTGAGCGCGGCTCCGGCCAGCGCGACGAACGCGAGCTTGACGGCGAGCCAGCGGCGCCGGGTCACGCTCTGGTTCCACACGAGCCGGTGCGTGCCCGTCTCCAGTTCCCGCGCGATGAGCGGCGCGCCCCAGAACGTCCCGATGACGACGGGGATCAGCTGGAGCCCGGCGGCGAGGAACAGCAGCGTGCTCTCGTAGTCGCCGCGGAACTGCGCGAGGGCGGGCGGGCAGTCGGCGGGCCTGCCGGCGCAGCGGGCCCGGTAGGCGTCGTGGGCGTCCCGGATGTCGGTGCCGAGGTACACCAGGTAAGCGGCGATCAGCACCAGCGCGACGGCGGCGACGAGCGCCTGGACGCGGAACTGGCGCCAGGTCAACCAGATCATCGCGGGCCCTCCCCGGTGGTGCCGGACGCCCTGGTCATGTACGCGAGCACGATGTCCTCCAGCGAGACGGGCTCGACCCGGTACGGCTCCGGCGGGACGGCGTCGCCGCGCACCACCGCGGTGTCGTGCTCGCCCGCGCTCTCGGCCTGGACGATCTCGACCCCGGCGGGCGGCCGGACGAGCCCGCCGCGCGGCGCGATCAGGCGGCGGTGCGCGGCCAGCACGTCCCGGACGTCCCCGGCGACCTGCACGCGGGAGGCGCACAGCACGACCAGGTGGTCGCAGACGCGCTCGATGTCGCCGAGCAGGTGCGACGACAGCACCGCGGCGGCGCCGAGTTCGGCGGCGGACTCCAGCAGGTTCCGCAGGAACCCGGCGCGCGCCAGCGGGTCCAGCGCGGCGGCCGGCTCGTCGAAGATCAGCAGGTCGGGCCGCTTGGCGGCGGCGATCGTCAGGGCGAGCTGCGCGCGCTGCCCGCCGGACAGCCCGCCGGCCCTCTGGGCCGGGTTCAGCCCGGCCTGCGCGACGCGCCGCTCGGCGAGGGCGCGGTCCCACCCCGGGTTCAGCTTCGCGCCCATCCGCAGGTGGTCGGCGACGGTGAACGACCCGTACACGGGGGTGTCCTGCGCGACGAACCCGACCCGCGCCAGGTGCGACGGTCCCGCCGCCGGGGCGGATCCGAGCACGCGCAGCGACCCCGAGGTGGGCTCGATCAGGCCGCAGGCGAGGTGCAGCAGCGTGGACTTCCCGGCCCCGTTCGGGCCGACCAGGCCGATGACGCGCCCGGCCGGGACGGTCAGGTCGACCTCGCTGAGCGCCGTGCGGCGGCCGTACTTCTTCGTCAGGCCCTCGGCGCGGAGCACCGGGGGCGGTTCCTTGTGAGGCATGCCGCTCATCCTCGGAGGAGGGCACCCGCCCGCCCATCGGCCCGCAGCACGGTTCGCCCGGCGGGCGACCGTACTTTCGGCCGGTCGGCCGCCGCCCGCCGCCGGCCGGTGCCGCCGGTCAGCCGCCCTCGACGATGCGGTTCTCCCACGCCCACGCGGCGATCTCGATCCGGTTGCGGAACCCCAGCCTGCCCTGGATGCCGGCGATGTGGCCCTTCACCGTGCTGAGGGAGATGAACAGCTCGGCGGCGATCTCCTGGTTGGTGCGCCCGCGCGCGACGGCCCGCACGACCTCCAGCTGCCGCTCGGACAGCGGGACGTCCGCGGTGCGCGCGCCCGGCGCGCCGCCCGCCGTCAGGTGCCGCAGCAGCCGCAGCGTGACCGACGGCGACACGAGCGCCTCGCCGTTGGCGGCCGCGCGGACGGCCTCGACGAGCAGCGCGGGACCGGCGTCCTTCAGCACGAAACCGGCCGCCCCGCCGCGCAGCGCCCCGTACACGTACTCGTCCAGGTCGAACGTGGTGACCACGACGACCCGCAGCGGATCGCGCACGCCGGGACCGGCCAGCGCGCGGGTGACCTCGATGCCGTCGAGGCGGGGCATCCGGATGTCGACCAGGCACACGTCCGGGCGCAGCCGCCGCGCCGCCTCCACCGCCTCGGCCCCGTCCGCGGCCTCGCCGACCACCCGGATGTCGGGCTGGTCCTCCAGGATGAGCCGCAGCCCGCCGCGGATCATGGTCTGGTCGTCGGCGAGCAGCACGGTGATGGTCATCGGGACTCCCGGAGGGGCAGGACCGCGCGCACGGACCAGCCGCCGCCGGGCCGGGGGCCGGCGGCCAGCGTGCCGCCGAGCGTCTCGACGCGCTCGCGCATGCCGACGAGGCCGTACCCGGCGCGGTGGTGCGGCCGGGCGGGGCCCGGCGGGGCATCGTCGTCGACCCGCACGGTGACGCCCTCCGGCTCCTCCGCGACGGTGACGGCGACCGAGCCGGCCTGGGGCGCATGCCGCCGGACGTTCGTCAGCGCCTCCCGGACGACGCGGTACACCGTGCTGGTCACCTCCGGCGGCCACTCCGCGCCGCCGCAGGACCGGAGCGTCGCCCGCGGCCCGCCCGCGCTGAACCGCTCGACCAGCTCGTCGAGCCGCTCCGGCCCGGGGGAGGCGGGCGCGGCGTCGGCGGTGTCGCGCAGCAGGCCGACGACGCGGCGCATGGCGGCGAGGGCCTCGGTGCCGGCGGTCTCGATTCCGGCGAGCGGCTCCGCCGCGTTCGCCGGGTCCCTGCGGGCGACGATCTGGGCGGCCTGGGCCTGGATCACCATCCCCGTGATGTGGTGGGCGACGATGTCGTGCAGCTCGCGGGCGAGTTCGAGGCGTTCCTCGCGCCGCACCCGCTCGGCGGTCGCCGAGGCGTGGCCGTCGAGCATCCGCAGCCACCGGCCCACCGACACCGCCGCCAGCCACGCCCCGGCGTACAGCACGGCCACCGATGACGCGCCGCTCGCGCTGACCGGAGGGTCGGCCGCCAGGCGGACGACGGCCAGGGCCAGACCGGCGGCGGCGACCGCGCCCGCCCGGGCGGCGGGCAGGACCCGGACCGCCGTGCCGGTCAGCACCGTCAGCCCGAGCACCATGGCCGGGCCGGGCTCGGCGGGCAGGCCCGCCGCGCGCGCCGCGACGGTCGCGGCCGCCGCGACGGCGAGGCCGCCCGCGGCAGTCGACGCCGGACCCCGGCGGCGCAGCAGCGCGAGCGCGCAGACGACCACCGCGGCGGGGCCGCCGAGCCGCCAGCTCGCGATGCCCCAGCTGTCGGCGAGGGCGGCCGCCTGGCAGGCGATGGCCGCGGTGAACAGGGCGGCGAGCCCGGCGTTGGACGCGGCCCCCGCCCATCGGCGGGAGCCGATCAACGCGGCCGCGCCGCGCCACCGCCGCCGGACCGCGCCGTTCGCCATCGCTTCGCTCTCCCCTTCACGCCCGTCACGGGTACGGCCGCCGCGCGGCCGTGGCCTGATGCTTCCGGTCCGGTCGCGTCTTGTCGAACACGCGCAGGCCCGAGCCCGTGACCAGGGCGCCGATCATGATCAGGGCGGCCAGGCCGGTGACGGCGCCGTGCTCGGCGACGCGGGCCGACACGATCACCGCGATCCCGCCCGCACCGACGGCGGCCGCCGCCGGCCCGGGCAGCCTGCGGAGCGCGGAGCCCACGAGCACCGCCAGGCCGAGCGCGGTGACGGGTCCCGGCTCCCTCGGCAGGCCGGCCGCCACGGACACGGCGATCGCGACGGCCGAGGCGATCAGCGCCGCGACCGCCGCCGCCAGGGGCCACCGCCCGCGCAGCAGCGCGAGCGCGCACACCGTGACGGCGATGACGAGGTCGAGGACCCAGGACGTCCCGCCCCAGCTGTCCGTGAGCATGTAGGTGGTGAAGGCGATGCCCAGGGCGAACACGACGCCCAGCCCGATGTCGGTCAGGACGGCCCCGGTCGGCCGCGGTCGATCCGCTGCGTTCATGCGCACGACGCTAGGGAGGCGCGCCGCCCGCCGAACCGGCCGAAAGTACGGAAAGGGCGCCTGCGGGTCGTCCTCCGGGCCGGTTCGTCCGGCGGCGGCCGGTGGTCGCGGACGTCCGCACCTACGGATCGTCGGCGTCCGGCCACTCGCCCGCGAGACGTCACCGAGCCGGTACGCCGCCGACTCCTCCTCGCCGTACAGGCGGACCGTTTCGCCGTCCACGGGCCCGTCCTCAGACTTCGTGGACCCGGTCGAGCGACGTCTCGCCGTCCCACACCGCGTTCTGCAGGGGCTCCTCCCATCGGTCGTCCAGCGGGACCCGCAGGTCCGCACCAGCCGCCGATCGGCCGGGTCCGCCGGCGCGGAACGGCGCGCGGCGCCTCGTCGAGCATGGCGGGCGGTGGCGGCCGGCGTCCCCGAGGCGTCGATGCGGATCGACGTGCTCATGGTGAAGGTGCCTGACGGCCGCCGCGCCGAACGCGGTCAGCCCCGGGCCGGCAGGACGGCGCGGGCGACGGCGTCGCGTTCGGCCGCCTCGCGTTCGGCGGCCTCCTGCTCGGCGGCCGCACGCCGGTCGTACGCGGTGCGCGCCGCCGCGATGGCGTTCTGGTGCTCCTCCGTCCAGACGACCAGGGCGCGGATGGTGCTGTGCAGGGTCGCGCCCATCGGCGTCAGCGCGTAGTCCACCCGCGGCGGGACGGTCGGGTGCACCTTCCGGCTCACCAGCCCGTCGCGCTCCAGATGCCGCAGCGTGCGGGTCAGCATCCGCTGGCTGACCCCGTCGATCGCGCGCCGCAGTTCGGTGAAGCGCAGGCTCCGCTTGTCCAGCAGCGCGATCACCTGGAGCGACCACTTGTCGGCGATGCGGTCGAGGATCTGCCGCACCTCGCAGTCCGCGCGCTGGTCCCACTGGAGGACGTCGTCGTCAACGCCGGTATCCCCGCAGTAACCGAGGGACTCGAAAGTGCCGTCTTCCATGGTCACCGATGGTGCCCGACGATTCTGCCGGTAACAAGAGGGAACCGGCGGGCACTCGGGGAACCGCCCCGGGGCACGGTTCCCCGCGAGAGGGAGTCGAGCACCGATGTCCAATTCCGTCACCGGATCCGGCGGGCGCCCGCCGGGCCGCTCATGGGGCGTGCTCCTGGTGCTGTGCGGCGCGATCTTCCTGGAGGGGATCGACGTGGCGATGCTGAACGTGGCGCTCCCGTCGATCCGGGCCGACCTGGGCCTGTCCACCGGGATGCTCAGCGGCGTCGTCAGCGCCTACGTGCTCGGCTACGGCGGGTTCATGCTGCTGGGCGGCCGGGCCGCCGACCTGCTGGGCCACCGCCGGATGTTCGTGCTGTGGCTGGCGGTCTTCCTGGTCTTCTCCGGCCTCGGCGGGCTCGCCGCCGAGGGCTGGACGCTGCTGGTCGCCCGGTTCGTCACGGGCGTCGCCGCCGCCTTCATGGCGCCCGCCGGGCTGGCGCTGGTCACGTCCGCCTTCCCGGAGGGGCCGGCGCGCACCCGGGCGCTCGGCGTGTACGCGGGGACGGCGGCGGGCGGCTTCTCGCTCGGCGTCGTCGCGGGCGGCGCGCTCGCCTCGATCGGCTGGCGCTGGGTGTTCTTCGCCCCGGTCGTCCTGTCCGCGCTGATCCTGGCGGCGGCGCTGGTCCTCGTCCGCGACGCCGGCGCCGGACGCTCCTCGGACGGTTTCGACCTGGCGGGGGCGTTCACCCTGACGGGGGCGATGCTACTGCTGGTGTACGGGGTCGTCCGGCTGGAGCGCGCCGGCGACGGCCCCTTCCTGACCGCCGGCGTGTTCGCCGCCGCGCTGGTGCTCCTGCAGCTGTTCGCCGGCGTCGAGCGCCGCTCCCCGTCGCCGCTGGTGCGCCCGGGCGTCCTGCGGACGGCCCCGCTCGTCCGGGTGAACGCGGCCGCGCTGCTCTTCCTGGCCGCGTTCGCGGGTTTCCAGTTCCTGGCCACCCTGTACTTCCAGGAACTCCGCGGCTGGAGCACCATGCAGACCGGCCTGGCCATGCTGGTGATCGGGATGGACACCGTCCTCGCTCCCGTCCTGACGCCGCGCCTGGTGAACCGGTTCGGCAACGCCCGCGTGCTGCTCGCCGGCATCGTGCTCGCGGCGGTCGCCTACGCGCTGTTCCTGCCCGTCGGGATGGACTGGACCTACGTCGCCATGCTCCCATCTCTGTGCCTGCTCGGGCTGTCGTTCTCCCTGGCGTACGGGCCGCTGACCATGGCCGCCACCGACGGCGTCGCCGAGGACGAGCACGGCCTGGCGGGCGGCCTGCTCTACACCGCGATGCAGTTCGGCGCGGCGCTCGGGCTGTCGGCCGTCACCGCCGTCGACGTCGCCGCGGGCGGGGGGCTGGGCGGCCTGCGCGTCGCGCTCATCGTCCCCGTCGCGGCGGCGACGCTCGGCGCGGCCGTCATCGCGTCGGGCCTCCGCACGCGCGCCGGGCGGGACGGCGCACCGCCGGACGCGACGACCCCGGCCGGGTCCGCGGCGACCGGGTCCGCGCGGGCCGCCACCTGAGCCGGGGGAATGAAGCGGGAGGAACGGGGCATCTGTTGTCGCGGGACAACGGTCCGGCACCCGAGCCGGGCCGGTGGCGATGAGGAGTGACGGACATGAGCCTCTTCCAGCGGTTCTCACGGGCCCGGGCGGGACGCCGGACCAGGGCCGCCGAGCGGCGCCGCACCCCGAGCTTCCGCGAGATGCGCGCGCAGATGCGCACCGCGAAGGCCGAGGCCGACCTCCTCGCGACCGAGGAGCGCATCCACATGGAGGCCGCCCGCATCCGCCGGGGGCGCTGAGCGGTACCGCATCGTCCGAGTCGCGGACGAGGCGACCGCGCGGCCGGGAGCACGGGAAGCCCTCCCGGCCGCGCGGCGGCTCCGCCGCCCCGCCCGCGTCCGGCCGGCGGCGGCGTGCCCCGTGGTCAGGGGTGTCGGTCGGCGATCGCCATCGTCCACCCGTAGAACGCCGCCCGGTCGCCGAGTCCGGCTTGGAGAGCGGGGTCGATGACGGGGGCGTTGGCGGCGGTGAGGAGGTCGAAGAGGCCGAGATGGACCCATTCCCAGACCATGGCGCCGAAGTTGTAGGCGAGCATGAGCGGGGCCAGCCGCCTCCGGATGGCGGTGATCTCGGTCGGAGCGAATCCGGCGCGGTTCAGCCGGCCGATCGTGGCGCGTTCCTGCTCGGCGTCGATCCGGGTGTCGAGGAACGGTTCGAGGAGATCGGCCCACGTGTCGGAACGGGACGCCCCGGCGATCCGGTGGCGGCGGCAGAACGCTTCGAGATCGGCCTTCCGTTCCCGGGGGACGAACAGCGTCTCGCCGAGCGCGGTCCGGATCTCGGGCCTGATGGCGTTCCAGTCGGCGTCGCGGATCCGGGCGGGCGTGACCGTTCCCGTGGGGTGCACCGACGCGCCGCGAAAGCCGTAGCTCAGGAAATGTACGTGGTCCTCGCCGAAGCGCACCTCCATTCGCACAGAATGGTCTTCCGCCGGAGCGCCCGGTAGGCGGCCGGGCTGTGAGGTTCGCCGCTCTCCGGCGCCCGGAGGGCAGGTAGGGTGCCGTGGAACGGCACGCGGGAGGTCCGGCGAATGGACGAGGCGCAGGCGATTTCCCTGGTGGTGAAGTGGATCCGCGCCCACGGCCTGGACTACCCCACCGAGGGATTGGAGGCGGACCGCTTCGACGCCGGGTGGAGCGTGTACGCCCCGGTCGAGATCGACGAGACCGACCCCATGGCGTTCCTGGAGATGCCGGTGGGCAGATCGGTGTTCCTGGTGGGCGACTCCGGCCGCGTCGAGGAGGTGTCGTCCTCCGTTCCTCCGCCGCAGGCCATCGACCGGTTCGTCGCGCAGGAACGCGCCGGCTCCGCCGGACGAGGGACGGGCTCCGACGAGTACATGGCCGATTTCGTGCGGTGGCTCGAAGAGGACGGACCGGAGGAGGAGCAGGACGCCGACGGGATCAGGATCGTCGGCCCGCTGCCCCACGACCCTCTGGCCGGCGACGACATCGACGTGACCGCCGCCGAGGCCTCGATGCTGATCGAACCGATCGTGCAGGAACTCGCCCTTCTCGGACCGCCCGGATGGGAGTGGCTGTGGGCGGAGTTCGCCTTCACCGTCTCCGCCGAGATCGCTTATCTGCGGTTCTCGTCGTACCACCGGACGGTCGTCGTTCCCGTGCCGGAGTCGGTCTCCGCGCTCGTCCGCGAGCAGCGGAACGCGGTGGCGCTGACGCCCTCCGGGCCGTGGTGGCGGCTGCTCCTCACCGTCACGAACCGCGGTGAGACGACCGTGAACTACGACCACGGCCACGGTCCCTTTCCGCACGACCAGCTCCTGGCGCCCGAGCATTACCAGAACGACCTCGAGGCGTATCCCCGTCCGCGTGTACCCGCGTGGCTCGCCCGATACATCGAGGGGCCGGGGGAGCGGCGCACGTCCTAGCCGCGCCGGGGCCGTCCGAGCCGGGGCGCCGTAGGATCTGGATCATGAACGCACGCGGGCGGGCCGTCACGATCGTGAACGCGTGCCGGCGGGACGCCGGCGGAGGCAGCCCGACCGCCGTCCTGGACGACCGGCCGATGACCGACGCCGAACGCCGCGCCGTTCCCGTCCGGATGGGAACCTCGCACGCGGTGTTCCTTTCACCCGGCGGCGATGAGCGTTCCGAGGCGGCCGTGTCGGTGCGCTTCTTCACCGCCGAGGGCGAGCTTCCCGCGTGCGGACACGGGACGGTGGCCGCCCTGGCCGTCCTGGCCGAACGCGCTGGAAGCGACGATTTCCGAGTCCTCCTCCGCACCTCGAAGCGCGTTTTCACCGGCATTTCCCTCCGCGACGGAGACCGGTTCAAGAGCACGTTCGATCCCGGGCCGGTGGAATTGCGGGATGCGACGGCGGAGGAATGCGAACTGATGCTCCCCGCGCTGGGCGCCGCCCGGCCGGCGCCCGAGGACGGGCCCCGGGTGGCGTCGGTCGGACGGCCCCGGCTGCTGGTCCCCGTCGCCGACCGGGCCGCGCTGGCGGCGCTGACGCCCGACCTCGACCGGCTGCGGGCCGCGTGCGACGCGCTCGGGCTGCTCGGCGCCTACGTCCACGCCATGGACGGCGGACGCGGCGCCGCCCGCATGTTCGCGCCGTCCATCGGCGTCCCCGAGGACATCGCGAACGCCAACAGCACCGCCTGCCTCGCCGCCCACCTGGCCGGACGCGGCGACATCGAGATCAGTGTGGACATGGGCGACGCGCTCGGCGCGCCGTCCGCCATCACCGCCGCCGCGCGTCAGGGCCCGGCGGGGCCGTCCGTGCGCGTCGGCGGCATCGCCACGATCGAGCGCACCACCGTCCTGCCGCGGCTGTGAGAGGTCCGCGCGTGAGGGCTAGCATCGGGCGGCCATGAGCCGAATGTCGAATTCGCGGAGACGGCTTCCGGGCGGCGCGGGCTTCGCGGCGGCGGGCCTTGCGGCGGGTGCGCTGGTGGCGCTCGGGTGGGCGCGCACCCGCCTGGTGGTCGTCACCGTCGACGGCGCGAGCATGCTGCCCACGCTGCGCGACGGCGACCGCGTGCTGGCGCGGCGCCGGCCCCTGCACCGGGTGCGGCGCGGCGACGTCGTGGTGCTGGAGCCGCCCCCGGACGGCCCGTACCTGCCGGGTCCCGCGGGCCCGGACGGACGGACCTGGAACGTCAAGCGCGTGGCGGCCGTCCCCGGGGACCCCGTCCCGCCGGGGATCGCCGGGGAGGGCGGCACGGTGCCGGATGGTGCCCTCGCGGTGCTCGGCGACAACCCCGACAGCGTCGACTCGCGGCAGCGGGGCCTGTACCCGGGGGACCGGTTGCTCGGCGTGGTGGTGCGGCGTCTGAACATCGCGCCTGCGCCGCGTCAAGAGCGGGCGGCATGGCAGAAAGCACCAACGCCCGGCGGACCTTGATCGCAGAGTGCACAAGGCGGGGACGCGCGGCGGCCGGCCCCTTGCCGGTGAAGATCGCCGGGGTTAGCTTCTGGGCCAGCGAGCGCTGATCATCTCGGCAGCGTGCGCCGGTCGGAATCCCGCAGCCGGCTGGGCCGGCTCGACGTGAGGAGATCCCCCATGATCCGTGCAGTCAACCGCATCGGCGACCGCCTCCTCGGCAGGATGCTGCCGAAGACCACCGCCCGCGCCGAGGCCTGCTGGTGGACCTCCACTGGCATCCACTGCTGCATCTACGCCGGCAAGACGTACTGCCGCTGAACTGGCGCGGCCCCCGGCCGGCGCCGTGCCCCGGCGATCGGACGCACGGCGCCGGCCGGTCCCGCGCCCGCCGGCCGGTCCCGCGCCCGCCGGCCGGTCCCGCGCCCGCCGGCCGGTCCCGCAGCGACAGGTTCCGCGCCGGCCGGCCCGCCCCTGACGATCCGCCGTTCGTGCCGGTCGCGGCGCACGCTCCGTGCCGGCGCGGCCGGCCAGCCCCCGAGGGACCAGCGTTGGCCTATCTCGTCCCGAGCGTCGCCTTCGTCGGCGTCCTCTGCGCGCTCGACCTGCCGATGACGGCGGGCACGTGAACCGGGCGGACCGCGCGGAAGGGACGCCGCGGCGGACCGCGGCCGTCGCCGCGCTGGCGTGGCGGGCGCACCCCGGCGCGACCGCCGGGGCGGTCCTGCTCGCCGTTCTCACCGGCCTCGCGCCGGTCGTGACGGCGTGGCTGACGAAGGGCGTCCTGGACGCGCTCACCGCCCACCGCGACCACGACGCGCTCCCGGCCCTCGCGGTGGGGCTCGCCGTCTGCGGGCTGTGCGTCGTCGTCCTGCCGCACGCCTCCACCTACGCGCAGGCCCAGTTGCGCCGGGCGGTGCGGGCTCTCGTCGCCGCCCGGCTGTTCGGGGCGGTCAACGCGCACGGCGGGCTGCGCCGCCTCGAGGATCCGGAGTTCCAGGACACGCTCCGGCTGGCGCACGAGTCGAGCCAGAACGCGCCGGACCGGCTCATCGCCGGGGCCCTGACCATCGCGCAGGCGGCCATCACCATGGCCGGGTTCGTCGGGACGCTGCTGGTGATCAACCCGCTGCTGGTCGCGGTGATCTTCCTGGCGGCGCTGCCGTCGGTCCGCGTCCAGCTCGCGCTGAGCCGGGAGCGGGCCCGCACGATGTGGCGGATCAGCCCCGGGATGCGGCGGGAGATCTTCTACGGAGAGCTGCTGACCAGGCCCGAGGCGGCCAAGGAGGTGCGGCTGTTCGGCCTCGGCGACTTCTTCCGCGCCCGGATGCTCGACGAGGTCCGCGCCACCAACGCCGCCGAGCGGCGGGTCGACCTGAAGACCCTGCGCGGCCAGGGGCTGCTCGCCCTGGTCGGCGGGCTCGTCGCGGGCGGCGGCCTCGTGTGGGCCGTGCTCGCGGCCGCGTCGGGCGGCATCACCGCCGGTGACGTGACGATGTTCGTCGCGGCCGTCGCGGGGGTGCAGGCGGCGCTGACGTCGATCGTGGACCGGTGGGCGGACGCGCACAACGCCCTGCTGCTGTTCGGCCACTACACGGCGATCGTGGAGGCCGAGCCCGACATGCCGGCCCGGCCGGGAGGCCGGCCGGTCCCCGCGCTGCGGCAGGGCATCGAGCTCCGCGACGTGTGGTTCCGCTACAGCGAGGACCACCCCTGGATCCTGCGCGGGGTCGACCTGCACATACCGTGCGGCCGCAGCGTGGCCCTCGTCGGGGTGAACGGGGCCGGCAAGAGCACGCTCGTGAAGCTGCTGTGCCGGCTGTACGACCCGGACAAGGGCTCCGTCCGGTGGGACGGCGTGGACCTGCGCGACCTGGACCCGGCGGAGCTCCGCGAGCGGATCGGCGCCGTCTTCCAGGACTTCATGGAGTACGACCTCACCGCCGCCGAGAACATCATGCTCGGCGACCTGGCCTCCGGCGGCGATCCGGACCGCATCCGGGAGGCCGCCGCCCGCGCCGGGGTCCACGACGCCTTGGAGGCGCTGCCGCGCGGCTACGACACGATGCTGAGCAGGATCTTCGCCGACCGCGACGAGGGCTCCGGCGTCGCCCTGTCGGGCGGGCAGTGGCAGCGCCTCGCGCTCGCCCGCGCGTTCCTGCGCCAGAGCCGCGACCTGCTCCTGCTGGACGAGCCGAGCTCGGGCCTGGACGCGGACGCCGAGCACGCCGTCCACGCGTCCCTGCGCCGCCACCGCCGGGGCCGGACCAGCGTCCTCATCTCGCACCGTCTCGGCGCGGTCCGCGACGCGGACGTCATCGTCGTCCTGAGCGAGGGCAGGATCACCGAGCGCGGGTCCCACGACGAGCTGATGGCGCTGCAGGGGGAGTACGCCCGCCTTTTCTCGCTCCAGGCCGACGGCTACGCCCCGAAATTGACGAACCGCCCCGGATAAGCGGCGGCCGGGCAGCGCGACGATATCCGGTGATGCGCAACGGTGAAATGGCCGACCATGGCGAATGATAATCGCATTCCGGGTTATTTGGACGTTGCGGTGGTTTCGGCTACAGTGTGCCGGTGACGAACCTACGGAAGCGGATAATCGACGAGCTCGGTGTCAAGGCGTCCATTGTTCCGGCGGACGAGATCCGGGAGCGGGTCTTCTTCCTCAAGGAGTACCTGCGGTCGACCCCGGCCAAGGGCTTCGTGCTCGGGATCAGCGGCGGGCAGGACAGCACCCTGGCCGGGCGGCTGTGCCAGCTCGCCGCCGAGGAACTGCGGGCCGAAGGGCACGAGGCCACGTTCGTCGCGGCGCGGCTGCCGTACGGGGTGCAGGCCGACGAGCACGACGCGCAGGCCGCGCTGGAGTTCATCCGGCCCGACCGGTCGATCGCGGTGAACGTCAGGCCGAGCGCGGACGCCGTCGCCGGCGAGGCGGCGGAGGGCCTGCGCGAGCTGCTGGACGGAGAGCCGGTGCTGCGGGACTTCGTGCGCGGCAACATCAAGGCCCGCGAGCGCATGGTGATCCAGTACGCGATCGCCGGGCAGCTCGGGCTGCTCGTGGTCGGCACCGACCACGCCGCCGAGGCGGTCACCGGGTTCTTCACCAAGCACGGAGACGGGGGCGTCGACGTCATCCCGCTGACCGGCCTGACGAAGCGGCAGGGCGCGGCGCTGCTGCGGGAGCTGGGCGCGCCGCCCAGCACCTGGGAGAAGGTGCCGACCGCCGACCTGGAGGACGGCCGGCCCGCGCTGCCCGACGAGGAGGCGCTCGGCCTGAAGTACGACCAGATCGACGCCTACCTGGAGGGCGCCGACGTCCCCCCGGAGGTGGCGGAGAAGGTGGAGTCGGTCTACCTCGCGACCCGGCACAAGCGGACCGTCCCCGTCTCGCCGCTCGACGACTGGTGGCGCTGAACCCTCCTCAGCGGGTCGGCGCGGTGATGAGGAACGACACCGCGCCCTTGTCGTCGAGGCGGACGTCGAGGACCTTGTCGTGCAGGTACGCCGCCGCCGCGCAGTCCAGGAACACGCGGGCGCCCTCCGCCTCGACGACCTCGTCGGTGGACGCGGGGCGCTCCGCCGGCGTCACGGCGAGGAGGGAGGCGTCGTCGTCGAGCGGCGCGATCCGCATGCCCGCGCCGCCCGGCAGGCCCGGCCCGCCCGACAGATTGCGGATGGCGCTGGCGGCCGTTCCCGTGACGATGAGCACAACGAACTCCTGAGCCTCGCTTGAAGCAACCGGTGGCCATGACTGCCGCATTTTGTCTACCCCGGGGTCTCCGCACCGAATCCGTGACGCGCGCCACGGGTAAGGGAAGGTCCTGACCAGCGATATTCGGGGGAGACGATGAGCGAGCCGACGGCCGGCGGCGGTACCGGGGACGAGGAGCCGGAGAGCTCCCGGGCGGAGGGCGAGGAGGGCGCGTCCCGGCGCCGGAAGCGCCCGGACGAGGAGGAGGGCTTCTCGCCGACGTCCCCCGAGGGGCGCGGCGGCGCGCTCGAGGATCTGAGCCCCGACGACTTCGAATAACGCCGGCGGGCACTGCCGCGCGTCGGCGCCTCCGGTGATTCCGGCCATTTCGCCGACGCTCCATGAATTCAACGCGAAAGGGAGCGGACGGGTGTCCTACGACTACGCGCGCGCCGTTCAGGACGTCATCGAGGAATCCGTCGGCCCGCGGGCCGCCGAGGTCGACCGCGGCGGGGCCTTCCCCCGCGCGAACGTCGGCGCGCTGGCGGACGCCGGCCTGCTCGGCCTCGTCAGCGCCGAGTCGGCGGGCGGGCGCGGCGAGGGGCTCGGCGCCGCCGCGCACGTCGTCGAGCGGCTCGCCGGCGCCTGCGGGTCCACGGCGATGGTCCTGCTGATGCACTACGCCGCCACGGCGCTGATCGAGGCGCACGGGCCGAAGGACGTCCGGGAGGCGATCGCCGGGGACGCGCACCTCAGCACGCTCGCGTTCTCCGAGGCGGGATCGCGCAGCCACTTCTGGGCGCCGCTCGGCACGGCCGCCGCGGCCGGCGAAAGCGGGCGCGTGCGGCTCGACGCCGACAAGAGCTGGGTCACCTCGGCGGGCGAGGCGGACAGCTACGTCTGGTCGAGCCGCCCGCTCGCCGCGGACGGGCCGATGACGCTGTGGCTGGTGCCGCGGGACCGGGAAGGGCTGAGCGTCCTCGGTACCTTCGACGGCCTGGGGCTGCGCGGCAACGCGTCCAGCCCGGTGAGGGCCGACGGCGTCCTCGTCGACCGGGAGGACATGCTCGGGCCGGACGGCGAGGGCCTGGACATCGCCCTCGCGACGGCGCTGCCCCACTTCCTGGTCCTGAGCGCGGCGTTCTCGCTCGGGCTGATGGAGGCGCTCACCGCCGAGGCCGCCGCGCACCTGACCCGGACGAGGCTGGAGCACCTCGGGCGGACGCTGGCGGACCAGCCGGCGCAGCGCGCGCGGTTCGCGGAGCTGCGGATCCGCACCGACCAGGTCCGCGCGTTCCTGCGCGACGCGCTCGCGGCGCTCGCCGGAGGGCGCGAGGACGCGACGCTGCGCGTCCTGGAGGTCAAGGCCGTCGCCGCCGAGGCCGCGTCCGAGGTCGCGGACGCGACGATGCGGCTCTGCGGCGGCGCGGCGTTCCGCAAGGAGTCCGGCGTCGAGCGCCTCTTCCGCGACTCGCTCGCGGCCCGGGTCATGGCGCCCACCACGCAGGCCCTGCACGACTTCGTCGGCCGGGCGAGCCTCGGCATGCCGCTCTTCCCGGGGGCCTCCGGATGACGCTGGTGATGGGCGCCGTCGCCTACGACCCCAAGGTCGTCACGATCTGGGCGGGGTTCCGGGCCTGGTTCGCCCGGCGGGGCCTCGACGTCGACTTCGTCCTCTACTCCCACTACGAGCGGCAGGTGGACGACCTGGTCGCCGGCCGCGTCGACGCCGCGTGGAACTCGCCGCTGGCGTGGATCCGCGCCCGGCGCCTGGCCGGCGGGCGGCTCGAACCGCTCGTCATGCGGGACACCGACCAGGACCTGACCTCGGTGGTCGTCGTCCGGGAGGACTCCCCGTTCAAGGACGTCGCCGACCTCAAGGGCGAGACGGTCGGGACCGGAGCGATCGACTCGCCGCAGGCCACGCTGCTCCCCTTCGCGCTGCTGCGCGAGCACGGGCTCCGGCCGGGGGAGGAGGTCGCGGTACGGCGGTTCGACGTCGGCGTCGGGCTGCACGGCGACCACGTCGGCGGCGAGCGCGACGCGGCCCGCGCGCTGATGTCCGGCGGCGTCGCGGCGGCGTGCATGGTCGACTCCAACCACCTGCTGTTCGTGCGGGAGGGCACGCTGCCTCCGGACGGCACCCGGGTGGTCGGCCGGACGCGTCCCTACGACCACTGCACCATGACCGCCGCCCGCGCCACGCCCGAGACGGACCGGTTCCGGGACCTGCTGCTGTCGATGGACGCGTCCGATCCCGGCGTCCGGACGCTGTTCGACCTCGAAGGGCTCACCGCCTGGCGGCCCGCGCGGACGAGCGGCTACGCGCTCCTCGAACGGGCCGTGGACGACGAGGGGTTCTACGATCCGGCCGGCGCGATCACCGCGCCGGGCTACCGGCCTTGACCGACCCCGTCCTCGACCTGGAGGACCTGGGCTTCGAGAGCGGCGCGCACCTGCTCGTGCAGCGGGCCCTCGGCGACCTGACGCCGGGCGCCCGGCTCGGCGTCCGGGGCCGCGATCCGCTGCTCGACGCGCACCTGCGCGCGTGGTGCCGCCCGCGCGGCCATACCGTCGCGGCGGGCGAGGATCCCGTGCTCGCCTGGATCGTCCCGGGAGGCGCCGACCGCTGGGCGCGCGCGGAACGGGCGGGCGGCGCGGCGGGACCGGACGGCGTCGTCGCGGAGGCGCCCGCGCACTGGGGCCTCGCCGCCCGGGGGTCGCTCGTCGAGCCCGGCGGCCCGGCGCCGGCGTTCGACCTCGCCGAGCGGGACGTGGTCTGGGCCGAGATCGCCCCCGCGCTCTACGCGCACGCCGCGTCCGCGCAGTGGGACCCGGCGACCGCCGTCCCGTGGGACGCCGAATTCGCCCTGCCGACCGACATCGAGCGGGCCGTCGTCCAGGTGATGACGTACCTCGTGGAGAACGAGCAGGCCGCGCTGGTCGTCCCGGCCCGGCTGCTCGCCCGCGTCCACCCGCACTTCCGCGAGGTCGTGCAGCTCCTGGCGGTCCAGGCGGCCGACGAGGCCCGGCACGTCGAGGTGTTCGCGCGGCGCGCGGCGCTCAGCGGCGGGCCGCTCGGCACGTCCGCCGCCGGCGGCCGCGCGTCCCTCGCCACGCTGCTCACCGAGCCCGACTTCTCGCTGGCGTCCTTCCTGCTGTCGGTGCTGGGGGAGGGCACCTTCCTCGCCCTGCTCGCCTTCCTCGACCGGCACGCCCCCGACCCGGTGACCCGGCAGGCGGTCCGCCTCGCCCGGCAGGACGAGGCCCGGCACGTCGCGTTCGGCGTCGCGCACCTCCGGCACCGGACCGAGGCCGATCCGCGCTTCCGGTCCCGGCTCCGGGCGGCGGTGGAGCGCCGCCACGACGCCCTCGCCGCGTCCACCGGGCTCAACCAGGACGTCTTCGACGCGCTGGTCCTCCTCGCCGCCGGCGAGTGGTCGCCCGGGGCCGTGCGGCGCGGGCACGCGGCGGTGCTGGACCTGCAGAGGGAGATGGACGAGGGGCGCCGGCGCCGCCTGGCCCACCTCGGTTTCCCCGACGGCGAGGCCGCCGAGCTGTCCGCCCTGCACACCCGCAACTTCATGTAGCCGGCCGGCGCCGGCTCCGGCCGTCAGCCGCCGGCGACGCCGACCAGCACGAGCAGGACGAGCAGCAGGACCGGGACGAGGGCGCCGATGATGGCGATCGGGCGGGACATCAGCGGGGGGCCGGGGTCGGCGGGGTGGCGGTGCGGACCGCCGTCGGGCGGCGGCATCGGCGGCGCCAGGGACGCGACCTTGCCGTGCCGGGTGAGGTTGATCAGCACGGTGATCGGCGTCGCGATGAAGGAGATGTAGCCCCACCAGCCGCCGATCAGGGTCTTCGCCGTCATGTCCCGGAACACCGCCAGGCCGCAGTCCCGGCAGAACGGGCCCTTGGTGTGCAGGAACGACATGATCAGGATCATGCCGCGGTGGCCGCGGAAGGTGGTGTCGACCGCCGGGACGCAGCCGCAGAAGCGGCATTGGGTCCCGTAGTGCGCGGCCTGCTGCGCACCGTGGGGCATGGGCTGGGCGGGTGGTGCGCCGTACGGGGCCTGCTGCGGAGGCGGCGCGTACGGGGCCTGCTGCTGACCGGCGTAGGGCTGACCCGCGTACGGCTGACCGGCATACGGCTGGCCTGGATGGGGCTGACCGGCGTAAGGCGTCTGCTGGGGAGCGCCGTAGGGGGATCCGCCGTTTCCGTATGGCGTTTGGTCCGATGGTGGCTGCACAGCCGCCGCCTCCGCTCTTGAAAGGGGGTCGGCTGATCTTGCCACGGGAACGCCGCCCGGGGCGGCGATTCGGGTGCGGCGGCCGGCCCCGCGTCAGGAGAGCGCGCGCCAGGTGTCGGTGAGGGTGGTGCGGAACTGGCCGACCCGGCGGGACGGCAGGTCGCGGATCATTCGCTCCTCCAGCTCGCCGACGGGGCCGGCGAGGTCGTCCAGCAGGGCGCGCCCGGCGCCGGTGAGCAGGATGAGCAGCTCGCGCCGGTTCGCGGGGTTGCGCTCGCGGCGGACGAGGCCGCGGGTCTCCAGGGCGCGGACCATGTCGGCCATGGACTGCGCGGTGACGAACGAGTCGCGGGCGAGCTGGGCGGCCGACAGGCCGTCGTGCCGCTCCAGGACGGTGAGCGCCGTGTACTGCAGCGCGGTGATGCCGGCGGGCCTGACCAGCTCCTCCAGCCGCGACCGGACGAGCAGCTCCAGCCGCTTGACCAGGTACAGCAGCGACGGCGGCGCCTTGCCGGCGGTCGGCGGCGGGCTGTCGGTCATCGGCTCTCCCTGGTCGCGGTGCACGCGTCCAGGGTAGGGCATTGACAGGAAACCTGTTGAATGTGAACACTGGCCATCAACAGGATTCCTGTCGATTGTGGGGAGCTATGGAACTGGACGGGAAGGTCGTCGTCGTCACCGGGAGCGGGCGCGGCCTCGGCCTCGCCTACGCCGAGGCCCTGGCGGCCGCCGGCGCCTCGGTGGTGGTCAACGACGTGGACCGGGACGCGGTCGACGCGGCGGTCGCGAAGATCACCGCGGCGGGCGGCACCGCGACCGGCGTGGTCGCGGCGGTCGGCGGCACCGAGACCGCCGACGAGCTGGTCGGCACCGCCGTCCGGGAGTTCGGCCGGCTCGACGTGCTGATCACCAACGCGGGCATCCTGCGGGACCGGGTGCTGTGGAAGATGACCGACGACGACTTCGACGACGTCGTCCGCGTCCACCTGCGCGGCACCTTCACCTGCGCCCGCGCGGCGGCGGCGCGGATGCGCGAGCAGGGCACCGGCGGGCGGCTGATCCTCATCTCCTCCCCAGCCGGGCAGCGCGGCAACTTCGGCCAGACCAACTACGCGGCGGCCAAGGCCGGCATCGCGGCGATGGCGCGCACCTGGGCGATGGAACTGGCCCGCGCGGGTATCACCGTTAACGCGGTCGTGCCGGTCGCGGCGACCGAGATGACCAAGACGATCCCCGCGTTCGGCCCGGTCATCGAGGAGTCCGAGCGCACGGGCGAGCCGCTGCCGGCCTGGCTGCGCAGGGACGAGGGCCTCGGCACCGTCGAGGACGTCACCGGCCTGATCGTCTTCCTGGCCTCGGACGCGTCCAAGGACGTCACCGGGCAGGCGATCGGGATCGGCGGCGACCGGCTGGCGCTGTGGGCGCACCCGAAGGAGAAGACGGTCGCGTTCGCCGACGGCGGCTGGAGCGCCGGGGCGATCGCCGAGCAGTGGAGCGCGGGCGTGGGCGCCGAACCCGAGACCTACGGCATGCCCGCGCCGAAGGCACCGGAGGGCTGACATGGCCGACCTCACGATCGACGTCGACGCGCTGACCGCCATCGACGTCCACACCCACGCCGAGATCAGCAAGGACGGGCACGGCTCGCTGAGCCCGGAGCTGTTCGGCGCGTCCGAGGAGTACTTCAAGGCGCACGGGCACCGCCAGCCGACCATCCCCGAGATGGCCGCCTACTACCGCGAGCGGAGCATGGCGGCCGTCGTGTTCACGGTCGACGCCGAGCACGCCACCGGATGGCCGCGCATCGCCAACGAGGAGGTCGCCGAGAGCTGCGCCGAGCACCCCGACGTCCTGATCCCGTTCGCCAGCGTCGACCCGCACAAGGGGCGGGCGGGCGTGCGCGAGGCGCGGCGGCTCGTCGAGCAGTACGGGGTGCGCGGGTTCAAGTTCCACCCGAGCATCCAGGGCTTCGCGCCGAACGACCCGGTCGCCTACCCGCTGTACGAGGCGATCGAGGAGCTGGGCGTCCCGGCGCTGTTCCACACCGGCCAGACCGGCATCGGCGCCGGCGTGCCCGGCGGCGGAGGCATCCGGCTGAAGTACTCGAACCCGATGCTGGTGGACGACGTCGCCGTGGACTTCCCCGAGCTGCGGATCATCCTGGCGCACCCGTCCTTCCCCTGGCAGGACGAGGCCCTCGCCGTCGCCAACCACAAGCCGTACGTGTACATCGACCTGTCCGGCTGGTCGCCGAAGTACTTCCCGCCGCAGCTCGTCCGGTACGCCAACAGCCTGCTGAAGGACAAGGTGCTGTTCGGCTCGGACTACCCCGTCATCACCCCGGACCGCTGGCTCGCCGACTTCGCGAAGCTGGAGATCAAGCCCGAGGTCCGCCCCGGGATCCTCAAGGACAACGCCGCCCGGCTGCTCGGGCTCACCGGCAAGGAGAACGCATGATCACCGTCACCGGTCTCGACGAGATCAAGGCCCTGGCCGGCAAGGACCTCGGCCACAGCCGCTGGCTCGACATCACCCAGGACCGGGTGAACACCTTCGCCGACGCCACCGACGATCACCAGTGGATCCACACCGACCCCGAGAAGGCGAAGGATGGCCCGTTCGGCGCGGCCATCGCGCACGGCTACCTGACGCTGTCGCTGGTCATCCCGCTGTTCAACGACCTGCTCGGCATCCAGGGCACGAAGATGAGCATCAACTACGGCCTGGAGAAGGTCCGCTTCCCCAGCCCCGTCCGCGTCGGTTCGCGGATCCGGCTCGCCGGCCGGGTCGCCGACGTGACCGACGTCCCGGGGAACGGCGTGCAGATGGTCTGCGACTTCACCGTCGAGATCGACGGCGAGGCCAAGCCCGCCTGCGTCGCCCAGGCCGTCTACCGCCACTACGCCTGACCCCCGTCCGGCCCGGCCCCCCGATCGGGCCGTCCGGCCGGCCATCCGCACACGCTGCTCAGCAAGAGGAGTGAAACACCGTGGTGAACGCAGGACTCGGGGGATGGCCGGCCAGGCGGGCCGCGATGTCGCCCGGCCGCACCGCCTTCGTCTACCGGGACCGCCCGACGACGTACGGGGAGGTCCACGACCGGACGGCGCGGCTCGCCGGCCGGCTGCGCGCCGCCGGCGTCGGCAAGGGCGACCGGGTCGCCTACCTCGGGCCGAACCATCCGGCGTTCGTCGAGACGATGTTCGCCGCGCACGTGCTCGGCGCGGTCTTCGTCCCGCTGAACTTCCGGCTCGCCGCGCCCGAGATCGACTACATGCTCGGCCACAGCGGCGCGTCCGTGCTCGTCTACGCCCCCGAATGCGCGCCGGTCGTCCGCGCCGCCGAGCGCGCTCCCGCGACCGTCGTGGCGGTCGGCGAACCGGCCGCGGGAGAGCCCGCCTACGAGGAGTGGGTCGCGGGCGGCGACCCCGCCCCGGCCGACACCGAGGTCGCGCTCGACGACGTGGCGTGCATCCTCTACACCTCCGGCACCACCGGGCGTCCCAAGGGCGCGATGCTCACCCATGGGAACCTGGTGTGGAACTGCTACAACCTGCTCGTCGGCGTGGACGTCGCCGGCGACGAGGTGACGCTGGTCAGCGCGCCGCTGTTCCACGTGGCCGCGCTGAACCAGTGCCTGCTGCCGACGTTCCTCAAGGGCGGATGCTCGGTCATCATGCCGTCCTGGGACGTCGAGGAATGCCTCGACCTCATCGAGCGGCACCGCGTCACCTGGATGTTCGGCGTCACCGCCATGTTCGCCGCGCTCGCGCAGTCACCGCGGTGGGACGGCGCCGACCTGTCGTCCGTCCGCAGCCTGATGTCCGGCGGCGCGCCGGTGCCGCCCTCGCTCATCCACACCTACCAGGAGCGCGGCCTCGTCTTCTGCCAGGGCTACGGCCTCACCGAGACGGCGCCGGGCGCGACGTTCCTCGAAGCCGCCGAGAGCGAGCGCAAGGCCGGGTCGGCGGGGGTGCCGGTGTTCTTCACCGGTGTCCGGTGCGTCCGGCCCGACCTGACGGACGTGGAGCCCGGCGAGCCCGGCGAGGTCATCATCAAGGGGCCGAACGTCACGCCGGGCTACTGGAACGCCCCCGACGCGACCGCGTCCGCGTTCACCGACGACGGCTGGTTCCGCTCCGGCGACGTCGCCCACGTCGACGACGAGGGCTACTTCTACATCGTCGACCGGGTGAAGGACATGTTCATCTCCGGCGGCGAGAACGTCTACCCGGCGGAGGTCGAGGGCGCGATCTTCGAGCACCCGGCCGTCGCCGAGGTCGCGGTGGTCGGCGTCCCCGACGCCCGATGGGGCGAGGTCGGCCGGGCCTTCGTCGTCACCGCCCCCGGCGCCGCCCTGGACCTCGCCGAACTCCGGACGTTCCTCGCCGCCCGCCTCGCCAGGTACAAGATCCCCGTGTACCTGGACGTGGTCGACGACCTGCCCCGCACCGGCTCCAACAAGGTCCAGAAGGCCCGCCTCCGAGGCATCCCCCTCCCGCCCCCCGCCCGCTGACGTGCGGCGAGTCACCGTTATGAAGGGCCTCGTTACGGCGACTCGCCGCAGGTCCAACGAAGGGCGTCGGAGACGGGCTTGGCGCCGCCGTGGGCTGTGTAACCGCCATCGACCGGGATCTCGGCGCCGGTGATGTAGGACGCCTCGTCGGAGACGAGGAACACCACGAGCGGGGCGACCTCGTCCACGGTGCCGGGGCGGCCGAGGGGCGTCTGCGCGTTGTTCGCGTCCCGGAACGCCGCCGGGGCGGACGCGGTCATCGGCGTCTCGATGAACCCGGGGTGGACGGTGTTGACGCGGATCCCGGCGCGTCCCAGCTCCGTGCACGCCGTCGCCGACAGGCCGCGCAGCGCCCATTTGCTGGCGGTGTAGGCGACCGGGTAGTGGCCGGTCAGCCCGGCGGCGGACCCGACGTTGACGATCGACGACCCCGGCGGCATCAGCGGCGCGAGGTGCTGGATGCCGAGGAGGGCGCCGGTGACGTTGACGCGGTGCACCCGCTCCCAGTCCGCCACGGCGACGTCGCCGAGCCGGGCCCGCCAGGTGACGCCCGCGTTGTTGACCAGGCCGTCCACCCGGCCATGGGTCGCGCGGAGCCAGGCGGCGAGACCGGCCCAGCCGGGTTCGGACGTCACGTCCAGCCGCCGGTAGACCGCCCCGTCCGGCAGCGCGGGAGCGTCGTCGGCGAGGTCGGTCGCGATGACGGTCGCGCCCTCGCGGGCCAGAGCCGCGGCCTCCGCCGCGCCCTGGCCCCGCGCCGCGCCGGTGACGACGACGACCTTCCCGGCGACCCGGCTCACGGACGCTCCCGCGTCCGCCTGCGCGCGGCCGGGATCGGGACCGGCGCGGCTCCCCGGACGATCGTGTTGGACACCGTGCCGATGCCCTCGACGGTGAGCGTGACGGTGTCGCCCGGCACCAGCGGCGGCGGGTCCTGCGCGCCGCCGCGCCCCCACAGCTCGGCGAGGCAGCCGCCGTTGCCGCAGGTCCCCGAGCCGAGGACGTCGCCGGGCCGCAGCCGGGCGCCGCGCGAGGCGTAGGCGACGAGGTCCTCGAACGGCCAGCCCATGTTCGACAGCAGGTCCCGCCCGACGACCTCGCCGTTGACCTCGGCGGTCAGCGCGAGCCGCAGGAACCCGTCGGCGTCGCGGTAGGGCTCCAGCTCGTCGGCGGTGACCAGCCACGGCCCGAGCGTGGTCGCGAAGTCCTTGCCCTTGCAGGGGCCGAGCCCGACCCGCATCTCCCGCGACTGCAGGTCCCGCGCCGACCAGTCGTTGAGGACGGTGTAGCCGAAGACGTGGTCGCGGGCCTGCCCGGGGGACAGGTCGGCGCCCGCCCGCCCGATGACGGCGGCGACCTCCAGCTCGAAGTCGAGCGCCCGGCAGCCGGGCGGAAGCGGCACGTCGTCGTGCGCGCCGACCATCGCGTGCGGGTTGGAGAAGTAGAAGGTCGGCGCGTCGTACCAGGCGTCCGGGACGCCGGACGCGCCGTCCACGGCCTTCCGGACGCCCTCGACGTGCTCCTCGAACGCGACGAAGTCCCGCACCGACGGCGGTTCCAGCGGCGGCAGGAGCCGCACGTCCGCGAGCGGGACCGCCGGGCCCGCCGGCTCCGGGACCGAGCCGGCCGCGACGACGTCGAGGAGGACGGTGCCGCCGGGGAACGGCAGCACCCGGTCGCCCTCGACGGCGCCGCAGCGGCGGGCGCCCTGGTGCAGGTACGTGGCGAGACGCATGGGGCTCCTTGCGGATCAGACGGGCGGGGCGACGAAGACGCCGCGGTCGGGGTCGTTGAACGACTCCTTGGCGACGAGCTCGCTCATCGGGTTGGCGGTGCCCCACTGGTCGGTGACGTCGGGGTCGGAGAAGTCGTACAGGTGCGGGTGCCAGGAGTCCTCGTCGAGGGTCTCCAGCTCGGTGGTGTACTCGACGGTGTTGCCGTGCGGGTCCAGGAAGTAGGAGAAGGTGTTGTCGCCCGCCTTGTGCCGCCCCGGCCCCCAGATCATCCGGACCCCCGCGCGCAGCAGCCGGCCGGTGCCGAACATGTACTCGTCCAGCCCCCGCATCTCGAACGACACGTGGTGCAGGGACGTGTGCGGCCCCTTCGCGATCGCCATGCTGTGGTGCTGCGGGTTGCAGCGCATGAAGTGCATGACCTCGCCCATGTGCGGGGACGTCAGCGTGTCGCTGAGCGCGAAGCCCAGGTGCGTCTCGTACCAGGCGCGGGTGGCGTCCAGGTCGGGGGAGTTGAGCACGACGTGCGACAGCCGGACCGGGACCGCCTCCCGCTCCTCCAGCCTGCGGTGCTCGCGGACGGCGACGTCCGCCGACACCTCGACCGTCCGGCCGTCGAGGTCGAAGAACCGGAACCCGTACCCGCCGCCGGGCGTGGCCAGCTTCCCGGGCTCGGCGACGATCGCGACGCCGGCCGTGCCGAGCCGCGCGGCGAGCGCGTCGACGTCGGTGGGCGACGCCGCGCCGAACGACACCAGGTCGAGGCGCTTCTCGTCCGCCTTCCTGAGCCGGACGACGTACTGCTCCGGCGACCCCTCCGCCGCCAGGAACGAGATCCCGGTGTCGCCCGCGACCTCGGTCAGGCCCCAGACGCCCGAGTAGAACGCGTGCTGCCTGCCGTAGTCGGGGACGGCGAGGTCCACATGCCGCAGATGGGTGATGAGGCGGTCGGGCATCAGTGCTCCTTGAGGTCGAAGAGGGCGACGGCGTTGCCGCCGCGCACGGCGTCCAGGTCGGGGCCGGGCGGCAGGGCGGCGCGCAGCCGGGCGAGCGGGTCGTCCACCCCCATGTCGAAGGGATGGTCCGAGCCGAGGACGACCTGCGACGCGCCCGCCGCCCCGATCAGGGCGCGCAGCGCGCCCGGCTCGTAGACGAGCGAGTCGAACCAGATCCGCCGCAGGTAGGTGCTCGGCGGTTCCGCGCAGGCCCGCGCCTCGGGGCGCACCCGCCAGCCGTGGTCGGCGCGGCCGAGGCAGGTCGGCAGGTAACCGCCGCCGTGGGCCGCGACGACCTTCAGGCCGGGGTGCCGGTCCAGGACGCCGGAGAAGATCAGGTGCGACAGCGCGACGGCGTTCTCGGCCGGCTGCCCGACGATGTTGGACAGGTAGTACCGGTCGAGCCGCTCGTCCAGCGTGCAGCCGAACGGGTGCAGGAACACCACCGCGCCGGACGCGGCGGCCCGCGCCCACAGCGGCTCCAGCGCCGGGTCCGACAGCTCGCGGCCGGGGGCGTGCGAGGAGATCTCGACGCCCTTCAGCCCGAGCGACAGCGCGTGGTCGAGCGCCTCGACGGCGAGGTCCGGATGCTGCAGCGGGACGAGCCCGAGCCCGCGCAGCCGGCCCGGCGCCCGCGCGCAGTGCGCGGCGGTGGCCTCGTTCGCCATGCGGAACACCGTGCGCGCCAGGCCGGGCGCGGCCCAGTAGTGGTAGTGCGACGGCGACGGGCTGACGATCTGCACGTCCACCCCGGCGGCGTCCATGTCGGCGAGGCGCGCCTCGATCCGCGTCAGCCGCTCGATCCGCTCGCCGATCATCGTGCCGCTGGCCCGCAGCGACTCCGGGCCGTTGCGGCGGGCGTCCAGCTCCCGGTGCTCGGCGTGCCCGGGCGCGTCGGCGACGGCCTCCTCGATCTGCGGCAGCAGCACGTGCGCGTGCACGTCGACGGTGGGGACGCCCGCGGCCGCCGGGTTCGCTTCGCTCACGGCCTCTCCGACACGATCGCGCTGATGCGGGCCATCAGGCCGGGGACGTCGGCGTCCGGGGACGGACGCATCTGCCACTCCGCGAGCTGTACGGACGCTTCGACGACCGCCTTCGCGCGCTCGAACCGCCGGTCCATGAACGCGTCGAACAGCGCCTGGTCGAGCCGGTCGGCGCCCAGCAGCAACTCGGCGAGGACGGCGGCGTCCTCCAGGCACTGCGCGGCGCCCTGCGCGAGCGTCGGCGGGCACGCGTGCGCGGCGTCCCCGATCAGGACGGTCCGGCCCCGGTTCCACGGCCGGTCCACCAGCAGCGACTCGAACCAGGTGTAGTTGATCCGGTCCGGGTCGGCGATGTCGGCGCGGATCTCGTCCCAGGCGCCGCCGTAGCCCTCGGCGAGCGCGCGCATGTGCGCCGGCTTGTCGGCGTCCGCGACCGACTCGCGGGGCCGCGCCTTCTCCACGAGGTACGCGTACATGGTGCCGGGGCCGGTCGGGCAGTACCCGGCGATGAAGCACGGCCCGCCGTAGACCAGGTCGGTGCGCTCGACGTCCTCGGGACGGCGCGTGTGGATCCGCCAGATGCCCATCCCGGTCGGCTTCGGCGCCGCGTCGACGCCGATCAGCCCCCGCACCGCGGAGCGGATGCCGTCGGCGCCCACGACCAGGTCGTACGTGGCGGTCGATCCGTCGGACAGGTGCGCGGTGACCCGGTCGCCCGTGTCGTCGAGCGCGGTGGCGGTCAGGCCGAACCGGACGGACGCGCCCGCGTCCCGCACCGCCTCGGCGAGCACCGCCGCCAGCTCGGGCCGGTTCATGCCGAGCGTCGCGGGCAGGTCCGGGCCGCCGGTCCGCGCGTCCGGGAACTCCGCGATCAGCGTCCCGTCCGGTGCCCGCAGGCCGAGCACGTCGAACGCGTACCCGGACGCGCTCACCCGGTCCCACACGCCGAGGTCGCGCAGGATCCGCAGCGCGTTGCCCTGCAGGGTGATCCCCGAGCCGAGCGCGCCGGCGTCCGGTTCGATCTCCGCGACGTCCACCGCCACGCCGCCCCGCGCCAGCAGGGCGGCCAGCGCCGAACCGGCCGTGCCGCCCCCGACGATCAGGACGTTCCCGACTGCTGCCATGCCGACCTCACTTCACCGCGATGGGATTGACGGGGGCGCCGACCGCGCCGGTGACCGGGATCGGCCCGGCGGTCAGCCAGAACTCGTGCACGCCGTCGGCCGCGCAGTCGGCCGCGAGCGCGTCCAGGTCCCACAGCTCGCCGATCAGCAGGCCCATGTTCGGGATCGCCACCTGGTGCAGCGGCTGGAACGCGTCGTCGAACTCGTTGGGCCGCACCTCGAACCCCCACGTGTCGGTGGCGATCGCGGCGATCTCGGTGCGGTGCAGCCATCCGGCTGTGGTGAACGACAGGCCGGGCGCGGGACCGCCCGCGTAGTCGCCCCAGCCGTCCCGGCGCGCGCGCGTCAGCTGCCCGGTGCGGACGCACACGATGTCGCCGCGCCCGACCGTCACGCCGTGGGCGTCGATGGCCGCCTGGAGATGCTCCTCGGTGATGGCGAAGCCGTCGGGCAGCTCGCCGTCCTCGCCGGCGACGCGTCCCACGTCCAGCAGGACGCCGCGCCCCGCGACCGGGGCGGCCATGTGCTCGATGCCGGTGACCAGGTCGCCGTCGGAGGTGACGACCTTCTCCGCCGGGCGGCCGTTCCATGCCTTGCCGTGGTCGAAGATGTGGCCGAGGCCGTCCCACTGCGTGGAGCACTGCAGCGGCATCGCGACCACGTCGTCCGCGCCGCCGATGCCGTGCGGGAAGCCCTGGTTGCCGAGCGCCGCGTCCGTCCCGGTGTCCAGCATCGTGTGGACGGGGTTGGTCCGGCGTCGCCAGCCCTTCTGCGGCCCGTCCATGTCGAACCGCTGCGACAGCGAGAACGACGCGCCCCGCCGGACCAGCGCCGCGCCCTCGCGCCGCTTGGCCTCGTCGATGAAGTTCACGGTGCCGAGGACGTCGTCGTCGCCCCAGCGCCCCCAGTTGGAGTACTTCGCGGCGGCCTCGGCGATCGCGCCTTCGGGGTCGGTGCGGTCGAGCATCACGCGCCCTTCACGTCCGCGGGTTCCGCCACGCACAGGTTGCGCTGCGCTCCGAGGCCCGTGATCGAGCCCTCCATGACGTCGCCGGGCCGCAGCAGCCGCCCCCAGTGCATGCCGTTGCCGGCAGGGCTGCCGGTCAGGACCAGGTCCCCGGGCAGCAGCCGCACGGCCTGCGACGCGTACGCCACCAGCCGCGCCACGCCGAAGATCATGTCCTTGGTGGACTCGTCCTGCATGACGTCGCCGTTGAGCCGCAGCGTCACGCGCAGGTCGCCGGGGTCCCCGACGAACGCCGAGGGGACCAGGTACGGGCCGAGCGGGGTGAACGTCGGCGGGTTCTTCGCGCGCAGCCAGTCCGTGCCGATCTCCGGCATGTCCCGGCGGAACACCGCCTCGCGCGCCGTCAGGTCGTTGGCGATCGTGTAGGCCGCGACGTGCTCCAGCGCCTCGTCCGCCGGCACCCGGTACGCCGGGCGGCCGATCACTGCGGCCAGCTCCAGCTCCCAGTCCGGCTTCTCGCACCAGCTCGGGATCACGACGTCGTCGTAGGGGCCGGTCACCGACGAGGGCAGCCCGATGAAGATGTACGGCCGGTCCTCGGCCGCGCGCCGGTCCATCATCGCGGCCGTCTCCTCGCGCACCTGCTCGGCGGGCCGCCCGCCCTCCGGCTCGTGCGCCACCGCGAGGTCGATGACGTGCGTGCGGTAGTTGGCGCCCGACTGCAGGATCTGCCGCGGCTCGACGGGCGCGTGCACCGCCAGCCCGTCGAGCGGCAGCCGCTCGCCGCCGGACTCCGACGCGGCGTGCAGCAGCGGGAGGGCGTCGTCCCAGCGCTCCAGCAGGCCGCGGGTCGTGGCCCCGCCGCCCGGCAGGCCCGGGACGGTGCGCAGGTCCAGGACCCGTCCGTCCCGGACCAGGCCCGCGAACCGCGGGCCGCCGCCGCTGGAGAACGTGCCGACCGCGAAGGGGCCGGACGGATGCGCGTGATCTTCCACGGGGTGTCCTCTCGATGTCTGCCCTAACCTTGGGACACCGGAGGTAGATCTGGGAAATCGATTCCTCGGATGGCTTCCATCGACCGGATGGATAGGTGGACCCGTGAACCTGGCGAGCCTCGACCTGAACCTCCTCGTCGCGCTGCGCGCGCTGCTCGAGGAGCGCAACGTCACCCGCGCCGGCCGGCGCATCGGGCTCAGCCAGCCCGCCACCAGCGCCGCGCTCGCGAGGCTCCGCCACCACTTCGCCGACGACCTGCTCGTCCGGACGGGCAACGCCTACGAGCTGACCCCGCTCGGCACGGCGCTGGTGGTGCCCTGCGCGACCGCGTGCGGGCTGCTGGAGCGGCTGTTCACCAGCCGCGCCGAGTTCGACCCGGCCACCGAGCGGCGCGAGTATACGATCATCGCCTCCGACTACGCCGTCGCGGTGTTCGGCGCCGCGCTCGCCCGCGCGCTGCACGCCGCCTCGCCCGCGTCCAGCCTGGTGTTCCAGCAGGTCGGCCCGGAGATCGCGGAGAACACCGACGCGACGCTCAGCGCTGTCGACGGGCTGCTGATGCCGCACGGGGTCGTCAGCGGCCTCCCGACCGTCGAGCTGTACCGCGACGAGTGGGTCTGCGTGGTCGCCGCCGACCATCCCGACGTCGGCGACGGCCTCACCATGGACGACCTCGCCCGCCTGCCCTGGGTCGTCTACCAGCGCCCCTACGACGCGCCGGCCGCCCGCCAGCTCGGCATGCTCGGCCTCGAACCGCGCGTCGAGGTCTCGGTGCAGAGCTTCCAGCTGCTGCCGAGCCTCGTCGCGGGCACCCGCCGCGTCGCCCTCATCCAGCGCCGCCTCGCCGAGCTGCTCGCGCCGATCGCCGACGTCCGCGTCCTGCCGTGCCCGTTCGAGGCGGTGCCCGTCCAGGAGGCGCTGTGGTGGCACCCCGTCCACACCCAGGACGCGGCCCACATCTGGCTCCGCGAGACCGCCGCGCGCGTCGCCGCCGGCCTGGGCGCGCTCGACCCGGGCGCGGAAGGCGCCCGGGCGCCCGGCGCGTGACACCATGCCCCCATGGACGGCCGGGGGCCCGGCCCTCCTACCATCGACGTGGCAATCCCGCTGCGGGGGCGAGGACATTGGTGAACGAGGACGACCCGGGCCGGCGCCCGGCGGGCATGCTGGAGGACGCCGTGCTGGCCGTCCTGTGGGAGGGCGCGCGCCCGATGAGCCCCGCCGACGTGCAGGCCGTGCTGCCCGGCGCCCCCGCCTACACGACGGTGATGACCACGCTGGCGCGGCTGGCCCGCAAGGGGCTGGCGAGCCGGGAGCGCGCGGGCCGCGGGTTCGTGTACTCCGCGGCCGTCGACGAGGCCGGCCACACCGCCGCCGCGATGAACGAGCTGCTGCGCCGCCGCCGCGACCGCGCCGCCGTGCTCGCCCGGTTCGTGTCCGAGCTGGAACCCGAGGACGAGGAACTGCTCCAGCGGCTGCTGAGCGAGGGCGGCGAGGGCTGAGGTCCGGCCCCGCGGGAGGGGCTTCTCGATCCCCCCGTCCGGACGCACCGCCCGCCGTCGCGGGCGAGGGCGCCGGTCGGGGAGTTTCCGCCGGGTCCGGGGTATATCCCCGGGCCGGGCGCGGTGCGCCCGGCGCTTACGTTCCGATTACCCGGAGACTTCTACTATCGCGGTAGTAGATGTCGGACCAGGAGCGAGGGCGGTGGAGCCGATGCCACCCGAACCCGACGTGACCGTCGTGGTGATCGTCTACAACGACGCGTCGCGGCTGGCCCGCGCCGTCCGCTCGGCGCTCGGGCAGTCGCTGCCCGGCGTGGAGGTCGTGATCGTCGACGACGCGAGCACCGACGCGACGGCCGCGGTCGCCGCCCGGCTCGCGGCGCGGAACCCCGGCCGGGTCCGCGCCTTCACCCTGCCGGTGAACTCCGGCGGCTGCGGACGGCCGCGCAACATCGGCCTCCGGCACGCCAAGGGCCGCTACGTGATGTTCCTCGACAGCGACGACACCCTCGACCCGCACGCCTGCCGGAACATGGTCGCCGCCGCCGACGACTCCGGAGCCGACCTCGTGTCCGGCCGCTGCGTCCGCGTCCTGCCCGACCGCGAGCACTCCTGGTACGCCCGGCTCTACCGGGAGAGCGCCGTCTACGACGGCATCCTGGACAACCCTGACCTCCTCTACGACACGCTGGCGACCAACAAGTGCTACCGGCGCGAGTTCCTCGACCGCGCCGGGCTGCGCTTCGCCGACCGGCTGCACTACGAGGACCTGCTGTTCAGCGCCGAGGCCTACCTCGCCGCGAACCGGATCGCGGTCATCCCGCACCGGGTCTACAACTGGCTGGTGGACCCGCGGGGCGGCACCCTGTCGATCAGCAACCGGCGCGCCGAGCTGAGCGGCTTCGCCGACCGGCTGGAGATCCACCGGCGCATCGACGCGGCGCTGCGCGCGCACGGCGCGGACGAGATCGCCCTCGTCAAGGACGTCAAGTTCATCAACCACGACCTGCTGCTCTACCTGCGCGAGCTGCGCAGCCGCGACCCCTGGCACCGCGAGGCGTTCGCCGGGCTGGCCCGCCCCTACCTCGAACGGCTGGACGACGCCGTGTTCGAGAAGGCGGAGAAGATGCCCGCCATCGCCGCGCTGATGGTCCGCGAGCGCGACATCGAGGCGGCGATGGCCGCCGCCGACCAGGCGCCGAGGGGCGGCGGGCGGCCCGTCCTGTCGATCGCCCCCGCCGAGCGGGACGGCCGGATCTACTGGACCGGCGACCACCTCGGCACCGCGTCGGCCCGCCGCGTCCTCGACATCACCGGCCTCGGCGTGCACTCGGCGCCGCTGTCCGAGCTGGTCCTCGGCGGCCGGGTCACCGCGATGCGCCGGGACGGCAAGGCGCTGCGCATGTCCGGCACCGTCGTCAACCCGCTCGGCCGCATCCCCGAGGACGCCGAGCTCGGCGGCCGGCTGGAGATCCGCGACCGGCGGCGGCCCGGCCGGGCGTTCGACGTCCCGGCGACCGTGCGCCGCGAGAACGGCCGGATCGCGTGGGAGACGGTCTTCTTCCCCTCCCACGCGATCCGCCCGATCGGGCTGGTCGACCAGACGTGGGGCCTGTGGCTCCGGCTGACGGCCGGCGGCACCCCCGTCGAGGTCCGGCTGACCTCGGAGGGCACCGCGCACTGCGACCTCGCCGTGCCCGTCCGGCCGCGCCTGGGCCGCGCGGCCGGCGACCGGCTGGAGGCCTACGTCGCCCCGACCGGCGAGCTCGCGCTGCGGATGGCGGCCGGGCGCTGGCCCGCCCGCGTCACCCTGCCCGCGCTGCGCCGGGTCGCCCGCACGGGCGCCGGGCGGCGCTGGTGGCGCCGGTTCGTCCTGGCGGAGCGCCGGCTGCGCGAGCGGTTCGGGTCCCGCCGGACGAAGATCGCGGTGTTCAACCGGGTGCTGGTCCGGCTCCCGGTCAGCAAGGGCACCGTCGTGTTCGAGAGCCGGCACGGCGCCCGGTACTGCGGCGATCCCAAGTATGTCTTCCGGGCGCTGCGCGACAGCGCCGCCCCGTACCGGGCGATCTGGTCCTACCGCGACGACCGGCGCGGCTTCCCCGACGACGCGCTGCTGGTCAAGCGCGGTTCGTGGGCCTACTACCGGGCGCTGGCCCGCGCCGAGTTCTGGGTCGACGACCAGGGCCTGCCCGCCGGGCTGGTGAAGCGCCCGCAGACCACCTACGTTCAGATCCCGCGCGGCCCGGCCCCGCCGCCGCCGGACGGACCGTCGGACGGGCAGGGCAGGCCCGCCGCCCACGACCGCGCCGATCATCTCGTCGTGCGGTCCGAGCACGACGTTCCCGCCCCGGGGGCCGGCGCGGGCCCCGAACCGCTCCGGGTGGGCTGCCCCCGCAACGACCCGCTGATCACCGGCGGCGACCCGCACGAACTGGCGGCGCTGCGGCGGCGCCTCGGGCTGAGCGGGGACCGGCGCTACGCGGTGCTGTACGCGCCGGCGCTCCGGACCGGCGCCGACGACCGGCCCGCGCGCTCCCTGGAACTCGCGTTCCCGCTGGAGCGGTTCGTCCGGGAACTCGGCGGGACCCACGTCCTGCTCGTCCGCCCGCCCCGCGCCGGGAGCGCCGTCATCCCGCCCGGCATGGACGGCACCGTGATCGACACCACGGCCGTCCACGACGCGACGCTCCTGATGCTGCTGTCCGACGCGCTGGTCACCGACGAGGCCCCGATCATGTTCGACTACGCGCTGCTGGACCGGCCGATGGTCTTCTACACTCCGGACGGTGCGCGCCGCCGGAGCGCGGCCGGTGACCGCGGCGGCCTCCCCGCGCCGGTGCCGGGACCGGTCGCCGAGGACGAGGACGGGCTCCTGGCCGTCCTCGGCGACCTGGACGGCGTGCGGAGCGGGCACGCCGCCGCACGCCGCCGGTTCACCGAGCTCCACGGCGAGTACGACACGGGCACCGCCGCCAAGGCGGTGGTCGAGCGGTTCTTCGTCGGCGGGGGACGATGACCGGCGATCCGCTGGTGTACTACCGGCCTTGTAGTAGAAAGAGACCATGCCGACCGCAGTGAACGCACCGCCCCGGACGGGGAGCGCCGACGGCGCCGTCGCCTGGGTGACGGCGGTCGCGCTGGCGTTCACCGCCGCGCAGCTGCGCTTCGTCCCGGCCGGCATGACGCTCGGCGCCGGCGAGGTCGGCAACGTGTGGCAGGCCCGCAGCGGCGACCCGGGCGCGTTCCTCGACGTGTCGCGCGGGCACGCGACCGTCGCGCTGGTCGCCCCGGTCGTCCAGGCGACGTCCTCCACCGCGGCGATGCGGATCTACCTGGCGGTCGCCTCCGGCGCGGGCCTGTTCGCCGCGCTGTGGGCGTGGCGGCCCCTGCACCGCCCCGAGGCGCTCGCGGGCGCGGGCGTGCTGTTCGGCGGGCTGTGGGCGGCGCAGCTCTACGGGTCCCAGGCGATGCCCGACCTGTGGTGCGCGCTCGGGGCGCTCGCCGCGGTCGGCTGCCTCCTGCGGGTCGCCCGCGACCGGCAGGACTACCCCGCGATGCTCGGGCTGACGGCGAGCCTCGCGCTCGTCGCGGCGATGCGGCCGTCGCAGGCGCTGTGGCCGGCCCTGCCGCTGTGCGCCGCCCTGGCCGTCGTCCCGGCGTGGCGGCACCGCGAGGCGGTGGTCAGCGTCCTGGCCGGGCTGGTCCTGGACGTGACGGCGTGGCTGGTGCACGAGCACGGCGGGTCCGGGTCGGAGCCCGTCCAGCGCGCCCAGCGGGCGGCGGCGCGCGGGTCGGGATGGGTGGACGGATGGCCCGGCTGGTCGGGCTTCGCGGCGGTGGCGGTGTTCCTCGCCGTCGGCGGGCTGATGGCCGCGTCCGGCGGGCGGCGGCCCGGCAACGCGCTGCTGCCGATGGCCGTCGCGGCGTGGATGCTGGTGCCGGCGGCGCTCGCCGGTCCGGGGACGGCGGCGGGCTTCCTGCTCACCGCGGGCGCCCTGGCGGCCATGCCCGCCGCCGCGGGCTGCGTGCGGGCGCTCACCCGGGCGCGGCGCCGGCCGCTGGCGGCGGTGCTCACCGCCGGCTGCCTGGTCGCCCACCTGGCGGTGCAGAACGCGGCGCTCGACGCGGTGACCGACGCCGCGGCGGCGCCGCCCGGGCACGCCGCCGGCCAGGGCGCGCACGGGTCCGGAGCAGGGGACGTTCGAGCGGACGGGGCGGAGAGTGACACCTTCCGGAGCTGATCAGGACGCGGCCCGCGAGGGGACGGACGCCCCGGCGCGACGCGGCGGCGCGACCCCGCGCACGCCCGGCCCGCCGCGCCGGCCCGGTTCCGCGCGCACGCCCCGTTCCCCGCGCGCGGCGCTCGCGGCCCTCGGACGGGCCCTGTCGGCGGAGGCGTCGGCGCCGCGCGTCGTGCTGGGCACCGCGGTCGCGGGCGCGGTCGTCGTCCTCGCGCTCATGCACCGGGTCGCGCTCGACGCGGGCAGTGAGAGCCTGATGGGCGCCGACCGGGCCTGGCTGCTGGTCGCCGCGCTCGCCACCGCCGCGATGTGGTGCGTGGGCACCGTCACCCAGCTCGGCTCGATGCCGGTGCGCCCCCCGGTCGGCCGGCTGTTCGCGGTGCAGGTCGCCGCGTCCTTCGCCAACCAGCTGCTGCCCGCCGGGTCCGGCGGCATCGCGATCAACGTGCGGTTCCTGCGGCGCTGCGGGCTGACCCGGGGCGCCGCGATGGGCTCGGTCGGGCTGAACTCGCTGGCCGGGCTGGTGACGCACCTGCTGCTGCTCGCGGTCGCCGTCGCGGGCGTCCCGTCCGCGCTCGGCATGCTGGGGGAGCGGCACTGGCCGCGCCCCCGTGAGGTCGCCACCGCCGTGGCCGGGAACCCGTGGATCGAGGGCGGTCTCGCGGCCGCCGTCGTCGCCGCGGGGGTCGCGCTGGTGTGGCTGCGCCCGGCCCGCTTCGCGCGCGCCCTGCGGTCCCGCGCCGCCGCGGGCGGGCGCCAGCTGCGGCACGAGCTCGCCGGGCTCGGCGCGGTCCTGCGGCACCCCGGGCGCGCCACCGCGCTGTGGCTGGGCTCGCTGTCCTCGCCGCTCCTGCACGGCCTCGTGCTGTTCGCGGTGCTGCGCAGCCTGTCCGTCCCGATCACGGTGACCAGCGTCGTCGTGGTCTACCTCGTGGTCTCCTCGGTCTCGGCCCTGGTGCCCTCGCCCGGCGGCATCGGCGGGCTGGACGTGGTGCTGGTCGCCGGGCTCGTGTGGGCGGGCGTGCCGTCGGCCGCCGCGCTCGGCGCGGTCGTCGGGTACCGGCTGATCACCGTCTGGCTGCCGCTGCTGCCGGGCGCCTGCGTGTTCGCCGTCCTGCTGCGCCGCCGGATCATCTGACCGCCCGCGCGGACCGTCCCTTCGCCGGCCCACACCAGGCCGGTCGCGAGGACCGCCGCCGCCGTCACCGCCATCCCGGCCACGACGTCCAGCAGGTAGTGGTTGGCGGTCGCCATGACGACGAACGCGGTCGTCGCAGGGTACAGCGCCGCCAGCCAGCGCGCCCGGTGGCGGCGCAGGAGCGCGACCGCCACCGCCACCACCCACGTCGCCCAAGCCAGATGCAGCGACGGCATCGCCGCGTACTGGTCGGCGGGCACCGGGCCGCCGTGCGTGGTCCCGAAGCCGGCGAGCGCCACCGAGTCGGCGAACCCCGCTCCCGGCAGCAGCCGCGGCGGCATCACCGGCAGGACGAAGAAGACCGTCATCCCGGCGAGGTTCGTGAGGACGAGGGCGTTGCGCGCCGGCCGGTAGAGGTCCGCCCCGGCGATGTAGCACCAGGCCAGGACGGACAGCGTGACGCCGATGTGCGCCCGCTGGTACCACTCCACGGACGCCCACGCCGTGCCGTGGTGCCCGGTCAGCCACCTGTTCAGCCCGAGCTCGACGTCCAGGTGCAGGTCGCGTTCCACGCCGAGGACGTCCCGTCCGTGCGCGAGCGCCGCACCGCGCCGCGCGTCGGCGAGCGAGCGCACGTAGTCGTAGACCTTCAGCAGCACCAGCACGATCAGCACCTCGCCGATGAGCCACGGCCTCTTGCGGCGCGGCCTCGCGGCGGCTCGCGGGCCGGCGCCGTGCGCCGCGGGGCGCGGGAGCAACGCGCGGACGGTTCAGCCCACCCTTCTCTCGGGCCGCCCGTCGGGCGCCCTGTCCAGCCGTTCGATGGCCAGTCCGTACAGGTCCTCGGTGCGGCGCAGCACGCCCGGCCAGGTCACCGGCGGCTGGACCGCGCGGGCACGGGCGGTCATCCGGGCCCGCAGCGCCTCGTCGGACGCCAGCCGCACGATCGCC
>NZ_JAGEOK010000059.1 GCF_017573545.1 Actinomadura nitritigenes | reverse complement strand
GCCCGCGGCGGCCCGCTGCCCGCGCGCGCACCGCTGCGCGCGCTGGCCGGCGGCGCCGCCGCGCTCGCCCTGCTGCTCGGCACCGTCGTGTTCACCGTGGCCGCGCCGGACGGGACGGCGAAGGCCGGGCCCGTCCCCGGCCAGGTCCGCCTGCTCAGCTACAACATCGAGGACGCCATCAACCAGAAGGGCCGCCTGGACCCCGAGGGCGTCGCCCGCACCATCGAGGGGCAGCGCGCCCAGGTCGTCCTGCTGCAGGAGGCGAGCCGCGGGTCGCTGCTGTCCGGCACCGCCGACCTCGGCGTCTGGCTGTCGCGGCGGCTCGGCATGAAGCTGATCTGGGGGCCCGCGGCGGACGGCCAGTTCGGCAACGCGATCCTGACCTCGCTGCCCGTCCGCAGCTCCGGCACGGGCCGGATGCAGAAGGGCGACTGGTCGCAGATCCGCGGGTACGTGTGGGCGCGGCTGGCCGTCGGCGGCAGCACGATGGACGTGTGGTCGACCCGCCTGCAGGGCGGCGACGGCCAGAGCAAGGAGCGGTCCCGCGAGGTGGCGGCGCTGCTGCGCGCCTGGGGCGGCGCGCCGCGGACCGTCATCGGCGGCGACTTCGGCGCCGGACCCGGCAGCCCCGAGGTGACCGGCATGACCGACGGGACGGACCTGCGGAACGCCGCGCTCGGCGGCGACGCGTCCCCGACCTCCGTCGACGGCGACCGCACCGACTACGTCTTCGGCTCCGACGGGGTGCTGTTCACCGACTACGACGTCCCCCGCTCGGGGGCGTCCGGCCACTATCCGGTCGCGGTGACGCTCCGGATCGGGAAGTGAGGCGACCATGCGGGACGCGGCGCCCGGGCGCGGGGACGCGAGCACGGCGACGGTCGAGCCGGCGGTGCCGGCGGACGCGGGCGAGCTGCTGACGCTGCAGCGCGCCGCCTACGTCTCCGAGGCGCAGCTGTACGGCGACCCGTTCATCCCGCCGCTGGTCGAGTCGCTGGAGCAGCTGCGCAAGGTGCTGGGGGGCGACGCGGTGGTGCTGAAGGCGGTGCTCGGCGGCCGGATGGCCGGCGCCGTCCGCGCCCAGTTCAGCGACCACACCTGCCTGGTCGGGCGGCTCGTCGTCGCGCCCGACCTGCAGGGACGCGGGATCGGCGGGCGGCTGATGCGGGAGCTGGAGGAGCGCGTCGCGGGCCGCGCCGACGCGTGCGTGCTGTTCACCGGGCACCTCAGCGACGGCAACCTGCGCCTGTACCGGCGTCTCGGCTACGCCGAGACGCACCGGGAGCGGGTCGCCGCGCACCTGACGCTGGTGCACATGCGCAAGCCCCTCGTGCCCGCCGAAACCCCCTGATCCCCGGCTGGGCCCGCCGGCGCTAGGGTGGGCGCGTGCTGAAAGTGGGACTCACCGGCGGGATCGGGTCGGGCAAGAGCGAGGTGTCCGCGCGGCTGGACGAGCGCGGCGCGGTGGTCATCGACGCCGACAAGATCGCCCGCGAGGTGGTCGAGCCGGGCACCGCGGGTCTCGCCGCGGTCGTCGCCGAGTTCGGCGAGGAGGTGCTGCTGCCGTCCGGCGCCCTCGACCGGGAGAAGGTCGGCAGGATCGTGTTCGCCGACGCGGACCGGCTCGCGGCGCTGAACGCCATCGTCCACCCCCTGGTGGGGGAGCGGATGCAGGAGCTGATGGACGCCGCGCCCGCCGACGCGATCGTCGTCTACGACGTCCCGCTGCTGGCGGAGAACGGCCTCGCCGGCATGTACGACGTCGTCGTGGTCGTCGACGCGCCGGAGGAGACCCAGCTGGACCGGCTGACCTCCCGCCGCGGCATGACCGAGGAGGACGCCCGCGCCCGCATGGCGAACCAGGCCACCCGGGAGCGGCGCCGCGCCGTCGCCACCCACGTGATCGACAACTCCGGCACCCTCGACGACCTGAAAGCCCAGGTCGACGCCCTCTGGGAGACCCTCACCCGCCAAGCCGCCGAGAAGACCCCCCGCGAGCAGACCTGAGCCGTCGCGAGCGCGCCATCTGACCGGTGGGGCGAAGCCGCTCGGGCCTCGACCGTCACGCGAGCGCGCTATCTGACCGGTGGGGCGATGCCGAAGGCGAGCCCCACCGGGCAGCTCGCGAAGCGAGGTCGCGCTCGCCCGAGCACGGTCAAGGGGCGAGCCGCCAGGCGAGCCCCTTGGGCCGGGATCGCTAGAACACGGCGTCCATGGGGAGCTGGCGGACGTCGCTGAGGTAGTCGTCGAGCTCGCCGGGTTCGAAGCGGCACATGCCGACGGCGTACCAGAACTCGGCGGTCGCGTCGCCCTCCCACTTGTAGCGGCCGTCGGGCGCGAGCGCGGCCCAGCCCTCGGCGAGGCCGAGGAGGGTCGCGCGGCGGGCGGGCGCGGCGCGGTCGGAGACGTCCCACAGGATGACGGCGCCGTCGTCGCCTGCGGTGGCGAGCTGCGTCCCGTCCGGGCTGAACGCCGCCGACCAGACGCGCCGGGTGTGGCCGGTGAGGGTGTGCAGCGGCCGGCCGGTCGCCGGGTCCCAGAGCCGGACGACGAGGTCGTCGCCGGCGCTGGCGAGCATCTCCCCGGACGGGTGGAACGCCGTCGTCCAGAGGCGGCCGGTGTGGCCGCGCAGCTCGTGCAGCGCCTCGCCGGAGGACGGGTCCCACAGCCGGACGGTGCCGTCGTTGCTCGCGCTGGCGAGGACGGCGCCGGACGGGGCGAACGCGACCTGGTAGACGCGGTCGGCGTGGCCGCGCAGGACCCGGAGGAGCTTGCCGGTGCGCGGCTCCCACAGCCGGACCGCACCGTCGTCGCAGCCGGTCGCGACGGCGTCTCCGCCGGGATGGAAGCAGATGGAGCGGACCCGGCCGCGGTGGTCGGCGAGGTTGACGATCTCCCGGCCGCTCGTCCAGTACCAGAGCCGGACGCTGTCGTCGTCGTTGGCGGTGGCGAGGACGTCGCCGTCGGGCGCGAAGGCCTGCGCCCACACGTGGTCGGTCTCGACGTTCAGCTCGCGCTCGAACGTGCCGGTGCCGGCCTGCCACAGGTGGACGCCGCCGTCGTTGGTGGCGGTCGCGAGCTGGGAGTCGCGGGGGTTGAACGCGGCGGAGGTGAGGTTGTCGGCGACGCCGCGCAGCTCCCGGACCATCCGGCCGGTGCGCGGCTCCCAGAGCCGGACGAGGCCGTCGTTGCCGCTGGAGGCCAGCAGCCCGCCGTCCGGGCTGAACGCGACGCCGGTGACGCGGCGGCCGTGGCCGCGCAGCACCGTCCGGCACTGGCCGGTCTCGGCGTCCCACAGCCGGGCGGTGCCGTCGTTGCTGCTGGTGGCGAGCTGGTGGCCGTCGGGGCGGAACGCGAACGGCCAGACGGCGCCGCGGTGCCCGGCGAGCTCCAGGCGCTGCCGGCCCGTCGCGGGGTCCCACAGCCGGACGGACCCGGCGCTGTCGGCGGTGGCGAGCCGGCCGCCGTCGGGGCTGAAGGCGGCCTGGTAGATGCCGCCGCCGTGGCCGGACAGGGTGGCGCGGTGCCGGCCGTCCTCCCAGAGCCGGACGGACCCGTCGGTGTCGCCGGTGACCAGCAGGTCGCCGCCGGGATGGAACGCGATGGCGTAGACGCGGCCGGTGTGGCCGAGCAGCTCCTGCCGGATCTCGCCGGTGCGGATGTCCCAGAGCCGGACGACGCCGGCCTCGTCGCCGGCCGCCAGGATCGAGCCGCCGGGATGGAACACGGCGCGGAACACCGCGCCGCGGTGGCCGGTCAGCTCGCGCCGCAGCGCGCCGGTGGCGAGGTCCCAGACTCGGAGGGTGCCGCCCGCGTCGCCGGTGACCATGAGGGAGCCGGCGGGGTCGAACACGGCGGTGTAGACGGGCGCGGTGTGCCCGGACAGCTCGTGGAGGTGCTCGCCGGTGGCGGCGTCCCAGATCCGGATCGCGCCGTCGGCGGCGCCGCCCGCCACCAGGCTCCCGCCGGCGGGCGCGTGCCCGCCGACGACGACGGGCCACACGCCTTCGGGGTGGACGGCGAGGGTGTGCCTGCACCGTCCGCTCGCCAGGTCCCAGACGCGGACGGTGCCGTCCGCGGAGCCGCTGGCGAGCAGGTCGCCGGCGCGGTCGAACGCCACCGCGTAGGCGCGGTCGCGGTGGCCCTGGAGGGTGCGCAGCGGGGTGCCGGTGACGGCGTCGCAGACGAGGACGCCGCCGTCCTCGCTGCCGACCGCGAGGACGGACCCGCCGGGGCTGTAGGCGAGCGGCTGCGGCAGCCGGCTGGTCTGGAAGTGGAAGCCGTAGGGGACGCCGACGGCGGCGGGCGCGACCTGGATGTCGATGGGGCGGCCGGGCGCGATGGCGGCCTCGCGCAGCTCCGGCGCGGACGCGATCCGGTCGGGGAGGTCGGCGTCGACGAGCGCGGCGCGCGTCCAGCGGCTGCCCTCGACGGCGGCGTCGCGCAGGTCGGTCCGGGCGAGCCGGGCCCGCGACAGGTCGGCGCCGCGCAGGTCCGCGCCGGTCAGCTTCGCCTCGTCCAGCCGCGCCCCGGCGAGCGAGGCGTCCCGCAGCACCGCGTGCGACAGGTTCGCGCCGACCAGCTGCGCGTCGGTGAGGTCGGCGCCGGTCAGGTCGACCTCGTGCAGGTCGCGGTAGGACAGGTCCTCGCCCTGCAGGCGGGCGCCGCGCAGGTCGGTGCGGGCGGGGGTGCGCAGCCGGGTGGTGACGCGGATGGCGTTGGCGCGGGCGGTGTCGTCGGCGCCGGGGTCGGCGAGGACGCCGGCGGCCCAGTCCTGGCAGGCGCGGGTGTCGGCGAGGTCGCACAGGAAGTCCACGGTGAGCTGGGACAGCGCGCGGTGGCTGAGCGCGGCGGGGACGGCGCCGCGGGCGAACGCGTCCGCGATGTGCCGGGCGACGAGCCACTCCATCACCGAGCCGTGGATGAAGCCGAACAGGCCCTCGCCGGTGCGGACGAGCAGGCTGCCGGCGCCGACCGCGTGCGTCACCTGGTGCGGCGACAGGCGTCCCTCGGCGAGGCCGGTGAGGGTGTCGGAGACGTCGGCGAGCTCCGCGAGGCGCAGGAACTGCTCGTCGCCCTCCCACAGCCGGAGGGCCAGCGTGCCGACCGCCTCCCACATGTCGTCGACGGCGAGCCCGGACGGCCCGCCGGTGCCGCGGACCCGCTCGGCCTCGTACGCCAGCCACGACGACAGGATCTCGTGGTAGAGGTCGGCGGGGCTGACGGTGGTGCGGGCCTGCGCGACGGCGCGCAGCCGGTCCTCGGGGAGGTCGGCGATGAAGCTCAGCATGCGCGGGTTGGACGTCAGCGCGAGCAGTTCCTCGATGCCCGACAGCAGGCCGAGGCGGGCGTCGGCGGCCTCCTCGTCGCCGTACCGGTTGACCAGGTACGAGCGGACCTGCCCGGGGCCGAACTCCTCCAGGCCGAGGACGCGCCGGTGCGGCAGCACCCCGACCTTCTCACCGAGGGCGGTGAGCACCTGCGCCTGCGACTTGAAGTGCTGGGTGCGGCTCGCCACGACGATCTTCGCCTTGTCCTGGGCGGCCTGCAGCAGGGTGTCCAGGTGGTCGGCGGCCTGGTCGTAGGTCACCCGGGTGACCAGCTCGTCGAACCCGTCGAACAGCAGCACGATGCGGCCCTGCCGCAGCATGTAGTGGAACGCCTTGAGGTCGATCAGCTCCTCGCCGTGGTTGGCCAGGTGCGCGGCGACGAGCCCGTCCACCGAGTGCGCCTTGTCGAGCGCGCGCAGCTCGATGAGGATCGGGACGACGTGCGGGAGCTCCTCGGGGATGCGGCGGGCCAGCTCGCGCAGCGCGAACGTCTTACCGCGGCCGAAGTCGCCCAGCAGCAGCAGGAACCGGCCGTGGTCGGCGGCCAGCAGCCGCAGCATCTCGCCGACGACGTCCTCCTCGACGCCGGCGCCCCCGCCGGAGGCGCCGCCGGACGGCCCGGCCGAGGTCTCGGGGGAGGTCTCGCCGGCCGACGCGTCCGGGCGGAACCGGTCCAGCTCCCGGTACCGCTGCGGGACGTACAGCGACGGCGGGTACAGCCCGCCCGCCGACAGCCGCGCCGTCTGCGCCGACACGTACTCGGACAGGTCGAGCAGCCCCTGGAACTCGGTGAGGCTGCGGACCCGGATGCCGCGGCGCAGCGCGTCCTCGCGCAGCGACCGCGGCGGCACCGGCCCGAGGTAGACCAGCTCCGACCCGTGGTCGGCGCCGTCGGCGTGCACGTGCCGGACGAACGCGTCCACGTCCTCCTCGGTCACCTGGCCGACGTGCGCGCCGATCCGGTACTGGCGGACGAACCCGTCCTCCAGGTGGGTGAGCAGCAGGTGCGGCGGGTCGGCGCGGCCGTCCTCGCGGGGCGGCGGGACGACGCGCCGGATCTTCGCGCGCTCGAACCGGGTCTCGCACGCCTCGGTGAGCCGGTCCAGCAGCCGGGCCGTGGGGTCGGGCGCCGGGTCGGCGGGACGGTCCGGGGCGTCGCCGGGGCCGAGCCCGGGGACGGGACCGGCCGGCGCCACCGCCGCCGCCTCCGCGGGGGGCGGGAACGTTCCCGCGGTCTTCGACCAGGCGACGGCGAGGCGCTCGGGGCCGCGCCTCGCGGCGTCCTCGGGGATCCACCGCTCCAGGCCGTCCGGCCCCAGCACGACGGTCTGGTGCCGCCCGGGCCCGAGCGCCGGGACGGACGGGACGCCGGAGCCGAGCAGCGGCACGGCGCCGAAATCGGACTCGGCGCCCTGGAAGAACAGGTTGAGGTGGCCGCTCAGCAGCGTCTCCACCGTCTCGGGGTCGCGCAGCGCCCCAGGCTCGCCAGCGATGGGCGTGTGCTCCACCGCGCCGAGCCGCAGCCACCCCTCGTCCTCGAAGTGGCGGAGCCGCTCGTTGAACCAGGCCGCCTGCGCCTGCCCGACCCGGCCGTACCGGTCCTCCTCGCGGTGCGACTGGGGGAGCGTCGAGTTGAGCCCGGCCACGACGACCTTCAGGTCGGGGACGGGGAACAGCGTCCAGGGCTGCGCGCTGTCGAAGATCAGCGCGTCGAGGCCCTGGTAGAACTCCTTGAACAGGTTCGCGAAGTGCCGCCACTTCGGCCAGTAGGGCGGCTGCGGCTCGATGTCGTCGGCCTCGCAGCTGGAGAAGTACGCCTGGCAGGCCGCGCGGGTCACGTCGTGCGTGCCCGGCACCACCACGACGCGCTGCGCCTCCAGGCCGAGCAGGGCGCGCAGGCTCGTCAGGAACGACAGCGCCTCGGCGAACTCCTTGCGGCTCCCGGAGTGGGTGAGGTTGCCGGTGAGGACCAGCAGGTCCGGGCGGGGGACGCCGGCGTCGGCGAGCCGGGTCACGTCGCTCCAGACGCGGTCCTGCAGCTCCGCCGCCGTCGTCGGCTCGCCCGGCTCGGCGAGGGTCCGGCCGAACCGCGGGCCCGACACGTGCAGCACGCTCAGCCGCTCGCGGCGCTCCTCGCCGCCGCGCGCCGAGGGGAACGCCGGCGCCGCCACCGGCGCGCGGCGCGCCGGCCGCTCGCCCACCGGCTCCGGGCGCCGCGGCCCGGCGGGCCGGTCCCCGGCGGAACCGCCCTCCAGGCGGCCCACGATCGCCGCGGGGGCGCCCGCGGCCCCTTGCCCGCCTCCGGGGAAGCCCGGGCCGTCCGAGGGGCGCGCGTGCCCGATCAGCGCCTCCTGGATGCGCCGCATCAGCAGCCCGCGCGCCTCGTCGGGGTCCTCGATCCCGACGAGGTCCACGTAGGTGATCGTCGACAGCAGCCCGTCGATGGGGCAGTCCTCGATCCGGACGGTGACGAGCTTGCGGGCCGGGTCGTCCGGGTCGGCCCGCAGCGCCGCCATCCACTCCAGCCGGCCGTACCGGGAGCGCAGGTAGTTGCGCGACAGGACCGCCACCACGGCCTTGGCCTCCGACAGCCCCCGGTCCATGAAGTCGATGAAGTTCGTGCCCGGCACGAAGTCCCACGCCTGCATCATCGTCCGGTGCCCGGCCGCCTCCAGCTGCCAGGCGATCCAGGACGCCCACCGCTCGTCCGCGGGGGAGTAGCTGATGAAGAAGTCCGTAGGGCGCTCCTGCCGTGGACGGCCGCCGGGGGGAGTCATGCCGCCAGTATCGCGCCTGGGAAGGCGATCTCCACCGCATCGGCCCGGTGAGCCGCCGGCGCACCGGCCCGGTTATGGGATCATGGCGCGCGTGTCGCCCCCGATCGAGACCGTCCGCCGCGCGGCCCGCTCGCTGGGCGTTCTCGACTGGATCCGCATCGGCGTCCTCGCGCTCGGCCTCGTCTTCGTCGCGACCGGGGCGCTGCCGGCCGAGACCGCGCGCTCCAGCGTCGGGCGCATCGCGCCGCTGCTGCTGTTCCTGTTCGCGATCATCGTGCTCGCGGAGCTGACCAAGGAGGCCGGCGTCTTCGACGCCATCGCGCAGCGGATGGCGCGCGCCGGGCGCGGCCGCTACGCCGCCCTGTTCCTGCTGTGCGTGGCGTTCGCGTCGATCAACACCGTCTTCCTCAACCTCGACACGACGGCGGTCCTGCTCACGCCCGTCATGCTGGCGCTCGCGGTCCGCGCGCGGATCGCGGCCCTGCCGCTCGCCATGACGACCGTGTGGCTCGCCAACACCGCCAGCCTGCTGCTGCCCGTCTCCAACCTGACGAACCTGCTCGCGTCCGACCGGGTGGCCCTGGAGACCCCCGCGTTCGCCGCGCGGATGTGGCTGCCGCAGGCGGCGGTCCTGGCCGTCACCATGGCGCTGCTGTGGGTGTTCTACTGGCGGCGCCGCATGCGCGGCGAGGACGTCTACGACCCGCCGGAGCCCGTCCCCGTGCGCGACCGGGTGCTGTTCACCTCGACCGGCGCCGCGTGCCTGCTGTTCATCGGCGCGATCCTGGCGGGCGTCCACACCGGGATCCAGCTAGGCATAGCGACCACCGTGGCCGCCGCCGTCGCCGTCGCCGCGTTCGCCGTCCGGGACCGCTCGGCGCTGCGGCCGGCGCTGATCCCGTGGCAGCTGATGGTGTTCGTCACCGGGCTGTTCCTGGTCGTCCCCACCCTGGAGCGCTACGGGCTCGACGACGCGATGCGCGCGCTCGTCGGCACCGACGGCGGCGCCTCGGGAGCGTTCCGCGCCGCCTTCTCCGGGGCGGGCCTCGCGAACGTCCTGAACAACCTGCCCGCCTACGTCGCGGGCGAGTCCGCCGTGCCCGCGTCCAACAAGGACCAGCTGCTCTCGCTGCTCGCCGGCACGAACGTCGGGCCCGTCATCACCCCGTGGGGGTCGCTCGCCACGCTCCTGTGGTTCGAGTGGTGCCGCCGCTGGGACGTCCGGGTCCCGATGCGCAAGTTCGTCCTGACCGGGGCGGCCCTGGCGGTCCTGGGCTGCGGCGCCGCCGTCGGGGCGCTGCTGCTGACCCGCTGACCCGTTGACCCGCCCGCTGACCCGCCCGCTGACCCGCACCGGGCCCGCTCACGGGGGCGGGACGCTCCCGGCGGCCGTCTCCAGCAGGCGGTCGAGCAGCTCCGGACGCGCCGCGACGAAGCTCAGCTCCGCCGGCGGCCGGTCGATGCCCAGCTCGTACGGCGCCCCGTCCAGGCGGCGCAGCTCCGCGCCCGCCTCCGCCGCCAGCAGCGCCCCCGCCGGAAGGTCCACGATCTCCGGCAGGTAGCCGACGAACCCGTCGATGTCGCCGCGCGCCAGCATCGCCCACCCCACCAGCGGCGCCCACAGCTGCAGCATCCGCGCGCACCCGGCCTCCACCCGCGAGCGCAGCCGGAACGCCGCGGCGTCGCCCGGCCCCACCTGGTGGCCCTGCGTCCACGCCAGCACCGGGTTGCGCTCCCGCCCCGGACGGGGCCGGTCCGGCAGCGTGAGCGGCGCCCCGCCGGGCCCCTGCGCGCCCCCGCCGTTCAGCGCCGACCAGGTGCGCCCCGTCACCGGGTCATGGACGACGCCCAGCACCGGCTCCGCGCGCGCACACAGCGCCAGGCCGACCGCGTACACCGGCATCCCGATCGCGACGTTGTTGGTGCCGTCCAGGGGATCGACGAGCCACACCATCTCCTCGCCCGGCGCGCCGTCCAGGATTCCGGACTCCTCCGCGATGATGCGGTGCCCCGGATACGACGCGCGCAGCCGCTCCAGGATCAGCGACTCGGCGGCCGTGTCCAGCTCCGTCACCACGTCCCCGGCCGTGCCCTTGGGACGGACGTCCACCGGCCCGTCCACCCGGGACCGCAGCAGCGTCCCCGCCGCCTCCGCCGCCTCGACCGCCACCCGGCGGGCCTCCGAGAGATCGACCGGGAGGGCCGGTGACGGGGTGCCGGTTCTCATCGGGGCCTCTCCAGTCGTTGACGGGCCCGCCTACCGGCGGGCCGAGCGGTGCCGGCGCCCGTACGGGCCGGAGGACGGCGGTTCGCCGGGCGGGGACGCGACCCCGGCGGGGCCGGGATGCGCGGTCGCGATCCGGTGCGCCGAGCGCCGCAGCGCCCGCACCGTGTCGCCGGGATCGGACCGGGAGCGCCGCACCCGGTGCGTCGGGACGTCCAGCGGCCCGAGCGACAGATCGCCGCCGCCGGGCGTCTGCCGCCCCAGCGCCACCGTCGCCGCGTCCAGGCCGTCCTCGATCAGCGTGCTGTGGAACACCCCCGCGGGCAGCGTGTACGACTCCCCGGTGCGGTGCGTCGTCGAAGGGCCGGGACGGTAGCGGACGGCGCGGCCCGTCGCCCGCAGCTCGTCCACGTCGCCGCTGCTCAGCACCTCGAACACCTGCCCGGCGCTCTCCACCGCCGCCGCGACGCCGCCCGCCGCGCCGCCCGCCGCGGCGCCCGGCTCCTCGAGGACGTCCATCCGGACGTTCCGCACCGTCCCGTACAGGACGAAGCTGAGCAGGTCCCAGCTGTGGCAGTGGACCGGCGACGTCGTCGACGGGGCGGGCCGCACCTCCGGCGTCCAGATGTGCAGGCACACCCCGAGATCGCCGCTGCGCTCCAGCGGCAGGCACAGGAAGCCCAGAGGGTGGCGCACCGCCGCGACCGGCGAGCGGCCCGCGACGGCGTCCTCCAGGACCCGCCCCGCCCACGCCGGCAGCGTCCGCGCGGCCAGGCCGGCGCGGATGTCCCCCCGGATCTCCTCGTACCTCATCCCGTCCCGCCACGTCCTCCCCGCCGCCGGGGCCGCGCCCCGGTCATTCGTACGGGTCCTTCGCACGCAGCGCCTTCCGGATGATCTCGATGACGTCCCGGTCGGTGTAGGAGTGCGACAGCCGAATCCCGATCACCTCGAAGAGCTTGCGGACCTCCTCGACGGTCGGCTCGTCGTCCAGCGGCGCCAGCCGCGCCTGCTCCACCGGCACCCGGCGCGCCTGGTCCAGGCTCATCTGCAGCTCGGCGCTCACCCAGCTGTAGTAGAACTTGTCGCTGTCGACCACCAGCGCCTCGCCGCGCGGGTCGTCGCGGGTCACCACCAGCCGCGACGACGCCAGGTCGTAGCGCAGCGTCGTCATCGTCTGCGCCAGGCCGATGTCGATGTCGAGCATCCCGAAGCGCTGCTTGTGCCAGCACGCCGCCAGGAGCGTCGCGTACGCCTCCTTGCGGGTGCGCTCCAGCGTCCACTTCTCGCCCGTCGCGTCCGGCGCCTCCGACACCGAGCGCCGGTGCCGCGCGTACGCCTCGCAGACCTCGGTGTTCGTGGGGTCGAGGATCTCCAGCCGGAACAGCAGCGTGCGCCGGTCCCTGCGGGCGGCCGCCACGCACTCGGGCAGCGTCTTGGCGCGGATGTAGGTCCCGGTGCCGCCCTTGAAGAACCACCGGTCGGTGTCGCGGCGCGCCTCCTCCAGCACGTGCGCGACCTGCCCGCCGCCGATCACCCGCACGACCGCCGTCTCCTCCAGCGCCCGCTTGGTGCCCGCCAGCACGCTCTCGAACTGCTCGACGTGCGACAGCCGGCCGCTCAGCTCCTCCAGCGTGGACGCGGACGCGCGCAGCGTGTCGCGGACCTCGGCCTCCACCGGGATGCGGCGGCCCCGGTCGCGCAGCACCGAGGTGGCCAGCAGCGCGATCACCGCCAGGATGGCGCTGTTGGTGATCTCGGCCTCGTGCGGCAGGTTCACCCCGAGCCCGAGCACCGCGACGGTGATCGCCAGCACCAGCGCGATGAAGGCGTCGGCGTTCTTCCCGAGCCAGTTGGCGAAGCGGGTCATCGTCTGCTGCCATCCCCGTCCTAGTCGGCGCGGTCATCGTAACCACAGCACCGGGACGGCGGGAAAGCCCTGCGGGCGGGGCGTCGCGGGCGCCGCCGGGCCACACCCCCGTCACCGGGACCGCCGCCGGCGCCGTCACCTGGGCGGAGACCGGTCGCGCGGGCTCGGTCCTTCTGGGACGGTTCGGGTCCCCTGGCCTGCCTATAGGCTCGTCGCATGCACCTGCGGGGCTGGTGGTCGGCGGCGTGGCCGACGCGGCGTTCACGCGCGCTGGACGTCACCCTGGCCGTGTCCTTCGCGGTTCTGGACGGTCTCTTCCTCTGGTTCTCCCCCCAGCATTTCTGGCTGCCGCACACCGTCACGTCGGCGTGCAGCGCCGTCCTCGGCCTCTGCATCGTCGTGCGGCGCCGGCATCCCGTCGCGCTGGCCGTCTTCGCGACGGCGTTCAGCGCCGTCACCGGGGGCGGCGCGTTCGTCGTCCTGGTGATCCTCTACTCGCTGGCGGCCTACGCGGCGTCCCGCCGGGTCGTCCTCGGGGTCGCGGCCCTGAACTACGCCGTCGGCCTCGCCTTCCCCCCGCCCACGTCCAGCAACGACAGCTTCCTCGCGCAGGCGATCTTCGGCATCACGTTCACCGGGGTCCCCGTCCTGCTGGGCCTCTACATGGGCGCGCGCAAGCAGCTCCTGGCCTCGCTCCAGGAACGCACGGCGCGCCTGGAACGCGAGCAGCACCTCCTGGCGGAGCGCGCGCGGGGCGAGGAGCGCACCCGCATCGCCCGCGAGATGCACGACGTGGTCGCCAACCGGATCAGCGTCATGGTCGTCCACGCCGGCGCCCTCAAGGCCGTCGCCGCCCGCGACCCCGCGCGGGCCGCCGAGACCGCCGCCGTCATCGGCGACATGGGCCGGCAGGCGCTGGAGGAGCTGCGGCACGTGATCGGCGTCCTCCGCCAGGGCGAGGAGGCGCTCCCGCAGGAGGCCGTCACCCTCCAGCACGTGCGGGAGCTGATCGGCCAGTCCGGTGCGGCGGGCCTGCGGGTCGCCCTGTCCGTCCGCGGCGCGGAACGCCCCATGCCCACCGCGGTGGGACGGACGCTCTACCGGCTCGTCCAGGAGGCCCTGACCAACGTGCACAAGCACGCCGGCGCCGCCGACACCCGCGTCGACCTCGGCCTGCTCCCCGAGGCGATCGAGGTGGAGATCGCCAACGACCCGCCCACCGCGCCGCCCGCGCACGACCTGCCGAGCGGCGGGCACGGCCTCGTCGGCCTGCGGGAGCGGGTCACCGCCCTCGGCGGCAGCTTCGAGGCCGGGCCGCGCGGCGGCGGCTACGCCGTCAGGGCCCGCCTCCCGCTCCCCGCCTCCTGACCGTTTCACCGGCCTGAGCTGCGGAAATATCGAGGGGTCCGCGATTGTCGTACCTGCTGCATAGAGTGGGCGGCAAGCGAAGGAAAGACCAGGGGGAGAGGCGATCATGCGGCCGATCACGGACCTGCGGCGCCGCGTGGCGCCGTTCGAGGTCGTCACCGAGATGACGCCGTCGGGCGACCAGCCGCAGGCGATCACCGAGCTGGCCGAGCGCGTCGATCGCGGCGACAAGGACTCGGTGCTGCTCGGCGCCACCGGCACCGGCAAGACCGCCACCATCGCGTGGCTGGTCGAGAAGCTCCAGCGGCCCGTCCTGGTCATGCAGCCGAACAAGACGCTGGCCGCGCAGTTCGCCAACGAGCTGCGCGAGATGATGCCGGGCAACGCCGTCGAGTACTTCGTGTCGTACTACGACTACTACCAGCCCGAGGCGTACATCCCGCAGACCGACACCTACATCGAGAAGGACTCCTCGATCAACGACGAGGTCGACCGGCTGCGGCACTCGGCGACCAACTCGCTGCTCACCCGCCGCGACACCGTCGTCGTCGCGTCGGTGTCGTGCATCTACGGCCTCGGCACCCCGCAGGAGTACGTCGACCGGATGGTCCGGCTGCACGTCGGCCAGGAGATCGACCGAGACGACCTGCTCCGGCAGCTCGTCGGCATGCAGTACACCCGCAACGACCTGGCGTTCACCCGCGGCACGTTCCGGGTCCGCGGCGACACCATCGAGATCATCCCGCAGTACGAGGAGCTCGCCGTCCGGATCGAGATGTTCGGCGACGAGATCGAGAAGCTCGCCACCCTGCACCCGCTCACCGGCGAGGTCATCACCGAGGACGAGGAGCTGTACGTCTTCCCCGCCTCCCACTACGTCGCCGGCCCCGAGCGCATGGAGCGCGCCATCGGCGACATCGAGGCGGAGCTGGAGGAGACCCTCGCCGCCATGGAGCGGCAGGGCAAGATGCTGGAGGCGCAGCGGCTGCGCATGCGCACCACCTACGACATCGAGATGATGCGCCAGGTCGGCACCTGCTCCGGCATCGAGAACTACTCCCGGCACATCGACGGCCGCGGCCCCGGCACCGCCCCCAACACCCTCCTCGACTACTTCCCGGAGGACTTCCTCCTCGTCATCGACGAGTCGCACCAGACCGTCCCGCAGATCGGCGCGATGTACGAGGGCGACGCGTCCCGCAAGCGGATGCTGGTCGAGCACGGGTTCCGGCTCCCGTCCGCGATGGACAACCGGCCGCTGAAGTGGGAGGAGTTCCTCGACCGCATCGGCCAGACCGTCTACCTGTCGGCGACGCCCGGCCCCTACGAGATGAACCGGGTCAAGGGCGACGTCGTCGAGCAGGTCATCCGCCCCACCGGCCTGATCGACCCGGAGATCGTCGTGAAGCCGACCAAGGGGCAGATCGACGACCTCGTCCACGAGATCCGGCTGCGCACCGAGCGCGACGAGCGGGTCCTCGTCACCACCCTCACCAAGAAGATGGCCGAGGACCTCACCGACTACCTCCTCGAACTCGGCGTCCAGGTCCGCTACCTGCACAGCGAGGTCGACACGCTGCGCCGCATCGAGCTGCTGCGCGAGCTGCGCGCCGGCGAGTTCGACGTGCTGGTCGGCATCAACCTGCTGCGCGAGGGCCTCGACCTGCCCGAGGTGTCGCTGGTGTCGATCCTGGACGCCGACAAGGAGGGCTTCCTGCGCTCGGAGACCTCCCTCATCCAGACGATCGGCCGCGCGGCCCGCAACGTCTCCGGCCAGGTGCACATGTACGCCGACACCGTCACCCCGTCGATGGAGCGCGCGATCGACGAGACGAACCGGCGCCGCGCCAAGCAGCAGGCCTACAACGAGGAGCACGGCATCGAGCCGACGGCGCTGCGCAAGCGGATCGCCGACATCCTCGACTCCCTCGCCCGCGAGGACGCCGACACCGAGACGCTCATCGGCGGCGCGGGCCGCCAGCAGAGCCGCGGCAAGGCACCCGTCCCCGGCCTCGCGTCCCGCACCAAGGAGGTGGGCCGGCACGCCGCCGACCTGGTCGGCGAGCGGCCCCGCGAGGAGCTGGAGGGCCTCATCGAGCAGATGACCGAGCAGATGCACCAGGCGGCCGCCGACCTGCAGTTCGAGCTCGCCGCCCGGCTCCGCGACGAGATCAAGGAGCTCAAGCGCGAGCTCCGCGAGATGAAGGAGGCCGGCGTCAGGTAGCCCGCGGCCGGCGTCAGGTGGCCCGCGGCCGGCGTCAGGTGGCCCGCGGCCGGCGTCAGGTGGCCCGCGGCCGGCGTCAGGTGGCCCGCGGCCGGCGTCGGGCGGCCGGCGCCCCGGAAAACGGCTGGCGATCATCGGCGGCCGCGCGGACGATCGAGGCATGCGAAGGACCGGACGCGAGGGACGCCGCATCGCCTGGGAGACCGCGGGGAGCGGGCCGCCCCTGGTGCTGCTGCACGGATCCTTCGGCCACCGCGGCGTCTGGCGCTCCAGCGGTCACGTCGACGCGCTGGCGGGGGAGTACCGGCTCGTCCTCATCGACGCGATCGGCTACGGCGAGAGCGACGCGCCGCACGACGCGTCCGCCTACCGCGTCGAGCGGCAGGCGGACGACGTCGTCGCCGTGCTCGATGCCGAGGGCATCGGCCGGACCGCCCTCTGGGGCGCGTCGATGGGCGGCATCGTCGGGCTCCACCTGCTGGCCCGCCGCCCGGAACGGCTCACCTGCCTGATCGCCGGCGGCGCCCACGCCGGCGAGGTCGGGTTCGGCCGGGCGGAGGTCGAGCGGGAGGCCGAGCTGTGCCGCGAGAAGGGCGCCGCGCCGTTCGTCGAGGCGGCGGAGAGGCAGGGCTTCGTGCCCGGCTGGATGCGCGCCGCGATGCTCGCGGTCGACCCGGAGGTGCTCGCCGCGCAGACGATCGGTGCCTCCGGCAGGCCCGGCGTCGACGGTGCCGTGGCGGCGGCGGGCGTGCCGGTGCTGCTGCTCGCCGGGGACCGCGACCGCCGGTCGACCGCGATCCGCCGCACCGCCGAGGCCGTGCCGGACGCCTCGCTGGTGGAGCTTCCCGGCTGCTCTCATCTGGACGCGTTCCTGCGCCTCGACCTCGCCCTGCCGGCGGTACGGCCGTTCCTGCGGCGGTACGCCGCGGGGTGACGCGCTACCGCGCGGTCACGGTGCGGGCCATCTCGAACTGCATCTCGTCCTTGCCGGGACGGCCGCGTTCGGCGCGGCCCGTCCTCGCGAAGCCGTGGCGGGCGTAGAGGCGCTCCGCGTGACGGTTCCCCTCGAAGACCCAGAGCCTCAGCTCGGCGAAGCCCCGGTCGGCGGTCCATTCCAGTGCGGCGCGGACCAGCAGGTCGCCGATCCCCCGGCCGCGGGCGGACGGCGCCACCCACATGCCGACGAGCTCGGCCGCCGCGCCCTCGTCGGGAACGACGGCGGCCAGGCCGGCCGGGCCGTCGGCGGTCTCGGCGAGGAAGGTGTTGCGGGCGGCGAGCCGGTCCTGCCAGACGCTCGGCGCGAACGCCTCCTCGCGGGCGAGGGACGACCAGAAGGCCGCGGGCGATTCGGCCAGGGACGCCAGCCGGACCGACCGGTACAGGGCCCAGTCCCCGATCTCGAGCAGCCGCACCGTCGCCATGCCGCACACGGTCGCATCGGCCCGAGCCGGCGGCAACCCGTTTCCGGCCGCGCCCCCTTCCGGCTGCGGCCCGGCCGGCGGAAAAGGAGAGGCCGCGCGCCCGCCCGGCGTCCTAGGCTCGCGGGATGGAGTACGACGTCCGCCCCGCGCGGCCCGGGGACCTTGCCGGACTGCCGTCCATCGAGGACTCCGGCGACCGCCTGTTCCAGAGGATCGGGATCGTGTTCCCGCCCTCCCCGACCATCGCCGAGGAGATGATCGCCAAGGGCGCCGGGTTCCTCGTGGCCGGGGACCCGCCGGTCGGGTTCGCGACCGTCGGTGAGGTGGACGGCGCGACGCATCTGGAGCAGATCTCCGTCCACGCCGACCTCGTCGGCCGGGGCATCGGCACCCGCCTCCTGCGCGCGGTGGTGGACGGCGCCGCCGGGCGGGGCTCCCCGGGAGTGAGCCTCCTGACGTTCCGGGACGTCCCGTGGAACGGCCCCTGGTACGCCCGGCACGGCTTCGCCGAGCTCCCCGAGGAACGCTGGGGACCGGGCGTCCGCGCCTACTGGGACGCGGAGATCGCGGCCGGCCTGCACGACCTCGGGCCGCGCGTCGTGATGTGGCTGCCGCTGCCCGCGCCCGGCACCGGATGAGCCGCGCCCGCACGTAAGGTTGTTCTCCGGGAACGCGCGACGCCCCGCCCGCGTCCCATTTCAAGATCTACAACGTAAAGGCGGACGGTCGGGGGCTCCCGGCGTCCCGGTTGCGCGAGGAGGACGATTGACCCCCGGGTCCTGGCCGCGTCGGCTGCGGGAGCGTCTCGGCGAGCGCGGGCTCGCCGTCCTCGTCCTGGTGGGGCTGCTGGCCCTCGCGGTGGTTCCGCTGGTGGCGATGCCGGCCGCGCGGTGCAAGGCGTTCGGGAGCGGGTGCCCCCGGCCGAAGCCGCCGGTCCGCGCCGATCCGGTCGTCGCGAAGGAGAAGCAGGTCACGCCGGTCGAGGCGGCGACGCGCGGCGCGTACGCCGCGCTCGGCGACTCGTACTCGGCGGGTGTCGGCGCCGAGGCGACGGTCGCCGACAACAACCCGCTCAACCGGTGCCGCCGCACGTCCAAGGCGTACTACCACGAGGTCTCGACGGCGTTCCGGTTCGCCAAGGGGTCCTCGTTCTGGGCGTGCTCGGGCGCCACGACGGCCGACGTCCTCAAGGGGCGGTACGGCGAGCCCCCGCAGCTCGACCGCGTCAACGCCGGCACCAGCCTGGTGACGATCAGCATCGGCGGCAACGACGTCGGGTTCTCCAAGGTGCTGGGCGGCTGCGTGATGCGTCTGCCGTGGAGCCACAGCTGCACCGACCAGGGCGCGGACATCGCCGGGCGGATGGCGAGGCTCCGCCGGGACCTGCCCGCCCTGCTGGAGAGGATCACCGATCGGGCGCCGTCCGCGCGGGTGATCGTGATGGGCTATCCGAAGGCGTTCTCCGAGGTCACGGGGGTCGGCGGGGACAACATGACGGTCTCGGACCAGCGCTGGCTGAACGCGCGCGCCTACGACCTCGGGCAGCTCGTCCGGCAGTCGGCCGCCGAGGCGGACGCGCGGGTCGTGGCGCGGCACGGCCGGGGGAGCGTGGAGTTCGTCGACGCCTACAGCGCGTTCGCCGGCCACGAGGCGGGCAGCGCGGTTCCGTACATGAACGGCCTGGCGCTGAACCTGTCGGCGCTGGAGGCCGAGCCGCGCAGCTTCCATCCGACGGCCGCCGGGCAGCACGCGCTCGCGCAGCTGTTCCTCGCGCAGATCCAGAAGGGCCCGGGCCGCCCGCTGTCCTGAAACGGCCACGATGCGATGGACGTCCCGGTCTGACGTGCGGTGACGTCTCCGCGGCATGCCCGCGGGAGCGCCGTGCCGCGCGCCGGGGCGTCGTCCCGGCTTCCAGAAAGACATTGATGTCTGTTTAGCTTGCGGTGTCCGGTCGCCCGACTCCTGGAAGAGAGCCACGATGCCCAAGCTCCTGCGCAGGACCCTCGCCGCCGCCCTCGCCGCCGCGGGCCTGTCCGTGCCCGCGCTGCCCGCGCACGCCGACTCCCCGGTGCCGCTCGGCGGCGGCTCCGGAATCGTCCAGCAGGTCAAGCAGGTCTCCGGCGGCGGCTACAGCTTCGAGCTGTGCACGCTGACCGCGATCGGCCACGACGCCGACGGGAACCTGGTGGGCCTCACCAACGCGCACTGCTTCATCGACGCCGACGGCAACAAGCTCGTGGGCGACACGGTCTACGCCAACACCACCCCGGCCGGGACGCCCGACTCGCCCGCCCCGGCCACCTTCGACTTCGACGCGACCATGGCGATCGGCCCGATCGGCAAGGTCACCTACGTCAGCGAGCCCAACAACTACGCCTCCGGCGGCCCCCGCGGCCTGGACTACGCGGTCATCCGGCTCGACCCGGCCAAGGTCGCCCCGGCCGCCACCGTCGGCGCGCCCAACGGCTCGACGACGATCGACTCCGTCGGCCCGGTCCCCGCGTCCGGCACCCGGATGTGCAAGCAGGGGCACACCACCGGCCTCACCTGCGGCGCCACCCTCGGCGCCGACGCCCCCTGGTACTGGACGCTGATCTGGACGTGGGCCGGCGACTCCGGGTCCCCCGTCGTCAACGGGACGGCCCTGGCCGGCTCGGCGTGGGGCGTCCAGCACTTCACGCCCATCACGAGCATCCTCGACGACATGAACGCGCACGGCGGCGTGGGCGCGGGCTTCCACATCGGCTGACGGCCTCCGTCTCCCGGCGCCTCCCCGCGGCCGCGGGGAGGCGCCGCCGTCTCCGGCTCACGTCCCGTCGCGGGGCGCGCTCGACGGCGAGGGCGACGAGGTCCTTCAGGTCGTGCTCGGCGAGGACGCCCGGCAGTGTCAGGCTCTCCACGATCAGCCAGTTCAGGCTTCACCCTTCCCCGGTGGCGGGCTCGTTCGGGTCGGGTGGAGGCCGGAGTGCGGTGAGGGTGGTCCGGACGAGGCGGCGGACGGCTTCGGGATCGTCAAGGTCGCCGGCGGCGGCGAGGGCGTGCAGGCAGTAGAGGGTGAGTTCGGCGGCGGGAACGTCCTGCCGCACCGCTTGGGCGGCGGCCGCTTCGCCGATCAGGTCGCCGACGAAGTCGCGCAGTCGTTGGTGGGCCACGGCGACGTGGTCGCCGCTGTGAAGCCGGCCCGCGAGGTCCCGGTCGTGGCGGGGGCGGTGGAAGAGCATTCCGGCGTAGGCCGTCAGTACGGCCTGCAGCCGCTCGGCGGCGCCGGTGGTCCGGTCGCGGGTGTGGACCAGCTCCTGGAGATGGTGGTCGATCTGGCGCTCGTGCCAGGCGCGCAGGATGGACTCGACGTCCGGGAAGTACTTGTACAGCGTCGCGCGGCCGATGCCCGTGTCCTTGGCGATCTGCGACATCGTCACGCTGGTCAGCCCGCGTTCGGCCACCAGGGCGGCGGTGGCGTCGAGGGTCGCCTCGCGAACCGCGTCGCGGTGCGCCTCGATCGTCTGGCTCCAGATCCTCGGCATGCCGACCATGGTAAGCCGTGTCTCGATCCTGGACACATGACCAGACAGCGACAGTCTGTCGCGACGCCGCCGTCCGATATGGACACTCTGAAAACTTCAGAGACAGTTTGAGTTGACATAGACACTGTGTATTGCAAACCTGGGCTCTGCTGGAACCGGAAGACGCCGCCCGCGGATGACGAGGAGCGCTCGATGCCCGACCTGCCTTCACACCCCGAGACCGACCGCCATGGCGAGCCCGCGATCGCCGCGGGGTCCCGGCGCCGGAGAGTGCTCCTCATCACCGCCGCCGCGGCCGTCGTGGCCCTGGTCCTCGTGCTGCATCTGACCGGTGTCATCAGCATGGGAGAGCACTGATGATCGAGGCCGACGCGCTCGTCAAGCGCTACGGCGGCGTCACGGCGGTCGACGGCCTGTCCTTCACCGCTCCGTCCGGTTCGGTGACCGGGTTCCTCGGTCCCAACGGCGCCGGGAAGTCGACGACCATGCGGATGATCCTCGGGCTGGACGCGCCCACCGCGGGATCGGTCACGGTCAACGGCCGTCCTTACACCGGGTACCGCCGGCCGCTCCGCGAGGTGGGGGCGCTTCTCGACGCCAAGGCGGTGGCAGGGGGACGGTCGGCCCGCGACCATCTGATGTGGCTGGCGCTGAGCAACGGCATCCCGCGCTCGCGCGTGGACGAGGTGCTCGGGCAGGTCGGTCTGGCAGCGGCGGCCCGCAAGAAGGTCGGCGGCTTCTCCCTGGGCATGGCGCAGCGGCTCGGCATCGCCGCCGCGCTGCTGGGCGACCCGCCGGTCCTGATGTTCGACGAGCCCGTCAACGGCCTGGACCCCGACGGCGTGGCCTGGATCCGGACGCTGCTGAAGTCGCTGGCCGGCGAAGGCCGCACGGTGTTCCTGTCCAGCCACCTGATGAGCGAGATGGCGCTGACCGCCGACCGGCTCGTCATCATCGGCCGCGGCCGGCTCATCGCCGAGACCACCGTCGCCGATCTGCTCGCCGCGGGCGGCGGCAACCACATCAGGGTCCGCTCCGCCGAGGCCGACGACCTGGCCCGGCTGCTCACCGATCGCGGAGCCGCCGTCGGCCGGGAGCCGGACGGCGCCCTGCGGGTCACCGGCGCCACGGCCGACGAGATCGGCGATCTCGCCCGCGCCCGAGGGCTGGGGCTGCTGGAGCTGTCACCGCAGCGGATGTCGCTGGAGCAGCGCTACATGGAACTGACCCGCGACGCCGCCGACTACCGGTCCGGTGACTCCGCGCCGACGCTCTCCGCGAAATGAAGGACGCCGCCATGACCGTCACCGCCTCGCCCCCGTCCCCGGTCCTCCGCCGGCGGGGCGACTTCACCAACGTGCTCCGGGCGGAGCTGCACAAGCTGCGCACCGTTCGCTCCACCTACTGGGTCCTGCTGATCGCCTTCGCCTCCAACATCGGCTTCGCCGTCCTGACCGCGGCCGTCCTGGCGCCCCGGCTGGGCGCCGGTGAACGTGCGCGCGTCGATGTCGTCCAGCTGGCACTGGCGGGCCTGCACCTGTCCCAGATCGCCTTCGGCGTGCTCGGCACCCTCCTCATCACCGCCGAGTACGGGACGGGCATGATCCGCACGACGCTGGCCGCCGTCCCCCGGCGCCGCACCGTGCTCGCGGCCAAGGCCCTGGTCCTCGCCGGCGCGACGCTGCCGCTGTCCACCGCGTCCACCTTCGCCGCCTACCTCGTCTTCCAGGCGGCTCTGCCCGCGCACACCCTGAGCGGGACGGCGCTGACCGACCCCGGCGTCGCCCGCGCGGTCTTCGGCGGCGGGCTGTACCTGACCGCGCTCGGCCTGCTCGGGTTCGGCCTCGGCGCGCTCCTGCGCTCGTCGGCCGGCGCGATCGCGACCCTGTTCGGCCTGCTGTTCATCCCTCCGCTGCTGCTGAACCTGCTGCCAGGGACCTGGAAGAGCACCGTCGGTCCTTACATCCCGATGCAGTCCGGCGACCAGGTCTACGTCGCCGCCCACCGCGAGGCGGCCGCCCTCGGCCCGTGGACCGGGTTCGGCGTGTTCTGCCTGTACGCCGTGGCAGCACTGATCGCCGGGTTCGTCATCACCGGCCGACGCGACGCCTGAGCGGAGGACCATGCCGGATCGGCACCGCACACCCCACCGTCCGGACGACCCGTACACCGGCCGCCCGCCATGGGACATCGGCGCGCCGCAACCGGCGTTCGCCGCACTCGCCGAGAAAGGAGAGCTCCGCGGACGCGTCCTGGACATCGGTTGCGGCACCGGGGAGCACACCCTCCTGGCCGCCGCCCACGGCCTGGACGCCACCGGGATCGATCTCGCGGCCGGTGCCCTGCGCGCCGCCGAGCGGAAGGCGCGGGAGCGGGGCTTGACCGCCCGGTTCCTGCGCCTCGACGCCCTGCGAGCAGCGGACCTCGGCGAGGTCTTCGACACCGCGCTCGACTCGCTCGTCCTGCACGCTTTCGACCCTGCGAACCGTGTCGCCTACCTGGACGGTCTGCGTGCGGTTCTGCGTCCGGGGGGCCGGCTGTTCGTGCTCTGCTACAGCGACCTGCACACCGCCGAGCCGGACGTCCCGCACAAGGTGTCCCGCAAGGATCTCCTCGCCGCCTTCTCGAACGGCTGGGCCGTGGAATCGCTCCAGGCCACCGTGTCCTCGTCCAACGTCCACGCCGACGGCGTCGCCGCCTGGCTGGCCGCCTGCACCCGCATCTGAGGTCCGAGACCAGGAAGGGACCGCTGCCCATGTACGCGTCCCGAGCCCGTATCCCCACCGACCGTGCCGCCCGCTATCTCAAGCAGCTCTGCGAGCACAGCGACCAGATGAGCGCGCTCACCCTCCGCCACGGCCACGCCGAGGGCGCATCGCCTGGGGTGCGGCACACCGAATGGTCCGGCACCGAGGGCGTCATCGACTTCGGTCGGGGGCGCTGTACCGTGCGGGCCGGCGGTGAAGAACTGACGCTGCACGCCGAAGCGGAAGACAAGCGAACTCTCCGGCGGCTCCAGGACGCCATGAAAGGACGCCTCGAACGCATTGGCCGCCGCGACGCCCTGACCGTCACCTGGGAACCGGTCGGAACGGGCTCGGGAGGAGCGGCGGCGATCGTCGGCGCCCTGATGACATCCGAAGGCCGCGCCGACCCGTTCCCCCTCTACGCGAAGGCACACGAACTCGGCCCCGTCTCCGTGATCACGGGCGGCCCGCACCTCGTCTGCGGCTATGCGGCCGTCAACCAGGTGCTGCGCGATCCCGGGTTCGGACCGATGGAGCGCCCTCTCGAAGACCCCGATCGTGCCGTCGGCGGGCCGCCGTCGATGGGCAGATCGATTCTCTGGGCCAATCCGCCCGATCACGGACGCATGCGGTCACTGATCTCCCAGGTGTTCACCGCACGCCGCGTCACCGCCCTGCGCCCGGCGATCGAGGACGCGGTCGACGCCCTGCTCGACGAGCTCGCCGAGACCGGCGCAGGTGGTCGCTCCGTCGACTTCATGGAGCGGTTCGCCTTCCCGCTTCCCGTCACGGTGATCTGCGAGATGCTCGGCGTCCCGGCAGCCGACCGACACCGCTTCCGCTCGCCGGCCGCCGACCTGACCGAGGCGCTGGAGCTACCGGCCCTCGCGTCCTCGCCCGGTGCGCCCGGTGCGCCCGATGCGGACGGCCCGGTCGGCGCGGCCGCACGGGAACTGGCCGGATACTTCGCCCACCTGATCCGCGAGCGCCGCGCTGCCCCGCGCGGCGATCTCGTCAGCGCCCTGGTGGCGGCCCGCGACGCCGACGACGGTCGCCTGTCGGACGAGGAACTGCTCGCCAACCTCATCCTGTTGCTCGTCGCCGGCTTCGAGACCACCACCGGCCTGCTCGGCAACGGCCTCGCGATCCTCCTGGACCGCCCCGACGTCCTCACGGGACTGCGCTCCGGCGCGATCGACGTGACGGGGTTCGTCGAGGAGGTCCTGCGCTACGACTCCCCGGTGCAGGTCACCACCCGGGTGGCCCGCGCTGACGGCCTCACCGTCGGCGGCCTGCCCATCCCCAAGGGCGGCGATGTGATCCTTCTGATCGGCGCGGCCAACCGCGACCCCGCCCGCTACCCCGATCCCGACCGTTTCGACCCGGCCCGCCCCGACAACAGACCGCTCAGTTTCGGCGCCGGTCCGCATATCTGCCTCGGCAACGGGCTGGCCCGCCTCGAAGCCGCCATCGCCTTCCCGCGCCTTCTGGCCCGCTTCCCGGAGATCTCCGCGATCCCGGACGCACCGCGCACCCGCCGCGACCGCCTCGTCCTACGCGGCCACGAGACCCTCCCCGTACGCCTACTCCCAGGGCGTTGAGCCCTACGGGCGGCCACAGGCCGAGGCGGCGTCCGCCACGCCACCACCGACTCGCCAGATGAGACAACGCCTGCGTCACTCCCGCACGCGTCCCAAAACCCGAACATGCCTGTACAGTTTCCGTCGGCGGCGGCGCCGCCCCTCCCTCCCATCGCCGCAACAGAGTGCCCGTTGTCCATCCCTCCCCGGCGCTGCACAGCCGCCGGAACACCGACACCTCGACACGGCCGCGGTGCCGGGCGGCACTCGCGCCGACCGGCATGGCGCAGTTCATGCTGATCCTCGACGTGACGGCGCCGGCTCCGCCCTTCACCGCAATGCCGCGAACGACGGAGAGACAACAATGGAACTGGGCACCGACACCAAGATCGTCATGCTGGCGGCCGGGCTGATATTCCTGTGGGCGCTCACACTGGGCGTATGGAAATACAGGCAGATGGATCGGTCTGAGAACCACCTGGCCCACCCCTACGTGGACACGGCGCATCGCGCCGCTCTGCTCTACTCGTTCGCCACCCTGCTGGTCGCCGCGTTCGTCCAGTTCAGCGGCTGGAACACGACCGTGAACCTGCTGTCCGCCGGGGTGATCGTGCTGTTCTTCGCGGCCTCCATCGGCACGTACGTCTATCACGGCTGGCGCCGTGACACCGACAACCAGTTCCGTGACCGGGTCCGCGGCACCACCGCTTACATGATCGCCCTGATCGTTGCCGAGATCGGCGGTTTCGCCGTCCTGCTCCTCGGCTTCGTGCGAGCGCAACTGCTCTGAGCCGCCGCCCTCACGGCCCCGTCCGCATGCCTGCCGGCGGGGCCGTTGCTCGTGGCGCGGGCCGGCGGGCAGCCGCCGGATGGTGGACGCCGGGGCCGTCCCCGAACAGCGCGATCTTCCCGACCGCTGACCGCCGGCCGGCCCGGGCGGCCTGAGCCCCTGACCGGCTGTGCTCAGCCGCGTAGGAGGTGACGGCGCCGTGAACCGTCTGGACAAGTACTCGCCGGGGGTATCTTCGTGGGGCATGATCTCCTACTAGCCGTAGGAGAGTCGAGGTGGGGAAGTCGGATGCATCCGTACGTGGCGGTGCTGGCCCTCGTGGGCCTGCTGGCGGCCGTGATCGCCGCCGTCTACGCGCTGTCGGCCGCCTTCGCGCCGCCCGCCGCGGTCGGGGGCGCGCCCTTCCTCTCCGGGCTGCGGCCGCAGGAGCATGCGCTGTCCCGGTACCACGTGCGCTGGTACGTCGTGACGATGGTCTTCCTGGCCTTCGACATGGAGATGGTCTTCATGTACCCGTGGGCGGTGGTCGTCGCCTCAGTCGGGGCGAAGGCCGTCGTGGAGATGTTCGCCTTCCTCGTGCTCCTCCTCGTCGGCGTCGTCTATGCCTGGCGTGAGGGGGCCTTCCGATGGGCCTGAGGGCACGGCTCGCTCGCTTCGCGAGCATGCGGTCGCACGCCTTCCTCATCGCGGTGCCCGGCGCGACGCGGACCCGGCTGCTCGTCGAGGCGGAGCTGCGGCGGCGGGGCGGACGGTCGGTCGCGTCGCCCGTGGCCGCGGGGATCCTGGTCGTCTGCGGTACGCCGGGCGGCGAGTCGACGGCGGTCGTGGACGCCGTCTGGAGCGACATGCCGGGTCCGCGCTCGCTGGTCCGCCTCGGCGAGGCGGCGACCGCTGACGAGGTCCGGGAGGCGTTCGACCGCGCGGTCGAGGAATTGAAGGACGTCGCGGTGCAGCGGGCGGACGCCATTGCTCGGCGGCAGGGCGGCCCTTGGACGCCTGACGCCGGTGCTGAGGGCATGGAGCACGGCCATCACGGCGGCGGTCACGGAGAACACGGCGGGGAGGATGACCAGCCGGGGGACTCCGGCCATGCAGGTCACCACGCCGGTGCGCACGCTGAGGACGACGAGGACGACGAGGACGACGAGGACGACGAGGGCGACGAGGGCGACGAGGGCGACGAGGGCGACGAGGCTGACGAGCACGGCGAGCACATGGGGCACGAGCACATGGGCCACGGCGAAGGGCACGGTGGCCACGGGGGACACGAGCACCACATGGGAGCTCCGATGGGGCTGGCCATGGCCGGGCGGGCCGACGACCGGGACGGGCTGAAGCTCGACGTGCTCCACGTACCGCTCGGGCCGGCGCTTCGTGATTGGCCGGCCGGTCTCGTCGTGCGCCTGACCCTGCAGGGCGATGTCGTCCAGAACGCCGAGGTCGGCGTGATGGGAGCCGCGGGGGAGGGCAGGTCCTTCTGGGACGAGCCCTGGCTTCGGGCCGCCGCGGGCGAGGCGGTGTCGGAGGGTGAGGCGGCGCGGCGCCGGGCCGCGGCGCACCTCGACAGTGTCGGGCGCTTTCTCGCGGTCGCCGGCTGGGAGCACACGTCCGGCCTCGCGCACGCCCTGCGGGACGACGTCATGGCCGGTGCGGCCGGTGACGTGCTGGCCGCGCGGTTCGCCCGCCTCGACCGGCGCGTGGGCGGATCCATCACGCTTCGCTGGATGGTCCGCGGCCTCGGTGCCGTCGACGACGCGACAGTGGAGCGGCACGGTCTGACCGGCCCGGCAGGTCGTGCCGGTGACGTTCTCGATCGGTTGAAGAGGTGGCTGGAGGGGATCGGCGCGGCCCTGAGATGCCTCGACTCCACCGAGCCCCTGAGCGGCACGGACGGCCCGCGCGGTCCCGTCGAACGGCGGCCGAGCGCGGCGATGCTGGCCGCGCTGCCGGAGCTGCTGGACGGAGCGGAGCTGGCGGAGGCGAGGCTGACCATCGCCAGCCTCGACCCGGATCTCGACCAGCTCGCCCTCGGCGGTGACCGGTGAGCGGCACGACACCGGTGTGGGCGGTGGTGGCGCTTCCTCTCGTCCTGGCCGTGCTGACCTACGCCGCCGCGGCCATGGACGCCGCGTTCCGCACCGGGGACGGTCCGGTCGCGCCCCTGCGCGAGGGAGTCCGGCTTCTCGTCCAGCAGCGGCGGAGGACGCTCGCGTCCGACGTGCTCCTCACGCGGATCGGCGTGATCAGCCTTCCGGCGGCGGCTCTCCTCGCGGCGACGGTGATCCCGCTCGGCGGCACGAGCGTGTGGAACCTGCCGGTGAGCGTGGTCTGGTTCAACGCGATGGAGGTCGTGGCGTGGGCCTCTCTCTGGCTGGCCGGCTGGGGCGTCAACTCGGCGTTCCCGCTGGTGGGCGGCTACCGCTTCCTGGCTCAGGGCCTGGCGTACGAGTTGCCGCACATGTTCGCGCTCATCACCGCCGCGCTCGGGGCGGGCTCGCTCGACCTCGCCGGGGTGGCCGCCGCGCAGCACGGGCTGTGGTTCGTGGTGTGGATGCCGGTCGCGTTCGCCGTCTACCTGCTGTCCGCGCTGGCGATGGCCTTCTGGGGTCCGATGGGTCATCCGCTGGCGGACGATCTGGCGGGCGGCGTGGCGGGCGAGCTGTCCGGCCCGGACCGGCTGCTCTTCTTCACCGGCCGGTTCGCTCTGCTGACCGTCGCGGCGGCGGCCTCCGTGCCGCTGTTCCTCGGCGGGGGAGCGGGGCCCTGGCTTCCGGACCGGGCCTGGTCGCTGGTCAAGACGGTCGCCGTGCTGACCCTGATGGTGTGGGTCCGGGGCCGGCTGCCGGTGATCAGGATGGACCGCTTCATGACGGCCGCCTGGATGGTCCTGATCCCCGCCACGTTGCTCCAGACGCTGGTCGTCGGCGTCGTGGTCCTGAACTGAGGAGGTGACATGCAGACCGTTGCGTTCTGGATCCTGGCGGTGGCCGCCGTCGGCTTCGGAGCGGCCGTGTTCGCCGTGGACTCGATGGCGCGCGCCACCTTCGCCCTGCTCGCCTCGTTCCTGTGCGTCGGGATCGAGCTGCTGCTGCTCGACCTGGACTACCTCGGCGTGCTCGTCGTGCTGATGATGATCATGGAGATGCTGGTCATGGCGGTCTTCATGATCATGTACATGATGAACCCCGGCGGGCTCATGCCGATGACGATGGTGCACAACAACCGGGGGGCGGTCGTCATCTCGGTCGCGGTCTTCGCGGCGATGGCGGCGGGCATCTTCCTCACGCCCTGGCCGCATCGCCGGGGCGCGGTGCCGCGCGATCCGACCTTCTCGGTCGGCCAGGCGATCATGGGGCCGAAGATGCTGGTCATGATGGTGATCGGCATCGCCATCCTCGCCACGATGATCGCTTCGGTGGTGCTCGCCACCGACCGGGGCCGCTACGACCGCCCGCGGGGCCGGGACGGCGGTGGCGCGTGAACCTGCAGCTCTTCCTCCTGCTCGCCGCCGCGCTGTTCGCGGTGGGCCTGTACGGGGCGCTGTCGCAGCAGTCGATCGTGATGCTGATGATGGGCCTCGAACTCATGATCAACGGGGTGCTGGTCGCCGGCGCCGCGTTCTGGTTCTACGTCATGCCCGGCACGGCGGACGGCCAGGTCCTGATCCTGGTGGCCGTCACGGTGATGGCGCTCGAGATGGCGATGGGGTTCGCCGTGGTGACCGCGCTGTTCCGCAGCCGGGACGTGGACGTCACCGACGACGCGGGGGACCTCAAGGGATGAACGCCCTCGCCTGGATCCTCCCGGTGGTCCCGGTCGCGACCGGCGTCCTGCTGCTGGCAGGCCGCTTCACTCTCGGACGCCGTCTCGACGGTCCCGCGCCGGCGGTCGCCGCGGCCGCGCTTCTCGTCACTCTCGGCGTCGCGATCGGAGCCGCGTTCGCCCGGCCGGCGGTGCGCTTCCCCCTGTTCGACCGGATCCCGGCCGGACTGGCGGTGGACGGGCTGTCGGCCGCGCTCATCCTCACCGTCGCGTCGGTGAGCCTCGCCGTCGTCGTCTTCGCCGCCGGTGCGTTCGCACCGGACGAATCGAGGGCGCGCTTCTTCGGCCTGATGCTGGTCTTCACCGGAGCCATGCTGGTGACGGTCACCGCGACCGACCTGGCCGTCCTGCTCATGGCCTGGGAGCTCATGGGCGCGATGTCGTACGCGCTCATCGGCTTCTGGTGGCGGGAGCCCGGGCGGGTCGGTTCGGCCGACGTCTCCTTCGTGACCACGCGGGCCGGCGACCTCGGGCTCTACGTCGCGGCAGGCGCCGCCCTCGCCGGTACGGGATCGCTGAACCTGGACGGACTGGCCACCGCGCACGGCTCCTGGCGGGACCTGATCGCCGCGGGCGTCGTCCTGGCCGCGCTCGGGAAGTCGGCGCAGCTGCCGTTCTCCTTCTGGCTGTCCCGGGCGATGGCGGGCCCGAGCCCCGTCTCGGCCCTGCTGCATTCGGCCACCATGGTCGCCGCCGGGGCGTACCTTCTGCTGCGCCTCGAACCGCTGCTGCACGCGACCGGCTGGGCCGCGCACCTGGTCGCCTGGACGGGCGCGCTCACCGCGCTGCTCCTCGGCGCCGTCGCGCTGGCCCAGCGCGACCTGAAACAGCTGCTGGCCGCGTCGACCTGCGCGCAGATCGGCTTCATGGTGCTCGGCGCCGGAGCCGGCACCGTGGCCGGAGGCACGGCCCAGCTCGTCGCCCACGCCGCCGTGAAGAGCCTGCTGTTCCTGGCGGCGGGCGCATGGCTGTCCGCCCTCGGAACCAAGGACCTCACCGAACTGCACGGTGCCGCCCGGCGCCATCGCCTGGTCGGAGCCGCCTTCGGGATCGGCGTGCTCGCCCTTGCCGCCGTCCCTCCCCTGTCGCTGTGGGCGACGAAGGACGAGGTCCTCAGCGCGGCTCTAGAGGAATCCCCGGCGCTGTACGCGGTGGGGCTCGCCGCCGGGCTGCTCTCGGCGGGTTACGCGGCCCGGGCGCTCGTCGCGGTGACCCGTCCGGCCGACGCGGCGACCCGGATGGACACCGAGCAGGCGGGGACGCGGCATCTCGGCCTTCTCGAGCGGCTGCCGCTGCCCGCGCTCGCCCTGGCCGCCGCGGTTCTCGGGATCCTCGCGCTGCCGCCGGTGGCCGGGGCGTGGAAGGACCTTCTCGGCGCCGGCGGGGAGCCGAGCCCGGGACCGGCCGGACTCGCCGCGTCCGGTGCGCTCGCGGTGCTGGTCGTCGCCGCGACCCGGGTTCTGATGAACCGGGGGAGCGGCGTCCCCGCGGCGTGGACGGCCCCCGCCCTGAACTGGCTGCATCTCGAACGGCTCGCCGGCGCGCTCATCGCCCGTCCGGTGTTCGCGCTGGCCCAGGCCCTCGCCCGGTTCGACGACCGGGTCGTCGACGGCGGGGTCCGGGCCGCCGCCGCGACCGGGCGGCTCGCGGCCGGGCTCGCCGGCGGCCGGGTCGAGATCCGCGTGGACGGCGTCGTCGACGCGGTCGGCCGGGGAGCCCGCCGGCTCGCCTCGCTGGCGCGGCGCCCGCAGACCGGCCAGGTGCACACCTACTACGCGCAGGCCGCCGTCCTGCTCGCCGTGCTCATCCTCATCGTCCTCGTGGTCAGGTGACCGTGCTCTCCCTGGTGATCTTCCTCCCGCTCGCCGTCGCGCTCGGCCTCTCCGCCCTGCCCAAGCTCGGCGACCGCGCGGTGGTCCGGACCTGGATCGCCGCGTCCGCCGCCGACCTCGCCCTGGTCATCGCCATGTGGGCCGGTCACGGCAACGGCGGCGGCGTCTCCTACGAGGAGAACGTGCGCTGGATCCCGTCGGTCGGCGCCGGCTACCACATCGGAGTGGACGGCCTCTCCCTGCCGCTGCTCGCGCTGACCTCGGTGCTGTTCCTGGTCTGCGCGATCTACTCGCTCCGCCGGACGACGCAGGTGCGGGCCTTCGCGGCGCTCTTCCTGTTCCTCCAGACGGTCTCCCTCGGCCTGTTCGCGGCCCTCGACCTGCTGCTGTTCTTCGTCTTCTTCGACCTGTCGATCGTCGGCATGTACTTCGTCATCGCGGGCTGGGGACACGGCGACAGGAACCGGTCGGCGCTGAAGTTCTTCCTCTACACCTTCCTCGGCTCGCTCGCCCTGCTGCTGGGCTTCATCGGCCTGTACCTCGGAGCCGAGCCGCACACCTTCGACATGGTCGAGCTCACGCGCCACCCCGCACTGGCCGGGTCGCCGGGACTCGCGGCACTCGTCCTGCTGGCCATCGGCCTCGGCCTCGCCATCAAGACGCCGGCCGTCCCGTTCCACACCTGGCTCCCGCCGGCGCACACCGACGCACCGGCCGAGGGCTCGGCGATCCTGGCCGGGATCCTGCTGAAGATGGGCACCTACGGCTTCGTCCGCATCGCCATGCCGATGCTGCCGGACGCCTGGCGCCGCTACGCCTGGGTGATCATCATCATCGGTCTGATCAGCGTCCTGTACGGAGCCCTGGTGGCGTTCGCCCAAGAGGACCTCAAGCGGCTGATCGCCTACACGTCCGTCAACCACATGGGGTACATCGTCCTCGCGCTCGGCGCCGCCGGCGCGGCCGGGGACGAGGCGGCGCGGCGGCTGGCCGTGACCGGCGCCGTCACCCAGATGGTGAGCCACGGCCTGATCACCGGCGCGCTCTTCCTACTGTCCGGAGTGCTCTACGACCGCGCCCGCACCTACGACATGGGGCGCTTCGGCGGCCTCGCCCGCGGCGCCCCGGTCTTCTCCGCGCTCATCGCGCTCGGCGCGTTCGCCTCGCTCGGGCTGCCCGGCCTCTCCGGCTTCATCGCCGAGTTCCAGATCTTCACGGGCGTGATCGGCAGCGGCGGCACCGGACTCGTCGTCGCGGGTGCGCTCGCGGTTCCCGGCATCCTCATCACGGCGGCGCTGTTCCTGCGCCTGCTGCACCGGGCCGTCCTGGGGCCGCCCGGCGAGCTCACCTCGCGCGTCACCGACGTCCACCGCAGCGAACTCGCCGCCGTGGCGCCCCTGCTGGTGCTGTCCGCCGCCATCGGAGTCGCGCCCCGCTTCCTGCTGGACGCCATCGAGCCGATCTCCTCCGCCGTGGTCTCGCTGGTGGCCCGATGACGAGAGAGAACCCGGCGGACCTCCTGCCGGAACTGTTCGTCCTGGGTGCCGCCGTGACCGGGCTCCTGGCCGGATCGTTCCTGCCCCGGACCCGGCAGTGGATTGTCGCGGCCCTCTGCGCGGCCTGCCTGGCCGGCGGGCTCGTCACCGCGGGCCTCGCCGCGCGGCGCGCCGACCTGATGACGTTCGACGCCTTCATGCTCGACCCCGTCACGCACGTGACGCGGATCGTCGTGCTGGCCGCCACCCTCCTGGTCATCGTGCTCGCGACCGGCCCGATGCGCGGCCACCGCCGCGAGACCGAGTTCTACGTCCTCGTCATGCTGGCCGCGCTCGGCACGATCACGCTCGGCGCCGCGTCCGACCTGCTGGTCCTGGTCGCCGCGTACCTGCTGGCCAGCATCCCCGGATACGCGCTCGCCGGCTTCGGGAAGAGCGCGCCGGGCACCGAGGCGGCGCTCAAGTACTACCTGGTGGGCGCGTTCCTGGGCATCCTCATGCTGGTCGGCGTGACCCTCCTGTACGGACTGGGGCGCGGCACGTCCTACGAGATTCTCCGGTCGGGCCTCGGCGCCGCTCCGTCCGGCGCGGTCATGGTCGGCGTCGTGCTGCTGCTCGCCGGACTGTTGTTCAAAGCGGGCGCCGTGCCCGCCCACTTCTGGGTCCCGGACGTCACCGAGGGCGCGCCCCCGGTCGTCGCCGCGTTCGTCACGACGGTGCCGAAGATCGGAGCCTTCGCCGCCCTCTTCAGGTTCGCCGTCGAGGCGCTCCCGCCCGATGCGGCCGGCTGGCCGGTGCTCGTCGCGGTCATCGCCACCGCGACGATGACACTGGGCAACCTCGCCGCCTTCGCCCAGGACAACGTCCGGCGCCTGCTCGCCTACTCCACCATCAGCCAGGCCGGATACCTCCTGCTCCCCGTCGCCGTCGCGGGCCGCACGGACCTGGCCGAACCCGCCCTTCTCTACTATCTGGCCGCATACGCGATCACGAACATCGGTGCCTTCGCCGTCGTGGTCGCCGTCGGCGAGGACGAGTTGAGCGCCTACACCGGACTCTCACGGCGCAGCCCGCTGCTGGTCGCGTCGCTGGTGGTCTGCCTGCTGGGACTCATCGGCACCCCGCCCACCGCCGTTTTCGTCGGCAAGCTGCTGATGTTCGGCTCGGCGCTGGACGGCCACTACGCATGGCTGGCGGCGGTCGCAGCGGTCAACTCCGTCGCCAGTGTCTTCTACTACCTGCGGTGGATCGTCCCCATGCTCCGCCGCGACGACGGCCGCGGAGCCCGCGGAACCCTTCGCGGGGCAAGGCTGACCGCGTACGCCGCGGCAGCCGGTTCGGTCGCGCTCGGCATCGGGGCCGGCCTGGTCCTCGCGGTGGTCGATTGAGCCGTTCGGGCGGACGGAACCCCGCAGGCGCTGCCGGCGCCTCGGCGGGCGCAACGACTGAAGCCGGGCGGCACCAGGTGGTTCCGTTCCGTCGCCTCCCTGACCTTGCTGGGAGAGGCGCTGCGCCGGCGGGTGCGCGCTCTTCGGGAATGCCGTCCGCCGCAGCCGGACGCCCCGGTCTCACCGTCCAAGGTGCGAGACCGGGCGGTCCGTGCCGCATCTGGCGCAGATCAGCGGCCGGCGGTGACGAGCCAGGCCGACGAGCCGAGGAAGACGCCGTCCGGTGTCTGGAAAGGCCTGACGGCGGCTTCCAGGTCGTGCAGCGCCTTCGACAGCGTGGCCTCGTCCATGCCGCCGACGATGCCCGATGCGGCCGGATGGTGGCGGAAATAGTCAAGGACATCCGGTACGTCAGAGCCGACTCGAAGCCTTTCCTGTGCCGGGCGGATCTCGATGTCACCGCAGCCGGCCTGCGTGAGGAGTTCGCGGATGCGGTCGGGGTCGGCCAGGGAGAAGGGCCCCGGAGCGCCCGGCGCGCCGATGTCGGGCAGCGCGCCGTAGGAGGCGAGGACGCTGAACGGCACGACGATGTGCTCGTTCTGCAGGGCCTCCTGCCAGCAGAGGAATGCGAGCCTCCCGCCCGGCTTCAGCGCTTGGGCGATGTTCCTGAAGGCCGCCCGCGGGTCGTTGAAGAACATGACGCCGAAGCGGCTCATCGCGAGATCGAAGTGCGCCTTCGGGAGCGGGACGCTCTCGGCGTCGGCCCGCTGGAAGCGCAGGTTGCTCAGCCCCTCCTGCTGCGCCCGTGCGCGTGCCCGGGCGAGTATCGGCTCAGAGATGTCGACGCCCAGGACCTCCCCCTCGGGGGCGTTGCGGGCGGCGATGCGGCTCGTCTCACCGCAGCCGCATCCGACATCGAGAACCCTGTCGGCCGCGGAGATGTCCGCGGCCTGGATGAGCCGCGTGGTCAGGGACGTGAGCATCCGGTCGTGCCGGTCCTCGTGCTCGACCCAGTGCCGCCCGGTGGAGCCGTTCCATCCGTCCTCGCCGCCGAAGGGCGAGGAGTCTTCGGAAGTGGTGGCCATCTCTTCTCCTTCGTGTCGGACCCGCCGCGTTCTACTACGACCCCTTAGTACTACGCGATCATAGTAGCGAGTCCCTGATCGGCCGCCGCTGCCTCGGGTTCCGCATCGCACCCCTGCTCAGCCGCGCGAGGCCCGAGACGTCCTGTTCCCGCCGTGAGTCGGTTCTCCGGCACAATGTGGGGAGGACGGAGGTGGCCGTGTGGCCGGGTTGGCTGGATCGCTTGAGCGTTCCGTCATGGACGTGCTGTGGGCGGCGCCTGGTCCGCTGCGGGTCCGTGAGTTGCTGACGAGGCTGAACGAGGACGCGGGGAAGAAGCTCGCGTACAACACGGTGCAGACGGTGGCCGAGCGGCTGGCGCAGAAGGGGATGGTGCGGCGC
>NZ_JAGEOK010000058.1 GCF_017573545.1 Actinomadura nitritigenes | reverse complement strand
TCGAGACTCACAAACAGATCGCGAAGACGAACGATTTCAGTGACGCGAGCCGCCTGACCTTCGACTCCGGCGGCGGAAGGCTCACGGCATTCGGCGAGCACGGGGACCACCTCGTCTGGCGCATCGGCAAGGACCCGCGCACAGAACAGATCGTCCCGGACGAGGGTTGTTTGACCTCCGCAGTGAGCCCCGACAGCACCACGCTCGCCTGCACCGACGTGGAAGGTCCGGGCGTCACGCTGTGGGACGTCTCCGAACGGAAACAGATCGGCGCGGTCACCCCACCAGGTACCACCGAGCCGCCCAACAACATGGCCTTCAGCCCCGACGGCCACAGCCTCGCCCTGGACGGCTATCCGACGGTGACCCTCTGGAACGTCGCCCTGCAGCGGCAGATCGGCACCCTCGACACTTCCCAGGCCATCGAACGGCTGCTGTTCACTCCGGACGGCACCCACCTGCTCGCCCAGGGCGAAGGGGACGTCAAGGACTGGCGGCTGACCCCGTCACCACAGCGCTCGGCCTCCGGGTTGCCCGGGTCCGATACGGGCTTCGTCACCACCGCGGCGCTCAGCCCCGACGGCAGATCCGTTCTGTTCGGCACGTCCAGCGGCAAGATCGTCGTCCGTGACCTGGCCAAGGGCAAGGACGTCGAACATTGGCATGCCTGATGAGCGAATCGAGACGAACGGGGTGGGCCCGCCCGGGACGCCACACCACACCAGACCCAAAGCAAGGCGAACAAGACCATCGGCGGCGCCACCGTCACCGACGACGCGCAACATCGCCGCCCGGCTCGTCATCACCAACCGCAAGAAGAAAGGCCAGCACCCCTCACCCGCCACCGTCCTGCGCATGCTGCGCGAACACGACGAGAAAACCTCTGCAGCCCCGGCGAACGACTGATCAGGCCCATCAGCCCCAGGGCAGAAGGACGGGGCACTGCCACCACGTTCCAAGATCATCCCAGTGTGGGTTTTGGGAGAAGTCCCCGATCTGTTCCGGGGTGTGGTCGGGCTTCGCGGCGGCCAGCGGTCGGTGCGCGGAGGTGAGGGGGTTCAGCTGTTCTTGAAGGGGTTGAGGGTGCGTCCTGCGAGGTAGCTCAGGCGGATGGGCAGGGGTTTCATGGCGGCGGCGTTGATCTTGTTGACGAGGCCGGGGATGCACACGGGTTTGCCGTTCTGGACGGCTTTCCAGCCTTCGGCCACGACGGCTTCGGGTTGCTGCCACAGGATGCGGGGGAGGTGGTTGGCTTTGTCGCGGGTGCCCATGACGTCGTGGAATTCGGTGTGGGTGAAGCCGGGGCACAGGGCGGTGACGTGGATGCCGTGCGGTTTGAGTTCCATGTCGAGGGCCTGGGAGGTGTTGAGGACGTAGGACTTGATGCCGGTGTAGAGCAGGCTGGCCGCGGGGGGTGCGAACGCGGCGACGGAGGACAGGTTGACGATGCGGCCCCAGCGGCGTTTCTTCATGCCGGGGATGACCAGGTGGGCGAGTTCGGTCTGGGCGGTGACCATCAGCTGGATCTCCCCGGCCAGGGTGTCCCAGGGGGTGTCAGCGAACGCGGTCTTGCCCGACAGCCCGGCGTTGTTGATGAGGACGTCGATGTCCAGGCCCTGGGTGTCGGCGTAGTCCATGATCGCCTTGGGGGCGGCGCGATCGGTGAGGTCGGCGGCGAACACCTCATAGCGCCGCCCACCGTGCTGCCGGGTCAACTCCGCGGCCAGCTCCTGGAGGCGGTCGGCGCGGCGGGCGACCAGCAGGAGCTGGTAGCCGCGGGCGGCCAGATGGCGGGCGAACGTGGCGCCGATGCCGGCGGAGGCGCCGGTGATGAGCGCGGTGCGGGGGGCGGTCACTGGGGGATTCCTTCGGTCGCGTGGGGGGTGGTGATGGTGAGGGGGCCACTGCCGGGGAGCCGGGTGATGAGGTCGGCGCCGAACAGCGTCGCGGGCGTGTGCGCGCCGGGGCGGGTGGTGGGGGCGGCGAGGAGGTCGGTGACGGCGGTGAGGGCGCCGTCGATGGTGAGCCGGTAGGGGTTGGCCGTGGTGATGCGGGCGGTGGCCCGCCGGCCGGCCGGGTCGGTGGTCTCGCCCCACACGTAGGCGGTGCCGGTGGCCCGTTGGTTGGCGTCGGGGCCTTTCACCGTCTTGTCGATCAGCTTGTGCGCGGCGTCGCGGACACCGGGACGGGCCAGCAGCCCGGTGAACCGCCTGCTGATCTGGGTACCGCGGATCAGCAGGGAGGGCATCGGGATGTAGACCTCGATGTTGGGGATCGCGGTGCTGTGGTGGGCGCTGTGGAGGTCGGCGGCGGGGAAGGCGAGCGCGGGTTTGGTGCCGTTGCCGAAGTCGATGCGGGCGGTGCGTCCGCCCAGCGGGGTCGCGGTGATCCGGTCGTCGATGCGAGCGCGGCCTCCGGCGGCCATCCCGTCCAGGACCGTCTTGACGGTCCCCGGGGACAGCGCCAGCGGCAGGTCGAACCCGAGCCGCAGACCGGTGGCCTCGGGCATGCCCTGGTGGAGGGCGGCGGCAAGGCAGTCGGTGGGGATGACGTCGAAACCGACTCCGGGACAGACCACGACACCAGCAGCGCGGGCCAGGCCGTCGATCTCGCGGGCGTAGGCGAAGACGTCCATCTCACCGGTGATGTCGAGGTAGTGGGTGCCGGTGCGCACGCACGCGTCGATCATCGGGGCCGCCGTCACCGAGAACGGCCCGGCGCAGTGCAGCACCACGTCGATCCCGGACAGCTGCGCGTCGGCGTCGCGCAGATCGAAGATCCGGCACTCCAGGCCCAGGTCCTCGGCCAGCGGCTTGACCGCCGTGGGGTTCCGGCCGGCGAGGACCGGTTCCAGGCCTCTCTTGCGAGCCTCCCGGGCGATCAGCTCACCGGTATAGCCGTTGGCGCCGTACAGCAGCCACCTCGTCACTGGGCGGCTTCCTTGCGTCCGGGCAGTTCACGCGGGCCCGGGGTGAAGCCGCGGCGGGCTGCGCCGATGTCACCGCGGTAGGCGCCGACGGGGCCGGTGAGCAGGAAGGGCAGCGGGACGCGGCGCTGACGGGCGGTGAATCCCCAGGTCCCGATGCCCAGATAGACACCGGGCGCCGCGCGGCGGACCTCGTCGACCATGTTGATCGCCCCGCACGCCGAGGCATAGGCGCGGTAGATGAGCGTGTAGGCGGGACGGCCGTCACAGCGCGACGGTGCGATGAGCGTGTGCATCGCATAGCGCTGCCGGACGCGGCCGAACTGGCGGAAGGTGTTGTAGCCGCGCCCGGTCTGGCCGTCGACGGGCCGGAACGCCTTGCACAGCCACGGCGCAAGCGGGTTCGACACCGTCGCGCGCCCGGTCACCGAGGCGAACACGCCGGGCTGGGCCAGCAGACGGGCGGTGTACTCCCCGTCCATCTCCTCGATCTCGGGCGCGGGCAGCGTGGCGAAGAACGCCAGCAGCCCGGTCGTGTCCAGCCCGAGCAGCTCGGCAGCCGCGTGGTCGGTTTCCATGGGGGTCCCACCTCAATTCTTGAATGGCCCTCAAGAAACCTAGCGTCTTCTTGAGGGTCGTTCAAGATAGGGTGTGAGGGTGCCCCGGAACCGACGCCCCCAGGACCGCGAAGAGAAACGCGAGGAGATCCTCGCCGCCGCCCAGCAGCTGTTCATCGACGACGGTTATGAGTCGGCGTCCATGGGCCAGATCGCCAAGAACGCCGGCGTCACCGTCAACACGATCTACTGGTACTTCCGCGACAAGGACGACCTGCTCGTCGCCGTCCTGGACCGCCTGCTGGCCGAAGCCCTCGCCCAGTACGCGACCATCGCCGACCGGCCGCTGGGCGACCGGCTCCTGTGGACCGTCGACCAGCTCGAACGGCTGCACGGCCTCGTCAACACCGTCCACACCCGCGCCCCGGCCTCACCCGCCGTCCACGCCTGGCACACCGGCTTCCACGAACTCGCCGACACCCTGGTCGCCGACGACCTCCGCAAAGCCGGCGCCGCCGAAGCCGACCTCCCCGCCATGACCGCGATCGGCACCTTCGTCATCGAAGGCCTCCTCACCCACCGGCCCGACGATGCCGACAAACGAGCCGTGATCGACCTCCTCGTCCACAGGCTCACCACCGCGCCGACCCGAACCTGACCGGAAGCCATCTCGCCGCACCACGCAGGCTGGCATCGCAACGGCGAGCGACGGCGACGCCTCCGCCCTGGGTGGGGTGTCTGAGAATCGAACGTTTTTTAGACGGCTAGAACGATGGCGTTGGAGCCGCCACGATGCGGCCTGCAGCAGCATCTGTTGGGTCGATCCGCCACCCCGGTGGAAGGGTGACCGGTCCCGCTCTGTCCACCACGGTGGCGCCCTCAAGATCGATCGTTCCGTTGACATCGTCGAACTCGACAGAGCGGAAGGAGGTCCTGTGGAAGTTGCCGCCTTCCAGGAAAGACGCGCGCGCGAAGCTTGCTACTTCGAATGATGCCGATCCGCCGAAGAGACCGTGCGAGAAGGTGGCCTCGCCGAAGTTGGCGTACCCGTGGAAGGAGGTGTCCACGAAACCGGCCTGGCTAGTGAAGGTTGTGCTGTGGAAGTTAGCGAGGCCGAGGAAGGAGGCCTCAGTGAAGCTGGCGTGGCCAACGGTGCATCTGGGGAAGAAGAAATCGATCAATGTGGCTCTGGACAGGTCGAGTTCGAGGATGCCCCAAGCCTCCGAACCTGCGTGGTCGGACAGATGGGTCTGCAAGATCTCCTGAGCGGTCAGACGGACTTGGCGCTCCTCGTATGGATCAGGTCCTTCCGACCGAGTAGGGGTTGGATGACCAACACGTCTTGTGCGGTACCGATGCGCCGCCTGCCGCTGTGCGTCGAGGTCGGCACGACCCTGCCGCCTGGGGAGGCTTTCCGGCGGTGGGGCCCAGGGCATCCGCAGGTAGGCACAGACATCCGATGTTCCTAGGTCGTCAAGTGCCCTCTTCTGGTTTGACGAGGCGGAGCTCAGCGGGGCAGCCGTCCTGGTTCAGCTTCACCACCTCATATGTCACAACCGGGCCGCCAGGACGTGGTGGCAGGTAAACCTCGTGGCGGTTGCCGAGCTGGTTGGTGGCGAGGGCCCCCGTCTTCTGGCCGGACAGTGGCCCATCCAGGTAGATGGCCGAGTAGACGACGACCTTGGGTACGCGGACAACGGTGTCGAGTGCGTAGCGTGCGCTGAGGTCATGGTCTGTCACGCCGGGGTCGACGAATTCGGTGATGTCCCCGGGAAGGATCAGCAGGTGGCGCCCGTCAGGGCTCACAGGGCCTCCGCTGAGGAAACCAACGCGTTCGGACATGACCTGATCCTCCCACCTTGGAGTCAGGCTGCGGCCTCCAACTGGGTGCCGAATGCGGCGGACTCGGAATAACACTGCCGCGTCTGCAGACAGTGATAGAGGCAACCGAGGAAGCGGTTGAACAGGTGGCGGAGGGCAGCGGCGTGCCGGTCGCCTGTGGATCGACGGCGGTCGTAATGAGCGCGGGCGCCAGGTGAGCTGCGCAGCGCGGCAAATGCCCAGGTGAATCCAGCGCCGGCGAGCCGGTCGTTCTTCACCCGCCGATGGGTGATGAGCTGGCTACGGCCCGAGGCTCGTGTGACAGGCGCGGACCCTGCGTAGGCCTTCAAGCACCGAGCGTTGGTGAAGCGGTCACGATCGTCGCCGAGCTCAGCCAGGACGCGTGCGCCCGAAAGGTCTCCTAGGCCCGGGAAACTCGTGATCACTTCATAGTCAGGGTGCTTCTGGAAGCCTGCCAAGGCAGCCTCAGCGAGTTCGTCGACGCTGTCGCACTCGATGTTCAATGTGGCCAGCAGGCGCAAGGCCTGGGCGCCCATCGCTTCTTCGACCATTGGGGCGTGGCGGAGTTGCGGCCGCCGCAGGACCTCCTTGATCTCGGCGGCAAGTTCCTCGACGCCACGCACTCGTCCTGCGCGACGCAAAGCGGCAGCGATCTGAGTCTTGGTGAGCTTGGCCGCGGCGGCCGGATAGCGCGCGAGCTGCAGCACAGCACGCACGACTGCGCTGGTGAGATTGCCCTTGCGGGCTGCGGCGATCTCCAGCATGGCTGGGTAGTACTCACGCAGCAGAGACCGCATCTCATTCGATGCACGGGTGCGTCGCCACGTCGCGTCTTGGCAGGCGCGGGCCAATACCGCGATGGAGCGGACGAGCTCGGTGTCGGCCGGCAGCGGCCGATGCACGTGTGCATCGGTGCGCAAGATGTTGGCCAGCACCATCGCGTCGGCGTGGTCAGACTTCTTACCGGAGAACGAATAGCGCTCACGGTAACGGGCGACGGCCATCGGGTTGATCGAGTAGACCTTGCGGCCTGTGGCGCGCAGCGCGGCAACCAGGAGACCGCGTGGCGTCTCGATCGCCACCGGGATCGACTCCCCGGCCCCGTCGCCGGCCTCGGCCAGCATCGTCAGCAGTTCGTTGAAGCCATCGACGGTCTCGGCGATGCGGCGCTTGGCGACCAGGGTGCCGTTCTGGTCCACTAGCACGACGTCGTGGTGGTTCTCGGCCCAGTCGATGCCACAGGTGATCTTCACGCTTGTCCTCCGAGTTGTGTTCAGGCAGGTCAAGCCTTGGCGGAATCACACGGCGCTCTAATGGAAAGGCTCGCCGGCCTGACATCCGATTAGCCGTCCGTGATCCCAGCGACCAGCACGGTTCCCTGTCTTCGCTGAGAGCTCGGCGGCTCCGGATCACAAAGGGATGTTCCCTTCGGGCGGGCTCGAACCACGGCCAAGATCCAACTGGAAGAGTTCAGCTGACGGCGAGGTTCAGCCGTCCGCCGATTCCCTTGCCTACGGCGAGGTCTTGCGGAGGTCTCACTCCCAAAGAGCACGGCAGCGGTCGAGACCCGGGCCATCAGCGAGCGGCCCCGGAACGCGTCGGTCTGCGCCGAGAACTCGAAGTCCTGATGATGTTCAGACCTCGCTCCGGAACCCCTCTAGGAAGCCATTAGATAATGTTGACGATGGTCTGCCGGTGCCGTTCGTTGTCGTTGGCCAGCCGCTCCAAGGTGTACAGGGTGGTCAGGCGGACTGGTGCTTTGTCGGAGGCCAGTTGCTCGGCGGCCGCGTTGTACAACTCGGTGATCCGCCGCTCGGCTGCGTCCAGCTGTCCCAGCGCGGTCGCGAGTTCGGCATGGCGTTGCCGCCGGAAGGCCAGCATCAGCCCGACCGCCGCGCCCGCCCCGCCGCCGGCGGCCAGGCCGGTGCGGACGGCATCCACCCGGATCTTGGCCCGCTCGGTCCCGGTGGAGGCGTCATCGGCGACGTCCAGCAGCCACGCGGTGGTCAACCAGATCGCCAACGCCGCCGCCCCCGCGGCCGCCCCCGCGGCCGCCAGCATCCAGAACCCGGCCGCCAGCGGCCGTACCCGCAACGGCTTGGCCTCACGTCGGCTCCGAGCCTCTGCCCAGCGCTGCCGTACCGGCTCCAGCCCCCGCCTCACACGCCCGTGCGCGCCGCCCGGCGCCACCTCACCCACGCTGCTCAGACGTCCGATCCACGTGGAGGGGTTCACCTGACCACGTGCCCGGATTCGGTCGCAACCACCACCGTGACCGCGACGCCAGAGGCCCGCAGATCCCGCGCCAAGGCGACGGCCTTGTCGAGTTCGGGTCGGATGGTGGCACGGGTGGAGACCTTCTCGGAGAAGATCAGGGTGACGCCCGCGGCGGACAGGACGTCGAGCTGGGTGTCCAGCGACTGGCGGACGGTGGAGGCGCGGGCGTACCCGATGCGCACATGCCCGGCCGACCCGGCACCGCTGCTCGCCGGCCGCGGGAACTCCACCCACCCCGAGCCCGGTTTGCGCACGGCCGGAGTCGGCACGTTCAGCGCCTTGGCCAATGAAGGCACCAGTCAGGGCGCTTCAGGCGCATCCTGTCAAGTACAGAGGGTGAGCGCACGCGGGTTCTGGCCGGAGAGAAGGAACGCATGGAGAGCGCGCCGAGCAGGACGGCGATGTTCGCGGCCGTGTCGCGTGGATTGTTTCGCCTGGAGACGGCCTCGCCGTGGGTACTGGATGACGTGCTGGCCCTGGTGCTTGTCGGCCCGGTATGGCGGGAGCTGAGAGACCGGTTCGATCCGCTGTTCCCCGGCCCGGTCCGTCGCGAGTCCCGCGCGGCTGTCTGCACTCGCAGCCGGTACGCCGAGGACCGGCTGGCCGCCGGCGCCTTCACGCAGTACGTGATCCTTGGAGCAGGGCTTGACTCGTTCGCGTGGCGGCAGCCGGATCTGCTCGGCTCGCTGACGGTGTTCGAGGTCGATCATCCTGCTTCCCAGGCGTGGAAGCTCGAGCGGGTCGGGGAGCTCGGCCTGCCGCTCAGCGACTCGCAGGTGTTCGTGCCGGTTGATCTCGAGGCCGAACCGGTTCGGGATGTTCTGGGCGCGGCCGGGTTCGACTGGGCGCAGCCGGCGATGTTCTGCTGGACGGGTGTCGCCCCCTATCTGACGGCACAGGCGATCGAGTCGACGTTGCGCACGATCGCGGCGGCCGCTCCCGGCTCTGAGGTGGTGTTCTCCTACCGGGCCGAGGACCGCGTGCTGGACGACGTGGGCACGGAATTCGCCCGGAGCTACACGCCGATCGCGGCTTCTGTCGGCGAGCCTCTGCAGCCCGGCTGGCCGGTGGTCGAGATCGAGAGGCTGATCGGCCGGTGCGGGCTGAAGGTCGTGGACCATCCCACCCGTGCGGACCTCCAGCAGCGGTACTTCGCCGGCCGTACCGATGGGCTGCGGCCTTATGCCTTCGAGACCCTGGTGGCCGCGCAGGTCACCTGAGCGAACGCAGCCACCTCCGGCAACCTCACCCCCTTCGAGAACCAGGCGGTGAAGATACGGCACAGGAGTACAGCAACCTCCAAAGCCCCGGCGCGGTCACGCCGTTATCCGGCGTGTGCGACGCGCGGCCCGCCGGGGGCCGATCCTTCCGTGCCCAGGCCGGAACCCGGTGCGCGGACGGGGTGGTGCTTACGGCCCGTGTGACCTGCGATGATTGTTCTCAGTGGCGGCTCGCCGTAGCGGTAGGAATTCGGGGCCTCTTACCTGGACCTGCTGGAAGACCCCTCGATCCCCCGCAGCAACCCCCACCACACATCACCTGCATCAGAACGGTGAACGGCGGTAACCCGCCTCCTCCCGGCCCGCTATCGCCGTTCACCGTTCGGTTGCTGCTCACGAGCCTTGTCCGGCCTGGGAGGCAAGGCGGGTGCTGACGATGAACACCACCTGGGCGGCCGCCGCTGAGGCGATGGTCCAACCCGCGAAGGCGGCGATCGACCGGACTCCGATGCCGCGCGGGTCGGCGTGCAGGCGGAGCCGGAACCCGGTCCGCCGGCTGGTCACGGCCAGCACCGCCATCTGCGCAGCGACGCCGCCGCTGGTGCCGATCGACAGCAGCAGCATCTGCCCCGTGGTGAGCGTCTCCAGATGCCCGGTGCCGCCGAGGCCCGGCGACTGGCCCAGGTCGCCCTGTTCGCCGCCGTGCGCGGCGCCGCCTACACCCTCGGCGCCGCCGCGGCCGGCTGGCTTCTGTATTGGATCACCCAGCATCTGTGAGCCAGGCAGATGGTTGAACTGCTCGCCCACGACCGCGACGTCGAGCACGGCGGCGGCCGCCGCGGCGCGCCAGAGCCGGTCGCAGAGACCGTCAGCAGATAGCGGCGCCTAGGCCTAGCGGTCCTGGACGTCCGCGCGGACGTCCAGGACCGCTAGGGACGTCCCCTGCGAGCGTCCCAGTGCGTCCTGCCGGACGTCCTGGAGACGTCCCGGAGGCCTCCAGGACGGGCGTTGCCCCGAAAGACATGGACACATCGGGGTCGAAGCCCGCGCCGAGGCTCTGAGTGGCCTTTGTCCCCGGAGCCTCCCTACCCGTCCCGACTCCCCCGACCGGGCCATGCTGGTTCCGACCAGCGGCCGCAGTCCCGGCCCGCACACGCGACCAGCTGGGGCTCCTCGGTCGGATTGGGCCCCCTTTCGAGGGCTGCTGTAGCGGTAGAGCGGTTATGTTGTAGAGAGATACAGCACTCTCGCCGAGAGGACCCCGATGGCGCTGTACACCTTCCAGCCGGTCGCCAACGGCCTGCGCACCGACCACCCCATCCCCGACCTGCCGTTCGTCGACGACTCCAACATCCCGGTCGACAACGGAGAAGCGATCGAGAAGATCGGCCGCCACAAGCAGGGCATGTGGGGCCGCCACGACACCTGCACCGACGGCGGCTGGGTCGCCTTCACCACCGACCCGACGCGAAACGACCTGGCGTGGGTGGTCCGCCACCACCCCGAGCACGGCCAGTCGGTCGTGCTCTACCGCGACACCGACGCCTCCCCGGTCGACTCCCTGCTGATGTGGGAGGAACCCACCGGCCTGCTGTACCGGGCCGGCGGGTACTGGTGGGACGGCATCACCTGGTACCGCCCCTCCCAGCTGTTCGACTGGGCGGCCGAGAAGACCTTCCTGCGGCCGGTGCCCGCCGCCGTGACCATCACCGCCGGCGACCTGATGCGCGACGGTGAGCCCACCCGCGCCCGCGTCCTGAACGTCGGCGAGGTCACCGTGCCAGCCACGGCCACCTCCGACCGGGGGTGGAACGACGACCTTGCACTGTGGGCCTCCCATCGCGACGACCGCGGCCTGGGCGACAGCATCGTCACCCTCACCGCCCCCGAGCTGGTCGCCGACCAGCTCGTCGGTGTCGGCGAGATGGCCGAGATCGCCGGGATCGGCGCCTCCACACTGCGCGCCTACATCTCCCGCGGTGAGGGCGACATCCCGCTCCCCCAAGCCGTCATCGGCGGCCGCAACATGTGGGCCCGGCCCGTCGCCGAGGAATGGGCCGAACAGCGCCGCCGCTCCTCCGAAGGCGTCGAAGAAGTGGTCTCAGCCGACCACGAGGGAGCCGCCAACCCGATCGGCATCACCGAGACCTGGAAGCGGTTCAGCCGCACCTTCTTCTCCCTGCTGTGGGAGCGCCAGAGCTTCCGCAAGCGGTGGGCACTGCGATGGCGCACCGAAACCGCCGTCCGCGAAATCGCCGAAGGCCTCAGCTGGCAGGTCGCCGCCAGCATCCCCAAACTCGTCGGCGTGTGGGACCTGTCCACCACCGTCCGCCAGGCCCTGGTCTACGAGTTCCTCCACGGACGCGACCTGCACCGCTCCGTCCACCGCGACGACCCGGCCCAGCGCGAGAACTACGTCTTCTTCGGGCTCACCCCCGCCGTCACCAAGACCCTCGACTGGCTCATCCGGCACGAACCCGCCGCCGCCGCCGGCCGCGCCATCGAGCAAGCCATCGGCGAAGCCGAAGCCAACCTCGAGATCCCCCGCGCCGTCACCGAAGAGTCCATCGCCACCGCCCTGTCCCTGGACGGCACCCTCGACCAAGCCACCCGCGAAGCCTTCCTCGAACGCGTCTTCACCCCCGCCGCCAACCGGATCTGACCAGGCACCACACCGCGATCAACCTGGCCCGGTAGATCTGGAACGACCAGTCCCGCTGACTGGCTGCCACCCGGCGCTCCTTAGACGTCATCTCATTTGGGTTGGCGCCGGTAGTGTGCGGCTGTGGAGATGGTGGAGAGGTTGGTGCCAGAGGAGTTGTGGGAGCTGTTCCAGCGGGTAGTGCCGCCTGCTCCGACGCGGCCGCAGGGCGGTGGCCGGCGTCGGTATGGGGATCGTGAGGTGCTGGCGGCGATCATCTTTGTGGCCACCACAGGTTGTACGTGGCAGCAGTTGCCGCCGGTGTTCGGGCCGTCGGGTCCTACCGCGCACCGGCGCTTCACCGAGTGGACGGCCGCGCGGGTATGGGCCAAGCTGCTCCGGCTCGTGCTGGACGAGTTGGGCGCGCGTGGAGAACTCGACTGGTCGCGGTGCGCGATCGACTCCGTCAGCGTCCGCGCGAGCAAAGGGGGGAGCTGACCGGCCCGAATCCTGTCGACCGCGGCAAGCGTGGGTCGAAGATCCATCTGCTGACCGATCGTGCCGGACTGCCGCTGTCTGTCGGGATCTCGGCGGCCAGCACCCACGACAAGCTCGCACTGGAGCCGCTGGTGCGGGGCATCGCACCGATCCGCTCCCGGCGCGGGCCGCGTCGGCGTCTGCCCGCCAAGCTGCACGGCGACAAGGGTTACGACTACGCCGACCTGCGGCGCTGGCAACGCAGGCGGGGCATCACGCCGCGCATCGCGCGCCGCGGCATCGAGTCCTCCCGCCGGCTGGGGCGGCACCGCTGGGTGGTGGAACGGACAGTGTCCTGGCTGAGCGGCTGCCGCCGCCTGCACCGCCGCTACGAAAGCAAGGCCGAGCACTTCCTGGCCTTCGTCGGCATCGCCGCCACCCTCATCTGTCACCGCCGACTAACCAAATGAGATGACGTCTTAGTGCTGCAACTGGCGGGCGAGAACCCGGGTGGGGGCCACCGGCGCGTCCACGGTGAGTTCGTCGGGCTCGGTTACCAGGTGTCGGCGGCCACCGTGTGGCGGATCCTGCGCCGCGCCGGTGTCGATCCGGCCCAGCGGCGGGCCGACGCGTCCTGGACCACGCTTCTGCGCGCCCAGGCCTCCGGTGTTCTGGCCTGCGATTTCTTCACCGTCGATACCGTCTTCCTCCAGCGGATCCACGTGTTCTTCGCGCTGGAGATCGCCACTCGCCGGGTCCATGTGCTGGGCGCCACCCGCAACCCGACGGGCGCCTGGGTGACCCGGCAGGCCCGGAACCTGCTGATGGACCTGGACCAGAGCGCTCAGCGTTTCCGCTTCCTCGTCCGCGACCGGGACACCGAACTCACCGACGCCTTCGACGCCGTCTTCGCAGCGGCCGGGATCACCGTCCTGCGGACACCACCGCAAAGCCCACGAGCAAACGCCTTCACCGAGCGGTGGGTCGGCAGCGTCCGCCGCGCGTGCACCCGGCCGGTTATTGATCTTCCCCCGACGCCATCTGGAAGCCGTGCTCGGGATCTACGCCGATCATTTCAATGGTCACCGTCCGCATCGTTCCCTGGGACAACGACCTCCTACTCCCCCACCTGAACCGACTCCCATCAGCAGCAACAGCGCCATCCACCGGACACGACTCCTCGGCTGTGTGATCAACGAATACCGCAACGCCGCATAGCGATCACCACCTCTGAAGCGACACGGAACTCCAGGTCAAAGCCAGAATCCAGATATTGAAGCCCCACACGGTCGGCGCCTGCGTATGGTGATAACTGGGCGGGGTGAACGAGAATTGCTGCCGGTGGCCGGGTAGCGGGAAGCCGAGCTGTATAGCCGGGTCGGCGTCAGCGCTGCTGGTCGCACCGTCCCGGAAGAGGTTGATCGCACGGAACGAGGGCCGACTGATGGATGCCTCAGTCCAATCACCCGCCTGGCGCCCTCCCTACCTGTCCTACCGAACCCTGGTCTGGTTCCTCGACCACGAGGTCCACAGCGCGCCGCTGCCCCCCCGGATCGACCGCAGCTACCTGCACGGCTACGCCGTGACCACCCAGGCACAGCTGCTGAAGATCCTGGGGCTGCTGGAGCTGGTCGACCTCTCGACCGGAACGGTCCGGCCGCGGCTCCGGACGGTAACGGGCAAGCCCGACGTGCGCCGCGATGTCATGCGCCAGTGGGCCCGGTCGTTCTACCGGGAACAGCTTGAGCTCGCCGACGAGCACGCGTCTTCGATGGCGCTGTACGCCAGCTTCACCCGGCATGGGATCACCGGCGCCACCCTGCGTAAGGCCGTGGCGTTCTTCCTGGCCCTGTGCGGCGACGTGGAGTTGGCGAGCAGCCCGCATTTCCGGCCGGTCCCGCAGAAGGGCGCGCTTATCCAGGAACAGCCGGTCGCATCGCTGGGCTCGTCCGACGCCTCGATCCGGCACGAGGAGTTCACGTTCGGCCCCGCGGGCGGCATCGCCGTGTGGACCGACCTCGACTGGTCGCAGCTCCCGCAAGAAACCGTTGATCGCCTTCAGCGCCTGCTGAGGGAGCTCGGGCGACTGGCCGGCCCGCCCGCCGGGAACGGCGACACGGCTGGTACTCCATAGCTGGATCGTGCCTTGGTGTCAGCGGTTCGCGGCTCGTGAAGCGCTCGGGCATCAGACGACGTCCGCGCCTCCAAGCCGTTCAGATCCGGCGAGGTAGTACTAGCGGGTCAGCCACATTGCGCCGGGAACAGGGCGGTCTGCAAGCTGAACGTCGCTCGCCGGCCAATTGACCGACGGCGCATCCGGCCCGTGCTCGCGGTAGTCGTCGATCGACGCCGTCGGCACCGACAGCCAGCACAGCAGGTAGGCCGAGTCGTCGTCGTAGCGCGGGCCGCCGAGCGCGACCCGCTTCACCCAGCCGCGCCCGAGGGCGTCGCGGCACCAGACCCGGTCACCGGCCGCCAGCACCGGCAAGTCTCCGGTGAACGCCTCCCGCGGGCGTCTGTGCCTCTTGCCTGCCAACGTTCTCGCCCAGCTCCGCTAGAACATCCCAGTCCAGCCAAACTACGCGAACTTTTACATGAAGTAGAAGCAGGTCCGAAGAAGAGGTCCATAGGTGCAGGTCGTCTCGGATCAGCCGGTCTGAAAGGTCAGGTTCGAGGCGCGGAGCTGAGCGATCAGGTCGGCCGCCTCGGGGGAAGGACGGCCCGGACGCGCGCGCAGCGCGGCGGTGATGCAGCGACGAGCGGGATCGTGCTCGGGCCCCAGGGCCGCCACAAGGGAGGGTACGTCGGCCTCGGCGAGGCTGAGGCTCTCGCGCAGGGACGCCACCGTGATGCCGCCGCAGATTCGGGTGGCGGCGCCCGGCTCGGAGTGGTCCAGGGCCATCTCGGCCAGGGCGAGAAGTGCGGTGGAGCCGGTGCCCAGGGCGCTGAAGTCGAACGCCTCGAAGAGTGCGTTGACGTCCTCCAGGTTGAGGTTCAAGTAGAGCTGCCGGAGGAACGCGGGACACAGGGCGTCGCGGACGTCGGGCCGCCACCAGTAGTTGACCGAGACGGAGACGTCCTGGGACGAAACGTGATGCCACCAGTAGGCCGGCATGAAGAGCAGGTCGCCGGGCCAGACCACTGCCTCCCAGTACTCCACGTCGGCCAGCCTCGGGAACCGCTTGAAATCCGGCCTTTTCAGATCGACTCTGCTGAAACTCTCGGACCGGGTGTTGAGCGGCCCGGGGTAGAGATCCTCGAACTGGTCGGGGTTGAACAGGACGAACCTCTTCCGGCCCTCGATCTGCGCGAAGAGGTTGTGCATGTCGTCGTAGTGGAGCGGCGTCCTGGAGTCCGGGGACGCCATCCAGAGGTTGATCTCGTTCAGCTTGGCGGCCGGGACGAAGGGCGGTACCGACATCTCGCCGGCCAGTTCGGGCACCCGGGCATCGATCGGGAGCTGCTGGAGGCAGAGCTTCCGGGTGACGGGGACGCGCCGGAACTCGGCCGCGAGCGTGGCACCGCGCATCTTCTCGAAGCGGAGGCCCGCCTCGGAGTCCGGGTCGTATCTGAACGTGCCGTCCGGGTCGGCCACGCTGATCGGGACCTCTCGGTCGGCGAACCGTTCCGAGATGTATTCGGGGGTCCAGTCAGCGACCTTGCCCAGGGCGCTGGAGCCGCGGATTATCACCGGCGTGGTGGTCGTGACGGGCGCACGCTCTATCGGCGTTCCGGGAAATATGGACGTGACTTCGACATGGCCAAGCCTGGTCGGTCTCTGCATTGCGTCAGCCCATCCTAGGGAAAGCCCTTCGGGCAATCTAAGGCTCTGCCCCGAGCCGGCACAAGACGTCACCAGCAGGACTCCACCCAAGCGCCACCAGGAATACTGGGCCTGTACGCATGAATAGAGAGTCGGATAATATTCTCGCCGTGACGATTGAGAGCCGTCTCCTCGCTGTCGAGCAACTTCCAGAATTGAATGTCACCGATGCCGGGCGAGCGTGGCGGCTCCGTTCGCACCGGGCGGAGAACCTCCCGCTCGACCGGCCCCTGATGAGCTGGATCCAGGGCGGCCGCGTCGCGGTACGGGACCGGGAACGGGTCCTGACCTACGACCGGCTGGGAGACGAGGCCCGGCGGATCGCCGGGCTGCTGGCGGAGTCGGGGGTCGGCCCGGGCTCAGCGGTGATGGTCGGCGGGCGGCGCGGGGCGATGCTCGTCCCGGCGTTCCTCGCGATCGAGCTTCTCGGTGCCGTCTACCTGCCGTGCGACGCCTCGTGGCCGGCGCTCCGCGTCGAGGCCGCGCTCGCCAGGACGGACGCGGCCGTGCTGCTGACGGTCGATGATGACCCGGGTGTTTCGCCGGAGGTGGTGGCCGGCGCCGCGGCGGCGGGACGTCCGTTGCTGAGGGCAGGGGACGCCGCGAACGCGTGGGAGGGCGAGGAGCGGCTCGGCGATCCGCGTGCGCCGCGCTACGTCCTGTTCACCTCCGGGTCGACGGGTGCGCCGAAGGGCGCGGTGATCGAGCACCGGGGCATGCTCAACCACCTGTTCAGCAAGGTCCGCGACCTCGGGCTCGGGCCGGAGGACGTCGTCGCGCAGACCGCGCCGCTCGGGTTCGACATCTCGATCTGGCAGTTGCTCGCGCCGCTGCTGGCGGGCGGGCAGGTGGTGGTCGTCGACGACGAGACGGTGGCCGACTCGCGGGCGCTCGCCGCGGTGGTGCGGCGGGAGGGCGTGACCGTTCTGGAGCTGGTCCCGACGATGCTCCGCCTGCTGCTGGACGTGACGCCCGAGGCGCCGCCGGCGCTGCGCTGGCTGCTGGCCACCGGCGAGGAGCTGCCGCCCCGGCTCGCCCGCCGGTGCCTGGACCGGCTGCCCGGGGTCGGGCTGATGAACGCCTACGGGCCGACCGAGTGCTCCGACGACGTGACCCATCACGTCGTCACGGCCGGCGATCTGGTGCTGCGGCATCTGCCGGTCGGCACGCCGGTCACCAACACCGACCTGTACGTCCTCGCACCGGAGGGCGATCGATGGCGGCCCTGCGGGCCGGGCGAGGCCGGAGAGCTCTTCGTCGGCGGAGCCGGTGTGGGGCGCGGCTACCTCGACGAGCACGACCGTACGCGCGAGGCGTTCTTCCGCGATCCGTTCGGCGCCGCGGACGGGCGCGTCTACCGCACCGGTGACGTGGTGCGCATGCTCGGTCCCGGCGGCCCGCTGCAGTATCTGGGCCGTGTCGACCGGCAGGTGAAGGTCTCGGGTGTACGGATCGAGCCGGGAGAGGTCGAGGCCGCGCTGCGCGCCCACCCCGAGGTGCGCGACTGCGCGGTCGTCCTCCAGGAGTGACTGCGGTCGTGGGCGACTGAGAAGGGCGGGCCACCCGAGACGGGCGGCCCGCCCTCCTTCCTACGCCCGACCGCCCGCCTGTGCCTCACCGTTCAGGTGGGCCGCTATGGCGTCGGCCCCGAGCCCGCGGATCACGGTCCTGTGCTCGCCGGGCACCCAGACGATCTCGGGCTCCGTGGCCAGGGCGGGCCGCCACTGCGCGAGCACCTCGTCGTTCAACGGCTTCGGATCGCCCTCGGGCAGGTACAGGACGACCCTGCCGGCATACGGCTCTCCGCCGCGCATGACGGTGTCGGAGTAATGGCGGGCCGCGTGATGGTTGATGACGCCGATCCGGCCGGTGCGCAGCACCTGCGGGTCGCCGGCCCGAAGCCCCTCGAGCCCGCGTTCGTCGATGTCCCACACGTCGAGCAGCCGCTCCTGGAAGGCCGGTTCGAGCGGGGTCCCGTCGCGCAGAGCCCGGTCGATGCGGTCGAGCAGTCTCCGGGCGGGACGATCGATCGGGCGACGGCGCGGACGGCCGGGGTCGTTGTTGGGCGGTCCCGCCATGAAGACCCCGGCGACCTCCAGGCCCGCCTCCTTGGCCTTCCGTGCCATCTCCATCGCGACGTAGCAGCCCATCGACCAGCCCGCGAAGAGGTAGGGCCCCGCCGGCTGCGCGGCGCGCACGTCGGCGAGGTAGGCGACGGCCATCTCCTCGACGGTCTCCAGCGGCGCCCGGTCGTCCACCAGACCCCGCGCCTGGAGGCCGAGGACGCGGCGGTCGAGGGAGCGGGCGAGTTCGGTGAACTCGGTGACACCGCCCAGGCCCGTGTGGACGACGAACAGCGCGGGTGACGGCCCGTCCCCGAGCTCCACGACGCACGAGGACCCGGCATGGTCGCGGCGGCGCAGCCTCGCGGCGATCCCGGCGACCGTGGGCTGGTCGAAGAACTCGTCGACGCTCACCTCGACGCCGAGAGCCTGGAGCCTGGCCACCACCTGGGCGACGAGCAGCGAATGACCGCCCAGGTCGAAGAAGCCGTGGTGGATCCCGACCCGGTCCAGCCCCAGGATCTCCGCCCACAGCCCGGCGACCAGCTCCTCCTCGGGGGTGCGCGGCCCGACGGCATCGCCCGCCGCCGGGTTCCGCACGCCCTCGGGCGAGGGAAGGGCCGCACGGTCGACCTTGCCGTTGGCGGTCAGCGGCAGCGCGTCCACCTCGACCAGCAGCGATGGAACGAGGTGGTCCGGCAGCACGGAGGCTAGCGCGTCCCGGTCGGCCGTCCCGACGACGTAGCCGACGAGGCGGTCGTCCCGGACCACGACGGCCGCCGCCTCGACGGCGGGCTGGGCGCGGAGCGCCGCCTCGACCTCGCCCGGCTCGACGCGGAATCCGCGCACCTTCACCTGCTCGTCGAGCCGTCCGAGGAACTCCAGCCGGCCGTCCGCGCGCCACCGGGCGCGGTCTCCGGTCCGGTAGAGCCGCGTGCCGTCACCGGCGAACGGGTCGGCGACGAACCGTTCGGCGGTGAGGTCGGCGCGGCCGCCGTACCCGCGGGCGACGCCGGCACCGGCGATGAGGAGCTCTCCGGCGACCCCGGCCGGCACGGGGTGCATGAACCGGTCGACCACGTACAGCCGGGTGTTGGCGATGGGCCTCCCGATCGGCACGCCCCGCCCCAGGTCGTCGCCGGCCCGGATCTCCTCCGCGCAGCACCCGACGACGGTCTCGGTGGGCCCGTACTCGTTCACCACCACCGCGTCCTGCGCGCGTTCCAGCCAGCCGGTCACGGTGGCCGCCGGGAGGGCCTCGCCGCCGACGACCAGCCGGCGCGCGGCGCCGGCCACGGCCGCGTCGTCGAGGAGGTCGTCCAGCAGACCCAGATGGCCGGGGGTCAGCTTCATCAGCGCGAAGCCGCCGCCGTCCGCGCGCAGCAGGGCGGCGAGGTCGTCGGTCATCGTCACCGGCGCTCCGGCGGCGAGCGGCACGAACAGGCTCGTGACGGTGAGGTCGAACGCGGCCGACGAGTGCACCGGCGCGCCCCGCCCGCCGGGCTCGACTCCGTAGGCGTCGCGCGCCCAGGCGAGATAGTTGGCCAGCCCGCGATGCGTCACGTGGACGCCCTTCGGGCGGCCCGTGGAACCGGACGTGTAGATGACGTAGGCGAGCTGGTCGGGCGAGGTCTCCACGGCCGGGGCCTCCGGCGGCGCGGCGGCGAGGAAGGCCCGTGTGACGGGGTCGTCCAGGTTCACCACGCCGACCCGGCCGACGGGCAGGTCGTCCAGCGTGGCCGAGACCCCTATCACGGCCCGGGCCCGGCTGTCGGCGAGCAGGTAGCCGAGTCGACGGGCCGGGTGGCCGGGGTCGAGCGGCAGGTACGCGCCGCCCGCCTTCCACACCGCCAGCAGCGCCACCACGAGGTCCAGGCCGCGCGGCAGGCAGACGCCCACCACGGTCTCGGGGCCGACGCCCAGCCGCCGCAGATGATGCGCGAGCCGGGCGGCCCGCGCCTCCGTCTCCTCGAAGGTGAAGGACGTCCCGCCCTGCACGACGCAGGCGGCGTCCGGCCTGCCGGTGATCAGCTCGTGCGCGCCGCCCACGGCGGGCACGGGGCGCGCGGTGTCGTTGAACTCCGTCAGCAGCCGGTGCCGTTCGGCGGCGCCGAGCGGGGACAGCTCCGACAGGCGCCGGTCCGGGTCCGCGGCGACGGCGGCCAGCAGGCCGGTCAGGTGGCGGGCCATCCGCGCGGCGGTGCCCTCGTCGAAGAGGTCGGCGCTGAACTCCAGTGCTCCGTCGAGCCGGTCGCCGTCGTCGGCCACGATCAGCCGGAGGTCGAACTTGGCTCGCACCACCGGCGGCTCCATCGGGGCGGTGCGGAGCCCGGCGGGCAGCGCATCGCCGCCCACCGCGTCCGGCCGCTCGGCGTCGTAGTCGAACAGCACCTGGAAGAGCGGATGCCGCGAACGGTCCCGCTCCGGCCGCAGGGCCTCGACGAGCTGCTCGAACGGCAGGTCCTGATGCGCGTAGGCCTCCAGCGCCGTCCGGCGCACCCGCCCCACCACCTCGGCGAACGTCGGGTCGCCCGACAGGTCGGCGCGCAGCGCCAGCGTGTTGAGGAAGAAGCCGATCAGGTCCTCGGTCTCGGCCCGGCCCCGGTTGGCGACGGGCGTGCCGATCACGACGTCGTCCTGGCCCGCGTACCGCGCGAGCAGGACGGCGTACGCCGACAGCAGGGTCATGAACATGGTCGCGCCCGAGTCCCGGGCCAGCGCGCGCAGCGCGGCCGCGACGCCGTTCTCCACCTCGAACTCCACGACCCCGCCCGCGGCCGAGCGGACCACGGGCCGCGGCCGGTCGGTCGGCAGGTCCAGCACCGGCGCCCCGGCGAGCCGGTCGCGCCAGTACGCGAGCTGCCCGTCCAGCACCTCTCCCTGGAGCCGCTCGCGCTGCCAGACCGCGTAGTCGGCGTACTGCACGGGCAACGGCGGCAGGTCCGCGGTCCGGCCGAGCCTGATCGCCTCGTAGGCCGTCCAGAGTTCGCGTTGCAGCACTCCGGCCGACCATTCGTCGAACACCGCATGGTGCACGACCATGCTCAGCACGTGGTCGTCCGCGCCGAGGCGCAGCAGCCGCGCCCGGAACAGGGGCCCGGCGGCGAGGTCGATCCGGGACAGCACGTCGTCGGCCACCAGGTCGCCGACCCGTTCCGGCTCGGCGTCGACGACCGGCAGGTCGACCTCGCCCGGCGGGTCGATCACCTGGTGGGGCGTGCCATCGCCGGCGGCGACGAGCCGGGTGCGCAGCGCCTCATGCCGCCCCGTCACGACCCCGAGCGCGCCGCGCAGGGCCGCCACGGCGAGGTCGCCCCGCAGGCGCACGACGATCGGGACGGTGTATTCGGAGGTTCCGGGTTCGAGCCGGTCCAGGAACCACAACCGCTGCTGCCCGAACGACAGCGGCAGCGGCCCTTCCCGTTCCACCGGCGCGAGCGGCGGCACGGTCCCGGCCCCCGCGCCCGCCCCGCGCCGGGCCGCGTCCACGACGCCGGCCAGCCCGGCCACCGACGGATGGTCGAACAGCGCGGCCAGCGGTATCTCGACGTCGAACGCGGCGAGCACCCGGGCCGTGATCCGGATGGCGAGGAGGGAATGCCCGCCGAGCGAGAAGAAGTCCGTCGTCGCGCCCACCCGCTCCAGGCCGAGGACCTCGGCCCAGATGCCGGCGATGATCTCCTCCGTCGGCGTCCGCGGCTCGGTGAACACCGCGCGCGGCGACGGCGCGGGCAGCGCCGCCCGGTCGATCTTCCCGTTGGGGGTGAGCGGCAGCCTGTCCAGCTCCACGAAGTCCGCCGGGATCAGCTGCCGGGGCAGGACGGTCTGGAGGAACGCACGGAGTTCGGCGGCGGGCGGCGGGCCCGCGACCCCGTCGGCCGGCACGACGTACGCGACGAGCATCCGGCCCGCCCCGTCCGGCCCGTCTCCGCCGTCCGGCGCCGGGGCACCCGGCACCGGGACCCGGCCGAGGGTCTCCAGATGCCCGTCCCGGCACCACCGGGCCCGTTCGCCGGTGCGGTACAGACGCGACCCGTCGGCCGCGAACGGGTCGGCGACCAGCAGTCCGGCCACCGCCTCCGGACGGTCGTGCTCCCACTGGGCGGCGTCCGCGCCGCGGACGAACAGTTCGCCCGTCACGCCCGCCGGGACGGGGTTCAGGCGCGCGTCCAGGACCAGCTCGCGGGCACCCTCGACCGGTACCGCACCCGTCAGCGCGACGGCCGCGGGGTGGGTGCCAGGGTCGTCCGCCACGGCCGCCAGCAGCAGCAGGAAGTGGTCGATCAGCCGGCGGACCGTCGCCTCGTCGAACAGCTCGGTGCTGTACTCGACGGACCCGCCCAGTCGCCCTTCGCCGTCCTCGCCCAGTGCCATCTCGAGGTCGAACTTGGCGGTGGTGTGGGGCAGATCGAGATCCCAGACGTCCAGCCCGCCCAGGTCCGGCCCGGCGCCCCCGTCATCACGGCCCCCCTGGCCATAGTCGAACATCACCTGGAAGAGCGGGTGCCGGGACCGGTGCCGCTCCGGCTGCAGTGCGTCGACGAGCTGCTCGAACGGCAGGTCCTGGTGGGCGTACGCGCCGAGCGCGGCGGTGCGGGTCCGGCCGACCAGCTCGGTGAAGGTCGGGTCGCCGCGCAGGTCGGCGCGCAGCACGAGCGTGTTGACGAAGAACCCGGCGAGGCCTTCCGTCTCCGCCCTGCTCCGCCCGGCGATCGGCGTGCCGACGGCCAGGTCGTCCTGGCCCGCGTACCGGCCGAGCAGAGCGCCGAACGCGGCGAGCAGGGTCATGAACATCGTCGAGCCCGTCCGCCGGGCCACCTCCCGCAGGCCCTCGGCCGTCGCCTCGGGGATCTCGAAGCCGACGACCGCGCCCGCCCCGGTGCGGACCACCGGGCGGGGCCGATCGGTCGGCAGGTCCAGCACCGGCACCCCCGCCAGGCGTTCCCGCCAGTAGGCGAGCTGCCCGTCCAGCACCTCGCCGCGAAGCCGGTCGCGCTGCCAGACCGCGAAGTCGGCGTACTGCACCGGCAGGGGCGGCAACGGCGACGGTTCGCCGCGCCGGAACGCGCCGTACAGCTCCCACAGCTCGCGGCGCAGCACGCCCGCCGACCACTCGTCCGAGACCACGTGGTGCAGGCACAGGCTCAGGACGTGATCGTCGGGCCGGAGCCGCAGCACGCGCCCGCGCACCAGCGGCCCGGCCGCCAGGTCGAACGGCGCGTCGGCGTCGGCGGCCAGCAGCTCCCCGGCCAGGGTCTCCGGATCACCGCCCCTGGCCGCGAGATCGACCAGCTCGAGACCGGCGCCGGTCTCCGAGGGCGGGTCCACGATCTGCCAGGGGACGCCGTCCTCCTCGACCAGCCGGGTCCGCAGCACCTCGTGCCGCTCCACGAGGGCGCCGAACGCGGCGCGCAGGGCATCGACGTCCAGGGGTCCGGCCAACCGCAGCGCGACCGGGATGTTGTACTCCGGCGAGCCGGGGTCGAGCCGGTCGAGGAACCACAGCCGCTGCTGCCCGAACGACGGCGGCAGCGGTGCCTCCCGCCCGACCGGTTCGACGGGCGGCACGGCGAGCCGGGGCGCGGACGAGGCGAGGGCGGCGGCGAGCCCGCGGACGGTCGGGTGGTCGAACAGCAGGGACAGCGGCACCTCGACGCCCGCCGCGGCCCGGATCCGGGACACCACCTGGGTGGCCAGCAGCGAGTGCCCGCCCAGCTCGAAGAAGTCGTCCCCGGTACCGACGCGGTCCAGGCCCAGCACGTCGGACCAGAGCGCGGCCAGGAGCTCCTCCGCCGGAGTGGCCGGGGCGCCGAACTCCCCGGCCAGGTCCGGGCGGACGCCGTCGGGCTCGGGCAGCGACCCACGGTCGATCTTGCCGTTCGGCAGCATCGGCAGCGCGGCCAGCTCGACGAACACGGCGGGGACCAGGTGCTCGGGCAGGGTCCTGCGCAGCGCGGCGCGCAGCTCCTCGGGAGCGGGCACGCCGGCCTCCGCGTCCGCGGGCACCACGTAGGCCACCAGCCGCCTGCCGTCCGCCTCGCCGTGCGCGGCGACGACCGCGAGCGCGATCCGCGGATGCGCGCGCAACGCCGCCTCGACCTCGCCGGGCTCGATCCGGAAGCCCCGCACCTTGAGCTGCTGGTCCATGCGGCCCAGGAAGTCCAGCCGCCCGTCCGGCCGCCACCGCGCGCGGTCGCCGCTGCGGTACAGCCGCGAGCCGTCCGCCGCGAACGGGTCGGGCACGAACGCCGCCGCCGTCAGGTCCGGCCGGCCGCCGTATCCGCGGGCCACTCCGGCGCCGCCGATGTAGAGCTCGCCCGGGGTGCCGACCGGCGCGGGGGCCAGGTGCCGGTCCAACACGTACAGGCGCGCGTTGGGCAGGGGGCGCCCGATCGGCACGCCCGCCACCGTCCCGCCCAGCCTGGTGGCCGCGACGCCGACGGTGGTCTCGGTCGGCCCGTAGTGGTTGATCACCGTCCGGTCGCCGGCCGCCTCGACCAGCTCGCGCAGCCACTCCTCGGGCGCCGCCTCACCGCCGAGCATCAGCAGCGTTCCCGGGAGGACGCCCGCGAGACCGTCCTCGGAGCCGTTGGCGAGCGCCGCCAGGTGCGAGGGCACGATCTTGAGGTAGTCGATCGAGTGCTCGCGCAGGTAGGCGCGGACGGCGGCGGGCTCGACCGCCTGCCCGGCGTCCAGGACGTGCAGAGTGCCGCCCAGCGTCAGGCAGCAGAACACCGTCGTGTTCCCGAAGTCCGTCACGGCCGACTGCAGCAGCGCGTAGGCGCGTCCGGGGCCTTCCAGGCCCGTCCGCGAGGCCACGCCGTGGGCGTACGCGGCGAGGCCCCTGTGGGTGACCTGCACGCCCTTCGGCCGTCCGGTGGAGCCCGAGGTGTACATGACGTAGGCGAGACCGTGCGGGTCCACGGCGACGCCGGGCGGCCCGGTCGGCGCGAGCCCGATGAGGGCGGCGGTCGCCGGGTCGTCCAGCTCCACCGTGCGCGCCCGTCCCACGGGCAGGTCGCCGAGGCCGTCGACGGTGCCGACGACGACCGCGGCGCGGCTGTCGGACAGGGCATGGGCGAGCCGCTCGGCCGGGAGGTCCCGGTCGAGCTGCAGGTGGGCGCCGCCGGCCTTCCACACCGCCAGCACGGCGACGACCAGGCCGGCGCCGGGCGGCAGGCAGAGGCCGACGACCGTCTCGCGGCCCACGCCGATGCCCCGCAGATGGTGGGCGAGCCTGTTGGCCCGCGTCTCCAGCTCGCCGTAGGAGACCGTCTCGCCGCCGCTCACCACGGCGATCGCGGCCGGCTCACGCGCCGCGACGGCCGACACCAGCTCGTGCACGGCGCCCGCGGGCACCGGCTGGGCGGTGTCGTTCCACTCGGTGACGACGCGCCGCCGTTCCCGCGCGTCGAGCGCCGGAAGCTCCGACAGCGGCCGGTGCGGGTCCTCGGCCACGGCGCCGAGGAGCACCTTGAGCTGGCGGACGAGCCGTTCGGCGGTGGGCCGGTCGAACAGGTCGGTGCTGAACTCCACCGCCCCGACCAGGCCGTCCTCCTCGGCCAGGATCAGCCGGAGGTCGAACTTGGCGAACGTGGCGCCGGGCGGGCCGAGCGGGGCGGTGTCCAGCTCGCCGTCCCGTTCCGGGCTCGCGCCCGCGGCGGCCGCCTCGTAGTTGAAGAGCACCTGGAAGAGCGGATGCCGCGAACGGTCGCGCTCCGGCCGCAGCGCTTCGACCAGTCGCTCGAACGGCACGTCCTGGTGCGCGTAGGCGCCCAGCGCCGCGCGCCGCACCCGCCCGACGAGCTCGGCGAACGTGGGGTCGCCCGACAGGTCGCCGCGCATCACGAGCGTGTTGATGAAGAAGCCAATGAGTCCCTCGGTCTCGGCGCGGTTGCGGCCGGCGATCGGGGTGCCGACCACGATGTCGTCCTGGGCCGAGAAGCTGCCGAGCACGGTCTGGTACGCCGCCAGGAGCACCATGAACATCGTCGCTCCGGTGTCCCGGGCCAGGGCGCGCAGCCGCTCGGCCAACGGCTCGGGCACGGCGAACCTGACCACGTCCCCGGCGGTCGAGCGCACGGCGGGACGGGGCCGGTCGGTCGGGAGCTCGAGCACGGCCGCGTCCGCGAGCCGGTCCCGCCAGTAGCCGAGCTGCTCTTCCAGGACCTCACCGCGCAGCCATTCGCGCTGCCAGACGGCGAAGTCCGCGTACTGCACCGGCAACGGCGGCAGCGGGGACGGCTCACCACGGCGATACGCCTCGTACAGCACGGCCAGTTCGCCCTGCAGCAGCTCGGCCGACCACTCGTCGGCCACCACATGGTGCAGGCACATCACCAGGGCGTGGTCGCCGGGGCCGAGCCGGAGCAGGCGCCCGCGGAACAGCGGTCCCGCCGCCATGTCGAACGGGGTGGCGGCGTCCGCCGCGGCCAGCGCCTCGGCGGCGCGGAGCGGGTCCCGCTCCGCGGTCAGGTCGACCGTCTCCAGGCCGAACCCGGCCGGCGCGTCCACCACCTGGCGCGGGACGCCGTCGGCATCGGCGACCAGCCGGGTCCGCAGCACCTCGTGCCGCTCGACGACGGTGTCCAGCGCGGCGCTCAGGGCGGGGACGTCGAGGGCGCCGGCCAGCCGGAGCGCGATCGGGATGTTGTACTCCAGCGATCCCGGTTCGAGCTGGTCCAGGAACCACAGCCGCTGCTGCCCGAACGACAGCGGCGGCGGGTCGTCCGCGCGCTCCCTGGGCAGCACCGGCGGCGCGGCGACGGCGCGGACCGCGGAGTCGACCGTCTCGGCCAGCCCGGCCAGGGTCGGATGCTCGAAGATCGCCGCCAGCGGCAGCTCGATGCCGAACGCCGTCCGGCACCGGGAGGCGACGCGGGTCGCCAGCAGGGAGTGCCCGCCCCGTTTGAAGAAGTCGTCGGCCGCGCCGACACGCGGCACGCCCAGCACCTCGGCCCAGATCCCCGCCAGCAGCTCCTCGGTCGGGGTGCGGGGCGGGAGGTGGGAGACGTCCGTGTCGCGCCCGACGTCCATCGGGTCGGGCAGCGCCGTCCGGTCGACCTTTCCGCTCGGGGCCAGCGGCAGTTCGGCGAGCTCGGCGAACACGGCCGGGACGAGGTGGCCGGGGAGCCGCGGCACTAGGAACTCCCTCAGCTCGTCCGGCCCCGGCGAGTCCGGGCCCGCCGGGACGACGAAGGCGGCGAGGCGCCGGTCGCCGCCCTCACCGAAGGCCGTGACCGCCGCCGCCGCGACGCCGGGGTGGGCGCGCAGCGCCGCCTCGACCTCGCCCGGCTCGACCCGGAACCCGCGCACCTTGACCTGGTCGTCGTCGCGTCCGACGAACTCCAGCTGGCCGTCCGCCCGCCACCGCGCCCGGTCGCCCGTGCGGTACATGCGCGAGCCGCGATCCGCGAACGGGTCGGCGACGAACCGCTCGGCGGTGAGATCCGGGCGGCCCGCGTAGCCGCGGGCGAGGCCCTCTCCCGCGACGAGCAGGTCGCCGACGACCCCGATGGGGACCGGGTTCAGCGCGCGGTCGAGCACGTACAGCCGCGTGTTGTCGACCGGCTGCCCGATCGGGAGGTGGCCCTGCGCCCGGACCGGGCGGTGGCACCAGAACGAGGCGACGTCGATCGACGCCTCGGTCGGGCCGTAGATGTTCTCGACGACGACCATCCGGTGGGCGGTGTGCAGGAGCGCCACGTCGTCGGCGGGCAGAGCCTCGCCGCCGCTGATCACCAGGCGCAGCGCGGTGGCCGAGATGAACGCCGGGTGCCGCACCAGGTGGTGCAGCAGCGCCGGGACGACCTCCAGGACGCTGATGCCCTCCGCCCGGACGGTCTCGGCCAGATGGTCGACGTTCGTCAGGTTCCCGGCCGGCACCACGACCTGGGCGCCCGCCGCCAGCGGCCAGAAGATCTCGCCGCTCGCGACGTCGGCGCCGAGCGGCGTGCGCTGAAGCATGCGGTCGCCGGGCCGCAGGCGGAAGCAGCGCTGCCGCCAGGCGATCACGTTGGCCAACCCGCGGTGGGTGAGCCAGACCCCCTTCGGGCGGCCGGTCGATCCGGACGTATAGATCACGTACGCGAGCCGGTCCGGGTGGGCGCGGTCCGGGGGCGGCCCGGCCTGCCGCGTCGCCATCGCGGCCGCCGTGGCCGGTCCGTCGAGTGCGACGACGCGGCACGGCACCGACGGCGTCGCCGACCGCAGCCGTTCCAGGTTCGCCCGGTGGCCGACCAGGAGCGCTGCGCGGCTGTCGGTGAGCATGAACGCGAGCCGTTCCGGCGGCTGGTCCGGGTCGAGGGGAAGGTACGCGCCGCCCGCCTTCCAGACCGCCAGCAGCGCCACCGCCATGTCGGGACCGCGCTCCGGGCAGATGCCGACCACCACGTCCGGGCCGACCCCGAGCGCCCGCAGATGGTGCGCCAGCCGGTCGGCCCGCTGGTCGAGGTCGCCGTAGCTCAGCGACCGGTCGCCGAACACGACCGCCGGGTGCGCGGGCCGTTCGGCGGCCCGCGCCGCCACGAGCTCGTGGACACCGGACGCGGGCAGCGGCCGGTCGGTGCCGTTCCAGGTCTCCATGACCAGCCGCCGTTCGGCGGGGGGCAGCGAAGGCAACCGGGACAGCCGGCGGCCGGAATCGGCGGCGACGGCCGTGAGCAGCGCGGTCAGATGATCGGCGAACCGCCGGATCGTCGCCGGGGCGAAGAGATCGGTCCGGTACTCGATCGACCCGTGCAACCCGCCGTCCGGCTCCCCCTCCGCGAGGGCGAGGGCGAGTTCGAACTTGGCCTGCCCGGCCGCGACCTCCAGCTCCCCGATCCGCAGCTCGCCCACCTCACCGGCGCCCACCTCGCCGGCGCCCTCCTGGGCGGCGGCGACCGCGTAGTCGAAGAAGACCTGGAACAGCGGCGTGCGCGAACGGTCCCGGCGCGGCCGCAGGGCCTCGACCAGCTGCTCGAACGGCACGTCCTGATGGGCCTGGGCGTCCAGTGCCGTCCGGCGGACCCGGCCGACCAGCTCGCGGAACTCCGGGTCGTCCGACAGATCGGTACGCAGGACCAGGGTGTTGACGAAGAACCCGACCAGGCCCTCGGTCTCCGCGACCGGGCGGCCGGCGGCGGGCGCGCCGACGACGACGTCGTCCTGGCCCGCGAACCGGCCGAGGACCACGGCGAACGCGGCGAGCGTCGTCATGAACATGGAGGCGCCCGCGGCCTTCGCGACGTCCCGCAGACCGGCGGCCACCGGCGCGGGAACCTCGAACTCGGCCAGCGCGCCCGCGGTGGAGGCGACGGCCGGATGCGGGCGGTCGGTGGGCAGCTCCAGGACGGGCGCGCCGGACAGCCGGCCGCGCCAGTACGCGAGCTGGTCCTCCAGGACGCCGTCGCGAAGCCGTTCGCGCTGCCAGACCGCGTAGTCCGCGAACTGCACGGGCAAGGGGGGCAGCGGCGACGGCTCGCCGCGCGTGCACGCCTCGTACAGCAGCCGCAGCTCGCGCATCAGGATCCCGGCGGACCACTCGTCCGAGACGACATGATGCAGGACGAGGCAGAGGACGTGGTCGGCCTCGCCGAGGCGCATCAGCCTGCCGCGGAACGGCGTCGCGGCGGCGAGGTCGAACGGGGTGCCCGCGTCCGCCTCGGCGAGCTCGCGGGCGCGTTCGAGCGGGTCGCTCTCGGCGCCCAGGTCCAGCACGTCGAGCGCGAAGCCCCCGGGCGGGTCGATCACCTGCCGGGCGACGCCGTCGGCGTCCTCGACCAGCCGGGTCCGCAGCGGCTCGTGCCGTTCCACCAGCGCGCCGAGCGCGGCCCGCAGCGCGCCGGTGTCCAGCGGGCCGGTGAACCGCAGGGTCAGGGGAACGTTGTACTCGGCCGAGCCGGGGTCAAGCCTGTGGAGGAACCACAGGCGTTGCTGCCCGAACGACAGCGGAAGCGGCTCGTCGCGGCCCACCGGCACGAGCGGTGGCGGCGCGGGCCGGAGCGGGGCGGCGTCCAGCACGGCGGCGAGCGCGGCGACCGTGGGATGGTCGAAGACCAGGCCGATCGGCACCTCGGCTCCGAACACGGCCCTGACGCGGGAGGCGACTTGGATCGCCAGCAGGGAATGGCCGCCGAGCTCGAAGAACCCCTCGTCGACCCCGACCCGGTCCAGCCCGAGCACTTCGGCCCAGATCGCCGCCAGCGCCTCCTCGGCGGGAGTGCGCGGCGCCGCGGGCTCCCCCGCCCGCTCCCGCGCGGCGGCGGGCGACGGCAGCGCGGCACGGTCGACCTTGCCGCCGGGGGTCAGCGGTAGTTCGGAGAGCTCGGCGTAGGTGGCCGGGATCATGTAGTCGGGCAGCGACCGCGCCAGCGCCGACCGCAGCGCGTCCGTGCCGGGCAGGCCCGCGCCGGGGTCGGCGGGCACCGCGTAGGCGACGAGCCGCCGGTCGGCGGCCTCCCCGGCGGCGGTCACCGCGGCGGCGGCCACCTCGGGCAGCGCGGTCAGCGCGGCCTCGATCTCGCCGGGCTCGATCCGGAAACCGCGCACCTTCAGCTGGTCGTCCGTGCGGCCCAGGTACTCGAGCAGTCCGTCGGCGTTCCATCGGGCCCGGTCGCCGGTGCGGTAGACCCGCGATCCGTCGGCGGCGAACGGGTCGGGCACGAACCGTTCCGCGGTGAGGCCGGGGCGGCCCCCGTAGCCGCGGGCGACACCGGCGCCGCCGATGAGCAACTCGCCGGGCACGCCGTCCGGCACCGGGTTCAGGTGCCGGTCCACGACGTAGAGACGGGTGTTGGCGACCGGGCGGCCGATCGGCACCGCGGCGCCGAGCTCGTCGTCCGCGCGGATCTCGGCCGCGCAGCATCCGACGACCGTCTCGGTCGGGCCGTACTCGTTCACCACCACCGTGCCGGGTGCGCTCTCCAGCCAGGCCGCGACGGCCCCGCCGTGCAGCGCCTCGCCGCCGACGACCAGCCGCGCCGCGGCTCCGGCCGCCCGTTCCGCGTCCAGTTGCTCGTTGAGCAGCGCGAGGTGCCCGGGAGTCAGCTTCACCAGGCCGAACCCGCCGTCCGCGCGCAGCACCTCGGCCAGCCCTCCGGGCCCGCCGTGCTCGGCCGCGACCACCACGCTGCCGCCCGCGACGAGCGGACCGAGCACGCTGGTCACCGACAGGTCGAAGGCCAGCGAGGAGTGCCACGGCACTCGCGTTCCCACGCCGAGCCCGTACGCCTGCACGGCCCAGCACAGGTAGTTGAGCAGGCCGCCGTGCGGCACCTGGACGGGCTTCGGCCGGCCGGTCGAGCCGGACGTGTAGATCACGTAAGCGAGCTGCCCGGGGTGGGTCGTCAGCGCGGGAGGGGTGTCGGGCCGACGGCCGATCGCCGGGTCGCCGACCGCGATCGGCAGGGCGCGCCCGGCGGGGAGGTCCTCCAGCGTCGCGGCGTCGCCGAGCACCAGCTGGACGCGGCTGTCGGCCAGCATGTACCGGAGCCGTTCGACGGGCAGCCCGGGGTCCAGCGGAAGGTAGGCGGCGCCCGCTTTCCACACGGCCAGGAGCGCGACCACCAGGTCGGCGCTCGGCCGCAGGCCGAGCCCGATCACGGTCTCCGGCCCGGCGCCCGCCGCCCGCAGGTGGTGGGCGAGGCGGTTGGCGCGCGCGTCCAGGTCGGCGTAGGTCAGGGCGGTGCCGCCCGCCTCCACGGCGACGGCGTCCGGGCGGGCCGCGGCGTGGCGGGCGATCAGCTCGTGCACGCCCCCGGCCGAGGGCGGCTCGTGCGCGGTGGCGTTCCGGTCCACGGTGAGGCGACGGCGCTCGGCGCCGTCCACCCCCAGCAGTTCGGACAGGTGGCGTGAGGGTTCGCGGGCTGCGGCGTCGAGCAGCGCGGTGAACCGGTCGGCCATCCGCCGGACGGTCGGCTCGTCGAACAGGGCGGTACCGAACTCCAGTACCCCGGTCAGGCCGGCCGCCTGCTCCTCCACGACCAGGCGCAGGTCGAACTTGGCGGCCACCGGCGGCAGTTCGAGATCGGTACCCGCGAGGTCCGCGCCCCCCTCCGCGCCCGCCTCCGGGGCGGTGCCGCTCGCGGCGAAGTCGAACACGACCTGGAACAGCGGATGACGGGACCGGTCGCGTGGCACGGCGAGGGCGTCCACGAGCTGCTCGAACGGCAGGTCCTGGTGGGCGTACGCGCCGACGGCGTCCGCCTTGACGCGGCCGAGCAGCTCGCCGAACGTCGGGTCGCCGGTCAGGTCGGTCCGGAGGACGAGCGTGTTGAGGAAGAGGCCGATCAGGCCCTCGGTCTCGGCCCGGTCGCGGTTGGCGACCGGCGTGCCCACCAGGACGTCGTCCTGGCCCGCGTGGCTTCCGAGCAGCGCCGCGAACGCGCCGAGCAGCGTCATGAACATGGTCGCGCCCGAGTCGCGGGCCAGCGCGCGCAGCCCGTCGGCCGTCTCCGCCGGGACCTGGAACCCGACGACGGCGCCGTCCGGCCGGTGCACGGCCGGACGCGGCCGGTCGGTCGGCAGGTCGAGGGGCGCGGCGCCCGCGAGCCGGTCCCGCCAGTAGGCGAGCTGCTCGTCGAGCACCTCACCGCGCAGCCGTTCGCGCTGCCACGCGGCGAAGTCGGCGTACTGCACGGGCAACGGCGGCAGCGGCGACGGCTCGTCGTGCCGGAACGCCCCGTACAGCACGGAGAGCTCGCGCCGCAGGACCTCTGCCGACCATTCGTCGCACGCGACGTGATGCAGCACGAGGCTCAGCACGTGCTCGCCGTCGCCGAGCCGGATCAGCCGGGCGCGCAGCGGCGGGCTCGCGGCGAGGTCGAACGGCGTCCGCGCGTCCTCGGCGAGCAGTGCCCTGGCGGCCTCCCAGGGGTCGGGCTCCCCGCCGAGATCGGTGCGGGCGACGTGCGCGCCGTCCGCCGGGGCGATCACCTGGTGCGGCGTGCCGTCGTCGCCCGTGACCAGCCTGGTGCGCAGCACCTCGTGCCGGGCCACGAGCGCGTCCAGCGCCGCGGTCAGGGCGCCGGTGTCCAGACCGGTCCCTAACCTCAGCGCGACCGGCACGTTGTACTCGGTGCTCTCCGGGTCGAGCCGCTGCAGGAACCACAGCCGCTGCTGGGCGAACGACAACGGCAGCGGTCCGCGCCGGTCCATCGGCACGAGCGGGGGCGCCGCCGCCGGGCCCTCGTCGCCGCCGTCCACCATGCGGGCCAGATCGGCCACGGTGGTGCGCTCGAAGAGCGACGCCAGCGGCACCTCGACGCCGAACACGCTCCGGATCCGCGAGACCAGCCTGGTCGCCAGCAGGGAGTGGCCGCCCAGTTCGAAGAAGCCGTGCGTCACTCCGACACGGTCGAGGCCGAGCAGTTCCGCCCAGATTCCGGCGAGGATCTCCTCCGTCGGGGTGCGGGCCGCGACGTGGTCCCCGGCGACGGCCGGCCGGGCGGCGGCGGAGTCCGCGGCGGGCAGCGCGGCGCGGTCGATCTTGCCGCTGGGGGTGAGGGGCAGGCCGGTCACCTCGACGATGACCGACGGGATCAGGTGCTTGGGAAGGGAGCGGCCGAGGAGGTCGCGCAGCTCGCCGGGGTCCGCGAGTCCCCGCCCCGGGTCGGCGGGCACCGCGTACGCCACCAGGTGCCGGTCCTCCTCCGCGCCGCGGGCGACCACCACGGCCGCCGCGACGGCGGGATGCGACCGTAGCGCGGCCTCGATCTCGCCCGGCTCGACGCGGAAGCCGCGCACCTTGACCTGCTCGTCCACCCGGCCCAGGAACTCCAGCCGCCCGTCCCGGCGCCACCGCACCCGGTCGCCGGTCCGGTAAAGGCGCGACCCGTCCGCGGTGAACGGATCGCACACGAACCGCTCGGCGGTCAGGGCCGGGCGGTGGGCGTAGCCGCGCGCCACGCCCGGCCCGCCCACGTACAGCTCACCCGGCACGCCGGGCGGTACCGGCCGCAGCGCGCGGTCCAGCACGTACACCCGCATGCCGCCGATGGGGGCGCCGATCGGCGGCGGCCCCCCGGCACCGGGCTCGCAGCGCGCCATGGACGCGCAGACGGTGGTCTCGGTCGGGCCATAGGCGTTGAAGAGCCTGCGGCCGGGCGCCCAGCGGGCGGCGGCGTCCGCGCTCAGCGCCTCGCCCGCGGTGACGAGCGTCGTCAGGCCGCCGAGACCGCCGGGATCGAGCGCGCCGAGCAGCGACGGCGGGACGGTCGCCGCCGTCACCCCGCGCCGCCGGATCAGCGCGGTCAGCAGCGCGGGATCGGCACGTTCGACTGAGGTCGCCACGACCAGCGCCGCTCCGGCCGTCCAGGCCATCAGTACTTCCCAGACCGCGGCGTCGAAGCTGAAGGGGGCGAACTGCAGCAGCGCGTCGCCGGGGCCCGCGCCGAAGGCCGCCCGCTGGGCGGCGGCGAGATTGATCGCCCCGCGGTGGGTGACCTGGACGCCCTTGGGGCGCCCGGTCGAGCCCGAGGTGTAGATCAGGTAGGCGAGCCGGTCCGGATGGGCGGGCACGGCGAAGGGCCGGGCGGGCGCGGCGTCGATCAGCGCCACCGTGACCGGGTCGTCCAGCGCCACCGCGCGGGCGCGGCCCACGGGCAGGTCGTCGATGAGCTCCGCGTGCCCGACCAGGACCGACGCCCGGCTGTCGGTCAGCATGAATCCGAGCCGTTCCGCCGGGTAGGCGGGGTCCAGCGGCAGGTACGCGCCGCCCGCTTTGAGCACGGCGAGCAGGGCGACGACCATGTCGACGCCTCGCGGCAGGCAGAGTCCGACGACGACCTCGGGACCGACGCCCACGTCGTGCAGGTGACGTGCGAGGCGGCCGGCGCGCTCCTCCAACTCGGCGTAGGTGAGAGACCGCTCTCCGCAGATCACCGCGGTCTCTGCGGGGTGCAGCCGGGCCTGCTCGGCCACCATCTCGTGCACGCCGCCCGCTCCCGGCGACGGGAGGGCGGTCGCGTTCCAGTCGTGGACGATCGTGCGTCGCTCGTCGGCGGCGAGCAGCGGCAGTTCCGACAGCCGCCGGTCGGGCGCCGCCGCCACCGCCCGCAGGACGGCGGCCAGGTGACGGGCCATCGCACGCACGGTGGCCTCGTCGAACAGGTCGGTCGCGTACTCGATCTCGCCACCGAGGACGTTGCCGTCGCCACCGAGCGTCACGGTCAGATCGAACTGGGCGACCGACCGGTCCACCTGCCCTGGGGCGATCTCGAGCCCCTCCGGTCGCGGCGCGGGCGCGTCCCGCCAGTCGACGCCGAACATCACCTGGAAGAGCGGGTGGCGGGACCGGTCGCGGTCGGGTTGGAGGGCGTCGACGAGCTGCTCGAACGGGAGGTCCTGGTGGGCGTAGGCTCCCAGTGCGCCTTGGCGCACCCGGTCCAGCAGTTCACCGAAGGTGGGGTCGCCCGACAGGTCGGTCCGCAGCACCAACGTGTTGACGAAGAACCCGATCAGGCCCTCGGTCTCGGCCCGGTTGCGGCCCGCGATCGGCGTCCCGACCACCACGTCGTCCTGGTCGGCGTACCGGCCGAGAAGCACCGTGAACGCGGCCAGCAACGTCATGAACATCGTCGCGCCGCGGTCGCGAGTGAGCTTCAGCAGGCCCTCGGCGACCTCGGCGGGCAGGTCGAAGTCGACCACCGCGCCCCGGGACGACCGGACGGCCGGGCGGGGCCGGTCGGTGGGCAGTTCCAGCACGGGCAGCCCGTCCAGCCGATCCCGCCAGTACCCGAGCTGGCCTTCCAGCACCTCACCGCGCAGCCACTCCCGCTGCCACACCGCGTAATCGGCGTACTGCACCGGCAACGGCGCCAACGAAGACCGCTCACCACGACAGAACGCCTCGTACAGAGCCGACAGCTCATCCCGCAGCACACCCGCCGACCACTCATCCGACACCACATGATGCACACACAGACCCAACACATGATCATCCGCAGCCAGCACGAACAGCCGAGCCCGCAGCAACGGCCCCACCGCCAAGTCGAACGGCACCTCGGCGTCCGCGGTGACCAGGTCGTAGGCGATCGTCTCCGGGTCCGCCTCGCCCGTGAGGTCGGCCAGAGGCAGATCCACCGCGTCCGGTGGGTCGATCACCTGGTGGGGCACGCCGTCGTCGTCGGTGACCAGGCGCGTCCGCAGCACCTCGTGGCGTTCGACCAGCGCGGTGAGCGCCGTGCGGAGGGCCGCGACGTCCAGTGTTCCGGTGAGCCGCAAGGCCAGGGGGGTGTTGTAGTCCACTGAGCCGGGTTCGAGTTGGTCGAGGAACCACAGGCGCTGCTGCGCGAACGACAACGGCAACGGCCGATCACGCGGGACCGCAACGATCGGTGGTGTGGACCCGCCCGGCGACGCCCCCGCCACCACGGCCGCAAGCCCCGCCACCGTCGGATGGTCGAACAGCTCCGACAGCGGCACCTCGACGCCCAGCACACCCCGGATCCGGGACACCACCTGCGTGGCCAGCAGCGAATGCCCGCCCAGCTCGAAAAAGTCGTCATCGACCCCGACACGCTCCAGACCCAGAACCTGGGCCCACACCCCCGCCACAACCTCCTCGACAGGCGTGCGCCCCACCCCCGAACCCGCCACCTCACCACGTGCCGGATCCGGAGCGGGCAACGCCTTCCGGTCGACCTTCCCATTCGCCGTGCGCGGCAGCGACGCCAACTCCACGAACACCGCCGGAACCAGGTGACCAGGCAAGGTCCGCA
>NZ_JAGEOK010000057.1 GCF_017573545.1 Actinomadura nitritigenes | reverse complement strand
AACGCCCAGCTCAAGTCATGGCGAATCCTGCGGAAGCTGCGCTGCTGCCCCCACCGCGCCGGCCGCCTCGCCAAAGCCATCCACACCCTGCAACTCCGCGAGACCGCATCACACTGAAAAAGGCTCACTGCACTCTGGGGGCATCGCGTCCTTAAGGACGCCATCGATATCGATTTTCCGAGGCAATTCTTCACTCCCCCCTTGGAGGATATGATGACCTCTCATTCATGGTCGGGAATCCGCGAGGGTCTGGACATGCAGTTTCTTGCTTGGACCATCATCTGGATGACGACGGGCTTCATCGGCAGCGGTCTTCCCGGCGAGGACGAATCCCGTCTCCGCCTGGATCAACCTGCCGTTGCCCGGTACTTTCGCACCCAACTGCACGAGTTGCTCGATGCCCGTATTCACGCCTGAAACTCGCCGTGACGTCCGAAGGTGTTTCACAGTGTTCCGTCGCATCGAGGGACGCGCGAGCCACTGGTCTCCGACCCTGCCGTGTCGCGCCACTCGCGCGGTGAGAGGCCGTACGCGGCCCGGAAGACGCGGCCGAAGCTGGACGGGTCTCGGAACCCCCAGCGCTGCGCCACCGACGCGATCCTCACCAGGCGCGCCCCAGGCCGACCGAGCTCGTTGCGGACTGCTTCCAAACGCTGGGTGCGGATCCAGTCGGCGAGTGAGATGTCGCCCTCGGCCAGGACGTTGTAGAGGTGGCGTGTGGAGATGTGGTGCGCGACGGCGATCTGCGTCGCGTTGAGTTCCGGGTCGCCCAGGTTGGCTCTCGCGTATTCCAGGATCCGCAGCCGCAGTGTGGCCCGCATCGATTCCTTGGTGATGGCGGATGCTCCGACCTGGGTGGCGATCAGGGCGCGGATCAGTTCGATGCCCGGTTGACCGACTGCCTCGGATCCGGGCTGGGAGAAGAAGCCCGGACGCGAGACGATGTGCTGGAAGTAGGTCGAGGCCAAGCCGGCCAATGGAAGTCCCGGGGTCAGCCTGACGGCCCGCACCTGTCGGAGCAGGTCGCGCGGCAGCGCCAGGTTCTCCATCGGAATCCGGATCCTGTATTGCCTGACTCCCTTGAGATCGGCCAGCAGGAACGGGGCGGTCGAGTCGTAGAGAACGAGCTCGCCAGGCCGCAGCACGGTTTCCTTGCCGTCCTGAACGACCAGACTGGATCCGGTCATCTGCAGCCCGAGAAAGACACTGGGTATCAGGTCGTCGCGGGCCAGACGCGCGGTGCGCTCCACTGCGGTCGTACTTGATCGAATCGAGGTGAACCGTAGCGGCCCGGCGTCGGTGACGGCTGCGCGGAACACGGCACCCGAGGGCGGAATGGTGAGTGTCACCGGGACGATCTCGGTGGTGACGATCTCGCGCAACGCCTCAGCGCGATCGGCGGGGGCAATCGGACGGGAATCAAAGGTACGCGTCACGGCGTGGACACCTCCGACATCGGCCAGCATGCTCCGTCCACGCAGGGCGTGCTGCGGCCACAGTACTCCCCGAGGCACTCGGTGCGGGAGTGGTACAGCCACTCTTCGCTGCCCGGACGGCACCGATCGGCGGTGGTGCTCAGGGTATGCACGGTCGTCTACAGCCTGTGCAAGACCTCCTGTGCGGTACTTCCGATCACTCCACAGGACCTTGGTTTCGGACCGGGGTGGTCGTCAGTCACGGATGGCCGCTGAACGCGGACATCTGGAACTTCCAACTCAAGCTCGTCACTGACCACGGCTACCGGGGTACCGCGCACGGCCGCCGCGGTGCGAGCGGTCCAGCCAGACCTGGGCCGGCAACGACATGGACCACCTATGCCGACGATCTCGCCGCTCTGAATCGAGCACCTCGACCGCACCGACGCAGATCCTCACCGGTCACTCCACCGGTGGCGGCGAGGTCGACCGTCATCCCGGCCGACACGGCACCCCCCGCGTCTCCAGAGCGGTGCTGCGAGGAGCGGTTACAGCGCACCTGCTCGCCACCGCTCGCAGGCGTTCGTGATGCGTTCTGGGCCATGTGCATGACCGTTGGGCTCGTCAACGCGTGTGACGCGTCAAAGCCCTCTCCGAGAGGACGCCCTCAAGGTTCACGCCGGCGCCCTGCACGGGCTCGTCGGACGCTTCGGGCAGGACTTCAACGCAGAACTTCTCGCCTTCATCGAGAACTGACTCACCGAGTGGGCGGACACACGACGGTGAGCGTGACCCAGATCGCGGTACTGGTGGCGAACAGGGCGAGGATGGACGTGGCCGCGGCGTGGTGCGCGTCGGCTCCGACGATCGTCCTCGTGTCCGCCGCGCCGTTGGGACAGGGCGGGACGGCTGTCGGCGGCTCGGTTGCGGATGGGTGCAAGCTCGGCTGGTTACCGTCTACCTCGGATCGACGCCGGAGACTCCCCTCGCGGTCGCTCTGCGCCGGGCGACTGGGTCACCCGGCGCAGAGGTGCGGTCAGCTGTGAACTGCCGCGCGCCGGATGAGGCCGGTGACGGCACTCGGGTTCGACACCATCGACAGGTGCGGGGCCTTGACCTTGACCACGTGGGCGCCCGCCCGGGCGGCCATGATCTCCTGCTCGGCCGGCGGGATCACCCGGTCTCCCGTGCCGATGAGGCTCCAGGACGGGATCGTCTGCCAGGCCGGCACGCCGGGCGACGCTTCGGTGAGCACGCTGTACGCGAGCGGCCGCTGGCCTGCGGCGAGCACCGCCGCCTTCCTGGTGGGCACACCACCGGCGAAGTAGCCCGGGAACAGTGACGGCTTGACGTAGAGATCGACGGCGGCCACCTTGCCGTCAGCGTCCTGTAGCGGGACGGTGTTGAACACCGTCGAGGGGTCGGCGACGGCCAGGACCGATCCGGGCTTGGCCGTGGTCAGTCCTAGGACCGTGTCGTTGCGCTGCGGGATGAAGGCATCGATGTAGACGAGCTCCTTGACGTTGGGGTTGCCGGTGGCCGCGTTTGTGATGACCATGCCGCCGTAGGAGTGCCCGACCAGCACGATCGGCCCGGGGATGGTCGCGAGGTAGTCCTTGACGGACCGGGAGTCATCGGCCACACCGCGCAGCGGATTCGGCGCGACGTCGACGGTGAACCCCTTCGCCTGGAGCTTCTGGGTGACCGCCGCCCAGCTGGAGCCGTCCGCCCAGGCACCGTGGACGAGCACGATCGTGGGCTTGAGCGCGGTGGGCCGGTGTGACGGCTGGGCGCTGCTGGCCGCGCCGGCGAGCGTGAGGACAAGTGCGCCGGCCGCGGTCGCTACGGCGACCGCCCAACTCGATTTGGCAATCTTCGACATGACATTCCTTCGTTCGGAGTCGATCCGCGCAGCGGGACCGCCGGCGGCCTCGATCTGGGAGGTGCGAGACCTGGATGCGGGCGGGCTACTTTGGGCCCCTGTAGAGCGGTGATCTGCGGGTTGGATGGTGGTACCGAGATCGACGTTAAGGCGCTGCAAGGCGACCAGAGCCGCCACAGAGGAAGTCCTGCACAAGCTGCAGATACGCGTGCACAATCTGAGCAGTACCGGCTCGGACAAGGCCGGCCCGGAGCCCGTGCGATGCGCAGGTGGCTGTGTGATCGACGACCCCAACGCCGTGATCGACCGGGTCTTCGACCACGCCCAGGCACGCGACCCCGTTCAGGCCCGGCCCTGTCGTGCTGGTCGACGGCGCCCACCACCGGATCGACCTCATCCACCCCCAGGCCACCCGCAGCTCGCTCGGACGACGATGGTCACGGGGGCTTGGTGAGCGGCGGCCTTCCGCAGGGTGCGCCAGCCCTTGAGTGCGGCGGCGGCCTGCTCGCCGGGCGCGCAAACCCTGGCGTGGCGCCGGTTGAACAGCTTTCAGCGCTTGCTGAGCCGGTGACGCCTTCGGCGCTTGCCGGGCGCCCCGATCGGGCCGCCACGCCGACGTGAACAACAGCGATCTTCGGCTGCACAATGCCGGGACGTACGGCTCGGCGGCTGACGAACCCGGGCGTGCTCGGTCGCCTCGAACGTCTGGCGTGCTTCCTGGATCGCTTCTGCTGTGCTCTTTCCGGCCAGGAGTTGGCGGAGGACGTAGGGGATGCCGCCGTTTCGGCAGTAGTCGACTTCTCGTGGGGTGTCCAACCGGGTTCTGGCAAGGAACATCGTGCCGTTCGCCGTGACCGTGGCGGTCGGTAGGACGGCGCGGACGCCCAAGAGGGAGGGTCCTTTGGCGGCCCAGTCGCGGGAGGATCCGGTGCCACGGTCGCTTCAGCGCGATCGGGAAGGCAGCGGGCCGTCGACCACATTCGTGGCATGCGGTGGTGGCCCGGGGGATTACGCCCAAAGGCCAATGCCGCAGGTCGTGGCCGCTGGCTACGATCGGCGCATGCCAGCAACGTCGCGTCCACGGACGCCGCAACGTCACGTTGCGGTCATCGGAGAGGGCCCGGCGTGGCTTGCTGCCACCGCCTTCCCGGTGCTCTTGGCCGTCGCCCTGCTCAATGGCGGAGGCCCGGATGGTCTGAGCCTCCTCATTCCCGCCATCCTGTTTCTGCTCCCGGCCAGCCTGCTGCCGCACCGGCCGCTGGCAGGCACGGCGTTCATGCTCACCGCCTGGCTCACCGCCTGGGCGGTCGAGGACAACGCACCGTTCTCATGGCAGTTGGGCTATCTGATGATGCTGGCGAACGCTCTGGCGATCGGCTTCATCACCGCCACCCGTCCCCGGCGCACCTCGATCGTGGCGGTCGTCATGACGCTCTGCGCGCAGTTGCTGGTCGTGGCCTTCTACTTGAACGAATCGCCCGCCCTGGTGCGGACGGTGATGTTCACGGTGCTGATCGCCGGGGCGGCATGGATGGCGGGCAACACAGTCCATGAACGCCGCGCGCACGCCGAGGCCATAGAAGAACAGAGGACCGCCCGAGCCGTCACGGCAGAGCGGCTCCGGATCGCCCGCGAACTGCACGACATGGTCGCGCACAGCATCGGCATCATCGCCATCCAGGCCGGCGTCGGCGGCCGCGTCATCGACAGCCAGCCGGCGGAGGCCCGCAACGCGCTGTCGGCCATCGAGGCCACCAGCCGGGACACCCTGGCGGGCCTGCGGCGGATGCTCGGCACGCTGCGCCGTACCGACCCCGAGGCGGCTCCGCTTGATCCGGCGCCGGGCCTGGCCGACCTTGAACACCTGGCCACGACGACCGCACACGCCGGTGTACGCGTCGACCTGCAGTGGACAGGACACCGGCGTCCGCTGCCCGCGGAGTTCGAACTATCGGCGTTCCGCATCGTCCAGGAAGCGATCACCAACGTAGTGCGGCACGCCGGCACCGACCACTGCCGCGTCACCATCGACCATCGCGACGACGAAGTAGCGATCGAAGTCATCGACGACGGGCGCGGCCGGCAAGCGGAAGGAACCGGGTACGGAATCGCCGGAATGCGCGAACGGGTCGCAATCCTGCACGGCCGCTTCAGCGCGGGACCTCGTCCCGAGGGCGGCTTCCGCGTGACGGCGCGACTCCCGCTGCCAGAACAGGTGCCCGCATAGGAGGCAGCACCCAAAGCACGTCAGAAGTGAGGCAAAGGTCGCTGCCGTCCCAGGAACCGACTCCAAAGGCGGTGCCACAATAAGCATCCGCCCGCCTGACGCCGGCGGCGACGATCTGCCACCGGTACGGGTCGTCCTACGCCTCAGAACGGTCGAGCCCAAGAGAATTGGTTTCCACCAGTCGCGCTTGCCCTCGCGGTAGGTGCCGCTGGCGGCCTTGACGACCGGGCCCTCGATGCTCTGGGCAGGCAGGACCTTGAACCACAGCCGGTCCTCGCCGACGTCGCGCGGCTGCAGGCACAGTACGACGCGGGACGTGCCCGGCAGCCCGGGCGGCTACCTGGACGAGCCCAAGAGGGAAGGGTTCCGCGCGATCGCGCGCGTTGACGAGCACGGTGGCGTGCATCTTTGGTCACGTCGGCAGCGGCGCCTCAACGGAACGAGCAATCCCGGTCCTTGAGCACACGGATGAATCGGCCGATGCGCGATGGGCCGAGCCGGGGACGCCGTCGGCCGCAAGGTCATCGGTTGTCGTCCTTCTCGGTCCTGCCGGTGCCGGCAGGCGGTGCTTCGGGGACGGGCCGGGCGTTCCTCTTGGCGACCGCGGTCGTCGTGGCGGGGTGGACGAGGGCCGGCAGCGGGCGGTGGCCGATGTCGGCGGCTTCGGCGGGCGGGACCCCGAACGTGCGGAGCAGGTCTTCGGTGATCTGGTCGACGGTCTCGGCGTCGTCGCGGTCGGGGTGGTCGTGGAGGAAGTGGGCGAGGGAGACCGCGGTGCCCCCGACGACGACCATGGTCAGGTCGAGGTCCCGGACGGCGGGGAAGCGGCCGGCCCGCATCGCCGCCGCGATGTCGCGGCGGGCGCGCGGGGCCAGGCCTCTGGTAGAGGAGGCGAGGGCCAGGCCGCTGTTCAGCAGTACCTTGCTCAGCTCCGGGTCGAGGCGGTGCAGGCGGCCGGTCAGCCGGAACGCCTGCGCGAAGACGTCGGCGGGATCCTCCAGGGGCGAGGTGAGCTCGTCGAGGAGGGCCCCGAGGCGGTCGAGAACGTCCTCGAGCGCGGCGTCGAACAGCTGCTCCCGGCTTTCGAAGTGGTTGTAGAACGAGCCGAGTCCGACGTCGGCGGCCTGGGTGATCTCCAGGATCGGGACGTTCGAGGCGCCCTGGGCGATGAAGGACTGGGCGGCACGGATGAGCGCGCCTCGGGTCCGCGCCTTGCGGCGGTCCAGCCGGTTGGGCGTCGTCCGGCTGCGATCGGCCATCCCCGTCCCCTCCTCCTCTGCGTGCTCTTTCCAGTCTAAGTGCCGTCTTCACAACTGAACGAATCGTCAACTTCGCCCGACTTGATGCTAACGTCGCTACTGACGTTTTCGTCAAGTAGTTGGGAGGGCGTGGTGAAGGACGCGCACACCGGTCTGCACAGCGAGCAGGGGGCGCTGGCGGGCGAGCATCCCGGCCGGGCCATCTCGCCGGTCGTGAAGGTGCACGACCTGGCGTGGCTGGAGTTCGAGAAGCCGGACCTGGACCGCGCCGAGTTGTTCGCGCGGGCGTTCGGGTTCGCCGTCGCGCTGCGCACCGCCGGCGAGCTGCACCTGAGGGGCACCAGGGCGGGCGCACCCTGCGTCCTGATCCGCCAGGGCTCCAGGTCGCGTTTCCTGGGGCCCGCGTTCCGCGCGGCCGACCGGGCCGACCTGACGCGTCTGGCGGACGCGGCCGGCGGCGCGGTGACCGACCTGCCCGACCATCTCGGCGGGCAGACCGTGGACCTGACGGATCCGAGCGGCCTGCGGGTCCGGGTCGTCGCGGGCACGCACGACCTTGCGGCGCTGACGTCCCCTGCTCCGCTGGTCCACAACTTCGGGGACGAGGCACCGCGGATCAACGCCGCCCAGCGTCCGCCCCGGGCTCCGGCGACGGTGCAGCGGGCCGGCCACGTAGTGCTGCAGACCACCCGTTTCCGACGCACGCTCGACTGGTACCTGGAGCACCTCGGCCTGATCGTCAGCGACTTCCTCTACTACGCCGGACAGCGGGAGCGGGGGCCGGTCATGGCGTTCATCCGCTGCGACCGCGGCCGCACTCCGACCGACCACCACACGCTCGCGATGGCGCTCGGGCCGTCCGACCGGTACGTGCACTCCGCGTACCAGGTCGCCGACCTGGACGTCCTCGCGGCGGGCGGCGAGTACCTGCTCGACCGCGGCTACCGGCGCTCGTGGGGAATCGGCAGGCACATCCAGGGCAGCCAGATCTTCGACTACTGGCGCGACCCGGACGGCTTCCTGGTCGAGCACTTCACGGACGGGGACCTGTTCGACTCCGCCCTGGAGCCTGGCTGGGCTCCGATGACCGCGTCCGGGCTGGCCCAGTGGGGGCCGCCCGCCACCAAGGACTTCCTGGGGGTCAAGCCCGGTCGGCAGTCCATCACCGAGTTGCGCGCGATCGCGGGCGCGCTCCGCGAGGACAACGAGTTCGACCTGCACCGCCTGCGCGGTCTGCTGAAGGTCGCCGCGTCATGAGCGCCGTCGCGCCGCGCGCGGTCGCCGGCACCGCCCCCGTGATGATCATCGGGGCGGGCCCGACCGGGTCGTGCGCCGCGATCCTGCTGGCCCGGTACGGCGTTTCCTGCGTCGTCCTCGACCGGTGGGAGACGGTCTATCCGCAGCCGCGCGCCGTCCACCTCGACGACGAGGTCCACCGGATCCTCGGCCGTCTCGGCGTGGCCGAGGAGTTCGCCGCGATCTCCCGGCCGGCGCTCGGCCTCCGGCTCCTGGACGGCGACCTGCGGGTGCTGGCGGAGTTCGAGCGGAGCGCCGCGACCGGACGGCACGGGTGCCCCGAGGCGAACATGTTCGACCAGCCGGAACTGGAGCGGATACTGCGCGCGCGGATGGCCGAGCAGCCCGAGATCACCTTTCTGGGCGGGGTCGAGGTCACCGGCGTGCATCAGGACGACGTCGGCGTGCACGTCGAGTACACCGAGCCGGGCTCCGGGTCCACCGTGACCCGCCGCGCCCGGTACGTGCTGGGGTGCGACGGCGCGAACAGCCTCGTCCGCCGATCCATCGGCGCGGTCATGCGCGACCTGAACTTCGACCAGCGATGGCTGGTGGTCGACGTCGCCACCGATGCGGATCTCGGGCAGTGGGAGGGCGTCCACCAGGTCTGCGATCCGGAGCGCGCGGCCACCTACATGCGGATCGGGCGGAGCCGCTACCGGTGGGAGTTCCGGCTGCTGCCCGGAGAGACCGCCGCCGATTTCCAGGCCCAGGCCCGCCTCCGGCCGCTCCTCTCCCCCTGGACCGCGGGCGTCCCGGACGACGCGCTGGAACTGGTGCGCGTCGCCGAGTACACCTTCCGGGCGCAGATCGCCGACCGGTGGCGGGACCGCCGGGTCCTCCTGCTCGGCGACGCCGCCCATCTCACCCCGCCCTTCATCGGCCAGGGCATGGGGGCCGGTCTCCGCGACGCCGCTAACCTCGCCTGGAAGCTCGCCGCGGTCTGGCACGGGACGCTCCCCGAAGCCGTCCTGGACACCTACGAGACCGAGCGCGAACCGCACGCCCGCACCATGATCCGCCGCGCCAAGCTCATCGGCGTCGCGATGACCCAGGGCGGACGGACCGGCTCCCTCCTACGGCGCCTGATCGCCCCGCGCCTGCACCGGATCCCCGGCACGACCCACCGCATCCTGGACAGCCGGTCGCCCGCGCTGCGCCGCTCCCGCCTGGTGCTCAGGTCGTGGCAGGACCGGCGCCTGCCCGGAACCCTCTGCCCCAACGCCGCCCTCCCCGACGGCAGCCGCTTCGACCAGGCCGCCGGGGACCGCTTCACGATCGTCAGCGGCATCGCCCCGTCCCCGGTGCAGCGCGCGGAGATCGAGCGCCGCCGCGGAGTCGTCGTCATCGCCGAACCAGGGGGCGACCTGGACCGGTGGCTCCGCGACGGCCGGGCCGCGGCGGCCGTGGTCCGCCCGGACGGCACCGTCCTGCGAACCGGCCGGGACCTGGAGCGGCTCTGCTCGGCCTTGCCCGGTCACGGTCGTGCCGCCTCATCCACCCCGGCTCCCTGACCACCACCGACATCCCAAGGAGACGACCATGCGCATCGCCAATCTCGCCGGACGGGCCGTCCTGCTCACCGAGAGCGGAGCCCTCGACGTGCACGAGGCCAGCGGCGGCGCCCTGGGGCCCGAGCCCCAGGCGCTGTTCGACCGGTGGGACCAGGCCCGTCCCGTCCTGGCGACGCTGACCGGCGAAGCCCTCCCGTACGCCGAGGAGGACCTGCGCGCCCCGGTGCCCCGGCCGGGGCAGATCTTCGCGATCGGCGTCAACTACCGCGACCACGCCGACGAGGCGGACCTCCAGGCGGCCTCGACGGACGCGCCCCCGGTCACCTTCACCAAGTTCGCCGCCAGCCTCACCGGCCCCGCCGCCCGGGTGGACCTGCCCGAAGGCTGGGTCGACTGGGAGGTGGAGCTCGTCGTGGTGATCGGACGAGGCGGCCACCGCGTCGACCCCGCCGCCGCATGGGACCACGTGGCGGGACTGACCGTCGGCCAGGACCTGTCCGAGCGCCTCACCCAGTGGGCGGGCCCGGCCCCCCAGCAGTTCTCGCTGGGCAAGTCCTACCCGGGCTTCTCGCCGACAGGGCCCGCCGTGGTCACCCTCGACGAGGTCCCCGACCCCGCCGACCTGCGCATCGGCTGCACCCTCAACGGCGAGACCATGCAGGACTCCCGCACCGCCGAGATGATCTTCGACGTCCCCGCCCTGGTCGCCCGGCTGTCGGCGATCACGCCCCTGCTTCCGGGCGACCTCATCTTCACCGGCACGCCCGCCGGCATCGGCGCCACCCGCACCCCGCCCCGCTTCCTCGCGCCCGGCGACGAGCTCGTCAGCACCATCGAGCACCTCGGCGCCCTGCGCACCACCTTCTCCTGAGCCGCTCCCCCACCCGCGAGGAGACACCGATGCAGCCCGCACCGCACACCCAGGGCGAACGCCCTCTCGTCCTGCTCCCCGAGGACGTCCCCGCCATCGAGGCCGTCCCGCTGTCCGAACGGGACCTGCCCGGCAGCACCTACGAACTGCTGCGCCGCTCGGCGGCCGCCCACCCCGACCGGCCCGCGCTGTACCTGCTCGGCGAAGACGGCCTGCCGTGGCGGGAGGCGACCTGCTGGACGTACGGGACGCTGATGCAACGGGTGCACCAGGCCGCCAACGCCTACCTGGCGCTCGGCCTGCCCGAAGGCGGCACCGTCGCGCTGATGCTGCCCAACCTCGGCGCCACCTACGCGGCGCTGCTGGGCGCACAGGCCGTCGGCATCGCCAACCCCGTCAACCCGATGCTCGCCGACGACCACCTGGTGGAGATCCTCTCGCTGACCGGCGCCCGCCTCCTGCTGGCCCCCGGTCCCGGCCTCGCCCCGGACCTGTGGGCCAAGGCGCAGCGGATCGCCCCCCGGCTGCCCGGCCTCCGCGCCCTCCTGGCGGTCGGATCACCGCCCGACCCGCAGCACGGGCCGGCCCTCGAAGAAGCCGACTTCGGCGCGCTCACCCGGGAGCAGCCGGCCGACCGGCTGCTCACCGCACGCCATCCCGGCCCGCAGGATCTGGCCGCCTACTTCCACACCGGCGGAACGACCGGCGTGCCCAAGGTCGCGCCGCACACCCACGCCATGGAGGCGTACATGGCCTGGGCGCTGGGCTGCTCCGGCGCCTACCTCGACGACGCCGTCGGCCTGTCCGGCCTGCCGCTGTTCCACGTCAACGCACTCCACGTGACGGGGCTCGGCCCGTTCCTGCACGGCCGCCCCGTCGTCTCGCTCGGCCCCCTCGGCTACCGGGACAGGACACTGATGGCCGACTTCTGGCGGATCATCGAGCACTACAGGGTGACCAGCTTCTCCGGCGTCCCCACCGTCTACGCCTCGCTGCCGCCGATCCCCGACGGCGTCGACATCTCCAGCCTGCGCGCAGGAGCCGTCGGCGCCGCTCCCCTGCCCGGCAAGGTCCGCACCGCCTTCGAAGGCACCGCGAAGGTCCCGCTCATGGAGGGCTACGGCCTCACCGAGGCGACCTGCGCGACCGCGACGACGCCCGCCTTCGCCCCCAGACCCGGATCGGTCGGCCTGCGCCTCCCCTACCAGCACGTCAAGGCCGTCACCGTCGACGCCGACGAGCGGCCGCTCGCCGACACCCCGCCCGGACGGACCGGCGTCCTGGCCATCAAGGGCCCCAGCGTCTTCCCCGGCTACCTGCGGCCGGGCCCGGACGGCCCCTCCCCCGACCCCGACGGCAAGATCGTCGACGGCTGGCTCCTCACCGGGGACCTGGGCAGGGTCGACGCCGACGGCTACGTCTACCTGACCGGCCGCGCCAAGGACCTCATCATCCGCGGCGGCCACAACATCGACCCCTCCCTCGTCGAGGAATCGCTGCTCGCCCACCCCGAGGTGAGCGCCGCCGCCGTCATCGGCGCCCCCGACCCGCACTCCGGCGAAGTCCCCGTCGCCTACCTCGTCCTGGCCGAAGGCGCCCAGGTCAGCGAGGAGGACCTGCTGGCCTGGGCCCGCACCCGCGCGCCCGAACCGGCCGCCGCACCCAAGGCGGTGCACGTGCTGGACGCCCTGCCGGCCACCGCCGTCGGCAAGATCTACAAGCCCGCCCTGGTCCAGGACGCCGTGCGGCGCCTCGTCCTGGCCGAACTCTCCCGGGCCGGGCTGGCCGGCCAGGTGCGGGTCGACCTGCACGACGGACGCCCCCACGCACACGTCCGCCTGGCCGGCGACGAGGGCCGCGACCGCCTGGCGAGCGAACTCGACCGCCACTCCTTCACCCACGAGATCACCCCATGAGCGCCGGCGGCCCTGTGCATGCCGCCGGAGGTCGATCCGGCGGAGAACTCAGGGGTTGATGAGCGACACTGCCTGTTCCATGGCCGGGTCCTTGCCCGTGGAGACGTCGGTCGCGGTCAGCGGGCGCTGGTGGTCCGGGGGCACGCCGATGGTGTCGATGATCTCGCCGTCGGCGCCATAGGCGTGCTGGGACGGGAGGACGAGCATGCTGGTGTTGTCGTTGAGCAGGTAGCCGTAGGACGGCCCCGAGGAGGCGCCTGCCGTGCGCGTGCCCACCAGCTTGCCCAGCTTGAGGTCTTTGACGGCCATGGCGAACAGGTCGCAGGCGGAGGCGCAGTTGCCGTCGGTGAGCGTGACCATGGGCAGGTGCAGCAGCGGCGTGTTGTCGTCGACGGGCTGAGGGTCGCACTTGCCGTCGGCGTCGCAGAAGTTGACGTAGGTGGTGTTGTGCACGAAGGCGCCCAGCAGCGTGGCGGCCTCGGCTCCGATACCGCCGCGGTTCCCTCGCAGGTCGATGATGACGCCGGTGAGCTTGGCCTTGGCCTGCAGGTCGGTGATGGCCTTGAGCGCTTCCCGGGCGACGCCCGGATAGAACTGGTCGAAACGGATCTGCGCGATGCTGCCGCCCACCAGCTTCGCCGACACCTGCGGCGTCGACGCGGGCAGCGTGCCGGGCGTGACGGTGACGGTCCGGGTGCGGCCGGTGGAGGGGCGGAGCACCCTGAGGTGGACCGGGTCCTTCTTCGGGTACGACACGTGCAGGTAGCCCATGACTCCGGCGTTGAAGGTGTCATTGCTGAAGGGCGGCACGCCGTTGACGGCCTGGATGATGTCACCGGGCTTGAGTCCTGCCGCGGCGGCGGGGGACTTCGCCGTGACGGCCTTGATGAACAGCGGCGCAGTGTAGCGGGACGTGTCGCCGCGCGGGTCGTCCTGGTTCAGGGTCAAGCCCAGGCCCCACGGCCGGGTGGCAACCGCCGGCTGATAGCGGGCGTGGTTGTCGTGCAGGGCGGCCAGCATGCCCTTGATCGCCGCGGCCGCCAGTGCCGAGCGCACCGGCTCCTTGTCCGACGCGGCGGTCAGCACCGAGCTCAGCCGGGCGCCGAAGGCCGTCCAGTCCTTGTCCCGGTCGCCCGTGAGCGCCGGCATGACGGCGTCCGGCTTGTCGATGCCGCGCTTGACCATCTCGGTGACCACGGCATTGAACGCGTACTGGAGCAGCTCCCGGTCGTCGAGCTTGGCGCCGCTGTCGTAGTTGTCGATGATGCAGTAGTACGCCTGCTGCACGGTGCTGATCGAGGTGGGCGCCGGTTCCGGAGGCGTGGTCGCGGGGCCGGTCTGCTTCGCGCACGATGCGGGCGTGGCAGCCGTGCGCGCGGCCAGGTGTGGGCTGGCGGACGCGGTCACGCTCGCCCCCACCACGCCGGCGGTCACTCCCGCGCCTACCGCCGCGAGCAAGATCCGCTTGGTTGTTCTCATGTCATGCTCCTGTGTGCTCGCATCAGATGGAGGCGGTGCCGGTCCTGACCGGGCACAACCGGAGACTTTTTAACGGTCGGCTTGTTTCCTCGCTGTTAGCAGTGCCGGTGACCAAACCGCACCTGCGGCGATGTAGGACGAACTGCCGGCCCACGGTAGGAGACCGCCCATTGCGCCCGCGAAAGCATCACCGTCCGCGCCGCCTACCTGAACGGCCGATCCATCGCGGCGCTGGCCCGTGAGCACGGCGACAGCCGGGGCGCCGCCCGCGATACACCGTCAACTCCTCGCACGCTGCCAGCCCCTCGACGGCAGCGCCCCGGCACCCCTTCGTCCCCGGCACGACGCAAGGCCCGGTCGGCTCGCGGCGAGGTCCTTCGTGTCCGGGCTTTATGGCCCGGTTGGGGTGCGCAGGGCGAGGATGGCCACGTCGTCGTGGCCGTCGCTGGGCTCGTGGTCGACCAGGGTGCGGCACAACTCCTCCAGCGGCGCGGCGGTGTGGGCGGCGGCGAGGTGGGCCAGGGCGTCCAGGCCGGTGGTGATGGGGTGGTCGCGGTGTTCGACCAGTCCGTCGGTGTACAGGATGACGGTGTCACCAGGGGTGAGCGGGTGGGTGTGGTCGGGGCGAGGGTGGCGGGTGTCCACGCCGAGCGGGACGCCGGGTTCGGCGTGCAGGTAGCGGGCACCGCCGCCGCGGCTGAGGACGAGTGGGGGCAGGTGCCCGGCGCTGGACCAGCGCAGCGTCCAACCCCCGTTCTCGGGTTCGATGCGGGCCAGGCAGGCCGTGGTGACCGAGGCGTCGGTGATGGCGTGCAGGGTGTGGTCCAGGGCGGTCAGCACCGCGCTGGGCGGGGTGCGCCGGTCCCACAGGAGGGCACGCAGCATGTTGCGGGTCTGGGCCATCGCGGCGGCGGCCTGCAGGTCGTGCCCGACCACGTCGCCGATCATCGCGGCGCACGCCCCGTCGGGGAGCCGGAGGGCGTCGTACCAGTCGCCGCCCAGGTGGTGGCCCGCGATGGCGGGCCGGTACTGCGCGGCGGCGGTGAAGGGCGCCAGGTCGGGCAGGCGGGGCAGCAGCAGCCGCTGGAACTGCTCGGCGCCCGAGCGGACCTGTTCGTACAGGCGGGCGTTCTCGATCGCGACACCGGCAGCGCCGGCCAGCGCGACCACGATGGCCTGGTCGTGTTCGTCGAACGGGCAGCCGTCGCGCCGGTCGGACAGGTACAGGTTGCCGTAGATGGTGCCGCGGACGCTGATCGCCACCCCCAGCAGCGTCTTCATCGGCGGATGCCCCTCAGGGAACCCGACCGACTCGGGATGGTGCGGCAGGTCCTCGACGCGCAGCGGGTCGGGTTTGCTGATCAGGTGGCCCAGCACGCCCCGGCCGTGCGGGAACTCCACCCCGGCCAGGTCGGCGACCTCCTCGTCCGTCAGCCCCAGTGGGATGAACTCCACCAGCCCGGTGTGGTCCTCGTTGAGGACGCCCATCGCGCCGTAGCGGGCGCCGACCAGCTCCATCGCGGTGCTGACGATCCGTCGCAGCACTACCGGAAGATCCAGCTCCCGGCTGATGGCGAGCACGGCGTCCAGAAGGGCCCGCATCCGGTCCTGTGCCCGGGCCAGATGCTGCACCTGCTCGGCGATGTCTTCCAGGTCCTCGTCCGGCGGCAGCCTGGGCAGCTCCACCCCGCCACGGGACGGCCGCTGCTCGCCCTCGTCCTGGTCGTTGGCCATACAGGCTCTCCTGTCCACCATCGCCCAGCGTATTCTCCCTGCTCGGGCACCGGTTCGAGCCGTTAAGCGGCGGGTTGGGGATCTTCTTCCTCGGCGCCGCGGTGGACGTCACGGCGAACGATGAGCCGGTCGATCGCGGCTCGGGAGCACGCCGGGATGTCGGAGCCGGACGGGGGCAGGCATTCGCACCCGGCCGGGATGGCTGGCACGTCGGCCGCGTCGGCGACGCCGTGCCCGGCGCGTCATTCCAGCCGGCCACCGGCCGCGCCGCAGCGGCGTTCCAGGTGGCCACCGCGGCCTCGCCCCCACAACAGGGGGCGACGGAGCAGCCGTTCTGACGGCTGGCGGCTTAGGTGATGATGCGGGCGTGGGGCGGCGCCTGGCACCTGCCCAGCACTATCGGCCGGGGGCGGGGGCGCTAGGGACTGACCTCAGCGACACGCCGGGAGGTCGGGAGCTGGACGGGGAGGGGCGGGCCGGTGACGGCTGCCGCCAGGTGGAAGACGACGACTCTCCCTGTGTCCGGCGCGGTCTGGGCCTGTCCGGCGTGGTGCGGCTGGTTCCAGAGGACCTCGGCGGTGCCAGTGAGCTGGAGCGTGGTGCCGGTGGTGAAGTCGCCGAACAGCAGGGCCGCGGCGGGGTCGAGGGCAAGGTTGCCGAAGCTGTTGAAGAGGTTGTTCCCGGGGTAGTCGGGCCACGTCAGGCTGGTGCCGGTGTGGTCGACGTGGACGAACCCCGGCGGGCCGCCGCGGTGGGAGGCGTCGTTGCCTCGGGTGGCGTGCGAGGTGCCGAGCACGAAGGTGTCTGCGCTGGTGATGAGTGCCCGGTCGGCCGCCGTCAGCTCGGCTCGCTCCTCTGGGGCCGCCGGCGTCTCGGGTCTGCCGTCTGCGACGGGCACGAGCGCGCGGGGCGGAATGTATTGCGGGCAGTTGCCGTACGCCTCGCTGACCTCGATGTCGAGCGAGCTGGATGAGGCGGCGAGGAGGCGCCCGTTGATCCGGACACGGCGGCGGATTCCGTACTCGATCACCAGCAGCCCCGCCGGCCGGTCCGCAGGCAGCCCGTGGAGCGGGTCACCGGCAGCGGGCGCGGCATGGACGCGCAGTCGGGTGGGACTCAGCACCTCAAGGAAGCCCGGGTCGCCGCCCAGCGGAGCGACCCACAGTCTGCCCTTTCGGTCACGGGCGCTGAGGACGGCGTAGGTGCGGCCGGCGAGGAAGCGGCTCAGCCCACCGCTGATGTCAGGGGTGTCCAACATCCCTTCCAGCCGGTCGGCGAGCTGCCGGACGCCGGCTTGCCGCTGGACGTGCAGCTCGCCGGGGTGAAAGGACAGCCGCGGGTGTGGAGAAGCCTTCCTCCAGCGTGGCGAAGAAGCTTTCGGTCCGCGATGCTGCCCGTCGACGTTCGGATACCCGCTGACCTGCAGCGTTGACTGAACGACAGCGACGCATGTCGCGTCCCCTGAGCGCTGTGACGGTCAGCCCCGGGGCGGGCCGGCGGTTCCGAACCGCCACCTCCAGCGCATCAATGACCAGTTCGGTGCGCATGTGGTCGGCCATCGCCCAGCCCACGGCCTTCCGGGAGAACACATCCAGCACCACCGCCAGGTACAGCCCCTCACCCGTCGGCACGTAGGTGATGTCGGCGATCCAGACCTGGTCGAGTGCGGGAGCGGTGAAGGCGCGCTTGACCAGGTCGCCGGGTGGCACCAACGCCGGGTCACGCGGGGCGGTCCGCGCCCGCGGCGCCGGTGCACCCTCTTCAAGCTGCACGCTGCGCATCAGCCGGGCCATCCTCTTGCGGCCGACGCGCACGCCGAAGTCATCGCGTAGCTCGGCATGGACGCGTGGAGCACCGTAGGTGCAGCGCGATCGAGCGTGGGTCTTGGCGATGGTCTCGGTCAGCGCCTGATCCTGCGGATACGGCAGGCGCCTGTTTCCGCACTCAGCTTCCTGGCGGGCCATCACAGGCCTCAAGCGGCGCGGCGGTAGTCGGGCAGGGGTCGGGCGGTGCGGGTCTGGAGGCGGCGCTCGACCGCTCCGGCGATCTTCATCACCGACAGCCGGACGAGGGTGTCGCGGACGCACCGGCCGCCGTTGGTCTTCGGCACCATGAGACCCACGTTGGGGCCGATCTGCTGCTTCTTGTCGACCAGCGGCCGCTGGGCGGCGTCGTAGCGGGTGAAGGCGACCTGGTGGTCGCCGTTGGCGGCGGCCAGCTCGCCGGCCAGCCGGTATGCGCCGACGATGGCCAGTTCGGCGCCCGCGCCCGAGGCGGGGGACGCGCACCAGGCGGCGTCGCCTGCGAGGGCGACGCGGCCCTTGGACCAGGAGTCCATGTGGACCTGGCCGAGCGCGTCGAAGTAGAGGTCGGGGTCGGCAAGCGCGGAGTCGAGCAGGGCCTGGGTGGGAGCCCACGTCTGATCGGCGAAGGCCTCGCCGATCAGGCGGCGCTGCTCGGCGGTGTCGCGGTGGTCGTAGTCCAGCGGTCCGGAGCGGAAGATGAAGTACGCCTTGGCCTGGTCGTGGTTGCCCGACCGGTAGATCCCGGTCATCTTGCCGGGGGTGTTGAACATCGTCACCCAGCGGTCCTCGCCGAGCGCGGCGTCGGCGTTGCCGAAGGCGAAGTAGTGGTCCTTGTGCCGGATGAACCGCTCTTCCGGGCCGAACGCGAGCCGTCGCACGTTGGAGTGCATCCCGTCGGCACCGATGACCAGGTCGAAGCGGCGGGCGGGCGCGTGCTCGAAGGTGACCGCCACGCCGTCGTCGTCCTGCTCGATCGCGCTGATCGAGTCACCGAAGACGATCTCGGCGTCGGTGGCCTCGCGCAGCAGCGCGACCAGGTCGCCGCGCATGATCTCCACCGAGCCGGCGCCGCGGGTGTCGATTCGGGCGACGGCGCGGTCGGCGGCGTCGACGAACTTCATGCCGTGCACGTCGGCGGCCAGCTCCTGCACCTGGGGCATCAGGCCCATCCGCTCGATGACCGTGGCCGCGTCGTCGCGTATGTCCACGCCGTTGCCGCCGGTGCGCAGTTCGGGGGCGCGCTCGACGATGGTGGGCCGGAAGCCGTACCGGGCCAGCCAGTGGGCCAGGGTGAGGCCGGCGATGCTGGCTCCGGAGATCAGGATCCGCTCGTTCATGGGGGGCTCCTCTACACTGGACCGAATTGGAACGTAGGTTCCAGATGATTATGTGGAAGGGGTATTCCAGTTGTCAACACCCGCACGCCGAGCCGATGCCGTACGCAACCGGGACCTCGCCCTCGACGCCGCCATGGCGCTGCTCGCCGAGCCGGGGGCGTCCCTGACCGTGGGGGCCATCGCCGAGCGCGCCGGACTGGGCGCCGGCACCGTCGTCCGCGCCTTCGGCGGCAAGGACGCCCTGCTGGACGCCGCCGTCGCCCGCCTGCTCGAACCTGTCGTCCAACGCGCCCGCGACCTGATCGCCGACACCACGCCCTACCGGGCGCTGCGATCCTTCCTGCGCGAACTGATCGCCTTCCAGGCCGCCCACCACGCCATCAACGACCAGCTGACGGGCCTCGACCTGCCCCTCACCACCGCGCTGCGCGCCGACCTCGTCGGCGCCGTCGAGAAGATGCTCGACGGCGCCCGCCGCGACGGGCAGATCCGCACCGACCTCGACCTCCCGGCCACCAGCGCCCTCATCGGCGCCACCGCCCTGGCCGTAGCCCGGGCCGACCCCGGCCTCACCGACGCCTACCTCACCGTCTTCCTGGACGGCCTCTCCGCCTCGAACAACTCCACGATTTGAGCACCCACAGCACGGGCGCTACACACCGCACACCCGCACCCAACCCTTGCGTCCTGGAGCCACTTCTCACGCGGCGGTGCAGCGATGTCCAGGTCACCTGCCTGTTCACCGCGGCGCTCTACTCAGCCCGCACGTCCGGCTGGTGTCATTGCCTAGCCCGCGCTACCGCCGCCCCAAGGACTTCCTCTTACGCGCTGCCCGCACCCTCCGACACCTATCCGACTTAATCCGCGAGCGCCAGAAAAAGCTCCTGCCCGACTATCGGGAGACTCTGGAGAAATGGCCGCGGACTACACCGATGGCGTCACGGATCTCCTCGCTCCCCCTCGCCACCTATGCCCTGCCGGCGCTTGCCGGGGCATGTGGATCTCCCTCGATTGCCCCCTGATCCACTTCTTGAGGGCGTGGCTGGCGGCGGTCAGGTTGTCCTCGCCCATCTCGCCGGAGAGGCCGCCTGCCCGCGCTCGGTGCCGTGGGTGCGGCGCGCCTACCGCGAGGCCGTCCGCGACCTGCGCGGCAGCTGGTACGGCCGTCGGGATCAGGTCGGTTCGGGGGTTCGGACGATGATCTGGGTGTGCTGCTTGTCGGCGACCAACGGCACTTGGTCGTCTGGTGGAGGCCCGGCTGGGTGGACCTCGACCCCGGGGTGGGGGTGCAGCCAGTTGGCGAGGGTGTCGGCGGTGCGGTCGGGCAGAGCGTCCATGGGCTTGCCGGTGGTGATGTCAATCAGGATCGTGCCGTAGATTCTGCCGCGTCGCCGCTATGGGCGAGGACGCCCGAATCGTGACCCACTCGCCCGGCCGTCACGGAATGTGCGCCAGGGCCAGGTTTCACCCGTCGTCGACAGGCGCCTTCGCCTCCGCGACAGTGCTCTACTTCCGCCGGTACGAACTCGGGCGCGAGTTGCGTTGCCATTGGGGTCCTCGACCCGGACCGCGACCGGCAGAGCCACCCCGAGTTATAAAGGCAGGCCTCGGAGTCATCCGGAGACCTTTGCGTTGGGTCCGGAAACCCGCACCGCGCCATTGCCAGAGCCCGACCCGTCCACAGCCTCCGTGCCGGCGCTGGGGCGAACTGGACCCTCGTCACCGGGTCTGGTGGAATGTTCCGATTGCACGATCTATCCCTTCGGGCCGGGTGGAGGCATGAGTGCGGGATGGTCTGGAACTGGCCGACCGGTACCGGCTGGAGGAGCCGCTCGGCCGGGGCGGTATGGGAGAGGTGTGGCGGGGTGTCGATCTACGGTTGCGGCGCCCGGTCGCGGTCAAGATCTTGCCCCTGACGATGGCGGCGGACCCGGCCGCGGTGGCGAGGTTCCGCCGGGAGGCCGAGATCGCCGCGACGCTGAATCATCCGGGCATCACCACGGTGTTCGACATCGACGAGCATCAATACGGTGACGAACGCCTGCTCTTCCTGGTGATGGAGCTGATGCAAGGCCGGGACCTGCAACGAACGCTGGGCGAACACCCTGACGGGATGCCCATCGAACGAGTGACGGACCTCGCCGTTCAGGTCCTCGACGCGATGTCCGCCGCGCACGAACGAGGCATCGTGCATCGGGACCTCAAGCCTGCCAATCTGTTCCTGCTGAAGGGCGAGCGGGTGAAGGTCTGCGACTTCGGGATCGCCCGCCTCGCCGACGCCACAAAGATCACGGCCACCGGCGGGTCCGCCGGCACCCCCATGTACATGGCACCCGAGCAGATCCAGGGCCGCACCGTCGACCAGCGGACGGACCTGTACGCCTTCGGCTGCGTCCTGTACGAGATGCTCACCGGTGCTCCCTGGGTGGACACCGGCGCCAGCCTGGCCGCGATCCTCTACCAGCATCTGGAGAAGATCCCCGCTCCACCGCGATCCCTGCGTGCGGACATCCCGGACCATCTCAACGCGCTCGTGCTCGAACTGCTCGCCAAACGGCCCGAGGATCGCCCACACGACGCGACCGCGGTCATCACGCGTCTCAATGGGGCCACCGCGGAAACTCCCCAGGCACAAGGCCCGGAAACGGTTCCGGTCCCACCGCCGCTGGCCCCGGAAACGATGCCGGCCACTGCGTCGCCAGGCCCGGGATCGCCGCTCGCCCCACCGCTGCCCTCCGTCCGTACGGTCGCTGTGATCCTGGCCGTCCTTGCCGTATGCGGCCTGGGCCTCTACGCCCTCTCCAAATTCGGGTCCGGCACCAAAGAGAACGGATCCAGCAGCGATGTGACCCCTTCCGGACAGACCCTCAAACTTCGAGACCTGGCATTCGTCCTTCATCAGACCGGGACCACCGGCCCCGTGGACCGTATAGCACTGGCGGTCAACACCATCGAGCAGCTTCCCGTCACCGACTTCGAGCCGAAGGACAGGCCGAAGTTCCATGCGTCGTACTGCATCCGTTTCTCGGTGACGAACAGGGGCGAGCGCACAATGTCCGTCGGCGACGTCACCGATGTCGCCAGCCATATCTCAGGCGTACTCCCTAGTGGAGCCTCCGCCAAGGATTGGGCGAGCATCCCCCTTGCCGGCTATCCCAATGCGTGCCCGCGGCCCAGCTCCTCGCTGGCGCCGCACAGTGCTCAGACCGAAAGCGAGTTGGTTTTCTCCGACTCGACAGTCGTCGCGGCTCGTTGGCGAACGTTCGGGGGCGCGGGGGGATCGCCGAACGAATACACGATCTCCTGGAAGTGAAGACGAACTGAAGAGTGGGCCCTGAGGAACGGTGGAGGCCGCGACCTCGACGCCGAGCACCCCAGCAACTCACCGTGCACCCGCCGATAGTCCCAGCCCGGGTTCTCCCCCACCAAAGGCAGTACCAGCAGCCGGATGAAGCGAACGGTCGGTGGGCGGCCCGGCCGCGCGGGGCTGGAGCGAGCGGCGTGCCGGCCCGCGACCAGGTTCCGATGCCAGCGCAGCACCGTAGCTGGCCGCACCAGCAAACACATCCGCCGCAGCGCGCCGGAAGGCAACCGGTGAAGCAGCACCGCGAGCAGCGCCCCTTCCGCCGCAGTGAACCGCACTCGCTTTCCGGCAAGCTGGCGCTCCAGGACGGCGATCCGCTGCAGCACCAAGATCCTTATCCTGATCGGTCATCGCAAGCAGACGCAGCCCCGGATGCGGGCGCGCGAAGGGGGACCTTGTCAGAGCCGCCGGATCGCCGTGGCCTCGAATTCCACCGTCACGCTCGGGCTGATCACGATCTTGGTGACGGCGTTCCAGTTCACGCCACAGTCATTGCGTCACCGGGGGCGAACTCGGTGACGTCGAGACCTACTTGCTCGACGACGCCGGCCACATCCCAGCCGGGAATCAGCGGGAAGCCGGTCTTCATGATGACGTTGAGCGTCCCTCGGCGAGCTTCCAGCCGACCGGGTTGCCCCCGGCCGCCTTCACGCGGACGAGAACGTCGCCGGGTGCCACCTTCGGGTCCGTAGGCTCTGTCCGTTCCAGGTCTTCAGGACGACCTAACGGCGCAGTGCCACGGCTTTCACGGACGGATGCGTTCCTTCAGGCGGTGGCGACCGGGGTCGGCAGCGATCGCAGGGCCTGGACCAGTGGTTCGAGCCTGGCGTCCTGGGCTGCCTCCGCGAGTGCTTCGCTCAGGGCCGTGTCGTGGGCGGGGCGGGCCGCCTCGAGCAGCTCCATACCAGCGTCGGTGACGTTGGTGTAGATCCCCCGACGGTCGGTGGGGCACAGGTAACGGGACAGCAGTCCGCGGTCCTCGAGGCGGGTGACCAGGCGGGTGGTCGCGCTCTGGCTGAGGACGACGGCGTCGGCGACCTGTTTCATCTGCAGGTGTCCTCCCTCTCCGTCGTGCTGTCGGCTGAGCACGTCGAGCAGCGAGTACTCACGGGCGCTCAGGCCGTGATCGGTCTCCAGTACGCGTTCGAGGTGCGCCTCGATCTTGCCGTGCAGCAGGGAGAGGGCGCACCAGCCCTGTGCCAGAGCGGAGAGCGCTGGGTCGGTGGCGGTCACGAGACTCCCTTCCTCGGCGGACCTGCCCTGCGCCATCAACACTTGCGCGCGATGACATAACCAGTCTACATCATCCCTCGTTTGCATGTAGCCCGCGTATGCAACTATTGTCAGCGCCCGTAATCACCTCGCGCAATTGCCTGGAAGGGACCTCTCCCCATGCCTCTCGCGCTCCTGGCCCTGGCCATCGGGGCCTTCGGGATCGGCACCACCGAATTCGTGATCATGGGTGTGCTGCCCCAGGTCGCGAACGGCTTCGGCGTCAGCATCCCCACCGCCGGCTGGCTGGTGTCCGGCTACGCCCTCGGCGTCGTCGTCGGTGCCCCGCTGCTCACCGTGCTCGGCACCAAGGTGTCCCGCAGGAAGATGCTCATGTTCCTGATGGGCCTGTTCGTCGTGGGCAATGCCCTCTCGGCCATCGCGCCCAGCTTCGGCGTCATGCTGATCGGCCGGATCATCGCCTCGCTCGCCCACGGCGCGTTCTTCGGCATCGGATCCGTGGTCGCCGCCGACCTGGTGGCTCCCGAGAAGAAGGCCTCCGCCATCTCGCTGATGTTCATGGGCCTGACGGTGGCCAACATCGTCGGCGTCCCCGGCGGCACCTACATCGGACAGGTGGCCGGCTGGCGCGTCACCTTCACCATCGTCGCCGCCCTCGGCATCATCGGCCTCCTCGGCGTCGCCAAACTCGTCCCCGAGCAGGGCAGGCCCGAGACCGGAACCATCCGCACCGAATTCGCCGCCTTCAAGAACGTGCAGGTATGGCTCGCCACGGCGATGACCGTCCTCGGCTACGGCGGCGTCTTCGCGGCGATCACCTACATCACACCGATGATGACCCGGGTGGCCGGCTACCCCGAGGGCGCTGTGACCTGGCTGCTCGTCCTGTTCGGCATCGGCATGTTCCTCGGCAACCTGCTCGGCGGCAGGTTCGCCGACCGGGCCCTGATGCCGATGCTCTTCACCACCCTGGCGGCCCTGGCCGCCGTGCTGCTGTTGTTCACCGCGACCGCCCACGACAAGGTCCTCGCCGCGATCACCGTCACCCTGATCGGCGCGCTCGGTTTCGCCACGGTGCCGCCGCTGCAGAAGCGGGTCCTCGACCAGGCCTCGGCCGCCCCGACCCTGGCCTCCGCCGTCAACATCGGCGCCTTCAACCTCGGCAACGCACTGGCCGCCTGGCTCGGCGGCGTGGTGATCTCGGCAGGGCTCGGCTACACCGCGCCGAACTGGGTCGGCGCCCTGCTCTCCGCCAGCGCCCTGCTCCTGTCCTTCCTCGCCGCGTTCCTCGACCGCCGCACACGCCCGGCCACCGGCAGGACCGTGGCCGGCTCCGCGCAGACGCAACGGACCAACACCCTGACCGGCCACTGACCCCGGCCAGAACAGGCGAGGCCGGATACACGAACTACCCGAACCTCATGGGCAAAGAGGGCAGACCCGCCATGACCACTCCCGGCCCCAGCCCCGCCGCCCGTATACCGCGCTCCCTCTGAACACCCCGACCGCCGACCTCGTCGACCTGGTCAAGTCCGACGGCCCGCGCCACAGCCTGGCCACCGCCCTCGACCGCCCGCTGCTGTTCATCGACGGCGACGGCCTGCGCGTCCCCCGCGACGGCCGCCTCATCGGGGCCATCGGCGGCGGAGCCCCCGACCAAGACAACGGCTTCGCCACCACCGCACTCGCCACCCTCGCCTGAGGGCCCCGCACCCAGCACGACCCGAACCACCACAACTCACCGCATCACACGCTCCCGCACGAGGACCTTACGAATACAGCTCCATCCCCACCGTCACACTCAACAACGGCGTCGAGATCCTCCGGCTCGGCTTCGGCGTCTTCCAGGTCCCGACGCCGAGGCGGCCACGGCCGTCACGGCCGCCCTCGGGGCCGGCTACCGCTCCGTGGACACCGCCGCGGTCTACGGCAACGAAGCGTGAGTCGGCAAGGCCCTGACCACCTCCGGCATCACCCGCGACGAGCTGTTCATCACCACGGGCTATTGCCCGCTGGAACCTAGGCCGGGTGGGAGGTAGGCGAACCGAAAGTCCAGGTCCCACCGCCGAGTAGACGGTCTAGGTCGTCCGCGACCTGGGCAAGGAGGTCTTCTCCGAAGACGACGAGGGTTTGTTCCGCGTAGTGGCCGAACGTGCCCAGGCGGGCGTCCGCCGTGACGAGGAACTGAAACTCGTCGTCGGCGATGGCGCTTCCCGGCCAGGACGGCTGTCCGGGGCCGCCGACGCGGTGCGGGTCGAACTCCCATCCGTTGAGGTAGGGCCGGTACTGGTACACCCATTCGCCGGTTCGGACGCAGGCGCGCAGACCGCGTTCGATGACGCTTTCGGCGGCCGCGATCACCGGGTCGTTGCGACCGCCCAGCAGGCCGTAGAACCAGCGGCGCGAGTCGACTGGCGCGCGATAGCGTCCTCTGCCGCTGTCATAGTCGAAGCGGACGCGGGCCTCGCAGCGGCGTGCGATCTGTCCGTCCTCGTCGTTGTAGAGCGAGTGCCTTGCGGGCGGGGTCGCCGCGACTTCACCAGGCAGGGTCCAGTGGTGGGATCGTACGGTCGTGACCTCACGGAATCCGGTGACAAGCAGAACGTCACGCACCTGCCCGTCGGCATCGGCGACCAGGAACTGCTTGGGCGACGGCCGGAACCGCCACAGCGGTAGCTGAGCCAGGAGTTCGGGGCGGGCTGCGGTCAGCCCTCCGATGACGGCGTAGGCGGTGTCAGGGACGTTCTCCACCCAGCAGGCTGCGAGGACCGTTCCGCGGTGGGTCAGCACACCGACCTCGACGTCCCAGTACGGGATGGAGCGCATTGCGTGCCAGGTCGCCAAGGGGACCCGGTGGGGGCCGGTTCGGGCCGCAAGGTCGAGTGCCTGCTGCGCCCGCGGTTCATCCCATCGGACCGATCCGGCCTCCCACACCGGCTCCGGCTCGGGGAAGTCGAGTTCGGCGACCTCACCGACCAAGACACTGCGCTCCCAACCTGCGGCGAAGCCGGCCGCGTCGAGCGCGATGCTCAGGTGCGACGCCGCTGCGTCGTGGTGGAACACACGCCACTCCACAGGTTCCGCACGCGCGGCTGCGGATGCCTGTACCTGCCGGACAAGCCGTGTGACCGAAGCCGAGTCCTCCGCCTCCAGTGGACGGTGGTCGACGACGCAGTGGGTGCCGTAGTGCGTAAGGTTCAGCGGGCCGATCCGCTCTACGACGGTGCCAAGCCGCGGAAACATTCGAACGTGACCCCGCAGCGTGCCGTCGTGCTCCGCCAGGAGATGCCCCACATCCAGCGCCACGCTGGCATCCAAGCAAGGCGATGCCCGAGACACCACCGCTTAATGCCTGGCTCTCGGGTTTGTCCGACGGCAGGAAGGGCGACAGCGCGGCACGCTGACCACCAGCCGCAACCCCGAGATCACGCCGACCGACCTGGAGGCACAGCCCACCTCAAGCGGCCGTTGGTGGTGCTCCTGCGACCTGGAGCAGGCTGGCTGAGGCCTTGAGCTCCGCCGCTCCGTCACTCACTTCCCCAGTGCGGCCGGGTTGTTCTGCCTGGCGGCCGCCAGCGCCCCGTAGACGGTGGACGGGCCGATCTTCGGCCTACGAGCGGCCTCGGTCACCGACACGCTCTCGTCCACCAGGCGGTGGAGGATGTCCAGCTCGGCCGGGCCCAGCACGTGGGGCCGGCCGATGCGCCGCCTTCCCGGCAGCATCCGGCCCTCGGCCTCGCGACACTTGGCCGCGGTGATGCCCTCCGCCTGACGCTAGGCCCGCAGCTCGAGCGCGTACTCGGCGGCCGCCGCGAGGACCGCGAACATGAACCGGCCCTCCTTGCTGTCCAGGTCGTAGTTCTCGGTCAGGCTGATCACCTTCACACCGCGCTCGCGCAGTTCGGTCACGATAGTCAGCACGTGCCCGGCCGAGCGGCCCCACCGATCGAACTGCCAGAACTTCGAGCTGGAGCCGGGGGTTCTGATGTGGACACCCGCGTGTAGGCGAAGACCCGGCCGCCGCCTCGGCCGGGCGCCCGGCCGATGGGTCCTCGGGCGGCAGTCCCTTCGGCGGCCGCTTCGCCATCCCACTCTCCAAGGCGTCTGGAAACGTCTACTGTCCTGGACACCCCAGCGACCTGCCGCGATGCCGTCCGGAAAACCCCGCCCAAAAAGGCCGCTCCCGCAAACCCAGCGACACCCGCCCCGCTCTCCCGAGCCAGTGACGTTTTCTCAGCGAAATGATCTACGCGAAGAAGTGTGAACCACCCCATGCATGAGCAGGTCGGACGTTCCGTGCCCGACTGTGAAGAGACGTAAAGCCTCTGGTAGGACAGGTCTCACCACAAGATCATGTCCGTAACCACCACAGGCTTCACGTTGGTCACCTATGTTGCCACGCTCGATGTCCCGCGCCACGTCGTGGACTACCTCTCTCGCCTGCTGGCCGCGCACCGGCGGCGGATCGGCACTCCACGCGGCAGCCGCGCGCCCGGCCCGTTCCGCCAGGCCGTGCTGGTGCTGCGTTGGTTCCATGAGCGCGGCTGCGTGCACTGCCTGGCCCGCGACGCTGGCGTCTCCCAGGCCACCGGCTACCGCTACCTGCACGAAGGCATCGACGTCCTCGCCGCCCAGGCCCCGGACCTGCACGAGGTCCTGGACCACTGCCGACGCGAGGGCATGACCCACGTGATCCTCGACGGCATGCTGATCGAATCAAACCGCCTCGCCGGCGTCCGGGACAACGGCAACGACCTGTGGTTCAGCCAGAAACACAAGGCATTCGGCGGCAACGCGCAATTCCTGTCCGGCCCCGACGGCACCCCGCTGTGGGTCTCCGACGTCGAGCCCGGCTCCACGCCCGACATCACCGCCGCCCGCATCCACGCGCATCCCGCCCTCTGCAAGGCGGCGGCCGATGGCCTGCCCACCCTCGCGGACAAGGGCTACATCGGCGCCGGGATCGGCATTCTCGTCCCGGTGCGACGCCCGAAGGGTCGCTCCGAGCAGGCCCTGCACGTGGACACACGAACCACGAACAACCTGATCAGAAGCGTCCGAGCTCTTGGAGAACGCGCTGCCGCAGAGCTCAAGCAGCGCTGGCGAACTCTGCAGCACGTCACCGTCAGCCCCAGTCGGATCGGCGACATCGCCCGCGGTGCCCTCGTCCTCAACGGAATCTGGAAGTGATCAACGCTGACAGAACGTCAGTGGTGATCACTTCCAGCCTCATGGCCTGCGGGTCTGTGGCCCGACTGCGCCGCTTCGGCGCCGACGCGGTCACCGCGCCGAATACGCACCCGCTTCCAGGTCCTCGATGAGGGTTGGTCCGGCCGGGGCCCAGTCGAGCATTCTCCGGGTGATCTCGCTGGTCGCTGGGAAGTCCGCGCCGAAGAACCGGCCGATCCACCCGAAGTGGTCGCCGATGTCGTCCGGGTCGATCGAGCTGACCGGCAGGCCGAGTTCGCGCCCGAGCACCTCGGCGATCTCGCGGGTCGGCACGCCCTCTTCCGCAACCGCGTGCAGCAGGCTGCCGGCCGGCGCACGGTCCAGGCCAAGCGCAACCATGCGGGCCGCATCGGAACGGTGCACCGCCGCCCAGCGATTGGTGCCGTCGCCGGGATAACCGGAGACGCCCTTGCGCCGGGCAACGTCGGCGATGACCGCGATGAACCCGTGGTCGCCGGCGCCGTGCACCGTCGGCGCGAAGCGCAGGCTCACGGTGCGCACACCGCGGTCGACGAACTCGAGCGCCAGGTTCTCGCTGCCGCCACGGGGCGAGTCCGGGCCGTGGAAGGGTGAGGTGTCGTGCTCGGTGGCGGGCCGGCCCGAGGCAAGTCCGGCCACACCCGAGGCGAGCAGGAACGGCCGGCCGCTTCCGGCGAGCGTGTCCCCGATGGTCTGGACCGCGGCCCGCTCGGCCGCGGCCGTGGCGACCGGGTCCGACCAGTCATGCTTGTTGGCGAGGTGGATGACGGCGTCGGCCTCCTCGGCTCCGCCGTGGATGCTCCCGAGGTCGTCGAGGCCCCCGCGGCGCACGCGGGCCCCCTTCACCCTGAGGGCTGCGACGGAGGCATCGGACCTGGCCAGGCCGGTGACCTCGTGGCCCTCGGCGAGCAGTTCGTCGACCACGGCGGAGCCGATCCATCCGGTGGCTCCGGTAACGAAGACGCGCATAGGTGATCGGCCTCTCTCGACGCCCCGCCGCCGGGCGGAGCGCTTGGGTGTCCAGGATCGAAATCGACGTCAGCGACTGACGTCAGCAACGGACATCACCATACGCGTGAAGTCAGCAGCTGTCATCACCTACACTCCACGGCATGGCGCGTTGGGAACCCGGAACCGCTGACCGGCTGCAGAAGGCCGCGCTCGAACTGTTCGCCGCCCAGGGGTTCGAGCAGACGACCGCGACGCAGATCGCGCAGGCCGTCGGCCTGACCGAACGCACCTTCTTCCGCCACTTCGAGGACAAGCGCGAGGTCCTGTTCCGAGGACAGGACGCGCTCGTCGCGAAGTTCCTGGACGGTGTGCACGGCGCGCCGGCCGACGCGTCCCCGCTCGCGATCGCCGCGTGCGCCCTGCACAGCGCCGCCGAGTTCTTCCCTGACGAGCGACGCCCCCACTCCCGCATGCGCCAGAGCGTGATCGACCAGAACCCCGCACTGCAGGAACGCGAACGGAACAAGCTTGCCGACCTCGCCGCCGCACTCGCCGGAGCCCTGCGCGAGCGAGGCGTCGACGAGCCCGCCGCCACCCTGGCCGCGCACTCAGGCGTGACGGTGTTCGGCATCGCCTTCTCGCAGTGGCTGCACGAGAGTGAGCAGCGCTCCTTCGCCGACATCTGCATCGGCCTGCTCCGCGAGTTCCGGGCCCTGATGACGGACGCGGAGGCCTGAGGCGACCGAACCCGCGCCTACCCGGGTCGCCGCAAGCACGAAGGGCGCACGACCTCTTGCGTATTGGTTGAGAAAACCTCAGTCGCTACAGGTCGTTCCGATCCTCTCCGCGGGCCTGTCGGCCGGCGGGCGAGCGTGTAGTAGTCGAACAGCAGACTGAGGAAGGCGCGGCGTGGACTCGGCGGCAACGTCGCCTCATCCGGCATCTACAGCACTCTGGCCGCGGCGGGAGCCCCTCGCTTGGAACTCGAACAGCACCCCCATCAGGGCCGCCCTGTCACTTGCAATTCCGCGGACTCTCCGCCCTCGCGGATGGAGCCGGGGATCTTCACTGTGCCGCGGAACGTCAGCGACAGCAACGGATCGGTCATCAGGGTGGTGACGAGCATCATGACGATCATCAGTGAGTACAACTCGCCGTCGATAAGGTGCATTTGCAGGCCGATTCCTACGACGATCGGCCCTGTCAGCCCCCGCGTGTTCATCAGGGCTGCGATGGCCATTGAGGGCCGCGCGGACATGCCCTGGGTCCGCAGCCCCAGGTAGGTCCCGCCAAGCTTGCTCACCACCGCGACGAAAAGGATGGCGCCGAACTGCCAGAGGCTGGAGATCTTCAGGGACGTCAGGTTGATCTGCAGCCCCGCGACCACGAAGTACACCGGCAGCAGCACCGAGGTGAGCCGGGCGATGCCGTCGCTGATGTCGGCATGCAATGCGCCGCCGCTGGTGCGCGGCACGGCCATGCCGAACAGAAAGGAACCGAGAATGAAGTGCATGCCCATCGCCTCGGTGGCCGCACCGGACAGCAGCGCCCCTGCCAGAATCAGGGGAAAGGTCCACACCGCGGGGGCCCGCTGGCTCCGCTCCGCGCGGATGAGCCTGTGCAACGCGGGCCGGACGACGAGGAGCACACCGGCCCCGTAGAGGATGAACAAGGCTGTGCGCCACAACGTTGCTCCGCCACCGACCATGGCCTGGACGACGGCTAGCTCAGCCCAGGCCACCACGTCGACCAGGGCAGCGATCGCCAGCGCCAGTCCGCCCAGCTCCGTGGCGAACAACCCCCGGCTCTCGATGATCCTCGCGAGCACCGGGAAGGCCGTCACTGAGACGGCCAGACCGATGAACAGCACGAATGCGGTCGGCGACGCGCCTCGCACCGAATAACCGGACAGCAGGTAGAACCCCAGACCGATGCCCAGCGCGAGAGGGACGAGGTTGGCTCCGAGAAGTCCGCCGATGGCCAGCCGTCCCCTGCCTCGCAGCGCGCCCGCGTCTGCTTCGAGCCCGACGCCGAACATGAACAGAGCCAGACCGAGATTCGCGATCCCCGTAAGCGAGGACCGCACGTCAGCGGGGAACAGTGCGTCCGAGATCGCGCCGTCCATCAGCGTGGGCCCGAGCAGAATACCGGCGATAATCTCGCCTACTACGGCCGGCTGCCCCACACGCCCGGCCAGCGCGCCGAGCCCGCGCGCCACCACCAGGATCAACGTTACGTCCAGGAGGAACAGCTGCACTTGATGACTGGTCAAAGAGGGCTCCCCTTAATGGTCAAGCCACTTGATCCGAGTTGCTCCGCCCGGGCTGAATCGCCCGCAACACCTAATCGTCTTCGCATGCAGAGGCGCCATGGCTCCTGCGAGCCTACGTATGCACGTTCGATCAACTCTCTTTTGACGATAAGCCTAAAACGCACGATTTGTGAGAGTACGCGACTACCGCCCGGTCGCCTATAAGAGGTGGCCAAGTTCTTGCATAGTGAGATGGCTTGAGATCGAGACAATTGAGGCGGTCACCAAAGGAAGTCAAGCCAAGTCCAACAACATATCAACGTCACCATAGTCGCCCTTGACGCACTGAGCCTTTTCCAGCCTGCTCCGGCTTCCCGGAGTTGCAGTGTGTGGACGGCGTTGACGAGGCGGGTGCAGCGCAGCTTTCGCAGGACTCTCCATGACTTGAGCTGGGCATTCGCTCGTTCGCCGGTCCGCGGAGTTTGACGTGTGCGCGGTTGGCGTCCTTTTGCGGCTCGGCCTTCTCACGTCCCTTGTACGGCGCAGTATGTGCGCGCCCGCAGTCCTGGTAGGCCCTGTCGGCCACGAACGGGAGCGAGTACACGAGGCAGCCGCATCGCCGGCCATGGGGCTGGCGCGAGCAGCTCGGCGCCGCCGAGGAGCGCGTGCAGGCCTTCGAACGCGCCGCTGGAGCCGAGAATCTCAGTGGGGTCGTACGGCGTTCGGGCGGCTTATCCCCGACCTCGTGCTCAGCAGCGGTCGGTGAGACCGGTCCCGTGGCCTTCCCCTCCCCCGCCCGCACCACCACCTCCGGCACCGCCGACAGGTTCTCGGTCACGAACGCGCCCAGCATCCGCACCGCGCCCCACTGCACCGTGAACCCCAGCCGATTCGCCGGTGCCCGCTTCGACCGGGCGTGCGTCAAGGTGCGCTCATCCAACCGGAAGAACATCGCCAGCTCACCCGGCGACGGCTCCACCTCGAACCGCCCGTACCTGGCCGCCTGCTCATCAGACAAGAAATCCACTGGCATGCCCGGCAACGTCGGAGCCGTGACCAGGCCAAAGGAGCCGAGCGATCAAACCGAAGCGTAGGTCCAGCCGCTGCCGCTCCTGGACGTTCCGATACTCCTCACATGCCTACCGCCCTCGGGCGATGCGCCGTCTCAAACCGTTGCCCAGGCCGCAGAGATCTACCTGGCGGCCGAATGCGAGGCTCACATCCAGGCGCGGGTGCGGGTCGATTTGCCGGTGATGCCGCAGTTCGCCGGCATCGTAGGCCACAGACGTGACGTGCCTATCGATATGCCCTGCGATCCACCGGCGGCCGGCAGCCCGTGGCGTGGCGGCCGGCGTCGCCCTGGTGACGACCTCACCGTCGCGGGCCACGCCGCCGAACCCGATCAGCTCAAGCAGCCGGGCGCTGGAGTCGGGGCGAGCTTCAGCGGCTGGTGCAAGGGGTGGCGGCCGCCGCACCGGGGCGGCATGGTTCTACTCGGACGCTTCGATGATGACGTGGAGCTGCCCCCGGCGTCGATCGGAGTACGTGATCGTAACCGGGCGGCGATGCCAAACCGCCGGGGACGGACGGGGTCCTGCTCACTGCTCAGTCGGAGGTGTGGGTGGCCTCGGGGCGAGCGGCGTCGCGGATGATGCGCAGGCCGTCGACGACGGCGGTGAGTTGTTCGGGTGTGAGCAGGCCGGTGAACCAGCGGTCGATGACGGCGAGGTAGTCGGGCAGGACGGCGGCGAGCCGGTCGGCGCCGCTCGGGGTGAGGACCGTGAAGATGGTGCGACGGTCGTCGGGGCAGGGCGCCCGCTCGACCAGGCCGGCGCGGGCCAGGCGGTCCACCAGGCGGGTGATCCCGCTGGTGGACAGGGACGTCTGCGTAGCGAGGTCGCTCATCCGCAACCGCCGGCCGGGCGAGCGGCTGAGCCGCGTCAACGCGTTGAGGTCCAGCCCGGATATGCCGTGCTCCTTGAAGACGGGCTCCAGCTTGGTCAGCAGCCCCTCATGGGCCTCGAAGAGCAGTCCCATCGTCGTCAGGCGGGGATCGGCGAACAGGTCGTCCATGCCTCGACCCTACCGTCGATGCTTGATGCCGGGATAGTTGACATGGGGAATATTTTGCCCTCATGCTTGCTTCATCAATATTCCTCGCGTCAACTATTTGGAGGGCGTCATGAGCACGAGCACCGAGCCCACACCGGGCCGGACCTGGGTGGCCGGCTTCCGCACCGGCGTCATCAGCCCCTACGAGCAGATCAAGCTGAACGAGCCGCGCGGCTTCGCCGACCAGACCGTCCGCCAGGTGCTCCGGATGGCGGGCGGCGGCGAGGCGTTGCGCGTCCGGCTGAGCAACCGCTACGGGCGGGACCCGCTGACGATCGGCGCAGCACGAATCGCAGTGCGCAAGGCCGGCGACGAGATCGTCCCCGAGACCGACCTCGCCCTGCGGTTCTCGGGCGCGGCGCAGGTGACCGTCCCGGCGGGCGGCGAAGCCGTCAGCGACCCCGTCGACCTGCCCGTCACCGCGGGCACCGCCCTGGCGCTGAGCCTCTACCTGCCGCACGAGACCGGCCTGGCCACCTACTCGCACATGCCGATGCAGACGGCCTACGCCGCCGACGGCGACCTCACCGCCTCGCCTGGCCTGCCCGGCGCCGACCACGTCCAGGCCAGGTTCTACGTGACGGGCGTGGACGTCCTGGCCCCCGAGGGCACCGCGATCGCCGTCGCGTTCGGCGACTCCTGGTTCGAGGGCGTCGGCAGCACTCCCGACACCGACCACCGGTCCGTGGACTTCCTCAACGCGCGGCTGGACCGCGGCTGGGTCGTCAACGAAGGGATCGCCGGCAACCGGCTGCTCGTCGACGAGATCGGCGAGAACGCCCTCGCCCGGCTCGACCGCGACGCGCTGTCGGTGCCCGGGGCCACACACGTCCTGGTCCACTTCGGCATCAACGACCTCGGGCTGCCGGGCATGGCAGGCCAGCCGCCCGCGACGTCCGACGACCTGATCGACGGTTTCACCCGCCTCGCCGACCGCGTCCACACCGCCGGCCTGAAGATCCTCGCCGCCACGATCGGTCCCTTCGCCGGCGCCGTCTACCCCGGCGTCAGCACCCCGGAAGGGCTGGCGGCGCGGCGCCGCGTCAACGACTGGATCCGCACCACGGACCTCTTCGACTCGGTCTTCGACGTCGCCCGCGCCGTCGAGAACCCCGATGACCCCGACTTCATCCGCCCCGACCTCGACGGCGGCGACGGCATGCACCTCAACGACACCGGCGCCCGCCTTTTGGCCGAGTCCGTCGACCTCCGCACCCTCACCCTCTAACCCTCCAGCCGACGTCCCGGCACGGTGCCCCTCTCCCCCGCGAAAGGACCACGAGGATTGACAGTCGAGCCGCGGCAATTGCGGGGTGCCGCCGGGACTCCGCCTGAGTGCCAGCTTCATCTGCGGTGCGCGGCGTAGATCACCTGCGGAGTGCCAGAGTCGGCAGGGACAAGAACTGGTCGAGGGGCGCCCAGGTTCCAGCCGAAGTAGCCGCCCGGGTCGTTGATCGCCTTGCAAGCCATTGCCTCAACCAGCCGGTGCCCGGAGGGCCGGCATCAAGCGCCTCCCGGCGGCATGAGCGGAGGTCGTCCGGCAGTGTCCCACCGAAGCGTGGTCCCTCTCGGCACGTTATGTGACACCTACGGCCTGGCCGACGAGGCGATCGGCGATCCGGCCGGGGCTGCGGAGTCCGGCACCCCCGCATAGTCGGGCAGCTCGACGCCGTTGATCGCGCGCCCGACCAGTTCGGTGAACCATTCGCCGGTGAAATCGGGGCGCGGCTCGGCGTCCGGCCCGGGGACGTCGCGGGTACGGGCGTTCAACCGGCCGATCTCCTGGTTGGCCTCGACGAACGAGCGCATCCGCGCCTCGTAGCGGGCGAACCCCGCGTCGGGGTCCCAGCCGGCGGCGGCCAACTCTCCGGCCAGCACGTAGGCGCCGACCAGCGCCAGCCCGGTGCCCTGCCCCGACATCGGCGAGGAGCTGAACGCCGCGTCCCCGAGCAGCCCCACCCGTCCGCTCGACCAGCGGTCCATCACCACCTGGGCGACCTGGTCGAGGTAGAAGTCCGGGGTGTCGTCCAGGTGCGCGAGGATGTCCGGGGTCAACCAGCCCAGGCCCGCCATCCGCTCACGCAACAGGACCTTCTGGGCCGCGACGTCACGGTAGTCGACGTCGAAGTCGGCCGAGGCGAAGTAGAACATGGCCATCGCCCGGGTGGCGTCCTGGATGGGCCGCAGGAGGGCAGAGCGCCCGGACTCCTGGTCCTGGTACTCCAGCAGCCAGCGGTCCAGCCCGAATTCGTTGGGCACACTGTAGAAGGCCAGCACGTGTCCGAGGTGGCGCAGGAACCGCTCGTGCGGTCCGAAGACCATCGCCCGCAGCGGCGAGTGCAACCCGTCCGCCCCGACCACCAGGTCGAAACGCCGCCGGTCGCCGCCCGCGAAGACCACGTCGACCCCGTCCGCGTCCTGGGCGAGCTCCGCGATCCGGTCGCCGAAGACGTACTCGACGCCGTCGCGGGTGTCGTCGTAGAGCACCTGGGACAGGTCCCCGCGCAGGATCTCGATGTCCGCGATGAACCCGTCGCCACCGTCGTCCTCGACACCGAAGGTCTCCAGCACTCGCCCGTCCGCGTCCACGATGTGCGCGCCGGCGGTGTCGGTGCACGCCGCCCGCACCGCCGCCTCCAGCCCCATGCGCCCGATGACCTCCCTGGCCACCCCGCGCGCGTCCACCGCCTGCCCGCCGGGACGCAGCTCAGGAGCCCGCTCCACCACGGTCACCTCGGCTCCCCACCGGCGCAGCCAGTGGGCCAGCGCGGGGCCCGCGATGCTCGCCCCCGTCACCAACACCCTGGGACCGCCCACCCGCATCCTCTGCTCGCCAGTCCGGATGGTGTGCTCCTGCTTGGAATCGTCGACGCTCATCACTGCCTCCACGCGCTGCCTCCCGCGCTGGACGTTTCCAGCACAGGCCTACCGCTGTCGGTGTCCAGCCGTATCGACCACGGATCCGCACAGAATTCATCGGCACGACCGATATCGCGACCACGCTCCCGCAAACATCCTCAACTCGGCAGACCAGCGCATTCCGGAAAGCGGCCTTGGTTCAGGTGCCGGAGGCCACGTAGGCGACGAGATTCAGGTGAATGACCAGCTGCCGTGCCACGCGCAGCGCGACGTCCTGCCCGGGGTCGTCGGCGACCAGCGCGAGCGCCAGGTCCAGGCACGCGCTCAGCCCGGCGCCCGTCCACACGTCGCCGTCACGGATGAAGACCGGGTCGGGCGTCACCACGGCGATGGGTACTCAGCGGCGATCTGGTCGGCAATGGACCACTGCGTCGTAGCCAGCCCCCGAGCGCCCGGTTCGTGGCAGAGTGGCGGGATGCCTGGCGCTCGATACGGGATGGATGCACCCTACGGGTTCGGCTTCGTGGGCCTGGTCGTGCTGGGGTTCTGGGTGACCGGGCTGGTGATGGCGGTTACCGCCGATCTGGCCGCCGCGCTGCCCGCGCTGGTCTCCGGCACCCTGCTGGCGGGATGCCTGGCCCTGAGCCTGCACGCCACGCTTCGCGGCAAGTTCCTGGTCTGGCGGGACGTGCTGGACGAACTGGACCTGCGTGGCGACGAACGGCTGCTCGACCTCGGCTGCGGACGCGGCGCCGTCCTGTTGGCCGCCGCCCGGCGCCTCCCCCAGGGCCAGGCGGTCGGCGTGGACCTGTGGCGCGGACGGGACCAGTCCGGCAACACCCCGGCGGCGACCCTGCGCAACGCCCGCGCCGAAGGCGTCGCCGACCGCGTCCACGTGCAAGGAGGTGACCTGCGCAGACTCCCGTACGCGGACGCAAGCTTCGACCTGGTCGTGTCCAGCCTGACGGTGCACACCATCTTCGGCGCGGACGCCCGCGCCCGAGCGATCGCCGAGGCGTACCGGGTGCTGCGGCCAGGCGGCCGCCTGCTGATCGCCGACCTGGCGCGAACCCCTCGCGAGTACGCTGCGGCGCTGGCCCGACTGAACGCCCAGGACATCCGCGTGCGCGGCCTCGGCTGGCGCGCGTGGTGGGGCAGTCCGTGGGTCCCGACCCGCCTGCTCACCGCCCGCAAACCGGCCACCCCCTGAACACACCTACCGGCATGGTCCAGGCCGCTCCTCGCCCAGGAGCCGGAACATGTATGCGCTCCGCTTCGTGCCGGGGGGATCGGAAGTCTCCCCTGCGGCGGCCCCGAACACCCGGTCGCCCCTCCGCACCTGGCTAGAGCGGCACCGCGCCGTGCCGTTCCTTGGTAGGGACGCCGCCGGCGCAGGCGTGTTTGATCTACCGCGCCGATGGGTTCGTCTCGTTCACTCCGGTCGGTGGGCTGCGGTGCCTGCGGTGGTGTCGTCGGGATCGGCCGGTGGCCGGTCCAGGAGGTGGCGGCGCAGGAAGGACAGTTCGGCGGTGACGGCCTGCTCGTGTCCGCTCAGGAATGGCTGGTAGTGCCCGCCGGGCAACCGTACGAGTTCGCCGCGGGGGGCGCGGTCGGCCGCGGCGGCCGCCGGTGCGGCGAGGGCTGAGGTGTCCTGGTCGCAGACGAGGACGAGCAGGGGGCACTGGATTCGGGAGGCGCGGCGGCCTGGCCGGTAGAAGCCGAGCCACAGCGCGAAACGGGCGGCGGCGGCCTGCTGCCATTGCGGGTAGCGGTTGCCGGGGTTGAGCGCTTGGCCGGTGTCCTGGGCGTCGGGCGTGGTGAGGAACGCGACGCTGCCCGGCTCGCCGTTGAGGGGGACCAGCAGGGGCGGTCGGCCGAACAGGCCACCCAGGGCGTCGAGGACGCCCAGGCCGGTCAGCCGCAGCATCGCCAGCGGCGTCTGGTGGCGTGCGGCATTGCGCACGATGGCCTGGCAGTCGGCATTGGGCGTCTGCGCGATCGCTGCGGCGACCCGCCGGTCGCCTGCCGCGATGCGCAGGACGTGGCCGCCTGACAGCGAGAATCCCCAGAGCGCCAGCTTGCCCGGATCCACTCCCGGCAGCGTCGCCGCGAACCCGATCGCGGCTCGCCAGTCGGCGAGCTCGTCCCTGATCCGCACCACCTGGCGCGGCGCGCCCCCGCTGTCCCCCAGCCGTCGATGGTCGAAGGCCAGAACGGTGAACCCCGCGCCGGCGAACCGCTCGGCGAATGGATCGGTGCCGGGCTCCTTGGTCACCGCGAACCCGCCCGCCATGATCACGCAGCCGCCGTTGAAGCCCGGATAATGCCAGGCCGCACACTCGGTGTCGCCGCTGGAGAAACGAACCTTCTCTCGAACTACCGACATCCGCGTTCCGTCCTTCCCATGAATCGGATTTGTTATCGAGGTAGATGAATGGAGCGTCGCATGACGTTATCCACGACCTCCTATGGAGCACCGTGCTCGCCCGCGCCCGACATGCGCAAAAGCTCTTTCGGCACCCGGTTCAAACGGTCGGGCCGTGGCGTTCGGGCGATGGTGTGAGCTACGCGGTCGAGCGGACGGGGTCGTCGATGGGCGGCGCGACGGCGGTGTCGCGCATGTAGATCCTGGGTCGGATGAGCGCACCACGGACGAAGGTGGCCGCGAAGGTGCTGATCAACGCGACCCCGATCGCCGAGCCGATCCGCGCCGCCCGCGGCAATCACGCCGAGAACCAGCGAGCGGCGCCGGTGATGCGGGTCGGGATGGGCGCCGAACGCACCCACCGAGGATCTGACCGGCGGGGTCGGCCGCATCGGCGGGGTTCAGGTCGTCCGGAAGGCTCATAGGTGTGCTCCGGTTTCCGGTGGTCGAGTGGGCGCACCGATGGTGAGGCGCCCCTCATGTTCATCGACCGTAACACAACATGAGGGGCCCCTCACATAGGTATCCTCGGAGCATGCCGCCGACCGTTGAATCCCCTGGTGAGCCCGACCGGCCGCGGCGCCGCGACGCGCAGCGCAACCGTGAGCGCTTCATCGCCGCCGCGCAGGCCGCGTTCGCCGAGCACGGCGTCGACGCCTCCCTCGAACAGATCGCCCGCGACGTCGACCTGGCGATCGGGACGCTCTACCGGCACTTCCCGACCCGCATCGATCTGCTGATGGCCGTCTTCGAGCCGAAACTTCAGGAATTCGTCGCAACCGCCGAACGCGCCCTGGACATGGACGATCCGTGGGAAGGCTTCTGCGCATTTCTGGAATCGTTGTTCGGGATGCAGGCCGGCGACCGCGGCTTCAACGACCTGGTCTCGATGCGGTTCCCGGCCAGCGACCGCACCGAGGCGATGCACGAACGGCTGTACCGACTCATCGAGGCGAACCTGCGTCGCGCCCAGCGGCACGGCGAGGTGCGCCCGGACATCACCGAGGCCGACATCATCACCCTGGTCTGGGCCAACGGCCGTATTCTCGAAGCCACCAGCCACACCGCGCCGCACGCCTGGCGGCGCAACCTGCACCTTATGATCGACGCGTACCGGGCCCCGAACCGGCACGAGCTTCCAGAACCGCCACTGACCGGGGATCAACTCTACGCGGCCATGGTCCACCTGAGCGCTTAGGTCGTAACATCAGCCTACGAGGCGTCGCCAGCAGATAATGGCTGCGGCCTGGTTCATGAATGCTTCCTAAGAGCGTGTCTCATGTGGGGAGTTGTGTGAGCTTCTTGTAGCAGGTGATGGCTGCGGCGAGAACGAGGAAGGCGTTGAACAGGTGGCCGTGGCGTTCGTAGCGGACGGTCAGGCGCCGGTAGCCGAAA